>CAWIRW010000012.1:0-166473 GCA_963838655.1 uncultured Solirubrobacteraceae bacterium | reverse complement strand
GTACAGGTGGTCGGCGTCGACGCCGGCGAACGCGCCGGGCAGCGATGTCTCGAGGCGCGGGAGCAGCCATGCGCAGAACGGCCGCGAGCGCCCGATCACGTTCTCCCACATGCGGCTCTGCGACTCGTGGACGCCCAGCGACACAGGGGTGTCGAGCGAGGTGCGGAACAGCTCGGGTGCCGTGGCCGACTCGTACAGCCCGTGGCCGAACTCGTGCAGCCCGGAGAAGAGCGCGACCCCGAGGTCGCTCTCGTCGAACTTCGTGGTCAGGCGGATGTCGCGCGGCGCGATCCCCGCCGCGAACGGGTGCACCGTCGGGTCCAGCCGCCAGCCGTCGGGGTCGAAGCCGACCGCCTCGAGCACGTCGAGCAGCGCTGCGTGCTGGTCGGCGGCGGCGAAGTGGCCGTACAGCAGCCCGCCGTTGCGCGGCTCGTCGGGCCGGGCAGCCTCGGCGACGAGCGGGACCAGCGCCTCCCGCAGGCCTCCGAACAGCGGTCGCAGCTCGGCGGTCGTGAGACCGGGCTCGAAGTCGTCGAGCAGCGCGTCGTAGGGGTGCTCGTAGCCCTCGAAGCACTCGACATAGCGGTGGCGGAGCTCGACGTGGTGTTCGAGCGCGTCGCGGAAGCGCCCGAAGTCGTTGGCCGCCCGCGCCTCCTGCCACGCCTGCTGGCCGAGCGCCTTGGCCCGCGTGAGGTCGGCCGCCAGCTCGACCGGCACGCGCACGGACCGCTCGAAGTCGCGCCGCGCCCAGCCGACCAGACGCACGTCGTCGGCGTCGGGGTCCTCAGACTCCGCCCACGGCGCCAGCGTCTCGAGCAGCGCACCCAGCGCGGGGTCGCTCTCGCGCGCGTGCACCACCCGCGTTACCGTCGCAGCGCGCTCGGCCCGCGCCTCGGCGCCCGCCGGCGGCATCACCGTCTGCTGGTCCCAGAAGAGCAGCAGGTCGAGCGACTGGAGGTCGCTCAGCTCGGCCATCCGCAGTCGGAGGGCCCCGAGCTCGGCCGGCTTTCCGCTCACCCGCCGGCCCGGTCGTACACGTCGTCGAGCAGGGTCTCGGGATCGGCCAGCGAGTAGTGCTCGGCCAGGTAGCGGGCGGTCTCCTCGCGCCGGGTACCGCCGAGCGCCATGTTCAGCGCCGTCAGGCGCGCGCCCGCCTCGTCGCCATCGAGCGGCGCCGCCTCGTCGGGCACGGCCTCCTCGGGCACGGCCTCGTCGCGTGGAGCCTCGTCCTCGTGCAGCCGCGCGAGGCCCTCGGCCAGCCGCTCGCCGCTTCGCCTGACCGCCTCGAGGATCCCGCCCAGCTCGCGCTCGAGCTCGTCAAGCCGCGACCGCAGGTCGCTCGCGGCGTGCTCCAGCCGGGCCACGTCACCCGCCGCCTGGGCGCGGATCTGC
Source organism: uncultured Solirubrobacteraceae bacterium (assembly GCA_963838655.1). GTDB lineage: Bacteria > Actinomycetota > Thermoleophilia > Solirubrobacterales > Solirubrobacteraceae > DASSUW01. The sequence goes on along the minus strand of CAWIRW010000012.1, from coordinate 165,081 downwards.
TCAGCGCTCACCTCGGCAGCATCGAGGATCCGCCTCACCTGCTCGGACGTTCGGTCGATCTCGTCGCGATCCACGCCAGCAGGATAGGGGTCCGTCCGGAAGATCCCGACCCTGGGCGTCGCGGGGTTCTGGACGGGCCCCTCAGGCGCGATCGGTAGCGTTCGGCGACGATGAGCGTGGCGGTCAACGAGCGCGAGCAGGAAGGCGTCGCCGCTCGGCGACGGCGGCCGGCGATCCTCGCGGTCGACGACGAGCCCGCGGTGCTCGCGGCCGTCGCGCGCGACCTGCGGCGCGGCTTCGGGGAGCGCTACCGCATCCTGCGGGCCGGATCGGGGGCCGAGGCGCTCGACATCCTGCGCGAGGTGCGCACCCGGGGCGACCAGGTCGCGCTGCTCGTGGCCGACCAGCGGATGCCCGGCATGTCGGGCACCGACTACCTCGTCGAGGCGCGCAAGCTCGCGCCCGAGGCCAAGCGCGTCCTCCTGACGGCGTACGCCGACACCGAGGCGGCGATCTCGGCGATCAACGACGTCGCGCTCGACTACTACCTGCTCAAGCCCTGGGATCCGCCCGAGGAGCAGCTCTACCCGGTGATCGAGGACCTCCTGACGACGTGGGAGTCGGGCGCCGCGCTCGAATCCGGCGGCGTCCGCGTCATCGGCCACCGCTTCTCGAAGGAGTTCTACGACCTGCGCGACTTCCTCGCCCGCAACCAGATCCCGGCGCGCTGGCTCGACGTCGAGCGCGACGGCGAGGCTCGCGAGCTGCTCACGGTGGCGGGCGTGGACGCCGGGCGGCTGCCGGTGGCGCTGCTCGAGGACGGGAGCGTGCTCGAGCGTCCGACCGTCCTCGAGCTGGCCGAGCGGCTCGGCGTCGCTGTCCGGCCGGCCTCCGACCACTACGACCTCGTGATCGTCGGCGGCGGCCCGGCGGGGTTGGCGGCCGCCGTCTACGGCGCCTCCGAGGGCCTGCGGACGGTGATGGTCGAGCGCGAGGCGCCTGGCGGCCAGGCCGGGCAGTCGAGCCGGATCGAGAACTACCTCGGCTTCCCCACCGGCCTCAGCGGCACGGACCTCGCGCGGCGGGCGACCGACCAGGCGCGCCGGCTCGGCGCCGAGCTGCTGACCGTGCAGGACGCGGCCTCGCTCGAGGTCGAGGGCTCGGGCCGCGTGGTGCGCCTCTCCGGCGGCGGCTCGCTGAGCGCCAACTGCGTGCTGATCGCCTCCGGCGTCTCGTACCGCCAGCACGGCGCGCCCGGCTTCGCCGAGCTGACGGGCTCGGGCGTCTACTACGGCGCCGCGCTGACCGAAGCACGCGCCTGCGCGGACCAGCACGTGGTGGTGATCGGCGGCGCCAACTCGGCGGGCCAGGCGGCGGTCTACTTCAGCCGCTACGCGGGGCGCGTGACGATGCTGGTGCGCGCGGCCGGGCTCGAGGCCTCGATGTCTCACTACCTGATCGAGCAGATCGCCGGCCTGGGCAACGTCGAGGTGCGCACCGGTGCGGAGGTGATCGCCGCCGAGGGCGACGGGCACCTGGAGCGGCTGCGGATACGGACCCGCCCGCCCGCGGAGGGAGCCGAGACGGTCGAGGACGTCGACGCCTGCTTCGTCTTCATCGGCGCGCTGCCGCGGACGGACTGGCTCGAGGGCGTGGTGGGGCGCGACGAGCGTGGCTTCATCCTCGCCGGGCAGGACGCGCAGAACGCCGGCTGGCCTTTGAAGCGCGACCCGTACCTGCTCGAGACATCGGTCCCGGGCGTGTTCGTGGCCGGCGACGTGCGGGCGCGGTCGATCAAGCGGGTCGCGAGCGCGGTCGGCGAGGGCTCGATGGCGGTGTCGCTGATCCACGAGTACCTGGCGGCGGCATGAGCGCTCCCGCGCCATCGGAGCTCCGCGGGATCGACCTCTTCGAGGAGCTCTCGGACGCCGACCTCGAGCGCTGGGCGGCGGCCGCCGACGTGCGGGAGTTCGCGGCGGGCGACGTCGTCGTCGAGCAGGACGACGACGCGAAGGACTTCCTGCTCGTGCTCGACGGCGTGATGCAGGCCGTGATCGTCGAGAACGGGCGGCTGGAGCCGGTCGGCCGGCACGTGGCGCCGACCTGGATGGGCGCCATCCCCGTGCTCACCGAGACCGCCGTCGGCGTGCGCATCCAGGCCGAGACCGACGTCCGCGTCGCGGCGATCCCCGCGGAACCGTTCTTCGAGCTCGTGCTCGCGTTCCGGCCCGTGCACCGGCGGATCCTTCGCCAGGTGCGACCGGTCATGAGCCGCATCACGGCGATGGCCCAGAACCGCGAGCGCCTTGCCGGGCTCGGGAAGATGGCCGCCGGGCTCGCTCATGAGCTCAACAACCCGGCCGCCGCCGCACGCCGCGCCGCGAGCGACCTCACGGAGACGCTCGACGTCCTCGCGTCCGTGATCGGCGCGTTCGTGGACGCCGGCCTCGAGCGCGCCGAGGCGGTGCAGCTGGTGGAGATGCAGCGCGAGGCGCTCGCCCGCTCCGAGGCCGCCACGCCGTTCTCGAGCCTCGACGCCGCCGACGCCGAGGACGAGCTGCTGGAGGCACTCGAGGACCTGGGCGTGCCCGAGGCCTGGCGGCTGGCCGAGCCGCTCGCCGGCGCGGGCGTCGACCGCGAGTGGCTCGAGCGGCTCGAGGCCGTGGCCGGCCCGGCGACGGCCGCCGCGCTGGGCTGGATCGCCGCCTCGCTGACGGCGCGCGGCCTCGCGTCGCAGCTGTGCGAGTCGACGGACCGCATGAGCCAGCTGGTGGCCGCCGTGAAGTCGTACGCCTACATGGATCGCGGCGGGGTCGTCGAGACCGACCTCCACGAGGGCCTGGAGACCACGCTCGTCGTGCTCGGCCACAAACTCAAGACGACGAAGATCGACGTGCGCCGCGAGTACGACCGCTCGCTGCCCAAGGTCACGGTGCGCGGCTCGGAGCTCAACCAGGTGTGGACGAACCTGCTCGACAACGCGATCCACGCCCTCGGCGGCAGCGGGACGATCACGGTCAGCACGCGGCGCGACGGCGACTGCGCGGTGGTCGAGATCGCCGACGACGGGCCGGGCATCCCCGCGGACGTGCTCGACAACATCTTCGACCCGTTCTTCACGACCAAGGGCGTCGGCAACGGGACCGGCCTCGGTCTCGACACTGCGCGCCGGATCGTCGAGGAGCGCCACCGCGGCACTCTGGCGGTGGAGTCACACCCGGGAGCGACCTCTTTCCGCGTACGGCTCCCGCTCGAGGCCACAGCGCGCTAGTCAGGGATCCGCGGTTCGGGGTCGCGGATCACGAGCCCGTCGCGCTCGAGGGCCGCGAGGGCGCGCTCGCGGCGCTCGCCGCTGATCTCGCACGCGGTGCCGCTGACCAGCGCGGCCAGCACGCGCCCGCGCGCGTAACGGTCGGTGTCCTCGAACCGCTCGGCGCCGCGGCGGCGCGGCGGCCGCTCCGGGCCGCCCTCAGCGTGGGCCGCGCATCCGGGCGCGACCGGGCAGTGCTCGCAGCGCGGCGCGCGCGGGCGGCAGACGGTCGCGCCGAGCTCCATCATCGCCTGGTTGAACGTCGCCGCTTTGCCGAGCGGGAGGAGTTGCTGCGCGCGTTCGGCCAGCTCGCGCGGGAGGCGGGGCCTGCCGTCGTGGCGCTCGAGCACGCGGCGGACGTTGGTGTCCACGGCGGCGGTCTGGCGGTCCCAGGCGAACGAGCCGACGGCCGCCGCGGTGTACGGGCCGACCCCGGGCAGGTGAGTGAGATCGACGGGCCAGCCGTTCGCGGCGACCTCGCGGGCGGCGGCCTGCAGCGCCAGCGCCCGCCGGTTGTAGCCCAGCCCGCTCCAGGCCTTGAGCACGTCGCGCGGCGGCGCGGTCGCGAGCGTGGCCGGATCGGGGAAGCGGGCCAGGAACGCCTCGTAGTACGGGACCACCCGCGCCGCCTGCGTCTGCTGCAGCATCACCTCGCTGACGAGCAGCGCGTAGGGATCGCGGGTCGCCCGCCACGGCAGCGGTCGCCGCACCCGCGAGTACCAATCGAGGAGGGCGTCGACGTCCACGCGCCGAGGCTACCGGGGTCCCGGCGGCGCTACAGCATGGCCCAGAGGTGGCGGACGGCGTGGGTGCGGTAGGGGCGCCATCCGTCAGCGTCGGTGGGCGTCGCGCCGATGCGCGCGAGCCCGTGGCGGACGCCGATGTCCGTGGGGAGCCAGGCATCGGGGTCGCCGTGGGCTCGCATCGCGATGTACTCGGCCGTCCACGGTCCGACGCCGGGAAGCTCGAGAAGCTGCTCGCGGGCGTCGCCGCCGGGCTCGAGTCGGAGGCCGCCGGCGAGCGCGTCCGCCAGCGCGACGATCGCCCGCTGCCGCGCGCGTGGCATCGGCAGCGAGCCGGCCGCCTCTGCGATCGCGGCCGGCTCGGGCCACAGGTGGGTGAGCGACCCGACGGGCTCGTCGAGCGGCTGTCCGGCGGCGGCCACCAGCCGGCCGGCCAGCGTGCGGGCGGCGGCGAGCGAGACCTGCTGCCCGAGCACGGCGCGGATCGCGAGCTCGCCGCCGTCGACCGTGCCGGGCATCCGTAGTCCGGGCCGGGCGGCGATCAGCGGCCCGAGCTGCGGGTCGCGCGCGAGGCGAGCGTCGGCAGCCGCCGGGTCGGCGCCCGCGAGCCGCTTAGCGGCCGCGCGCGCCGCTGCCTCGTCGCGCGTGTCGGAGACCTCCGCGCCGTCGACGCCGATCAGCCCAGTCCCATGCGCCAGCCGCACCGTCCGGACGTATCTCCCACCGGCGACCACCTCGATCCCCGGCACCGCGCGGGCGGCGAGGAACGCCTCTAGGGGTGGCAGCGGCGGCAGGCGCGATAGCCCGCGGCGCGAGCCTCGTCGGCGGTGGCGTAGAAGCTCACGTTGCGCGCCAGCGGCGTGCGCGCCGGGCAGCTCGGGCGGCAGTAGATCCCGGTCGTCCTGACGGCCGTCACGAACCGCCCGTCCTGGCCGGCGTCGCGCTCGGTCACCGCGCGGTACGCGCGCTCGACAGTCGATGGTCATGTTCGCTGGAACGGCGTGGCGCGGGCGTGTGTGAGGGACAACGTCAACGGCGGCTGGGTAAGGAGGTGAGGGAGCCGGCGTGGTTGGCGATGGTGCGAACCATGTCGCGTTGGCCTCGGTTTCCGAGGGTAACTCGACATGGTTCGCCGAACTATCCCGGATCGGCCGCGGTTTCCGCGGCTAATCGGGGATAGTTCGCGAAATCCGTGAACTAGGCGTCGGTTTCCGGGGGTAACTTCACGGATTCGCGATCCGCTCGCTCACGGCGCGTGACTTCCCCGCGCAGCGGCCGACACCCAGCCGCCCTACCCAGCCGCCGTTGACGTTCGCCGACGGCGCTACGACGCCTCGGCGGCCGGCTCGGGCGGCGCCGTGATGTCCATCAACTCCCGCCGCAGCTCGCGGATCTCGTCGCGCAGCTTGGCGGCGTACTCGAACCGCAGCTCCTCGGCGGCCGCGAGCATCTCCTCCTCGAGCTCGACGATCGTGGACTCGATCTCGTGCGGCTCCATGTCGACGCGCTTCTCGCGCCGGCGCCGGGAGGAGCGCGGGACCTTGCCCTCGCCCATCAGGAACTCGGTGATGTCCGAGATGCCCTTGACGATCGTCTCCGGCGTGATGCCGTGCTCGCGGTTGTAGGCGACCTGGATCTCGCGCCGGCGGTCGGTCTCGTCGATCGCCTTGCGCATCGCCTCGGTCTGCTTGTCGGCGTACATCAGGACCTTGCCTTCGATGTTCCGCGCCGCCCGGCCGATCGTCTGAATCAGCGACGTCTCGCCGCGGAGGAAGCCCTCCTTGTCGGCGTCGAGGATCGCCACCAGGGACACCTCCGGCAGGTCGAGGCCCTCGCGCAGCAGGTTCACGCCGACGAGGACGTCGTACTCCCCCAGCCGCAGCTCGCGGATGATCTGGATCCGCTCCAGCGTGTCGACCTCCGAGTGCAGGTAGCGGACCTTGAAGCCCATCTCGAGCAGGTAGTCCGTCAGGTCCTCACTCATCTTCTTCGTCAACGTGGTGACGAGCACGCGCTCGTTGCGGTCGCGGCGCTCGCGGATCTCGCGCATCAGGTCGTCGATCTGGTTGCGCGTCTCGCGCACCTCGACCTCGGGGTCGACGATCCCGGTCGGCCTCACGATCTGCTCCACGATCGACGCCGAGTGCGCGCGCTCGTACGGTCCCGGGGTCGCGGACACGAACACCAGCTGCGGCGAGATCGAGAGGAACTCCTCGAACGTCTGCGGCCGGTTGTCCAGAGCGCTCGGGAGCCGGAACCCGTACTCCACCAGCGTCGTCTTGCGCGAGCGGTCGCCCTCATGCATCGCGCCGAGCTGCGGCACGGTCTGGTGCGACTCGTCGATGAAGCACACGAAGTCTTCGGGGAAGTAGTCGATCAGGCAGTACGGGCGCGCGCCCGGCGGCCGGCCGTCGAGGATGCGCGAGTAGTTCTCGATCCCCGAGCAGAAGCCGACCTCGCGCAGCATCTCCATGTCGTACTGCGTGCGCTGGCGCAGGCGGTGCGACTCGAGCAGCTTGCCTTCGGCCTCCAGCTCGGCGGTGCGGTGGTTGAGCTCACGGCCGATCTCCTCGACCGCGCGCTCCATCGTGCCCTCCTTGACGTTGTAGTGCGTCGCCGGCCAGATCGCGACGTGCTCGAGGTCGTCCACGATCAGCTCGCCGGTCAGCGGGTCGAAGTGCTGCAGCCGCTCGACCTCGTCGCCGAACAGGAGTGCCCGGAAGGCGGTCTCGGCGTACGCCGGGAAGACCTCGAGCGTGTCCCCGCGCACGCGGAACGTGCCACGCCCGAGCGCCGTGTCGTTGCGGTTGTACTGCAGGTAGACGAGCTTGCGCAGGAGCTCGTCCCGATCCACGTCGCCGCCCTTGAGCAGGATCTGGCAGTTGTCGTTGTACGTCTCCGGCGAGCCGAGGCCGAAGATCGCGGACACCGAGGCGACGATCACCACGTCCCGCCGCGCGAACAGCGCCGCGGTGGCGGCGTGGCGCAGGCGGTCGATCTCCTGGTTGATCGCCGAGTCCTTCTCGATGTAGAGGTCCTTGCTCGGGACGTAGGCCTCGGGCTGGTAGTAGTCGTAGTAGGAGACGAAGTACTCGACGGCGTTCTGCGGGAAGTACGTGCGGAACTCGTTGCAGAGCTGCGCCGCCAGCGTCTTGTTGTGGGCGAGGACGAGCGCGGGCCGCTGCAGGCGCTCGATCGTCGCCGCCATCGTCATCGTCTTGCCAGTCCCCGTGGCGCCCAGCAGCGTGACCCCGCGAGCGCCCGTCTCGACGCCGTCGACGAGGCCGTCCACAGCCTTCGGCTGGTCGGCGGTGGGCGAGTAGACGGCGTCAAGCTTGAAAGGCGGCATGGACCCATGAACGATAGACGCCGCTACGGACGGACCGGCGCCGTCGAGGCGCGCACCACGAGCTCCGGCGGCGCCGGCACGAACGTCGGCGGGTCCTCCCCCGCGATCATCGCGATCAGCGTGGCGGCCGCGACCTCCCCGAAGTGCGTGTAGTCGATCCGCACGCTGGTCACCGGCGGGCCGGCCAGCGCCGCGAGCGGCGAGTCGTCGAAGCCGGTGATCGAGAGGTCTCCGGGCACGTCGAGCCCGTGCGCGCGCGCGACGCCGAGGCCGGCCGCGGCCAGCACGTCGCTGCCGTAGACGATCGCCGTCGGGCGCTGCTCGAGCAGCCGCGCCGTGGCCGCGACGCCGCTCGGGTCGGAGGCGTCGGCGTACGCCACCGGGCCCGGCTCGAGGCCGGCGGTCTCGAGCGTGGCGCGAAAGACGTTCAGGCGCGCCTGGACGAACTCGTAACCGGGGAAGCCGCCGACGAACCCGACGTGCCGGTGGCCGAGCCCGACGAGGTACTCGACCGCCGCGGCCACCCCACGGGCGTGCTCGGTCTCCACGAACGGGAACGGGCACGGCGACACCGGATGCCCGGCTACGACGACCGGAAGGCCGGCCGCCGCGAGCAGGTCGAAGCGCGGGTCGTCGAGCTCGACGTCGCAGAGCAAGAAGCCGTCCACGCGCCCTGACGCCGCCAGGCGCGTGTACGCGCCGAGATCGACCGGCTCGCCGGTGTCCATGACGCGCAGGACGAGCGCGTTGTCGGTGCGCGCCAGCGCGCGCTCGACCCCCGCGAGGAAGCGCACGAAGAACGGGTCGATCTCGAGCTGCGCGATCGGTCGGGCGAGCAGCAGCCCGATCGCTCGCGCCCGCGCCTCCGTGAGCGCGCGCGCGTGTGCACTCGGCCGCCAGCCCAGCTCCTCCGCGGCCGCCAGGATCCGCGCGCGCGTCTCCTCGGCCACGCCGGGGCGGTTGTTCATCGCGAACGAGACCGCCGCGGACGAGACCCCCGCGCGCGCGGCGACGTCGTCGATCGTCAACCGCCGCGGCCGCGGACGCGCGCCGGGAGCGTCGGAATCGCTTGCGCTGGGCATCAGTTCCTGTATCGTGCCACATAGCAGCTAAAGCGCTTAAGTGACAGGAGGACACCTTGCGCACCAGAGGACGTGCCGTTGCTTGGGGAGTGGGGCTGGCGGCGTTGTTGGCGCCATCGACAGCCGCCGCTGCGCCCGAGCTCTCCGTCGCCGACCGCCTGCAGGACCGCCGCGCCCTCGTCTCCGGCGAGCGCGCCTACTCCGTCGGCTTCCAGGACGGCCGGTTCTACGCCAACGGCTGGCACATCACCGGCGAGATGGGCGGCGTGTGGACGCCGCCGCTGAAGCTCGTCGACGGCGTGTGGTTCGGCGTCGACGGCCAGTGGGTCGGACCTGCCACCCGCTTTCGCAGCGGCTGGGGCTACACGAAGCTGGACTTCCCGGACACCGCCGGCCTGCGCGTGCAGCGCACGGACTACGCGGCCGACGGCGGGCGCGCCGTCCTCTTCGGCCTCAAGCTCACCAACCCCAGCCAGCGCAAGCGCACCGCGACCGTGATGGTCGACGCGCACTCCGAGCTGATGGGCGCCTACCCGTGGGGCTTCACCGGCGTCACGCCGAACGCCTCCGACAACCTTCCCGACACCGCCGCGTACGACGGTCGCAACCTCGTGTTCCGCGACCAGGGCGCGCTGCCCCATCCAAACTACGAGCCTCACGACTATGCCGCGCTCGTCGGTTCCGACCGGCGACCGGTGTCCGGCACCACCGGGGACACCAACCGCGGCGACCAGGGCGACACCAGGTGCACCGGCACCGAGCCCGCGCCCGGCCCAATGCCGAGCCTGTGCGACGACGGCCCGTTCGGCAAGGGCAAGGGCGGCCAGCTGCGCTACGAGGTCGACATCAAGGGCAAGCGCTCGACGACTCTGTGGATCGCCGTCGCCGGCTCCGACGAGGGCCTCGCCGAGGCGAGCGCGGAGCTCGACAAGGCGACGCGGAATCCCGAGCGCGCACTGGAGCGCAAGGTCGACGCGCGTGAGGACGCCTCCCGTTGGACGAAGCTCTCGCTGCCCGGCGACCGGCGCCTGCAGGCTGGCATCGACTGGGGCAAGCAGAATCTGATCGACTCGACCCAGGCCGCCGAGGACCTCGAGGTCCGCCACGTCGACCAGGGCCGCCAGTACCCGGCACCCGCCGGCGAGGTCCCGTACGTCCGCTTCCGCGGCGCCGGCTGGCCCGACTACCCGTGGATGTTCGGCACCGACGGCGAGTACACCGCGTTCGCCAGCGTCGCGCTCGGCCAGTTCGAGCCGACCATGGACCACATGCGCGGCCTGCGCGACGTGTCCGAGATCGCGAACAGCGGGTCCGGCAAGCTCGTGCACGAGGTCGTCACCGACGGCTCGATCTGGTTCGGCTCGAACACCGATCCGGGCAACACCGACGAGACCGTCAAGTTCCCGAGCATCGTCGCCCTGCTGTGGCGCTGGACCGGCGACGACTCGTTCCGGGACGAGATGTACGACTTCAACGTCCGCAACATGGAGTACGTCGCCGCGAACCTCGACGCGGACAACGACGGCTGGCTCGGAGGGCTCGGCAACGTCGAGCGCCCGGGCATGGGCGAGGAGAAGCTCGACAACAACGTCTACTACATCCGCGGGCTCTACGACCTCGCGGACCTGGCGCGCTCGAAGCGCGACTGGACCGTCTACGGATGGGCCCGCGAGCGTGCCGACGACCTCAGCGCCCGCTTCGAGGACACGTGGTGGATGGAGAGCGAGCGCCTGTACGCCGACTCGCTCGGGCCCAACAACACGAAGATCCAGCAGAAGCACTGGATCACGGGCACGCCGATGGACGCGATCTTGAAGGTCGGCAACCGCACGGTGCCGGGCCTCGCCGCGTTCGCCAACGGCGACCGCTCGCTCGCGCTGCACGAGACCCCGTGCTTCAGCGGCGAGCGGCCGTACAACCGCGGCCTCTTCCACACGGCCTGCGGCGGCGGACCGATCGGGGCCGGTGAGCGGACGATCTTCACGCTCAACACGGCGATCCAGGCCGTCGGCGAGGGCAACTACGGCCGCCTCGGCCCCGAGCAGCAGAAGCGCTACATCGACGCGAACATCGAGACGATGTTCTCGCAGCCGGCGACCAACGGCACGCCGGACGAGATGCCGGGCGCGATGCCGGAGATCGTCCCCTCGCCGGACTTCGATGCGGCCGGACCCAACGACAAGAACATCGACCGCTGCTGGACGTGCCGGGCGATGTTCATCCAGGCGTGGGGCAACATGGGCACGGCGTGGCCGGTCGTCAACCAGCACTTCGGCGTGCGGCCCGACCTCGGTCGCGGCCGGCTGGAGATCGTGCCGCAGCTGCCGTCCGACGCCCCGATCGCGGCCAAGGACATTCGCCTCGGCGACGGCTCGGCCGACGTGACGGCCGCGCGCTACGGCGACCGCTACATCACGAAGGTCGACATCCACAAGGTCGACCTGCGGCGCCTGCGCATCGGCCACACGCTGCCGCGCGGATCCGACGTCCGCTCAGTCAAGCTCGACGGCCGCCGCGTGCAGTGGCGCGAGCGCCGGACAAACCGCGGGCTCGAAGTGAGCGTGCGGGCCTGGAAGGGCGACCAGACCCTCGTGGTCAAGGCCCGCTAGGCAAGGGAGGCCACCTGGGACGTAGCGTTCGGGTCGATGTCCCCCGACCCGAACGCCGTCCCGTGGTGGACGACCGCCGTCGTCTACCAGATCTATCCGCGCAGCTTCGCCGACTCCGACGGTGACGGGATCGGGGACCTCGCGGGCATCACGAGCCGCCTCGACCACCTCGCGCGGCTCGGCGTCGACGTCGTCTGGCTGTCGCCCGTCTACCCCTCCCCGCACGACGACGCCGGGTACGACATCAGCGACTACCAGGACATCGACCCGACGTTCGGCACGCTCGCGGACTTCGACGCCCTGCTGGTTGCAGTCCACGAGCGCGGCATGAGGCTGGTGATGGACCTCGTCGTCAACCACACGTCGGACGAGCACCCGTGGTTCGCCGAGTCGCGCTCGAGCCGCGACAACCCCAAGCGCGACTGGTACTGGTGGCGAGACATGCCGACCGACTGGCGCTCGTTCTTCTCCGGCCCCGCGTGGGAGCTCGACGACGCAACGGGCCAGTACTACCTGCACCTGTTCTCGCGCAAGCAGCCCGACCTCAACTGGGAGAACCCCGAGGTCCGCGAGGCGATCTACACGATGATGCGGTGGTGGCTCGACCGCGGGGTCGACGGCTTCCGCATGGACGTCATCAACCTGATCTCGAAGGACCCCGCGCTCCCCGACGCCCCGGACGGCAACGCGTCGCGGTACTACACGTGCGGGCCGCGGATCCACGAGTTCCTGCAGGAGATGCATCGCGAGGTGTTCGCGGGTCGCGACGCCGAGCTGCTGACCGTCGGCGAGATGCCGGGCGTCACGCTCGAGAACGCGAAGCTGTTCACCGACCCCGCGCGCTCGGAGGTCGACATGGTCTTCCAGTTCGAGCACGTCCAGCTCGACCAGGGAGCGAGCAAGTTCGACGTCCGCCCGCTGTGGCTGCCCGACCTCAAGGCCTCGCTCAACCGCTGGCAGGAAGGGCTGGCCGAGGTCGGCTGGAACAGCCTCTACTTCAGCAATCACGACCAGCCGCGGGTCGTCTCGCGCTTCGGCGACGGCAGCCCGCGGGCGGCCAAGATGCTCGGCACGGTGCTGCACATGCACCGCGGGACGCCCTACGTCTACCAGGGCGAGGAGCTCGGGATGACGAACTACCCGTTCACCTCGATCGACGAGCTCCGCGACATCGAGTCGCTCAACCACTACGCCGAGGCGGGGCCGAAGTCGTGGCCGGCGCTGCAGGCGATGGGCCGCGACAACGCGCGCACGCCGATGCAGTGGGACGCCTCCGAGCACGCCGGCTTCACCACCGGCACGCCGTGGCTGGGGGTCAACCCCAACCACGTCGAGATCAACGCCGAGGCCGAGGCCGCCGACCCCGACTCGGTGTTCCACCACTACCGGCGCCTGATCGAGCTCCGCCACACCGAGCCGGTCGTCGCCCACGGCGACTTCCACATGCTGCTGGGGGACGACGAGCGCGTCTACGCGTTCACGCGGCGGCTCGACGACGTCGAGCTGCTCGTGCTCGGCAACTTCTCTGGGGAGACGGTGCGCGCCGAGGTCGATGCGGCGTGGGCGGACGCAGCGGTGCTGGTGGGCGACGGCGGCCGGTTGACGCTCGGTCCCTGGGAGGGGCGGGTGCTCAGGCGGACGTTCGCCCATCCCACTCGTGCTCTAAAGCCCACCGCGCGCCGATAGTCCACGCCTGCACGCGGTTGGAGAGCGCGATCGGCTCGACCTCGCCGTCGGTCCCGACGGCGTACAGCTCGGGCGCCCGGCCGAGCCGGTCGAGCGCGGCCAGTACGCCCACGCGTACACGGTCGGCCTCCTCAGCCCGGCCGGCGGCCCGTAGGCCCCCGTAGCCCAGCCAGGAGTCGAACGGCCATACCGAGCCGCGGTGGTAGCGCGTGCGGGTCGAAGACCGGCGAGTCGCTGGAGAGTGTGCGCAGGCCGAAGTCGGTGAGGATGTCGGGCGCGCACAGCCGCTCGGCGGCGGCCTCGCGCGCGGCCGGCTCGAGCGCTGCCGCCCACAGCAGCCACCCGAGCTGCGAGCCCGCCCCGCGAACCGGCAGGTCGCCCTCCTCCAGGGCCATCACGTCGGGCACGAAGTCGCCGGACAGCCGCGCCCGCAGCGCGTCCGCCCGCTCGCCCCAGCCGCCGCCGGGATCGAGGCCGGCGAGCGCCTGCAATGCGGCGTGGGCCGCCGCCTGGGAGTCGGCGTCGGCGAGCGGCGGCGCGGGCACGCTGCCGTCCGGCCGCAGATAGCCGCCGCCGCCCTCCGCCGGGTTGCTCGGGTCGATCGCGTCGCGCCAGCCCTGCTGGGTCAGCCCCGGCCACTCGCCCGGGCGGTGCCGCACGAGCCCGCCGCCGTCGTCGAGCGCGCCCGCCAGCCACTCCCCTGCCGCCCGCCACGCCGGCTCCAGCTCGGCCGCGAGCGCGGCGTCGCCGGTCGCCGCCAGCACGACGAGGAACCACGAGCTGGCGTCGGCCGTGCCGTAGTAGCTGAACGGGCCGTCGCCCGGCCAGCCCGCCGCGGCGATCGGCTCCGGGACGTTGTCGCGGAACTCGTGGCCGATCTTGCCCGGCGCCTCGAGCGTGCGGACGTCGTCGCGCCGCCCCTGCCGCTCGGCCAGCGCGCGCAGCGCGGCCCGCGCCACGTCCGGCCGCGCGGGCAACACCTGCAGCGCGGTGATCAGGGAGTCGCGGCCGAACAGCGCGTGGAAGCGACCCGGATCGCCCGGCTCCACCGGCGGCGCCGACGCGTACGGCCACCCCTCGCGCGACAGCAGCGGCTCGAGCTCCGGGACCTCAGCCATCGAGGGCGATGATGGCACCGGTCCACGGCGCCAGGGTCAGCGGTCCCTCGACCACCTTCCCGTCCTGCGAGCGATCGGTCGCCACCAGCACCCGCCCGTCAACGCCGCCGACCTCCACGTGCGCGTCCGAGAGGTTGAGCGCGACGGCGATGCTCTCGCCTCGCCGCCACGCCCAGGCGCCGTCGGGCGCGGGCAGCGTCGCGTACGCGCCGTCCCGCAGGTCAGCTTCGCGAGCGCCGCAGTGCGATCAGGTCGCGCACGAGGTGCAGCGTCGAGCCTGGATCCTCGCGCTGGGCCTCCACGTTCACCGCGGCGGCGTCGCCGATCGGCAGCCAGCTGCTCCCGTTGGCGGTGAAGCCGGCGCCTGGGCCCGCGCTCCACTGCATCGGCGTGCGGCACTCGTCGCGGTTGCGACTCGGGTCGCCCGTGCGGTGGGGCACGGGGTCGAGCGCCAGCGAAGGGTCGAGCGGCACGTCCGGCATCCCGATCTCGTCGCCGTAGTACAGGAACGCCGTCCCGCGCAGCGCGAGCAGCATCAGCAGCGCGGCTCGGGCGCGCGCCTCGTCACCGCCGGCCCAGCGCGTCACGAGCCGCCCGGCGTCGTGGTTGGAGCCGGTCCACACCGGCCACGCGCCGGCCGGCAGCTTGGCCTCGACCGCCTCGACGATCGTGCGCAGCTCGGCGGCGTCGAGCTCCGCGTGCACGAACAGGAAGTTGAACGCCAGGTGCAGCTCGTCCTCGCCGGTGCCGTAGTACGGGATCAGCTGGTCGAGCTCCAGCACGTAGGTCTCCCCCACGAGGATGTGCCCGTTCGACGACAGCGTGCGCCAGCGCCTCAGCACGTCGTGGACCTCGGGCCGGTTCATGGAGAACACCTGGCGCAGCCCCCGCTCGCGGACCTTGGGATGGTCGTCGGGCGTGGCCGCGGGGTCGTCGCGCAGCTCGCTGTCCTTGACGATCGCGTGGCAGACGTCGATCCGGAACCCCGCCACGCCGCGCTCGTACCAGAAGCGCAGCACGTCGTCGAACGCCTCGCGCACTTCGGGGTTCCACCAGTTGAGGTCCGGCTGCGACGGCAGGAAGTTGTTGAGGTAGTACTGGCCGGAACGCTCGTCGAGCGTCCACGCCGAGCCGCCGAAGTTCGAGAGCCAGTTGTTCGGCGGACCCCCGCCGGCCGCCGGGTCGGCCCACACGTAGAAGTCGCGGAACCGCGCGTCGCGGCCGACCAGCGCATCCCGGAACCACGGGTGGCGGTCGCTGGTGTGGTTCGGGACGAGGTCGAGCAGCACGCGGATGCCGCGGCGGCCGGCCTGCGCGATCAGCTCGTCGAGATCCTCGAGCGTGCCGAGCTCGGGATGCACGGCGCAGTAGTCGGCGACGTCGTAGCCCCAGTCCTCGTTCGGCGACGGCATCGTGGGGTTGAGCCAGATGCCGTCCACCCCGAGCCACTCGAGGTGGTCGAGGCGCTCGATCACGCCACGCAGGTCGCCGACGCCGTCGCCGTCGGAATCCGCGTAGGAGCGGGGATAGATCTGGTACAGGACGCCGTCCTTCCACCACGACATGGCGTCCCAGGATACGAACCGGGATGTAGGCTGCCGTCATTGACGGACACGGTCCGTCATGGTTCGATGGAAGCGGTTCCACGGAGGAGAGGGCGAGTCGCGCGGTGGTGACCATCGCTGAGGTCGCAAAGCAGGCCGGAGTGGGAGTCGCAACCGTCTCCCGCGTCCTGAACGGCTCCCCTGCCGTTCGCGAGAAGACGCGCGCGCGCGTGCTCGACGCGATCGAGCAGCTCGGCTACGCGCCGAACGCCGCCGCCCGCGCGCTGTCGACCGGCCGCAGCCTGGCCGTCGCCGTCGTCGCCCCCTTCTTCACGCGCCCGTCGGTGATGGAGCGCCTGCGCGGCGTGTCGCGCGTGCTCGCGGGTGCCGGCTACCAGCTCGTCCTGTTCGACGTGGAGCGGCCGGGCGAGGAGGCCGACTACTTCCGCCGGCTCTCGGCCGGCGGCGGGCTGGACGCGCTGCTGTCGATCTCGCTCTGCCCCCCGGACGACGATCTGGCGCGCTTCGCGGACGCCGGCGTACCGGTGGTGCTCGTCGACCACCCGCACGCCGCGCTCCCCGCCGTCCACACCGACGACGAGGCCGGCGGGCGCCTGGCGACCGAGCACCTGATCGAGCGCGGGCACCGGCGAATCGCCTTCCTCGGGGATTTCGAGCACAACTACCACGGCTTCACTTCGAGCGCGCGGCGGCGTGCCGGCTACGAGGCCGCGCTCGCCGACGCCGGCATCGAGGCCGACCCCGCGCTGGTCCTCCGGGGCCCCCACGCGCAGGCGGCGGCCGCGGCGCTGACCAGCGAGGCGCTCGACCGCCCGAACCCGCCGACCGCCGTCTTCGCCGCCTCCGACACCCAGGCCGTGGGTGCCCTGGAGGCGGCCGAGGCGCTCGGAGCAAACGTTCCCGGCGACCTGTCGGTCGTCGGCTACGACGACATCGAGCTGGCCCGCCACGCGGGTCTTACCACTGTCGCGCAGCCGCTCGAGGAGAGCGGCGCGTGCGGCGCCGAGATGCTATTGGCCGCCCTCGAGGGCAGCCGCATTCACGGACGGCAACTGCCGGTCAGGCTGGTCGTCCGACACACAACCGGCGCGTGCGGTAAGAACCGTGGTCGTGCAGCTCGAAATCGAGAGGCTTGGGGCACGGACCGCCCCAGGGAATCGCGCCAGGAAGGCTTGAGGGTACGTTCCTGATCCAACCCATTCGGACTGAGGGGGAGCTCTTGTCCAGGAGATTGCTGTACATGTTGTGCGCGGCGCTCGCATGCGCTGCGTTCGTCGCCGCGTGCGGCGGCGATGATGATGACGGAGGTGGTGGCGGTGGCGGTACCGCCGACAGCGGCAAGGCGATCGACCCGGCGTCGATGGAGAACGCCAAGGGCGAGATCAACGTCTGCCAGGGCAAGGACACGGCCGGCGACATCACCTTGGCGGTCAAGGAGTTCAACGCCCAGAGCAACGGCGTGACCGTCAACCTGATCGAGTTCTCGACCTCGGCCGACGAGCAGCGCACGCAGTTCGTCCAGCGCCAGGAGGCCAAGTCGGGCGAGTGCGACGTCTTCTCCGCCGACGTGATCTGGACCGCGGAGTTCGCGTCGCAGGGCTGGCTGTACGACATGACGCCGTACGTCGAGGCCCGCAAGGACGAGATCATCGAGGCCACGCTCGAGACCGTGACCTACGAGGACAAGATCTGGGGCATGCCGCAGCAGACGGACGCGGCGTTCATGTACTACCGGACCGACCAGGTCGACGAGTTCCCGGCCACGTGGCAGGAGGTCTATGAGGTCGCCGGCCAGAACGACGGCATCGTCTACCAGGGCGCGCCGTACGAGGGCCTGACGTGCGACTTCCTCGAGCTGGCGTTCGCCGCCGGCGGCCAGGTGCTGTCCGAGGACGGCAAGACCTCGGTCATCAACTCGCCGGAGAACGTCTCTGCCCTGCAGCTGATGGTCGACGGCATCAAGGACGGCGTCGCCGCCAACGGCGTCACGACCTACATGGAGGAGGAGTCCCGGCGCTACTTCGAGTCCGGCCGCGCGACGTTCATGCGCAACTGGCCGTACGCGTACGCGCTCGGCCAGAAGGCCCCGAAGGTCAAGGGCAAGTTCAGCGTGGCTCCGTTCCCGGAGTTCGAGGGCGGCGGCACGGCCGGCATCCTCGGCGGCCACAACCAGGTCGTGTCCGTGTACTCGGACAACCCCGGCGGAGCGCTGAAGTGGATCGACTACGTCACGGGCCCCGAGAACCAGAAGCGCCAGCTGCTGGACTTCTCGCAGTCCTCGACGCTGACGGCGACCTACGACGATCCCGCCATCCAGAAGAAGTACGAGTTCGCGACGCAGCTGCGGGACGCCATCTCGCAGGCCAACTCGCGGCCCGTCTCGCCGGTCTACCCGCAGGTCTCGCAGGCGATCTACAAGAACGTCAACGAGGCACTCGCGGGCCGGGTCTCACCGGAGGATGCGCTGAAGACGGCGCAGACCGAGATGCAGGCGGCGCTGGAGACGTTCTGATCGATCATGGCTGACGCGGCTTCAGTACAAGCCGGCACGCAGATCCGGCGCTCGCGGGGTATCCCCGAGCGCCGGCTCGCGTGGCTGATGACAGCACCCTCGATGCTGCTGATCGCGCTCGTGGCGGTGTACCCGATCGTCTACGCGATCTGGCTCTCGCTCCACGAGTACAGCCTCATCGAGGCGGGACTTTCCCGCTGGGCATCGCCGGCCGGGCTGGGCAACTACATCGACGCGTTCGAGGATCCGGAGTTCCGGAAGTCCATCTACGTCACGCTCATCTACTCGGTGACGTCGGTGTTCCTCGAAACGGTGATCGGCCTCGTGATGGCGCTGATCATGGCGACCGCTTTCAAGGGGCAGGGCCTGCTCCGCACCGTGGTGCTGGTGCCGTGGGCCGTGCTCACCGTGGTCACCGCGATCATGTGGAAGACGATGGTCGATCCGAACCTGGGGTTCGTCAACACGATCCTCGGGACCAACACCGTCTGGCTCGGGGAGGAGCCGCAAGCACTGATCGTGATGATCCTGGCCGACGTGTGGAAGACGGCGCCGTTCATGGCGCTGCTGCTGCTGGCCGGCCTCCAGGTCATCCCTGGAGAGATCTACGAGGCGGCGAAGGTCGACGGCGCCACGACATGGCAGCGGTTCAGGCGGATCACGCTCCCGCTGCTGATGCCGGCGCTGCTCGTCGCGCTCATCTTCCGCACGCTTGACGCGTTGCGGGCCTTCGACCTACCGAAGGTGCTCACCAACGGAGCCAACGGCACGACGACGATGTCGCTGATCGCACAGCGAACGTTCCAGGAGAATCGCCTGTACGGCGAGGGGGCGGCGCTCTCGATCATCACGTTCATCCTCGTGATGGCGGTGTCGTTCGCGTACATCCGCTTCGTCGGCGGCAACATCCGCGGCATGACTGAGGACCGGTAGCCATGGGAGCCGCAACCGCAGCCGCCGGCGCACAGGCCGACGTCGCCGCCAAGAAGAAGGGCCCGAAGGCGCCGGGACCGCCGTGGTGGATCTACGCCGCCGCCGCGGGCGTGGTGATCTTCTGCCTGTTCCCCTTCTACTGGCTGGTCGCCATCTCGCTCAAGTCGGGGCCGGACCTGTCCAACGCGGACATCATCCCGCCCAACCCGACGCTGAACAACTACAAGTCGATCTTCGAGAACGACGACTTCGTCCGCTCGCTCGGCAACAGCGCGATCGTGGCCCTCACGACCACGTTCCTGGGCGTGATCGTGGGCTCCTTCTGCGCGTACGCGCTCGCTCGTCTGAAGATGGGCTTCAAGTTCGCGCTGCTGGGCATCGTGCTCTCGATCTCGACGTTCCCGCAGATCGCGATCGCCGCGCCGCTGTTCCGGCTGTGGTCGGACGTCGGCCTCTACAACACGCTGATCGGTCTGGTGATCCCGTACCTGACCTTCGCGCTTCCGCTCTCGATCTACATCCTGGTGTCGTTCTTCCGCGAGATCCCGAGGGACCTCGAGGAGGCGGCGCTGGTGGACGGGGCGACGAACTTCCAGGCGTTCCGCAAGGTGATCGTCCCGCTCGCCGCCCCAGGGCTCGCGACGACGGCGATCCTCGCCTTCATCGCCGCCTGGAACGAGTTCCTGCTGGCCCTCACCCTGACCTCGTCGCGTGAGGCGAGGACGACGCCGGTGGCGATCTCGCAGTTCACGGGCTCCTCGCAGTTCGAGGTCCCGTTCGGCACGCAGTCGGCGGCGGCGGTGGTCATCTCGATCCCGCTGATCCTGCTCGTGCTGCTGTTCCAGAAGCGCATCGTGGCCGGCCTGACGGCGGGAGCCGTCAAGGGCTGAGCCTCACCCGCGACCTCACCGGGCGGCCGGCTGAAGAGCTGGCCGCCCTGGTCCGGGACCGCGAGGTCTCGGCCGTCGAGGTCGTCACCGCGCACCTGCGCCGGATCGAGGCGGTCGGCGAGGCCGTCAACGCGATCGTGCAGGTCGACGGCGACCGTGCGCTGGCGCACGCCGCGGCGGCCGACGCCGCCTCGGGTGGTGGTCCGCTGCACGGCGTGCCCTTCACCGCCAAGGACAACCTCTCGGCGGCGGGGCTCGCGATGGCGATCGGGGCGCCGGAGCGCGTCGGCGTCGTGCCCGATGTCGACGCTACCGCGGTGGCGCGACTGCGCGGCGCCGGCGGCATCCTGCTCGGCAAGACCAACTGCCCCCTGTACGGCGGCGGGATCGAGACCGACAACGACGTCTACGGCCGCACCAACAACCCGTGGGACCTCGAGCGGACGCCGGGCGGCAGCAGCGGCGGAGAGGCGGCGGCGATCGCGGCTGGCCTGTCGCCGTGCGGCGTGGGCACCGACTCCGGCGCCAGCGTGCGGCTGCCCGCGCACTTCTGCGGGCTGGCGTCGATCAAGCCGACGGCTGGGCTCGTGCCGGTCACCGGCGTGCTCGATGACCTCGGGCAGATCGGCGCGCTCGGCGACCCGCGCACGCAGGTGGGCCCGCTGGCGCGCACGGTCGCCGACGTCGCGCTGCTCCTGCGCGTGCTCGCCGGCCCGGACGGGCGCGACGGCGGCACGCCGCCGGTGCCGCTCGGCGATCCCGTGGCCGTCGAGCTGCGCGGGCTGCGCGTTGCGGCTTCGGCCGAGAACGGCCTCGCCTCTCCCACGAGCGAGACCGTGGCGATGGTCGAGAGCGCGGCCGACGTGCTGCGGGCGGCGGGCGCGGCGGTGTCCGAAGCCCGCCATCCCGGCGGCGGGCACGAGCTGACGATCGAGATCTGGCGCTCGTACGGCGAGGGGGTGAGCGCCGGCGAGCTGTACGACATCCTGCGCCGCTGGGACGCCTTCCGGAGCGAGCTGCTGGGCTGGGGCGAGCGCTTCGACGTGATCGTCTGCCCGGTGTTCGCCGGCCCCGCCCCGCGCCACGGCGAGACCGCGGCTGAAGGCGAGATCGACCCGACGAGCTACACGACGCCGTCGAGCCTCACCGGCTGGCCGTCGGCCACGGTGCGGTGCGGCACGTCACCCGAAGGGTTGCCGCTCGACGTGCAGGTGATCGCCAAGCCGTGGCGCGACGACGTCGCGCTGGCGGTCGCGCTCGAGCTCGAGCGCGCGCTCGGGGGATGGGTCCCGCCGCGGCTCTAGTAGCGGAACCGCGACTCGTCGCGGTCAGCGCGGTCGAGGCGCTTGCCTTCGCGGTCGCACGGCTTGCCCTGGCGCATGTGCTGGTAGACGCCCTGCGGGTGATCCTTCTTTGCGGCCGGCGCGGCGGAGTCCTCGGACGAGCCGCCTCCCGCGGAGGCGACGGCCGCGAACCCGCCCACCGCGATCGCGGCCGTGGCGGCCGCGGCCACCCAGCGGCGGCGCCGGCGGGGCGGCAGCTGCGGTGCGTCCGGGTCGTGGAGGAAGCGGACCTCGACGTCGTCGAAGCGATCGTGCTCCATGCTCGCCATCTTACGCCGATCGCAACACGGCGCACGTAAACTTGGCGCCGTGAGCGCGGGCCGCCGGAGGATCGCCGCCTGGGGCCTGATGCTGCTCGCCGTCGCCAACGCCGGGATCGTCGTCTGGCTGTGGGGTCCGGGCGGCATCCGCGACATCCACGACACCGCGAGCCTGCTCACCGGGCTCGGCCGGGTCGCCGGGCTGCTGGCCGCGTACCTCGTGCTCCTGCAGCTCCTGCTGCTGGCGCGGCTGCCGGTGCTCGACCGCCTCGTGGGCTTTGACCGGCTCGTGGCCTGGCACCGCGTCGGCGGCTTCGCCTGCATCGCGCTGCTCGGCGCGCACGTCGTGCTCGTCACCGCCGGCTACACGATCGGCGACCGGATCTCGCTGGCGGACGAGATCGGGCGGCTGATCACCGGCTATCCGGGCGTCATCACGGCGATCGCGGGGCTGGCGCTGCTGGTGGCGGTCGCGGTCACATCGGCGGTGATCGTCCGCCGCCGGCTGCGGTACGAGACCTGGTACTTCGTGCATCTCTACGCCTACCTCGGCGTGGCGCTGGCGTTCAGTCACCAGCTCGCCACCGGGAGCGACTTCGTGGGCGAGCCGGCCGCGCGCGCGTACTGGTACGGGCTGTACGCCTTCACGCTCGGCGCGATCGTCGTCTTCCGGCTCGGCGTCCCGCTCGCCCGCACGCTCCGCCACCGGCTGCGGGTCTCGCGCGTGGTCGAGGAGGCGCCCGGGTTCGTCTCGATCGAGATCGAGGGCGTGCGGCTCGAGCGCCTGCGGGCCCGCACCGGCCAGTTCTTCACCTGGCGCTTCCTGACGCGCGACCGCTGGTGGGAGGCGCATCCGTTCTCGCTCTCGGCGGCGCCCGACGGGCAGCGGCTGCGGATCACGGTCAAGGGCGTGGGCGACTACACCGCCGCGCTGCGTGCGATCCCGCCCGGCACGCCGGTGATCGCCGAGGGCCCGTTCGGGTCGTTCACCACGGCCACGCGGCGGCGGCCGCGGGTGGCGCTGATCGCCGGCGGCGTCGGCATCACGCCGATCCGCGCGCTGCTCGAGGACATGCCCGGCGGGCCGGGCGACATCGCGGTCGTCTACCGGGCGCTGCGGGAGGACGACGTGATCCTGCGCGCGGAGCTGGACGAACTGGCGGGCCGGCGCGGGGCCCAGATCCACTATGTGGTGGGCGACCACCGCGACGGCGACTTCCTCTCCTCCGAGCACCTCCTGCGGCTGGTGCCGGACATCGCAACGCGCGACGTGTACGTGTGCGGGCCGCCGGCGATGACGGAGGCGACGCGCGCGAGCCTCGGGCGCACGGGCGTCCCGCGGCGGCACATCTTCACGGAGCGGTTCGCCCTCTGATGCGCCGCGCCCTGCCCGCCCTCGTGGTGACCGTGGTGGCCGTCGTACTCCTCGCCGCGTTCGACACCGAGCCGCCGGTGACGCTGAACCCGAACTCCGCCCTGCGGCCGATCGCCACGCCGCGGGCGATCGAGCGCCCCACCGCGACGCCGCCTCCGGGATCGAAGACCGGCGACGGGCCCGGTGGTCGCGACGCCGTTCTCGGTCATCCAGGTGCGCGCGACGGTGACCAAGGGGCGGCTGACGGGCGTCGAGACGATCGCGCTGAGCGGCGACGGCCCGCACACCGAGGCCCTCAACGCCCGCGCGGAGCCGATCCTGCGCGAGGAGGCGCTGCGTGCGGGCAGCGCCGACATCGACGTCGTGTCGGGCGCCACGTCCACGAGCGAGAGCTGGATCGAGTCGCTGCGGGCGGCGATTCGCGAGGCCCGACGTGGCTGACGCACGAATCATGGGAATGCCGGTGACGGTCTCCGGGGTCGGCGCCGAGGCCGCGAAGGCCGTGTTCGGCTGGCTTCGACGGGTGGACGCGCTGTTCAGCACGTACCGTCCGGGCAGCGAGATCAGCCGGCTCGACCGCGGCGAGCTCGCGCTCGCCTATGCCGACCCGCTGGTGCGCGAGGTGCTGGCCCGCTGCGAGCGGCTGCGCGACGAGACCGGCGGGTACTTCGACGCGCGCGCCGGCGGCCGGCTCGATCCGTCCGGCCTCGTCAAGGGCTGGGCGGTCGACCGGGCGGCGGCGCTGCTCGACGCCTCCGGCGAGCAACGCTTCTGCATCAGCGCGGGAGGCGACCTGGTGGCGCGAGACGGGCCGTGGCGCGTCGGCATCCGCCACCCGCACCGGCGCCGCCGGCTGGCGGCGGCGCTCACCGTGCACGACGCCGCCGTGGCCACCTCGGGCGCGTATGAGCGCGGCGCACACGTGATCGACCCGCATGCGCGGCGCGCGGCCCGTGGCGCGCTGTCGGTGACCGTCGTCGGGCCGGACCTGGCGACCGCCGACGCCTACGCAACAGCAGCGTTCGCCATGGGCGCCGCCGGCCCGGCGTGGACCGCCAGGCTCGACGGCTACGAGGCGATGACGGTGATCGGCGAGCGGGTGCTTTGCACGCCGGGCTTCGTCCGCCTGTGTGGCGGCTCGGTCGCGGCCAGCGTCGGCTGACGGTGGTCTACTCTCGACCGAGGATGTCCACGACGCTCGTCGCCGCCCTGCTCGCCGGCATCGGCCTGCTCGCCGTGCTGGCCGTCTCGTACGCGTTCTACCTCGTCGGCCGGGCCGAGGATCGCGACCGCCAGGCGGCGGCCGTCCCGCCCCCGGAACCGGAGCCGGAGCGCCCGGCGCACCGCACATCCGAGCACAACCACCGCGTCGCCCGCGACCGCCGGCGGCCGCTCCCTCCCCGTCGCCCGGAACGATAAGGGACTAGGAACCCCGCCCACCCCCGCCCAACGGGCCATTCCGTGTGGTGCGATGTCCCGTTGGGCACCCCTAGAGCCCGAGCTCGCGGGCGTACTCGCGGCGGTACGCCCGCCTCGCGTCCTGGACGCGCGAGACGTACTCGCGGGTCTCGGCGAACGGGATGTCGCGCGCGCGGAAGTGATCGCCGCGGGCGGCCGCTTCCCGCCACCACTCGTCGACCTTGCCCTCGCCGGCGTTGTAGGCGGCGAGGGTGAGAAGGACGTTGCCGTGGTACTTCTCCTGCAGGTAGCGCAGGTACCACGAGCCGTAGGAGATGTTGATCTGCGGGTCGGCCAGGTCACCCTGCACGAACTCGGTCCCGCCGGACTTGGTGGCGATGTAGGCCGCGGTCTCGGGCATCAGCTGCATCAGGCCCTTGGCGCCGGCGTGCGACGTCTGGTCGCGGAAGCGCGACTCGACGTAGATGACCCCGGCGATCAGCGCGGGGTCGAGCTGCTTGTCGCCGGCCTGCTGGCGGATCACGTCGTCGTGCCGCAGCGGGAGCGTGACCTCCTTGACCGCCTTGTCCGCCCAGGGCGAGAGCACCGCGGTGGCCACGATCGCCGACACGACCACGGCTGCGAGCAGCACGAGCCGGCGCCGCCCGACGCGCCTGCGCGTACGCGGGCGGCGGCGGGGCGAGGTTCGGGCTTGGGCGGTAGCGCTCACGGTGTCAGCTTGCCAAGGACGGACGACAGTTTCGCTTCCAGCTCCGCGATCGTGCCGGAGTTCTCGACGGCATACGTCGCACGTTGCGCCTTCTCCTGCTGGGAGAGCTGGCGCGCGGCGCGCTCGTCGACCGCCTCGTGGCCGCGCGCGGCCGCCCGGGCGGCGCGCACGTGGTCGTCGGCGACGATCGCGATCGTCACATCGTAGGCGGTCTCTCCCCCGCTCTCGAACAGCAGCGGCACCTCGACCACGAGCGCCGGCGGAGCGGGCCGGCGGGCCGCCTCGGCGGCGCGCCAGCCGGCGACCCGCTCCCGCACGCGCGGCCACAGCAGGCCTTCGAGCCACTCGCGATCGGCAGGGCTCGCGAACGCGCGGCGGGCCACCGCGGCGCGATCGATCTCGCCTTCGGGCGCAACCTCGGCGCCCCAGCGCGAGACCACCGCGGCCCGCACCTCGGGGTCGCGGTAGAGCTCGTGCACGACCGCGTCGGCGGACAGGGTCGCCGCGCCGAGGCGACCGAGAGCCGCCAGGGCCGCCGACTTCCCGGCCCCGATCCCGCCCGTCAGCGCGACGAACGGCGGCCCGCTCAGGTGTTCTGCTCGTCCTCGGTCGGCGTGTCTTCGGCCGCCGGCTCGGGCTCGGCCTCCACGGCCGGCTCCTCCGCAACCTCGGCGGCCGGCTCGTCCGCAACCTCGGCGGCCGGCTCGTCCGCGACCTCAGCGGCGGGCTCATCCGTGGCCTCGGCGGCGGGCTCGTCGGCGACCTCTGCGGCCGGCTCGTCGGTGGGCTCCTCGCCCTGCGCGGCGAACACGTCCTCCGACAGCCCCAGCTCGGGCACGTTCTCGAGGTCGGCGTCGGCCACCGAGCGGCGCTCGAGCACCTGGCCCTCGACGCGCTTGATCGAGAGCGAGAGGCGGCGGCGCTCGGAGTCGATCTCGAGGATCTTGACCTTCACCTCGTCGCCCGGCTGCACGATCTCGCGCGGGTTCTCGACGTGCTGCTGGGCGAGCTCGGAGATGTGCACGAGCCCCTCGACGCCCTCCAGGATCTCGACGAACGCGCCGAACGCCACGACCTTGGTGACCGTGCCCTCGAGCTCGTCACCGACGTGGTAGGTGTCGACCACGCGCTGCCACGGATCCTCCTGGGTCTGCTTCAGGCCTAGGGAGATGCGCTGGCGGTCGCGATCGATGTCGAGCACCTTGACCTGCACGGTGTCGCCGATCGAGAGGATCTCGCTCGGGTGGTTGACGTGCGACCACGAGAGCTCGGAGATGTGGATCAGGCCGTCGATGCCGTCGAGGTCGACGAACGCGCCGAAGTCGACGATGTTGGAGATCTGGCCCTCGATGATCAGCCCCGGCTGCAGCCGCTCGAGGATCGCCTGGCGCTGCTCCTTGCGCTCCTCCTCCAGCACCGCGCGGCGCGAGAGCACCACGTTGTTGCGCGAGCGGTTGAGCTCGATCACCTTGCACTGGATGTTCTGGCCGAGGTACTCGTCGAGGTTCGGCACGCGCCGGATGTCGACCAGCGAGGCGGGCAGGAAGCCGCGCACCCCGAGGTCGATGATCAGGCCGCCCTTGACGACCTCGATCACCGCGCCGATGACCGGCTCGCCGGACTCGGCGGCGGCCTCGATGCGGCGCCAGGCACGCTCGAAGCGAGCGCGCTTCTTGGACAGGATCAGCCGGCCGTCCTGGTCCTCCTTGGTGAGGACCAGCGCGTCGACCTCCTCGCCGATCTCGACCTCCTCCGAAGTGTCGACCGACTTGCGGATCGACAGCTCGCCGGAGGGGATGACGCCCTCGCTCTTGTACCCGATGTCGACGAGGACCTCGTCCTTGTCGATCCGCACCACCTTGCCCGTGACGACGTCGCCCTCGTCGAAGGGAACGATCGTGGCGTCATAGTTCGGAACGATCTGGCCGTCGATCTCGAGGAGCATCCCGTCGGAGCCCTCGACGACCTTTGCGTCGGTGTCGGTGGGAGGGGTCAGTGTGGCTTCCATTGGCGGCCAGATACTGTAGCGGCCCGACTCTATGCCCGTACGTGCAACGAAGCGCGGTGCTGAGCGGACTTCCTTCCCTTCCGGCGCCTCCTCCGACGTCCTGATCTGCGGGGCTTCCTTCGCCGGACTGGCGGTGGCGCGCGAGCTGCGTGCGACCCGCGCTCGGGTGCTCGTGCTGGACCGCTACGAGATCGGCGAGCGCCAGACCTCCGCGTGCGCGGCACCCACCGAGTGGTTGGTGAACCTGGGCCTCGAGGCCTCCATCCGGCAGACGTTCGGCTCGCTGCTCGTGCACACCCCGCGGGTGAGCCGCCGCTGGCCGCTCCCGTGGACGTTCTCGACCTTCGACTACCGGACGCTGTGCGCGCTGCTGTGGGAGCAGTCCGGCGGCGCCGAGTTCGAGACCGCAAAGGTCAACGGGCGGACCGGCAACATCGTGCACACTGACCGCGGCGACGTCAGCGCGCCGCTGATCGTCGACGCGCTCGGCTGGCGACGGGTGCTCGGCGCTGCCGACAACGTGCAGCCGCCCGACGCGCCTCTCTCCCGCGGGCTGGAGGTGCACCCGGACGGCCGCGGCGACGATCTCGAGCTGTGGCTCGACCGCCGCTATGTCGGCCCCGGCTACGGCTGGTCGTTTCCGGCCCGCGACGAGCTGCGGATCGGCGTCGGCTCCTTCGACCCCCTCATCCACGTCAAGGATCCGACCCTGGCGCTGGCCGCCGACGTGTCCGCCGAGGCGGTGCGCTTCCAGGGCAACTGGATCCCCCACCGGCTGCGGCCGGCGACGGGCGACGGCGTGTTCTTCGTCGGCGACTCGGCGGGTCACTGCCTGCCGATGACCGCCGAGGGGATCCGCACCGCGCTCGTACTTCGGCGTGTACTGCGGGCGCGAGCTGCGGGCGGTGCTCGACGGGCGCCAGGGCGCCGGCGACGCGCTGCGCCGCTACGACGAGTTCTCGGCCGGCCACTCGCTGCCGTTCGCGTGCATGTACGCCGCGCAGCAGTCGGTGCCGCGACTCCACGGGCCGGTCATGGACGGCCTCGTGCGCACCTTCGGCCACCGCCGCTTGTCCGCGTGGGCGTTCCGGCACTACCTCGACGTCGCACCGCCCTCGGCGGCGCTTCCGGCCCCGCCCGAGGCCCGAGCCGCGCTCTCCGCCGCTGCCGCGTAGGGCTCGTCGCGAACGTCAACTGCGGCTGGGTAGGGAGAGCGAGGGATTCGGGCGGTGGTGAGGGAGCATTTCGTCCACTTCGCCGCGCTCCCGCTCGTGAGGTGGACCTTGTTCCCCTATAGCCAGCACTTCGTCCACCTCACGAACGAGAACCGCGTGAAGTGGACGAAATGCTCCCTCCCGTCCCACCCCTCAATGCCGCCGTTGACGTTCCCGCGGAGACGCGTGCTACCAGTCGCCCGCGCCCTCGGCGACGTCGCCGGCCCGCCGCCAGGCCGGTTCCTCGCGGCGGATCAGGTCGGGGTTGACGCCTCGGGCGGCGGCCAGCGCCAGCGTGAGGCGCTGGAGTGAGAGCGCGCCCCACAGGAGCCGCGCGAGGGCCGCGTCCAGGTCGGTCGCGGGCGGCGGGCCGATCTCGGCGACCGGCATCCCGATCTCGGTCAATGCCGCGGCCGCAAGCCCCGCCCGTCGCGCCACCCGTCCGGCGCCCGCGTCGGTCTGGACGATCACCGCAGCGGTCGACTCGTCCTCTCCGGCCAGGTGCCCGTGTAGGAGCGTCTCGAGCTGGAACGCGACCGAGGGAATCCGGGCGCCCTCGGCGATCTTCAGGGCCGTCTCGCGCGCAGTGATCACGTCGAGCCCCGCGCCGGCGATGACGCACTCGCGCGACGTCCGGGAGCGTGACGTCCACCGAAGCGTCGAGCAATTCGGCCGCCCCCGCCCCGGACACTCCCTCAATGCGCAGTTCCCGCGCCAACGCCGCCCCCACGAGGACCGGCGACACATACCCCACCGTGTGGCACCACGAGTCGTCGTGCACCGGCGTCGTCAGCACGTGGTCCACCGGCGCATCCTGGACCGCCGTGACCAGCGCCGTCTTCGCGCCGCCCCCAGCGGCCGCCTCGAGGGCGAGCTGGGTCGCCCGGGTCCCGCCGTCATGCGAGATCCCGATGCAGACCCCACCTCGCTGCGGGCGCTCAGCGGCGTCGAGCGACTGCCGCGCGATCACCCGCGGCGGCCAGCCGCCGTCGAGCGCACGGTCGAGCTGCGCCGCGACGGCCATCGCTCCGTGCTCGGAGGTGCCACACCCCACGACGGTCACGGGGCCGGACGTGTCCCGGATCGCGGCCGCCAGCTCCGCGACCGCGGCGGGCGGCGAGTCGAGTACCTCGCGCGCGAGCGCGGGCTGCGCCGCGACCATCTCCTCCATGACCCACGGCGGGCCGTCGCGCAGTTCGGGCACGTAGCTCATGCGACCCGGTCCAGCCCGGCCCGCAGGCCGTCGGCGATCTGCTCGAGGTGCTCGTGCTCGATCACCAGCGGCGGCGACATCGCGAGCGCCCCGAACAGCGGGCGGACGATCACGCCGGCGTCGCGGGCGCCCGCCGCAACCGCCGGGGCCGCCGCGGGATCGGCGAGCTGCACCGCCGCCAGCAGCCCGAGGCCGCTGCGGACCTCGGCCACGGCCGGGTGCGACGCCAGCGGCGCGAGCGCGTCCGCGAGCGGGCGCTCGAGCTCGCGCCCGCGCGGGATCAGGTCCTCGCGGTCGTAGATGTCGAGCACGGCGAGCGCCGCCGCGCAGCACGTCGGGTGGCCGGCGTACGTCGCGCCGTGCCGGAGCATCGGGCCGCCCGGCTCGTCGAAGAACGGCGCCGCCACCTCGCCCGAGGCGATCACCCCACCCAGCGGCAGGTACCCGGAGGTGACGCCCTTGGCGAACGTGATCAGGTCCGGCCGCACGTCCTCCCAGCGCTCGATCCCGAACCACGTGCCGAGCCGACCGAACCCGCAGATCACGCTGTCGACGACGAGCAGCACGCCGTGCTCGGCGCACAGGTCGGCGACGCCCTCGATGTAGCCGTCGGGCGGTTGGTGCACGCCGCCGGCGCCGAGCACGGGCTCGCAGAAGAAGGCGGCGACGCGCTCGGGCCCGACGCGCAGGATCTCGGCCTCGAGCGCGGCCAGCGAGTCGAACGGGACCGCGGAGACGTGCGGGACCAGCGGGCCCCAGTTGGTCACGTTGGCCTCGATCCCGCCGATGCTCGTGCCGAAGCCGTGCGTCCCGTGGTAGCCCTGGGTGCGGGAGATGAGGTGGACCCGTTCCGGCTGCCCGCGCAGCACCCAGTGGCGGCGGGCGATCTTCGCCGCGGTGTCGACCGCGTCGCCGCCGCCCGAGGCCAGGAACACCCGCGCGTCGGCCATCGGCGCCTCGGCGGCCAGGCGCTCGCTCAGGCGGTTGGCGGGCTCGTTGCCGAACTCGCCGAACGTGGAGTACGCCTCGAGCGTGCGGATCTGCTCGGCGACGGCGTCCGCGACCTCCTCGCGGCCGTGGCCGATGTTGGCGTACCACAGGCTGGCGGTGGCGTCGAGATAGCGGTTGCCCTCGGCGTCGAAGACGTGGACGCCCTCGCCGCGGACGATCAGCAGCTCCTCGCGGCTGACGGCGCCCATGTCGGCGAACGGGTGCCAGAAGCGTGTGGTGGCTGCGCGTACGGCCATCCCCGGCACGTTATCCAGCGGAGCTCAGAAGCCGCGGCGCTCGCGGGCGCGGACCATCGCCGGATCGTGCGGGTCGCGGTGCCGCGAGTCCCACACCGCGTGGGCCATCCACAGCAGGGCGAGGAGCGCGACACCGATCGTGAGGCCGACCACCTCGCCCGGCGAGAAGGCTCCGAGCGCGACGAAGAATGCGAACAGCACGACGACCGCCAGCACGAGGACCCAGAACGTCGCCGAGAGCGTCGCGAGCATGCGCGAGGACCGGCGCGGCATGCTCGAAGTATCGGTGCTCAGCGGCGCCTTCGCAAGAGCAGGAGCAGCAGCAGCGCCGCGGCCCCGGCGGCCACGGGCGCGACCCGCTTGAGCACGGCGTCGCGGCTCACCTCGCCGAGGTCGAGGACCTCGTCGGTGGGCCGCGGCGGCGGTGACGCCGGAGCAGCCGCAGCAGGCGCGGGCTCCTTGGCGGCCGCGTCCTCGGCCTTCGCCGCGGCGGCGGGCTTCTCGACCGGCGCGGCGTCGGCGGCGGGCGCGCCCTCCTCCCCCATCAGCCCCGCGAGGCAGTCGGCGAAGCGGCCCATCATCTTGGCGCTCACGTCCTGCATCACGCCGCGGCCGAACTGCGCGGCCGGACCGGTGATGCGCATGTCGGTCTGGACCCGGACGCGCGTGCCGTCGTCGCCGGCCTCCATCGTCGAGGTGATCGTGGCCGCCGCCGTCCCCTGTCCGCGCGCGTCGCGCGCATGGGCGCGCATGACCGCGCGGTGCGCCTGCTCGTCGGCTTCCTCGATCTTCACGGTGCCCTTGTAGCGCGCCGTGATCGGCCCGATCTTGACGGTCATCGTGCCCGTGTGCGCGTCGCCCGTCGCGGCCGTCGATCGCGGCTCCGGGCAGGCACGGCGCGACCTTCTCGAGGTCGAGCAGCACCTGCCAGGCACGATCGAGGGGCGCAGGGACGGTGAACTCGTTCTCCAGCTTCATGACGTCGCGATCCTAGACGCCCGACTCCCCGAGGGTCGGCCGGGCCGAGCTACTTGGCGGCCAGCCAGTTCGGGCCGCTGCCGACATCGACCTCGAGCGGCGGGTCGAGGTCGGCGGCAGCCACCATCTCGCGCGCGATGATCGCGGCGGCGCGCTCGGCCTCCTCGGCCGGCCCCTCGGCCAGCAGCTCGTCGTGGATCTGCAGGATCACCCGCGTCCGGAGGCCCTCGGCGGCGAGCGCGTCGTGCGTGCGGACCATCGCCACCTTGATGATGTCGGCGGCCGTGCCCTGGATCACGGAGTTGACCGCGAGCCGCTCCCCCAGCTTGCGCGTCTGCCAGTTTCGGGCGCGGATCTCGGGGATCTGCCGACGGCGACCGAAGAGCGTCGATACGTAGCCGTGCTGCTCGGCCTGCTCGACCGCGTCCTTCATGAACTGCGCGACGGCCGGGAAGCGCTCGAGGTAGCGGTCGATGAACTCCTGCGCCTCCTCCTGCGGGATCTGCAGGCGGTCGGCGAGCCCGTAGGCGCTGAGCCCGTAGACGATCCCGTAGTTGACCATCTTGGCCTTCGAGCGCATGCCGTGGTCGAGCTGCTCGGGCGGCACCTCGAACACCTTCGACGCCGTCTCGGTGTGGACGTCCTCGCCGCGCAGGAAGATGTCGCGCAGCACCTGCTCGTCGGCGATGTGGGCGAGCACGCGCAGCTCGACCTGCTCGTAGTCGACCGACGTGAGCACGTTGCCGGCCTCGGCCACGAAGCACTCGCGGATCACACGGCCGGTCTCCGTGCGGATCGGGATGTTCTGCAGGTTGGGGTTGATCGACGCCAGGCGGCCGGTGGCGGCGTTGGTCTGCAGGAACGTCGTGTGCAGCCGGCCGTCGTCCCCGATCCACGCCGGCAGCGCGTCGAGGTAGGTCTGCACGAGCTTCGTCAGCTCCCGCCAGCGCTCGATCTTGGGGATGATCTCGTGCTCGTCGCGGATCGCCTGCAGCACCCGCGCGTCGGTGCTGAAGCCGGTCTTGCCGCGGCGCTTGCGGGAAAGGCCGAGGTTGACGAACAGCACCTCGGCGAGCTGCTGTGGCGAGCCGATCATGAACTCCTCGCCCGCCAGGTCCCAGATCTCGCGCTCGAGCTCCTGCGCGTCGGTCCGGATGCGAGTCGCCGCCTCCTCCAGGCGCCGCGTATCGAGCTTGATGCCGACCTTCTCGGTCTCGCGCAGGACGTGCACGAGCGGCAGCTCGATGTCGGTCAGCAGGTCGGTCAGGCCGCGCTCCCGCAGCTGCTCGCGCTGGAGCGCGGCGAGGTCGTGCACGAGCACCGCGCGAGCGGCGTTCTCGTCGTCGGCCGTCACCGCCAGACCGCGCTCCTCGGCCAGCTCGTCGAGCGGGAAGCCGCGGCGCGCGGGGTCGAGCAGGTAGGCCCCGATCTGCGTGTCGAAGACGAGGTTCGCCGGGACGTCGCCGAGCGCCTTGGCGTCGTGCGCGAGCACGGGCCGGTCGCCGGCGGCGCGCACCAGCTCTGCGGGGTCGTCGACCTCGCCCGCCAGCGCGGTCGGGCCGCCCGCATAGGCGCCGAAGCGCCAGCGCGGCTCGCGCGGGAGCAGCTCGCCCTCGGGCGCCTCCGGGGCCTCCGCGATCAGGATCAGCTCGTCACCCTCGAGTGCGGCGACGGCGGCGGGCGTGGCGTCGCTGCGCACCGGCACGGTCCGCGCCTCGGCGGCCTCGGGGCGGGGGATTGCCTCCATCTCGGCGACCGCCAGCGCCTCCTCCAGGCGCCTGAGCGGGTCGCGCAGCTCCCACTCGCGGAAGACCGTGCGCAGGTTCGCGCGATCGGGCGCGCGGCTGAGCTCGGCCTCGAGGTCGAGGTCGATCGGGACGTCGCGCACCATCGTGGCCAGCTGCTTGGAGAGCCGAGCGGCGTCGGCGTGCTCGACCAGGTTCTGCTTGCGCTTGGCGCCGGAGATCTCGTCGACGCTCTGCAGCACGGTGTCGAGGTCGCCGAAGCGCTGGAGGAGCTCGGACGCGGTCTTGTCGCCGATCCCCGGGACGCCGGGGATGTTGTCGCTGGTGTCGCCTTTGAGGCCGATGAAGTCGGGGATCAGCTCGGGCGGGATGCCGTAGCGGTCGATCACGCCCTGGCGGTCGTAGACCTTGGTGTCGGTGATCCCGCGCGAGGTGGTCATGATCCGCACGCCGTCGCCGACGAGCTGGTAGGCGTCGCGGTCGCCGGTGACCACCATCACGGGGATCTCCCGCTCTCGCGCCTGCTCCACGAGGGCGGCGATGACGTCGTCGGCCTCGAACCCCTCGACGGAGATGTTGCGGTAGCCGAACGCCTCGACCAGCGGGCGCAGGTGCGGCCACTGGAGCTTGAGCAGGTCGGGGCGGCTGGAGCGCTGCGCCTTGTAATCGGCCGACAGCTCCTTGCGGCCGGACATGCCGGCGTCCCACACCACCACGGTCGGCACCTCGCCATGGTCCGTGAGGATCTTCACCAGCATCGAGGCGAAGCCGAAGATCGCGTTCGTGGGTCGCCCGTCGGACGTCGCGATCGACTCCGGGAGCGCGAAGAACGCGCGGTAGGCGAGCGAGTTCCCGTCGATCAGGAACAGCTCGCGGGGCGCGTCTCCGTTGGATCTCGGCATGACCAGAAGAGGCTAGTCGCCAAGGTGTGACCCGTGCGGCCGCACCCCGGGGTCCGCCGCTATGCTGGCGAGTCCATGCCCCTGCGGCAGCCGCGATGACGGACACGCCTCGCCCACAGGACCAGGAACCCGCGCCACCGCCCGACGAGCCGACGGCCGCCGAAGGCAACGGCGATCCCGCCCCGCCCGCGGCCGACGCAATCCCGCCGCAGGCCCCCGAAGCGGCGCCCGCTACGCCTGAGGCGCCGCCGGCAGAAACGGCGCCTGTAGCGGAGACGCCACCCGCCGAGACAGCGCCCGCGGCCGAAACGCCACCTGCGGAGACGCCGCCCGCGGCCGAAACGCCGCCCGCGGAGACGCCACCCGCCGAGACGCCACCCGTGGCCGAAACGCCACCTGCGGAGACGCCGCCCGCCGAGACGCCGCCCGCTGCGGCGGCGCCGCCAGCGGTCGAGGCTCCCGCGGCCGACGCGCCGGCCGCCGAGGGCGCGGCCGCGACTCCGCCGGCCCCCGCGCGCGGCGGGCAGGGCGAGCGGCCCCGTCGCCGACGGCGGCTGACTGCTGCCGAGCGCCACCGGCGCACGTTCTTCGCCAAGCTGACCGAGCTGCGCAAGCAGGAGCAGGCCGCCGTCGAGGCGGCCGAGCCCGAGCCCGAGCCGGCTCCCGCCGCGGATGAGCCTTCGGCCGAGGCGCCCGCCGAGGAGACCGCGCCCGCCCCTGCCCCCGCCCCGCAGCCGGCGGCCGCGCCCGCAACGTCGCCGAGCCGCTCGGCCCGCGCGCAGGCGCGCCTGGTGGCCGCGATCGAGCGTGTCGGCGGCGCCGAGGCCGTCCGCGAGGCGCTCCAGCCCAAGCGGCGCGACGACGGCGAGACGATGAAGTGGTCCTCGGTGTGCGCCGAGGCCGCCCAGGGCCACAAGGCCGGCGATCCCGTCTTCACCGCCTGGGTCCGGCTCGCGGCCACCCCGGTCCGCGACGTCAAGGCGATCGTCAACCCGCGCACGCGCGACGACGACCGGCGAGGCGGCCGCGGCGGCGGCCGCGGGCGCCGCTCCGACCGCCCGGGCGGCGGCGGCGACAACCGCGGCGGTGGCGGCGGCAACCGCGGCGGCGGCTACCGCGGGGACAGTGACCGCGGCCGGCCCGCCCGCCGCGAGGAGCTCGAGGCTCACGGCCGCGACGGCTCGTTCCGCTCCTCGGTGCGGATCGTGCACGTGGACAGCGAGGGCCAGCGCAAGGACCGCGAGGACGAGCGCCGCGCGGAGCGCGAGGCCAAGCGCCAGGCCGAGGCCGAGCGCCTGGCCAAGCTCGGCTACTAGCCGCGCAGGCCTCTTCCTCGCGTTCACGGCGTCGACGCTTCGCTGCGCTGCGCCCAAGTGATTAAATCATTGGATGGCATCGACACTCCTCGCCGAGGCGATCGACGCCACGTCGTGGATAGACACCCACGAGCACCTCGTCGAGGAGCGGCGGCGCCTGGGGCCGGGCCCGTACGTGTTCACCGACGTCTGGGACGACCAGATCTGCATCCCCGGGGACTGGACTGCACTGCTTGGTCACTACGCCGTCGACGACCTCGTGAGCGCAGGCCTACCAGCGAGCGACGCTCACGGCTTCATCTGGGGCGACGGCGAGCCGCTCGCCAAGTGGGACGCTGTCGAACGCTCGTTGGCCGCCGCGCGCAACACCGGCTACCTCCGCGCCGTCGACGTGACCACCGAGCGCCTCTTCGGACTCCGGCTGGCTCGCGAGACCTGCGAGACGATCGATGCCGCCTGCCGGGCGCTGCGCGCTCCGGGCTGGTACGCGCGCGTGCTGGCCGAGGCCGGCGTCGAGCGGTGCCAGGTGAACTCGTTGGAGGACGACCCGTTCTGCGAGACCGAACAGCCCGAGCTGCTCGAGCAGGACATCTCGCTCTACCCGCTCGTCGCCGGCACCGCCGCGGCGCCTGAGCGCGCGAGCGGCATCGAGGTCGCCGGTCTCGACGACTACCTCGACGTCATCGAGTGGTGCTTCGAGCGCTTTGCGCGGCGCGCCGTCGCCGTGAAGCTCGCGTGGGCGTACTTCCGACCGCTCGCCGTGTCCGCGCCGGACTCCCCACCGGACCGTGCCTTTGCCCGCCTGCGACGCGGAGACGCGGACGACGACGATCGGCGACGCGTCGAAGACTTCCTCGTCGAGCGATGCGTCGAGCTCGCGACCCGACACGGCCTGCCGTTCAAGCTGCACCTCGGCCACCTCGCCGGCACCTCCCGACCGGAGCTGCGCTGGGTGCCGGGCCACGTGTCCGACGTCATTCCGCTCGTCCAGGCGCACCCGCGCACGAGGTTCGTCCTGATGCACGCAGCGTGGCCGCAGCAAGAGCAGCTGCTGTCGGTCGCCAAGCACATGCCGAACGTCGTCGTGGATCTGTGCTGGGCCTGGTCGCTCGCGCCTCGCTCGACGACCGACTTCGTGCAGCGCTTCCTGGCAACGGTGCCCGCCAACAAGCTGCTCTGCTTCGGCGGCGACTCGATGGTCGTCGAGTCTGTCGTCGGCCACGCCGCGCTCGCCCGCCGCGGCCTGGCAACCGCCCTCGACGGCCTCGTCCGCGAAGGCTGGCTGTCCGCCGACGGCGCACTGGAGCTCGTCCCGCAGCTCATGCGAGGCAACGCGCAGCGGATCTTCGGCTGACTGACGGCGGCCGGTAGCATCCCGGCCGGCGATGGCGAGCACCTCCGCACAGTTCTCGTTCGTGATGCGGGTGCGGATCCACCACCGCCCGGGCATGCTCGGCCGCGTGGCGACGGCCATCGGCGAGGCCGGCGGGACGATCGGCTCGGTCGACCTGATCGGCATCGAGGACGAGCACACGCTGCGCGACATGACGGTCGACGCCGCCGGCACCGACCATGCGAGCGAGATCGCGGCGGCCGTGGACGCGGTCGACGGCGCCGAGGTCGTCGACACCACCGACCGCACCTTCCTGATGCACGTCGGCGGCAAGATCGAGCAGCGCAACAAGCACCCGCTGCGCACCCGCGACGACCTCTCGATGGCCTACACGCCGGGCGTCGCCCGGGTCTGCACGGCGATCGCCGAGGACCGCGACAAGGCCTTCCAGTACACGATCAAGCGCAACACCGTGGCGGTCGTGTCCGACGGCAGCGCGGTGCTCGGGCTGGGCGACATCGGCCCCGAGGCGGCGATGCCCGTGATGGAGGGCAAGGCGATGCTGTTCAAGGAGTTCGGCGGCGTCGACGCCTTCCCGCTGTGCCTGAGCACCCAGGTCCCGGACGAGATCGTCGCGATCGTCAGGGCGGTAGCCCCCACCTTCGGCGGCATCAACCTCGAGGACATCAGCGCGCCCCGCTGCTTCGAGATCGAGGAGCGCCTGAAGGCCGAGCTCGACATCCCGGTCTTCCACGACGACCAGCACGGCACCGCCGTGGTCGTCCTGGCGGCCCTCTACAACGCGCTGAAGCTGACCGGCAAGCGGATCGAGGACCTCGACGTGCTCGTCGTCGGCCTCGGCGCCGCCGGCATCGCGGTGGCCAAGATCCTGCTGGCAGCCGGCGCCCGCCACATCATCGGCTGCGACTCGCGCGGCGCGCTCTCGACCGAGCGCGCCGACTACCAGGACGGCTCGATGCCGGCCATCAAGCGCTGGTTCGCACAGTCCACCAACGAGGAGCGGCGCCAGGGCGGCCCCGCCGACGTGATCGAGGGCGCCGACCTCTTCGTCGGGCTCTCCGGCGCGCGCGTGATGCCGCCCGACGCGCTCGGCCGGATGGCCGACGACGCGATGGTCTTCGCGATGGCCAACCCCAACCCCGAGGTCACGCCCGAGGAGGCCGAGCCGTACGCGCGCATCATCGCCACCGGCCGCTCGGACTACCCGAACCAGATCAACAACGTGCTGTGCTTCCCGGGCATCTTCCGCGGCGCGCTCGACGTCCGCGCGCGCGAGATCACCGAGGACATGAAGATGGCCGCGGCCCGCGGCATCGCCGCCGTCGTGCCGGAGAACGAGCTGCGCGAGGACCACATCATCCCCTCCCCCTTCAACCGCGACGTGCCCGCCGCCGTCGCGCAGGCCGTCGCCGAGCAGGCCAAGCGCGAGGGCTCCGCCGTCGCCGACCCCGGCAGCATCGGCTACGCGCGCGGCGACACCCAGGAGTTCGGCGCGATCCGCTCGTAGCTCCCAGGCGTACTCAAGCTGTGAAGACGATCACCCTCACCGGCGCCACCGGGCGCATCGGCTCCCTCCTCGTCGCCCGCCTGCTCGAGCGCGGCGACCAGCTCACCGTCCTCACGCGCGACCCGG
The DNA here is from genome assembly GCA_963838655.1 of uncultured Solirubrobacteraceae bacterium. GTDB lineage: Bacteria > Actinomycetota > Thermoleophilia > Solirubrobacterales > Solirubrobacteraceae > DASSUW01. The sequence continues at coordinate 126,568 of CAWIRW010000012.1, read as the reverse complement.
CGAAGGCGCGGGACACGCTGTCGGACCGCGTGCAGGCCGTCCAGTGGGACCCCGGGGCGGGCCCCGCTCCCGCCGAGGCGCTGCAGGGCCGCGACGCGGTCGTGCACCTCGCGGGCGAGGACATCGCGCAGCGCTGGACCGACGAGTCGCTGCGCCGCATCAAGGACTCGCGCGAGACCGGGACGCGCAACCTCGTCGCGGGCATGCAGGCCGCCGACCCGCGGCCCGCGGCGCTGATCTCGTCCTCCGCCGTCGGCTACTACGGCAACCGGCCCGACCCGGTCGACGAGGACGCCCCTCCCGGGAACGACGTGCTCGCCGACATCTGCGTCGTCTGGGAGCGCGAGGCCGAGAAGGCCGCCGATCTCGGCGTCCGCGTCGTGCGGGTGCGCACCGGCGTCATCCTCGACCGCCAGGGCGGGGCGCTCGAGAAGATGCTGCTCCCGTTTCGGCTCGGCGTCGGCGGCCCGGTCGCCGGCGGCGACCAGCCGATGCCGTGGATCCACGTCGAGGATGTCGTCGGCATCTACGTCGCCGCGATCGACGACGAGCGCTGGACCGGCGCCGTCAACGCCACCGCCCCGAAAGCGGCCACCAACAAGGAGTTCTCGAAGGCGCTCGGCCGCGCGCTGCACCGCCCGGCCTTCGCCCCCGTTCCCGGCCTCGCCATCAAGGCGCTCTACGGCGGCATGGCCAAGCTCGTGATCGAGGGCCAGAACGCGGTCCCCCGCCGCACGCTCGAGCTCGGGTACAAGCACCGGCACGCGGACCTCGACGAGGCCCTGCGCTCGGCGCTCAGGGATACCTAGCTGTGATGCGCCGCCTTTTCGATGGCGGCGAGGCGCTCGTCGGCCTCCTTGCCGCGCCCGAACGCCCCGAGCTTCTTCCACTTCGATTCGGGCTTCGCGGGCCAGGCGAGCCAGATGATCGGCCCGAGGATCGAGAGCAGCAGGCCGAACGCCAGCCCGAGCTTCTCGTTGTAGCCCTTGCGCTCCGCGAGATAGGACGCCACGATGGCGGAGAGCAGCCAGATGTAGACCAGCCACAGCGCGTTGGCACCGATGAGAGCGATCATGTTCCGAGGTATGCCTTCTGGACTTCGGGGTTGGTCTTCAGCTTCTCCGAGTCGTCGCTCATCACCACGGTGCCGGTCTCGAGCACGTAGCCCCGGCGCGAGGCGTTGAGCGCGAACGTCGCGCTCTGCTCGACGAGGAGGATCGTCATACCCTGCTTGTTGATCTCGCCGATGGTCTCGTAGATGCGCTCGACCAGGATCGGGGCGATGCCCATCGACGGCTCGTCGAGCAGCAGTACCTTGGGCTGGCCCATCAGCGCGCGCCCGATCGCGAGCATCTGCTGCTCGCCGCCGGACATCGTCCCGGCCTTCTGCACCTCGCGCTCCTTGAGCCGCGGGAACAGGTCGTAGATGCGGTCGAGGTCCTCCTTGATCCCGCCGCTGTCGCGGCGCAGGAACGCGCCCAGCTCGAGGTTCTCGCGCACGGTCATGCGCTGGAAGCACTTGCGGCCCTCGGGCGACTGGCAGATCCCGAGCCGCACGATCTCCTGCGGCGGCAGCAGCGAGATCTCCTGGCCGGCGAGCTTGATCGATCCCGTGCGCGGCGGCGTGAGGCCGGAGATCGAGCGCAGCGTGGTCGACTTGCCGGCCCCGTTGGAGCCGATCAGCGTCACGCACTCGCCCTCCTCCACCGTCAGCGTGACGCCCTTGAGCGCCTGGATGTTGCCGTAGAAGGTCTGGATGTCGTCGACCTCGAGGAAGGCCATCAGAGGTTCTCCTTCCGCTCGGCCTCGGCAGCCTCGGCGGCGACCTCTTCGGCCGCGGCCTTGCCGAGGTAGGCCTCGATCACCCGCGGGTTGGTGCGCACCTCGGTCGGTTCGCCCTCGGCGATCTTCTCGCCGTGGTCGAGCACGGTGATGTGCTCGGACACGCCCATGACCACCTTCATGTCGTGCTCGATCAGCACGATCGTGACTCCGCGCTCGTCGCGCAGCTTGTGCATGAACTGCGTCAGCTGCTCGGACTCCTGAGGATTCATCCCGGCCGTCGGCTCGTCGAGCAGCAGCACCTTGGGATCGGAGGCCAGCGCGCGGGCGATCTCCACTCGCCGCTGCTCGCCGTAGGAGAGGTTGATCGCGAGCCAGTCGTGATGCCGCGGCGCGACGCCGACGTAGGAGAGCTCCTCGCGCGCCTTCTCGTCGACCCGCTTCTCCTCCTTGCGGACCCCGGGCGTGCGAATGATCGAGCCGAACAGCCCGGCCTTCATGCGGGAGTTCTGGCCGACCATGGCGTTCTCGACCGCCGTCATGGTGGCGAACAGGCGGATGTTCTGGAACGTCCGCGCCATCCCCGCCTTCATGATCACGTCGGGGCGCCCGCCGGTGACGTTCTTGCCGTCGAACTCGATCATGCCGAAGGTCGGCTTGTAGAAGCCGGTGAGCATGTTGAAGAACGTCGTCTTGCCGGCGCCGTTGGGGCCGATGATCGAGACGATCGAGCGCTCCGGCACGTTGAACGTGACGTCGCTGACCGCCGTCAGGCCACCGAACTGCTTGGTGACGTTGGTCGTCCGCAGGACGAACGTTCCGTTGGTCGCTGTCTCGCTCATGCCTGTGCCGTGTAGAGGGTTGCGTCGGTCGTGTCGGCCTCTTCGGTCAGCTCCATCTTGCGCCTTCGCTCCGGCAGCAGGCCCTGTGGCCGCATGATCATCATGATCACCAGCAGGAAGCCGTAGATCCCGAAGTTGATCTCGCTCAGGTCGAAGTCGAGCCCGATGTCGGAAGGCACCGAGTTGAGCCGCGGGAGGAGCTCGAAGTTGATGAACGTGAGGACGATGCCGCCGAGCACCGTGCCCCAGATCGACCCGAGGCCGCCGAGGATCACCATGCCGAGGATCAGGATCGAGAAGAAGAACTGGAACTGGTCCGCGTTGACCGTGTTGTTGAAGGAGCCCAGGAACGCGCCCGAGACGCCGCCGAACGCCGCGCCCGTGCCGTAGGCCAGCAGCTTGGTCTTGACGGCCGGCACGCCCATCGACACCGCGGCCACCTCGTCCTCGCGCAGCGCCACCCAGGCGCGGCCGAGGCGCGAGTCGCGCAGGCGGAAGTTCACGAACAGCACGATGCCGACCATCGCGAGCGCGACCCAGTACCACGGTCGCAGGTTGAGCGAGGTGAACGCCTCGACGAACGGCAGGTCGATCTTGTCCACCGGCGTGATGCCCTGCCGGCCCGCCGTGATCGGCTGGTCGGGGCCGAAGACGTTCTCCAGTGCGCCGCCGACGATCGGGATGTCCGCGAGGATGATCTCGTCGCCGTTGACCGCCGAGCGGCCGATGATCTCGCCGAAGGCGAGCGTCACGATCGCGATGTAGTCGCCGCGCAGCCGCAGCGTGGGGAGGCCGATGAACATGCCCGCGATCGTGGTGAAGATGATCGCCACGACGATCACGATCAGGAAGTTGACGTGGATGCCGGGCAGGTTGGCGGCGAAGCCCGACACGGCGATGTGCCAGCCCTCTTCGTTGTTGACCTGGGAGAAGAAGCCCGAGCCGAGCCAGCCCATCGTGTACGCGCCGATCGCGAAGAACGCCACGTAGCCGAGGTCGAGCAGCCCGGCGAAGCCGACGATGATGTTCAGCCCGAGCGCCATCACCGTGTAGGCGAGCGCCAGCACGCACGTGCCGATGAAGCTGCTGCCGCTGTCGAAGCCGAACGGCAGCAGCGCTGCGAGCAGGAGGAACACGACGGGGACGACGAGCTTCTCCACCAGCGGCGGCATCTCGCCGAGCGAGCGTCCGCGGCGCTTGGGCTCGTCGGCGGGCGGGGTCGGCGCGCTGTCCGCGGGAGCGCTCATCCTGCGTCCCTCGTCTGCTCGCCCAGCAGGCCGGACGGTTTGAAGACCATGATCAGGATCAGATACACGAACACGATCGCGTTCGTCCACGCGGGATCGATGCGGTTGTCAGAGAGCTGCTGGATGAAGCCGATGATGAACCCCCCGAGGACGGCGCCCTTGAGGTTGCCGATGCCGCCCATGACCGCGGCCGTGAAGGCCACGAGCCCGGCGGTGAAGCCCTGGAAGTACCAGATCGTCGTCTGGTAGAGCGCGTAGATGAGGCCCGCCGAGCCGGCCAGGATGCCGCCGATCAGGAACGTCAGCGAGATCGTCGTGTCGACGTTGATACCCATCAGGCGGGCGGCCTCGGGATCCTGCGCGGTGGCGCGCATGGCCTTGCCGAGCCGGCTGCGGGCGATGAAGGCGGTCATCACCAGCAGCAGCGGGATCGTGACCGCGATCGCGAGCACGTCGCCGCGCGTGATGCTGACGCCGCCGATGTCGACGAGCTCCTCCTGCGAGCGGATGAGATCCGGGATGCCCTCCGGGGAGCCGCCGAGCCACAGCAGGCCGACGTTCTGGAGGATGAACGACATGCCGACCGCGGTGATCAGCGGGGCGAGCTTGGGCGCGTTGCGCAATGGCCGGTACGCGACCCTCTCGATCATCACGTTGAGCACGCCCGAGGCGGCCATCGCGACGAACAGGGTCACGAACAGGCCGAAGAAGAGCAGGACCGCCGAGGTGTCCTGCGTGAGCCCGATGAAGCCGAAGAACCCGGCCGTGGCGAACGAGCCGATCATGAACACCTCGCCGTGGGCGAAGTTGATCAGCTCGACGATGCCGTAGACGAGCGTGTAGCCGATCGCCACCAGCGCCCAGATGGCGCCGTTGGAGAGGCCGTCGACCAGGTTGTTCCCGAAGCGGGAGAGGTTGTCGTCCTCGGAGAGGAGGTCGCTGATCGCGTAGTAGACCGGCAGGATCAGCAGGATCACGATCAGGCCGTACTTCGATACGGCGTCGCGCACTGCTTGACCCGGGGCGGCTGGGCGCCCGGCAGGAACGCTTGCGGCTTCCATGTCTAGATCAGACTCTTCCAGAAATGCGACGCCGGGGGCGGGAAGTTTCTCCCACCCCCGGCAGACGCGATGTTCTAGGAGCCGCCCTCGGCCTTGACCGTGGTGTCGAAGGCCAGCTCGCCGCCGTCGACCGTGTAGACGCCGTAGTCCGTCAGCGTCGTGTCGCCGTTCTCGTCGATCGAGTACGTGCCGAGCACGCTCTCGCGGTCCTTCGTATCGAAGAGTGCCGCGACGATGTCGGCCTTGTCACCCGTGCCCGAGCGCTCGATCGCGTCGAGCGCCAGGCGCATGGCCTCGTACCCGTAGATCGAGTACGGGTCCGGGTTGGGCTCGTTGTACTTCTCCTCGAACTGGGTGAAGAACTCCTGGCCCTCGGGCGGGTAGGACTTCGGATCGAGCGTCGCGACGGTCAACTTGATCTTGGCCGCGACGTCGGCCGGGATGCCACCCTCCTTCGGGTCGGCGAAGCCCGACTCGGCCACGCCGTCAGGCCCGTAGAGCTTCGCGTCCGGGATGGCGGCCGAGAAGTCCTTGTAGAGCTGGACGGCGTTGTTCGCCGTGATGCCGGAGTAGATGAAGCAGTCGGCGCCGGCGCCGTTGGCCTTGGAGGCCAGCGCGCGGTAGTTCGGCTGGTTCTTATCGATCGCCTCGTTCGAGATGATTGTCAGGCCCTGAGCCTCGGCCGCGCTCTCGATGTTCGTGGCCAGGCCCGCGCCGTAGACCTCCTTGTCGTTGGTCAGCTGGACGTTCGTGCAACCGTCCTCCTTCATGACCGTCGCCAGGGCGGCTGCCTGGATGGTGTCCTTGGGGACGATCCGGGCGTAGTTCCGCGTGCCTGACGGGTAGTACTTGTCCGGCTCACCGGGGTTCGCGCCCGGCTCGTCGGAGGTCAGGCCCACCGCGGTGTTCGCGGGGCTGATCTGCGGCACGCCCGCCTCGTTGAGGATCGGGATCGAGACCGCCGAGGCGCCCGAGTTGAACTCGCCGATGTAGACGGCGGCCGTGTCGTCCTGTGCGACCTTGCGGGCGTTCGCCTGCGTGGCCTCAGGTGTCCAGGAGCCGGCCTGTGCGGTCGAGTCGTCGAGCGACTGGTACTTGACCGTGAACTCGCCGGCCTTGCCGCCCGCCTGCTCGAGCGCGAGCTTTACGCCGTTTACCAGCGCCGTCGTCTGCGGGCGAGAAGCGCCCTGCAGCGGAAGCGAGGAATAGACGGTGAGCGTCTTGCCGCCGCCCTCGCCGCCCCCGCCGGTGTCACCTTCGTCATCGTCGCCGCCGCACGCGCCGACCCCGAGGGCGAGCGCGCCAACGAGGCAGCCTGTCGCTGCCAACCAGCGTGAATTCAAGGAACCCCTCCTCTAAGGGATTGATTTGGGGCGGCAGTGTATGCACGCCCTTTCGACCTGCGCAACAGAATGGCAGCACGCACGGCAGATTGCGCCTTCGTGGCGAACCCGCCGGTGCGCGCGTCAGCTTCCCCGGCGGCTCCCCGGGAGGTACGGCGCGAGCAGGTGCCCGGCGGCCGCGAGCACGAGCATGAGCCCGGTGATCAAGAACGCGTCGAACGACTTTGCGCCGATCGCCCACAGCACGATCCAGACGACGAGGCCGGCGATCAGGGTGAGAAGGACGCCCATGCCGGGAGGATTATGCACGGGGGCCCGCCCAACGTGCCATTCCGTGTGGAGCGATGTCCCGTTGGGCACCCCTAGGGCCGCAGCCCGGCGGCGAGCGCCGCGACCAGCTCGTGCACGGCGTGCGCGGGGTCGGCTCCCGCGTCGACCGCCTCGGTCGCGGCGCGCACGAGCCGCGAGCCCACGATCACGCCGTCGGCGCCGGCGGCCGCCGCGGCGGCGGCGTGCTCGGGCGTGGAGATCCCGAAGCCGACCGCGAGCGGCACGGGGCTGTGCGCCTTGGCGCGCGCGAGAACGCCGGCGAGCGACGCGTCGACGCCCGCGCGCTCGCCGGTCGTGCCGGTGACCGACACGGTGTAGATGAACCCGCGTGCCCGCGGCGCGATCGCCTGCAGCCGCTCGTCGGGCGTCGTGGGAGCGATCAGCGGCACGAGCGCGAGCCCGGCGGCGTCGCACGCCTCGCGCACGCCGTCGGCCTCCTCGAGCGGCAGGTCGGGGACGATCAGCCCGCTCACCCCGGCGGCTGCGAGCTCGCCGGCGAAGCGCTCCACGCCGCGCGCCAGCAGCGGGTTCGCGTAGCACATGAGCACGACCGGCACGCGCTCGGCGATGCGGGCCGCGGCGTGCAAGATGCCGTGCAGGCTGGCGCCCGCGCGCAGCGCCCGCGTGCCCGCCGCGTGGATCACCGGGCCGTCGGCGAGCGGGTCCGAGAAGGGGACGCCGAGCTCCACAAGGTCGGCCCCGCCGTCGGCATACGCCTCGCCGATGGCCACCGAGCCGTCGACGTCCGGGAACCCGCCCATCAGGTACGGCATCAGCGCTGCGCGCCCGGGCGCGGCGGCGAAGGCCGCCGCGATGCGGGCCACCCCAGTATCAGTCGTCGAGGCCAAGCTTCGGGAGGACTTCGGCGAGGTCCTTGTCCCCGCGGCCGGAGAGGCAGATCAGGTCGAGCGTGTCCGGCCCGGGGTCGTCCGCGAGCGCCCACGCGACCGCGTGCGAGGACTCGAGCGCCGGGATGATGCCCTCCAGCTCGCAGACGCGCTGCAGCGTGGCGAGCGCCTCGTCGTCGGTCACCGCGACGTAGCGCGCGCGGCCGCTGTCGCGCAGGTGGGCGTGCTCGGGTCCGGTGCCGGGGTAGTCGAGCCCTGCCGAGATCGAGTGTGCCTCGAGGATCTGGCCGTCCTCGTCCTGCATGATCGCCGAGTACGCGCCGTGCAGCACGCCGCCGCGACCGCCGATGGTGAGCGGCGCGCCGTGGCGGCCGGTCTCGATCCCGTCGCCGGCAGCCTCGACGCCGATCAGCGCGACGCCGCCGTCGTCGACGAACGGGACGAACGTGCCGATCGCGTTCGAGCCGCCGCCCACGCACGCGATCACGCGGTCGGGCAGCCGGCCGGCGGCCTCGAGGATCTGCGCGCGCGCCTCGTCGCCGATCACGCGCTGGAGGTCGCGCACGAGCGCCGGGAACGGCGCGGGACCGACGCACGAACCGATCACGTAGTGCGTGGCCCCGACGTTGGCGACCCAGTCGCGGATCGCCGCCGACACCGCCTCCTTGAGTGTGCGCGCGCCGGCGTCGACGGGCGCCACGGTGGCGCCCAGGAGGCCCATGCGCTGCACGTTGGGCCGCTGGCGGCGCATGTCCTCGGTGCCCATGTAGACGATGCACTCGAGGCCGAGCAGCGCGCACGCCGTCGCGGTGGCGACGCCGTGCTGGCCGGCCCCGGTCTCGGCGATGATGCGGGTCTTGCCCATCCGCTTGGCCAGCAGCGTCTGGCCGAGCGCGTTGTTGATCTTGTGCGCGCCGGTGTGCAGCAGGTCCTCGCGCTTGAGGTAGATCGCGTGGCCGGCCAGCTCCGACAGTCGTGCGGCGTGGTAGAGCGGCGTCGGGCGGCCTGCGAAGTCGCGCAGGAGCGTCGCCAGCTCGGCGCGGAAGCCCGCGTCGGCGCGCGCGGCGACCCAGGCGGCCTCGAGCTCGGCGAGCGCCGGCATCAGCGTCTCGGGGACGTACTGGCCGCCGTAGGGGCCGAAGCGATGCTCGACGGCTGGGGCGCTCACGTGGGCACCCCGGCGTGGACGGCGGCCGCGAACGCCTCCATCTTCGCGGCGTCCTTGACGCCCGGTGAGACCTCGACGCCGGAGGAGACGTCGACGCCCCAGGGGCGCACGGCGGCGATCGCGTCGGCGACGTTCTCGGGCGTCAGCCCACCGGAGAGCAGGAGCGGCACAGGCGAGCGCCGCTGCGAGGCCAGGCGCCAGTCCCAGGTGCGCCCGGTGCCGCCGCGGGCGGTCCCGGCGGCGGTGTCGAGCAGGTGGTAATCGGTGTGGAAGCGCTCGGCGTCGCGAATGTCGGCGCCGGAGCCGACGCGCAGGGCCTTGATGACGTGCGCGCCGGTCCGCTGGGCGACCGCGCTGCAGAACGCGGGGCCCTCGTCGCCGTGCAGCTGCACGTGGGTCAGGCCGATGCCCTCGACCATCCGGGCGACCTCGTCGAGCGTCGGGTTCACGAACACCCCCACGAGCTCGAGCCGGCGGCGCATGACGCGTGCGATACCCGCAGCCACCGCCGGGTCGGCGGCTCGCTTGGAGCCCGGCCAGAGGATGAAGCCGATCGCCCAGGCGTCCAGGGACGCCGCCAGCTCCGCGTCCTCGGGGCGGGTGATCCCGCAGAACTTGACGCGCGTCATCGCGCCTTGCAGCGTACTCAGCGCCGCGCCGGGCGCAGGCCCTTGCGGCGGCCGACGACGCCGACGGTGCGCGCCCACGACGGCGTCCCGCGCCGCACCCGGATCACCCGCATGTCCGGGTGGCGGACGTAGGTGGGCGCGTAGCGGACCTTCTCCACCCGCGCCCGGCCGGCGCGCACCCGCAGCCGCAGCGTCACGACCATGCCGTCCTGGGTGGCGGCGGCGCAGCAGGCGGCCGACTGGTTGGAGAGCAGGTTGCCGGTGCCGAACACGGTCCAGCGGCCGTTGACCCGGCGGATCGGCTGCACCACGTGCGCGTGCTGGCCGACGACCGCGGTGATCGCCCGGCCGCGCGTGAGGCGGCGGGCCAGGCGCTGCTGGTAGGCGTCCGGGCTGTGGCGGTACTCCGTGCCCCAGTGCAGGTTCACGATCACGGCGTCGGCGCCCTTGCGGCGGGCGCGCCGGGCGTCGTCGAGGATGCGGCGCGGCGAGGCGAGGTTGACCGACCACGGGTGCGGGACGGGCAGCCCGTTGGTGTGCTGCGTGTACGAGAGGAACGCGACGGTGACCCCGCGTCGCTTCAGCAGCAGGATCCGCCGGCTCCCGCGCCGGGTCACCGCCGACCCCGTGTGCGCGACCTTGGCGCGGTTCAGCGCCCGGATCGTGCTGCGCACGCCGCCCACGCCCTGGTCGAGCGTGTGGTTGGAGGCGGTACTGCACGCGTCCCAGCCCGTCCGCCGGATCGCGTGCGCGAGCGCGGGCGGCGTCCGGAAGCGCGGGTAGCCCCGAGGCGCGCCGGATTGGAGCGGCGTCTCGACGTGGCAGAACGCGAGGTCAGCGCGGCGGACGAGCGGACGCAGGTCGCGCAGGAGCGGCGCGAAGTCGTAGCCGTCGCCGGTGCGGGCGCGGGCGACGACCGGCAGGTGCGGCAACAGGTCGCCGGAGACCGAGATCGTCAGGCGCGTCGTCGGCTCGGGCGTGGGCGTGGCGGTCGCCGTCGATGCGGGCGTCGGCGCCGGGGCGCGCGAGCGCGGTCGCGTGTCATCGCCGCTGCAGCCCGTAGCGGTGAGCGCGGCGGCGGAGCACAAGGCGGTCACGGCGCGCATGCGCGGAGATCATCGCGGCTCGCCGTGCCGGGACGAACTTCGGCATTGAGGGGAGGGTGCGGAGTGTCGTGGCACTTCGCGGGGAGTTTCGTTGCAGTTTCAGCCGGTCAGGAAAGTGGTGGGTCTGGAAATGGTCGCTATGCGACTGTTTGCAACCCCACGCGAAAGTGGAGTGTCGAAAACCTGACGTCCCCACCCTCCCTACCCAGCCGCAGTTGACGTTGGCCGGGCGTAACGCCGCGCCCAGGTCACCGCCCGGCGGGCAGGGTGGCGGGCCGCTCGGAGAGCCGCACCGTGACCTCTCCCTGCGCGCCGTCTCGGAGCACGCTGAGCTCCATGGTGTCGCCCGGATCGCGCTTCTCGACCTCGGCGAGCAGGTCGACGGAGGCGGTCATGCGGCGGCCGTCGACGGTCTCGACCACGTCTCCCTCGTGGAGACCGGCCGCGTCGGCGGGGCTGCCCGGATCGATGCGGTGGAGCACGACGCCGCCCTCCACGGTACGTCCGCGCATGCCGAGATAGGGCCGGATGACCTTGTGGCCCTCCTCGAGGTCGGCGAGCACGTCGCGGGCGACGTTGGACGGGATCGCGAACTGCGGCCCGGAGCCGAGCCGGGAGACGATGCCGACCACGCGGCCGTCCGGGCCGAGCAGCGGGCCGCCGGAGCTGGCAGGCTCGATCGCCGCGTCGGTCTGCAGGACATCGTCGATCAGGTAGCCACCCGGCGCCTCGATGCGGCGGCCGGTCGCGGACACGCGCCCGGTGCCGGCGGCGGCGCGGAACCCGGTCGGGTTGCTGACGGCGACGACCTGGTCGCCCGGCACGATCGCCGACGAGTCGCCGAGCTCGAGCGGTCGCAGGTCGAGGCCCTCGGTCGGGACCTGCAGCACGGCCAGGTCCGTGCCCTCGTCCTTGCCGACGACCCGGGCGGACGCGTGGAGGCCGTCCTCGAAAGTGACCTGCACGTCGGTGACGCCGCTCACGACATGGGCGTTGGTCAGGACGCGGCCGTCCTCGTCGAGCACGAAGCCCGACCCCGTCGAGATCGTGAGCTCGCCGCCGCTCTCCGAAGAGAACGCGGCTGCGCCGGGCTGCACGGTGTGCGCGCTCACGTGGACGACGCCCGGCGCGGCCTGGTCGTAGATCTCGGTCGAGGTCATCGCGTCGCCCTCGCCGAGGTCGACCAGCCCCTGCTGGCGGGCGATCGCACCCGTCCCGCTGCCGCCGGCGGCGATCACCCCAGCGGTCACCGCGCCGCCCAGCAGGGCCGCAACCACAGGCACTGCGAGCTGCGTGCGATTCATGCGCGACCCAGGGTCGCTCCGCAGCGTTAGGACAGGCTAAACGTCGTAGTCCGCGCCGCCGGTGAGCTGCCGGGCCGCCTCTTCGACGTCGTCGGCGCGCATTAGCCGCTCGCCGATCAGCACCGCGTCGACGCCCACGCGCTCGAGGTCGTCGAGCTGCTCGCGCGTCGAGAAGCCCGACTCGGAGACGACGGTCTTGCCGGCCGGTACGTCGGAGAGCAACTCGTAGGTGCGCTCGATGTCGACCGAGAAGTCGCCGAGGTCGCGGTTGTTGATCCCGAGCACGTCGGCCTCCACGTCGAGCGCGACCTCGAGCTCGCGCTCGTCGTGCACCTCGACGAGCGCGTCGAGGTCGAGCGCGCGCGCCTCGCGCAGCAGGTCGTAGAGGTCGTCGGGATGCAGGGCGGCGACGATCAGCAGGATCGCGTCCGCCCCCGCGGCCGCCGACTCGTAGAGCTGGTAGGGGTCGACGATGAAGTCCTTGCGCAGCACGGGCAGCTCCGTGATCGAGCGCGCGGCGCGCAGGTCGTCGAGCGAGCCGCCGAAGTGGAACGGCTCGGTGAGGATCGAGAGCGCGGTGGCCCCGCCGCGCTCGTATGCGGACACGATCTCCTCGACCGTGGCGCTCTCACGGATGCTGCCCGCCGACGGCGAGCGCCGCTTGTATTCGGCGATCAGCGAGATGCCGGGGCGCAGCAGCGCCTCGGAGAACGGCCGGCCTTCGGGACGCTCCTCCACGGCGGCCTCGAGCCGGGCGAGCGGGACCGCCTCGCGGCGCCGTCCCACCTCGTCGCGCGTGTCCTCCACGATCCGCTCGAGCACGCTCATACGGGCGCAAGCTCCCCCGTCATCGACACCAGCCGGTCGAGGCTCGCCGCGGCGCGCCCGTCGTCGACCGCCGCCTCCGCCTCGCGCACGCCGGCCTCGAGCGTGTCCACCCTGCCGGCGACGTAGATCGCCGCGCCGGCGTTGAGGACCGCGAGGTCGCGCCGCGGGCCGGGCTCGCCGGCGAAGATGCGCCGCGTGGTCTCGGCGTTGGCCTCGGGCGTGCCGCCGGCCAGCTCGTCGAGCCGCGCGCGCGGCAGCCCGACGGACTCGGGAGAGACCTCGTAGGAGTGAAGCTGCGGCCCGTCGACCTCCACGACGCGCGTTGTGCCCGAGGTGCTCATCTCGTCTAGACCGTCGTTGCTGGACACTACCAGCGCTTTCTGCGCGCCAAGCTTCGCCAGCGCCCCTGCGATCGTGTCCAGGAACGCGGCGTCGGAAACCCCGATCACCTGGCGCGCGGCGCCAGCCGGGTTGGTCAGCGGCCCCAGGAAGTTGAAGATCGTGCGCACGGCCAGCTCCTTGCGCACCGGCACCACGAACCGCGTCGCGCCGTGGTGCGCGGGCGCGAACATGAAGCCGAAGCCGGCCTCGTCGATGCAGCGGGCGACGGCCTCGGGATCGAGGTCGATCCGCACGCCGAGCGCCTCCAGCAGGTCGGCCGAGCCTGACAGGCCGGTGGCCGAGCGGTTGCCGTGCTTGGCGACCGCGCAGCCAGCACCCGCCGCGATCAGCGCCGCGGTGGTCGAGACGTTGAAGGTCGGGCGGCCGCCGCCCGTGCCCGCGGTGTCGATCAGGTCGTCGCGGCCGGTGCGCACCGGCGTGGCGAGCCGCCGCATCGTCGTCGCCAGGCCGACCAGCTCGTCGACCGTCTCCCCCTTCGTGCGCAGCGCGATCAGCACGGCCGCCGTCTGCACCTCGGACGCGTTGCCCTCCATGATCTCGGCCAGCACGGCCGCGGTCTGCTCGGAGGTGAGGTCGCGCCGCGAGGCCAGCGCGTCGATCGCCTCAGTGAGGATCGCCAAGGAAGTTCTCCAGCAGACGCTTGCCGTCGGGGGTGAGCACGGATTCCGGGTGGAACTGGACGCCGGCGGCGGGCAGCTCGCGGTGACGGACCGCCATCACCACGCCGTCGCCGCGGGCGGTGACCTCGAGCGCCTCGGGCAGCTCGGGGTCGGCGATCAGCGAGTGGTAGCGGCCGACGGTCAGCGGCTGCGGAAGGCCCGCGAACAGCCCGCTCCCGTCGTGCTCGATCACCGTCGCCTTGCCGTGCACCGGGACGTGCCGCACGACACGACCGCCGAACGCCTGCACGAGCGACTGGTGGCCGAGGCAGACGCCCAGCGCGGGCACCCCCGCCTCCGGGAAGCGCCGCATGACCTCGACCGACATGCCGGCCTCGTTGGGCGTGCACGGGCCGGGCGAGACGACCACGCGGTCGAAGCCGCCTGCCAACAGTGCGTCGACCTCGGCGGCGTCGTTGCGCACCGCGACGGGCTCGGCCCCCAGCTCCCCCAGGTACTGGACGAGGTTGTAGGTGAAGGAGTCGTAGTTGTCGACCATCAAGACCCTCACGGCCACGCCTCCTGGCGGGCGGCGAGCTCGATCGCCCGCACCACACCACGGGCCTTGGCGCGCGACTCCTCGTACTCGTAGTCGGGCTTGGCGTCGGCGACCGTGCCGCCGCCCGCCTGCACGTGCGCGACGCCGTCCTTGACGACAACCGTGCGGATGCAGATGCAGGTGTCGAGGTCGCCGTCGTAGGACAGCCAGCCGACCGCCCCGCCGTACGCGCCGCGCTTGACCGGCTCGAGCTCCTCGATGATCTCCATCGCCCGCACCTTGGGGGCGCCCGACAGCGTGCCCGCGGGGAGCAGCGAGCGCAGCGCGTCGACCGCGCCGACGTCCTCGCGCAACGTGCCCGCCACCGACGACACGATGTGCATCACGTGCGAGTAGATCTCCACGCCCATGAACGACTCGACGTGCACGGAGCCGTACTCGGACACGCGCCCGAGGTCGTTGCGCCCGAGGTCGACGAGCATCACGTGCTCGGCGCGCTCCTTCTCGTCGGCGAGCAGCGACTCCGCGATCGCCTTGTCCTCGTCGACGGTCGCGCCGCGCGGGCGGGTGCCGGCGATCGGCCGCGTCGACACCCGGCGGCCCGACACCGTCAGCAGCGGCTCGGGCGAGGCGCCGACGATCTGGAAGTCCTCGAAGTCGAGGAAGTACATGTAGGGCGAGGGGTTGACCGCCCGCAGGCCGCGATAGATCGAGAACGGCTCGACCGGCGTGGGCGCCGACCAGCGCTGGGAGGGCACGACCTGGAACGCGTCGCCGGCGTGCACGTACTCGACGATGCGCGCCACCATCGCCTCGAATGCCTCGCGCGGCATGTTGGGCTCGAACTGCGGCTCGGGACGCGCGCCGGCGGCGGCGGTGCGCGGCAGCGGGCCGGCGAGCAGCTCGCGGACCTCGCCGATCGCCTCGCGGGCCCGCTCGTGTGCCTTCTCGTCCTCGTCGACGTAGGCGTTGGCGAGGATCGTGACCGTGTGCCGGAGGTGATCGAAGGCGACGATCACGTCCGAGAGCATCAGCGCCATGTCGGGCAGCCCGATCGGGTCGGGCCCGGGGCCGGGGAGGCGCTCGACCGCGCGCACGCAGTCGTAGCCGAAGTAGCCGACCGCGCCGCCCGTGAACGGGATCGGGTCTTCGGCCGGCGCCTGCCGGAAGCGCGCGATCTCGTCGGCGGCCAGCGCGTAGGGGTCGCCGCCATCGGCCAGCGACCAGCGCACGACCTTGCGCGGCTTGTAGCCGATGAACGACCAGCGGCCGACGCGCTGGCCCTGCTCGGCGGACTCGAGCAGGAACGCCGCGCCCGCGCCGCGCAGTTTCAGGAACGCGGAGACCGGCGTCTCGCAGTCCTCGATGAACGTCTCGCACACCGGGACGAGGTTGTGCGACGTCGATTCAGCGACGCCGGGCACCCAGCACCTCCGCGGCGTCGGCGAGGCTGAGGCCGCGGGAGCGCAGCAGCACGGCGAGGTGGTAGAGCACGTCGGCGGCCTCCTCGGCCACGCGGTCGTCGCTTTCGTCCCGGGCCGCCCGCGCGACCTCCTCGGCCTCCTCGCGGACCTTCTCCCCTACGCGCGGCGGGTCGGCGAGCAGCGCAGCGGTGTACGAGCCCTCCGGCTGCGCGGCCGCCCGCGCGGCGATGGTTCGCTCGAGGCCCGGCAGCACCTCATGCGGTGCCGGCGGCTCGAGCTCGCCGTTGTGGAAGCACGTCCGCGCGCCCGTGTGGCACGCCGGCCCGTGGGGCTCGACGAGCGCGAGCACGGCGTCGAGGTCGCAGTCGAAGCGCAGCGCCTTGACCGTCTGGGTGTTCCCCGACGTCGCGCCCTTGTGCCACAGCTCATCGCGCGACCGGCTCCACAGGTACAGCTCTCCTGTCTCCCGTGTCCGGGCGAGCGCCTCTTCGTTCACGTACGCGAGCGTCAGGACTTCGCCCGAGCGCCAGTCCTGGATGACGCACGGCGCCAATCCGCGCTCGTCGAAGGCAACCTCCATGGGACCGGCGAGTTTAGGGCGAAGCGCGGGTGGGCCTGATCGAGGTACCAGTCGAAGGCGCGGCGGGTCAGGCGCTCGCGGCCGATGACCTTGAGCGCTGCGGTGAGCACTCTTGGCGGGAGCGCCGGAACGAGCCGCTGGAGGCCGAGCGCGAGACGGAACGCAGGCGCGTGGGCGGCCGAGAAGGCGCCGTAGTCCGCCAGCGCCTGCTCGCGGGTCTTGGCGCCGGCCAGCGCCGCCCGCAGCTCGCGCCCACACGCGATCCCGAAGTAGAAGGCGGTGCGGATCCCCTCCCCCGAGAGCGGGAGGCAGTGGCCGGCCGAGTCGCCGACGAACGCCACGCCGTCCTCGACCGCCGGGCGCAGCTGGTGCGGGAACCAGTTGCCCTGGTAGCGGACGGCGTCGCTCTCCAGTCGGCGGGCCATCTCGCGCGTCGGCTCCTTGACGTGGTCGCGCGGCTCGTAGGAGCCGACCCCGATCCGCCGCTCGCCCGCTGCGGGGACCGCCCACGCATAGCCCGAGCGGATCACCGAGCGGTCGATCCAGACGTCGAGGTCGGTGCCGCGGGCGTCGTGAGGATGGACCTCGAGGCCGCGGGAGATGCGGGCCTCGGGCGGCTGGACGTTGTCGCCCGGCCCCAGCACGCGGCGCCAGCCGAGGGCGTCGACGATCAGCCGCCGCGGCCAGATCACCGCGGTCGGTGTGCACGACGATGTCGTGTTTCGCGCTCCGCAACGCCTGCGGCGCCCGGTGCGCGTCCGCTGGCGCCGTCGCCGCGTGCGCCTCCGGCGCCGCTCCGCGCGACGTTACCACGCGATCTCGAACCGTGCGTCGGCCTGCTCCCACAGCGCCTCGCACAGCTCGCGATAGTCGAAGCTCGACCAGCTCCAGGGCAGCCGGAAGCGCGCCGAGCCGTGCGGCGTGTGGAAGCCCATGCACGCGAGCTCCTGGCGGATCGAGCGCTCCACGCCCATCGCGTGCAGCCAGGGCGTGGGCGCCGCGCAGGCGGAGGTCGCCCGCTCGCCGATCGCGTAGCGGTCGACGACCAGCACGTCCGCTCCGCTGCCCGCCAGCTCGCGGGCGACCGCCAGCCCGGCGAAGCTCGCGCCGCAGATCAGCACGTCGGCCGTGTCGTCGAGCGGCGTGCGCTCGGCGCCGCGCAGGGTCGCGCGCCGCGTCACCGGCGGACCAGCACGGCCGCGAGGTCCCATGCGCGCACGCCCACCCGCCGCGCGAGCACGTCGCCGCCCGCGGACTCGGCGCGGTCCAGCACGCGGCCGTACGCCGAGCAGGCGATGCGGATGCCCGAGCGGACGGAGGCGGGCGCCGCCGCGACGGCCGGCTCGGCGGCCGCGAACAGCGCCCGGGCCCGCTCGACCTGCTGCGCGACGAGCGCTCGCAGCCCCGGCGTCGCCTCCGGGCGCGCGAAGTCGGACTCGTCGACGCCGTGCCGCTCGCGGTCCTCGGCCGGCAGGTAGATGCGGTCCAGCCGCCAGTCCTCGCCCACGTCGCGCACGAAGTTCGCAAGCTGGAAGGCCTGGCCGAGGCGTGCGAAGTCGGCGTGATGGCGCTCCGGCACCCCGAGCAGCGGCGCCATGATGCGACCGACCGACCCGGCCGAGCCGTCCATGTAGGCGAGCAGCTCCTCCCAGGTGTCGATCCGCACCGGCCCGCAGTCGACGCGCATCGAGCGCATGTACGGGCCGAGCTCGTCGAGCGGCAGCGCGTGGCGCTCGCCGGCGTCGACGAGCGCGACCACCGCCGGGTGCGTGGAGCCGCCGTTGCGCAGCTCGTGCTCCCAGGCGTCGAGCGCCGCCCGGCGGGCGTCGGGTGTGGCCGGCCGGTCCGGGCCGTCGACGATCTGGTCGGCCGTGCGGACGTAGCCGTAGAGCGCGTGGGTCGCCGGACGGATATCGGCGGGGAGGCGCCGCGTCGCCCAGTAGTAGGTCGGGTCGTGGCGCCGCTGCAGTCGCCGGCAGGCGTCGTAGGCCGCGCTCAGGCTCGGATCCATGGCTCCCATTGTCATGCTCCCCATACGATGGAAGCACTCCTGAGGGACCGGCGCCTCCTGTACGTCACCGGCAAGGGCGGCGTCGGGAAGACGACGGTGGCCGCTTCGCTCGGCCTGGCGGCGGCGAAGGCCGGCCGCCGCACGATCGTCTGCGAGGTCGCCGAGCAGGACCGCGTCTCGCGCGCGCTCGGCCGTCAGGGGGTGGTCGCCGAGACCGAGGTCGAGCTGGCCGAGAACCTGTGGGCGATCACGATCGACCCCCATCAGGCGCTCGAGGAGTGGCTGGCCCGGCAGGTGGGCGGCGCGGGCCTCAAGGTGCTCGCGCGCTCCTCGGCGTTCCAGTACTTCGTGGCCGCCGCGCCCGGCGCCAAGGAGCTGATCACGATCGCCAAGATCTGGGAGCTGGCGCAGAGCGCGCGCTGGGACCGCCGCGGCCGCGCGTACGACCTCGTGGTCGCCGACGCGCCGGCCTCGGGGCACGGCCTGGCAATGCTCACCACCCCGCGCACGTTCGGCGAGCTCGCCCGCGTCGGGCCGATCCGTCGCCAGGCCTTCCGCGTGCGCGACTGGCTCGCCGACCCGGAGCGCACCGGCTACGTGGCTGTGGCGCTGCCGGAGGAGATGCCGGTCAACGAGGCGCTCGAGCTCGAGCGCCGCCTGCCCGACGCCGTCGGCGTCGGCCTCGAGGCGATCGTCGTCAACGGCATGTGGCCGGAGCGCTTCAGCGCCGCCGAGGGCGAGGCAATGCGCGCGGCGGCCGGGAACGGCTTGCGGCCGGAGGCGGCGGAGACCCTCCGCGCGGCGCTGACCTCCCACGAGCGCTCACGCGTCCAGCGCAGCCACCTGCGCCGCCTCCGCCGCACGACCTCGACGCATGTCGTCACGCTCCCGTACCTCTTCGAGCCGGAGCTCGGGCTGCCGGAGTACGAGCGGCTGGCGAGCCAGCTCGCCCGCCGCCTGTGACCGACGAGCCGACCCGGCACCTGGCGCCGCGGGCCCGCTGGGTGTGGCGCAGCGTCCAGGCGCTCGGCTGGGGCGTCGCCGTCGTCGCGGGCTTCGTCATCGCCGCGCAGCTCGATGGCGTCCTCGCGCTGCTCGCCCGCGCGCTGCCGGTCGCCGGGCTGCTCGTGGGCGTGGCGCTGGTGCCCGAGCTGCGCTGGCGACGCTGGCGCTGGGACGTCCGGCCCGACGCGATCGACATCCGGCACGGAACGCTTACCATCCGCCGCACGCTGGTGCCGATGCTGCGGGTGCAGCACGTGGATACGACGCGCGGCATCCTCGAGCAGCCCCTCGATCTCGCCACCGTGGTCGTGCACACGGCTGCGGGAAGCCATCGGATCCCGCTCCTCACGCTCGCCGACGCGTCCGAGGTGCGCGACCGGATCGCCGACCTCGCGCGCACCGCCGATGAGCCCTGAGCGACGCAGCCTGCACCCCGCCGCCATCGCCGTCTACGCGCTGACGGCGCTGCGCGAGGCCGCCGTGCCGCTCGCGATCCTCTTCGTGATCCGCGGCCTCGACTCCGGGGCGCTGTCGCGCGGCCTGCTCTACGCCGCGGGCGGCACCGCCTTCGCGGCCGTGATGGGCTTCCTGCGCTGGCGCACCACGAGCTGGTGGGTGACGGAGGAGGGGATCCACCACCGCCGCGGCCTGCTCGCGACCAAGGAGACCGACGTGCCGCTCGCCCGCGTGCAGTCGCTCGACCTCGAGCAGGGGCCCGTGCAGCGCATGTTCGGCGTACACGCCGTCCACGTCCAGACAGGTGGCGGCGGTGCGCGCGGCGAGATCGTGCTCGAGGCGGTCGGGAGCGCCGAGATCGCCGCGCTGCGCGCGCTGGTGGGGGGTCGCGCGGCGACTCGCGCGCGACCCGACGCCGAGCGGCGCCTGACCGGCGTGGAGCTCGGCCTGGCGGCGCTCACCGCGGGTCAGCTCGGGATCATCCTGCCCGTCCTTGCGGGTGCGGGGCAGCTCGCCCAGCAGCTGTTCGAGGAACGCGGCGTCGGCGTGCTCTCGCTGATCCCGGACAGCGCGGTGGAGATCGTGCTCGCCGTCGCGGCGCTGATCGTCGCGGCGTGGCTGCTCTCGATGGCGGGCACGGTGGTGGCGTTCGCGGGCTTCACGGTCGCGCGCGAGGGAAGCCGCCTGCGGATCCGCCGCGGCCTCTTCGCCCGCCGCGAGACGACCGTGCCGGTCGATCGCATCCGCGCCGTCGTGGTCGTCGAGGGCGTGCTGCGCCGCCCGCTGGGGCTGGCCGCGGTGCGCATGGAGGTGATCGGCCACGCCGAGGAGCCCGCCGCGGCGCAGACGCTGTACCCGCTGCTAGCACGCGACCGCGTGCGGGGGTTCCTCGAGCACCTCCTGCCCGAGCTGGCCGACGACCTCGACGGGCTCGAGCCGCTCCCCCGGCGGGCGGCCGCGCGGTACGCCGCCGATCCGGCGTCCGATGCGCTGATCGTCGCCGTCCCGGTGGCGCTCCTCACGCCTGTCGGCTGGTGGGCGCTGGCGATCGTCCCGCTCGCCGCCGCGCACGGGCTCGCCCGCTATCGCGCCGCGGCCTGGCGGCTGCGCGACGGGCGGCTCGCCGTCCGCTCGCTGCTATTCGCCCGCAAGACGATCCTCGGCTGGGCCGTCCACCGGGAATCTCACGCCGTCGCGCAGAGCGTGCTGCAGCGCCGGGCGTCGCTGGCCGACCTCGAGGTGGCGTTCGGCAAGCAGCTCACCGCCCGCGTGCACCACCTGGAGGCTGCTGTCGCTCAGGCGCTGTTCGAGCGGGTGAGCTCCGCCAGGCCGGCCTCGCGCGTCACGACCGCCACGTAGCTGGTCAGCCGTCGGTGAGCGTGGACATCTGCTCCAGGTCGATGGGACTGACGAGCGGGTCGGCGTGGCGGTGCATGAGCACCCAGGCCGAGCCGTCGTGGCGATAGACGTGGGTGACGCGCAGTGACCAGTCCTGGTCGGGCAGGCCGCCGACCTCCCCGTGCTGGCGCTCGACCATGGCGATGACGACGGTGTCGCCCCACGCGTGCGTCTCGACGGACTCGAGCCGCGCCTCGCCGCCGTTGAAGTAGTCGGCCGACGCCCGGATGCTCTCCTCGCGATCCTCGTAACGCTCGGCCGGCCCTCCGGTCGGCTTCATCAGCGTGAAGTCCTCGGCGATCGGCGTCAGCGCCAGGAAGTGGTCCATCTCACCGCGGATGTAGGCCACGGCGGCCTCCTCGGTGCGGCGGACGAGCTCGGCGAGCTCCTCGTCGGTGATGGTTGTCTTGGTGTCGATCATCGTGGTAGGTCGACGCGCTCGGGCTTTGCGCTATTCCGGCTTGGGCGCCGGCGAACGTCAACGGCGGCATTGAGGGGGAGCTCGGAGGGGTGCATTTCGTTCCACTATCGCGGTTCCGTCGTCCGCGGAGAACAAAGCGCACCGTTAGAGGTGCGCAGCGTTCCGCGACCCAGCTGGACGGTCGTTGAGGGAACGAAATGCACCCTCACCGCGGCCAATCTCCCCACCTTCCCTACCCAGCGCAGTTGACGTTCACCAAGAGCTACAGCGCCGCCAGACCAGCCGACCGCGTCACGACGGGGGCATAGCCGAGCTCGGCGCGGGCACGCGAGTCGTCGAGCGTGCACTCGAGCGAGGCGACCCAGCAGGCGAAGCGGGTCAGCGGCGGCGCTCCCGGCAGCGGGAGCGCGCGCCACACGGCCTCGCCGGCGGCGGCGAGCGCGCGAGCGGCGACCGCAGGAACGCTGCCGTCGGGCGGCGTGACACCCTCGGTCGCGAGCAGCGCGGTGACGAAGGCGCGGAACTCGACGGGCTCGCCGTCGGTGACGAAGTAGGCCGAGCCCGGCGTGCCGTGATCGGCCGCCAGCACCAGCCCGTGGACGCAGTTGTCGACGTGGGTGGTCGACGTGAGGTGGTGGCCGCCGCCGACCCAGCGGAAGCGCCCGCTGCGCACGAGCTCGGCCATCGCGGGCACGAGCGTGGCGTCGCCCGGGCCCCACACGAAGCGCGGCCGGATGACGATCGTCTCGAGGCCCGGGGCGGCGAGAACGGCCGCCTCCGCGGCGGCCTTGGTGGCCGCGTAGGGCGCCGGCGAGTCGAACGCCAGCGGCGTGCGCTCGTCGGCGTGGACCAGCGGCTGGCCGCGCAGCAGCGCGCCCTCGGTGCCGACATGCACGAACCGCCGCACGCCGGCCGCGCGCGCGGCCCCCAGCACGTTGCGGGTGCCCTCGACGTTGATCCGCCGGAAGTCCTGCCAGGGGCCCCAGTCCTCCACCTTGGCGGCGACGTGGAAGACCGTGTCGACATCGCGCACGCCAAGCCCCAGCGCAGCCGCATCGGCGAGATCGCCCGCGGCCGGCTCCGCGCCCAGCTCGCGCACCCGCTCAGCGGCGGCGGTCGAGCGCGCCAGCGCGCGAACCGTCCACCCCTCGCGCTTCAGACGCTCGATCAGGCGCCCGCCGATGAAGCCGGATCCGCCGGTGAGGAACGCGGTCCTCACGTGATGCCGAGGCGGTCCAGCAGCGTCTCGTCGCCGCGCCAGGAGCGCCGCACGCGCACCGACAGGTCGAGGTGGACGCGCTTGCCCAGCTCGCGCTCGAGCTCCTTCCGGGCGGCGGTGCCGATCGCCTTGATCATCCGCCCGTGGGCGCCGATCGAGGATGCCCTTCTGGGACTCGGTCTCGACCCACAGGAAGCCGTGCACGACCACGAGCTCCTCCTGCTCGTGGATCTCGTCGACCTGCACCTCGACGGAGTGCGGCACCTCCTGGCGCGTGCGGTGCAGCACCTGCTCACGCACGAGCTCGGCGAGCATGACCTGCTCGGGCTGGTCGGAGATCTCGTCGGGCGGGAAGTAGAAAGGACCCTCGGGCAGCAGCGACGCCAGGTGCTCGACGAGCGCGCCCACGCCGCGGCCGGTGCGGGCGGAGACCGGGAACACCTCGGCGCCAGGGACCAGGTCGGCCGCCGCCTGCAGGGCGGCCGCCGTGTGCCCGCGATCGAGCCGGTCGACCTTGTTGACGACCAGCACGACCGGCACCGGCGCGCTCGCCAGCGCCTCGGCGATGAACACATCGCCCGGGCCGCCCACTCCCTGCTCCCCGTTGACCACGAACAGCGCGGCGTCGGCCTCCGCCAGCTCGCTCTCCACCCGCCGCTGCATGCGCTGGGTGAGCGCGTCGAGCGGCCGCTGCACGCCCGGCAGGTCGGTGAGCACGAGCTGGTAGCGCCCCGGAGCGGTGACGACGCCGCGGATCGCGCGGCGCGTGGTCTGCGGCTTGTCGGACACGATCGCGATCTTGTGGCCGACCATCGAGTTGACGAGCGTCGACTTGCCGACGTTGGGGCGCCCCGCAAGCGCGACGAATCCCGAGTGCTGACTCACCGCAGCCAGCCCATGATCTCGACCTGCAGTGCGAGCATCTCACCGTCGTCGGACTCGTGGTCCATGCCGGTGAGGTGCAGGACGCCGTGCACGACGGCCTCGAGCAGGTCCTCGGTGTGCTCCGGGCAGATCACCACGTCGCCGAGCTCCCGCGGCCCGAACGCCGCCTCGCCGTCGACCGGGAAGGAGAGGACGTCGGTCGGCCCGTCCTTGCTGCGATGCGCGAGGTTGAGCTCGGCGATCCGCTCGGCGTCGACGAACTCGACGGCCACGTGCCCGTCGTCGATCCCGGCCGACGCCGCCGCGACCGCGCACGCCTCCTGGACCTGCGCCTCGGTCAGCGCGTCGCCGATCACGTCGACCTCGAGCACTCGGCTAAGCGGTGCGGCGGCGCTCGGCGGGCCGGAGCTCCTGTGCCGCGCGCTTGCCGTGCTCGTCATAGGCGGCGACGATCCGCTGGACGAGCTTGTGGCGCACCACGTCCTCCCCGCCGAAGTTGACGAACTCGAGGCCGTCGACGCCGTCGAGGATGTCGTTGACCACGATCAGGCCCGACTTCTGGTCGCGCGGGAGATCGACCTGCGTGATGTCGCCGGTCACGACCATCTTGGAGCCGAAGCCGAGCCGGGTGAGGAACATCTTCATCTGCTCGGGCGTCGTGTTCTGCGCCTCGTCGAGGATCACGAACGAGTCGTTGAGCGTCCGACCCCGCATGAATGCCAGCGGGGCGACCTCGATCACGCCGCGCTCGAGGTGCGAGGCGACCTTCTCGGCCTCCATCATGTCGTGCAGCGCGTCGAACAGCGGGCGCAGGTACGGGTCGACCTTCGCCATCAGGTCGCCGGGCAGGAAGCCGAGCCGCTCCCCCGCCTCGACGGCCGGGCGGCAGAGGATGATGCGGTTGACCTCGCGGCGGGCGAGCGCCGCGGTCGCCATGGCGATCGCCAGGAACGTCTTGCCCGTGCCGGCGGGCCCGATGCCGAACGTGACCGTCGAGCGGCGGATGGCGTCGACGTAGCGCTTCTGGTTGACCGACTTGGGCGTGACGCGCAGGTTGCGGTGGCGCCACACGACGTCGTCGAGGACCTTGGCGGGCGACTCGCGCTGGTCGAGCACGCGCGCCACGGCCTCGATCGTCGCGGGCCCGATGTCGTGCCCGCGCTCGACCATCGAGGACAGCTCGCGCACGACGGTGGCGCCGGCCTGCACGGCGTCGGCATCGCCGTCGAGCGTGACCACGTTCCCGCGCAGGAAGACGTCGCACTCGAGGTGCTCCTCGAGCGTGCGCAGGATGAGGTCCTGGGAGCCGGCGAGCTCCGCCGCCACCTCGTTTGAGAGCTCCATCTGCCGTCGTGCCATTTAGCTGAGTGCTTCCTTCACCTTGGTCGAGACCCGTTTGCCGTCGGCCCGTCCGCCGGCCGCAGCCATCACGTGCTTGATCGCCTTGCCCATGTCGCGCGGGGACTCGGCCCCGGTCTCCGCGACCGCCTGCTGCACGAGCGCGTCGAGCTCGGCGTCGCCGAGCTCGGCCGGGAGGTAGTCCTCGATCAGCCGAGCCTCGAGGTCCTCCTGGTCGGCGAGGTCCGTGCGCGCCGCGTCCCGGTAGGCCTGGGCGGCCTCCCGGCGTCGCTTGCGCTCCCGCCGCAGCACCGCGAGCTCGTCCCCGTCGCCGTCCTTCTCCGCCTTCTGCAGCTCGGAGAGGACGAGGCGGAGCGCCGCGACGCGGTCCCTCTCCCCCGCCCGCATGGCGGAAGTGACGTCGGACCTGATGCGATCGGCGATCTGCAAGCACCTCCATTGTAGGCCGGGGCGGGGAGAGAATCCCGCCCCGCGCCCTACGAACGGCGTGGATCTCGTGGTGGCCCGCTCCCCGCTCGCCCGCCTGCGCGGGCTGATCGGCCGGTCCGGCGACGTCGCGCTCCTGCTCCCCCGTTGCCGGTCGGTGCACACGGTCGGGATGCGGTTCGCCCTCGACCTCGTTTGGCTCGACCGCAGCGGGAGCGTCGTGCGGATCGACCGCGGCGTGCAGCCGTGGCGCGTGCGGTCGTGCCGCGGCGCGCGGGCGGTGCTCGAGCTGCGCTCAGCCGAGGGCGACGGCGGCGATCCCCGCGACGACGATCGCCGCGCCCGCCACGCGGCGAGCGGGGACGTGCTCGCGCGCGGCGACGGCCGCAGCGGCCGTGGCCATCACGACGCTGGTCTCCCGTAGCGCGGCCACGGGAGCGGCCTCGGCGAGCTCGAGCGCGGCGAGCGTGGCGGCGTACGCCCCGAACATCGCCAGGCCCGCGAGCACGGGGCGAGGCGTGACGGCCGCCCGCAGCGCTCCCGGCCCGCGCGCGGCGACGACCGCGACGGCGTATGCCGGAGCGACGATCAGCAGCACGGCCTCGAGGTAGCTCAGGGCGGCCGCGTGGCGGACGCCCTCGTCGTCGACCAGCGTGTAGCCGGCGATGCAGGCGGCGACCGCCAGCGCGAGCCCGAGGCCGGTGCCCGCGGCGCCCGCGCCGACGCCGCGGACGAGCAGCACCCCGGCGGCGATCGCCACGACACCGGCGGCGGCGAGCAATGACACGGCGGCGCCGAGCACCACCACCGAGATCGCGAGGACGAGCACGGGGGCGGCGCCGCGCGCGATCGGGTAGACGAACGTCAGGTCGGCGCGCTGGTAGGCGGCCGCGAGCAGCGCGAAATATGCGAGCTCCAGCGCCGCTGAGGCAGCGATGTAGGGCCACGCCGCGGGCTCGATCTCCCAGGTGAGCGCGGCAACCGGCGCGAACGCGAGCGCTGCGGCCAGCAAGCGCGACCGCCGAGGCCGTGTGGCTGTCGCGCTCGTCCGCGATCAGCCAGTTCCAGAGCGCGTGCAGGGCGGCGGAGCCCAGCACGAGCGCGACGGCGCCGGCGCTCAGTGCGGCCCCGTGCCCGAAGCCTCCGTCGGCTCGGCAGGCTCGAACCGGCCGCCGTTCCGCCGGGGCTTCGTCTCGAGCGGCGGCGGATGGCCGAGCTGACCGAGCTCGGACGCGTCGCGGCCGAACAGCAGGTCGACCGTCCAGTCCACCACGAGCCGGAGCTGGCGCTTGACGCCCGGCATCATCGTCAGGTGGTAGCTGCGGGCCAGGAACCAGGCCGGGAAGCCGCGCCACTTGATTCCCACGGTCTCGGCGACGGCCTTCTGGTGGCCCATGTCGACGAACACTCCCAGCGTCTTGTAGGTGAACGGCCTGGGGCGGCCGCCGCCGAGCGCGGCGGCGACGTTCTGCGCCACCCGGCGCCCCTGGCGGAGCGCGTGCTGGCAGGTCGGCGGGGTGCTCTGCCCGGGCCGCGCGGGGTCGGGCACCCCGGCCGCATCGCCGATCGCCCACACGTCGGGCCGGCCCTCGACCTGCATGTAGCGATCGACCACGATCCGCCCGTTCGCGTCGAGCGGCAGGCCGAGCTCGGCGACCACCGGGTGCGGCCGCACGCCGGCGGTCCACGCCACCGTCCGGCACGGGATCACCTCGCCGTCGGAGAGCTCGACCGAGTCCCCCGAGATCCGCTCGACCGTGGTCGACGTGCGGACCTCGATCCCGCGGCGGCGCAGCTCGCTCGTGGCGAACGCGGCGAGGTCGGCCGAGATCTCCGGCATCACGCGGTCGCGCGCCTCGACGAGGATGAAGCGCAGGCCGGTGACGCGCGAGCGCGGGTACAGCTCGACGACGGCGGCCACGAAGTCCTGCAGCTCGGCGAGGCCCTCGAGGCCGGCGTAGCCGGCGCCCACGAACACGTACGTGAGCAAGCCGCGGCGCGCGCCGTCCTCGTCCACCGACTCCGCCCGCTCGAGCGTGTTGATCGCGCGGTTGCGCAGCGCGATCGCGTCCGACAGCGTCTTGAAGCCGATCGCGTACTCCTGCAGCCCGGGGATCGGGAGCGTCTTCGAGATCGAGCCGAGCGCGACGATCAGCTGGTCGTACGCGAGCGCGCGCTGCTCCCCCTCGGCCGTGGTCACGTACACCTCGCGTCGGTCAGGGTCGGCGCCGGTCACGTGCCCGAGCAGCAGGTCGGTCCGCTTGAGGTGCTCGCGCAGCGGCACCACGACGTGCCGCGGCTCGAGCGTGCCCGCCGCCGCTCCCGGCAGCAGCGGCGTGTAGAGCATGAAGTTGACGTCGGTGACGATCGTGACCTTCGCCGCGTGGGGCGGGAGCTCTCGCTCGAGCTTGCGCGCGGCGTACAGGCCCCCGAAGCCGCCACCGAGGATGACCACGTTCCACGCCATGCGTGCATGCTAAGGCGCTCGCGCGAGCTTGCGAGTGCGAGTAAGCCGCACTCGATATCCGGCCCGTAATGCGGGAAACTGGCGCATGGTCAAACGGCTGTGCCCGGTGCGCTCGCGCTACTCACGATCGGTGCTCGCGGCATGCGGCGGAGACACCCGCGCAGCCGGCGGCGCGCGCGTGGCGCGCAGTCGCCGGACGGGCCGCTGAGCCCGCGCGAGTCGGCGGTCGGGGCGTGGACCGGCCGCGAGGTGCTCGTCTTCGGCGGCAGCGACGCGCCGCCGTGCCATCCCAGCGCGGGGTGCCGCCCGACGAAGATCCGGCCACTCCGCGACGGTGCGGCGTACGACCCGCGGACGCGCTCGTGGCGGTCGATCGCCGATGCTCCGGTCGGCATCGAATGGGCGAGGAACGGCGTCGCGGTGGGACGGACGGTCTACGTGCTCGTCCCCGGCAACTCGACCCGTCCGGGCGCGCCGCGAGCGTTCCTGGGCTACTCGCCGAAGCGCGACCGCTGGCGCCGGCTGCGACCGCCGCGGCTCGCCCGCCGGTCCGACGACTACGAGCTCGTCGCCGCCGGCCGGCGCCTCGTGGCCTACGGTCCCGGCCCCGCGCGGATCTACCGGCGGAGGACCGACACGTGGTCGAAACTCCCGGCCGATCCGCTCACGCCCGCCGACGCACGCCAGATGGTGTGGAGCGGCCATCGGCTGATCTCGCTCGCGTGCACGAGCAAGGATCCCGCGGCCGGCGGTCCCTGCCTCGTTCGGGCCGCGGCGCTCGACCTCGAGACCGGCGCGTGGGAACGCTTGCCCGACTCAGGGCAGCACTTCCTCGGCGTCTGGTACCGCGCCGGTGACCGGCTCGTCAATCCGACGTTCGGGACCAGCGACGGCGGCGAGACCAACGGCTGGCACCGCGCGTATCCGAACGGCGGCATCCTCGACCTGCGCACGCGGACGTGGTCCGAGCTCCCCGACCCGCCGAGCACGCGCGACTGGGTCGCGGGCGGCGTCCTGACCGCCACCGGCATCCAGCACGACTACACCCACGGCTGGCTGCTCGACACCTCCAGCGACACCTGGATCCGGATTCCCAGACTGCTGCGCGGCCGCGACGCGCAGAGCCGGACCGTGGTGGCTGCCGGCCGCCGCCTGTTCGCGTTCGGCGGCACGGAGTGGAAGGGCTCCGACTACCGGCTGCTCGACGCGGCGTGGACCTGGACGCCGCCGTGACGGTCAGCCGACGAGCTGCGCGAACCGCTCTGCGGTGACGTTGCCGCCGGAGATCGTGATGCCGATGCGCAAGCCGCGCGCGTCGGGCACGCGGCCGGCGAGCAGGGCGGCGAGCGCGCAGGCGCCGGAGGGCTCGGCGACGGTCTTGAGGCGTTCGAACAGGAAGCGCATGGCCGCGACGATCTCGGCGTCGGAGGCGAGCACGATCTCGTCGACCCGCTCCTTGATGACCGGGAACGTGTGCTTGCCGGGGGTCGGGAGCTGCTGGCCGTCGGCGATCGTGGGCTTCACCGCGATGCGGACGCGCTCGCCGGCCTCGAGCGAGCGCTTGACGTCGTCGCCGACCTCGGGCTCGACGCCGACGACGCGAATGCCGGGGAGCAGGGCCTTGGCGGCGGTCGAGCAGCCCGCGATCAGCCCGCCGCCGCCGACGCACACGAGCAGCAGGTCGAGCGGGCCGGCGTCCTCGATCAGCTCGAGTGCCGCCGTGCCCTGGCCGGCCATGATCCGCTCGTCGTCGTACGGGTGGACGGGCACCGAGCCGCGCTCGGCGACGAGCGCGGCGAGCAGCGCCTCGCGATCCTCGCTGTAACGGTCGAAGCGCAGGATCTCGGCGCCGTAGCCGGTGGTCGCGGCGACCTTGCCGGCCGGCGCGTCCTCGGGCATCAGGATCGTCGCCCGCGTGCCGTGCAGGCGGGCGGCGAGCGCGAGCGCCTGGGCGTGGTTGCCGGACGACACCGTGGCCACGCCTCGGGCGCGCTCGGCGTCGGTGAGCGAGGCGACGGCGTTGCACGCGCCGCGGAACTTGAACGCGCCGACGCGCTGCAGGTTCTCGGCCTTGAGGAACACCGTCGCCCCGGTCGCCTCGTCGAGCGCGCGCGAGGTCAGCACCGGCGTGCGGTGCGCGATCCCGTGGATGCGGCCGGCCGCCGCGCGGACGTCGTCGAGCGAGATCACGTGAGCAGGATGGCGGCCCAGCCGTCGCCGTCGCGCCGGTCGGCGAGCCGCAGCCCGCGCGCGGCAAACGCAGCGACGACCTCGTCGACCTCATCGGTCTCGAGCCCTGACGCGATCAGCCGCTCCGGCGGCCGGTCGATCAGGGCCGCGACGTCGAGCAGCAGCGGCCGCACCAGGTTCGCGGTGACGGTCGGCGCCCACGGCCCGGGCTCGCGGCGCAGGTCGAGCCGCCGCGCCTCCACGACGATCTCGTTGGCCGCCGCTGCGGCGTGGGTCGCGGCGACGGATGCGGCTTCGTGGTCGCACGCGAGCACGGGGTCGTAGCCGAGCCGGGCGGCGGCGAGCGCGAGGACTCCGGAGCCGCAGCCCCAGTCCGCGAGCGCGCCGCCCGCGGGCAACCGGACGAGCAGCTCGAGCGACAGCCGCGTCGTCGGGTGCGAGCCCGTGCCGAACGCCTGCCCGGGGTCGATCACGACGTCGAGCGCGCCGGCGCGGGGCGGCTCCCACGGCGGTCGCACGCGCAGCGGCCCGACGTCGAGCGGGCGGTGCCACTCGCGCCAGCGCTCCTCCCAGCCGTCGGCCAGCTCCGAGGTCGAGACGTCGACGAGGGCTCCCGCCGCGGCCGCCTGCACCTCGCCGAGGTCCGGCAGCTCGCCGGGAGCGCCGTAGAGCGCGTACTCGACCGTGTCCGCGTCGACGTCGCGCTCCTCGAGCCCGCCCGGCGACAGCGTGAGCAGCTCCGCCAGCACCGGCTCGGCGTGCTCACGCGCGACGCGAACGGCGAGCCGGATCACGGCGCGGTGAGCTCCACTGCGGCCCAGCCGTCCGCCTCGAGCCGCCGCTCCTCGCGCATCCCCCACGCGGCGACGACCTCGTCGACCTCGTCGCGCAGCATCCCGGAGGCGAGCAGCCGCGCCGGCGGGTGCTGAACCCGCCGCGCGGCGGCCACCAGCAGCGGTCGCGTGAGGTTCGCGACGACGGTCGGCGCCCACGGCGGCTCGCTCGTGACGTCACCGTGCTCTGCCGCCACCGACACGTCGTTCGCCGCGGCGTTGGCCTCGATCGTCGCCAGCGCGTCCTGGTCGAGCTCGACCGCGGTCACCGGCGACCACCCGAGGCGGGCGGCGACGACCGCGAGCACGCCGCTGCCCGCGCCCCAGTCGCACAGGGCGCCGCGCGGCGGTGCGTCGACCAGCAGCCGCAGGCAGAGGCGCGTGGTGGGGTGGCTTCCGGCGCCGAACCACGTACCGGGGTCGATGACCACGTCGCTCGCGGCGCCGTCGACCCACGGCGGCCGGACGACGAGGTCGCCGACGCGCACCGGCCTCAGGAACTGGTGCCAGCGCCGCTCCCACCCTGCGGGCACGGGCTCGCGCACCACGCCGACCAGCGCGTCGCCGGCCAGCTCGCGCAGACGATCGTCCCCGGGCAGCTCGCTGCCAGGCCCGTAGACCGCGTACTCGACCGCCCCGCTCAGGGACCGCTCCTCGGCGCCCGCGGAGAGCACCGGCAGGAGCCGCGCGAGCGCCTCCTCGGCGCGCTCGGCATGCACGCGGATGCCGAGCCGGAGGAGCGTCACCCCGCGAGCACGCGCTTGAGCTTGGCGATCATGCCCTCGTCGGTGCGCGCGTTGTCCTCGGTGAGGCTGTCGGCGAAGCGCTCGAGCAGGTCGCGCTGCTCGTGGGAGAGGCGGCGCGGGATCGTGACGTTGACGACGGCCCGGAGGTCGCCGCTGCGGCCGCGGCCGAGCGCGGGCATCCCGCGGCCGCCGAGACGGATCGTCTCTCCCGGCTGGGTCCCGGCCTTGACCTCCACCGGGACCGGGCCGTCGAGCGTCGGGACGTCGACGGTCGTGCCCAGCGCGGCGAGCGGCGCCGGGACGTCGATCACGGTCACGAGGTCGCTGCCGTCGCGCAGGAAGCGCTCGTCCTCGGCCACCCGCACGAGCACGTAGAGGTCCCCGTTCGGCCCGCCGTGCTCGCCCGCGTGGCCGCGGCCGGAGAGCCGGATCCGCTGGCCGTCGGAGATCCCCGCCGGGACGTCCACCGTCACCCGGTGGTCGTCGATGACCATGCCGTCCCCGCCGCAGGTCTCGCACGGCTCGCGCGGCACCCGCCCGTCGCCGCCGCACACGTCGCACACCGCCGAGCGCACGAGCTGGCCGAACGCGGTGCGCGACACGGCCTGCAGCTGGCCCGAGCCGCCGCAGCGCGAGCAGGTCTCGATCGGGGTGCCGGGCTTGGCGCCGTTGCCGTGGCAGGTTCCGCAGCGGGCGCGCACGTCGTAGGCGACCTCGACCGCACGCCCGCGCGCGGCGTCGACGAGCTCGACCGCGACCGCCACCGCCACGTCGCCGCCCTGCACCGGCCCGCCGCGCATCCCGCCGCCCCCGAAGGCGTCGAACCCTCCGGAGCCGAAGAACGCCGAGAACAGGTCGGAGATCGACCCGAAGTCGCCGAAGTTGGGCTGGAAGCCTCCGCTGCGCAGGCCTTCGTGCCCGTACGCGTCGTACTGCCGGCGGCGCTCGTCGTCGGAGAGCACCTCGTACGCCTCGGCGGCCTCCTTGAACTTCGCCTCGGCGTCGGGGTCGTGGGCGTTGACGTCCGGGTGCAGCTCGCGCGCCAGGCGCCGGAACGCCTTCTTGACGGTCGCGCCGTCGGCATCCCGGCTCACGCCGAGCACCTCGTAGTAGTCGCGCGGCATCAGCGAAGCCTCGTAGATGTCTTCGACGAAGCGCGAGAGCTGGTGTGCGGCCTCGCGCACGGTGACGATCGCGTGCGCGTAGTCCATCCGCAGCGGCCCGACGACGGAGACCGTGCCGAGGTTGCGCTGCGGCAGCCCGTAGTTGCCGGCCACGAGCGAGAGCGAGCGCAGCGCCGGCATCGCGTTCTCGCCCCCGATCCGGACGTAGATGTCGCGCTCATCGAGCGCCTGCGAGAGGACCCCGAGCAGCGACACGCGGCGCTCGAGCGCGTCGAGCAGGGCGTTGAGCTGCGACACGTCCTGGAAGCGGTGCTCGGACAGCAGCCGAGCGGCACCGTCGACGTAGAGCGTGTTGCCCGCGGTCTCGGCCAGCTCGGTGAAGGCGGGAGCGAGCTGTGCGAGGAACGCGCGCTCGGTCGGGTGCAGCTCGAGGTCCTGGAGCCGCGCCTGCAGCATGCGGGAGCCGACGCTCATCCCCACCAGCCGCTCGTTGAGGTAGGACGCGGCCCAGTCGGCGAGGCCGGGGTCGACGGCCCGGTCGAACGTGAACACCCGCTTCGAGACGCCGCCGGTGGACGTGATCACCACGACCATCAGCACCTGCGGCTGCAGCGCGAGCACCTCGACGTGGCGCACGGTCGCGGTGGCGATCGGCGGCGCGGAGACGACCGCCAGCAGGTTGGTCACCTGCGACAGCGTCTCGGTGGTCACGCGCATCGCCTCGTCGACCTCGCGGCGGACGAGCGAGAGGTGCAGCTCGGCCTTCTCCTCGCGACGGGCGGGCAGGAGCCGGTCGACGAAGTAGCGGTACCCGGCGTCGGTCGGCACGCGGCCCGCCGAGGTGTGCGGATGCGCGAGCAGGCCGCGCTCCTCGAGCACCGCCAGCTCGTTGCGGATCGTCGACGCGCCGCACTCGATGTCCGGATCGGCGGCCAGCGCCTTCGAGCCGACCGGCAGGCTCGTGGCGTTGTAGCCGTCGACCACCTTGCCGAGCAGCATCTCCTGACGGGGCGTGAGCACGACGTCAGAGTCTAAGAACCACGCCCTCGTCGGCCCGCAGCCCTGAGCCGCCGGTGCCGTCGAGGTGCGTGCTGAGTAGGACCTCGCCGTCGGCCGGCAACGGGCGCGGTTCGCCGGTGAGGTTGAGCGCCACCGCGATCCGCTCGCCGCGACGGTAGGCAAGCACGCCGTCGGCGGCGTGCAGCGTCTCGTAGTCCTCCTCCACGAACTCCTGCCGCAGCGCGAGCAGCCGCCGGTGGAGGCTGAGCATCGAGCGCGGGTCGTCGCGCTGGTCGGCGACGTTGACCGAGAGATCGCCGTACGGCAGCCACGGCCTGCCGGCGGTGAAGCCGCCGCCGGCGTCCCATTGCATCGGCGTGCGCACCGGGTCGCGCCCCGCCCCAGGATCGACGACGCGCTCGGGCGGGATCGGCACGTCACCCATCCCGATCTCGTCGCCGTAGTAGAGCGTCGGCGTCCCGCGCAGGGTGAGCAGGAGCATCGCCGCCACGCGCGCCTGCGCGGCGCCGATCCGCGACGCCACGCGCGACCGGTCGTGGTTGCCGAGCACCCAGTTCGGCCACGCGCCCTCGGGGAGCGCGGCCTCGTAGCGGTCGATCAGCGCGGCGAGGTCCTCGGCGCGCCAGGGCGTGGAGATCAGGTGGAAGTTGAACGGCAGCTGCGCCCCGCGGCCGTCCTCGCCGTAGTAGCGCACAAGCCGCTCGATCGGCACGTAGACCTCGGCGATCATCAGCCGCTCGCCGATCACCGAGCGCATCTCGGCCACCAGGTCCTGCAGCTCGTCGCGGTCGGCGGTGTGGACGGGGAGCAGCGAGTCGTACTCCGGCATCCCGGGGCGGTACGCCGGGTCCGGCGGGTTGTCGCGCAGCTCGGGGTCCTTGAGCAGCTGGCGCAGCGCGTCGACGCGGAAGCCGTCCACCCCGCGCGCGATCCAGAACTCGAGCACGGCGTACATCGCGCGCCGTACGTCGGGGTTGCGCCAGTCGAGGTCGGGCTGCTCGCGCAGGTACGCGTGGTAGTAGCTGCGCTCGCCGACCCGTTCCCACGCCGAGCCGCCGAACACGCTGATCCAGTTGTTGGGCGGCGGGCCGTCGTGCCACAGGTACCAGTCGGGACGCTGCCGGAACCACGGGTGCCTGTCGGACGTGTGGTTGGGGACGTAGTCGAGGATCACCTGCAGGTCGTGGCCGTGCGCGGCGGCGACGAGCGCGTCGAAGTCCTCGAGCGTCCCGAACTGCGGATCGATCGCCGCGTGGTCGGTGATGTCGTAGCCGAAGTCGCGCTGCGGCGAGGGGTAGATCGGCGTCAGCCAGACGCCGTCGACGCCCAGCCAGCGCAGGTACGGGAGCTGGGCGGTGACGCCGCGCAGGTCGCCGACCCCGTCGCCGTCGGTGTCGAGGAACGAGCGCGGGTAGGCCTCGTAGAGGACCCCGCGCCGCCACCACGTCATTCGCGGACGACGGCCTTGCCGCGGCGGACGAGCCGGTTCTCTCCCTGGACGGCTTCGACGGTCCCGTCCGCGGTCGTGGTGACGGTGATCTCCTGCTCCGGCACGCCCATGCCGCGGAACTGGACCGACAGCGACTCGAGCTTGAGGCCGTCGCCCTGCGCGCGGGCGCACTGGGCCATCGTCCACAGCCCGTGCAGGATCCTGCTGGGCAGCCCGACCGAGCGCGCGAACTCGTCGTCGAGGTGGATCGGGTTGAAGTCGCCGCTCGCGCCCGCGTACCGGTACGTCAGGTACCGGTCGGGGGTGACCTTCATCTCACGATGTTCGTCCATCGCCCCTCGCTCACCAGCTCGCCGCGCTGGTTGGTCGACGTCGTCTTGAACACGTAGAACTCGAGCCCGCCGCGCTCGGACTGCTCGTCCAGCGATGCCTCGGTGGTGATCTCGTCGCCGGCCACCACCGGCTCGGCCCAGATGAACTCCTGCGCGCCGTGGACCATGCGCGAGAAATCCAGGCCCGACTCCATGATCGCCGGGAAGACGGCCGGGCCGGCGTAGACGGCGGCGAACATCGGCGGCGCCACGACGTCGGCGAAGCCGGCTTGGCGAGCCGCTTCGGGGTCGAGGTAGCGCGGGTCGGTCTCCCCCACCGCGTGCGCGTACTCGCGCACCTTCTCGCGCCCGACGGCGTAGACCGCGCGCGTCATTCGTCGCCCAGCTCCAGCACCGCCAGGAACGCCTCCTGCGGCACCTCGATCCGCCCCACCTGCTTCATCCTCCGCTTGCCCTCCTTCTGCTTCTCGAGCAGCTTGCGCTTGCGCGAGATGTCGCCGCCGTAGCACTTCGCGGTGACGTCCTTGCGAAACGCCTTGACGGTCTCGCGCGCGATGATCTTCGCTCCCACGGCCGCCTGGATCGGCACGTCGTACTGCTGGCGCGGGATCTTCTTGCGCAGGCGCTCGGTCAGCACGCGGCCCTGGTCGTAGGCCTTGTCGCGGTGGACGACCATCGAGAGCGCGTCGACGGCGTCGCCGCCCAGCAGCACGTCGAGCTTGACGAGGTTCGACGGCCGCAGCCCGATCGGCTCGTAGTCGAGCGACGCGTAGCCGCGCGTGCGCGTCTTGAGCTGGTCGAAGAAGTCGAGCACGATCTCGGCGAGCGGCAGGTCGTAGGTGATCTGCACGCGCTCGGCCGACAGGTAGTGCATGCCCTGGTGGATGCCGCGGCGCTCCTGGCTGAGCTCCATGATCTGCCCGATGAACTCCTTGGGCGTGAGGATCGACGCGCGGATGTAGGGCTCCCGGACCTCGGCGATGCGCGCCGGGTCGGGCATGTCGGTCGGGTTGTGGACGGGGATGACCGCGCCGTCGGTGAGCGTGATCTCGAACTCCACCGACGGCATCGTGGCCATCAGCTCGAGGTCGTACTCGCGCTCGAGCCGCTCGCGCACGATGTCCATGTGCAGCAGCCCGAGGAAGCCGCAGCGGAAGCCGAAGCCGAGCGCGTCGGACGTCTCCGGCTCCCACGACAGCGCGGCGTCGTTGAGCGTGAGCTTCTCGAGCGCGTCGCGCAGCTCCGGGTAGTCGTCGTTGTTCATCGGGAACAGGCCGCAGAAGACCATCGGCTTGACCTCGCGATAGCCCGGGAGCGCCTCGGTGGCCGTGCTGCCCTTGGTGGTCAGCGTGTCGCCCACGCGCAGGCGGGTGACGTCCTTGATGCCGGTGATCAGGTAGCCGACCTCGCCCGCATGCAGCTCGTCGGCCGGCGTCTCGAGCGGGGTGAAGAAGCCGATGTCGTCGATCTCCGACTCGGTGCCCGCGGCCAGCGCGCGGATCGCCTCGCCCTTGCGGAACGTGCCGTCGACCACCCGGATGTAGGCGATCACGCCGCGGTACTGGTCGAACTCGGAGTCGAAGATCAGCGCGCGCGGCGGGGCGTCGGGGTCGCCGCTCGGCGGCGGGACGCGCTTGGCCAGCTCCTCCAGCAGGTCCTCGACGCCCTCGCCGGTCTTGGCGCTGATCCGGAGCACCTCGTCGGCGGGCTCGCCGATCAGCTCGGCGATCTCCTCGGCGACGCGCTCGGGCTCGGCGCCAGGCAGGTCGACCTTGTTCATGGCCGGGATCAGCTCCAGCCCGGAGTCGATCGCCAGGTAGGTGTTCGCCACCGTCTGGGCCTCGACGCCCTGGCTCGCGTCGACCACCAGCAGCGCCCCTTCACACGCGGCGAGCGAGCGGGACACCTCGTACGTGAAGTCGACGTGGCCAGGCGTGTCGATCAGGTGGAACTGGTAGGTCTCCCCGTCGCGCGCGGTGTAGAAGACGCGCACGGCCTGCGCCTTGATCGTGATCCCGCGCTCGCGCTCGAGGTCCATCGAGTCGAGCAGCTGGGCGCGCATCGACCGCGGGTCGACGGTGTGGGTCAGCTCGAGTATGCGATCGGCCAGCGTCGACTTGCCGTGGTCGATGTGGGCGATGATCGAGAAGTTGCGGATGTGCGCCTGGTCGGCCATCGACTGGGAGAGCTTAGAGTGGGGCGGGATGCCGACCCACGTCGCTCTGCTGCGCGGGATCAACGTCGGCGGCCGCAACAAGGTCGCCATGGCCGACCTGCGCGAAGTGGTCTCCTCGCTCGGCTTCGCCGACGTGGCCACGTACGTCCAGAGCGGCAACGTGGTCTTCAGCGCGAAGGCGCCGAAGGCGCGCGCGATCGAGGCCGCGATCGAAGAGCAGCTGGGAGTGTCGTGCTCGGTGGTCGTGGTCTCGCGCGACGAGCTCGCGCGGGTGGTCGCCGAAAACCCGTGGCCGGAGGAGACCGACGGCAAGCACCTGCACGTGATCTTCAGCACCGGCGAGCCGGACGCGGGGGTCGTGGAGGCGGCCGTCGAGAAGGCCGGCGGCGACGACGAGGCGCGGATCGTGGCCGGCACGCTCTACATGCACACGCCGAACGGCCTCGGACGCAGCAAGCTCGCCGCCGAGCTCGCCCGTCGTGGCCCTCCGGACGGCACCGCTCGAAACTGGACGACGGTGACGAAGCTGCTCGCGATGCTCAGCGACGAAGGCGGCTCGTGAACAGGTCCAGGATCTGCCGCGCCTCCGGGATGCGCATGGCGAGCACCGCCGCCGCGTAGACGGCGCTGCCGGCCGTGAGCGCGCCGCCGACGGACGCGACTTGGCCGGCCAGGCTGCGGCCCAGCGCCTCGTCGAGCCCGTACCAGACACCGTAGGCGACGCCACCGAGAAGCGCGGCGGCGAGCACGATCTTGGCGGTGGTGGCGATCGTGGTGCCGAGCTCGAGGCCCTGCGTCCGCCGGCGCAGGAAGAAGGCCTCACCGACGGTCATCGCCGCCGTGGCGACCGCGGTGCCGAGCACGACGCCGCCGATCCCCAGCGGCTCGTAGAGGGCGGCCGAGACGGCGACGTTGATCACCAGCGTGACGCCGGCGAGCGCGGTTGGGGTCCATGGCCTCTGGAGCGAGAAGAACGTCCGGGTGAGCAGCAGGTTGAAGCCGCTGAAGGGCAGGCTGAACGAGAACCAGAACAGCGCCTCGGAGACCTGGCGGGTCGAGTCGGCGTCGAACTCCCCGCGCTCGTACACGAGCCGCGTGATCGGCTCGGGGAGCGCGATCGTGACCGCGGCTGCCGGGATCAGCAGCAGCGCGATCTGGCGCATCCCGTTGGCCTGCGTGCGCCGCAGCCCGTCCCAGTCCTGGCGCGCGGCGAGCCGGCTGAGGGCCGGGAAGAGCACGGTCGCGACGGCGACCGAGAACATCCCCTGCGGCAGCATGTAGATCCGGAACGCGCGGTCGATCGCCGCCGGCGCCTCCTCGGAGATGCGGAACCCGAAGTAGGTGTTGATGAGCAGGTTGAAGTTGATCAGGCCGAGCCCGATCGTCACCGGCAGCATCAGCAGCAGGACGCGCCGGATCCGCGGGTCGCGCCAGTCGAAGCTGATCCGGATCCGGATGCCGAGCCGCTTGAGCACCGGGAAGGCCATCGCGAACTGCGCCGCCGTGCCCGCCAGCACGCCGATGGCGTAGGCGTAGATCCGGTCGTCGCCGTCGAACATCGGCGTGAGCGCGATCAGCGCGACGATGATCACGAGGTTCCAGACGAGCGGGGAGAGCGCCGGGACCGTGAAGTGGTCGTGGGCGTTGAGGACCCCGACGAGGAGCCCGTTGAGGCCGAGCAGGATCACGATCGGGAACATCACGCGGCTGAGGCCGACCGTGAGGTCGTCGAGCGCCGGGTTGTCCGTGAACAGCGGCATGATCAGCCCGGCGGCGAGCACGAACACGACGGTGATCGCACTCAGCACGACGAGGATCAGGCCGAAGAGGGCGCTTGCGAGCTGGAGGGCGTCCTTGCGTTTGTCGTGCTCCAACAGCTCGCTGAAAACGGGGACGAACGCCGCCGAGAGCGCGGAGTCGGCGAACAGGCTGCGGACGAGGTTGGGCACCTGGAACGCCGCGGTGAAGGCCGAGGCAGCAGGGCTCGTGCCGAAGTAGCGGGCCGCCACGACCTCGCGGACGAGGCCGGCGATGCGCGACAGGCCGGTGGCGACCGAGAAGATCGCGGTGTTGACGGCCGTGCGCCGTGGTTTCGGGTCCGGCGCCGACAAACGGCGCGGTATAGTACGCCGCCGCCGCGGAAGGTCCGCGGCTTCTTCTTGAGCCATGGCCAACATCGCCTCTCAGATCAAGCGCAACCAGCGGTCGCTCCGCGAGCGCGCCGAGAACCGCCAGTACACCTCGGCGGTCAAGACCTACTTCCGCCGCTTGCAGGCCGCGATCGACGAGGGCGACGACGAGCGGGCCGACGCCGAGCAGCGCCGTCTCGTGCAGCTGGTCGACAAGGCGGTCAAGCGCGGCGCGCTGCACCGCAACAGCGGCGCCCGCAAGAAGTCCCGCGCCGCGCGCCTGCGCCGCACCTCGGCCGACTCCTAGCCGCGGCCCGCGCTGCGCGCTCCCTCGCTCGCCGCGAGCCCCTCGCGCTCCTCCGCGACCGCGGACGTCAACGGCGGCATTGAGGAAGAGGGATGGAGTGCCGTCGCGGCGTCGTCGGATCTCGTTGCGCTTCGGGCGGTCCGGAAAGCGGTGGGGTTGGAAACTGTCGCTATCCGACAGAAATCAGCCCCGGCACGCGCCTGGGGCTGTTGGTACACGGTATGCGTGTATTTCCAGCCCCAGCCCAGCGCGCGGTCGGCCCCTCACCTCCTACCCAGCCGCAGTTGACGTTCGCCGGAGCAACCGGGAGCAACGAGCCGGGTCGCGCGCCATGCCGTGCCGGTACCCTGGCGCGTGACCGCTGACGAGGAGATCGCCGTGGGAACGCACGAGTACGCCCTGTCCCGGGGACGCCATGTCTCGCCCGATCGCGGGCGCTGTGCGATGGAGTGGGTCGCGCAGCTGACCGGGGAGGTGCACACCGACCGGCCGAGCGCCGCCAGCGCGGTGGCGGCCGAGTACGTGCGCAGCCTCAACGACGTGCTCGACGACGAGCCGCGCCAGCGGCTGCGCCCCTACCTCGTCCGCATGCTCGGCACCGCCGGCGACGGCCTGGACGAGCAGCGTGCGTGGTCGTGCGCCCTCCGGCTCGCACGCACCTGCCTCCCTGTCGCGCTCGACGCCGCCGGTCTGCCGGAGCAGGCCCAGCGCCTGCGGTTCGCGCCCGGCGAGGAGCTGCGCGAGGCGGTCGGCGAGGCCCGCGCAGCCGCCGCCGACGCCCGGTCGGCCGCCCGCGAGCGGGCACGCCGCGCGTGCGTGCCGATCGAGTGGCCGCTGTGCCGCGAGCGCGCCCGCACAGCCGCCCGGGCCGCCGGTCGCGCCGCTGCGCTCGACGCGACCCGGGCCGCGCTGACGGCAGCCCCGCCGGAGGCCGAGCGCTCGGCCCTTGCCGAGGCCGCCTGGGCCGCGGCGTGGGACGCGCTGTGGGCCGCCGCTTGGGACGGCCGGGCGATGCCGAGCGCCGAGTCGCTGCCGCGCCGGTGCGTTCGACCTGCTCGAGCAGATGCTGCCCGGCGAGGTGCTCGACGTCTCCGGCGGCGAGCGCGTCGCGCTCGTCGGCGAGCCGCTGCCCTGACGCCACCCCGTCGGACTCGCAGCGGCGATCGGCGCCGCCCCCTCAGGCTCGTCAGCCCGTCGCGGCGATGACCGTGCGGACGGCGGCGGTGTCCTCGCTCAGGACGCCGCCGCTGCCGCCGCGGCTCTCGACCTCGAGGTCGGCGAGCAGCTCGAGCATGCGGCGGTAGGTCTCGACGTCGCGCTCGGAGACCGCGCGGATCAGGTCGTCGGCCGCCCGCGGCGGCATCCGCAGGCCGCGCTTGATCTGCGCGGGAGCCTTGCCGGCCGCGAGCGCCTCGGCGATCGCGAGCGCGTCGCGGACGCGGCGGACCATCTGGTACTGCAGGCTCGGCAGCCGCTCACCCTGCTGGCGCAGCTCCAGCAGCAGCCGCGTGGTGCGCTTGGCGTCGCCCGCAACGAGCGCGTCGGCGAGCGTCCACGCCTTGCGCTCGGCTGAGCTGGCGCAGCTCTCCTGGACCTCGTCGACGCCGATCGTCGCCCCTGGCCCGTGCTCGAGCGCGAGCTTCTCCAGCTCCCGCAGCAGCCGCTGGCGGCGCTCGCCGACCTGCGCGACGAGCGCTCGGGCAGCCTGCTTGTCGAGCTCGAGCCCGAGGCCGGCAGCCTCGGCCGCGAGCCACTTCGGCAGGTCCCACGCCCGCATCGCCATCTCGGCCGCGATCACGCCGCCAGCCGCCTCGACGGCGCTGTGCAGCGCGGCGGGCGCCTTCGTGCGGCCCTCCTCGCGCGCGAAGAAGGCGACCGTCAGGCCGTCGGGATCCGTGCCGGCGAGCGCGGCGGCGACGGGCTCGACGTCGCTCTCCTTCCAGCGCTGGACGCCGTCCGCGATCACGAACCGGCGGCCGACCGCGAACGTCATCGCGCTGAGTGCGCCGGCGATCGCCTCGGCGGTGCAGGCGTCCGCCTCGAACAGCTCGACGCCGTTGGTGCCGCTCTCGGCCTCGGCCATCGCGCGGAGGCGCGCGCGCCGCTCGGCGATGCGGCCGTGGTCGTCGCCGTGGATGAGGTAGGCGGCCTTGAAGGTCGGCACGGGTGGCGAGTCTAGAGAGCCTCACGGCGACCGCTCCACGGCGACGCGGCCGCGCTCGAACCGGAGGTGGACGGTCCCGTCGCGGTCGGTGCGGTACACGTGGTCGACGGCCTCGAGCGCCTTCAGCGTCGTGGGGGTCGGATGGCCGTAGGTGTTCTCCTCGCCGACCTCGATCGCAGCGAACTCGGGACGGATGCGCTCGAGCAGCGCGGGCAGGCCGGGGTCGTCGCTGCCGTGGTGGGCGACCTTGAGGGCGTCGACGTCGGGGAGCGCGAGCGCGGCCGTGACGTCGGACTCGGCGTCGGCCGGCAGCAGCAGGTCGAAGTCGCCGGA
Organism: uncultured Solirubrobacteraceae bacterium; assembly: GCA_963838655.1. Lineage (GTDB taxonomy): Bacteria > Actinomycetota > Thermoleophilia > Solirubrobacterales > Solirubrobacteraceae > DASSUW01. Next base: position 84,065 of record CAWIRW010000012.1, on the reverse strand, counting down.
CTCGACGAGCGCGACCAGCGCGCGGTCGTTCGGGTCGCCCTCCGGGCGGAAGTCCGGGCCGGGCGGCGGAGGCCACAGCAGCCGCATCGTGATCCCACCGAGCGTCAGCACCTGACCCGCATGCGCGTCAAGCGTTCGTGCTTCGGTGGCGCGTCGCCGTTCTCGACGGCGGTCGGCCGGTCCGCTTTGTCCGCGGGACTCAGGCCGCGCTGCACCGCGGTCGGCCAGCCAGCGCCACCGTTCACGACCAACCGCGTCGGGACGCGGCGCAGCAGCTCGAGCGCCGCGCCCTCGTGGTCGGCCTGCGCGTGGGTGATCACGAGTGCGTCGAGCCGGCGAACGCCGGCCTCCGCGAGCCGCTGGAGGATCGGGCCGCGGGCGGGCCGGTGTCGACGAGCATCGCGACACCGTCGCGACGCAGCAGCGTCGCGTCGCCCTGACCGACGCTGAGGAACGAGACCACGAGCTCGCCGCGCTTCGGCGGATCGATGGCTGGCTCGTCGGTGCCGCCGCCACGACCCAGACGGCGAGCGCTGCGGCGACGAGCACCGCTGCGGCGCGAGAACGGCCGTGGCACGCGCGAGCCCTCCCTCGCCGGCTGCCACGCCGCCCGCAGCGCGAGGATCGCTCCCGCCAGCGCGACATAGATCGCCGCGAGCGCCGCCGGCGACCCGAGCCGGACGGGCACGACCGCCGCCGGCGCGCTGGCCATCGCGTGGGCGATCCACTGCACTACGACGAGCAGCGGGCCGTTCGCCACGTTGAACGGCATCGCCAGCGCGGGCGCGACCTGGCCGGCGGCCGCGGCGAGCATGCCGAGCCACATGATCGGGGCGATGGCGGCCGCCGCGAGCAGGTTCGCGGGCAGAGCGGCGAGCGAGACCTGCTCGAAGTGCATCGCCATCAGCGGGGCGGTGCCGAGCGTGGCCGCGATCGTGATCGCGGCGACGTCGGCGACCGCGCCGGGCAGCGCCCGTGCAAGCGTCGCCCGCAGCGGCGGGCCGAGCGCGAGCAGCGCGACGACGGCGGCGAACGAGAGCTGCCACCCGGGCTCGCCAGACGCGCGCGGGTTGAGCGCGAGCGTCACCGCGGCGGCGAGCCCGAGCGCGTACCAACGGTGCGAGGGTCGCCCCGCGAGCGCCGCCACGAGCCCAGCGGCGCCCATGACGCCGGCTCGCTGGATCGACGGACCGGCTCCGGTGAGCGGCACGTAGAACGCGACGAGCGCGAGCGCGATCAGCAGCCGGGCGCGCAGGCCGACCCCGGCGACCGCGCCGGCCGCGAGCACGAGGATCGCGAGCAGCATCACGTTCTGGCCGCTGACCGCGAGCACGTGGGCGAGGCCGGAGCGCTTGAAGTCATCCCTGACGTCCTCGCTGAGGCGCTCGTCCTGGCCGAGCACCATCCCGCGGAGCAGCGCCGCCTCGGGCCCGGCCAGACGCTGCGTGAGCGCGACCTCGGCCCGCCGCCGCGCGGAGTCGACGACTCCGAGCGCGCCGCCGCGACGCCCGCCGGTCGCAGCGAAGCGATGGACCTCGAGCGCGGCCGCCGCCCCGCGGCGGCGCTGGTACTCGTCGAAGCGCCCGAGCGGCGCGATTCTCCCGGCCACGGCCACGATCTCGCCGACGGCGGGCCACGCCCGCGGCCGCGCGGTCTCGCGAATGCGCAGCACGGCGTCCCCGAGGCCGGGCAGCCGCGCCCGCGCCACGGCCGGCCCGCGCGGCCGCACGCGCACCGGCTCGAGCAGCACCGCCCGCGCTTCGACCCAACGTCCGTGCATGTGCGGCAACGGCCCACCTTCGAGCGCGCGGACGCGCACGTCCGCCATCACCGCCCCGGTCAGGACAGCCGCGGCCGCTGCGAGTGGGACGACCGGCGCCAGTCGAGCCCGCGACGACGCGGCGGCAGAGCCGGGCGGCCGCGACGATGGCGGCACGGCGACTTCGCCGGCCGGCGGGACGCTGCGAGCCAGGGCGACGAGGACGGCGGCGAGCGCGGCTGTCGCGATCGTGGCGGTCGGCGAGACCGGGCCGGTCAGGAGACCGGCGGTGAGCGCGAAGAGGACGACGTGCCGCGGGTGGTCGCGGATCGCGTGACCGGCTGTCGCGAGGCGCACCTCACACCCGCACCTGCTCGCGCAATGAGGCGAGGCGGACGTCGCCGATTCCGGGCACCTCGCCGAGCTCCTCGACCGAGCCGAAGCCGCCATGCTCCTCGCGGTAGTCGAGGATGCTCTGGGCCGTGGCAGGCCCGATCCCGTCGAGCTCGTCGAGCTGCTCGAGCGTGGCCGTGTTGAGGTTGAGCGGCACGCCGGGCGTCACGGGCGCCGCGGCCGACCCGCTCGCTCCAGGCGCTGCCGCCCGCACCCGCTCGGGCACCAGGACCTGGCGGCCGTCCTCGACCTGGGCGGCGAGGTTGACCTGGCTCAGATCGGCCCGCCGGGTTGCGCCCCCGGCGCGGCCGACCGCGTCGTCCACACGCGCGTCCGCTCGCATCCGGTACACGCCCGGCTGCCGGACCGCGCCGGCCACGTGGACCATCACCGCGTTCCCTGCAGCGTCGTCGCCGTCGACCCGGATCGCCGCCGGTGGCGGCTCCGCGGGAGGGTCGCCGCCGCGGGAGAGGTACCAGGCACCCAGGAGGACGACGGCCGCGAGCGCGACGCCGTACGTGGCGAGCTGGCGGAGCGGCAGGTCGAGCATGGCCGCGACGCTATGCGGCGCCGTGCAACGGATCTACACGCGTTCGTGCCGAAATGCGCGCGGGATCGCGCGGACAACGTCAACTGCGGCATCGAGGGGGAGCCCGAGCGTCCCGCCGTGAGCGGAAGATCCCGAAATCCGTGAAGTTACCCCCGGAAACCGACGCCAACTGCACGAGGTTCGCGCGACCGCCGACCCCGACCGCCGAAGTGCACGAGCAATCCGGCCCGCCTCCCTCAATGCCGAAGTTCGTCAACCACGGCCCCGCCGGGCGGACGCTCAGCGCACGACGAAGTTCACCAGCCGCCCGGGCACGACGACGACCTTCGCGATCTCGTGGCCGTCGAGGTACCGCCCGACGTTGGGCGCAGCGCGCGCCGCGGATTCGACGTCCTCGCGCCGGGCATCAGCAGCCACCTGGATCCGGTCGCGCAGCTTGCCGTTCACCTGCACGCCGATCTCGACCACGTCGCGCTCGAGCATCGCCGGATCCGCCGCCGGCCAGGGCTGCTCCCACACGCGGTCGCCGGTCAGCAGCTCGTACACCTCCGCGCCGGTGTGGGGGGCGAACGGGAAGATCAGCGAGGCGCCGGTAGCGGCGGCGAAGTGCAGCGCCTCGTCGGACGCGCCCTCGCGCCGACGGTAGGCCTCGTTGACCAGCTCCATGACCGCGGCGATCGCGGTGTTGAAGGCGAAGCGGCCGGCGAGGTCGTGCGTGACCTTGTCGATCGCCCAGTGAGCCTTGCGCAGGAGCTCGCGATCGTCTCCCTCTGCGCCCGCGTCGAACGCCGGCGAGCGATGCCCCGTGCGCTCGGAGACGTCCACTCCCAACCGCCACAGGCGAGCCAGGAAGCGGTAGACGCCCTCGACGCCCTCGTCCGTCCAGTCGGCATCCTGGTCCGGCGGGCCGATGAAGAGGATGTACGCGCGCGCGGTGTCCGCCCCGTAGCGCTCGACGTACGGCTGGGGACTGATCACGTTCCCGCGCGACTTGGACATCTTCGCCCCCTCGCGCGTGATCATGCCCTGGGTGAACAGCCGCAGGAAGGGCTCCTGGCTGTCGAGCATCCCCATGTCCGCGAACGCCTTGACGACGAAGCGCGCGTACAGGAGATGCAGGATCGCGTGCTCGATGCCGCCGATGTACTGGTCGACCGGCGTCCAGCGATCGGTGATCGCCGGGTCCCAGGCCGCCTCGTCGTTGTGCGCGTCCGTGTAGCGAAGGAAGTACCAGGAGGAGTCGACGAACGTGTCCATCGTGTCCGTCTCCCGGCGCGCGGGACCGCCGCACTGCGGGCAGGTCGTGTTGACCCAGTCCTCGGCCGCGGCCAGCGGCGAGCGACCCTTCGGCCGGTAGTCCTCGATGTCCGGCAGCAGGACCGGCAGATCCTCCTCCGGCACCGGCACGAGGCCGCAGCGGTCGCAGTAGATCATCGGGATCGGCGCGCCCCAGTAGCGCTGGCGGGAGAGCAGCCAGTCGCGCAGGCGGTAGTTGATCGACCGGTGCCCGCGACCGTCGTGGTCGAGCCAGTCGATGATCGCGTCCTTGGCCTCGACCGCCGTCATCCCGGTGAAGCGGCCCGAGTTGACGAGCACCTCGCCCTCCGTGTGCTCCGAGTAGGCCTCCCCGTCCGTGACGGAGCCGTCGGCGGGCGCGACGACCTGACGGATCGGGAGGTCGAAAGCCTGCGCGAAGTCGTAGTCGCGCTGGTCGTGGGCGGGCACGGCCATGATCGCGCCCGTGCCGTACTCCATCAGCACGTAGTCGGCGACGAACATCGGGATCCGCTCCCCGTTGACGGGGTTCACGACCGTGCGACCGAGCGGCACGCCGGTCTTGGCGCGCTCGGTGTCGGAGCGCTCCTCGCTGCTCTCGCTGAGCGCATGGTTGATGTAGTCGCGGACCGCCTGCTCGTGCTCGGTTCCGGTCGCCAGGCGCATGACGTCCGGGTGCTCCGGGGCCATGACGAAGAACGTCGCGCCGAAGAGCGTGTCGGGCCGCGTCGTGAAGACCGGGTAGTCGACGCCCAGCTCCGGCTGCGTGAACGTGACCTCGGCGCCTTCGGAGCGTCCGATCCAGTTGCGCTGCATCGTGACGACGTGCGGCGGCCACTCGATCGTCTCGAGGTCGTCGAGCAGGCGGTCGGCGTAGTCGGTGATGCGGAAGAACCACTGCTCGAGCTGCCGGACCTCGACCTCGGTCCCGCAGCGCTCGCAGCGCCCGTCGATCACCTGCTCGTTGGCGAGCACGGTGGCGTCCTTCGGGCACCAGTTGACGGCCGCCTCCTTGCGGTACGCCAGGCCGCGCTTGTAGAGCTGCAGGAAGAGCCACTGCGTCCAGCGGTAGTAGCGCGGCTCGTGGGTCCCGAACTCGCGCGACCAGTCGATCGAGATCCCCCACGAGCGCATCCCGCGCTGGAACGCCTCGATCGACTTCCGCGTCGAGTCGCGCGGGTGCTCGCCGGTGTTGATCGCATTGTTCTCGGCCGGCAGGCCGAAGGCGTCGTAGCCCATCGGGTGCAGCACGCGCCGGCCGGTGCGGCGATGGAAATGCGCGACCGCGTCGCCGACCGAGTAGTTCTTCAGATGCCCGATGTGCGGCTCGCCCGAGGGGTACGGCAGCATCTCGAGCACATACGAGGAGCGAACGTCGCCGTTCTCGTCGTTCGAGACCTCCCAGGTCCGCTCACGCTCCCAGATCTCCTGCCACTTGGGCTCGATCCGGCTCGGGTCGTAACGGTGCTCGGACGGCATCGGGCGCGGAGGTTAGCGCCCGTCTGCCCGCGCGATAGACTGACCGCCCTCGGGGCTATAGCTCAGTTGGGAGAGCGCGTGACTGGCAGTCACGAGGTCGTCGGTTCGAGCCCGGCTAGCTCCACTTCACGCACCGACGGCGCGCTTCGGGGCCTCGCCCCAGAGCTGCTCGAGGCGGTAGAACTCGCGCGCCTCCGGCGTGAAGACGTGCACGACGACGTCGAGGTAGTCCATGAGGATCCAGCGTGCCTCGCCGAGGCCTTCGACGCGGCGCGGGAGCAGGCCGTGGTCCCTCTTGAGACCCTGGTGGATCCGGTCGTGGATCGCCTTCGTCTGCCGGTCGGTGTTGCCCGTGACGATCATGAAGTAGTCGGTGTAGCCGAGGACCTCGCGCAGGTCGAGCTCGACCGGGTTGATCGCCTTCGCGTCGCCCGCGTAGCCGGCGATCAGCTCCGCGAGGCGCGCCGCCGCCAGGCTCACGCGGGGGCCTCCGCGCGGTACAGGCCCGTGTCGGCGATGTAGCGCTCGACGCCCTCGGGCACGAGGTGGCGAATCGGGCGTCCGGTGGCGACGTAGCGACGGATGAGCGAGGAGGAGACGTCGAGGCGCGGCATGTCGAAGAAGTGGACGCGCTCGGCCGGCAGGCCGGCCAGGCGGTCGATGATGTCGATCCGGCGGATCCCCTCGCGCTCGGCCACCGCGACGTCGGCGAGCTCGAGGATGGCCTCGGGCTCCCGCCAGGTGGGGAGCGAGAGGGCCATGTCGCCTCCGACGATGAAGGTCAGCTGATCTCCCGGGGACCGCTCATTCAGCCTCCGCAGGGTATCGACCGTGTATGAGCGTCCGGGCACGTCGGCGTCGACGAGCGAGACGTCGAGCCGATCGTCGCCCGCCACGGCGAGCCGGCAGAGCTCGACGCGATGCGCCACCCCCGGGTCGACCTCGATGCCCTTGTGCGGCGGCTCGTGCACTGGCACGAACAGGATGCGGTCGAGGCCGAGCTGCGCCAGCGCCTGGCTCGCGCACACCAGATGACCGACGTGTGGAGGATTGAACGTCCCGCCGAGCAGCCCGACCCGGCCGGTCACTACAGACGGACCTGGCCGTCGCCTTCGACGAGGTACTTGAAGGTGCACAGCTCGCGCAGGCCGATCGGCCCGCGGGCGTGCAGCTTCTGGGTCGAGTTGCCGATCTCGGCTCCCATCCCGAACTGGCCGCCGTCCGTGAACCGCGTGGAGGCGTTCACGTACACGCAGGCCGCGTCGACCCCGAGCTGGAACGCGCGGGCCGCCGACCGTCGAGCCCGTGACGATCGCCTCCGAGTGCCCCGAGCCGTATGTCCCGACGTGCTCGATCGCCTCGTCGACGGACTCGACCACCCGCACCGCGAGCACCAGCGCCAGGTACTCCGTCGCCCAGTCCTCCTCGGTGGCCGGCGCGACCGCGCCGTCGACCGCCCGCGAGCGCTCGTCGCCGCGCAGCTCCACCCCCGCGTCGCGCAGCGCCTCGAACGCGGCGGGCAGGAACGCATCCGCGACGTCGGCGTGCACGAGCAGCGTCTCGGCCGCGTTGCACACCCCCGGCCGCTGGACCTTGGCGTTGACGACGATCTCACGCGCGCTGTCGAGGTCGGCGCTGGCGTCGACGTACACGTGGCAGTTGCCCGACGCCGCGTAGATCACCGGCACCTTGGCGACAGCGCTCAGCGCCGCCTTCAGGCCCTCGCCGCCGCGCGGGATGATCAGGTCGACGAGCCCTTCCTGCGTGGCAAGCTCGGCGAGCTCCTCGCGACCTCCGCCGGCCACGAGCGACAGCGCGCCTTCCGGCAGGCCCGCGCCCTCGACCGCCTCGACGGCCACAGACGCGAGCACGGCGTTCGAGTGCGCCGCCGAGGAGGAGCCTCGCAGCACGATCGCGTTGCCCGACTTCAAGGCCAGGGCCGCGGCATCGATCGTCACGTTCGGCCGCGCCTCGTAGACGACGGCGACGACACCCAGCGGCACGCGCACCTTGCGCACGTCGAGCCCGTTCGGCAGCCGGAAGCCGTCGAGCACCTCGCCGACCGGGTCCTGCAGCGCGACGATCTCGCGCACGCCCGCGGCCATCGCCGCGACGCGACCCGCATCGAGAGCAAGGCGATCCATCAAGGCGCTCGAGAGCGCGGCCTCGCGCCCGGCCTCGAGGTCGCGAGCGTTGGCCTCGAGGATCTCGGGCGTCCGCGCCTCGAGCGCGTCGGCCATCGCCAGCAGCGCGGCGTCCTTGCGCGCCGAGTCCACCGTGGCGAGCGCGCGGGCGGCCCGCTTGGCGGCGAGGCAGATGTCGGTGACGGACTGAGTCGCCAGGGCCATGGGCGGAAAGTCTAAAGCGCTCAGCGGGCCGCGCTCAGGCGAGCACGAAGTAGTCGCGGTGGACGGCCTCGGGGGTCGCGCGTGGGAGCAGCTCGCGGACCTCGGCGGACTGCATCCCCATGACCTGGCGAAGCTCGGCCGCCGAGTAGTTGGAGATCCCCTTGCCGATGACCGTGTGGTCGTCGTGGACCTCGACCGCGTCGCCGGCGTCGAAGGCGCCGTCAACCCCGACGATGCCGACCGGGAGCAAGCTGGTGCCGCCCTCGCGCAGGGCCCGGGCGGCGCCCGCGTCGACGATCACGGTGCCGTGGCTGGGCTTCGCGTACTTGAGCCACAGCTTGAAGCTCGACTGGCGCGTGGCCTGCGGCGCGAAGCGGGTGCCGGCCGGCTCGCCCGCGACCGCGCGCGCGATCACGCCGGGGACCAGGCCGCTGCCGATCACCGTGGCGATCCCGGCCGCCGACGCCATCTCGGCGGCCACGACCTTCGAGCGCATCCCGCCCGAGCCCAGGGGCGACGGCGCGTGGCCGATCGCGAAGTCCTCGAGCTCGGCCGGGTCGGCAACCTCCTCGACCAGCCGCGCGTCGGCGACCTCGCGCGGATCGGCCGTGTAGAGCCCTTCGGTGTCGGTCAGCAGCACCAGCACGTCGGCGGCGACGAGCACGGACACCTGCGCGGCGAGGAAGTCGTTGTCGCCGAACGAGATCTCGTCGGTCGTGGTGGTGTCGTTCTCGTTGATCACCGGGACGATCCGCCACTCGAGCAGCTTGCGCAGCGTGCGGCGGGCGTTGAGGTAGTGGCTGCGCGCGCTCATGTCGAAGAACGTGAGCAGCACCTGCGCGGAGCGGACGCCGCGCTCGCGCAGCAGGTCGTCGTAGGTGTGGTAGAGCCGCCCCTGCCCCATCGCGCTCGCCGCCTGCAGATCCTCGATCGCCGCCGGCCGGGCGCCCATGCCGAGCAGGTGCATCCCGCGCGCGATCGCTCCGCTGGTGACGACGACGACGTCGACGCCCGCGCGGTGCAGCGCCGCGACTTCCTCGCACACGCGCGCGACGACGGACAGCCGCAGCTCGCCCGACGCCTCGGCGACGATCGACGACCCCAGCTTCACGACGGCCACGGGCATAGGCGCGCGGAGCCTACGAGGGATCGAGCTCGAACACCACGCCGCCGAGCTCGACGTCGTCGCCGGGTTCGAACCCCTCGGCCTCGAGCGCCGAGATGACGCCCATCCGGCGCAGCCGGTGCTCGACGTGGGCGAGCGCCTCCTCGTTCTCGAGGTCGTGGCGGGCGATCAGGCGGTCGACCGCCTCGCCCGTGACGCGGAACCCGCCGGAGTCGACGCGCTCGACCGCGAACGCGCGTCGCGCGGCGGGCCGGAAGACCTGGAACTCGGCGACCTCGTCCTCGGCCGCGGCCGCGTCGAGCGGCTCGACCGGCGGCACGATCCGCAGCAGCAGCCGGCGCAGCTCGTCGAGGCCGGCGCCGGTCACCGCCGACGTGACCACGACGGGCACGGCGAGCCGCTCGCGCCACTCGGCCGCGGCGGCCTCGGCGTCCTCCTCGGGCACGAGGTCGGCCTTCGAGAGCGCGAGCACGCGCGGCAGCTCGGCCAGCCGCGGGTCGTGCTCGGCCAGCTCGCGCTCGATCACCGCGTGGTTGGCGACCGGATCGGTGCCGTCGAGGGGCGCGAGGTCGAGCACGTGGACGAGCAGCCGCGTGCGCTCGACGTGGGCGAGGAAGTCGTGTCCGAGGCCGGCGCCGTCGCTCGCCCCCTCGATCAGGCCGGGGATGTCGGCGACGACGAGCTGGCGCTCCTCCCCCTCGAGCGTCCCGAGCACCGGCTCGACCGTCGTGAACGGGTAGGCCGCCACCTTCGGGTGCGCGCGGGTGAGCCGCGCCAGCAGTGAGGACTTGCCGGCGTTGGGAAGCCCGACGAGGCCGACGTCGGCGAGCAGCTTGAGGTGCAGCTCGACGCGGCCCTCCTCGCCCGGCAGGCCCTTCTCGGCAAGCCGCGGCGTCTGCCGCACGGACGACTTGAAGCGCGTGTTGCCGCGCCCGCCCGAGCCGCCGCGCGCGACCGTCACCTCCTGGCCGGGCCGCACGAGGTCGTAGCGGGTGCCGTCCCAGCGCTCGACCTGGGTGCCCGGCGGCACCGCGACGACCAGCGTCTCGCCGTCCGCCCCGTGGCGCTGGGAGCCCTGCCCGTGACCGCCGCGCTCGGCGCGGAAGTGCACGCGCCGGCGGAACCCCTGCAGGTCGCGCAGCGAGTCGTCGCAGCGCAGCACGACGTCGCCGCCGCGGCCGCCGTCGCCCCCGTCGGGCCCGCCCTTGGGCACGTGCGCCTCGCGGCGGAACGACAGCGAGCCGTTGCCGCCGGCGCCCGCGCGGACTTCCAATAGGGCGCGATCGGTGAACAAAGGCATGTATTAGGGTTTCGCCTGCCAGGCGAGTAGCTCCTTCGTCGCACTCGCCTTCGGCGACGTTAGCGAATGGACAAGGTCTTCCTCATCACCGGTGCCTCGACGGGCATCGGCGCCGCCACCGCCCGCCAGGCCGCCGAGGCCGGCTACCGCGTCGTCCTCGCCGCCCGCAGCGAGGACAAGCTGCAGGCGCTCGCCGACGAGACCGGCGGCCTCGCCGTCCGCTGCGACGTGACCGAGTGGGAGGACCAGCAACAGCTCGTGCGCCGCGCGCTCGACGAGTACGGGCGGATCGACGTCGCGTTCGCCAACGCCGGCTTCGGCGGCCCGCGCGGGTTCGAGAAGGGCACGCCCGAGGAGTGGAAGGAGATGATCCTCACCAACATCTACGGCGCCGCGCTCACGATCCGCGCCACCGCGGCGCCGCTGCGCGAGAGCAAGGGCCACCTGCTGCTCACCAGCTCGGTCGCCGGGCGCCGCGCGCTGCCCGGCTCGCTCTACTCAGCCACCAAGCACGCGGTCACGGCCATGGGCGAGGCCGCGCGGCTGGACTTCAACGACACCGGCGTGCGCGTGACGCTGATCGAGCCGGGCATGGTCGACACCCCGTTCTTCGACAACCCGCCGCAGATGGAGACCCTGCAGGCCGACGACATCGCCCGCGCCGTCATGTTCGCGGTCTCGCAGCCGCCCCACGTGGACGTCAACGAGATCTTGATCCGGCCTACTGCTCAGCCGACGTAACGCTAATCACGCGGCCGCGGCGGCCCGTGTGGAACTGCACGGTGCCCGGAGCCTTCGCGAAGATCGTGTCGTCCTTGCCGATCCCGGTGCCGTCGCCGGGCTTGAACTTCGTGCCGCGCTGGCGAACGATGATCTCGCCGCCGGTCACGGTCTGGCCGGCGAAGACCTTCACGCCGAGGCGCTTGGCGTTGGAGTCGCGGCCGTTGCGGCTTGAGCCGAGGCCCTTCTTGTGCGCCATTACTTGCCGCTCCCGATCTTGGTGATGCGCAGGCGGGTGAGCTCCTGGCGGTGCCCCGTGCGACGGCGGTAGCCGCGCTTGGGCTTGTACTTGAAGATGCGCAGCTTCTTGCCCCGCTCGTGGCCGACGATCTCGGCCTTGACGGGCGCCTTGGCGAGCTTCTTCGCGTCGAGCACGGGGTCCTTGCCGTCGCCGGCGAGCAGGAGCGTCACCAGGTCGATCTTCGCGCCCGGCTCGTCGGGCAGCCGCTCGACGAGCAGGGTCTGGCCCTCCTCGACGCGGTACTGCTTACCGCCGGTCTTGATGACTGCGTAGGACATGGTTCTCAGTCGTCGGCCGAAGCCTTGGCGCGCGAACGGCGCCGTCCGCCTCTGCGGCCTCGGCGCCGGGACGGGGAGGATAGCGCGTCACCTTCGGCCGCCTCCTCGACCGCCGCGGGCGCCGTGCTGGCCTCCGCGCCGGCGTGGTCGTCGTCGGAAAGCGTCCGCGTGGCGTCGGCCTCGACCGACTCCGGCTTGGTCGCCGCCCGGCGCCGGCGGCGCCCCTTCGGCTTCGCCCCGTCCTCGGACGGCGCGCTCTCCTCCTTCGGCGCGGCGGGCGCCTTCGCGGTCTCGCGCGCCTTGCGTGCCGCCGCTCCGCGCTTGGCCGCCGCCGACCGCCGGGCGCGCTCGTCCGCCCGCTTGCGATCGTCGGCGCGCTCGACCGCTGCCGTCTCAGCGGCCTCGGCGTCGGCGCCGGTGAGCGCGGCGACCGCGGTCGTGCGCCCGGCCTCCTCGATCCGCACGAGCTTCTTGCTGCCCACGAAGCCGATCCCGCCCGAGACGGTGATCAGGTAGCCGTCGATCTTGGCCACGCCGTCGTCGGGGTTGTACATGTGCGGCTCGACGATGTCGACGTGGACCTCCTCGCCGACCCGGAACGGCACCGCGCGCTCCTCGATCTCCTCGCGCGTGCCCTCGAGCGTCGCCGCGAAGTGGTCGAGCGGCAGCCCCTCGGAGCCCTCGAAGTGGAAGTAGCGGCCGGTCTGCTCCTCGAGCGCGTGCAGCTCGCGCGCGCCGTCGGCCGTGAACCACGCGCTGACGCGCGGGTTGATGCGCAGCAGGTAGGCCTCGGGGCCGCCGTCGCCCTGCTCGGCGACCATGTGCCGCAGGTGGCGGGCGATGCCGATCGCGATCGTCTCCTCGGACTTGATCACGCCCTCGCCGTGGCACACCGGGCAGGTCCGCGACATGATCTCGCGCACGCCGTCGGTCACGTTCTGGCGCGTCATCTCGACCAGCCCGAGCGGCGAGATCTCCACCACGAACGTCTTCGTGCGGTCCTCGTCGAGCGACTTCCGCAGCACCTTCAAGACCGCGTCGCGGTTGCGCGCCCGCGCCATGTCGATGAAGTCGATGACGATGATGCCGCCGATGTCGCGCAGCCGTAGCTGGCGCACTACCTCCTCTGCCGCTTCGAGGTTCGTCTTGGTGATCGTGTCCTCGAGCCGAGCGCTCCTGCCCTTGCCGGTGAACGACCCGGTGTTGACGTCGATGACCGTCAGCGCCTCGGCGTAGTCGATCATCAGGTAGCCGCCGCTGGGCAGGTCGACGCGGCGGTTGAGCATCCCCTCGATCACCGGCTCGACCCCGAAGGCCTCGAACAGCGGGTCGTTCTCCTCCCACAGCTCGACGCGATCCACGAGCTCGGGCGCGGTGCGGGTGAAGAACGAGATCAGCCGGTGGTGCTGCTGCGGGTCGTCGACGACCGCGCGCTCGAAGTGGGCGGAGAAGATGTCGCGCACGACCCGCACGGAGAGGTCGGCCTCCTGGAACACGAGCGCGGGCGCCTCCGCCTCGCGGACGCGCTTCTCGAGCACCTCGTTGAGCTTGAACAGGTACTGCAGCTCGCGCTCGAAGTCCGCCCGCTGCGCGCCGTGCGCAGCCGTGCGGATGATCGCGCCGCCGCCGTTGAGGTCGAGCTGCTTGGCCTCCTTGCGCAGGCGGTCGCGCTCCTTGTCCTCGAGCCGGCGCGACACGCCGACGCCCTCGCCGGTCGGCGCGTAGACCATGTAGCGACCGGCGATCGTGAGCTCCATCGACAGGCGGGCGCCCTTGGTCTTGAGCGGGTCCTTGACGACCTGGACGACGATCTCCTGCCCTGGGGAGAGAAGATCGGTGATGCGAGTCCCGCCCGCCCCACTCGCCCCTGAGCCGCGCCCGCGGCGTACTTGCTCCTTGCCCGGCATGACGATCTCGTCGACGTGCAGGAACCCGTTCTTGTCGAGCCCGATGTCGACGAACGCCGCCTCGAGCCCGGGCAGGACGTTGTCGACCTTGCCCTTGTAGATGTTGCCGACGATCGACCGGCCGCCGCGGCGCTCGAAGTAGACCTCAGCGACGCGGTAGCCCGCGGGGACCTCGGGCTTCTTCTTACGCCGGCGGGCGGAGCCGGACTTCGTCGGTGCGGCCGCCGGGTCGCCGGCGGCCTCCAGCATGGCGACCCGGGTCTCTCCCCGGTCGACCGTTACCAGCACTTGCTTTCTCACAGAGAATCCTCATTGGAAGATGGAGGCCCTCCCCTTCAGCTCGGCCGTTTCGCGCGCCTGCGCGTGGACGGAGTGGAGCAGGCCGAGGGCCAGGAACGTTGCGAGCATCGACGAGCCGCCGAAGCTCAGGAGTGGGGCGGTGACGCCCGTGATGGGCATGATCCCCACGTTCATCCCGATGTTCACGATCAGCTGGAAGAGCAGCATCACCGTGATGCCGCCGGCGAGCAGTGCGCCGTACAGGTTCTTCGCGACGGTCAGGATGTGCAAACCTCGCCATATAAGTAGCGCGTAGAGCGAGAGGATGAGCGCGCAGCCGGCGAACCCGTAGGTCTCGCCGACCACGGCGAAGATGAAGTCGGTGTGGTGCTCGGGCAGGAAGTTGAGCGACGTCTGGGTCGCGTTCTCGACCCCGCGGCCGGTCTTCTCGCCCGAGCCGATCGCCGTCAGCGCCTGCTGGAGCTGGTAGCCCTCCTCGCCGGGGTCGGCCGACGGGTGCAGGAACGCGGTCAGGCGGTCGACCTGGTAGGGCTTGAGCACCTCCACCCCGGCCATCGGCGCCGCCAGCAGCACGATCGTGGCGGCGATCGCGAAGACCCCGGTGAGCGCCGCGAAATGCCGCCACGGCGCGCCGGCCACGAACAGCAGCGCCAGCGTTCCGGCGACGTAGACCATCGCCGAGCCGAGGTCGGGCTCCGCCATCACGAGCATCGTCGGGACGAGGCCGAGCAGCATGATGCGGGCCGTGGTGTCGCGCCCCATGCGGCGCATGCGGTCCACGAGGAAGCCGGCCAGCGCCACGATCAGCAGCACCTTGCCGATCTCGGACGGCTGGAAGTTGAAGAACGGCAGCTCGATCCACGAGCGCGCGCCGCGCGTGACGCCCGCGACCGCCAGCACGAGCAGGATCAGCGCCAGCAGCAGCCCGTAGATGGGATAGCGCAGCTCCCGCAGGCGCGAGTAGTCGATCCGCGACGCGCCGTACATGAGCACGACGCCGACGCCGGCGTAGATCCCCTGGCGCAGGACGTAGTAGTCGGGGTCGCCCGGGATGTCGTTCGCGGTCGCGCTGTTGAGCGCGATCAGCGAGGTGGCGACCAGGCCGAGCGTGGCGAGCAGCAGCAGCGGGTCGAGCCGCAGGCGCCACTCGCGGGGCACGAGCGGGGGCGGCGGCTCGGAGGCGGGTTGGATCGGGTGCGTGCTCAATTCGACTGGTCGGATCCGGCCTTGAAGTCGTCGTCCTGCAGATCGAACCACTCATTGAGGATCAGGCGCGCTGCGGGTGCCGCAGTTTCCGCGCCGAAGCCGCCGCGCTCGATCGTCGTCACGACGACGATCGGCCGGGTGGGGTGGTCGACGTAGCAGGCATACCAGGACTGGTCGGGGTTGGGCTGGCGCTCGGCGGTGCCGGTCTTGCCGTACAGCACGTCGCGGTAGCGGAAGTCCGCGAACACGTCGCTCGACGTCCCGTTCGCCGCCGTCGCCGCCCCGTGCAGCCCGGTCATGATGGCATCCCGGTTGGCGGCATCGAACTTGACCCGCCGCCGGATCGGCGTCCGGATCTCCTCGACGAGCCGCCCCTGACCGTCCTCGACCTGCTGGCCGAGGTGCGGCCGGACGACGCGGCCGTCCCCCTTGGCGAGCGTGGCGTAGGCGGTCGCGAGCTGGAGCGGCGTGGCCTGCAGGTCGCCCTGGCCGACGGCGAGGTTGACGTTGTCGCCCGCCGTCCAGGGCCGCTCGATGCCGCCGCACGCGAACAGCGCCTCGGTCGTCCCCGGCTCGACCTTGGCCTTCTTCGCGCACTTGAGGTACTTCTCGTAGCCCTCGTTGCGCCACTCGGAGTCCGGGATCAGGCCGCCGAACTCTCCGGGGATGTCGATCCCGGTGCGCCGGCCGACGCCGAGCCGCCGCGCCCAGTCCTGCAGCACCGGACCCTGCCCGTTCAGCTGCAGGCCCAGCTCGTAGAAGAAGACGTCGGAGGACACGGTGAGGGCGCCGGGCAGCTGGAGCGCGCCGTAGGAGGCGTCCTGGGCGTTCTTGAACACGCGGTCGCCGAGCTCGAACTCGCCGTCGTCGACGATCGTGCTGGCGGACGTGATCGTGCCCTCCTGGAGCGCGGCCATCGCGGTGATCGGCTTGAACGTCGAGCCCGTCGGATAGGTGGCCGCGATCGCGCGGTTGAAAAGCGGCGCCCCGAGCTCCTCGGAGGACAGCTCGTCGTAGCGCCTCTGGGAGATCGGTTTGGCGAACTCGTTGGCGTCGAAGCTCGGGTACGAGCCGAGCGCAAGGATCTCCCCGTTGCGCGGGTCCATCGCCACGAAGGCGCCCGCCTTGGCGCCGTTCTGGCTCGCCGCCTCGACGCCGCGCCGCATCGCGTCGTTGGCCGCGCGCTGGAGCTCGAGGTCGAGCGTGAGGCGCAGGCGCTGGCCCTGGCGGGGCTCGCGGCGGGCCATCTGGCGGCGGTCGTCGCGGCTGCCGAGCGCGTTGATGATGACGCGCGTGTAGCCGTCGGTGCCGCGCAGGTAGTCGTCGTAGCTCTCCTCGATGCCGTCGGCACCGATCCGCGTGCCGGCCTCGACCCCGCGGTAGCGCTTCATCTCCAGCTCGTCGGGGGAGATCTCGCGCGTGCTGCCGAAGAGCTGCGCGGCCAGCTCGTCGTGGGGGTAGTGGCGCAGGTAGCGCTTCTCGACCTCGACGCCCGGGAACTGCTCCTTGCGCTCGCGGATGTAGTTGAACGCCTCGCGCGGGATCGCGGTGCGGATCGTGACATTCGAGTACGGCAGCTCGGCGATGCCCTCGATCACCCGCTCGTGGATGACCTTCGGGCGGACGTCGATTACCTTGCCCAGCCGCCTGTAGAGCCGCCGCTGCTCGAACTCGGCGGCCGGCAGGGGCGCGACCGCCACCGGCGCCGCTCGCCGGGCGGCGCGGCTCAGCGCGCGGCGCTCGCGCCGCTGCTTGCGCGTGGCGCCGCGGCGCCGCTCGCGGATGTCGCGCTCCAGCGAGCGCAGCTTTCCGGCCGCCTCGAGGCGCGCCCGTTCGGCCGCGCTGCGCGTCTTGCGGAAGGCTTCGGCCTGCTCGAGCACCGCCTCCGGCAGCGAACCCGGGGTGATCTGCACGACGGGAGCGACCCGCGTCTTCACCAGCACGGTGCCGTTGCGGTCGACGATGTCGCCGCGCGGGGCCTCGATCCGCACCTTGCGCACGCGGTTGTCGCGTGCCTGCGAGACGTAGTCCTCGCCCGACAGCACCTGCAGGAACCACAGCCGGAAGAAGACGATCGCGAACAGCACGAACGCGATCCCCCCGAGCACGGCGACGCGCATCGCGAGCTGCGGCGTGATCGGCGGGCGGCGGTCCTCGACGGGCTTAGACACGCGAGAGGGGGCTGAGCCCGCCGGTCGTGTACGCGCGGCGACGGCGGCGGCGCGGGTCGTCGGGCAGGAACGGGAGCAGCACCCGGCGGCAGACGGCGTACACGGGCAGGGCGAGCAGCGTGTTGAGCACGATCGTCATCAGGATCGCGCGCAGGAGTTGGAGCGAGATCGGGGCCTCGACGCCGAGCAGAAACTGCAGCAGTGAGAAGCCGACGGCCGCCAGCGCGGTGGCGACGGCGCCGACGAGCACGGGCGCGAGCGTGTGCGCCGGGTCGCGCAGCTCGCGGACCCGCCCGGCGCCGTAGCCGACCGCGGTCAGCACGAGCGAGTTCACGCCGAGCGTCTGCAGCAGCACGGTGTCGACGAACAGGCCGAGGCTGAAGCCGAAGACGGCGCCGGAGATCGAGCCCGTGAGGAAGCCGACGGACGCCACGAGCAGCGGCGACAGGTCGGCGGGGACGCCGAAGATCGAGATCTGCGAGACGGTGGTGAGCTGGAACGTGCCGCCGAGCAGGCACAGCAAGGCGAGGCGGCCCGCGGCCTGCGGCGTGATCGTCATGGCGTCTGCGCCCGCAGGTCGGCGTCGGGCTGGGTGAGAACCTCGACGAGGTCGAGCGAGCGCAGATCGGCGATCGGCTCGACGTGGATCACGCGGTCGAGCTCCCCCTCCCCCGTCTCGATCCGGCTCACGGTCCCGATCAGGATCCCGCGCGGGTAGAGCGAGGACAGCTCGGTGACCTTGGCCGAGGTACTGGTGCCGGCGGTGATGATGCGCTCGCCGCGACGGACCTCCTTGGCGTTCGGCACGAGCTCGAAGCGCAGGTCGCCGGCGTCGCCGACGGCCGGTCCGACGCTGCCGGGCTCGCCGCTCTCGAGCGCTTGCGCGGAGACGCCGAACTCGGGGTCGGTGAGGAGCATGACGACGGCGTTGCCGTCCGAGACCTCCTTGACCTTGCCGACCAGGCCAGCGCTGTTGACGACCGGCTGGTCGACACGCACGCCGTCGCTCGTGCCCTTGTTGATCTGGAAGCTCTGGAACCAGGCGCTCGGGGAGCGGGCGATCACGCGCGCCTGCACGGGGTCGTAGTCGTCGAGCCCGGCCTCGGTGTTCTGCTCCTGCAGCCCTTCGATCTGCCGCAGCTGGCGGTTCTCGAGCGTGACGCGGGTGACCTCTTCGTCGAGCCGCTCCTTCTGCGCCCGCAGGCGGTCGCGCTCCTCCTTGGCGTCGAGCGTGTCGCCGAACCAGCCGAACAGGTCGCGGAACGGCTTGAGCGCGCGGTTGGCGCCCTCCTGGATGGGGGCGAAGACCTCCATCGCACCGCGCTGGATCGAGTGCAGCGACCCGCCGGAGGACTCGCCGAAGTACGCCGTCAGCAGGAACAGCGAGGTCAGTACCAACGCGGCCAGGACCGCTCGGCGTCGGCGAACCGCCTTGCTCATGTAGCTAAGGCGCGCATGCGAGCTTGCGAGTGCGAGTAGGTCGCATCATCGTCTCGCGCGGGCGCGGTTGCGGTTGCGGTTGTGGTTGCGGTTCGAGCGGTGGATGGCGTCGACCTCCTCCAGCGACCGGCCGGAGCCGACCGCCACGCAGGTCAGCGGCGAGTCGGCGCGGTGCGCCGGCATCTGGGTCTCGTCCCGCAGCCGCTCGTCCAGCCCCTGCAGCAGCGAGCCGCCGCCCGCGAGCATGATCCCGCGGTCCATGATGTCCGAGGCGAGCTCGGGCGGTGTGCGGTCGAGCGTCTCCTTGATCGCGTCGATGATCTGCACGAGCGGCTCCTCGAGCGCGGCCCGCACCTCCTCGGACGTGAGCACCACGGTCTTGGGCAGGCCGGAGACGAGGTCGCGGCCCCGGATCTCGGCCTGAACCTCCTCGTCGAGCGGGTAGGCGCTGCCGATCTCGAGCTTGACCTCCTCGGCCGTCTGCTGGCCGATCAGGAGCTTGTACTCGCGCTTGACGTAGTTGATGATCGCCTCGTCGAGCTCGTCCCCCCCGACGCGCACCGACTGGGAGACGACGATGCCGCCGAGCGAGATGACCGCGACCTCGGAGGTGCCGCCGCCGATGTCGACGATCATGTTGCCGGTCGGCTCGCCCACGGGCAGGCCGGCGCCGATGGCGGCCGCCATCGGCTCCTCGATCAGGTACGCCTGCCGGGCGCCGGCGCTCAGGCACGCCTCCTCGACGGCCCGCTTCTCCACCCCCGTCACTCCCGAGGGGACACAGACCACGACGCGCGGGTGCGCCCAGCGGTTCTGGTGCACCTTCTGGATGAAGTGCCGGAGCATCTCCTCGGTGACGTCGAAGTCGGCGATCACGCCGTCCTTGAGCGGCCGGATGGCGGAGATCGTGCCGGGGGTGCGGCCGAGCATGCGCTTGGCCTCGATCCCCACGGCGTGGACCTCGCCGGAGCGCGAGTCGATCGCGACCACCGAAGGCTCCGAGAGTACGATCCCGCGGCCGCGCACGTACACCAGCGTGTTGGCGGTACCGAGGTCGACGGCCATGTCACGGCCACCGAAACCGGTGAGGTACGAGAAGAAGCCCATGAGGAAGGGCGCGCGGCGGAACGCGAGCGTGCCTGCGCCGGGCGTCGAGTGTATCGAAGGCCCCGGCGCGCTAACTAAGGCGCTCGCGCGAGCTTGCGAGTGCGAGTAAGCCGCACTCTTAATCCCGATTTAGCAGGGCCTTCAGTCTTTCCAGTGGCAATCCCACGACGTTCAAATAGTCGCCCTCGACGCGCTCGACGAGCACCGTCCCGCCGGTCTCCTGGATGGCGTAGCCGCCGGCGCGGCCCACCCACTCGCCGGTCGCCACGTAGGCGTCGATCTGCTCGTCGCTGCGATGGTGGAACGTCACGCGCGTGGTCTCCACCCCGCTGGCCACGACCTCGCCGTGCTCGGCCAGGGCGATCGCTCCCACGACCGCGTGCGTGCGGCCGTTGAGGCGCCGCAGGTAGGCGCGGGCGGCAGCCTCGTCGGCGGGCTTGCCGAGGATGTCGCCGTCGAGCGCGACGACCGTGTCGGCGCCGAGGACGAGCGGGCCGGGCACGGCGGTCGCCTTGTGGCGGGCGTTGCGCTCGGCGACCGCGGCGGGGTCGCCCTCCGTCTCCTCCTCGACATTCGCCGGGATCGCCGTGAACGGGATCCCGGCGTCGGTGAGGATCGCCCGCCGCTGCGGCGACGCGCTCGCCAGTACTAGACGTCCGGGAAGAACAGCGTCGCCTCGCGTTGGCCGGACTCCGGCGAGTCCGAGCCGTGGACCATGTTCTGGCCAACTGCGATCGCGTAGTCGCCGCGGATCGACCCCGGCGCGGCCTCGAGCGGGTTGGTGGCGCCGATCACCTGGCGGGCGGCGCGGATCGCGTCCTCGCCCTCGAGCACCATGGCGACGATCGGGCCGGAGGTGATGAACTCGACCAGCTCACCGAAGAACGGCTTGCCGTCGTGCTCGGCGTAGTGCTGCTTGGCCAGGTCCTCGGTGACCGTCATGTGCTTGAGGGCGACGATCTTCAGGCCCTTGTTCTCGAAGCGGGCGATGATCTCGCCGGTCAGGCCGCGCGCGAACGCGTCGGGCTTGACCAGGATCAGGGTCCGATCCACGTTGAAATCTCCTTGTCGGTGTCAGCGGCGACGACGCGTCGCCTGGGGCTCGGGCTCAGGCTCGGCGTCGGCGCGCGCCACCTCGGCGGCGACCGTCGGCTGGTCGGTCGTCGACGACCGGCGCCGGCGGCGGGTGCTCGGCGGCGGCGGGGTCGTCTGCACCTCGGCCTCGCAGTACGGGCACAGCTGCCACGCGGGGTCGACGGGCTTGCCGCACGAGTAGCAGCGTTCCTTCAGCCTGCGGGCGCAGCTCGGGCAGCGCAGGTAGTCCGACTTGACCTCGTAGTCGCAGTGCGGGCAGAGCTGGTAGTCCAGGTTCGCGAGCCGGGCCTCCGCGGCCGTCATCTCCAGCTCGCGCAGGCGCACGTCGTCCACGAACTCCGGCGGACGCACGATCACGTACACGATCGTGCCAACGAACGGGAACAGCGACGCCGCCGTGGCGCACGCCACCAGCATCGGGTCCTCGATCCGGCGCCGGGCGTCCGCGAACGTCCAGAAGATCAGCGCGAAGTAGACGACGACGAGCACGAGGAGGAGCACGTTGACGGCCGTGTTGAGGCTGTCGTTCGTGATCCCGAAAATGCCGAGGAGGAGCATGAGTGCGAACAGCTTAGGGGGAGGGGTTACAGGAAAGCCCGTCCGAAGGCGTACCCGATCGCGAAGAAGATCAGGATCACGAGCGCGACGACGACCGCCACGAGGGCGACCATCGCGAGCACGCTCGGGCCGCGCTCGTTCACAGAGCGGACGCCCTCCGGCGTCCGGGCTCGGCCAGCAGGTCGGCCACGAGGTAGATCGAGCCGGCCGCCAGGACGGCGCCGTCGACGCCCGCCAGCGCCTGTGCGCGGGCGAGCGCGGCATGCGGATCGGCGGCGATCTCCGACGCCCCGCCGCCGACCTGCGCCCACAGCGAGGCGAGGGTGGCGGGCGACAGCGCGCGCGCGTTGGTCGTGCTCGTGAACACCGCCGTCGACGTCTTCCCAGCCAGCGCGCGAAGCATGCCCGCCGCGTCCTTGTCATCCAGGATTGACACCACGGCGACGAGCGGGCGGCCGCCGAGGGCCTCGGGCAGCGCGGCGACCAGCGCCTCGACGCCCGACGGGTTGTGGGCCCCATCGTAGATGGTGAGGGGGCGCTCGGCGACGACCTGCATGCGGCCGGGGACCGTGACGCGCCCGGCTACCTCGGCGACGAGCGCCGGGTCGAGCCGGCCCAGGTGAGCACGGGCGGCGGCCGCCGCCACGGTGAAGTTGGTGCGCTGGTATCCCGCCAGGGCGTCGAGCGGCTCCGGACGGACGATCCGGGCGCCCGTCTCGCGCGCCAGCGCCTCGACCTCGGCATCGACCGGGCCGAGCACCAGCGTGACACCGTCCCCACCCGCCCGCACCACGGCGAGCTTCTCGCGCGCGATGTCGCTGACCGTCGGGCCCAGCCAGCGGGTGTGCTCGAGCCCGACGTTGGTGAGCACGACGACCGGCGCCCCGAGCACGTTGGTGGCGTCGTGGCGGCCGCCCAGGCCGGCCTCGACGACCGCGACGTCCACCTCCTGGCGCGCGAGCTCGGCCAGCGCCGCCGCGGTCACGAGCTCGAACTGCGTGACGCGATCGCCCGGCTCGAGCGTGCGGTCGACCTTCGCCGCGGCTGCCGCCGCGCGCTGCACGGCCGCGCCGAACGCCTCCGGGGCGAGGTCGGCCTCGCCGACCCGGATCCGCTCGGCGAAGCTCGTCAGGTGCGGCGAGAGGAAGGCGCCCGTGCGCAGCCGCGTGCGCCTCGAGCAGCGCGGCGCACATGCGGACCGTGGACGACTTGCCGTTCGTGCCGACCACATGGATCGCGGGGTAGCACTCCTGCGGGCTGCCGAGCGCGGTCAGCAGCCGGCGCATGCGGTCGAGCCCGAACCGCATGCCGAACAGCTCGAGCGACAGCAGGTGCGCCTCGGCGTCCTCGAGGCGCCAGCTACTCAAAGATCCTCCAGCTCCTCACGTAGGCGTTCCAGCTTCGCACGCTCGGCGTCGACCACGGCAGCGGGCGCCTTCGCCACGAAGCCCTCGTTGCCGAGCTTGCCCTCCGCGCGCGCGATCTCCGTCTCGAGCTCGGCGCGGCGCGCCGCAGCGCGGCGCTCGGCGGCCTCGTGGTCGACGACCTCGGAGGCGAGCATCGCCACCGACCCGCCGGGGACGCCGACGCTGGCGACCGGCTCGCCGCCGTTCGCCGACCACTCGACGCGGGCCAGCCGCGCCACGTGCGCGGCGGTGCTGTCGTAGCCCGCGGCGTCGAGCCGCGCAGGCACCACCCGGCCCGCCGGGGCGCCGACGCGGTCGCGCCAGCCGCGCAGCTCCTGCGTGGCCGCGATCGCGCGGCGCACGTCGGCTTCCGCAGCTTCGTCGCGCAGCGTGGGGTCGGCCTCCGGCCAGCGATGGGCCATCAGCAGGCCCTCGGTTCCGGGCAGGTGCGACCAGATCTCCTCGGTCACGAACGGGATCATCGGGTGGGCGAGCGCGAGCGTCTCGGCGAGCACGTGGAGGGCGACCTCCGCGACCTCGCGGTCGTCCTCGTCGTAGAGGCGAGGCTTGATCAACTCGAGGTACCAGTCGGCGAGCTCGTTGTAGACGAAGTCGTACAGCCCGAGCGCCGCGCGGTGGAACTCGAAGTCGTCGATCGCACGCGTGATCTCGGCCTTCGCCTCCTGGAGGCGCGACACGATCCACCGGTCCTCGATCTCGGTGGGCTCCACCCGCTCCGGCACGCCGACGCCGTCGGGCACGCGCAGGAGCACGAGCCGGGAGGCGTTCCAGAGCTTGTTCGCGAGCTGGCGGCCCTGCGCGACCCGCTCCTCGTTGAAGCGCACGTCCTGCGTGGACGAGCTGGCGAGCAGGCCGAAGCGGACCGCGTCGGCGCCGTAGGCGGGGAACTCGCCGCCGTGCTCGAAGACCGGCGGACGCGGGCCGCCGTCGATCAGGGCGAGCGGGTCGATCCCGGTGCCCAGGGACTTCGACATCCGCCGGCCGTCGGGCGCCTGGATGACCGGGTGCACGTAGACGTCGTCGAACGGGACGTCTCCGGCGAACTCGATCCCGAGCATGACCATCCGCGCGACCCAGAGGAAGAGGATGTCGCGCGCGGTCGACAGGACGTCGGTCGGATAGAACGCGCGCAGTGCGGGCGTCCGCTCCGGCCAGCCGAGCGTCACGAACGGCCACAGCGCGCTCGAGAACCACGTGTCGAGCACGTCGGGATCGCGCTCCCAGCCATCGCCGGTCGGCGGCTCCATCCCGGCGTACGTCTCACCGTCGCGGTACCAGACCGGGATCTGGTGACCCCACCAGAGCTGGCGCGAGATGCACCACGGCCTCAGGCCCGCCATCCACGCGAGGTAGCGGCCGCGCTGGCTGTCCGGGTGGATGCGCACGCGGCCGGACTGAACGACCTCGATCGCCGGCTTGGCGAGATCGTCCATCTGCATGAACCACTGGAGCGAGATCAGCGGCTCGATCCGCTCGCCCGAGCGTTGCGAGTACGGGACGTCGTGGCGGTACTGCTCGGTGCCCGCGATCCGACCATCGGCGCGCAGCGCGTCGACCACCGCGTCGCGCGCCTCGAGCGCGGTCATCCCCTCGAAGGCCTCGCCGGCGGCGGCGCTCATCAGTCCGTCTTCGCCGATCACCGAGATCTCCTCGAGCCCGTGCGCACGGCCGATCTCGAAGTCGTTCGGGTCGTGCGCGGGCGTGATCTTGAGCGCGCCGGTCCCGAACTCCGGCTTCACGTAGGGGTCGGCGATGATCCGCAGCCGGCGCCCGACGATCGGCAGGATCGCGGTCTCGCCCACGAGCCGCGTGTAGCGGTCGTCGTCGGGATGCACGGCGATCGCCGAGTCGGCGAGGATCGTCTCCGGCCGCACCGTCGCGATCGTCACCGCCCCGTGCCCGCTCTCGAGCGGGTAGTCGATGTAGTAGAGGGTGTCGGTGACCTCGCGCTGCTCGACCTCGAGGTCGGAGATCGCCGACCGCGTGCCGGTGTCCCAGTTGACCATGTAGTGGTCGCGGTAGATCCAGCCCTTCTCGTAGAGGTCCACGAACACCTTCTGGACCGCGCGCGCGTACGGCGGGTCGAGCGTGAAGCGCTCGTCCGCGTAGTCGCACGACGCGCCGAGGCGCTTGAACTGCTCGACGATCGTGGAGCCGTACTCGTCGCGCCAGCGCCACACACGCTCGACGAACGCCTCGCGACCGATCGCCTCGCGGCTCGTCCCCTCCTCGAGCAGCCGGCGCTCGACCAGCGTCTGCGTGCCGATGCCGGCGTGGTCGGTGCCGAAGATCCACTTCGTGCGGCGCCCGCGCATGCGCGCGAGGCGGATCAGCGCATCCTGCACCGACCCGTTGAGCGCGTGGCCCATGTGCAGGGCGCCGGTGACGTTCGGGAGCGGAATCGCGATCGAGTAGTTATCGGCCGCGTCGCCCTCCGGCTCCGGGTGGTAGAGGCCGGACTCGAGCCAGCGCGCGAGCACGCGCGACTCGACCTCGGCGGGGTCGTAGCGGGTGCGGCTCTCGAGCTCGGCGTCAGCCATCGGCGGCGCCCGAGTCTAGACGCGCGATTCGATGAAGAAGGCGGCGGGGCGGCCGAAGGACCTCGTGGCCGTCGAGGAGCTCGAGGCGATCCAGCGGCTGCGGCGCGAGATGGACTGAGTTACACTTCGACGTTGAATGTCACAACGTCACGCGGACGAGGAGGACGGCGTCCTCGACGCAGCGCGCGCGTGTGTGCTCGACGTCGGGTTCCGGCGGACGACGCTGACGGACGTCGCGCGTCGCGCCGGCGTGAGCCGGATGACGCTGTACCGCCGCTATCCCGACCTCGAGGCGGTACTGGCGGCGCTGATGACGCGCGAGTTCGGGCGCCTCGTCGCGCAGGCCGGGGAGATCGCCCGCGGCTCGACGACGCGCGAGCGGATGGTGGCGATCGTCGTGCACGGCTCGCGCTCGCTCGCCGGCGATCCGCTCTTCGCCCGGCTGATCGACGTCGATCCCGAGCTGCTGCTGCCGTACATCACCCGCCGGCTCGGCGGGATGCAGCAGATCGCGGTCGCGGCCGGGGCCACGGCGCTGGCGGACGCCGACGGGTCGGTGCGCACGGACGCACCGCCGGAGGTGCTCTCCGCGGGCGTCGAGCTGATCGCGCGCGGCTTCGTGCTCGCCTCCCACGGCGAGCTGCGCCTCGACCCCTGGGCCGAGCTCGCCCGCGCCGTCGACGGGTACCTGCGGCCGTGAGCGCCTCGCTCAACGCCGCCCGCCGCGCCGCCGAGCTCGAGCAGCTGGCGGGTGGCGACGCGGTCGACGTGCTCGTCGTCGGCGGCGGGATCACGGGCGTCGGCGTGGCGCTCGACGCCGCCAGCCGCGGCCTCTCGGTCGCGCTGCTCGAGCGCCGCGACCTCGCGCACGGCACGAGCCGCTGGAGCTCGAAGCTCGTCCACGGAGGGCTGCGCTATCTCGCTCACGGCGACGTCGGCCTCGCGTGGGAGTGCGCGGTCGAGCGAGCGGCGCTGATGCGGACGATCGCCCCGCATCTGGTCCGCCCGCTCCCGTACGTCATCCCGCTCGACGCGTCGATCGCGCGCGGCACCGGCGCCGCCACGCTGGCCGGCCTGTGGGCCGCCGACACGCTGCGCGCCGGCGCGCGCACGAGTCGGCGGACGCTGCCGCGGGCGCGGCGGGTCAGCGCGCTCGAGGCCCGCCGGCTGGCTCCGGCGCTTCGCCGGTCCGGCCTGCGCGGTGCGCTGCTGGGCTGGGACGGCCAGCTCGAGGACGACGCGCGGCTGGTCGTGGCGGTGGCGCGCACGGCCGCCGCCCACGGCGCGCGGATCCTGACGCACGCGGAGGTCACCGAGGTGCGCGACGACGGCGCCGCGGCGATCGACGGCCTCACCGGCGCCGCGTTCGCCGTGCACGCGCGCCACGTCGTGCTCGCGGCCGGCGTGTGGACCGGTGGGCTGAGCGGCGCGGTCGCCCTGCGCCCGAGCCGCGGCTCCCACGTGCTCGTGCCTGCCGAGCGGCTCGGCGACCCGCGGGCGATGGTCAACGTCCCCGTGCCCGGCGAGCCCGGCCGCTGGGTGTTCGCCGTCCCGCGCGCCGACGGGCTCGTCGCCATCGGCCTCACCGACGTCCCCGCCCCGGGCCCGGTCGACGACCCGCGCCCGGACGCCGCCGAGGAGGCCGACCTCCTGGCCCGCGCTTCGGCTGCGCTCGAGGTCCCGCTGACGGCGGCCGACGTCGCCGGCAGCTACGCCGGCCTGCGCCCGCTCGCCGTCGCCGGCGACGCCGCGGATGCCGCCGGCGCGACCGGCGATCTGTCTCGCCGGCACGTGCTCGCGACGGATCCGGACACCGGTGCGCTCGCGATCGTGGGCGGAAAGCTGACGACGTACCGCCGGATGGCGCAAGATGTCGTCGACCGCATGACTGACCGCCGGTGTCGCACCCATCGCCTGCCGCTCGTCGGGGCGGCCCCGCCGGCCCGCCTGCGCGCGGTGGCCGCGCCGGAGCGGCTCGTGCGGCGCTACGGGACCGAGGCTCCGGCGGTCGCAGCCCTCGCCGACGGCCGGCCGGAGCTGCTCGAGCCGCTCGGCCCCGGCGTGCCGGCGTGCGGCGCCGAGCTGCTGTGGGCGGCCCGGCACGAGCTCGCGCTCACGCCCGAGGACGTCGCCGACCGCCGCACCCGCGCCGGCCTCGTCCCCGAGTGGCGGAAGGCCGTGCTGGCCGCAGCCGCCGACCTCGTGCCCGACGTCGGCGCTCCGACCTGGCCATCCGGGCAGTGGCAATCCGCCGCTGGGTTCGGCATGTTCGCGCGATGGCCGTAGCCGTACCCATCGTCCGGCGCGCCGCGGGCGCGCTCCTCGTCGCGACCCTGGGCGGCGCCTTCGGCGCCACGCCCGCCACCGCCGCCGCTGCGCCGTGCCGCGCGCCGTCCGAGCTCACCTGGCGCAGCTGCCTGACGACCGCCCACGTTGAGCTCGAGGACGGTCGCGTGCGGCTCAAGCGGGCGCGCCCGCGCCTGGTCATGCGCTACGACGACTGCCCGGCGACGCTGCGGCGCCGCACGGTCGCCCTCCGCACCCGCGGCGGGCGACTGCTCGACCGCGCGGCGGTCGACGGCCGCTGCGCCAACGGCATTGCCCGGTGGGCGGTGACCCTGCGCCCCGAGGACGCCGACCTGCGCTCCGGCACGGTCGTGCGCACGTTCTGGAGCGGCGTCGCCGACAAGGACCGCGCGCCCCGGGTGCGGCTCGACTAGCGGCCTGGTTGACGAACGTCAACGTCAACTGCGGCTGGGTAGGGAGGCTGGAGTGCCGACCGCCTGCGCGGGGAAATTGCGCGCGGTGAGCGGGCGGGTCGCGAAATCTCGTGAAGTTACCCCCGGAAACCGACGCTTACTGCACGAGGTTCGGCCGCCCTCCCTACCCAGCCGCCGTTGACGTTCGTCCGAGCCGCCGCTGACGTTCGCCCGAGCT
The DNA here is from genome assembly GCA_963838655.1 of uncultured Solirubrobacteraceae bacterium. GTDB lineage: Bacteria > Actinomycetota > Thermoleophilia > Solirubrobacterales > Solirubrobacteraceae > DASSUW01. The sequence continues at coordinate 55,848 of CAWIRW010000012.1, read as the reverse complement.
AGGCGGACTTGGCCTCGGGCGACTCGGCGTCGTCCGGGGCTTCGGTGACGAGCGTCGGCTTGACGCCGCGCTCGACGGTGTCCTTGGTCACGACGCACTTCTTGACGTCGCGCCGCGAGGGGAGCTCGAACTGCACGTCGAGCAGGATGTCCTCGATGATCGAGCGCAGGCCGCGGGCACCGGTCTCGCGCTCGAGCGCCTTGTCGGCCACCGCCTTCTGGGCGTCGCTCGCGAACACGAGCTCGATCCCGTCGAACGCGAAGAAGCGCTGGAACTGCTTGACGATCGCGTTGCGCGGCTCGGTGAGGATCGTGATCAGGTCGTCGCGCGAGAGCTGGTGCACAGCCGAGCAGACCGGCAGGCGCCCGATGAACTCGGGGATCAGGCCGTACTGCATGAGGTCCTCGGGCAGGACCTTCTCGAACAGCGCGCCCGTGTCCCGCTGCGCCCTGGACTCGATGTTGGCGCCGAAGCCCACGCCCTTGTGGCCGATCCGCCGCTCGATCACCTTGTCGAGCTGCGCGAACGCGCCGCCGCACACGAACAGGATGTTCGTGGTGTCGATCGTGAGGAACTCCTGGTGCGGGTGCTTGCGCCCGCCCTGGGGCGGCACGCTCGCCGTCGTGCCCTCGAGGATCTTCAGCAGCGCCTGCTGGACGCCCTCACCCGACACGTCGCGCGTGATCGACGGGTTGTCGGCCTTGCGGGCGATCTTGTCGACCTCGTCGATGTAGATGATCCCGGTCTCGGCCTTCTTGACGTCGTAGTCGGCGGCCTGGATGAGCTTGAGCAGGATGTTCTCGACGTCCTCGCCCACATAGCCGGCCTCGGTCAGCGCCGTCGCATCGGCGATCGCGAACGGCACGTTGAGGATCCGGGCCAACGTCTGCGCGAGCAGCGTCTTGCCGCAGCCGGTGGGCCCCAAGAGGAGGATGTTCGATTTTTGAAGCTCGATCTCCGCGTCGTCCGTCTGCATCATCTGGACGCGCTTGTAGTGGTTGTAGACCGCCACCGACAGCGTGCGCTTGGCCTGCTCCTGCCCGACGACGTACTCGTTGAGCACGTCGTAGATCTCCTTCGGCTTCGGCAGGTTGTCGATGTCGAACGAGGGCGGAGCGGTGAGCTCCTCGTCGATGATCTCGTTGCAGAGATCGATGCACTCGTCGCAGATGTAGACGCCCGGCCCGGCGATCAGCTTCTTGACCTGCCGCTGCGACTTGCCGCAGAAGCTGCACAGGAGTTGCTCGTTGGAGTCGGTTGGCCGGGCCATGGCTTCAGTGCTCCGAGATCACCCGGTCGATGATCCCGTACACCGTCGCCTCCTCCGAGCTCATGAAGTAGTCACGCTCGGTGTCCTGCTTGACCTTGTCGATCGACTGGCCGGTGTGGTCGGCGATGATCTCGTCGAGCCGGCGGCGCAGGTCGATGACCTCACGCGCGTGGATCTCGATGTCGGTCGCCTGGCCCTGAAAGCCCGAGGACACCTGATGGATGAGGATCTTGGCGTTCGGGAGCGCCATGCGCTTGCCCTTTGCGCCGCCCGCGAGCAGGAGCGCGCCCATCGACATCGCGATGCCGACGCAGATGGTCGACACGTCGGGCTTGATGAACTGCATCGTGTCGTAGATCGCGAGCCCGGCGTACACGGAGCCGCCCGGCGAGTTGACGTAGAGCGAGATGTCCTTGTCGGGATCCTCGGCCTCGAGATGCAGGAGCTGAGCGACGATCAGGTTCGCGATCTGGTCGTCCACCGGCGTGCCGAGGAACACGATGCGCTCGTTCAGGAGTCGGGAATAGATGTCGAACGCGCGCTCCCCACGGGAGGTCTGCTCGACGACCATCGGTACGAGTGGGCTCACGGTCCTCGCTTCGTTTCGCTTCGGGCGTTCGAGTCCTGCTCAGCTCTGGCGGCAGACTAGCAATCGCCGGTCGCCCCCCCGACCGCACTTGCGGCTAGGAGTTCGGGGTCCAGAGCTGGCCGGATGAGCCTGTCTGGGCACGCTCGGACGCATCCGGCGTCCAGAGCCGGTCGCGAGCCTGCGCCTGCTCGATCGAGATCGGCTTCGCCGACTCGGTCACCACGTCCAGCGCCTTGCGCTGGGCAAGATCCTGCTTGAGGGCGTCGAGCCGCCCAGCGGACTTCAGGCGCTCGAGCAGCTTCTTGGGCGACGTACGACCGGTGCCCTCCTGCGCCGCCTGCGTGACGGCCTCGAGCACCTCGTCGTCGCTCGGCTCGATCGCCTCGGCGTCGATGATCGCGGCCAGCACCGCCTCGCGCCGCAGCGCCTGCTCGGCGTCGGGCTTGCTCTGCTCGACGATCTCCTCCTCGCCGCGGCCGGAGATCTGCAGGTAGGCCTCGCGCGAGATGCCCTGGTGCGCAAGCGAGTGCAGCATCTGGTCCCACAGCTCGTGCGCGCGCGCGTCCACGAGCGCCTCCGGGACGTCGACGGTCGCCGCCCGCACGGCGGAGTCGAGCGCCGCCTCGCGGAACTCCGACTCGATCTGGCCGCGCTCGGCCTCGACGATGCGCGAGCTGATGTCCTCGCGCAGCTCGTCGAGCGTGTCGAAGCCCGCCTCGGCCGCGAGGTCGTCGTCGAGCGCGGGCAGCTGCTTGGCCTTGACCTCCTTGACCGAGACGGCGAACTGCGCCTCGCGGCCGGCGAGCTCGGTAGCCGGGTAGTCGTCGGGGAACGTGACCGTGACCGTGCGCTCGTCGCCGGCGGCGGCGCCCTGGAGCTGCTCCTCGAAGCCGGGGACGAGGCGCCCGGAGCCGAGCTCGACCATCTGGTCGCGCCCTTCGCCGCCGGGGAACGGCTCGCCGTCGAGCGTGCCGAGGTAGTCCATGACCACGAAGTCGTCGGAGGCGGCCGGGCGGTCGACGGTGTCCAGGCGGGCCGAGCGCTCGCGCAGCCGGTCGAGCTCCTCGGAGATGCGCTCCTCCGACGCCTCGGGCTCGCGGCGGCCGACCTCGAGGCCCTTGTAATCGCCGAGCGTCGCCGACGGGCGAACGCCGATCTCGATCGAGAAGCGCAGCGGCTCGCCCTGCGCGGGCGGGTCTGAGAGGTCGAGCTGCGGCTCGCCGACGGGGACCACATGGGCAGCGTCGATGGCCGCCGTGTACCAGAGGGCGATCGACTCGCGGATCGCCTCGTCGAGCACGGCGTCGCGGCCCATGCGCTGGAGGATCACCGGGGCGGGCGCCTTGCCCGCGCGGAAGCCGGGGACGCGCAGCCCCTGGCCGAGCCGGCGGGCGGCCTGGGCGACGCGGCGCTCGACCTCCTCCGGCGTCACCTCCGCCTCCACGCGCACGCGTGACTCGGGCAACTCGGTGACGGTGGTCTCGACTCCTGTGGCCATGGCGGCGCTCCACGATACAAACCCGGGGGTGCGCGCCTGGCTCTACACCGGACCGCTCGGCCACCTGGCCGCCGGGGTCGCCGACTGGCTCGAGCTGCTCGCGCGCTTCGCGTGGAGCCGGGTCAGGCGGGGGCGCCGTCGGCGCTGAGCGCGTCGGTGCGGGTGGCGAAGAGGCGGAAGCGCTGGGTCAGGTTGGTCATCTCGAGCAGCCGGCGAACCGGGCCCTCGGGGGCGACGACGGCCAGGCTCGTGCCGCCCTCCTCGAGCTGGGCGGCCGCCTTGAGGATCGTCCCCAGCGCGGTCGAGTCGATGAACATGACGTCGCTCAGGTCGAGCACGAGTCGCCCGCCGCGCGAGGCCGATGCCATCGCCAGCACGGTCGACAGCCGCGGAGTCGCCGAGATGTCGAGCTCGCCCTTGGCCACGACGAGGTGGCCGCGGTCGATCGGATCGTGGTCGATCTGGTAGTCCATCGAGCCGGGCCAACCGTACCCGGTTCCGCGGCTCAGCGTGAGAGCGCGAGCGGATCGCGGTGCAGCCGCGCGGGCGTGTCGTCGTCGAACTCGGCGAAGAAGCCGCCCACCACGTCCTCCAGCTCGCCCATGCCGTCGGCGCAGAAGAGCACCGGCTGGTACTTGGTGATGTCGTACTCCAGCGTCGCCATCTCCAGGAGGTCGAGCGGCCGCAGGTCGGCGCCCCGGAACTCCTCGATCTCGCCGTAGGAGGAGAGGATCCCGGCGCCGTACGCGCGCACCTCGCCCTCCTCGCGCAGCACGCCGAACTCGATCGTGAACCAGAAGACGTCCGCCAGGAACTGCAGCGCTTCGTCGGTCTTCACGCGCTGCGCGGCGAGGCCGGCCTGGCGCTTGATCTCCGCAAAGCGGGGGCTGGCGAGCAGGTTGCCGTGGCCGACCACCTCGTGGATGAGGTCGGGCTCGGGCGTGTAGAGCGGCATCGCCCCATGCCGGACGTACTGCGTCGAATAGAAGATGTCGTCGCCCAGCGCGCTGTAGAACTCGCGCAGCGGCACGAGGCCCGCCGCGGGGAGGTAGCGGAAGCCGGTCAGCGGCTCGAGGCCAGCGGTGACCTCGTCGAGCTGCGGGATGCGGTCGGTCGGCAGGGCGAGCGCGGCCGCCGCCTCGCGGAAGTCGCGGCACGCGTACTTGGAGTGCTTGGGCGCGAGCTCGCGGCACACGATCCGCCACACCTCGTGCTCGTCCTCGGTGTAGTCGACGTGCGGGATCGGCTGGCCGGGCTCCCACGCGAGGGCCTTGGCCGCGATCACGTTGCGGCGCTCGCGGTACACGGGGTCGCTGGCGCCCGGATGGTCCTTGGCGAGCTCGACGTGGACCGTGCCGTCCTCGTTGGCCTTCACCGGCGAGTACAGCTGGGCTTCCTCGAACACCGCGACGTCTCCTCTTCCGTGGCCTCTGTCACGTGTAGCGCTCGATCGGTGCTCATGCAATCGAAACGGCATAGACTGGGCTTGTTGTGCAAGCTCGCGTGCGTTTGGACGACGTGGATCGCAAGATCCTTGATCAGCTCGAGCGCGACGGCCGCGCCACGCTCGCCGATGTGGGCGACGCCGTGGGGCTCTCCCCGTCGGCCGTCAAGCGGCGCGTGGACCGCCTGCACGAGAGCGGCGTGATCGTCGGCTACACGGCGATCGTCGACCCGCAGGCGCTGGGCGACCGGCTCGAGGCGTTCGTGGAGCTCTACTGCGCCGACAGCGTCGCGCCGGGCGACCTCCTCGCCGCGGTCGCGGGCCTGCCGGCGGTGATCGCCGCGCACACCGTGGCCGGCGACGCCGACGCCGTCGTGCGCGTGCGAGTCGAGGGCATCGAGGAGCTCGAGCGCACGATCGAGCAGCTCCGGCGCGACCCGAAGGTCATGCGCACGCGCACGATGGTGGCGCTGTCGACGCTGGTCGAGCGCCCGTAGCCGCTCACCCGCAGTAGGCGAGTTCGCGCAGCCGCTCGAGCGCGAGCATCGTGCGCCGCCGGAACACGCTCTGGTCGGCCGTGACCACGATCATCGCCTGACGCCGCGCACCCGGTCGTGAGTCTGCATAGGTGACGTAGCCGAGCGTCTCGCCGCCGTGGCCCCAGAAGGTGCCGCACGGATAGCGGGATCTGATCAGCCCGAGGCCGTACGTCTGAGCGTCGGAGCCCGTTTCCACGGTCGTGCGCATCTGCGCGAGGAGCTCGGGACGCAGCAACCGCCCGCCGAGCAGGGCGCGGTGGAAACGCGCGACATCGGGGACGGTGGAGACGATCGCGCCAGCCGCGCCGGCCCACGTCTGGTTGAGGACGCTGATGTCGAACCGGCGTGGCGCGCCGACGCGCGAGTAGCCATGCGCGTGGCGCCCGGCGATCCGCGCCCGAGAGTCGAAGCTCGTGGCGCGCAGGCGCAGGGGTGCGATGACGCGCTCGCGCAGCTCCGTCTCGAGCGGGTTGCCGGTGGCCGCCTCGACGATCAGCCCGAGCAGGATGTATCCCGTGTTCGAGTACGACCAGCGCGCGCCGGGCGGGAAGAGCGGCGGCTGCGCCGTGCCGATGGCCACGAGCTCGCGGGGGTCCCACGTCCGACGGCGGTCGGCGAGGACGCGCATGATGAAGCTGTCGTCCTCGTCAGGCGCGTAGTCGGCGAGCCCGCTGGTGTGGTTGAGCAGCTGGCGGACGGTGATCGCCCCGCCGTTCGGGACCAGCCCGGGCAGCCAGCGTTCGACACTGTCGGATAGGCCGAGCCTCCGCTCGCCCGCGAGCTGGAGGACGACTGTGGCGACGAACGTCTTCGTCGCGCTGCCGACGCGGACGCGGTCGGTCGGTCGTATCCGCCTGCCTGTGGCGAGGTTCGCGTGCCCGGCCGCGGCGCGCACCGTGCGACCGCGGTCGCGGACGAGCGCGATCACGCCCGGCGCACCTGCCGCCACCACCCTGTCGACCGCCTGCTGGAGCTGCGCCCGCGGCGGTGCGGCGTTGGCCACAGGCACCGTCACCAGCGCGGCCACGACGGCGGCGAGGACGACGAGTCGGGAGTTACTCATAGTGCAGCGCCTCCAGGACGTTCAGCCGCGACGCGCGGCGGGCGGGCAGGATGGCGGCCAGGATTCCGAGGAGGATCGCGGCGACCGTGAACGCGACGAGGGATCCGACGGGAACGGCGAACGGGATCCCTTCTTCTGCGAGCGCGCGGGTCACGAGCACTGCCAGGAGCAGCCCGGCGCCCATCCCGAGGGCGGCGCCCATCAGCGCGGTGACGATGCTCTCGTGGCGGATCATCCGGCGCACCTGCCGCCGCGTCATGCCGACCGCGCGGAGCATCCCGAGCTCGCGCGTGCGCTCGAACACCGTCAGCACGAGCGTGTTGACGATTCCGAAGAGACTGACGAGCACCGAGAGCCCGAGCAGCGCGTAGAGGAGGTTGAGCACCGTCCCGAGCTCGCTGATCTGACTGTCCTTGAACTGCTCGCGGGTCTGCACCTGGGTGTCCGGGAATGGCGTCAGGGCTTGCTCGAGCCGCTTCGTGCCGGCCGGGGAGACGCCGCCCTCCATGTCGATGAACGCGAACTGGTTGCGCGGCTGCGGGAAGGCCGCGTCGAACGCCGCCGTCGAGACCGAGATCTCGGCGAACGGCGAGCCGCCGTTCGGCTCGTCGAAGACCCCGGCGATCGCGAGCGCGACGGTGTCGCCCGTCGGCGTCTCGATCCGCAGCGGTGAGCCGCGCCGGAGGTCATGGTCGTCCGCGTAGCCCTCGGTGACGAAGGCGCCGCGGGTCCCGAGCTCGGCCGGCACGCCGGCGTCCCCTTCCTTCCAGCGCATCTCGATGACCTGCGTGAGGTCGGGCTCGACCCCGCTCACTCCCACCTGCTCGTCGAAGGCCCGGCCCGAGCCCATCCGCACCTCGGAGACGACCCGTACGCCCGGTGCACCCGCCGCCGCTCGGGCCGCGTCCACGGAGGTCGCGCCGAAGGCGTCCTGCCCGACGAGCGTGTAGTCGTTGACGAACAGCTCGTCCACCGCCCCCGTGAAGGACGTACGCACGCCCTGGCCGAGCGTGGCCACGAACGTGATCAGCGCGAGCCCGATCATCAGCGCCGCCGCCGTCGACGCGGTGCGCCCGGGGTTGCGTCGCGCGTTCTCGCGGGCGAGGGCGCCGGCCGCGCCGCCGAGTCGCGACGCGGGCCAGCCGAGCACGCCGGCGAGCGGCGGGATCAGCCGTGGCGCGATCATCGCGACGGCGGCGAACAGCAGCAGCATGCCGACCGCGAGCGACAGCAGCCGGCGACCGATCGGCAGGCCGCCGGCGAACAGCCCGTAGGCGAGCACGGCGATCGCCGCCACGCCCACGACGAGTGCCGGGACCACGCCGAGCCGGGCGAGTCGGGAGCGCGGCAGCACCGCGCCCTCGCGGACCGCGGCGATCGCCGGCACTCGCGTGGCGCGGAGCGCCGGGCGCAGGCTGGCGATCAGCGTGATGCCGATCCCGACGCAGAGGCTGACGATGATCGTGCGGGCAGCGAGGACGGTGCCGCTCGCCGGCAGGTCGACGCCGACCGCGTCGAGCAGCGCCTCCAGTCCCTTTGCGAGCCCGACCCCCACAAGCACGCCCGCTACCGAGGCGAGCGCCCCCACGACGAGGGCCTCGAGCACGACCGACCTGAGCACCTGCCGGCGCGACGCGCCGAGCGTGCGCAGCGTCGCGAGCTCACGCGTGCGCTGGGCAACCGTGATGGCCAGCGTGTTGGCGATCACGAAGCCGCCGACGATCAGCGCGATGCCGCCGAAGGCGAGCAGGAAGTAGCCGAGGTACGTCACCCCGTCGCGTGCTTCCTGGGCCCCGGACTCGCGCTGCGCGGCGGCCGTCTTGACATGAGCGGTGGCGGGCAGCAGCGGCCGGATGGCCTCGATCAGCTGGCGCGCCGAGATGCCCTCGCGCGCTCGCACCTGGATCTCGTCGAGCTTTCCGGTCTTGTCGAACAGCCGCTGGGCGGTGCCCAGCTCGAAGGCTGCGATCTGCGCGCCCCCGAGCGACGCGACCGACCCGTACTCGACGATGCCCGCGATGCGGAACTGCCGCACGGGGCCGAGCGCGCCGACGCCGATCGAATCGCCCGGCTCCAGGTCCTGCTTCCGTGCGGTCGCGCGGTCGATGGCGATCTCCTCGCCACCTCGCGGCCAGCTTCCCTGCACGACGGTGAGCGGGTTGAAGCGCGGGTCGGCGGCGGGGTCGACGGTGAACGCCGCGGTACCCCAGCTGCTCTCGATCACCTTCCCGTCCTCGCCGACGAGCCGGGCTTCGTCGAGCACCGCCCCATCGGCGCCCTCCACCTGCGGGAGTGCGCGGACCTTCGCCAGGACGCCGGCCGGGTAGCTCTCGGTGGCGACCTCTTCGTCCTCGCCGAAGCCCTCCTGGCCGACGATCACCGCGTCGGCGTGCGTGTAGGTCTCCGCGAAGATCGTGTCGAAGCCCTTCGAGATCGTGTCGGTGAGGACGTAGGTGCCGCTCACCATCGCCACGCCGAGCACGATCGCCAGCGCGGTCAGGGCCGCGCGGAGCTTGCGCCCGGCCAGGCCCTTGAGCGTCACGGCGATCATCGGCCGCTCACCTCCTCCATGGCCTCGAGGATCTCGTGGGCGCCGGCGCGGCCGAGCTCCTTGACGACCCGGCCGTCGGCCAGGAACAGGATGCGGTCGGCGATGGCGGCCGCGTGCGCGTCGTGGGTGACCATCACGGTGGTCTGGCCGTAGCTCGAGACGGAGTCGCGCAGGAGCGCGAGGATCTCCCCGCTCGTCGCGGAGTCGAGGTTGCCGGTCGGCTCGTCGGCGAACACCACGGTGGGCCTGGAGACGAGCGCGCGTGCGATCGCGACGCGCTGCTGCTGACCGCCCGAGAGCTCGGCGGGGCGGTGGCGGAGGCGGTCGGCGAGGCCGACGGAGGCGATCAGCTCCCGGCTCCAGGCCGGATCCGGCCGCTCGCCGGCGATGGTGAGCGGCAGGAGGATGTTCTCCTCCGCCGTGAGCATCGGGAGCAGGTTGAAGAACTGAAAGACGAAGCCGACGTGACGGCGCCTGAGCTTCGTCAGCCCGGTGTCACCGAGCGTGCCGAGCGGCGTGCCGTCGATCCACACCTCGCCAGCGGTCGGCCGGTCCAGACCCGCGAGAAGGTGCATGAGCGTCGACTTGCCGGAGCCCGACGGCCCCATGATCGCGGTGAGCTCGCCCTCGATGACGGACACGGAGACGCCCCGCAGGGCGTCGACGGCGGTGTCGCCGGCGCCGTAGCGGCGGGTGAGGTCACGGGCGGCGACGCGGACGGGTGCGTGGCTGGCCGGCGACAGGGGTTCTGAGAGCGCGGTGTGCATGCCTCGAGACGCTCCCAGCGCGCGTCGCAGAATTCGTCAGGCGCCGGCGTGATCCACGCTCGGCCGCCCGCCCGATTCGCGCTCGGCGCTCGGGACGAGGCGGCTCATCCCCTGGGTTGAGCGCGGTCGGCGGCGAGGCCGATGCGGGGCTGAGCGCGCCGCCGTACGGTTGGCCCATGCGGCTGCGCCGCCATGCCTTCGACGCACTCGTCCTCGCCGTCGCCGTCGCGTCGCAGGTGGAGATCCTCGTCGGCCCGCGCGTCGGGCCGATCGTGGCCGTCGAAGCGGCCGCGCTGTTCGCGACGGTGCCGCTGCTGTTCCGGCGTCGCTTCCCGTTCGCGGCTCCGGCGGTCGTCTTCGCGGGGGTCGCCGGCGTCTCGCTCCTCTCTCCGGCGGGCGTGACCGACGGGGCGACGTTCGCGATGCTCGGCCTCATCCTCGCGTGCTGGGCCGCGGGCGCGCAGCGCGAGGGCCAGCAGGCGCTGGCCGGCGCAGCGCTCGGCCTGGCGGCCTTCGCGGTCATCGTCCAGGCGGAACCGGGGTCGGGGACGACGATGCAGGTCGGGGACGCCGAGGTGGACCTCGCCTCCTGGCTCGTCGTCGGGATCGGGCTCCCGCTGGGCGCCTTCGCCCTGCGCCGCCGCGAGGAGCGGGCGAACGCGCTCGAGGCGCAGGCGGACCGGCTCGCGCGCGAGCGTGACGAGCGGGCCCGTGCCGCCGTCGCGGCCGAGCGCGCCCGCATCGCGCGCGACCTCCACGACGTGATCGCCCACAGCGTGAGCGTCATGACGGTGCAGGGCGGCGCTGCCCGGCTGCTGCTGGAGCAGGGCGCGCATCGCGCCCGCGAGCCGCTGCTCGCCGTCGAGGAGACCGGGCACCAGGCGATGGCCGAGATGCGCCGCCTGCTCGGCCTCGTCCACGCCACGGAGGGGCCGCCCGCGCTCGGGCCGCAGCCCGGTCTGGCCGATCTCGAGGCGCTCGTCGAGCAGATACGGCGAGCGGGGCTGCCGGTCGCATTGGGCGTGCACGGCGCCCCGGAAGCGCCGCCGCCCGGCGTGGGGCTCGCCGGCTACCGGATCGTGCAGGAGGCGCTCACGAACGCGCTCAAGCACGCCGGCCCCGCGCGCGCCTGGGTGACGGTCCGCTACGAGCCCGACGCCCTCGTGCTCGAGATCGCCGACGACGGCCGCGGCGCGACGGGCAACGGCGGCGGCGGACACGGCCTCGTGGGCATGCGCGAGCGAGTGTCCCTGTACGGCGGCGAGTTCGCAGCCGGCCCGCGCGCCGAGGGCGGCTTCGCCGTCCGCGCCCGGCTGCCGCTCGGACCGGGAGCCATGAGGGACTTGCAGACCCGGCCTCGGGCGGGCGATGATGGCCCGGAAGGCCCTCGACCCGGATCGGGACGATGAGGTTCGCATCGTGGCTCAGGCAGCGTCCGCTGGACGTGCTGGTGATCATGCTCGCGGCGGCCCAGCAGTTCGAGGCCTGGGCCGGCACCGTCCCGGGTTCGAGCGTCGGCGTCAGCGTCGCTACCGCGCTGTGGACGCTGCCGCTGTTGCTGCGGCACCGGTTCCCGTTCGCCGCACCCGCATTCGCCTTCGGCGCGCAGATCGTGTCGACATTCCTCGGTCCCGAGGCCTTCGCCGGCGAGGACACGGGCTTCGCGGCCGTGCTCCTCACCTTCTGGGTGGCCGGGGCGTACAACGAGCGGGCGCAGGCGGTCGCCCTCACCGCGATCGGGTTCGCCGCCATCGCGGTGGTCGAGCGTCGGGACGTCCGCATCGACACGGACGAGGCGATTGCGGCGATGGTCGCCTGCGGCATCGTCGCGCTCATCGCCTTCGTGCACGAGCGCCGCGGCCGGCGGTCCGCCGCGCTCGAGGAGCGGGCGACTCGGCTCGCGCAGGACCGCGAGGCGCAGACGCGCGCCGCGGTCGCCGCCGAGCGCGCGCGGATCGGTCGCGAGCTCCACGACGTGGTCGCGCAGGGTCTCGCGTCGATGACGGCCCAGGCCGGCACCGCGCGCGAGCTCCTCGACGAGGATCCGGCGCGCGCCCGCGAGCTGACCGTGGCCCTCGAGGAGACGGGGCGTCAGACGCTCGGCGAGCTGCGGCGTCTGCTCGGCATCCTGCACGACGCGTCGGGCGATCCGCTGCTCGCGCCGCGGCCGGGGATGGAGGACCTCGACGCCCTCGTCCAGCGCGCGCGGGCTGCCGGGCTGCCGGTCGCCCTCACCGTCGAGGGGTCACCCGTGGTGTTGGCGCCCGGCGTCGACCTCGCCGCGTATCGGATCGTCCAGGACGCGCTCACGGACGCGCTCGAGCACGCGCGTCCCGCCAGCGCGCGGGTCGCCGTGCACTACGGGGCCGACGGGCTCGAGCTCGAGATCTCCGACGACGGCGGCGGCGTTCGTGAAAGCCTCGTCGGCCTGCGCGAGCGCGTGGTCCTGTACGGCGGCGTGGTCGACGCAAGGCGAGCCGCCGGCGGCGACTACGCCGTCCGGGTCCGGCTCCCGGTCGAGGCAGGCGCGCCGTGATCCGGGTCCTCATCGCCGACGACCAGGCGCTCGTGCGCGGCGGCTTTCGAATGATCCTCGACGCGCAGGGCGATATCGAGGTGGTCGGAGAGGCCTGCGACGGCCTCGAGGCGCTCGCGCAGGCCCGCGAGCTCACGCCCGATGTCGTCCTCATGGACATCCGCATGCCGGAGCTCGACGGGCTCGAGGCCACGCGCCGGCTGCTGAGCGACGATGGCTACGGCGGCTGCCGGGTGCTGATCCTCACGACCTTCGACCTCGACGAGTACGTCTACGCGGCCATGAAGGCCGGCGCTAGCGGGTTTCTGATCAAGGATGTCCGCCCGGAGCAGCTCGCCGACGCCGTTCGCGTCGTGACGACCGGGGACGCGCTGCTCGCGCCGGGGATCACGCGCCGCCTGATCGAGCAGTTCGTCAGCCGGCCGGCGCCCAGCCCAGGCGCGCCGCAGCAGCTCGACGAGCTGTCCGAGCGGGAGCTCGAGGTGTTGAAGCTGATCGCCCGTGGTCACTCCAACGACGAGATCGCGCTGGAGCTGTTCGTGACGCGCGCGACCGTGAAGACGCACGTGACGCACATCCTCACCAAGCTGCGACTGCGCGACCGCGTGCAGGCCGTGGTGCTGGCCTACGAGTGCGGCCTGGTGCAGCCGGGCGCCGGCTGAACGGCGTCAGCCCAGGAGGTCGACCTCGCAGCGGAGCCCGGGCGCGGCCGCCATCCGTGCGTCGGCCGTGACGAGCACGACGTCGAGCAGCTCGGCAGCCGCGACGTAGGAAGCGTCGTAGACCGTGACGTTCTCCCGCAACTCCCAGCAGCGGGCCAGCAATGGCCGGTGGCGGATCGCGCCGCAAGGGCAGCTGGACGAGATCCGACAAGCGCAAGCGCTGCTCGGCGAGCGTCGAGACCCCCGACGTGGAACTGGCGACGGATCGCCGACGCCGTCTCGAGGTCGATCAGCTGCGGAGCGGCGAGCGATCGCCCCGTAGCGTCGCTCGCGCCGCGTCGCCATCTGGGCCGTCGTCTGCGAGCGCAGGCGACGAGCACGCTGGCGTCAACGACGATCACGATCCTCGCGCAACCGCCTCGAGCCGTCGCAGAGAACGGGAGATGAGCCGCCCGCCCGGCCGCCGGCGCGGTCCAGTACCTCGTCGACGGTGGGAGCGCTCGCCTCGTCGATGAGACGTCCGCGCAGGTACTCCTGCAGCGACTGACCCGCGGCGCTCGCCCGGCTGCGAAGCACGGCGTGCGTCTCCGCGGGAACGTCTTTGATCTGGATGCTGGGCATGGCGCCATTTTGGCGCCTTTGGCGCCGAATTTACAAGTAGCGTAACCTGCCGCCGAGAGCGTCGGGTACACCTCAGGGATGCCGGACGAACTGCGCGCGCTCAGTCGCCTCGCGTTCGAGGAGGTCCGTGAGGCGACGGGCGGGATCGGAGCGGTGCACCGCGCGATCGCCGACCGGGCGTTCGCGGGTCGGCGGGGTGCCGAAGGCGCTGCACGACGGGATCGCCGGCGCGGTGTATGCCGCCGTGCGCGGTGGCGCGTCGCTGGCCGGGCTCGCCGCCGACGCGGCGCTGTCCCGGCGCGAGGTGCGCGCCCTCTCGGCCACACCCCGCGGCGCGGCCGCGCTCGCCGTGATCAACGGGCTGCGCGGCGACGCGCTAGGAGCGCGAGGGCAGCCCGCTGGCGGTGCCGATGACCGCGCACGGCGATGAGGGGTCGCCACGACTCGCGGTGTTCGTGCACGGGCTGTTCGAGAGCGAGACGGCGTGGCGCTACGGCGGCGCCCCGACCTACGGCGAGCGGCTGTCCGCCGACCAGGGCCTGGCGCCGGTGTACGTCCGCTACAACAGCGGCCGCCACGTGTCCGAGAACGGGCGCTCGCTCGCCGACCTGCTCGCGGCGCTGGCCGGTCCCGCTCGAGCGGGTCGTGCTCGTCGGGCACTCGATGGGCGGCCTCGTCGCGCGCAGCGCCTGCCACGTCGCGAGCGAGCGCGGCGACGAATGGGTGCGGCACGTCACGCACGTCGTCTCGCTCGGCTCCCCGCACACCGGCGCGCCGCTGGAGTCGGCGGTCCACTACGCCGCCGCGGCGCTCGCCGCGGTCCCCGAGACGCAGCCGTTCTCGCGCTTCCTCCGGCGGCGCAGCGCCGGCATCCGCGACCTGCGGCGGGGCTCGCTGGTCGACGAGGACTGGCGCGACTGCGACCCCGACGCCCTGCGCGCGGCGGCCTGCCGCGAGGTGCCGCTGCTCGACGGCGTCGCCCATCACTTCGTGGCCGCGACGGTCACGCGCTCGCCCGATCATCCGCTGGGACGGCTCGTCGGCGACTGGCTGGTGCTCCGCCCGAGCGCGTCCGGGCGCGGACGGATCGCGTTCCGCGACGAGGACGGGCTGCACGTCGGCGGTGCGCACCACCTGGCGCTGCTCAACCACCCGCAGGTCTACGAGCGGCTCACCGAGTGGCTCGCGCCAGCGCGTCGAGCCGCGTAGCCAGCCAGTCGGTCGTCGCCGCGTGCTCGGGCTTCATGAGCACGCTGCGCAGGACCCGTGCGGCGGGCGCGTCGGCCTCGAGGTCGGGGTGCAGGGCGGTGAGGTGGTCGGCGGCGACCTGCAGCGTGCTCAGGAACACCGGGTCGGCGTCCTCCATGCCGGCGCGCAGGATCGCCGCCGAGGCCGCGTCGATCTCCGACAGCCGCTGCGGCGCGGCAGGTACGCGACGATGTCGAGCTCCGGCTCGAGCATGAGGCGCAGCGACTCCGAGTCGCGCAACCGGGCGGCGAGCGCGCGTGCGGCCTCGCGGGCCGCGGCGAGCACGGGCGCGAGGTCGACCGCCCGCAGCGTCAGCCACAGCGCCGCCGCGGCGGCGCCCGCGCGCGAGCACTCGAGGCTGATCTCGCCCAGGTGCAGCTCTCCCGACGTGAAGTACGTGTACGGCGAGTCGTGGGCGTAGAAGCGGCCGACGCCGGGATCGGCGAACAGGACCGCGCCGCACCCGTAGGGCTGGAGGCCGTGCTTGTGGGGGTCGACGACGATCGAGTCGGCAGCCCCCATGGCGCGCAGGCCGGCGGGCGCGTCGTCGAGCAGCGCGAAGAAGCCGCCGTAGGCCGCGTCGACGTGGATGCGGACCCCGTGACGCTCGCGCAGCGCGAGCGCCTCGTCGATCGCATCGACGGCGCCCACCCCGGTCGTCCCGCCGGTGACGACGACGGTGCCGACGTCGCCGTTCGCGCACGCGGCGTCGAGCGCGTCGAGGTCGATCCGGCCGTCGGGCGTCGCGGGCACCGAGCGCGACGGCATGCGCAGCACCTGACACATGCGCGCGTGCGTGTAATGGGCGTTGGCGCCGTGGACGATCCCCTTGTCGGGGTGCAGCTCGCGCGCCACCCACAGCGCCTCGAGGTTGGCGATCGTCCCGCTCGCGGTCAGGTGGCCGAGGGTCGGCGGTTCGAGGCCGAGCATGCGCGCGAGGTCGTCGACCGCCTCCTTCTCCAGCTCGCTCGTCACCGGCGAGGCGTCGAGCGCGTGGTTGTTCGGGTTGACGAGCATGGCCGCGACGTAGCCGGCCACGGCGGCGGCGTGCGGCGGCTTGAGCATCTGACCCGCGAAGCGCGGGTGGAAGAACGGGAAGTTGCCCTCCATCCGCTGCGCGAACTCCTCCCAGGCGGCCTGCCACCGAGCGGGGTCAACCGGCGGCGGCGCGGGCTTCTCTCCCCAGCGGGCCTCCCAGGACTCGACGAGCCCGAGCGCGGCCTCGATGCCCGAGCGGCGGTCCACGGCCGGGATCATCGCGGACGCGCGCCGCTGACCGCAGCCATCGCCGCGCGGGCGGCGGCGGGATCGCCGGCCTGGATGGCGTCGAGCACGCGGCGGTAGCGGTCCGTGCGAGCCGGCGCGGGACCGCCGAGCGCCGCGGCGAGGTCGGCGGCGACGCGCGCCAGCGGGCGGTTCCCGGCGGCCTCCGCGAGCGCGTCGTCGAAGCTGCGGCGGGCGGCTTCGAGGCCGGCGGTGTCGGCGTCGGCGGCGGCCTCGACCGCGACGACCGCGGCTTCGAGCCGCTCGAGCGGCGGCGCCGGGCGCTCGGCGGCGCGGCGCGCGAGCTCGCCGCCGAGGACGGCCGGTGGTCCCGAGCGTGCGGCCGCGAGCGCCGCGAGCTCGCCCGCCACGAT
Source organism: uncultured Solirubrobacteraceae bacterium (assembly GCA_963838655.1). Taxonomy (GTDB): domain Bacteria; phylum Actinomycetota; class Thermoleophilia; order Solirubrobacterales; family Solirubrobacteraceae; genus DASSUW01. Next base: position 39,423 of record CAWIRW010000012.1, on the reverse strand, counting down.
CGCGTAGGCGTCGACCGCCTCGGTGGTCAGCCGCCGGCCGCCGACGGCGAGCACCTCGGCGTCGAGGACGTCCCAGCGGCCGAGCGGCTCGACTGCCGCCCCGTGGCCGTGGGTGACGCGCACGACGCCGCGCTCCTCGAGCGCGCGGATGCACTCGCGCACGACGCCACGGCTCGCGCCCAGCTCGGCGGCCAGGTCGACCTCCTTGGGGAGCTTCGCGCCCACCGGCGGATCGCCGGCCGCGATCCGGCCGAGCAGCGTGCGGAGGATGTCCCGGTGCAGCCTCGCCACGGCGGTGATCCAATCACGGCGCTCGCGTAGGTAGCCTCGCCGCCGGCACCGGCGCAATGGCGTCGCCGGTCCGTGCTGGCCACGATGTACCTCTACGCGGCGCCTGCGACGATGACCGCCGTGGGTCCGACCGTGCTGATCGTGGACGATCACGACGAGTTCCGGACGGCCGCCCGTGCGCTGCTGGAGGCGGACGGGTTCGCGGTGGTCGGCGAGGCAGCGGACGGCGAGCGGGCGATCGAGGTCGTCGCGGAGCTGCGACCCGCCGTCGTGCTGCTCGACATCCAGCTCCCGGGCGCCGACGGACTGGCGGTCGCGGAGGGCATCGCGGCGCGGCCCGACCCACCCGCGGTGGTGCTCATCTCGAGCCATGACGCGGCCGCCTACGGGCCGCGGCTCGAGCGCACGTCCGCGCGCGGCTTCATCGCGAAGAGCGAGCTCTCCGGCGCGGCGCTCGCCCGTCTCATCGGCTGACGGCGCATGCGTGCCGTCGGCCTTCTCGTCTGGCTGGCGGCCCTCGGCCTCGGGGTGGCGGCGGAGGCGGCAGCGTTCCGGTGGGACGAGCCGGAGCGCTGGCTCCCGGACCTCACCGTCGGCCTCACCTTCGTCACCTGCGGGCTCCTCGCCTGGCAGCCGCGACCGCGGGCCGGCGGCGCTGCTCGCGGCCTGTGGCGCCACGTGGTTCGCCGGCAACTTCTCGGCCGACCTCCTGTACCTGCACCGCGGGCCGCTCGTCCACCTGATCGTCGCCTACGCCGGCTGGCAGCCGCGCTCGCGGCTCGATCTCGCGATGGTCGCGACCGGCTACGTCGCTGCGGCCGTCGCCCCGGTGTGGCAGAGCGAGGTCGCGACCCTGGCGCTCGCGACCGCCCTGGTGGCTGTGGTCGCGGGCGGGTACGCGGTCGCCTCCGGAGCGGAGAGACGCCAGCGGTCGACGGCGCTGCCGGCGGCCGGCGCGATCGGTCTCGTGCTCGTCGCCGGCGCCACGGTGCTGACGACCGACCTGGCCCTCCACCTGTACGAGGCGGTGCTCGTCGCGGTCGCCGTCGGCCTGTTCACGCGCCTCCGCGACCCGGCCGCGTCGATCGTGGCCGACCTGGTCGTCGAGCTCGGCGAGGTGAGGTCGGGGACGCTGCGCGACCGGCTTGCGCGTGTGCTCGGCGACCGGACGCTCATGCTCGGCTACTGGTCGGCGGACGCGGGGGCCTACCTCGACGATTCGGGCGCCATTCTCGCCCTTCCCGGGCCGCGCTCCGTCCGCTCGGTCACGCGCGTCGAGCGCGAGGGCGAGCCGTTCGCCGTGCTCGTGCACGACGCGGCCGTGCTTGCGCGACGCGGGCGTGGTCGCGGCGGTCGCGTCCGCGACGAGGCTGTCCGCGTCGAACGTCGCACTCCGCGAGGAGGTGCGTGCGCAGGCACAGGAGCTCGTGGCCTCGCGGAGGCGACTGCTCGCCGCCGCCGACGAGGAGCGCCGCCGCCTCGAGGCCCGCCTGCGCGAGGGTCCACGGCAACGGCTGGACGATCTCAGCCACAGCCTCCGGAACGCCGACGTCCGAGGGCAACGAACGCCTCGAGCGGGCACGGCTCCAGCTCACGCGCACGCTCGCCGACCTCCAGGAGCTCGCGCACGGCCTGCACCCGCGGGAGCTGGTGCAGGCGGGCCTGCCCGGCGCGCTGGCGTCGCTCGCCGAGCGCGCCCCGGTGCCCGTCGATCTCCAGGTCCGCGTCGGTCGGCTGACCGCCGAGCTCGAGGCCACGATCTACTACGTCTGCGCCGAGGCGCTCGCCAACGTCGCGAAGTACGCCTCGGCCACGAGCGCTCGGATCGAGGTGACCGCCGACGACGGCCGCGCGCGGGTCGTCGTCGCAGACGACGGCGTCGGCGGCGCGGACCGAGCGCGCGGCACCGGGCTGCAGGGCCTCGCCGACCGCGTCGAGGCGGTCGGCGGCGTCCTGGAGATCACGAGCCCGCCCGGCAGCGGAACGCGCCTCGCCGCCGAGATCCCGCTCGGCGGCGAGGCGCACTGACCGCGGCTACTCGGCGTCGCCGATCCGCTTCCACGTGTTGGCGGCCCAGACCTCCAGGTACGGGAGAGCGTCGGGCTCGCCGGCCTTGACGACGGCCACTTCGAGGTCGCCGTTCGCCGTCTTCGTGAACCGGTAGACGTCGGGCTTGCCGCTGGGGTAGCTGAACACGACCCGGTCGCCGTCGATCTCGTACGTGCTGCACTCGTCGGGGTTGTCCAGCGGGTTCGGCGCCTGCTGCACCCAGCAGTACGAGCCGCCGTCCAGCGTGATCTCGTAGACGCCGTGGTTCTCGTCGACGTCGGGCGGGCTCGTGATGCCTGCCTTGTGCAGCTGCGCGTCGGTGATCCGGAACCGGTACACGCCGTCGTACTTGGAGGAGCGCACAGCGGCCCTGCCGCAGCCGGACGGCTTGACGTCCGGGACGTCCCGCTCGAGCGCGCGGATCGCCTCGATGATGCTCGCCGTCGGCCCGTCGCTCTCGAGCTCCGCGTTCACCGGCGCCGCCGCCCGCTCGAGCGCGGCGAGCTGCTGATCGCTCGCGAGGACGACCCGGCGTCCGTCCGCGCAGAACGCCTCGGCGGCCTCGGCATCGGTGGGGCTCTCCTCGATCGCCCACTCGCGCGTCTGCGTCGCCGCCTCCGCGAGCACGTCGCGCTGCGCGTCGTCGAGGCGGTCGAAGGCCTTGTCGCCGATCACGAGCGAGTTGACCTTCGGGTAGAAGGTCACGTTCCCGGTCGCGGTCCCACCCGGCTCGAGGAAGTACGAGGACTCGAGCGCGGCGTGGTGGCGCGGGTCCGGGTCGTCGTCGCTGACGCTCGCGCCGAGCGCCGCGAACATCGCCTTCGTGGTCTCCGAGGTCGGCGTCCGGATCGCCTCGCCGTCGTAGTCGCCAGGACCCATCATGGCCTGCTCGAGGCCGAACGGGTGGCGCAGTCCCTCCGGGAACAGCGCGATGCCGCGGACGCCCGCCTTGCCGAGACCGGCCATCAGGTCGTCCGCCACGTCGGACGAGACGACGGCGTCGAGGAGCTCGTCGCTCGTGATGAGGAACGGCGCGTTCAGTGCGCGCAGGCTCGTCACGCCCTCGGTGTCCCAGCTGCGGGACGGGATCAGGCCCATGTCGAGCTCGCCGCCCGTGACCATGCGGGCCACGCGCTGGTCCCAATCGGGTCCGTCGCCGGCGGCGTGCCAGACCGGCTCGATCCGGATCGCACCGCGGGACAGCTTCGCGGCGCGGCGCGCGAGCTCCTCGATCTGGTCGGCGGCCGGCTTGCCCGGCTCGTCGTCGGTGCCGATGCGCAGCGTGACCGGCGCGATGGCCTTGGTCTTCGCGGACTCGCCGTCGCCGTCGCCTCCGCCGCCGCAGCCAGCGGCCACGAGCGCGACGCCCACGACGGCGATGATCGTCGCCTTCATGGTGCTCACTCCTTCGGTCGGGAACATGGACCGAAGCTATGGAGCGGGGAGCGGGCCCACATCGCGGCCACCACGGCAGTTCGCGGCGCCCGCGCTGTGGCTGGCAACAGTGCTACTCGCCGCCGCCGATCCGCTTCCAGGTGTTGGCGGCCCAGACCTCGGCGTAGGGGCGGTCCCGACCCGACCCGGCGCGCAGGAGCGTCAGCTCGAGGTCGCCCTCCGGCGTCCTCTCGAAGCGGTACACGTCGGGACGCGTCGACCGGGTAGTGCCATACCACCCGATCGCGCTCGACCTCGAACGTGCTGCATTCGGCGGGGTTGTTGAGCGGGTTCGGCGCGCGCTGCTCCCAGCAGTAGCCGCCGTCCTCGATCGTGACCGTGTAGATGCCGTGGTTCTCGTCGACGTCGGCGACGCTCCGTCACGCCCACCGCCCGCAGCTGGGCGTCGGTGATCTCGAAGCGATAGACGCCGTCGAAGCCGGGAGTCCGTGGCCCGGCCGCCGCGCGATCCGTCGCGACCGGTCGGCCTACCGCAAGCCGCCGGAGGCGTCGCCGCGGCGACCTCGTCCTTGCGCCGGCGGATCGCCTCGATCAGCTCCCGGGTCCGCTCGTCGCGCTCGAGCTCGGCGTACACGACGGCCGTCGCCCGCTCGAGGGCGGCGACGTCCGAATCGCTCGCGAGCACGACCGCTCCGCCGTCGGCGCAGTAGGCGCGCGCGGCCTCCGCGTCGCTTGGAGCGGCCTCGATCGCCCAGCCGCGCGTCTGCGCCGCCGCCTCCTCGAGGACGGCGCGCTGATCGTCGTCGAGCTTCTCGAGCACGTCGTCGTCGATCACGAGCACGTTCACTTTTGCGAAGAAGGTCACGTTGCCGGTGGCGGTTCCCGCCGGCTGCAAGTCATAAGAGGACTCCATGCCGACCTGTCTCTGCGCGTCCTGGTCGCCGTCGTTCGTCGTCGCGTCCAGGGCCTCGAACACCGCGGCGGTCGTGTTCGACGTCGGCGTGCGGATCGCCCCTCCCGCGTAGTCCTGCGGCCCGAGCAGCGGTCGCTCGTAGCCGAACGGGTGCCGCAGGCCTTCGGGGAAGAGGGCGAGCCCGTGCACGCCCGCCTCGTCGAGCCCGGACATCAGGTCGTCCGCCAGGTCGGAGGCGATGACGTCGTCGCGCAGCGCCTCGCTGGTGATCAGGAATGGCGCGTTGAGCGCGCGCAGGCTCGTCACACCCTCGGTGTCCCACGTGCGGGCGGGGATCAGGCCCATCTCGAAGTCGCCGCTGGAGACCTTCCTCGCCACCCGCTGGTCCCAGTCCGGGTCCTCGCCGCCGGCGTTCAATACCGGCTGGATCCGCAGGCTGCCGCTCGAGAGCTCCCGGACACGGCGGGCGAACTCCGCGATCTGATCGCTGCCGGGCCGGTCCGGCGGGTCGTCGGCGGCGAGCTCGAGCGTCACGGGTCCTCGCGCTGGACCCGCCTTGGTCCCCTCGTCGCCGCCGAGACAGCCCGCGAAGCCGCAGGCGGCAAGGAAGACGACGGCGAGGTGACGTACGGCGGCGATCCGCCGATTCTCTTCCAAGTTCGGGGCGAGCGGTATGTGGCTGGCCACAATCTCACGTGCTCCGCGTCATGGGAAGATCGGCACGTGGCTCGGGTCATCCCGATGGCGCTCGCGATCGCGTACGGGGCCGCTTCGGTGGCCGTCGCGCTCGACGTCGCACACAACGCTCCGACGACCTACGCCGCGACCTCGGCGACGCTCGCCGCGGCCGACTTCGCGGCCGGGCTCGGGTTGATCCTCGCGGGCTGCCTGGTCTGGTGGGTGCGACCGGCGGCGTCGATCGGCCCGCTGGTGCTGCTGCTCGGTGTTGTCTGGTTCGCCCCCGACTGGGTGGGCTGGGAAGCCGGCCCGCCGTTCGCGCGCAGCGTGGCGATGCTCGCAGCACCGTTCCTGCTCCCGCTGCTGCTCGCGCTGACCGCGGGCCTGCGCCTGTCCGCCCCCGCCATCGCCGGCGCGGCGGCGTTCAGCCTCGCGCTCGCGGCCGTCGACGATCCGTTCCTGGACCCCAACTGCTGGAGCAACTGCACCGACAACGCCTTCCTCGTCCGCGCCGACCCCGACCTGGCCCGCGGGCTCGGCGAGCTGTGGCTGTGGGTATCGGTCGGCGGCGGCTTGGCGCTGGCCGCGTTCGCCTGCCGGCGCCTCGTCGCCGGCACGCGCCCGGCGCAAGTGGCGTCGTGGAGCGTGCTCGTTCCCGGTGGCGCTGGCGGCTGGATCGGAGGCGGCGTATGCGTTTGCTCTCCTGCGCGATCCCGCCGAGGACCCGGAGGGCGCGGTCTTCCGCGCCGTCTTCATCGGCCGCGCGGCGGCGTTCACGTCGCTGGCCGTCGGCGTCGCCTGGACGGTGGTCCGCCAGCGGCGCACGAGAGCGGCGATCAAGCGGCTGGCGGACGATCTCGGCGAGGCGCCAGAACCCGGCTCGCTGCGTGCCGCGCTCGCCCGGTCGCTCGGCGACCCGGCGCTGATCGTGGCCTACCCGAAGGCCACGTCGGGGTCGTACGTGGACGCCGAGGGCCGGCCGGTGGAGGCTGCCGCAGACGGGCGCGCATCGATCCCGATCGTCCGCAACGGCGAGCCGGTCGCGCTGGTCGTCCACGATCGGGCGATCTCGGAGGCGGACGCGCTCGAGCGCGAGATCGGCGCGGCGGCGCGGCTGGCCGTCGACAACGAGCGGCTGCGGGCCGAGGCGCTATCGCAGCTGGTGGACCTGCGCGCCTCGCGAACGCGAATCGTCGAGGCCGGCGACTCCGCGCGCCAGCGGATCGAGCGCGACCTGCACGACGGCGCCCAGCAGCGGCTGCTGGCCCTCTCGTACGAGTTGCGGCTGGCGCGCGCGGACGCGGAGGCGGCCGGGGACGAGCAGCTCGCGGGGCTGCTGGCAGCTGGAAGCGCGCAGGTGCAGTCGGCGCTCACCGAGCTGCGCGATCTCGCGCACGGGATCTATCCGGCGATCCTCACGGAGTCCGGCCTCGGCCCGGCCCTGTGGACGCTGGCCGATACCGCTCCCCTGCCCGTGGAGGTCGGCGACGTGCCGGCCGAGCGCCTGCCCGAGCCGGTTGAGCGGGCGGCGTACGCCGTGGTCGCGGGGTCGATCGAGGCGGCCGTGGACCATGTCGCGGTCACCGTGCGGCGCGACGGCGATGACGTCACGATCGTCGTGGCGGGGGTCGAGACGGAACTCCCCGTCCGGCTCGCCGACCGGGTCGGTGCGCTCGGCGGGCACATCGCCCTCGAGAACGGCTCGCTGCGAGCGGTGATCCCATGCGCGTAGTGGTCGCCGAGGACACGATGCTCACGCGCGAGGGAATCGTGCGACTGCTCGAGGACGCAGGCGTCGAGGTCGTCGGCCAGGTCGAGGACGGCGACGCCGTCGTTCGCAAGGTCGCCGCCACGAAGGCCGACGTGGCGATCGTCGACATCCGGATGCCGCCGACCCACACGGACGAGGGTCTCGTCGCAGCCCAGCGGATCCGCGCCGACCATCCTGCCGTCGGCGTGCTCGTGCTCTCCCAGTACGTCGAGCCGAGCTACGCCATGCGACTGCTGGAGGAGCACCCCGAGAAGGTCGGCTATCTACTCAAAGAGCGCGTCTTCGACGTCGCGGTGCTGATCGACGCGCTCCGGCGCATCGACGAGGGCGAGACGGTGATCGACCCGACGATCGTCTCGAGGCTCGTCGGGCGGCGACGGCGCGAGGACCCGCTCGCTGAGCTGACGCAGCGCGAGCGCGAGGTGCTGTCGCTGGTCGCCGAGGGCATGTCGAACCGCGCGATCGCTGCGCGCCTCTATGTGACCGAACGCACGGTCGAGGCGCACATCAAGCAGATCTTCCTCAAGCTCGGCCTCGCCGAGTCACGCGACCGGCACCGGCGGGTTCTCGCCGTGCTGGCCTTCCTCCGTGCCTAGCGGCGGATACGGTGCCCCGCATGAAGCTCTACGAGCACGCGTCGTCGGGGAACTGCCTCAAGTGCCGCATCGTCCTCCGGCAGCTCGAGCTGCCGTACGAGTCGATCAGCGTCGACCTCTTCCTCGGCGAGACCCGCTCGCGCCGAGCACTTCGCCCGCAACCCCGACGGCCGGATCCCGGTGCTGGAGACCGACGACGGCGCGACGATCCCCGAGTCGGCGGCGATCCTCCTCCACGTCGCCGAGGGCACGCCGCTGCTGCGCGGCGCCCGGGACGATCGAGCGCACCCGCGTGCACCAATGGATGTTCTTCGAGCAGAACCGGATCGAGGCCGACCTCGCGGTCGCGCGCTTCATGAAGCTCGCTGGCCGCGACGCGACGCTCCCCGAGGCGTTCGCCCAGCGGCTCGAGCGCGGCCGCGACGCGCTCGCGGCGCTCGACCGCGGGCTCGCCGACGGCCGGCCGTTCGTCGCCGGCGACGCCTACTCGGTGGCCGACATCGCGCTCTACGGCTACGGCCACTGCGGCGCCGACGCGGGAGCCGACCCGCGGGAGCACCCGCACGTCGCCGCCTGGCTCGACCGCGTCGAGGCGACGCCGGGGTTCGTCAATGACCTCGAGCCGGTCCCGGCGCACGTCGCCGAGCGGCCGCTCTGACTGCACGCAAGCCGACCGAGCGGAGGCTATGTCAGGATCGCGCCGCATGAGCGCGAACTCGCTGGGACGGATGGTGCTGGACGCGACGGAGCGGCACGCCGGGGTGGCGGTCCGCTTCCCGCGTGACGGCACGTGGCACGAGTGGTCGTTCGCCGACGTCGGGACCGCGGTGCGCGAGCTCGCGCGCGGGTTCGCGGCGCTCGGCATCGAGCCCGGCGACCGCGTCGCGCTGCTGGGCGAGACGCGGCCCGAGTGGACGCTGGCCGACGCCGCGCTGCTTGCCGCCGGGTGCGTGGTCGTGCCCGTCTACCAGACGAACTCGCCCGGCGAGTGCCAGTACGTGATCGAGCACTCGGGCGCCCGCGCGATCGTCGTGGAGAACACGGCCCAGCTCGAGAAGATCGAAGCGGTCCGCGACCAGCTCCCCGGCCTCGAGCACGTCGTGAGCATGGAGGACACCGGGCGCACGACCACCGTCGCCGAGCTCCGGGCGCGAGCGCAAGAGGTGCCGGCCGAGCAGCTCGAGGCGCGGCTGGAGAACGTCGGCCCCGACGACGTGGCGACGATCGTCTACACCTCGGGGACGACCGGCCCGCCGAAGGGCTGCATGCTCACCCACCGCAACGTGCTGTTCACGATGGAGGCGTACATCGACCGCGTCCACCTGCGGCCGCCGGCGACGCTGTTCATGTTCCTGCCGCTCGCGCACGCGCTCGCGCGCGTCGTCCAGATGGTGGCGCTCGACATGGGCGGCACGCTCGCGTTCTGGAGCGGCGACTCGCGCAAGCTGGTGGAGGACGTCGCGGCCGCCCGGCCGACCCACTTCCCCTCGGTCCCGCGTGTGTTCGAGAAGATCCACGCGCGTGCGCTCGCGCGCGGGCAGGAGGGCAGCGCCGTCAAGCAGCGGCTGTTCGCCTGGGCGGTCGCCACGGGCCGCAAGGCGCGGCCGGCCGCCCGCGCGGGGCGGCTCTCGCCGGCGCTCAAGGCCCAGCACGCGCTCGCCGACCGCCTCGTGCTCTCGCGCATCCGCGAGCTGTTCGGCGGCCGGCTCGAGCTGGCGCTGACGGGCGCGGCGCCGATCCCGCTCGAGGTGCTCGAGTTCCTCGACGCCTGCGGGATCACCGTGCTCGAGGGCTACGGGATGACCGAGACGTGCGCCGCTGCCACGCTCAACCTGCCCGAGTCGCCGCGCTACGGCACGGTCGGGCCCGCGCTGCCGGGCACCACGGTCGAGATCGCCGAGGACGGCGAGATCCTGCTCGGGGGCCCGAACGTGTTCAAGGGCTACCACCGCGACGAGGGCGCGACGCGCGACGTGTTCACGGGCGATCTCGTCAGGACCGGCGACCTGGGCGAGCTCGACTCCGCGGCCGCGCTGCGCATCACCGGCCGCAAGAAGGACCTCATCATCACCTCGAGCGGCAAGAACATCACGCCCACCAACATCGAGAACGCGCTGCGCGAGTCGCGCTGGGTCTCCCAGGCGATCGTCCACGGCGACAACCGCTCCTACCTGGTGGCGCTGCTCACGCTCGACGCCGACGAGGCGCCCGCGCTCGCCGCGGAGCTCGGCGTGGCCGCCGACGTGCGCGAGATGGCGAGCCATCCCAAGGTGCGCGAGGTGCTCCAGCGCGACGTCGACGCCGCCAACGAGCGCTTCGCGCGGATCGAGCAGATCAAGCGCTTCGGAGTGCTCGACGAGGATCTCACGCAGGCCGCCGGGGAGCTGACCCCGACGATGAAGGTCAAGCGCAACGTCGTCGAGAAGCGCTACGCCGACGAGTTCGGCGCGCTCTACGACGGGTAGGGACAGCCCCATGCTCGCCGCCTACGCCACCCGCACGGACGCCGACGACCCGCTGGCCGCCCTCGAGCTGGGCGAGCGCCCCGAGCCCGACGCGCCCGACGGCTGGACGATCGTCGACGTGCGGGCGACGTCGCTCAACCACCACGACCTGTGGTCGCTGCGCGGCGTCGGCCTGCCCGAGGACCGGCTGCCGATGATCCTCGGCTGCGACGCCGCGGGCGTGGACGCCGACGGCAACGAGGTGATCGTGCACTCGGTGGTGGCGAGCGACGGCTGGCGCGGCGACGAGACGCTCGACCCCAAGCGCACGCTGCTGTCCGAGCTGCACCAGGGCACGCTCGCCGAGCGGGTAGCAGTGCCGCGCAGCAACCTCGTTCCGAAGCCGGACGGCCTGTCGTTCGAGGAGGCCGCCTGCCTGCCGACGGCATGGCTGACGGCCTACCGGATGCTGTTCGTGCGCGGCGGCGTGCGGCCAGGCGACACGGTGCTGATCCAGGGCGCGGGCGGCGGCGTCGCGAGCGCGCTGATCGCGCTCGCGCACCAGGCCGGGATGCGCGTGTGGGTCACGAGCCGCGACGAGGCGAAGCGGGCGAAGGCGCTCGAGCTGGGCGCGGACGAGGCGCTGGAGACCGGCGCGCGGCTGCCCGAGCGCGTCGACGCGGTGATGGAGACCGTCGGCGAGGCGACGTGGAAACACTCGCTGCGAGCGCTCAAGCCGGGCGGCACGCTCGTCGTGTCGGGCTCCACCAGCGGCGGCGCCCCGCCCGCCGAGCTGCAGCGCGTCTTCTTCCTCCAGCTCAGCGTGATCGGCTCGACGATGGGCACGCGCGAGGAGCTCGAGCGGCTCGCGCGGTTGTGCGAGGCGACCGGCCTGCGCCCCCAGATCGACCGCGTCCTCCCGCTCTCCGAGGCCCGCGACGGGTTCGCGGCGATGAACGCGGGAGACGTTTTCGGCAAGATCGTCTTCCAGCCATGACGTTCGCCGAGATCGACGCCTACAGCCTCTCCGTCTTCGTCCACGTCAGCGCGGTCGTCGTCGGCTTCGGCGCCACGTTCGCCGAGGCGATCATGTTCCCGGTGGCGATGAAGGCCGGTGTGCGGCACCTGCCGTACGTGCACAAGCTCCAGCTCGCGATCAACCAGCGGCTCGCTACCCCGGCGCTGGCGATCGTCATCCTCACCGGGCTCTACCAGACCTCCGAGCGGTGGGACTGGGACGTGCTCTGGATCAACGCCACGTTCGTGATCGTGATCGTGATCGGCGGCCTGCTGGGCGGCTACTTCATCCCCGCCGACCGCCGGCTCGCCGCGCAGGTCGAACGCGAGCTGGCCGACACCGGCGAGGTGTCCGAGGATTACCTGCGCCAGGCCCGCCGCGAGGGGATGGTCGGCGCGCTCACCGGCGTGCTGCTGCTCGCGGCCGTCTTCCTGATGGTCACGAAGCCGTGAGCTGATACTCGGCGGGGTCGACGCGGGCGGCGCGGCGGCGGAAGCGCCACGTCCAGTCGGGCCACAACGTCGAGTTGCGGCCGGTCGCGTCGATGTACCAGCTCGCGCAGCCGGTGTTCCACACGGTGCGCGCGAGCCGGCGCTCGAGCTCGGCGTTGAAGCGCTCGAGCGCCTCGGGGCGGACCTCGATCGTGTCCGCCCCCCGCTCGCGCATGACGTCGAGCGCGCGCAGCACGTGGGCGATCTGGGACTCGATCATGTAGACCATCGAGCTGTGGCCGAGCCCGGTGTTCGGCCCGAGCAGGAAGAACAGGTTGGGGAAGCCGGCGACCGTCGTGCCGAGGTGCGCGCGCGGGCTGCCGTTCCAGTCGTCGGCGAGCAGGCGGCCGCCGCGCCCCCGGATCCGCTCGGCCGCCGGGTGATCGGTCACCCGGAATCCCGTGCCGAAGACGATCGCGTCGACCTCGCGCTCGACGCCGGCCGCATCGACCACCGACCGGGCGCGCACCTCGGCGATGGCGTCGGTGACCAGCTCCACGTTGGGCTGGCCGAGCGCCGGGTACCAGTCGCTGGAGGGCAGCATCCGCTTGCACCCGATCTCGTAGTCCGGCGTGACGCGCTCGCGCAGGACCGGGTCGGGAACCTGGCTCGCCATGTGCCGCCGGGCGACCCGCTCGACCACCTTCATTAGCGGCGGCCACTTGACCAGTCCGGGCACGAGCGCCTCGCGGCCGGCGTATACCGCCGCGCGGGCGATCCGCTGGAGCACCGGCAGGCGCCGGTAGAGCCGGCGCTCGAGACGGGAGATCGGCCGCGTCGTGTGCGGCAGGACCCACGGCGGCGTGCGTTGGAAGACGTGCAGGCGCTCGACCGCGGGCTGGATGGTGGGCACGTACTGGATCGCGGAGGCGCCCGTGCCGACGGACGCGATCCGCTTCCCGCGGACGTCGAAGTCGTGGTTCCACCGGGCTGAGTGGAAGACGGCCCCTTCGAATCGCTCGAGGCCGGGCAGGTCGGGGATGCGCGGCTCGGCCAAGAAGCCCAGGGCGGCGATCACCACCCGCGCCCGCACGATGCCGTCCGACGTCTCCAGCGTCCACCCGGGCTCGGCGTCGTCCCAGCGTGCGGATCGCACGTCGCAGTTCAGGCGCACGTGCTCCCGGACCCCGAACGCGTCGGCGCAGCGGCGCAGGTATTCCCAGATGGCCGGCTGCGTCGAGTAGGTCTCGGGCCAGTCGGGGTTGAGGGCGAACGAGAACGAGTACAGGTGCGAGGGGATGTCGCAGCGGCAGCCGGGATAGGTGTTGGCCTGCCAGGTCCCGCCGACGTCGCCGGCGCGCTCGAGCACGACGAAGTCGTGGTGGCCCGCCTGCTTAAGGCGGATGGCGATGCCGAGGCCGCTGAAGCCGCCGCCGACGATGGCGATGTCGGTGTTCACACAATCAGGTTTAGGCATGCCATAATCGTTTCCGTGGCCAGGCTGACTCGTCGCGGACTGCTCGCCGGATCGGTGCCCGCCCTGGGCGGGGCGGCGCTCCTGCACGGCGCGGTGCCCCATAGTCATCCATGGGACGCGCAGGCGGCGCAATCCGACCACGCCGAGCACATGGCAGGCGGCCACGCGGACTTCCGCGACGGCCGCACGGTCGACCAGGCAGCCAACGGCTTCGACGCGCACGCGATCGCCCGCGACTTCGACTGGGGGACGACGCGGCGGCTGGCCAGCGGGCGCGTGCTGCGCGAGTGGGAGCTGTACGCCGTCGACCGCGAGATCGAGGTCGCGCCGGGCGTGAAGTTCGCTGCCTGGACGTACAACGAGCGCATCCCCGGGCCGACGCTCCGCTGCCGCGAGGGGGAGCGCCTGCGGATCACGTTCGTCAACGGCTCCCAGCACCCGCACACGATCCACTTCCACGGCATCCACCCGGCCGAGATGGACGGCGTGCCGGGTGTGGGCGCGGGGCAGATCGAGCCGCGCGGGCGGACGGTGTACGAGTTCGACGCGCTGCCCGCGGGCCTGCACCTCTACCACTGCCACGTGCGGCCGCTGGCCGAGCACATCGCCAAGGGGCTGTACGGCGCGTTCATCGTCGACCCGGCCGACGGCCGCGAGGACGCCGACGAGCTCGTGATGGTCATGAACGGGTTCGACACGAACTTCGACCGGGCGAACGAGGTCTACGCGGCGAACACGATCCCGTTCGCGTACATGCACGAGCCGCTGGCGGTCAAGCTCGACGAGCTCGTGCGGATCTACCTCGTCAACGTCCTCGAGTACGACCTCATCAACTCGTTCCACCTGCACGGGAACCTGTTCGACTACTTCCCGACGGGGACGTCGAAGACGCCGTCCGAGCTCACCGACACCGTGATGCTCTGCCAGGGCCAGCGCGGGATCCTCGAGTGGCGCTTCCGGCATCCCGGCAAGTTCATGTTCCACGCCCACCAGTCGGAGTTCACCGAGCTCGGCTGGCAGGGCTTCTTCGAGGTCTCGTGATGGAGGGGCGCGCGGCCACGCTGCCGTTCTCGCGCGTGCCGGCGTGGGCACTCGGGCTCGTCCCGCTGCTGTTGATCGTGGCGGCGGTGGCGGCGTTCGCGCTGCTCGACGGCCCGGGCCTCGGCGAGCGCCGCGGGCCGCCGGCGGAGGAGCTGGCGGTTGAGCGCACGGCGCTGTCACCCGGCGTGATCGAGCTGACGGTTCGCAACGACGGGCCGGACGCGGTCACGATCGCGCAGGCGGTGGTGAACGACGCGTTCGCGCAGTTCACAGGCGGCGAGTCGCCCGTGGGCCGGCTCGAGACAGCGACCGTGCGGATCTCGCAGCCGTGGGTGGAGGGCGAGGCGTACGAGGTCGTGCTGATCACGTCGTCCGGGGGGACGATCGCGCACGAGATCCCGGTCGCCGTGGAGACGCCGACCGCCGACCTGTCGTTCTTCGGCCTGATGGCGCTGCTCGGCGTCTACGTGGGCGTGATCCCGGTCGCCCTCGGGATGCTGTGGCTGCCGTGGATACGCAGCATTCCGCCGGGCTGGCTGCGCGCCGTGATGGCGCTGACCGTCGGGCTGCTGGCGTTCCTGGCGATCGACGCGACGCTCGAAGGGCTCGAGCTGGCCGGCGAGGGCTCGCAGGCGTTTGGGGGAGCGGGGCTCGTGCTCGTGGGCGCGCTGGTGGCGTTCCTGGGGCTCACGGGCATCTCGGAGTGGCTGCGGGGGCGGCGTGCGAACGTCTCGGGCGGGGCGCTGGCGCTGCTCGTGGCGGTGGGGATCGGGCTGCACAACCTCGGCGAGGGCGTGGCCATCGGGGCGGCCTACTCCACGGGGGCGCTCGCCCTGGGGGCGTTCCTCGTGGTCGGCTTCGCGTTGCACAACACCACCGAAGGGCTGGCGATCGTGGCGCCGATCGCGCGGGCCCGCCCCTCACTGGGCCGGCTCGCGCTGCTGGGGTTCATCGCCGGCGGCCCAGCGGTGCTGGGTGCGTGGCTGGGCGCTGCGGCCTTCAACCCGAGCGCCGCGGCGTTCCTGTTCGGCTTCGGGGCGGGCGCGATCGTGCAGGTGATCGTCCAGCTCGCGCCGACGCTCCGGGACGACGCGGGGCGCACGCTGCACCCCGTCGCCGTCTCCGGGCTCCTGGCCGGCATCGGCCTGATGTTCGCCACCGGCCTGCTGATCAGCGTGTGAGGGCGCGGAGCGCGACTCGCGGTTGAGCAGCCTCGACTTCTACGACGCCGAGCTGCGCGCTCACCACGAGCACCTTCGCGCCGCCTACGGGATCAGCCCCGGTGACGAGGTAGTGGACATCGGCTGCGGAACCGGGCTGACGACTCGCGAGGCGGCGCGTGCCGCGGCGCCGGGCCGCGTTGTCGGCGTCGACGTGTCCGAGCGCATGCTCGAGCGCGCCCGTCAGCTGACGGCGCCCGAACGGCTCGACAACGTTCGCTACGAGCTAGGCGACGCCCAGGTGCATCGCTTCGACCCCGCCGGCTTCGACGTGGCGATCAGCCGCTTTGGGACGATGTTCTTCTCCGACCCGGCCGCCGCGTTCGCCAACATCGCCGCCGCCCTTGCACCCGAGGCGCGCCTGGTGCTGCTCGTCTGGCAGCGACACGAGGACAACGCATGGGCGCGGGCGATCGACGCCGCGCTCGGCGATGCGGCGCAACCACCGTCGCCGGGCGCTGGACCCGTTCTCCCTCGGCGATGCCGAAGCCACCGCGCGCATCCTCGGGGACGCCGGCTTCGCCGGCATCCGCTTCGAGGACGTCGAGGAGCCGGTCTTCTACGGCCGCGACGTCGACGCCGCGCTCGCGGTGGTCCGGGGATTTCAGGACACGAGGGCGGCTCTCGCGAGCCTGAGCGACGGCGAGGCGGACCGTGCCGTCGAGCGCCTCCGCGAGATGCTCGCGGGGCACTACAGCGACGAGCGCGGCGTGGCCCTCGATTCGCGCTCCTGGTTGATCACCGCCCGGCGACGCTGAGCCGGCGTCTGTGATCCGCAGGCCGATCTCAGAGCGTCCTGAGCGCGTCTGCGGTTCCCTGGAGGTCGTAGAGACCGTCGACCTCCGCGACCGGCGTGCCGACGGCTTCGACGGCGGCCATGACCTCGGAGGCGCCGATCCGCCCGTCGTTGCCCATCCCGCCCGCGGCGGAGGTCACGACCCAGCGGATCCGCCCGTCCTCGACCGCGTCGGCCAGCCACGCCGTGCTGACCTGGCTCTCGCGGCCGGAGAAGCCGCCGAGGGCGGCGACGTCGGCCCCGGAGGTGATGAGCGAACCGGCGGCGCCGGACTGGCTGGCGACGGCGATCGTGCCGCCGCCGTTGGCCTCGACGTACTCGACCGCGGCGGAGAGCGACGACGTGTCGCCGCCGAACGGCGTTCCGCCGCCGGCCCGGCGAGGCCGCCCCGACCGCCGGCGAGCGGCGCGCCGCCGCCGAAGCCGACGCCGGTCGTCGCCGGGCCTCCGGCCGGGAACGTGCCGCTGGCTGCGTAGCTCGGGGTCTGCAGCGACCAGGCGGCGGGCGCGAACAGCAGCGCGGCGACGGCGCCGGTCACGACCGCGACGCGCCCGCGACGGCCGAGCGCGTCGGCGGCGAGCAGCACGGCGGCGCCGATCCCGGCCGCGACGAGCAGCGGCGGCAGCCAGGCGAGGTCGGTGGTGGTGCGCAGGACGAGCCACTCCGTGACCACGCCGGCGAGCACGAACGCCGGGCCGAGCACCCGCGCCGTCATGCCGCCGCGAAGGAGGACGCCCACGCCGGCGCCGGCGAGCGCGGCGATCATCGGCGCGAGCTGGGCCACGTAGTACGGGTGGAAGATGCCCTCGGCGCGGCTGAACGCGACCGCGGTGGTGAGGCCGGCGCCGCCGACGGCGAGCAGCCAGCCGGTGCGCGCGTCGGTGCGCTTGAGGCGCGTGACGACGAGCACGCCGATCCCGGCCGCGACGGCTGCGCCGAGCAGCCAGCCCGCCTGGCCGCCGAGGCTCGCGTTGAGCAGCCGCAGGGCGCCCGGCTCGCCGCCGAAGACTCCACCGCCGCCGCCCGGTCCCGCGCCGCCGCCGGGACCGCCGTCCTGGCCGAAGAGCCGACCGAGGCCGTTGTAGCCGAGGATCAGCGACCACACGCTGTTGTCGCTCGTGCCCGACACCCAGGGACGGTCGGCGGCGGGCGTGAGCCAGATCAGCACCGGCCAGGCCAGCCCCACCGCGGTCATCGCCGCGCCGCCCGCGGCGAGGCTGCGGACGGCGGCCGCCCGGCCGCGCGGCGCGACCCACAGGTAGGCGGCGACGAGCGCCGGCACCACGAGCAGCGCCGCGGCCATCTTCGCCTCGAAGCCGAGGCCGACGGCGACGCCCGCCAGCACGACCCACCGCGTCCGGCCGTCCTCGAGGGCGCGCACGACGAACCACAGCGCGGCGGTGCAGCACAGCACGAGCAGCGCGTCGGGGTTGTTGTGGCGGGCGATGGCCACGGTCACGGGCGTCAGCACGAGCGCGAGGCCGGCGACGAAGCCGGCGGTGCGCCCGAACCGCCGCTGCGTCATGTCGTAGGTCAGCGCGACGGTCCCGACGCCCATCAGCGCCTGCGGGACGAGCAGGCTCCAGGCGCTGAAGCCGAACACGCGCGCGGACAGCGCCTGCACCCAGAGGGCGAGCGGCGGCTTGTCGACGGTCATCACTCCAGCGCTGTCGAACGCGCCGTACAGGAACGCGTGCCAGCTCGTGCTCATCGACCGCACGGCGGCGCTGTAGTACTCGTTGGCGAAGCCGTTGCGATCGAGCGCCCACAGGTAGAGCACGCCCGCGGCGACGAGCAGCGCCGCAAGCTCGGGGCGCGGGAACGAGACGGCGGCGGGTCGGACGCGCTCACGCGCGGCGGGAAGAGACAGCGAGGAGGTCGACATGCCGACCACCTTCGGCCGAGCGCCCGAGAGCGGGCTGTGACGACCCTGGGAGTTCGCTGAGCTACGGCAGATATAGGCTCGGTCCGTGGCCGAGCTGCTGGCATTCCTGGGCGTTGCCGTCGTCGTGATCGTGACGCCGGGGCAGGACACCGCCCTGACCGTTCGCAACACGCTCGCGGGTGGGCGCCGTGCGGGGGTGCGGACGGCGGCCGGGGTCGTGTGCGGGCAGGCGGTGTGGGCGGTGGCGGCAAGCGTCGGCGTCGCCGCGCTGCTTGTCGCGTCCGAGCCCGCGTTCGTGGCGCTGAAGGTGGTGGGTGCCGCGTACCTGGTCTACCTCGGCGGAGCGGCCCTGCTGGCCGCCGTGCGGCGGCGGCCTCGGGTTGAAGGTGACGCGAGCGCCGCAGGTGGGCGTGAGCTGCGGCAGGGGTTGCTCAGCAACCTCGGCAACCCCAAGATGGCGGTGTTCTTCAGCAGCCTGCTGCCGCAGTTCGGCGACTCGTTCCCGGCACTGCTCGGGCTCGGGCTGCTGTTCTGCGCGCTGACGCTGGCGTGGCTGAGCGCTTACGCGCTGGCGGTCGCCCGCGCGGGTGACGTGCTGCGCCGGCCGCGCGTGCGGCGCGCGATCGATGCCGTCACGGGGACGGCTTTGGTCGCGCTGGGCCTCCGGCTGGCCGCGACCGATCGCTGACACGTCTCCGCGGAGACGCCTACAGGTGCCCCGGCCGGAACGTCAACGGCGGCTGGGTAGGAAGAGTGAGGGAGCCAGCCGCGTCGGCGATGGCGACCGCACGTGCGTTCTCCGAGCGGCGGTCGGCACCCCAGCCTCCCTACCCAGCCGCAGTTGACGTTGCCCGCGCTCCCGGGAGCACCACACTGAACACGGCGCCCCCGCCGTCCGCGTTCGCGGCGTCCACCGACCCGCCGTGGGCCTCCACGATCGCCGCGACGATCGCCAGCCCCAGCCCGGCGCCGTCTTTGCCGCGCTCCCGGCCACCCTCGGCGCGCCAGAAGCGCTCGAAGAGCGCGGCCGGGTCGTCGTTCGGCAACCCCGGGCCGTGGTCTCTGACGTGCACGCGCACCGCGCTGCCGTCCGCTGACACGAGCACCTCGATCGGGGTGCCGGAAGGCGTGTGGACGAGCGCGTTGCGCAGCAGGTTGGCTAGCACCTGGCGCAACTGGTGGGCGTCGCCCAGCACGATCGCGTCGCCGTCGCCGTCCAGCGCGATCTCCCGATCCGGGGCGGTCGCGCGGGCGTCCTCGACCGCGTCTCCCGCGAGCGCGGACAGGCCGACCTCGGCATGCGGCGCCTCGGCGATCTCGTCGAGCCGCGCGAGCGTCAGCAGGTCCTCGACCAGCACGCCCATCCGCGCGGCCTCGTCCTCGACGCGCCGCATCGACCGCTCGACGTCCTCGCTCTCGCGCGCGGCGCCCATGCGATAGAGCTCGGCGTAGCCGCGGATCGAAGCCAGCGGGGTGCGGAGCTCGTGCGAGGCGTCGGCCAGGAAGCGGCGCAGGCGGTCCTCGCTCGCCTGGCGCTCGGCGAAGGCGCGCTCCAACCGGTCGAGCATGGCGTTCAACGCGATCCCGAGCCGTCCGACCTCGGTACGCGGGTCGGTCGACTCGACGCGCCGCGAGAGGTCGCCGCCGGCGATCGCGCCCGCCGTATGGCTCATGCGGTCGAGCGGGAGCAGTCCCACGCGCACGACCGCCCAGGCGACCGCGGCCAGCGCCAGCAGCACGATCACGATCACGAGCGCCTCGAGCAGCAGGAGCCGCTGCAGCGCCTCGTCGATGTCGGTCATCGGCGCCGCCACGACCGTGATCCCGGAGCCGAAGGGGTCCTGCTGGGCGTAGACGCGGTAGCGCGTCTCGTCGCCGTTCTCCCCGCCGACCGTGAACGCGCGCTCGAGCGGGATGTCGTCGGGCAGCGCCGGGTCGGCCGTGGTCTCGTCGTCGAAGTCGAGGTCACGGCTGCCGACGACGCTGCCGGACTCGTCGCGGCGCTCGACGTAGGTGTCGAGCGGTAGCCCGCCGCCCGGCCGTCCGCCCCCGCGGCCCGGGCCGCCGCCAGGCGGGCCGCGATCCGCGCCCTCGACCCCGCGCTCGCGCAGCGCGCCGACCGCCGCGGGGATCCCGAGGCGCAGCTCCTCGTCGAGCCGGTCGAGCAGATAGGCCCGCTGGCCGAAGTATGTGATCCCGCCCAGCAGGAGCAGCCCGACGGCGGTCAGCGCGAGCAGCGCGGCGATCAGCCGGGAGCGCAGCGAGGCCATCACACGCGCGGCGGGCGCAGCGCGTAGCCGACGCCGCGAACGGTCTGGATCAGCGGCGGGCCATGGGCGTCGAGCTTCTTGCGCAGGTAGCTCACGTACGTCTCCAGCACCCGCGCGTCACCGCCGAAGTCGTAGTTCCAGACGTGCTCGAGCAGCTGCGCGCGGGTGAGCACGCGGCGTGGATTGAGGAGCAGGTAGCGCAGCAGCCGGTACTCGGTGGCGGTGAGGTCGACCGGAGCGCCCGAGCGGGTGACCTCGCGGGCGTCCTCGTCGAGCTCGACGTCCTCGAACGTGAGCCGGCTCGACTCGGGCTCGGCCAGGCCGGCGCGGCGCAGCACGGTGCCGATGCGGGCGACCAGCTCCTCGAGGCTGAACGGCTTCGTCATGTAGTCGTCGCCGCCGAGCGTCAGCCCGCGGATCTTGTCGTCGGTGGCGTCGCGCGCCGTGAGGAAGATGACCGGCACACGGTTGCGCTGGGCGCCGAGCCGCTGCGCGACATCGAAGCCCTCCATGTCCGGGAGCATGACGTCGAGCACGATCAGGTCGGGGCGGAACGTCGACACGGCGGACAACGCGCCCGCACCGGTCCCCGCGGACTCCACCTCGAACCCCTGGAAGCGCAGCGCCATCGTGACGACGTCGACGATGTTCGGCTCGTCGTCGACGACGAGGATCCGGTGCGGGGCGGCGGAGTTCATGCGTGCAGTCTCGGGCGCGCGGCTTGGCGCTTGCTGTGGGCTTCCTGAGAACTTCCTGGGACTCAGGATGCCGCATGACCGCGTCTTATCTCGTCGTGATCTGAGGCGCGGCAGAATGCGCGCCGATGCGGCGCCTCCTCGTCCTCGTGATCGCGCTCGTGGTGCTCGCCGGCGGCGGGATCGCGGCGTACGTGCTGCTCAGCGGCGACGCGCCGCCGCCGCCCGCGCTCTCGCAGCAGGAGGCGACGGCGACCGCCACGCCCGGCGCGGAGACGGCCGCGTGGACCGTCGCCGCCGGCGAGGAGACCTACGTCGGCTACCGCGTGCGCGAGGAGTTCGCGAGCATCGGCGTCAAGGACGCGGTCGGGCGCACGGGCGAGGTCACGGGCACGGCCGAGGTGAACGGCGAGACGATCGAGACGGCTCGGCTCGAGGCCGACATGACCACGCTCGTCTCGGACGAGGCGCGGCGAGACGACGCGCTGCGCAGCCGCGGGATCGAAACCGATCGCTTCCCCGAGGCGACCTTCACGCTCACCGAGCCGGTCGAGCTCTCGCGCCGCGCGACGACAGCCGCCGGCGAGCTGACCCTGCACGGCCAGACACGCGAGGTGGACGTGCGGGTCAGCGGTCAGCAGCTCGGCGGCGGCGCGATCGAGCTCGCGGGCTCGGTGCCGATCGTGATGGCCGACTTCGAGATCGAACCCCCGAGCGTGGCCGGCGTCGTGACGGTCGAGGACCGCGGGACGCTCGAGTTCAAGCTCCGCCTCGAGCCGGCCGCGTAGCCAGCACGCGCGCGGCGATGCCGGACTGGGTGGCGCGCCCGTACGCGTCGCCGGTGCCGCTTGTGAGGACGGCCAGCGCGATCCGCCGCCCGTCGCGCTCCAGCAGCGCCACCTGATGGGCGATGCGCGTCCGCCAGCCGCCCTTGAACATGATCGTGAAGCCGCGCTCGGAGGCGACCGGCGCGATCCCCCAGCGCTGCCAGCCGACGATCGACGCCAGCAGGCCGCGCAGGTAGGAGCGGTGGCGGCGGGGCGCCAGGCGGTCGATCCGCAGGAAGAGCCGCGCCTGGTCGGCCGCGGTGAGCTGCGCGTCGGCCCAGTTGCCGACGTCGGCGAAGCGCGTCATGCCAGCCACGCCGGCCAGCCGGGTCAGCCCGGAGCCGCCCACGCGCCGGTAGACCGTGCTCGCCGCCGCGTTGTCGGAGACCCGGATCATCGGGCCCAGCAGCGCCCGCTCGCTCGCGGTCAGCGCCCGGCCGCGGGCCGACCGGACGACGGCCAGCGCCAGCATCGCCTTCACCACGCTCGCCGACGGGTAGCGGCGATCGACCGCGACGCCGCGGATGCGCTTCCCGTCCGCGACTGCGAACGACACCGCCCCCTCCCGCGCGCGGGCCCACCGCTTCGCCTCCTCCACCCCGCCCCGGGCCACGAGCCTCGGCTCGGACGCGGGCGGTATCCCCCGCGCCTCGGTCGCGGCAACAACGGCCGCGAGCGCCACGGCGGCCACGAGCGCCGCGCGCGACCTGAAGCGTGCCCTCACGGGACGACGACGGCCTTGACGCTCCCCGGGTCCGCGCGGCCGGCGAGCAGCGCCGCCTCGGTGTCGTCGAGGTCGAAGTGGCCGGTGACGATCGCGTCGAGGTCCACGCGGCCCTCGCTCACCAGCGCGATCGCGGTCGGGTACGTGTTGGCGTAGCGGAACGTGCCCGTGAGCCACAGCTCGCGGTTCTGGATCAGGCTCAGGGGCACAGTCGCCTCGGCCGACGGGCCCATGCCGACCACGACGGCGGTGCCCGCCGGCCGCACTGCGCCGATCCCGGCGGCGAGGGCGGCGGGATGGCCGGAGCACTCGATCAGCGCATCGACCTCCCCCACGTCGTCGCCGGCCGCCAGCGCGCGCGTGGCGCCGGTGCGGCGCGCCAGCTCCAGCCGCTGCGGGCTCACGTCGGTGACCGTGACCTCGGTGGCGCCGAACGCGAGCGCGGTCTGCATCGCGAGCAGCCCGATCGGGCCCGCCCCCGTGACCAGCACGCGGTCGCCGGCGCTCACGCCCGCCTTCCGGCACGCCCAGATACCGACCGACAGCGGCTCCATCAGCGCCCCGGCGTCGTCCGACACGCTGTCCGGCAGCGCGAACGCGAAGTCCTCGTGGATGACGACGAAGCGCGCGAACGCGCCGTCGATCGGCGGCGTGGCAAAGAAGCGCACGTCGCGGCAGAGGTTGTACCGGCCGGCCCGGCACTCGCGGCAGCCGCCGCACGGCACGCCTGGCTCGAGCGTCACCCGGTCGTCGACCGCGTGGCGGGTCGCGCCAGGGCCGAGCGCTGCGACCCGGCCGGCCGACTCGTGGCCGAGGACGAGTGGCGCCGTGACAACGTACGACCCGATCCGGCCGTGCTCGTAGTAGTGCACGTCCGACCCGCACACGCCGACGGCGGCGACCTCGACCAGCACCTCGCGCGGCCCGGGCTCGGGGACCGGGCGGTCCTCGATCCGCACGTCGCCCGGCGCGTGGAGCACCGCGACCCGATTGCTGCGTCCGTTGCTCGCCATGCGCCGCATGATGACGCGTGTGAGGATGCGGGGCATGCGAACCAGCGACCTCGTCCACCGCGAGCGCCCCGCGGACGGCGACGCGGCCGGTCTGCTGGTGCTCCATCACGGCCGCGGTGCCGACGAGAACGACCTGCTCGGCCTCGCGGACGTGCTCGACCCCGAGCGGCGCCTGCACGCCGTCACGCCGCGCGCGCCGCTGCAGCTGCCGGGCTGGCCCGGCTATCACTGGTACGTGGTCCCGCGCGTCGGCTATCCGGACCCCGACACCTTTCACGCCGCGTATCGCAAGCTCTCCACCCTGCACGACGCGCTGTGGGAGCGCACCGGCCTCACGCCCGAGCAGACCGTCCTCGGCGGCTTCTCGATGGGCTCGGTGATGAGCTACGCGCTCGGCCTCGGCGCCGGCCGGCCGGCACCCGCCGGGGTCCTCGCGTTCTCCGGCTTCGTCCCGACCGTCGACGGCTGGGAGCCCGACCTCGCCTCGCGCGCGTCCACCCGCGCGTTCATCGCCCACGGACGCAACGACCCGGTCATGCAGGTCGACTTCGCGCGCCGTGCACGCGAGCTGCTCGAGAGCGGCGGCCTCGAGGTCGACTACCACGAGTCCGACGCCGGCCACCACATCGACCCCAACCACGTGCCCGCGGCGGTGGAATGGCTGCACGCGACGATCTGAGCGCCCGCCGCCGGGCGCGCGCGGGGCTGGCACAGGACGCCGACCGCGCCGGCGCGCGCTCGCACTTCCGGGCCATGGGCATCGACCCCGAGCGGCTGGCCGGCCCCGTCGTCGGGATCGCCTCGACGTGGACGGGCACGATGCCGTGCAACCTCAACCATCGCGAGCTCGCCGACGCCGTCGGGCGCGGTGTGGAGACCGGCGGCGGCGTGCCGCTGCCCTTCAACACGATCGCGGTCTCGGACAACCAGACGCAGGCGACGCCCGGCATGCGCGCGTCGCTTGTCTCGCGCGAGCTGATCGCCGACTCGATCGAGCTGCTCGACATCGCGCACGACTTCGACGCGCTGGTCTGCATCGTGGGCTGCGACAAGACGGTGCCGGCCGCGCTGATGGCGCTCGCTCGAGTGGACAAGCCCGCGGTCGTGCTCTACAGCGGCCCGATGCGCCCCGGCGCGTGGCGCGGCGAGCCGGCCACGATCCAGGACGTGTGGGAGCAGCTCGGCGCGTTCCACGCCGGCCGCCTCAGCCGTGCCGACCTCGACGAGCTCGAGCGCACCGCGTGTCCGGGGCCGGGAACGTGTGCCGGACACTTCACCGCCAACACGATGGGCCTGGCGCTCGAGTTCCTCGGCATCGCCCCGCTCGGGGAGGCGATGGTGCCGGCCGACGACCGCGAGCAGCGTGCGCGCGCCGCCGAGCGCTGCGGTGAGCTCGCCACCCGGCTCCCCGCGAGCGGACGCACCGCGCGCGACTTTCTCGACCGCCGTGCGCTGCGCAACGCGATGGCCGGGATCGCGGCCACGGGCGGCTCGACCAACGGCATCCTGCACCTGCTGGCGATCGCGCGCGAGGCCGGCGTCGAGCTGGGGCTGGACGAGCTGGTGGCCGTCTCACAGGCCACGCCGGTGATCGCCAGCCTCGCCCCGTCCGGCCGCTACCTCGCCACCGACCTGCACGCAGTGGGCGGCGGGCCCGCCGTGCTCGCCGAGCTGATCCGGGCGGCCTGGTCGACGGTGACGCGCCGGCCGTCGAGGGCGGCACGCTCGCCGAGGCGACGGCGGCCGCGCCGGAGCCGGACGGCAAGGTCGTGCGCCGCGCGGCCGCACCCTTCAAGGCCGCCGGCGGGCTGCTCGCCCTGCGCGGCAACCTCGCGCCCGAGGGCGCCGTGGTCAAGGTCGCGGGCACCGAGCGCCGTCGCCACAGCGGGCCGGCGCGCGTGTTCGACTCCGAGGAGGCCTGCCTGGCGGCCGTCAACGCCGGCGCGGTGACGGCCGGCGACGTGCTCGTGATCCGCAACGAGGGCCCGGCCGGCGGCCCCGGGATGCGCGAGATGCTCGGCGTGACCGCCGCAGTCGTCGGCGCCGGGCTCGGCGAGTCGGTCACGCTCGTCACCGACGGGCGCTTCTCTGGCGCCACGCGCGGCCTGATGGTCGGCCACGTCAGCCCGGAGGCGGTGCGCGGCGGAGCGATCGCCGCAGTCCGCGACG
This sequence comes from uncultured Solirubrobacteraceae bacterium, assembly GCA_963838655.1. Classification (GTDB taxonomy): domain Bacteria; phylum Actinomycetota; class Thermoleophilia; order Solirubrobacterales; family Solirubrobacteraceae; genus DASSUW01. Next base: position 13,720 of record CAWIRW010000012.1, on the reverse strand, counting down.
GCGAGCGCGTGATCGTCGACCTCGACGAGCGGCTCCTCCACGTCGACCTCGACGCCGCCGAGATCGCCCGCCGGCTCGCCGCGTACCGCGCGCCACCGCCCGCCTTCGCCACCGGCGTGCTCGGCCGCTACGGGCGGCTCGTCGGCTCGGCCTCCGAGGGGGCGACGCTGCGATGAGCCGCCGGCCCGGCACGCCGCGCCTCCGGGCGGCGACGCAGTGAGCCGCTACCTGGTGACCGGCGCGTACGGGGCGATCGGCGCGTGGACGCTGCGCGCGCTGCTCGACCGCGGGCACGACGCGATCGCGTTCGACCTCGGCGAGGAGGCGCCGCGGCTGGCGATCGCGCTCGAGCCGGGCCAGGCGGAGAAGGTCGTACGCGTGCGCGGCGACATCACCGACCTCAAGCTCGTCGAGCGGGTGCTCGACGAGCACGCGGTCACGCACGTGATCCACCTCGCCGCGCTCCAGGTGCCGTTCGTGCGCGCCAACCCGCCGCTGGGCGCCGCGGTCGACGTGCTCGGCACGGTCAACGTGTTCGAGGCGGTCCGCCGCCGCCGCGACCGGATCGCGCCGGTGGTCTACGCCTCCTCGATCGCCGCGCTCGGCGAGGGCGAGCACCCGAGCACGCTCTACGGCGTCTTCAAGTGGGCGAACGAGGGCACCGCGGAGCGCTACCTCGAGGACTACGGGGTCTCGTCGATCGGCCTGCGGCCGCACACCGTCTACGGCCCGGGGCGCGACCAGGGGCTCACGTCGGCACCCACGACGGCGATGGTCGCCGCCGCCGCGGGCGTGCGCTTCCACATCCCGTTCGGCGGCAGCGCGCAGATGCAGTACACCGCTGACGTCGGCGAGGCGTTCGTGCGCGCGAGCGAGCTCGACTACCGTGGCGCGTCGGTGCACAACCTCGACGGGCCGGTCGTCTCGATGTCCGAGCTGATCGAGCTGATCGCGCGCGAGGTCCCGGAAGCCGCGCGGCTGCTGACCGCCGACCGCGACCCGCTGCCGTTCGCGGCCGAGGTCGAGCACGCCTCGTGGCTCGAGCTGGTGGGTGAGCCGGTGATGCGACCGGTCGAGGCCGGCGTAGCGGACGGGCTCGCGCAGTTCCGGACCCTGCTGGCCGACGGCCGGGTCAGGCCACCGTCCACCGGAGGCCGCGCCGCAGGGTGATCACGTGCAGCGGCGCGTCGGTCTCGGCCGCCTCGTCGGCGGCACGACCGGGGTGCTCGGTGTTGCCCTCGAACAGGTCCCAGTGAATCGGCACGAGCATCGAGGCGCCGATGCGGACCGCCAGCGCCACGGCGTCGCGCGCGCCCATGTTGCCGGCGAGGTCGGCCTGCTCGCGGAAATAGGTGCGGCCGTTGATCGGCAGCAGCGCGACGTCGACGGTCAGGCCCTCGAGCGCCGCCACCACGGCGTCGGTGACGAGCGTGTCGCCCGCGTGGTAGAGGCCGACGCCGTCGAGCTCGAGCAGGTAGCCGACGAAGCGCGGGTCGTCGGCGTAGCCGTCGCGCGGGTGGATTGCGTGCACGGCCGGCACGACGGTCGCCGCGCCCGCCTCGCCGAGGTCGACGCGATCGCCGCGCGCCACGCCGACGAACGCGGCGTCGGCGCACGCCTCGCGCACCATCGCCTCGAGCGGCGCCGGGGCAACGACCGTGAGCCGCGGGCTGCGCTCGGCCACCGCGCGCAGCGACGCCGGGTCGAGGTGGTCGAGGTGCTCGTGGGTCACGAGCATCCAGTCGACGTCGCCTTCCACGGGCGGCGGCGGATAGCGGCGCCCCTCGTGCTCGGAGAAGAACGGGTCGACGAGGATCCGCCGCCCGGCCGCCTCGAAGAGGAACCCCGCCTGCCCGAGCCATGTCACGACCGGGGGCACGCGGCGAGGATACTGTTGCCCGGGTGCAGGCGCTGACGACGGTTCCCGGCCGCGCCGGGTCGGCGACGATCGCCGAGCACCCGGTCCCCGAGGCGGGCGGCGTCGCCATCCGCGTGCTCGAGGTCGGCGTGTGCGGCACCGACCGCGAGATCGCCGCGGGCGAGTTCGGGGTCGCCCCGCCGGGCGAGCAGACGCTGATCCTCGGGCACGAGCTGCTCGGCGAGGTGGCGGCCGGCGGCCACGGCTTCGCGAAGGGCGACCTCGTCAGCGCGACAGTGCGCCGCTCGTGTGAGCGCTGCACGCCGTGCCGGGAGGGCTCCCCGGACGCCTGCGCCACCGGCGACTACGCCGAGCGCGGCATCACCGCCCTGCACGGCTTCGCCGCCGAGCTCGTGGTCGAGGATCCCGCGAACGTCGTCGCGGTGCCGCCCGCGCTCGGGCGCCTGGGCGTGCTCGCCGAGCCGGCGTCGATCTGCGCCCGCGGCATCCGCCACGCGCACGCCGCGGGCGCGCGCCAGCCGTGGGAGCCGCGACGCGCGCTGGTGATCGGAGCGGGCGCGATCGGGATGCTGGCCGCCTACATGCTGCGCCTCGCCGACTACGAGGTGTGGGTCGCGGCCCGCAGCCCCGCCGGCAGCGAGAAGAGCGAGCTCGTCGCCGCCGCCGGCGCGCGCTACCTCTCGACCGCCGAGACGGCGCTCGAGGAGGCCGGCCGGTTCGACATCGTGATCGAGGCGGCCGGGAGCGCGGACCTGATGCTGCAGGCGGCGGCGCTGCTGCAGCGCAACGGCGTCGCCTGCCTGCTCGGGCTCGACGCCCACCCGCACCGTGTGTCGGTCGACGCGTCGCTGTTCGGCGTCGACTTCGTGATCGAGAACCGGGTGCTGCTCGGCAGCGTGAACGCCCACAAGCAGGACTGGGAGACCGCCGTCCGTCAGCTCGAGGCCATGCGCCGCCGCTGGCCCGAGGCGATGGAGCGGATGGTCGGCCTGCGCGTGCCGCCCGAGCGCTTCCAGGATGCGTTCGACTTCCGCGGCGTCAAGGCGACGCTCGCGTTCGCGTAGGCGATGGACGTCCGCATCGTCACCTTCAACGCCGCGGCCGGCAACCCGCGGATCCGGACGCGCCAGGCCGACTTCCTCGAGCTTCCGTTCTATCGCGAGGCGCTCGAGGGCGCCGAGGGAGCGCCGCTGCTTGCGCTCCAGGAGGTCGGCGATGAGCAGGCCGCGGCCTTGCGTCGCACGGCTGCCGCGGCCGCCGGCCGGGTCCTGCAGAAGCGCCGTCCGAAGCTCGGCAACGCGCTCGTGATCCCCGACCGCTACGTGGTCGTCGCGGCGACGGGCGGCTACTACGTCGTCCCGCAGCTGCGCGGGATCCTCGACGGGCTGCGCCGCCGGCGGCCCGACTGGCGCCAGTTCGGCGAGCTGCGGATGTGGATCGAGGCCCGGCTGCGCGACCGCGTCGCCGGACGCGAGCTCACCTTCCTCACGACGCACATCTCGGCCAACGGCAGCCTCAAGGTGCCGCAGACGCGGGCGATCGTGAAGCGCGCGCTGGCGGCCGCGGCGCGCGGTCCCGTGATCCTGGCGGGCGACTTCAACGTGCCGGCGCGCAACCCTCGCGGGCGCGACGTCGAGGCCGCGACCCTGCTCGCGCGCCTGCGCGACGTGGGCACCGCCGCGCCGCCGGGGCGCGAGAACATCGACTACGTGCTGACCGCCGGGTTCGAGCCGGTCTCCTCGCGGATCTGGACCGGAGATTCGCTGTCTCTGCCCGGCAGCCCGAACGCCGAGACGGTGAGCGACCACTACGCCGAGGACGACGTCGTCCGCTACAGCTGAGCCGGCGCACGCCGATCAACCGGGTGCTCATGGCCGACGCACTCGAGACCTTCGCGCCGACCGACGTGGTGATGGCGCGGCAGCCGATCTTCGACGCCGACCTGCGCCTCGCCGCCTTCGAGCTGCTCTACCGCGCGGTGGACGAGGACGGCCGCTCCGCGGCGGGCGACCGCGCCACGGCCACCGTGCTCGTCGGCGCGCTCACCGACGTCGGGCTCGGGCGACTCGTCGGCTCCCAGCGCGCGTACATCAACGTCGACCGCGAGTTCCTGCTCGCGTTCCGGCCGCTCCCGCTCCCGGCCGATCGGGTCGTGCTCGAGCTCGTCGAGGACCAGGTCGTCGACGAGGAGCTGCTGGGCGTGCTCGGCGAGCTGGTCGAGGCGGGCTTCACGCTGGCGCTCGACAACTTCGACTACCGGCCCGAGCTGGAGCCGCTGCTGCATCTGGCCTCGGTGGCCAAGCTCGACGTCCAGGCGCTCGACCGCGAGGGCCAGGCCGACCACGTCCGCCGCCTACGCGACCGCGGCCTGACCGTGATCGCCGAGAAGGTCGAGACGCGCGAGGAGCTCGAGCACTGCCGCAGCCTCGGCGTCGACGGCTTCCAGGGCTTCTTCTTCGAGCGGCCGGCGATCGTGTCCGGGCGCCCCACCCCCACCTTCCGCCTGCGGGCGCTCGCCGAGCTGCTGGCCACGCCGGACGAGGATCTCGACACGCTCGAGCACTTGATCGCGCATGACGCCGGCCTCAGCCACAAGCTCCTGCGCCTGACCAACTCCGCGCACGTGGCACCACGCAGCCAGATCCGCTCGATCCGCCACGCGCTCGCGCTGCTGGGCGGGCGCACCGTGCGCCGCTGGGCCACGCTCCTGATGCTCGCCGATACCCGCGGGCAGTCGCACGAGCTGCTCGTCACCGCCCTCGTCCGCGCCGCGCTGTGCGAGCGCCGCGCCGACCGCGATCCGGGCGCCGAGGCCGACCGCGCGTTCACCGTCGGCCTCTTCTCGGTCGCCGACGCGCTGCTCGACACGACGATGACGGAGCTGCTCGCCGAGCTGCCGTTCGACGAGCGCACCACCGAGGCCCTGCTCGACCACGTCGGCCCCGAGGGCCGCATCCTGCGCACCGTGCTCGCGTACGAGCGCGGGCGCTTCGACGACAGCGACGTCAGCGGGCTCAGCGACATGTACTACGACGCCGTCGAGTGGGCCACCGAGACGGTCGTCCAGCTGGGCTGAGCGCCGGGCGCGCTCCTGCTCGACAGGGGTGAGAGACTCCCCCGGGCAGACCACCGAATGGGGAGTCGGGAAGATGTTGCGTTCGCTTGCCACGCTGTGCGGGCTGCTCGCCTGCCTCGCCACGGCCTCCGTCGCCGAAGCGCACAAGAAACGCGGGCACCACCACGGCAAGGCGCAGCACAGCCTGCGCGCGCCGGTGACCGACCAGAACTTCTACTTCGTCATGGCCGACCGGTTCCAGAACGGCACCGCGGCCAACGACCACGGCGGACCCTGGAGCCGGGTACCAGACCGGAGGGCACGTCGGGCTTCGACCCGATGGGCAAGGGCTGGTACCACGGCGGCGACCTGCAGGGCCTGCGGAACAAGCTCGACTACGTCAAGCGCCTCGGCACCACCGCGATCTGGCTGACGCCGAGCTTCAAGAACAAGGCGGTCCAGGACAACAACGGGAATCCGTCGGCCGGCTACCACGGCTACTGGATCACCGACTTCACCCAGATCGACCCGCACCTGGGCAGCAACGACGACCTCCGTGCGCTCATCCGCGACGCCCACCGGCTCGGGCTGAAGGTCTACTTCGACGTCATCACCAACCATACGGCCGACGTCATCCGCTACCAGGAGGGCGCCGCACCGGGATACATCTCCAAGGATCGGTATCCGTACCGCACCGCCGCGGGCACGGTGTTCGACGACCGCGACTTCGCCGGCACGAGGACGTTCCCGGCGCTGGCACCGACGGACAGCCCCGTGCCCCCGACCCGGCCCGCTCCGAGCTTTCCCTACCACCCCTGGTGCCGGACGGGACGCGCCGCAGTATCCCTGACGAGCAGAACGTCAAGGTCCCCGCCTGGCTCAACGATGTGAGCCTCTACCACAACCGCGGCAACACGACGTTCGCCGGCGAGAACTCGCTGTACGGCGACTTCTTCGGGCTCGACGATCTGTTCACCGAGAACCGTCGCGTCGTCGACGGGATGATCGACATCTACAAGTTCTGGATCCGCGAGTTCCGCGTGGACGGCTTCCGGATGGACACGATGAAGCACGTCGACGACGCGTTCTGGCAGCGGTTCGCGCCGGCGATCGAGCGTTACGCCCGGTCGCAGGGGATCCGCGACTTCTACATGTTCGGCGAGGTCGCGGAGGACTTCAGCCACGAGATCATGTCCCATTTCCCGACGCACGACAAGGTGCAGGGCGTCCTCGACTTCCTGTTCCAAATGTCGGCCGTGGACTTCGCCGCCAAGTCGCTCGCGACCGACAGGCTGCGCGACTTCTTCGTCAAGGACGACTGGTACACGGACGGCGACTCGAACGTCTACAACCTCCCGACCTTCCTCGGGAACCACGACCGCGGGCGGATCGGCATGTTCGTCCGCAACGCCAACGCCGGCGCCAGCGAGGCCGAGCTCCTGCAGCGAGACCGGCTCGCGCACGAGCTCATGTACTTCTCGCGCGGCAACCCAGTCGTCTACTACGGCGACGAGCAGGGCTTCACCGGCGCGGGCGGCGACCAGGACGCGCGGCAGGACATGTTCCCGTCGCAGTCGCTCCAGTACAACAACCTGTCGGATCCCGGCGTCGAGCGAGACGACGGCGCCGGCAACAACGACAACATCGGCTCCAACGAAACGCCGATGGACGACAACTTCGACACGTCGCACCCGCTGTACCGGCAGCTCGCGCGGCTCGCCGCGTGACCCGCGACAACCGGGCGCTGCGCGACGGGGCGCAGCAGCACCGGTTCTCGTCGAGCACCCCCGGGATCTACGCGTTCTCCCGCGTCAGCCGCTCGCACAAGCGCGAGTACGTCGTCGCACTGAACAACGCCGAGCAGCCCGCATCCGCGTCGATCCCGACGTACGTGGCGAACAGCCGGTGGAAGAAGGTCTACGGCACCGGGCCGGAGCGGCTCGACACCGCGGCGACCGGCGCCTGAACGTCACGCTCGGGTCGCTGTCGGCGGTCGTCTATCGCGCGAAGAAGCACATCCCGCGCAGCAGGTCGGCGCCGTCGATCTCGCTCGACGTGCCGGCCGAGGGTCGCGATCGACTCGAGGTGGAGGCGAACCTCGGCTCCGACGCATTCGCCGAGGTGACGTTCCTAGCCAAGGTCGGGCACCGTTCGTGGCGAGCATCGGCACGGACGACAACGCGCCGTACCGGGTGTTCCACGACGTCGCGGACTACGACCCCGGCACCGGATCCGCTACAAGGCCGTCGTGCTCGACAACGCCGGGCACACGCGCGCGAGCAGCATTGCCTCGTCGCGCGTGGACGTGCCGACGATCACGCTCGAGGCGCCCAACGTCAACGGCCGCGTGCGCGGCGAGGTCGAGGTCCGGGCGGTGACGGTGCCCGAGCACCCGTGGTACGAGGTCCAATTCCAGCGCTCGCTGGACGGCGGCGCGACGTGGACGAACGTCGGCTCGCCCGATGCGTCGTCGCCGGTCTACACGGCGTTCGACACCACGGCGGGGCTCCCCGACAACCAGGTCATCACCTACCGGGCGGTCCTCACCTATGCGCCGGGCAGGACCGTCACCAGCGCCACGCGCAGCGTGACGCACATCCTCACGCCGGTGACGACGGCGGTGATCCACTACAACCGCTCGCCGGTCGGTGATTGGGGCCTGCACCTGTTCGACGGCGACCCCGGGGCGCTCGCGCCCGGCGAGGCCACGGCCGACTGGGGCGCGCCGACGCCGTTCGAGGGGACCGACGCGTTCGGCGTCTACCACACGATCCGGATCGCCGACGACACCAAGCGCGTCGGCTTCATCGTGCACCGGCCGCTCGGCGACACGGTGCCGGAGAGCCGTGAGCCGCCGGCTGGGCAGAACCGTCACTTCATCCCGCTCGAGAGCCCGCAGATCTGGCTCAAGGTGGGCGACCCGACGGTCTACACGTCGCAGCCGTAACCGGGGGTCACGCCTCGGGGCGCCTCGCGCGCCCCGAGGCGGCCTGGTCGAGCGTCTCGAGCACGCGCTCGACCGACCGCTCGACCGGCTCCTCGGACGCATGGAGGCGGACGTCCGGCGCCTCCGGCGACTCGTAGGGCGCGTCGACGCCGGTGAAGCCGGGCAGCTCGCCCGCGCGGGCGCGGGCGTAGAGGCCGGCGGGGTCGCGGCGCTCGCACTCCTCGAGCGGCGTGTCGACCCAGGCCTCCACGAAGTCGAGGTCGGCCTGCTCGTGCAGCTCGCGCGCCCACGCGCGGTCGGCGGCCATCGGCGACACGAGCGCGACGATCGCGACGTTGCCGGTGTCGGCGAGGATCCGTGCGAGGCTCGCGACCCGGCGGGCGTGCTCGTGGCGGTCGGCGGGCGAGAAGCCGAGGTCGCCGCTCAGCCCGTGGCGCAGGTTCTCACCGTCGAGCAGATAGGCCGGGCGACCTGCGGCGACCAGGCGGCGCTCGAGCTCCTCGCCGATCGTCGACTTGCCCGAGCCGGGCAGCCCGGTGAGCCACACGGTGGCGCCGCGGACGCCGAGGATCCCCCAGCGCTCGCGCCGCGGGAGCGGCGGCTCGTGCCACACGACGTCGGGGCTGTGCGGGCCGATCGGCGCGCCGGGCTCCTCCGTGGCGCTGATGATCATGCCCGCGGCGACGGTGTCGTGCGTGGTCTCGTCGACGAGGATGAAGGCGCCGGTGGTGCGGTTGCGGGTGTACGGATCGGCGAGCACCGGCGCGCTCGTGCGCAGGCGCACGCGCCCGATGTCGTTGAGCTCGAGCTCGGCGGGACGCTTGACGTCGCCGAGCGTCTCCATGTCGACGCGCGTGCGGATCTCCTCGATCGTCGCCCGCACGCGGCGCGTGGTGTGCTTGAGCTCGTAGCGCGTGCCGGCGTGCAGCGGGCGCTCGGCCATCCAGCAGATGGTGGCCTCGAGGTGGCGGGCGACGGGCGGCGGTGAGGCCGCGCCGCTGAGCATGTCGCCGCGGCCGACGTCGATGTCGTCCTCGAGCAGCACGGTGACGGACATCGGAGGCCGGGTGCTCTCCACCGCGCCGTCCGGCGTGTCGATCCTGGCGATCCGCGAGTACTCCCTGCGCGGCAGGACGACCACCTCGTCGCCCTGGCGCAGCACCCCGCCGGCGACGCGGCCGGCGTAACCGCGGTAGTCGGGCGCCCGCACCGTGAGCTGCACCGGGAAGCGCGCCGCCTGCGGCTCGTCGTCCGCGCTCACCTCGAGTCGCTCGAGCTGAGCGAGCAGCGGCGGGTCGGCGAACCACGGCGAGTTCGCCGACGCGTCGACCACGTTGTCGCCGTTGAGCGCGGACACCGGGATGACGCGGGTGTCGGGCACGCCCAGGCGCTCGGCCATGGCGACGAAGCCGCGCTCGATCTCGCGGAAGCGGGCCTCGTCCCAGTCGACGAGGTCCATCTTGTTCACGCACGCGACGAGGTGGCGGATCCCGAGCAGCGCGGCCAGGTAGGCGTGGCGGCGCGACTGCTCGACGATGCCGGCGCGCGCGTCGACGAGGACGAGCGCGGCGTCCGCGGTCGAGGCGCCGGTGACCATGTTGCGCGTGTAGCGGACGTGGCCCGGGGTGTCGGCGATGATGAACGAGCGTGCCGGCGTGGCGAAGAAGCGGTACGCGACGTCGATCGTGATGCCCTGCTCGCGCTCAGCCCGCAGGCCGTCGATCAGGTAGGCGAGGTCGACCTCGGCGCGGGCCATCTCGTCGGCCATCAGCGCCCGCGCGTCGTACAGCAGCCGGCCGATCAGCGTGCTCTTGCCGTCGTCGACCGACCCCGCCGTCGCGATGCGGAGCAGCTCGGCGGAGGTGCGCTCGGTCGCCGTCACGGGCGTGCACGATAGATGCCGGCGTCGCCGCGCCGGCCCTCGCGGCGTGAGCGATCGACTTGTACTGTTTGGCACGAGACTTCGCTCGCATGCGGTTCGTTCGCTCGTCAACGACCACTTTCGACCCGGCCCACGCGACGCCGTGGCAGTTCGTGCGCGGGGTGCTGCGGAACTGCAAGCGGCACCGCACGACCGGTCACGCCGCCGAGATGGCGTTCTTCGCGGTCGTCACGCTCGTGCCCTCGACCGTTGCGGTCGGCTCGGCGCTCGGGCTCTCGAAGTCGCTGATCGGCGAGCAGCTCGTGTTCGAGGCGGAGCAGGCCGCGATCAGCGCTATCCGGACGCTGATGGGCCCCGAGCTGGCGGACACCGTGATCACCCCGTTCGTGCACCTGCAGCTCTCCCAGCCGAGCGGCGGGGTCGCGATCTTCGGCCTGCTGATCGCGTGGTGGTGCTCGATGCGCCTGTTCGAGGCCACCGGCACCGCGCTCGACGTGGCCTACCGCGTGCGCAGCGCGCGCGCGACGCTCGTGCAGCGGGTACTCGCGCTGGGCTTCGCGCTCGGGTCGGTGGCGCTCGTGGCGCTGACCGTCGAGGTGACGGTCGCCGTCGGCTGGGCCGCCCTGCGGGTGCCGCTGCTGCTGGCCGTCGTGGTCGGCTTCCTCGTCTCGCTCTACCGCTTCAGCCCGAACGTGAAGCACTGCTGGCGTGACTGCCTCCCGGGCGCGCTGGTCGGCGCCGCACTGTGGATCTTGGCCGCCGTCGTGTTCCGCATCTCGGCCGAGCTGGGGATGCGCGCCGCCTCCGGCGGCGTGGCTGCCAACGACCCGTCGATGATCCTCATCGGCCAGTCGATCAACGCGGTCGTCGCGACGGTCCTGTGGGCCTACCTGGCGAGCATCGCGATCCTGATCGGCGGCGAGTTCAACGCCGCCCTGCGCGCCCGCCGGCTCGAGCGCTCGATCCTCGAAGCGCCCGCGCCCGAGCGCGCGCTCGAGCCGGTCGAGACGCGCTGAGCGGCCCCACCGGTTGGTCTGCTGCGGGGGGAACGTCAACGGCGGCTGGGGAGGGAGGCTGGGGAGCCGACCGCTGCGCGGGTAAGGTGCGCCAAGGCGGGATTACGTGTCTTTCGGCGAGCCGGCGATCATCGAAATCCACCTTTGTGCTCGTCTAGAGCATCAAAGTGGATTCGGGCGAACCTGGCGACGCCGATTGACACGTAACCCCGCCTTGACCGCCGCCCGGGGCCGACCCGCCCGGCCAGCTCCCTCACCTCCTTACCCAGCCGCCGTTGACGTTCGCCCGTGGCCGACCAACCCGGCGGCGGGTGGGGCGTGTCACAGCACCGCGTAGCTGCGGACGGGAAACGTGCCGAGCCCGCGCACCTTGACCGGCACGGCGCTGAAGCGGAAGCCGTCGGCGGGCAGCGCCTCGAGGTTGGTCAGGTGCTCGCAGATCGGGATGCCGGCGGCCAGCAGCGTCGAGTGCACCGGCCGCTCTCCGGTGGAGGTGTCGTCGATGTTGAGCGAGTCGATGCCCACCAGCAGCGCGCCCTGCTCGACGAGATGGGCCGCCGCGTCCGCGGTCAGGAACGGGTGACCCTCGAAGTAGGCGTCCGTGCGCCAGTGGCGGCTCCAGCCGGTGCGCACCAGCACCGCCCGGCCGGCGACCTCGACCCCTTCGAGCCCCGACTGGTCGAGCGCCCGCTCGCGGCTGTCGACGACGACGGCGTCGAGGTCGGCGAGGCGGTCGAGCGGCAGCTCGGCCATGTCGGCGCCGTCCGGGTAGCGGTGGAACGGGCTGTCGACGTACGTGCCGGTGTTGGCGCACAGCTGCACCGACCCGATGTGGAACTCGGTACCCGGCGCGTAGTGCTCGCGGCTGGCCTCGCGGCTGAGGAAGTCGCACACCACCGGCGCCGGCAGGCCCTTGTAGGTGATCATCCCGTCCTCGACGACGTGGCTGAGGTCGATCCGTTGCATGTCCGTCATCCTCCCGCACGTGCGCGCCGCGCTCCCGTTCCTCGCTCACGCGGCGCTGTGGCCGGTGCGTATCGCGCTGCGCGCGTACGCGCGGGCGACCCCGCGGGCCGAGGATCGGGTGGGCGCCGAGCGGCGGGTGACGTTCGTGCTCGGCAGCGCCTGGGGCATGGGCGGGACGATCCGGACGGTCCACAACCTCGCCGGCCACCTCGCGAGCCAGGGCTACGAGGTCGAGATCCTGAGCGTGTTCCGCTCGCGCCGCCGGCCGTTCTTCGCGTTCGCACCGGGCGTGCGGGTGACCGCGCTCGACGATCGCCGCGGTCGCCGGCGGCTGCGCCGCCTTCCGAGCGCGCTCGCCCACCCCGCGAACGCGGGCCCGCGCTGGAACCTGTGGGTCGACCTCCAGCTCGTGCGCCACCTGCGTCGCCGGACGGGATTCCTCGTCACGACCCGACCGGTGCTCAACCTGATCGCCGCCGACCTGCGGCTGCCGGGGCTCGTGCGGGTCGGGCAGGAGCACATGAGCCACGACATCTGGGGGCGGCGGCTGCGACGGGCGATGGTCGCCGCCTACCCGCGGCTCGACGTGCTCGTCGCGCTCACCGAGGGCGACCGCGCGCGGTACGAGCAGGTCACGGGCGGCAGGGTGCGCACCGAGCGCATCCCGAACTCGGTGTCGGCGCTGGGCGGTCCCGAGCCCGACCTCGCGGCACCGCTGCTGGTCGGCGCCGGCCGCCTGACGCCGCAGAAGGGCTTCGACCGCCTGATCGACGCCTTCGCCAAGATCGCGCCCGACCACCCCGCGTGGCGCGTGCGGATCCACGGCCGCGGCGACAAGCGGCGCGCCCTGCGACGGCAGATCGACGCTGCCGGCCTCGGCGACCGCGTCCAGCTGGCGGGCGCGACCCAGGACATGGGCGCGGCGATGGCGCACGGGTCGATCTTCGTCCTCAGCTCACGCCGGGAGGGGTTCCCGCTGATCCTCCTGGAGGCGATGAGCAAGGGCCTGGCCCCGGTCGCGTTCGACTGCCGGACGGGCCCGGGCGACATCGTCGACGACCACCGCAACGGCCTGCTCGTGCCGGACGGCGACGTCGACGCGCTGGCGGCGGCGATGGATGAGCTGATAGCCGACGAGGACCTGCGGCGCCGCTGCGCCGCGGCCGCCCGCGAGACGGCGCGCGACTACGACATGCAGGGCGCGGTCGGACCGCGATGGGAGGCGCTGCTCGCGGAGCTCTTCGCCCACGCGAAGGCGAACGGGCGCCACCTGTAGCTCAGGCCGCGGGCTCGAGCGGCAGCAGCGCGGCGCCGGCCGCCACCAGGGGCGCCGCCTCGGCAGGCGCGATCCCGTCGGCCAGCACGGCGGTGACCTCCGCGACCGATGCCACGACGCTGAGGCCGCGAGCGAGCAGCTTCGAGTGGTCCACCAGCAGCGTCGACTCGCCGGCCTGGGCGATCATCGCGCGCTTGACCTCGGCCTCGAGCGGATCGGCGTCGGTCAGCATGCCGGTCTCCGTCAGGCCCTTGACGCTGAGGAACAGCCGGTCGGCGAAGTGGCCCTGCACCGTGCGGACCGCGAACGGGCCGACGAACGACCGCGTCAGCCGCCGCAGCGTTCCCCCGATGCCGATCAGCTCGACGTCCTGGCCGCCCTCGTTGAAGATCAGCTCCATCACCGGGAGCGAGTTCGTGAGCACCGTGGCGGAGATCCCCACGTCGATCATGCGGCGAGCCACGAAGTAGCTCGTCGTCGACGAGTCCAGGAACACGGTCTCGCGCGCGGAGAGCATGCCGACGGCCGCCGTGGCGAGCCGCTCCTTCTCCTCGCGCGAGACGTTCATGCGGCGCGCGAACGAGTCCTCGTGCGCGGCCGTCGACGGCAGCACGGCCCCTCCGTGGGTGCGGCGCACCAGCCCGCGACGTTCGAGCTCGTCGAGGTCCCGGCGCGCCGTCATGGCCGAGACCTCGTAGC
>CAWIRW010000011.1:0-130301 GCA_963838655.1 uncultured Solirubrobacteraceae bacterium | reverse complement strand
ATAGACCAGCACCCCGAGGAACGGCAGCACGATCACGAACACGCTCCACGCCGCTTTCACCCAGCCAGAGATGTCGCGCCGGCTGAATATGTCCGCGAAGATGCCGACCACCATCCAGATCCAGCACACCCATAAGAAGAAGATGATGATCGTCCAGAAGACGTCGAGGAACGGGTAATCAGCCGCGAACACCATGTGGTTTGCCTCCTTGTCGTCTCTTCCAGGCCGTGCTGATCATCCGCATCCCCCGATCGGGAGCACAAGGTGGCGCGCACGTCGATCGCGGGGGGTGGCCGCTCCCGACTCGAGGGTGGGCCGCGAGGCGAGAGCCGCTCAGTTCATCCGTTTCAGGTGATTCCACTGCGTCGAGCCATTGATTTGATCGGGTGGATCGAGTTCGAGCTGAGGAGGTTCTGATGTCACGAAGTGGCGCGGTTGACCGGACGTCCAGGGTCACGGGCTGGTGGGTGTTCGCAGCGATCCTGTTGGGAATCGCCGGAGTGTTGAACGTCATCTACGGGATCGCGGCGATCGGCGACTCGAGGTTCTTCACGGAGGACGCGACGTACATCCTCAGCGGCTTGAACACCTGGGCTGGGTCACGCTCCTGATCGGCGCGCTGCAGCTTTTCGCTGCGTTCTCGCTCATGTCTGGGGGTGGCTTCGGTCGCTGGATCGGGATCGCCGCAGCCAGTCTGAGCGCGATCTCGGCGCTGCTGTCGATCCCGGCCTATCCGTTCTGGTCGCTGTGCATCTTCGCCCTCGCCATCATCGGCTCGCCAACCAGCTCGCCTCGGCACCAGAGAGGTCCTGACGGGGGCCTAGCTTGCACGCGGGCTTCGACGAGGCGGGCGACGCGACCCGACGGACCCGGCTGGCCAACGAGCGGACGTATCTCGCCTGGTGGCGGACGGGGCTCACCGCGTTCGCGGTCAGCGTCGGCTCCGGGAAGATCGTGCCGGCCGTCGCGTCCGGCGTGACGTGGCCGTACACGGCAATCGGGATCGGCTTCGCAGCCTTGGGCGTCCTCTGCTCGGGCTACGCGTTCTGGCGTCACCGCAAGGTCGAGGAAGCGGTCAGCCGAGGTGAATTCGCGCCCCCTGACGCAGCGTGCTGTCGGGCTGCTCTCGAGCGCCGGAGCGGTACTGGGGGTTCTTCTGGTCGTCGTCCTGTTCACCGAAGCCTGACCTTGCTCCTCGGGACTAGCTGACCTTCTTGATCGCGGGGAGCACGTAGTCGCGGGTCAGGATCTCATGTGCCGGTGAGTCACGCGGCGCCTGCCGCCCGCGGGTCGGCGCCATGAGTGCACCGACGATCCAGAGGATCGGGAAGACGATCCCGAGGCCGCCTGCCGGCCCCCCGTGCCGTAGGGCGTGCACCCTTGCCCGGGGCACGTCCAGCCTGGATGGTCTTCCAACGGCGTGAGCGCCGGAATCCCGTCACGTCCGAGGAAGAGGAGGCAGACGATGGAAGCACACGACGAGCCGCTCGGCCCGATCGACGTAGTCGTGATGGCCTACCCGCCTGGCGCGCCGATGACCGGCGAGGCCGCGCCGCTGATGATGGACCTGGTCGACCGCGGGATCATCCGCATCTTCGACGCGATGTTCGTGACCAAGGGCGAGGACGGCAGCGTCGCCGGCTTCGAAGCCAAGGACCTGAGCGACGAGACCGTCGGCGACTTCGCTGTCTTCGAGGGCGCGTCGTCGGGGCTGCTCGGTGACGAGGACGTCGGCCGCCGCCGCGGACGCGATCGACCCGGCTGGTCCGCAGCGGTCATCGTCTACGAGAACCGCTGGGCCGTCGCCGTTCGTCAGCGCCGTGCGCCGCAACGGCGGTTTCGCGCTGGGCAGCCAGCGCATCTCCGCCGATGAGCTCATCGCCGTGCTCGACGCCACCGAAGCGGCTCCTAGCGAAAGGAACACGTCATGCCAGGACTGCTCCGGGGTATGGCCCGCACGGCCGTCATCGCGGGCACAGCCACCTCCGTCTCGAACCGCGTCAGCCGCCGCCAGGCGAACAAGTGGGCGCAGCAGGACGCAGCAGCAGTACGAGCAGAGCCCCGCCGCCGCCACCGCCGCGGCACCCACGCGCCGCCGGCCCCCAGCGACCACGATCGATCAGCTCAAGGAGCTCGCCGAGCTCAAGGAGCAGGGCATCCTGACCGACGAGGAGTTCGCGGCCCAGAAGGCCAAGATCCTGGGCTGAAGCTCCCATGACGAGTGAGTTGACCGACGGGCACGCGCTCGAGGACCGCCTTGAGCGCTTCCGGGCCGTCCGGCGTGACCTCGAGGCCTCGGTCCTCCCGCTCGCCACGTCGGTCGACGGCCGCCGCTTTTCCTTCCAGGCCTCGCTGCACGGGCTCGAGCTCCAGATCGGGGGCTACGTCATCCTCGGGGACGGACGCCTCGGCCAGGTCCTGGAGCTCGAGATGGCGCTGCGCGAAGGGACCGATCTCGACCTGCCGCCTGACGAGCAGTCGGCGTTCGGGCTCAAGACGCAGGTTCCGATACGGCACGCGCGCGGGTCCGGGACGGTCCTGGAGGGAGACGGCACGCCCTTCCACGACGTCGCCGTGCGGCCGGCGACCTCAGCCGAGGTGCGCGAGTGGCTCGCGCGCGCCCGGCCGCACCCGGCACAGCTGGAGATCGGCGAGCTCGCCACCGCCCGTGGCGTCCCGTACGCCATCGACGCGGGCGGCTTCAACCGGCACACGTTCCTGTGCGGCCAGTCCGGCTCGGGCAAGACGTACTCACTCGGCGTGATCCTCGAGCGGCTGCTCATGGAGACGACGCTCCGCGTCGTCATCCTCGACCCCAACTCCGATTATGTACGGCTGTCCGAGGTTCGTGACGGAGCCGACGCGGACAGCGTTGAGCGCTACCGTCGCGCCGCCACAGGCGTCCAGCTGCCGGCGCTGCGCCTCCGGCTCGCCGACCTGGAGCCCGCGACCCAGGCGGCACTGCTGCGGCTGGACCCGATCGCCGACCGCGAGGAGCATGCCGAGCTCGCCGCCGTTCTCGCGGAAGAGCGGCCGCCGGCGCTCGAGGCTCTCGCGGACTCGGATGACGCGACGACGCGACGGCTGGTGCTGCGGGCGCGCAACCTCGGCGTGGACGCGTTCGGCGTGTGGTCCCGAGGTGCCCCGGGCTCGCTGCTCGACGCGCTGACCGAGGACGGGCCCCGGTGCGCGGTCGTCGACCTCGGGTCGCTGAAGTCCCGCGAGGAGCAGGCGCTCGTCGCGGCGTCGGTGCTGGGCGAGATCTGGCGGCGCCGGGAGCAACGGGAGCCCGTGCTCGTCGTCATCGACGAGGCACACAATGTCTGCCCCGCTCGGCCGGAGGATCCACTCGTGGCGGTGGCCACCGATCATGCCGTGCGGATCGCCGCCGAAGGGCGCAAGTTCGGGATCTACCTGCTCGTCTCGACACAGCGCCCGCAGAAGGTGCACGAGAACGTCATCTCGCAGTGCGACAACCTCGTCCTCATGCGGCTCAACTCGGCGGCGGACGCGGCGTTCGCGCAGGCGATCTTCTCCTTCGTGCCGGCGGGCCTCGTCGAACGCGCGACGACGTTCCGGCTCGGCGAGGCGCTCGTCGCCGGGAAGATCTCACCCGACCCGGCGTTGATCCGCTTCGGAGCCCGGCTCGCCGAGGAGGGCGGCGCCGACGTCCCGACCAGCTGGGCCGCACCGGCACCATGACGGACGTCACGCCCGGGCGAAGCGGCGCGCGTGCCAGCCGAACGCGGCGAGCCCGATCGGCAGAGGGAGCCAGTACGAGAACAGCCGGTAGGCGAAGGTGGCGAGCACGGCGGCGCCCGCCGATACGCCGGCGAGCGTGAGCATCGCCGTCAGGCCGGCCTCGACGAACCCGAGGCCCCCCGGCGTGATCGGGATCTGAGCCAGCACCTGAGCGGCACAGAAGGCGAGCAGCGCGAGCCCCGGCCGAGGGTGAGAACCGACAGCGGCGAGCGCGGCGAGCAGCGTGGCATAGTCGAACACCCATCGCCCGACGGTGCCGGCAAGCGCGCGCTTCCAGCGGGGGCCGAGCGTACCCACGATGCGCGCCCGCTCCCGCAATAGCCGCTCCGGCAGCGCACGCAATGGCTCCGCGCGGCGCCGGATGCGGTTGCGCACGCGCTGGATCACCCGCCCGATCCATGCCAGTGGCCCGTCGAACACGATCAGCACCGCGCCGATCGCAAACAGCAGCACGAACAGCGCGAGCCCGATCACCGTGGCCTGCAGAAGGTCGCGGCTCACGCCGCCGCGGATGAGCGCCGGCACCGCGAGGACCGGCAATGCGAGAACCACGGCGAAGGTCAGCAGGTTGGTGGCCGTGAGCCCCGCGACGGCGCGGTTGCCAGGCACACCCGCCTGCACGAGCATGCGGTACTGCAGCGCGGCTCCGAGTGCTCCGCCCCCGGGCGCCACCTTCGCCAGGGCGTTCCCGGCGAGCTGCGATGCGATCACCGCGCGCCACGACGGTCCGCGCATGGCGAGATGTTGCAGCGCCCACAGGCAGGCCAGCGCCGCCGCTTGGAGCGCCGCCATCGCCGCCAGCCACGCGGGCGCCAGCGTGTCGAGGTCGCTCCAGGAGCCCAGCACCTCGACGATGCTCGGGGCGACGAGGTAGAGCGACACGCCGGTCACGGCCAGCCAGAACACGGTTCGCACCAAGCGCGCGCGTGGCGGTGCCTGCCGCTCCCCCCGCTCGATCTCATGCTCGACGTCCGCCCGCCCCTCGATTGCTTGCTCGAGGCGGTCCGCCGCGTGGGCCATGGCTCCGGCAGCCACCGGCCTCACCCTGGCGCCACGGCGGCCAGTGGGCATCACCCGATAGGTATGAACCGGCCACGACGGTCGGACTGGCGGGCGCGCACCGCCTGAACTGTGGTGCGTGCCTGGTGGCGCGGGTCTGCCGGCGTGCGAGGATCGTCAGACGAAACCGGCTCCGAGGAAAGGACCGTCATGACTGTGCTGTGGGTCGTGGGCATCGGGGCGCTCGCCGTCATCTGGGCGATCACCATCGTCGACCTCTTCCGTCGCCACTACTCCGGCTGGGCGAAGGTCGGGTGGATCGCCCTGATCGTGTTTCTGCCGGTTATCGGGGCTCTTGTCTACTGGGCCGTGCGCAAGCCGTCGCGCGACGAGGTCGAGCAGCAGTACCTCGCGGAAGCTGAGCTACGGCGAAGCACGGCAGCCCGCCCGTTCGACAGCACAGGGTTGTGACCCCCCGGGCCACCGTCGGCGCGCGCGTCATGACGCCGGCGACGCCGCCACCGTTGCCTTGCGCAGCTTGAGGCCTGCGTAGATGGCGAACGCGCCGCGGAACAGGAAGGACAGTCCGCACAGGATCGCGACTGTCCCGAGGCTCAGCTCCGGAAGCGCCAATAGGAGCCCGCCCACGACGACGTCGGCGAGTGCGGCGAGCAGTCGCGGGCCACGATCTTCGGATTCGGTCAAGGCGATGATCCCGGAGATCAGCCCGCTCACGATGAGCCAGAGAGCGACCGCCAGCAACAGCACGATCAGCGTCTCCCCCGGCCGGCGAATCATCACCAGCCCCGCGAGCACGCCGAGGATCCCGAGCACCGCGTTCAGCGCCCGCGAGCCGCCGTCGTCCGGCTCGGACGAGGCCGCGCTCACGATGCCCATGAGACCGAAGAGCAACACGTTGATGCCGGCGATCAGCGCGAGCGCGAGCAGCGTGATGTCGGGATAGACGAGCGCAAGAATCCCGGCGATCACTGAGATGACGCCCGCCCCGATCAGCAGCCAGCCGCCTGCTCGTGCGGTCGTCAGCTTGTCATCCGTCATGTGGCGGACGCTACGTCGCGGGTGATCATGCGGGCATCACCCGGAGCGGGTGATTGCGGCACGAGTGCCGTCGATCAGTCGCCGGCTCGCGGTCGCAGCTCGTCCAGCCGTGCCTCGATCGCGCTCAGTCTGGAGGTCACCTCCTGCATGAACTCAGCCGGTAGCTCCTCCCCGGGCGGGTACGGCATGCGGCGTCGGGCGGCTTCGATCAGGGACGCGGTCACCGCAGCGGTGGTCACCGTGAGGAATGCGATGCCGCTGATCATCACGAATGCACCGACCACGCGACCCGTACCGCTGGTCGGGACGACATCGCCATACCCGACCGTGGTGACCGTCTGCAACGCCCACCACAGCCCGTCGCCCAGGCTGTCGAAGTCCTTGCGGTCGGCCAGCCGCGCGACGACGCCGCCCGCGAACGTCACGAACGCGGTATAGGTCGCGATGATGACCGCCGCGCGGCGAGCGGTGATCGGCTTGCGGCGCAACGTGGCGATGAGCCGTCCGGAGCCGGGACCCCCGAGGCCGACATCGTGCTGACCGCCCGCTGGCATGCCGCCAGCTTGACCCGCGCTCCGGACGGCTCACGGCCCGTCGTACGCGAGCCCAGCTACTCGCTACTCCGCCGGAATCGACGACCGCGGCGGGCGGCGGCCCAGAGCCGGTCGCCGCCGGCCCATGCCGCGAAGCACAGCCCGCCGACCGTGCCCGTTACGGTCATGAGCACCCCGGCCGCCGCGGCCGCTGCCACGCCTTGGCTGCCGAGGATCAGCACCGCCGCCGCAGCGCCGACGCTCGGGCCGAGCGGAAGCTGTCCGACCGCCGCCACCGCGATCAGCACGGCGGTTGCGTCGAACAGCGAGGCATCGACGCCGACCGCATCCAGCAGCAGCCAGTTGCGCAGGATCTGCGCGAAGACGGCGACCACCACGAACGCGATCACGCGGCCTCCGCCGTCGAAGCTCCGGAGCACTGCCAGCCCGTTCCACAGCTCCCGACCCTTCCGGACCGCCAGATGCCGCAAGCCCGCGCTGGCCGCACCCACCACCGCGAACCCGACGATCGGAAGCCACCACGGCAGTCCCAGTGGTCCGACGAGCGTGAACGACGCGAGGGCGGCCAGCATCGCCTCGACGGCGAGGATCGGGAACTCTGCGGCGATCAGCGTCGGCACCTGCGGGCTCATCTCCGGAGAGGAGCGCCGCAGCGCCGCGATCCGCGCCGCGACCCCGAGCTGCCCGTTGAGCACGCTGCCCAGCACCTGCATGCTCGATGCGCGGTAGAGCACCCGGCGAGCGACCGTCCCGCCGGCCGCCTCGATGCTCAGATGCCACGCCTCGCTGCGCGCGACTAGCGCCACGATCTGCAGCAGCACGGTGACTGCGAGCACCCACGCCGTAACGGCTGAGAGTGCCTCCGCGAACTCGTCGCGCCGCCCCACGAGCAGCGCCACCAGGGCCGCCACGGCGGCCAGCGAGACCACCGCCGTGATCCACCCGCGCCGCCTGCGCCCGAAGCGGCGCGCGCCGCCGATCAGCCCAGCGAGCGGACCGCCGCTTCGCGCTCGCGGCGACGGCTCGACCGCTTCGCTATCCGTGACGGGCACGGCGAGCTTCTATCCTCAGGTGCCAGTAGCGCTGGGGGCTCCCCTCTTCTTCCTTCGCGTGCACGGCACCCTTCAGAAGAGGCGAAAGACGGTGCACGATGAGTCCTGCGGCAGCCACGAAAGCGGAGTTCTTCGCTGATTTCCGGTTCAACGAGCGGGAGCTCGCCGATCTCCTGTGCGCACTGCGCGCTCGTGCGGCGAGCCACCCCGACAACCCGGGAATCATCGCGTGTTGGCCCGCGCTCCCGGCGCACCGAATGGCCGCGGCCTGTCGCGAGCTCGTCCGGCACGGCCACCCGGTCCAGCCTGTAGCCGTCGCCGGCTGGGAGCGCGACGGGACCCGCGACGGCTGGGCACTCGGCGCGTGAGCTCACCGTCTTCAAACGCAAGCAGCAGAGGAGCCAGCATGGAGTCCGACGACTTCGAGAAGCGCATTGAGGCCGTGCGGTCCGTCCGATCCCAGCGTGCGGCTGCCGAGCAAGCCATTCCCGGCGAGCGACTGCGCCGCGAGATTCGCGAGGCGTTCGAACGTCAGGACGCGCGCGAACGTGCCGACGATCCGACGCCCAGCGAAGAACGCGAGGGCTAGCGCTCCGTCGACCTGATCCGCGCCGCCAGGAACTCCTGCTCGGCCGCGTTGTCGCTGAGTGCCAGAGCGGCCTGGTAGGTCGACATGCCAGACGAGCGGTGATTTTGGTACGCCCCGTCTATAGCTCGAGGAAGAGCGGAGCGATGCCTGACGTCGACGCTCAGGAGGCCTCGACGGCCGCCTTGATCGCCTTGCCGAAGTCGTCCGCGCTGTTGCGCGCGGCCCGCAGCGCCAGCGGGGCGATCAGCTTGCCCGGGCCATGGCCCTCGAGGACGTTGTAGAGCGTGACCCGCGTCCCCCCGGCCTCCGGGTGGAGGTCATACCCGCCCTCGGAGGCCGTGACGAGGTTCTTGGACACCTCCGTCCAGCGGATCCTGGTGGGCGCCTCGAACTCGGTCAGCCGGAACTCGCGCTTCGTCTTCAGGCCGGCGTCCTTGACCGTGCTCGCGTAGGTCGTGCCGACACCCGGGGGCCCGTCCGTGGTCTTGGCGATCTCGAGGACCCTGGGGCTGAACTTGGGGTCGTTCTCACCGTCCGCGAGAAAGGCGAACACCTCCTCGATCGGACGGTCGATCACGACCGTCGCCTCGAACCGACCCGACATGCGGCCTCCTCTCCTGGCTTGAGCGCCTCCGGCGTCCCTCGATCATCCCAGGAGCGCGTCGTCGAAGAACCCGACGACGCGCCGCTCGTACTCCGCAGGGCGCGCCGCGAGGCCGCCGACGTGCTCGGCGTCGGGTATCTCCCAGAGCGTCTTGGGCTCACCGGCGGCCTTGAAGTACTCGCGGTTGAGCACCTCGGTGTCCACGCCGTGGGGCGCCCAGATGATGAACACGGGACGGGGCGCGATCCTGCCGACGATGTCGTGCATGAGAGGCGGCGGCGGGCTGTTGGAGAACAGCGTGAGCCCCGCGGTGATCATCGTCTCGACGCCATGCTGGACCGCCGTGGCGCCGGGCATCCTGCGGAACTCGCCGACCGATCGTGAACCGGCGCCCTCCGAGACGACGGCCTTCAGTGCGTCGGTCTTGGCCGCGGCGTGGAGCATCAGCTCGCCGCCCACGGACAGCCCGATGCCGCCGATGCGCTCGGGGTCGACGTCGGGCCGGCGCTGGAGGAAGGCGATCGCGGCCTCGATGTCCTTCTCGCCCTCCCAGCCGAAGGCATGCGGGTCGCCCTCGCTCTCGCCCTGACCGCGGCGATCGAACAGCAGCACGCCGTAGCCGTGCCGCGCGAGCATGCGCGTCTGCGCCTGAGGCCCGTTGCGGCCGGGGAAGGCGATCACGGCGGCTCCGTTCTTCGACGGGACGTACCAGCCCGCGAGCTCGAGCCCGTCGCTGGTGGTGAACGAGACGTGCTCGTACGGTCCGCCGAGGTTGGCCTTGGGCACGACGGGGCGACCGAGGTGCGTGAAGAGGTATCCCCCGCTCAGGGGAGCGATCACGAACACGGTGATCGCGACCGCCGCGCCGCCGATGAGCAGGCGGCGCAGATACCGCCAGAGCCGGTTGCCAGCGGTCCGCCGCGTCCGCCACAGCGTGACCGTGCCGAGGCCGAGCAGGAGCAATCCGGCGGGGATCGCCAGCAGGCCGGTGTAGTCGTCGCCGGACGCCCCGACCTTCGCCGTGTAGTGCACGGCCTCGATGCCGGTGACGATCCCGGAGACGCCGACCAGAAGCGCCATCGCCCCCCGGCGACCGCCGCGCAGTCGCGGATAGGCCCAGGCCGCGAGCCCCAGCAGGGTGAGCGGCACGAGCCCGCTGACGAGGTGATCGCCGGCTGAGGTTCCCGGCTCGGGCTGCACGAAGGCGTCGTCGACCACGTGCAGCGCGATCAGGGCGACGCCGACGATGAACAGCCTGAGCTCACGCCGGAGCGCAGCCGGCCGTCCGGCGGGACGGTGTGCACGGCTCGCGACGGGAGCTGTGGCGATCGCTGTCACGGGGTTCTCCTACCGGCCTACGCGGCGACCGGAGCCGCGGGCGTGGGGGACTCGGCGTGACGCGCTCGGACTGCCATCCAGCCCGACGCGGCGAAGCAGACCAGGCCGATCGGGGCGAGCGGCGGGGTGTGCGCGACGATCAGCACGGAGGCACCGAGCAGGACCTGCAGCGCCGTCGGCGCGCCGGCACGGCGAAATGCCATGACCGTCGCGACCGACACCACGGTCCATGCCGCAGAGCCGACGGCCCAGAAGACGCCGGGCTCCCCGAGGATCGGGTTCCTGGCGAACTCCTCGACCAGGCCCGGGGCGACCGCGTCGCGCTGCGCCGCGGTCAGGCCACCGAGCTCCTGGCCGAGCACGCCGAGGCCGATGCCCTCGAACGCGACGTAGGGCACGTAGAAGACGGTGAAGACGACCAGCGAGACGCGCGCCGTCGTGGCCGCCCGGCCGGTGAGCCCGTCGAGCGTGAGGTACCTCCCGAGCGCCAGCAGCGGCAGCGTGAGCACCATGGCGACGTGGACGATCTGGAAGCGGGTGGTGGCGTCCCGCAGGCCCTCCCAGTCGCTGATCATCGGGTGCATCCAGAGGAGCGCCGAGAAGACGAGTGGGGCGCCGACGAGCAACGCAGCGTGTGAACGGGTGATCATGCCCGCAAGCCTCGCGTCGACGGGCGGGCTCGGACATGGGGGCCGGCTGGCGTCCGTGTGCCACCGGAGAAGCACGTCGGGTGCGGCCAGCCGTACCTAGCCAGCCGGCCCGCGAGGCGTCAGGATTCACCACATGACGGCGCGTCGGACGCTCGCCATCGCGGCGGCGGCCCTGCTCTGCGGAGTCGGCGACGTGCTGCTCGTTCTCAGCAGCGAGCACTTCTCCGACCCCGACGTGTGGGTCGTGTTCGGACCCGCGGTCGGGTGGAGCTTCGTGGGTGCGGGCCTGTACGCGTGGCGCCGCCGGCCCGAGTCGCGCTTCGGGCTGCTGATGGTCCTGGTGGGGTTCGCGTGGTTCCTCGGCCCCCTGTACGCGTCGGACGCGCCGTTCGTGTTCACCTTCGGCATCGTCGCCAGCGCCCTCTGGGGGCCCATCTTCGGGCACCTGCTGCTGAGCTTCCCGACCGGCCGCCTGCCGACGCGCGGGCGCCGCCGGCTCGTGGCGGCGAGCTACGTGCTGATCCCGCTCGCCCCGGTCCCGGCGCTGCTGGTCAGCGACGCCGACGAGGTCATTCGCGACTGCCGCGGCGGATGCCCGCGCAACGTGCTCCTCATCGAGCACGAACGACGCGCTCGGCGACGCCGCGCTCGTGTTCGGCTCGGTCGTGACCCTCGGCCTCTGCCTGATCGCCGTCGTCATGCTCGTCAGCCAGTGGCGCGCGGCGACGGCGCCCGAGCGCCGCAGCCTGGTGCCGCTGTTCGCCAGCGGCGGCGTGACGCTCGCGCTCGTGGCCGCGTACGCCACCACCCAGCTCGACGCGCTGCTGTGGACGGCGTTCGCGGCCTTCGCCGCCACGCCGTTCGCCTTCCTCGCCGGCCTCGCACGCGCGGATCTCTCCGGCTCGCGCGGCGTGCGCATGCTGATGGCCGAGCTCGGCGACGCGCCGGAGCGCGCGGACCTGCGCGACGGCCTCGCGCGCGCGCTCGGCGACCCGGCGCTCGAGCTCGCGTTCTGGATGCCGGAGCTCGGCCGCTACGTCGACGCGCGCGGAGCTCCCGCGGAGCTGCCCGCCGAGGACGACGCCCGCCGCACGGTGACCGAGATCGACCATCACGGCGCCCGCGTCGCAGCGATCGTGCACGACCGCGCGCAGGACACCGACACGGTCCGCGCGGCCGGCGCCGCGACCGCCCTCCTGCTCGAGAACCAGCGGCTCGACGCCGAGCTGCGCGCCCGCCTCGTGGAGCTGCGCGCATCGCGTGCACGGCTCGTGGAGGCCGCAGACGACGAGCGCCGCCGCCTGGAGCGCAACCTGCACGACGGTGCGCAGTCGCGGCTCGTGGCGCTGGCGCTGAACCTGCGCCTCGCGCGGATGAGGGAGACCGACGGCTCCGACACCGCGGCGCTCCTCGACGCCTCGATCGACGAGCTCGGACAGAGCCTCAAGGAGCTGCGCGACCTCGCCCGCGGCATCCACCCGGCGGTGCTCTCCGAGCGCGGGCTCGAGCCTGCGGTGCGCGCGCTGGCGGCACGGGCGCCGGTGCCGGTCGAGGTGGTGGGCCAGACCGCCGGACGCCTCCCTGCGGCGGTCGAGACGGCGGCCTACTTCGTGATCTCCGAGGGGCTCACCAACGTGTCGAAGTACGCCCATGCGGCGCGCGCGACGGTCCGGGTCGAACGCGTCGACGGCCGGCTGGTGGTCGAGGTGAGCGACGACGGCGTCGGCGGCGCCGATGCGGGCGACGGCTCGGGGCTGCGCGGCCTGTCCGATCGCGTCGCGGCGCTCAGCGGCACGCTCGAGGTCTCGAGCCCTCCGGGCCAGGGCACCCGGCTGCGCGCCCAGTTGCCGTGCCAGTGAGCACCGGCACGGGCCCCAGCCTGCGCGTCGTCGTCGCCGAGGACTCGTTCCTCCTGCGGGCGGGCGTCGTGCGCGTGCTGGAAGGCGCGGGCCTCGCGGTGGTCGGCGAGGCCGGTGACGCGGAGGAGCTGCTGCAGCAGGTGCGTCAGCACCGCCCCGACATCGTGATCACTGACATCCGGATGCCGCCGACGCAGACGGACGAGGGCGTGCGCGCGGCCGCCGTGATCCGCGCCGAGCATCCGGAGACGGGGGTGCTGGTCCTCTCCCAGCACGTCACCCAGGACTACGCGATCCAGCTGCTCGAGCAGCTCCCCGACGGCGTGGGCTACCTGCTCAAGGACCGCGTCATGGAGCCGCGCGGCTTTCTCGAAGCCGTCCGGGAGGTCGCCCGCGGCGGCTCGGTGCTCGATCCCGAGGTGGTGGCGCAGATGCTCGCGCGCCGGCGCCACGGCGGGCCGCTCGACGCGCTGAGCGCCACGGAGCTCGACGTGCTCGCCGGCATGGCCGAGGGCCGCGCCAATCCGTCGATCGCGGCCCATCTGGGTGTGTCCGAGCACACCGTGCAGCGGCATATCGGACGGCTCCTGGGCAAGCTGGACCTCCCGGCGGACGGCGAGGGGCACCGTCGCGTGCTGGCGGTCCTCACATACCTCCGCGCGCAGGAGCGCTGAGGCACTCGCGCCCGACCAGGGGACGTCGCTGCCCGGCTACGCCGAGGGCTCGTCGTCGCCTGCGGGGGCCGGCGGAGCGGCCGCCGCGCGCTTTCTCGCTTCCTTCTTGGCCTGCTTCTCCTCGCGGCGCTCGCGCAGCGCGCGCTCGCGATTGAGCTTGGCCATCGTGGTCTTGTGCTTGGAGCTTGACGCCATGCGGCTACGGCCTGAGCTTCGCGAGCTCGGCGCGCTCGCGCCTGTCGGCGGCGGCGCGGCTGGCTGCCGCCTGCTCGTACTCGGCCTGCCGTCGCGCCCTGGAGCGCCTGCTGGCCTGCTCGTTGCGGCTGGCGATGGCCTCCTTCGCCGCCCTCCAGGCCGCTTCCCCGCGCTTGGGGGCTTCGGCCGGCTGCTGCTTGCTCGTGTCGCCCATCGCGCCACCTTTCCTCGTTCGCTCGACCCGCCTTCGACTATACCGGACTTGCATATCTAGAAATCTCTATCCTGGTTTGGCCATGTCACAGCCGGCGACCTGGTCATTCCTCACCAACCACGCCCGTGTGCTGATCTGCATCGCCCAGGACCCCGGCGTCCGGCTGCGGGAGATCGGCGAGACGGTCGGGATCACCGAGCGGGCGGCGCACCGCATCATCGGCGAGCTCGCCGACGCGGGCTACGTCTCGCGGCGGCGGGTCGGCCGCCGCAACCAGTACACGATCCGCACCGACCTGCCCGTCCCCGACCCGCTCGCCCGTCACCAGCGCGTCGGCGACCTGCTCGCCGCGCTGAAGCCGACCGCCCCGGCGAGCTCGGGCTGAGGTCCGCAGCCGAATCGACCTGCTGGCGTGGGGCCGCGGGGTTGACCGCGCTCGGCGTGTGGCGCGCGATCTACATGCCGCGAGCGATCGAGTCCTCGGCCTTCGCGTACGGGGCGATCGGCGGCGCGTTCGCGCTGCTTACGTGGCTCTGGGGCCTCGGCATCGTGCTCGTCGTCGCCGCCGTGTACGGCTCGCCGCAGCTGCGCGGGCGGGCTGGCCCGGTTCACCTGAATCGGGCGGTGACCGCCGCCGTCGCACCGGTTAGCGTTCATCGCGCGATGGACCGCTCGCCGCAGCGCGTCGAGATCGTCGTCTCGGTGCGCACGCTGCTGGTGCTGCTCGGCTTTGCCGTGCTCGTCGTGCTCGCCGTGGCGTCGCTCGGCACCCTGCTCTCGATCTTCGTCGCCGCGGTGATCGCGCTCGGCCTTGACCCGCCGGTCGGCGCCCTCGTGCGCCGCGGCTGGGGACGGGGCCGGGCGGCGCTGGCGGTGTTCGCGGGGCTGTTCGTCACCGTCTTCGCGATCGTGCTGGTGACCGCCGGTCCGCTGTGGAGCGAGATCGTCGACTTCGTCAACGAGCTGCCGGAGTACTGGGACGAGCTCACCGAACAGCGCCATCTTCCAGGACATCGTGTCCACGGCCGGGGCCGACGACAAGATCCGCGAGCTGCTCAAGGACCTGGCCGCGGGCCTGCCGGACGCCGCGACGGCGGTGCTCGGCATCGCGGGCGGTGTGTTCGGCTCGTTCCTCTCACTCGTGACCCTGACGTTCCTCGCCCTGTTCCTGTTGATGGAGCGCCCGACGATCACGGAGTGGCTGTTCGGATTCGCCACGCCCGACGTCGAGCGCCGTTGGCGGCCCGTGGTCGAGGAGTCGATCGGCGCCGTCTCGTCATCGTTGCTCGGCAACGTCGCGATCTCGATCGTCGCCGCGACGGTCGCCGGCCTGTCGGCATGGGCGCTCGGCCTGCCCTTCCCGATCGTGCTGGCAATGATCGCCGGGTTCCTCGACCTGATCCCGCAGGTCGGCGCCACGATCGCCTCCATCATCCTCGTCGCCGTCGCGCTGACCGTGAGCACGACGGCGGCGGTCGCCATGCTCGTGATCCAGCTGATCTACCAGCAGATCGAGAACTACATCGTCTACCCGATCGTCTATCGGCGCGCGGTCGAGCTGTCGGCGTTCACGACGATCGTCGCCGTGCTGCTCGCGGGGGCGCTGCTCGGCGTCGTGGGCGCGATCCTCGCGGTGCCGTTCGCCGCCGTGATCAAGATCGTCGCGCGCGAGGCCGGCGCGCCCCGGCGGACGCGGATGGCGGCGCTGCGCTCACCTCGCGCGCCGGAGCCATGACGCGTCAATGACGCAACCGACGCTCGCGCCCTGGTGGCAGCGAGGGGCGATCTACCAGATCTACCCGCGGTCGTTCGCCGACTCGAACGGCGACGGGGTGGGCGACCTGCTCGGGATCGTCGAGCACCTCGACCACATCGCCGAGCTGGGGATGCAGGCGGTGTGGCTGTCGCCGATCTTCCCCTCCCCGATGGCCGACTTCGGCTACGACGTCTCCGACTACTGCGACGTCGACCCCGTGTTCGGCACGCTCGCCGACGTCGACCGCCTGGTCGAGCAGGCCCACGCGCGCGACATGCGCGTGATCCTCGACTGGGTGCCCAACCACACGTCCGACCGCCACCCGTGGTTCCAGGCCAGCCGCTCGGCGCGCACCGACTCCCGGCGCGACTGGTACGTGTGGCGGGACGGGCGGGCGCCGGGCGAGCCGCCCAACGACTGGACGTCGCAGTTCCGTGCGGTCGGGCCGGCGTGGACGTTCGACGAGGCGACCGGCCAGTGGTACCTGCACTCGTTCATGGCCGAGCAGCCCGACCTCAACTGGGACAACCCGGAAGTCGAGGCGGCGATGCACGACGTCATCCGCTTCTGGCTCGATCGCGGGGTCGACGGCCTGCGCCTCGACGCCATCCACAAGATCGCCAAGGACCCGCTGCTGCGCAGCCATGCCGGCGCGCCTCGACGGCACGACGAGGACTGGGAGACGATCCATGCGCGCCTGCGCGGCATCCGCCGCGTCGTGGACGCGTACGAGGACCGCATGGTCGTCGGCGAGGTCGCGCTGCAGGACCTCCACCGCACGGTCAGCTACCTCGAGTCCGGCGACCAGCTGCACCTCGCGCACAACTTCGTGTTCGTCGACCTGCCCTGGGACGCCGAGGCCTTCCGCACCTCGATCGACGACTTCGAGGCGCTGGCCGACCGCACGGCGTGGCCGGCGTGGTTCCTCGAGAACCACGACACGCCGCGGATCGCGAGCCGCTTCGACGCGGGCGGCCTCGGCCCGGTCCGGGCGCGAGCCGCGGCGCTGATGCTCTACGCGCTGCGCGGCACGCCGTTCGTCTACCAGGGGCAGGAGCTCGGCCTGCCGGACGCCGAGATCCCGCCCGACCGCGTCGTCGACGTCGACGGCCGCGACCCGGTGCGCGCGCCGCTGCCGTGGCGGCCGCCGTCGCAGGCCGGCCCGGCGGCCGGCTTCAGCGCCGGCGAGCCGTGGCTGCCGGCGATCGGCGATGCGGAGCGCCTGAACGTGGAGACCCAGCGCCGCGACGACGGCTCGACGCTCAATCTCGTCCGGCGGCTCGCGGCCCTGCGCGCGCAGACGCCCGCCCTCCAGATCGGTGATCAGCAGACGTTCGAAGCCGGCGCCGACGTGCTGGCGTGGCTGCGCGAGCACGACGGCGAGCGCATGGTCGCGGCCGTCAACTTCGCCGCCGCGCCGCGGCGCGTGCACGCGCTGCCGGCCGATGCCGAGCTCATGCTCACGACCGGGCCGGCGTTCGCGGGCGCCACGCTCGCCCCGGGACACGGCGTCATCCTGCGCTGCCCGTCCGCCTGAGATAGTCGCCCACGCCGCCTTCGACGACATGGAGCACCTGGCGCGCGCCCGCGCGGCGTACGAGGCTGGCGGCCGTCGCCGCCCGCTGACCAGAGGTGCAGATGACCGCGATCGGCCGCTCCGGATCGAGCCCGTCGGGCAGCCCATCGAGGTCGTGCCACGGCACGAACGTCGAACCGGGAACGTGACCCGCCTCCCACTCGCTGCGCTCGCGCACGTCGAGCAGCTGCGCGTCGCGCCGTCCGATGAGTTCGGCCACCGGGATGCGCTCGATCCTGTCGACGGGGCGCTTCTCCTGGCGCCAGCTCGTCATGCCGCCGTGGAGGAACCCGCCGAGCCGCCGGATCCCGACCGCCACGGCCAGCCGCCCGGCGCGCCGCCCGTCCTCGTCATCGCGCCCGACGAACACGATCTCCTGCTCGCGGTCGGCGAGCCAGGCGAGCCGCGAGCCGAAGCCCGCCCGCAGCATCGGGTCGCAGATCGAGCCGGCGATGTGCGCGTCGTCGAACTGCTGGTCGGTGCGCACGTCGACGAGCATCGCGCCCGCCGCGCGCTTCTGCTCGACCTGGCGCGGCGCGAGCGGCAGCAGCTCGACGCCGTCGGTGAGCAGCGGGCCGCAGTTGAGCTCGACGATCGCCTGGAAGTTCGGCGGCTGCGGCCCGAGACCGGCGAGCGACCGCTCGACGAACTCGTCCTCGTCCGTGATCGCCAGCACCGGGTTGTGCCGGCGCTCGAAGCCGATCGTCGAGGAGACCTTCATGTCCATGCCCGGGCCACCGCACATCGAGCCGCCGAGGTGCCCCGGCCACAGCTCGACCTCCTCCGGCAGGGTGAGCAGGCGGTCGCGCAGGGAGCGGAAGATGCCGCGCGCGCCGTCGGCCTTCTCGATCGCCAGGTCGGGGCGCGCGACGTCGTTGACGAACAGGCTGTCGCCGGTGAGCACCGCCCACGGCCGCTCGCCACGGCGGGTGTCGACCAGCGCGAACGCCGTGTGCTCGGGGCGGTGACCGGGCGTGTGCAGGGCGCGGATCCGGAGCGCGCCGAGCGCGAACTCGGCGCCGTCGTCGAACGGCTCGTGCTCGTACGCGGGTGCGGCGTCGCGGTGGATGTGGATCGTCGCGCCCGTCGCCGCCGCCAGCCGCCCGTGGCCGGACACGTGGTCGGCGTGGTTGTGCGTCTCGAAGATGTGCTCGATGCGCAGGCCCATGTAGCGGGCCAGCTCGAGGTACTCGTCGACCTCGAAGCTCGGGTCGACGACGGCGGCGACGCCCGCCTTCTCGTCGCCCACCAGGTAGGAGGCGCAGCCGAGGTCGTCGTGGGTGATCTGGCGGAAGACCACGGACGCATCGTACGGCCGACCGCACCCCGCGATGGGTGCTATCCGGGTACAGCTCGGCCGCCCGCGGTCGAATACTTGTCCCAGGATGGTGTTCCGCTCCCGCAAGCCGCAGCGCCCCGACCCGGACGTGCAGCTCGAGCACTGCGCCGTGTGCCACGAGGACTTCGTGAACCCGGTTGACTGGGAGCCCGTGGGCGACGACCATTGGTGGATGCTGCTCCGCTGCGGCGCCTGCGACACCTGGCGGGAGCTCACGACCACCAACGAGGTGGCCCAGCGCTTCGACTCCGAGCTCGATCGCCGGCTCGACATCGTCGCCCGCGCACTGCAGCGGCTCGACAGCCATCGCATGGCGGCCGACGTCGAGACGATGATCCAGGCCCTGCGCCGCGGGCTCGTCGACGCCGCCGACTTCGCCCGCTGACGTGCTGGGCGGGCGCGCTCGCGGCGGCCGCGCTGGCCGGGTGCCCCCTCTTCCCCGCGAGCTACACGACCAACCAGCGCGTCGACACGCTGCCCGTGGCCGCGAACTCGGACGCCATCGTGCGCTCGATCGGGCTCGACGACAACGTGCACGCCGACTTCGGCTCCGGCCTGTGGGAGGGCAAGCCGATCGGGATCCCGTTCACGGTCGTGAACCGCCGCACCGCGCGCCGGCGCGTGCGGTTCGACTACGCCGACGAGTCCGACCGCGTGCGCTATCCGATCCCTCGGCGGGTGCGGATCGAGGGCGGCGGCGACCGCCACGCGCTGCTCGTCGAGCGCGGCACGTGCCGGCTGTACGAGCTGTTCGCGCTGCGGCGGTCCGAGCGACTGGTGGCGGGCCGGCTCGGGCGCGACGTGGAACCTGCGCCGCCCTCGCGCCCGCCCGCGCGGCTGGACGTCGGCGGACGCCGCCGGGCTGCCGATCCTCCCGCTGCTCGACGCGTCCCGGCTGGTTCCCGAGGACTTCACGCTCGCCGAGCTGCGACGCTGCGCGCCGAGCGGATCCCGCAGCTGCGGCCGCGCAACACGCTCTGCACGGCCGCTACTAGGTCCCGACCTTCCAGACGGTCATCGACCTCTCGCGAGCCTCTCGAAGGAGCTGGGCCGCCCGATCGGCTGCGACCCGAAGACGAGCACCGACGTACTTCCGCTCGATCGGGCTCGCGCTCGAGAAGCCGCCGTGCGCACGTGCGATGCAACGACCTCGACGGCCGCGGCGAAGTGATCGTGCGTCGATCGACGGTCGGCAACCTGAGGCGCTCGACCGCAAGATCGACCGCCGCTGGTGCAGCTGTCCAGCTGCACAGCCGCCCGACGACTTCGTGGTCGCCGCGACCCGCGCACGTACGGCGACCTGGCGACGCCCGCAGGCCTGCGGAGATCTCGACGCTACGCGGACGGCGTCGGGCCGTCGAAGGACTACACGTCCCGCGCGACGCGGCCGGGAACTCGCTGGCGCCGACCACGTTCGTGGCCGACGCGCACCGCGCGCAGCCTCGTGGTGCATCCGTACACGTTCCGCAACGAGAACACGTTCCTCCCGCTCGAGCTGCGCTCGTCGGCCGACCCGGCGGCGTACGGGAACGCGTTCGCCGAGTACGACCAGTTCTACGGGCTGGGCGTCGACGGGCTGTTCTCCGACAACCCGGACACGGCTGTCGAGGCGCGCGACGACTGATCCAGCACAGCGATGCGGCCGCCGGGCCCGACGCCAAGTCGCCGGCGGCCGTCGAGCAGCTCGAGCAGCTCGGCGCCGACCAGGCTGCGGCGCCAGCCCTGGAGCGTGCGCACGTCGGGCTCCGCAAGGCCGCGGCGGGCGGCGACGACGATCGGCGCGAGGTCGGCGCGGGCGGCGATCAGCTCGTAGGCCAGGCCGGCCTCCTGCGCGCGACCGCGGACGAGCGACTCGGCGAGCGCGATCACCGGCCCGTCATGGGGCTCGGTGGGGAGGCGATCGGTCTCCTCCAGCCGGATCGGCTCGCCGGCGAGCCCGCGTTCGACGGCCGCCAGGATGGCGTCGCCCCGGCGGCGCACGACGTCGGGGTTGACGCCCCGGATCTGGCCCAGCTCGCCGCGGCTCGCGGGCGTGCGCTTGGCGACCTCGACGAGCGTCGGGTCGCGTACCACGGAGCCGACCGGGCGGTTCTCGGCCTCGGCGGTGCGCTCGCGCCAGGCCGCCAGCTCGCGGGCCACGGCGCGCTCGCGCGGACCCAACCCGGTCGCGCGCGGCAGCCGCCGCCACACCTCCTCGGGGTCGCGCTCGTCGGTCGCCTGCTCGACCGCCCGGCACTCCTCGCGCGCCCATTCGAGTCGGCCCGGTGGCCTCGAGGCGGCGGCGCAGCTCGTCGGCCAGGTCGAGCAGGTGCTCGACGTCGCCCTCGGCGTAGCGCAGCTGCTCCTCGGTCAGCGGCCGGGCGTCCCAGCGCGTGAAGCTCGCCGTCTTCGCGAGCCGGATCCGCAGCAGGTCGTGCAGAAGCCCGCTGTAGCCGGCCTGGGCGGAGAAGCCGGCGAACCCGGCGGCGACCTGCGTGTCGAACACGCGCGTGATCTCCGTGCCCCACTCGCGGCGCAGGATCGCCACGTCCTGCCGGCCGGCGTGGACGACGATCTCGACCTCGGGGTCGGCGAGCACGGCGGCGAGCGGCGCCCAGTTCAAGTCGGCCAGCGGGTCGAGCACCCACACCTGGTCGCCGACCGCCACCTGGATGAGGCACAGCAGCGGCCGGTAGCGGCCCTCCGGCAGGAACTCGGTGTCGAGCCCGAGCCGTCCGGCCTCGCGCGCCCGCTCCGCAAGCGCCGCGACGTCCTCGGCGGCCATCGCTCAGCGTGCGCCGGGCCGGGGGAAGGAGCCGCTCAGGACCCGGTCCCAGGCTCGCTCGGGCAGCACCGAGTGCAGCGTCATCAGCACCCGCGCCGAGGGCGTGACCGGATAGCGGGCACGCGGCCGCTTGGCGGAGATCGCCTCCTCGATCTTCTCCGCGACCGCCTCGGGCGGACCGCCGAGCCGGCTCACCGGGCCCTTGACGTAGGCGTCGGTCGAGGCCTCGGCCACCGCCTGGTTGAAGCCCGCGTACGGCCCGTCCGCGGCGCCCCCGATCTCCTTGACGGTGCGCTCGCTGAAGTGGGTCCGGATGAGCCCCGGCTGGATCAGGATGACGTCGACGCCGAAGCCGCGCACCTCGAAGCGCAGGGCGTCCGACAGCGCCTCGATCGCGTACTTGGTCGCGTGGTAGACGCCCCCGCCGGGGAACATGAGCTCGCCGCCCATCGACGAGACGTTGACGATCTTGCCCCAGCCCTGCTCGCGCATGCCGGGCAGCACCTCGCGGCAGAGCGCGAGCGGCGCGAACACGTTGGTCTCGAACTGCGCCCGCACGCGCTCGTCGGGGACCGACTCGACGGCGCCCGACTGGCTGTAGCCGGCGTTGTTGACGAGCACGCCGACCGCGCCCTCCCTGTCGACGACCGCCTGCACCGCCGCCTTCCGCGACGCGTCGTCGTCGACGTCGAGCGCGAGCGGGCGGCAGCCCTTGGCCTCGAGCTCGGACAGCGTCTCGGGCCGGCGTGCCGTGGCGTACACCGTCCAGCCGGCCGTCGCGAGCCGGGCGGCGGTGGCGGCGCCGATCCCCGACGAGCACCCCGTGACGAGCACGGCGCGAGACGGGTCGGCCATCGTCAGCGGATCAGCACCGGCGTGCCGACCGGCACGCGGGGATAGAGGTCGATCACGTCGGCGACGCGCATGCGGATGCAGCCGTGCGACGCGCGCGTGCCGATCGAGTACTCCGCGGCGGTGCCGTGGATGCCCACGCCGCCGACGATACCGAGCCAGCGGGCCTTGAGGGGGTTCTCGGCCGATCCGCCCGGGACGGTCTCGTTGCGGTAGGCGCCGGCCCACGGCGAGTCGGGCGCGCTCCATGCCGGGTTGACCGCCTTGTTGCGAATCGAGAACAACCCTGCCGGCGTCGAGTACCCGGGGGCGCCGACGGCGATCCCGTAGCGGCGGTCGTAGCGGAGGTTCTTGAACAGCCGCAGGCGGAAGCTCGCGCGGTCGATCGTGATCACCGTCCGGTGGCGGCGGCGCAGCTCGCGGCTGGAGAGCTGCGGGTACACGCGCCCACGCCAGAAGCGGAACGTGCGCCGCGCGTTCGGATCGCCGAGCCGCGCGCGCAGCGCGACGACGAGGGCCCCGGCGTCGACCGACCGGCCCATCTTGGCGCGCCGCAGCTTGACCCGCCGGAGCGCGATCCGAACCCGGGCGTTGCGCGGCCGCACATGCGTGCGGCGGTCGACCGCGCGAGCGAGCTCGCGGATCTTCTCCCAGTCGTAGGTGACCGCCAGCGGGACGTCGACCGGCCCGTCGCGGGTCGAGCGCTTGTAGGCGCGCAGGGCGGTGCGCGGGGCGTCGAACGCGAACTCGACCGCACGTGGCCGCAGCGTCCGCCGGTAGCGCGCGACGCGCACCTGGACGGGTTCGGCGAGCCGCGCACGGAACGCGGCCTCGAGCTTCGCCGCGGCGGCCGACAGCGTGAGGCCGCCGACGTCGAGCCCGGCGGCCGTGGCGCCCACCGGGATCACCGGCTCGGGCGGCGGCTGCGCGGCAGCCGTGCCGGGGAGGAGGACGAGGGCGGCGAGGGCGAGCGAGACGGACCGTCGCATCGAGCGCAGCGTAGCCGCGCCCCGGCGCGGCCACACCGGCTGCAACCGCGCCGTCAGGCGGGGAACGCGACGAGCAGCTCGAGCAAGCGGCCGGCGGCTTCGAGCTGCGGCGCCCGGCCGCAGCCCTCGATCAGCTCCACGCGCGTGGCCGGCAGCGCGTCGAGCACCACGCGCGCGCCGCTGTCGGGCACGAGGCGGTCGTGCGCTCCCCACACGAGCATCACCGGGCACGCCACGGCGGCGAGGTCGAACGGCGCGGTGGCCAGCTCGGGCAGCAGGCCGCGCCCGGAGTCGAGCAGCGCCGCGGCGCTGCGACGAGCGCCGTGGTCGGTGGCGAACGCGTCGACCACGTCCTGCTGGGCGGCGCGCGGGTCGAGCCGCGCGTCGGCGCCCACGAGCGAGCGCACGAGCGCGCTCGGCACCGGCATCGGCAGGTCGAGCAGGCGGCGGACGATCGGGTCGCGCTCCACGCAGTCGAACCAGCCCGGCATCTCGAGGCCGGCGGGCGAGACCGGCACGACGCCGGCGATCGGCAGGTCGGGCCGCTCCGCGAGCCGCAGCGCGACGGCGCCGCCCAGCGACGTTCCGGCGACCACCACCGGCTCGCCCCCGCCCCACTCGAGCACGAGCGCGGCGGCGAACTCGTCGAGCTGCGGCAGCAGCGGGCCGCGCGCCAGCGCGGAGGCGCTCCCGAAGCCGGGAAGGTCGACGGCGATCGCGCGCCGGCCGATCGACGCCAGCTCGTCGAGCAGCGGCCGCCAGGTGTCCGCCGACTGGCCCCAACCGTGCAGCAGCACGATGCCCGTGCCCTCGCCCTGCACCTCGAGCACGCGCGTGCGGTGGCCGAGCAGCGAGATCGGGCGTTCGTGGACTGACTGCATCCATACCCGGTACCCAGATTCGCTGAGTTGCCACCGACCGCCCGGTGCGCGAGGATCGCTCGCGCCATGCGGGTCGTCGTCGCCGAGGACAACACGCTGCTGCGCGAAGGGGTCGCGCGGCTGCTCGAGGACGCCGGCATCGAGGTGCTCGGGCGCTTCGACAACACCGACGAGCTGCTCGAGGTCGTGCGCGAGCAGGCGCCCGACGTCGCGATCGTCGACATCCGGCTGCCGCCCACCCATACCGACGAGGGGCTGCAGGCGGCGGCGCAGATCCGCGAGCACCACCCTGGCACCGGCGTGCTCGTGCTCTCCCAGTACGTCGAGCTCGGGCTCGCGTTCAAGCTGCTGGCCGACTCCGTGGAGCGCACCGGCTACCTGCTCAAGGACCGCGTGAGCGACGTCGACGAGTTCGCGGACGCCGTCCGGCGGGTGGGCTCGGGAGGAACCGCGCTCGACCCCACGATCGTCTCCCAGCTGCTCTCCCGCAAGCGCGACGACGACCCGCTCGCCAACCTCACGCCGCGCGAGCGCGAGGTGCTCGGTCTGATGGCCGAGGGGTCGTCGAACCAGGCGATCGCCGACCGGCTGGTGATCAGCCTGCGGGCGGTCGAGAAGCACGTGACGAGCATCTTCTCGTCGCTCGGCCTCCCTTCCACCGGGCTCGAGCACCGCCGCGTGCTCGCGGTGCTCACCTACCTGCGCTCGTAGTACGGGTAGCCGTACCTGCCGGCGGGCAGTTCGCCCGCAGCGCACACCGGTCGGCTCCCGAGCGCGACGCCAGCGGCCCGTCATCGCGGTCGCGGGGAAGCCGCCTGGCTCGACGAGGGTGCGACCGGGAGGCTGGATGTCGTCCGTCTCCCCCTCCCCGAGGAGCCCTCTGCATGCAGTCCGTCGTCGTCCAGAACGAAGAGCACGCCGCCCCTCCGTCGGCCGCCGTATCCGCCCGCGACCTCGTCCGCACCTACGGCCAGGGCGAGACCTGCGTCTATGCGCTGCGCGGCGTGTCGCTCGACATCGCCGCCGGCCAGCTGACCGCCGTCATGGGGCCATCCGGCTCCGGCAAGTCCACGCTCATGCACATCCTCGCGGGGCTCGACCGCCCCACGAGCGGTGAGTCCACCATCGCCGGCACCGACATCACGGTGCTCGACGACAACGAGCTGACCAAGCTGCGGCGCGAGCACATCGGCTTCATCTTCCAGTTCTTCAACCTGCTCCCGATGCTCACGGCGGAGGAGAACATCGTCCTCCCGCTCGACCTCGCCGGCGTGACCGTCCCGACCGCGAGTGGCTCGACGAGCTCGTGCAGCGCGTCGGCCTCGGCGACCGGCTCACCCACCGCCCGGCGGAGATGTCCGGCGGCCAGCAGCAGCGCGTGGCCGTGGCCCGGGCGCTCGTGTCGCGCCCGACGGTGATGTTCGCCGACGAGCCGACCGGCAACCTCGACTCCCGCACGGGCGAGGAGATCCTCACGCTCATGCGCGAGTCGGTCGACGCGCTCGGCCAGACGACCGTGATGGTCACCCACGACGCGCACGCCGCGGCGATCGCCGACCGCGTGCTGTTCCTCGCCGACGGCGAGATCGTGCGCGACATCGGGCGCTCGAGCGCCCACGAGATCCTCCAGACCCTCGAGTCGGTCACCGAGCGATGATCAAGGTCGCTCTCAAGGGACTCGCGGGCCGCAAGGTCCGCGCCCTCCTCACCGCGTTCGCGGTGATCATCGGGGTGTCGATGGTGAGCGGCACGTTCGTGCTCACCGACACCATGCAGAAGTCGTTCGACGGGATCTTCGAGACGTCGTACGCGAACACCGACGTCGTCGTCAGCGGCCATCAGGTCGTCGAGTCCGAGACGGCCGACGTCCCCACCGTCCCGTCCAGCCTGCTGCGTGACGCCCGCGCGCTCCCCGAGGTCGACGCGGCCGCCGGCAGCATCCAGGACGACACCACCGCCAAGCTCATCGGCGCGCGACGGCGACTCGCTCGGCGGCCAGAACCCGACGATGCTGTCCGCCTTCGACTACACCCAGCCGGAGCTCAGCCCGTACAAGCTCGAGAGCGGCGAGTGGGCGAAGGGCGCCGGGCAGGTCACGATC
Source organism: uncultured Solirubrobacteraceae bacterium (assembly GCA_963838655.1). Classification (GTDB taxonomy): domain Bacteria; phylum Actinomycetota; class Thermoleophilia; order Solirubrobacterales; family Solirubrobacteraceae; genus DASSUW01. The sequence continues at coordinate 104,494 of CAWIRW010000011.1, read as the reverse complement.
GACGCCGGCACCGCTTCCAAGCACGACTACGCGGTCGGCGACAAGATCGGCGTCTCCGCCAACGGCCCAGTCGAGCAGTACACGATCGCCGGCGTCGCGAAGTTCGGCGAGGTCGACTCGCTGGGCGGCGCCGTGATCGCGATCGTGGACCTGCCGACCGCTCAGACCCTGCTCCACCAGGAGGGCCAGTACGACTCGATCTCGCTCACGGCCACGGACGGAACGTCGCCGGCCCAGCTGCGAGGCGCCGTGCAGAAGCTCGCGCCCGCCAACGCCGACGTCGAGCTCGCCGCCGACGAGGCCGCGGAGGCCGCCAAGGAGACCAACGAAGGCCTCAGCTTCGTGCGGATCTTCCTGCTCGGCTTCGGCGGCATCGCGCTGTTCGTCGGCGCGTTCGTGATCTTCAACACCCTGTCGATCACCGTCGCCCAGCGGACGCGCGAGTTCGCCACCCTGCGGACCCTCGGCGCCTCGCGCAAGCAGGTCCTGCGGTCCGTGCAGGTCGAGGGCCTCGTGCTCGGCCTCCTGGCCTCGCTCGTCGGGCTGGTCCTCGGCATCGGCGATCGCCAAGGGCATGAACGCGCTGTTCGTCGCGTTCGGCATTGACCTGCCCAACGCCGGGACCGTCGTCGAGCCGCGCACCATCATCGTCTCGCTCCTCCTGGGCACGATCATCACGCTCCTCTCGAGCGTCCTGCCGGCCCGGCGGGCGACGCGCGTGCCGCCGATCGCGGCTGTGCGCGAAGGGTCCGAGCTGCCCCAGACGCGGGCCCAGAAGCACTCGACGAAGGTGGCGCTCGGCGTCATCGGCGCCTCCGTGGCGGCGATGTCGCTCGGCGTGTTCGCCAGCGGCCTCTCCGGCGGCGCGGTCGCGCTGCTGCTCGGCCTCGGCGTGCTGTCGCTGTTCGTCGGCGTGGCCCTGATCGCGCCGCGGCTCGTGAAGCCGCTCGCGCGACTCGTCGGCTGGCCGGCCCGCCGCACCGGCGGCTCGGCGGGACGCCTGGCGAGCTCGAACTCGGTCCGCAACCCGTCGCGCACCGCGGCCACCGCCGCGGCGCTGATGGTCGGCCTGACCCTGGTCACGGCGGTCGCCGTGCTCGGCAACGGCCTGCGAAGCTCCGTCAACGACGCTGCCGCCAAGCAGCTGCAGAGCGCCGACTACGTGCTGGCCGGCCAGGACGGCGCGACGTTCGCCGCGACGGCCGACGATTCGCTGGCCGACACGACGGGCGTGTCCCTCACGTCCGGCGTCCGCTCCGGCGAGGCGCTCATCGACGGCAACGAGGGCGTGATCGCGGGCGTCGACCCGGCGACGATCGGCCACTTCTACAAGTTCGACTGGACGAAGGGGTCCGCCGACACGCCGTCGCAGCTGGGCGAGCGACGGCGCCATCATCAGCGAGCCGTACGCCGACAATGAGAAGCTCGACGTCGGCAGCCGTCTCGAGATCACGACGCCCTCCGGCGACAAGCGCACGCTGGTCGTGCGCGGCATCCACAACCCGCCGCGCATCGACGCGCTCCTCGGCGACGTCGTTATCGGCCAGCAGGCCTTCGACGCCGCCTACGAGGCGCCGAAGAACAGCATGACGTTCGTCGACGCCGAGTCCGGCGCCGACCAGGCGCCGATCGAGAAGGCGGCAGCTGCCTTCCCGAGCGCCGACCTGAGCACCGAGGCCAAGTTCGGCAAGGACCGGACGAAGAGCTTCGCCACGTTCCTGAGCATGATCTACGTGCTGCTGGCGTTCTCGGTGATCGTCTCGCTGTTCGGGATGGTCAACACGCTCGTGCTCTCGGTCTTCGAGCGCACGCGTGAGCTCGGGATGCTGCGGGCGATCGGCATGACGCGCCGCCAGGCGCGCCGGATGATCCGGCAGGAGAGCGTGATCACGGCGCTGATCGGCGCCGCGCTCGGCCTCCCGCTCGGCGTCTTCCTCGCCGCGCTGATGACCGAGGCGCTGTCCGAGTACGGCGTCGTGCTGTCGATCCCGCTCGGCATGCTCGCCGCCTTCACGGTGGTGGCCTTGCTCGCCGGCATCGGCGCGGCGATCCTGCCCGCCCGGCGGGCCTCGCGGCTCAACGTCCTCAACGCGTTGCACTACGAGTGATGACGGCCACCCTCGCACCCCCGGCCCCGTCGCGCCCGCGGCGGGGCCTGCGGGGGCGGCTCGCCGGCCTGGAGCGCCCGCTCCTGGCCGGCGGGCTCGCCCTCGTCGCTCTCCACCTGCTCGACCTGGCGGTCTCCGGGCCGGACACCTCCGTGCTCGGAGTGCTCGCCATCGCGGCCGCGCCGCTGGCGTGGTTCGCCGCCCAGCCGCACGTGACGCGTCCGACCCGGCTGGTCCTGGGCGTCGTGTTCGGCCTGGTAGCGATCGGCTTCGGCGTCGCCTCGCACGGGCTGCACGTCCTCGCCGATCCCGATTGGCGGGACCTCACCGGCGTCGGCATGATCGTCGGAGGGCTCCTGCTCGTCGCGTCGGGCGTGACCGCGCTGGCCGCTCCGCGGCGAGCGCCGCGGCGGAACGGCCTCGGCTGGCGCGCCGCCCACGGAGCCGGCTGGCTGGCCGGACTGTTCGTGTTCGTCAACCTGATCGGGATGCCCGTGGCGATGACGATGCTCGTCACCCACGCGCCGCGCTGGCCGATCCCGGAGTCCAAGCTCGCGATCCCGCACGAGGAGGTGCGGATCGCCATGGAGGACGGTCGCGAGCTGTCCGCCTGGTACGTCGCGTCGGAGAACGGCGCCAACGTCCTCCTCAGCCACGGGTCGGGCGGCAGCCGCGGCCGGTTGGTGCGCCACATCGAGATGCTGGCCCGCAACGGGTACGGCGTGCTCGCGGTCGACAACCCCGGCAACGGGGAGAGCGAGGGCCATTCGAACGGACTCGGCAGCAACGTCCAGCCGGCGATCGACGCCGCGCTCGACTACCTCGTCGCCCAGCCCGGGGTCGACCCGGCGCGGATCGCCGGCGTCGGCAGCTCGCTCGGCGGCGAGGTCTTGCTCGAAGCCACCGCGCGAGATCCGCGCCTGCGGGCCGTGGTCTCCGACGGCGCGATGCGGCCGGAGGACGGTCGCGAGCACCTCGACGCGCCGCCGCACCAGAGCGCCGCCCTGTGGATCGCCCAGCAGGCCATTCGCGGCGTCTCGGGCATGCGCCCGGCGCCGTCGCTGACGCCGCTGATGGACGACATCGCGCCGCGGCCGGTGCTGCTGATCGCGGGCGGCAAGGCCGAGGGCGAGGTGCCGACCAACCGCGACTACCGCGCGGCGGGCGGCCCGAGCGTCGAGCTCTGGGAGCTCCCGGACACCGGCCACACCGGCGGGATCAAGACGCACCCGAAGGAGTACGAGGCGCGCGTGATCGGCTTCCTCGATCGCGCCGTCGGCTGACGAACGTCCGCGGGGCCGCACGCTGCGGTGCGGCCCCGGTGGACGAGCCCCGGCCTCGAAGTCGGCGGCGCGGCTAACACGCGGCGGTGGGTAGATTCGAACGGGTGAGCGAGTCGCCCTCGGTGCCGAGCGAGCTGTGGGAGCGTGTGCGGGCCGACCCGGCGCGGGCCCCCGAGCACTTGGCGTTGGCCGCAGCCCAGTGGCACGGGCCGGCAGCCGCGGCCTGGGCCGACGCCAAGCGCGCCCGGCTGGCGGTTTCCGGGCCGGACCTCGCGCGGATGGCGAAGCGCCGGCACGCGTCGCTGGCGCGCGCGGAGGGCGCGGCCACGGGCATCGGCGGCTTCATCACGTTCTTCCCGGACCTCGTGCTGCTCGCCTGGATCCAGTCGCGCCTGGTGTTCTTCACGGCCGCGGCGTTCGGGTTCGACCCGCGCGACCCGATGCGGCCCGCCGAGCTGCTCGTGCTCCGCGACCTCTACCCCGACAGGGAGACCGCCCGGCGCGCGCTCGACGGGATCGGCAAGACGGTCGCCGAGGCGTACGTGACCGGCAAGCTCGAGCGCAGCCGCGAGCAGGCCGTCATGTCACGCCTGCTGCGCTTCGCGGGCAAGCGGATGGCCACGGGCGCGACACGCCGGCTGATCCCGGGCGTCGCGATCGCCTTCAACGCGATCGCCAACGAGCGCGAGACGCGCGAGCTCGCCGACCGGGCCGCGCGGTTCTACGGCGGCTGAGCGCGGCCTCGCGCTTTCGTTTGCTCGGCGAACGTCAACGTCAACTGCGGCTGGGTAGGGAGGGTGAGGGTGCCGGCCTGGTTGGCGGCAGCGCGAACCTTGTCGGATTACCCCCGGTTTCCGGGGGCAAATGGACAACGTTGGGCGAACCTCGTGAAGTAGGCGTCGGTTTCCGGGGGTAACTTCACGAGGTTCGCGATCCGCCCGCTCACCGCACGCATCTTCCCCGCGCGGCGGTTGGCTCCCCAGCCTCCCTACCCAGCGCAGTTGACGTTGACGTTGACGTCAAACAGAAACCACGACGCCGTTCACAGCAGCCGATTCGTCGCTGCACAGGAACCGCACGACCGCGGCGATCCGCTCCGGCGGCACCATCTTGTCGATCGCGTCGGGGCTGGCCTCCCGATTGGCGGGCGTGTCGATCATCGACGGCGCGATCACGTTGCAGCGGACGCCTTCGCGCTCGTGCTCCTTCGCCACGGCGCGTGCGAACGCGATCACCGCGGCCTTCGAGGCCGCGTAGCCCGAGCCGCCCGCCCACGGCGAGACGGCGGCCGCCGAGCCGAAGCAGACGATCGCGCCGCCGCCCGCTTCGACCAGCGCCGGGAGCGCGGCCTGGGTCACGAGGTACGTCGGACGGACATTCAAAGTGAACTGGGCTTCGAAGTCGGCCAGCGGGGTGCGGGCGACCGGCTGACCCGCCGCGAAGCCGCCGACGATGTTGACCAGCGCCCGCAGGGGCGCGTCGCCGTCGGAGGTCGCGAGCGCGACGACGCGCTCCAGCGCGCCGGTGTCGGTGAGGTCGGCCTCGATCGGCTCGGCGCCGTCCGGCACCCGTTCGCGCGAGGCCTCCGGGAAGTACGGCGCAACCACGCGCCAGCCGTCGGCGAGGAAGGACCCGACGACCGCCGGCCCGAGCCCCCCGCCCGCTCCCGTGACCACGACTGTGCGTCCCATGGCCGCGGATGATGCCATCAGCGCGCGTGACCGCAACCGGCCGTGGGGCTCGCCATGGGTGCCGTCCGCCGCCCGCTTTAGCGTTGCCCGCATGTTCGTGCGCGAGCTCACCGACGGTCAGCCGATCGAGCGGGTGCTGCTCGTCCGCCAGCGCGAGCTCCGCCGCCGGAGCGACGGTTCGCGGCTTCTGAAGCTCGTGCTCGCGGACCGCTCGGGCACCGTCACGGCGATCGCGGGCGGCGACCTCCCCGAGGCCCAGCCCGACGCATGCGTGCACGTCAGCGGGCGCCACGAGGTCCACCCGCGCCACGGCGCTCAGATCGTCGTCGACGCCCTGCGCCTGGCCGAGCCGCACGAGTACAGCCTGGCCGACCTGCTGGACGGGCCGCCGCGCTCCGTCGAGCACATGGAGGAGGCGCTGCGCGACCTCGTCGCGCAGGTCCAGAACCCGCACCTGCACCTGCTGCTCGAGCACGTGCTGGGCCCCGACGCGCCGACCTGGCCGGCGTTCCGCGAGGCCCCGGCGGCCAAGCGCTACCACCAGGCCTACCGCCACGGGCTGCTCGAGCACTCGCTCGGCGTCGGCGAGGCGGTGGCCGTCATCTCCACCACGTTCCCGGGCATCGACCGCGACGTCGCGATCACCGGCGCCCTGCTGCACGACATCGGCAAGCTCGACGCCTACACCAGCGACCCGCTGGCGATCGACTTCACCGACCTCGGCAGGCTCCACGGCGAGATCCCGCTCGGCTACTACCGGATCCGCCGCCTGATCGAGGACATCCCGGGCTTCCCGGAGCCGCTGGCCACCGCGGTGCTGCACATCATCCTCAGCCACCACGGCCAGCTCGAGCACGGCTCGCCGGTGGTTCCCTGCACGCGCGAGGCCACGCTCGTGCACATGATCGACAACCTGGGCGGCAGGCTCGGCTCGTTCGACCGGCTGGAGAAGGCCCAGCCCCAGGGGTCGCCGTGGTCGGGCTACGACCGCGCACTCGGCGGCAGCGCCTACTTCGCCGAGCGCCGAGCAGCGTAAGACTCCGGAAAATCCGGCCGTGCCCAGGGCAGGGGCACGGCCGGCGACGCGCTCGGACTATCGTGGGAGGCGCGTTGGCGAAGGACACCGAAAAGCTGATCAGGCAGCTCTCGCTGATCTCCTATCTGATGGCGGAGCGGCGGCCGGTGACGGCGACGGAGATCCGCCGCGACGTCGAGGGCTACTCGGACATGACCGAGGACGCCTTCGCGCGCCGCTTCTACGCCGACCGCGCCGAGCTCGACGCGCTCGGCATCCACCTCTCGGTCGACAAGCCGGCCGACGGCTTCTCCGAGCAGGAGAACTACTCGCTCGCCCCGGAGGCCTTCCACCTCCCGGCGATCGCCTTCACCGACCCCGAACGCGCCGCGCTGCAGACCGCGCTCACGCTGCTCGGCGGCGAGTTCGCCTATGCCGAGCCGCTGCGGCTCGCGCTGCAGCAGATCACCTGGGGCCGCCCGAGCCCGCTGGGGTCCGACCTGCGCCAGACGGTCGGGCTCGGCATCACCGCCTCGGCCGGCGGCGCCGAGCACTCCGCCCGCCTGGCCAAGATCGACACCGCGATCTACCGCCGCAAGCGGATCGAGTTCGACTACTACACGATGCAGAGCGACGCCACGGCGTCGCGCAAGGTCGACCCCTACCACCTGCTCTACGAAGGCGGACAGTTCTACCTCGTCGGCTACTCGCACGAGCGCGGCGACGTGCGCATGTTCCGGCTCTCCCGGATCCGCGGGAAGGTGGCCTACGCCACCAAGGCCGAGCACGACTTCCAGCGGCCCGCGGACTTCGACCCCCGCGAGTACGCCGGCCGGGTCCCGTGGCAGCTCGGCGAGCCGGTGGGCACGGCCCAGGTGTGGGTCTCCGACGACGTGTCGTGGTACGTCGAGCGCCAGTTCGGCGCCTACGGCGAGCTGCACGAGAACGTCTTCACCACCCGCTACGCCAACCCGCGGCTGCTGATCTCGTGGGCGCTCGGCCTGCGCGAGCACGCGCGCGTCGAGGGGCCCGCCGAGCTGGCTGACGAGGTGCGTGAGCGGATCGACCGGGTCGCCGAGCTGCACCGCGGCGAGCCGCCCGCCGTCACGCCGCTGCGTGCCGTCGCGGCCGCCGACGGGGACCCGCCGGCCCGCGCCCGCAGCGCCGAGGGGACAATCCGGCCCGAGCGGTTCGCGCGGCTCGTCACGCTCGCCTCCGTGCTGATCGCCGCCGGGCGCGAGAACCGCCGCCTGGCGGTCGACGACGTCTGCCAGCGCCTCAACATGACGCCGCAGGAGCTGCGCGAGGACATCTCGGTGCTCAACGTCGTCAACTTCGGCGGCGGCGCCTACGTGATCTACGCCGAGGTGCTACCGAACGGCGAGATCGAGGTCGACCCCGAGCCCTACTCGGACACCTTCGACCGGCCGGCCCGGCTGCTGCCGATCGAGGCCAAGGCGCTCGTGGCCGCCATCGACCTGCTCAACCTCGCCCAGCCCGAGCTCGGATCGGCACGGGAGAAGGTCGTCGAGGCGCTCGGGCACGACCCGGTCGAGGAGGGCCTGCAGATCGCCTCGCCGACGGTCGCCGACGAGGTCGCGCACACGGTCGAGCGCGCCGTGCACGACAGCCGCCTGCTGCGGTTCGAGTACTGGTCGGCCGAGCAGCGCTTCTCCGAGCGCCGGGTCGAGCCCTACGCGCTGTTCAACGGCATGGAGGCGTGGTACGTCGCGGCCTACGACCTCGACAAGGACCGGCTCCAGCACTTCCGGCTCGACCGCATCAAGCGCGCCACGGCGCTCGACGAGCGCTTCGAGCGGCGAGAGAACCTCAACCCGATCGCCGACGTCGGCGGCTGGCCGCGGACCGGCACGGTCGAGGGCTCGCGCATCGCGCACGTGTGGATCGCTCCCGAGCAGGCTCGCTGGGCGCGCGAGAAGCGCACCGTGGTGGCCGAGCTCGAGGACGGCGCTGTTGTCGTCGAGGTCCCCTTCAAGGGCATCGACTTCCTCGTCAAGGAGATCCTCAAGGAGGCCGGCGACGCCGCGGTGCTCGAGCCCGCCGACGCCCGCGAAGCCGTGCTCGTCGCCGCCGAGCGCCTGCCGCTGCCCGAGCGCGCGTAGAGCCGCTTCCTCTAGGCTCCGCGCCGCCATGGAGCAACTCAAGGGCCTGATCCTCTCGGGCGGGCGCGGCACGCGTCTGCGCCCGATCACCTTCACCTCGGCGAAGCAGCTCGTCCCCGTGGCGAACAAGCCCGTGCTCTTCTACGGCATCGAGGCGATGGCGGCGGCCGGCATCCGCGAGGTCGGGATCATCATCGCGCCCGAGACCGGCGACGAGATCCGCGCGGCGGCCGGGGACGGCTCGCGGTTCGGGGTCTCGATCACCTACGTCGAGCAGGACGAGCCGGCCGGGCTCGCCCACGCGGTGCTCACCGCCGAGCCGTTCCTGGGCGACGCCCCGTTCGTCATGTACCTGGGGGACAACCTGCTGCAGGGCGGGATGGAGGATCTCGTCGATGCCTTCCGCGACCACGGGCCCGAGGCCCTGATCCTGCTCACCCCGGTGCCCGACCCGCAGAACTACGGCGTCGCCGAGCTGGGCCCGGACGGTGCGGTGGTGCGGCTGGTGGAGAAGCCCCCGGAGCCGGCCACCAACCTCGCCCTTGTCGGCGTCTACATGTTCACGCCGGCGATCCACGAGGCCGCGCGCGCGATCCAGCCATCGGCCCGCGGGGAGCTCGAGATCACCGACGCGATCCAGTGGCTGGTGGACGGCGGGCGGCGCGTCGAGCCGCATGTCGTGCGGGGCTGGTGGAAGGACACCGGGCGGCTCGACGACATGCTGGAGGCCAACCGGCTGATCCTCGACACCGTCGTGCGCTCGATCGGCGGCTCGCTCGTCGAGGCCCAGGTCGACGGCCGTGTGGTGGTCGAGGAGGGCGCGGTCCTGGAGCGCGCCACGGTGCGCGGCCCGGCGATCATCGGCGCGGGCGCCGTGGTTCGCGATGCCTACATCGGGCCGTACACCGCCGTCGGCCGCGGCTGCGTGATCGAGCGCGCCGAGGTCGAGCACTCGATCCTGCTCGAGGGCTCGTCGGTGCGCGGGCTCGACGGGCGGATGGAGTCGTCGCTGCTGGGGCGCGACGTCGCGATCTCCCGCGGGGATCGCCAGCCCCGGGCCTACCGGTTCATGGTCGGCGACAAGTCGGAGATCGCAATCCCCTAGGAACTGGCTCGGGGGCCCGCCCTACCGCAGGTGCTCGAGCAGCGCGCGCACGTCGGCGAACACGGCGTCGGCGGCGAGCTCGCTCGCCGCGTGCGTCGTCGTCACAGCCCACACGGCCATTCCCGCCGCCCGCGCGGCGTCGACACCCGCGGGGGCGTCCTCGATCACCACGCAGTCCGACGGGTCGGCGCGCAGCGCGGTGGCGGCCGCCAGGTAGGGGTCCGGGTACGGCTTCCCGCGCGGCGTCATATCGGAGGTGATGAGGACCTCGGGCGTCGGCAGGCCAGCGGCCGACAGCCGGGCCGCGGCCAGTGGCGGGCTGCAGGACGTCACCACGGCGAGGCGGCCCCGCAGCATCCCGCCCAGCAGCTCGGCCGCTCCCGGAAGAGCGTCGCCGCCGGTGGCCGCGTGCAGGGCGTCGATGCGCTCGATCTCGGCGTCGCTGAGCAGGTGCGGGGCGACCTGCTCGAGCACGCCGCGCGCCGGCACGCCGTGCATCGCGCGGATCACTGCGTCGGGATCGATGCCCTGATCGAGCGCCCAGTCGCGCCAGACGCGCTCGACCGCGTCGCCCGAGTCGACGAGCACGCCGTCGAGGTCGGAGAGCACGTACGTCATCGCACTGGCGCCGGCTCGGCCATCGCCGGGCCAACCTGGGCGGTGCCGACGGCGCGCGCCGCGAGCACGACGCCGGCCAGCGCGACGCACAGCGAGCCGAGCGCGAGCGGGAGCGACGTCGCCTCGGCCAGGAAGCCGATGAACGGCGGGCCGGCGAGGAATCCGATCGAGCCCATCGAGCTGACCGCGGCGATGTTCGGGCCGGACTCGTGGCCCGGCGCGTGGCCGGCGGCGCTGAAGACGATCGGGACGCCGTTGGCGACGCCCACGCCGACGAGGAAGAACCCCACGATCGCGAACGGGGCCGACGCGGCGAGCAGCATCGCGCCCAGGGCCACAGCAGCCAGTGCGGTGCCCCAGCGCATCAGCGCGGCCGCCCCGAGCTTGCGGTTGAGCCAGTCGCCGACCAGACGGGCGGCCATCATGCCGGCCGAGAAGGCGGTGAACGCGAGCGCGGCGACGGCGGTGCTCGTGCCCAGGTCGCGGGTCAGGTAGAGGCCGCCCCAGTCGGCCATCGCACCCTCCGTGACCATGATCACCAGGCAGAGCGCGGCGAACAGGATCACGGCGCGCGAGGGCTTGACGAAGCCGGTCGGCGCCTCCTCCGTTCGCGAGCCCTCGCCGAGGCCGCGCAGGCAGACCGCGAGCAGCAGGCCCAGCAGCCCGACGGCGATCGCGGTCTCGAGCCGTGGGTCGACCCCCGCGGCCGCGCCCACGGCGACGAGACCGGCGCCGGCCACACCCCCGAGACTCCACCCGGCGTGCAGTGACGACATCACCGGCCGCCCAAGCACGCGCTCGACGGCGACGCCGTGGGCGTTCATCGAGACGTCCATCGAGCCGCTGCCGGCGCCCAGCACGACCAGCGCCAGCGGCAACAGCCACGGCTCGGGTGCCAGCAGCGGGAGCAGCAGGACCGCGAGGCACGCGGGCGCGGTGATGCGCGTGGCGCGCACGCTCCCGAGCCGCACGATCGCCTGCCCCATGATCGGGAGCGCGACGATCACGCCGATCGACATCGCGATCAGGACGAGCCCGAGCGTGCTCTTGCTGAAGTCGAAGCGGTCGCTGATCCAGGGAATGTGGGCGACCCAGGTGCCGACGATCGCGCCGTTGACGACGAAGACGCCGAAGGTGGCGGCGCGCGGCGTCATGCGTGCACCACGCTGAGCCCGGCGGCCTCGTAGGCCTCGGTGTCGTCGCCGTCGGTGACGAGGTACGTGACATCGGCGAGCGGCGCGACGTGCCACGGGCTGGCGGTGCCGAGCTTGTCCGCGGTCGCGAGCGCGATCACCTCGCCCGAGGCCTCGACCATCGCGCGCTTCACATGTGCCTCGTCGCTGTGGATCGTGGTGACGCCGATCTCCGGATGCAGGCTGCAGATGCCGAGCACGCAGGCGTCGGCGTGCACCTGTCGCAGGGTGTCGACGGTGTCCGGGCCGACCGTCACCTGCGCGTGCTTGAGCAGGCGGCCACCGATCAGCACGATCTCGGCGCGCGGGTGTGCGGCAAGCGCGACGGCCACGGGCGGCGAGTTGGTGACGATGGTGCAGTCGCGGTCAGCGGGCAGGCGCCGGGCGAGCTCGAGCGCGGTCGTCCCGCCGTCGAGCACGATCACAGCGGCGCCCTCGAGCAGGGGCAGCGCGGCCTCGGCGAGGTGCGTCTTGGCCTCCGCCGCCTCCGCCAGCCGCTGGCTGAACGGGCCGACGCCCGGGGTCGGCGGCAGCGCGCCGCCGTGCACGCGCTGGAGGAGCCCGCCGGCGGCGAGCTCGCGCAGGTCGCGCCGTACCGTGTCCTCGGACACGCCGAGCGAGCGCACGAGCTCGGAGGCGACGACCTTTCCGTCGCGCTCGAGGCGGCCGAGGATGGTCTGGCGGCGTTCTGCGGTGAGCACTCGTGCCGGTTATAGCACGGTTCTGCAGGTTTATGCAGGTTTGCTGAGCTTGGCCTGCTGGCGCTCGGGCGTGATCTGCACGACGTTCCACGCCAGCCGCACGCGCTTCATCGCACCGATCAGCCACGCGGTCGGGTCGACCTCCCACCAGCGCAGCCCGTGCTGGGCCGAGCGCGGGAACGCGTGGTGGTTGTGGTGCCAGCTCTCCCCGAACGAGAGCAGCGAGAGCCAGAAGACGTTCGTCGAGCGGTCCTCGACGTCGAACCTGCGGCTCCCGAAGAAGTGGCAGACCGAGTTGATCGACCAGGTGACGTGGTGGAGCGCGAAGATCCGCACCGGCCCGCCCCACAGCGCCGCGGTCAGCGCGCCCGCGAGCGTCCCGTCGATCAGGTAGCCGAGCGCGAACGGCAGCGCCAGGCCGGCCAGCACCCAGAGGCCGAACGTCTGGTTGATCACCCGCATGCCGCGGTCCTCATAGAGGTCGCGCGCGTAGCGGGCATGCTCGGCCTGCCCCGCGCGATCGAACAGCCAGCCCATGTGCGCGTACCAGAGCCCGGCGATCGCCCCTCTTACGCCGCCGCCGTGGCCGTGCGGGGAGTGCGGATCGCCCTCGCGGTCGGTGTGCGCGTGGTGCTTGCGGTGGTCGGCGACCCACGACATCACCGGTCCCTGGACCGCGACGGAGCCGAGGATCGCGAGCGTGTACTCGACCGGCTTGTACGTCTGGAACGAGCGGTGGGTGAGCAGGCGGTGGAAGCCGAGCGTCACGCCGTAGCCGGAGATCACGTACATGATCGCCATCACCGCGAGGTCGCTCCAGTCGACGAGCGTGTTCCACAGCAGGACGACGGCAACGACGAAGCCGAGGAACGGGAGCAGGACCCCGGCCAGGTTGAACCAGCGGTGCATGGCGGACATCGTGTTGAGTCCTACCCGCAGTCACGCGCAGATTCATGGCGTCAGACGACGGTTCTGCGGCTTCCTGCTGTAGCCTCGTGACAAATGGCGACCCCTGCCGCCCGCACGACATTCGCGGCCGTCCCGCCCGAGGCCGCCGACGTGCTGCGGCCGGCCTTGCCAGGGCTCGCCGACGAGATGATCGTCGCGATCTCCGCCGAGGTGCCCGACTACGCGCGGGCAATGGAGGGGACGTTCGGGCAGCTCGTGCGGATGGGCGTCGAGGTCGCCCTCAACCGCTTCATGGACCTGGTCGCCGACCCGCGCTCGGACGCCACGCCGGCCCGCGACACGTACGTGAACCTGGGGCGCGGCGAGTTCCACGCCGGCCGCAGCCTCGACGCGCTGCTCGCCGCCTACCGCGTCGGCGCCCGGCTCGCGTGGCGGCGGTTCGTCGAGGCGGGCACCGCCGCGGAGCTGCCGCCCGACGTCCTGTACTCGCTCGGCGAGGCGATCTTCGCCTACATCGACGAGATCTCCGCCGAGTCGGCGGACGGCTACGCCGAGGAGCAGTCGGCCGCCGCGGGCGAGAGCCAGCGCCGGCGCCGGCGGCTCGTGCGGCTGCTCGCCCAGCACCCGCCCGCCTCGGAGGAGGCCGTCCGTACGGCGGCGCAGGCCGCGGCGTGGCCGCTGCCGCGCCGGGTCGCCGCGCTCGTGTGCGCAGAGGCCGAGACCGCGGCCGGAGCCGACGCGGCCGGAGAGCCGCCGGGCGGCGCGCGCGGCGAGGCGGTGCCGGGCGAGGAGATCGTCGAGGCCTCCGGGATCCGCCTCGCCCGCCGGCTCGGCGGCGCGGCGATCGGCGGCGCCGCGGGCGGCCTCGCCTGCGTCTGGCTCCCGGACCCCGATGCCCCGGGCCGCCGCCGCCAGCTCGCGGCGCAGATCGGCGACGAGCCCGTGGCGCTCGGCCCGACGGTCCCGTGGCCGCGGGCCGCGAACAGCCTGCGGCGGGCGGCCGCCGCGTACCGGCTCGCCGTCTCCGGCGGCGCGCCGGGCGGCCTCGTGGTCGCCGAGGACCATCTCGCCACGCTCCTGCTCGCCGCCGACCGCGGGCTGGCGGCCGACCTCGCCGCCTCGCGGCTCGCTCCCCTCGCTGCGCTGGCGGACGGGCCGCGCGTGCGGCTGACCGAGACGCTGCGGGCGTGGCTCGACCGCCCGGGGCAGGTGCAGGCCGTCGCCGCCGAGCTGGGCGTGCACCCGCAGACGGTCCGCTACCGGGTGCGCCAGCTGCGCGAGCTGTTCGGCGCGCGGCTCGAGGATCCCGAGGCGCGGTTCGAGCTCGCTCTGGCCCTTCGAGTGGGCTGAGCGCGCCCCCTTGCGCTATTCATTGGGGCCATGCGCCTCCTTGTGACGGGCGCCGCGGGCATGCTCGGCCGCGACGTGGTGGCAGCTGCGAACGACGCCGGCCACGAGGTCGTGGCCCTCGCCCGGGCCGACCTCGACATCGCCGACGCCGCCGCCGTGCGCGCGGCCGTGCTCGACGCCCGGCCGGACGCCGTGATCAACTGCGCGGCCTGGACCGACGTCGACGGCGCCGAGGCCGAGGAGGCCGCGGCCACGGCCGTCAACGGCGACGGCGCGGGCCACGTGGCCGCCGCCGCGGCCGAGGCCGGCGCTCACCTCCTCCACGTCTCGACGGACTACGTCTTCGACGGCGCCGCGCGCGAGCCGTACCCCGAGGACGCGCCGACGGCCCCCGCCTCCGCCTACGGGCGCTCCAAGCTCGCCGGCGAGCGCGCCGTGACGGCCGCCGGGGGCGAGCATGCGATCGTGCGCACCGCGTGGGTCTTCGGCCCCCACGGACGCAACTTCGTCGACACCATGCGCCGGCTCGGCGCCGACCGCGACGAGGTGCGCGTGGTCGACGACCAGGTCGGCTCGCCGACCTACACGGGCCACCTGGCCACCGCCCTGATGAGCGCGGCCGAGGACCGGCTCACCGGCGTGCTGCACGTCACGGCGAGCGGCCGCTGCTCGTGGTTCGAGCTCGCCCGCGCGACCTTCGAGGAGGTCGGCAGCGCGTGCCGCGTGCTCCCGCAGACCACGGCCGAGCTCGGCCGGCCCGCCCCGAGGCCTGCGTTCTCCGTGCTCGCGAGCACCCGCCGCGACGCCCCTGTCCTGCCCGACTGGCGCGAGGGACTGCGCGCCCATCTCGCCCGCGTGGAGGTCACGACCCAATGAGACTGCTCGTCTGCGGCGGAGCCGGCTTCATCGGCTCCAACTTCGTCCGCCTCCGGCTCGCCGACCAGGGCGACGAGGTCACCGTGCTCGACAAGCTCACGTACGCAGGCCGGCGCGAGAACCTCGAAGGGCTCGACGTGCGGCTCGTGGTCGGCGGGATCGAGGACCCCGCCGCGGTGGCCGAGGCCGTCGAGGGCGCCGACGCGATCGTCAACTTCGCGGCCGAGACGCACGTCGACCGCTCGATCGCCGAGCCGGACGCGTTCGTCACCACGCATGCGCAGGGCACGTACACCCTGCTCGAAGCCGCGCGCGAGCGCTCGCTGCGGTACGTGCAGGTCTCGACCGACGAGGTGTACGGCTCGATCGAGGAGGGCTCGTTCACCGAGGAGTCGCCGCTGCAGCCCTCCTCCCCCTATTCGGCTACCAAGGCGGGCGCCGACCTGCTCGTCGCCTCCTACCGCCACACGTTCGGGCTCGAGGCGCTGATCTGCCGCGGCTCGAACAACTACGGGCCGTACCAGTACCCGGAGAAGCTCATCCCGCTGATGGTCCTGAACGCGCTCCACGGCGACCCGCTGCCGGTCTACGGCGACGGCATGCAGGTGCGCAACTGGATCTACGTCGAGGACTTCGCGCGCGGGATCGGGACCGTGCTCGAGCGCGGGGATCCGGGTGAGGTCTACAACGTCGGCGGGCCCGACGAGGCGCCCAACATCGAGGTCGTCAAGCGGATCATCGAGTACACGGGCGCCGACGAGTCGCTGATCGAGTACGTGACCGACCGCCCCGGCCACGACCGCCGCTACTCGCTCGGCTCGGAGAAGGCGCGCGCGCTGGGTTGGGAGCCGCAGGTGCGCTTCGCCGACGGGCTCGAGCGCACGGTCGGCTGGTATCGCGACAACCGCCCGTGGTGGGAGCCGATCCGCTCGGGCGACTACCGCGCGTACTACGAGCGCCAGTACGGCCGCGCGCTCAGCTGAGCGCGGTCGCGCGCCACTCGTCGCGCTCCTGCGTGAACTGCATCGTCTGCGTCGGCCCGTCGTCGCCGCGCCGCACGCGGGCGGTGGCCGTCGTGCCGGTGACCGTCACGTCGAGCACCTCGAGCTCGAAGTCGTCGGCGTCGTCGATCGCCTTCTGCATCTCCTGCTGGCAGTCGCTGCCGGCTTCCTCGAGCTCGTCGACGAGCCTGGCCGCGAGGATGTCGGCGCAGATGTCCTCCGGGTTGCGACCCTCGCCCGCCTCCTGGAGATCCTCGATCTTCTGGGCGACGTTGCGCTCCTCGCCGCGGAAGCTGTCGACGGACGATTCGCCCTGAGACTGGGCGCCGCAGCCCGCGAACACGAGCGCGGCGAGGACGGCGATGACGGGGACTGCGGCCTTCATGCCGACGAAATCCTAGTATCGGCCTCGTGCAGGAACGTCCGACGGTGCCGCGAGGGCGCCACGCCCCGCCGCTGGAGGTCCGCCAGACCCGCCAGCGCGGCCGGCTGTTCGCGGCCGCATCGGCCGTCTTCGCCCGCCTCGGCTACGCCGACGCCACCGCCGAGGCGATCGCGCGCGAGGCCGGCATGTCGAAGGCCACGTTCTACGAGCACTTCGCCAACAAGGAGGAGTGCATCATCGCGCTCTTCGACGTCGGCCTGCGCGACGTGCTGAACGTCATGCGCGAGGCTGCCGACGAGACGCCGGCCGACGATCCGCGAGCGCGCGTGCGCGTGACGCTGGGCGCGTTCCTGGGGACGCTCGCCGAGTTTCCCGACGACTCCCAGACGCTGCTGGTGGAGATCGTCGGCGCCGGGCCGCGGGCGATGGAGCACCGCGACCGCGCGCTCGAGGCGGTCGCCCAGTACCTCGCGGAGCTCAACGAGCAGGACGCCGCGCGTGGCGCCACGCCGCTGCTGGGCTCGCCCCACGACGCGTACGCGATCACCGGTGCGGTGGTCGAGCTCGCCTCGCGTCAGATCCGCACCGGCGTCCCGGAGGACATCCGGGACCTCGAGCCGGTCATCGAGCGGCTGACCCTCGGGTTGCTGGCCGCCGGCTCGCCGCCGTGAGCGCGCTACGAGCGCTCGAGGCCGAGATCGTCGAGTGCCGCCGCTGCCCGCGACTCGTCGCGTGGCGCGAGCAGGTGGCTCGCGAGAAGCGGGCGGCGTTCCGCGACTGGGACTACTGGGGGCGACCGATCCCGGGGTTCGGCGACCCGGCGGCGCGCGTCGTCCTGCTCGGACTCGCCCCGGCCGCCCACGGCGCCAACCGCACGGGCCGCATGTTCACCGGCGACCGCTCCGGCGACTTCCTGTACGCCGCGCTGCATCGGGCGGGCTTCGCGAACCAGCCGACCTCGACGCACCGCGACGACGGGCTGGAGCTGCACGACTGCTTCATCACCGCCGCCGTGCGCTGCGCGCCGCCGGCCAACAAGCCGCTCCCTTCCGAGCGCGACAACTGCGCCGAGTGGCTCGAGCGCGAGCTCGCGCTGCTCGTGCGGGCGCGGGTCGTAGTCTGCCTCGGCGCGTTCGCTTGGGGCATCGCCGCACCCCGCCCGCTGCCGCGGTTCGGCCACGGCGCGGAGGCGCACAACGGCCGCTTCGCGCTCGTCGGCTCCTTCCACCCGAGCCAGCAGAACACGTTCACCGGCAAGCTGACCCCCGCCATGATGGACGCCGTGCTGACCCGCGCACGAGAGCTCGCCAGGCTGTAGCGGCTTCAGAAGCCGGCGATCTCCGCGAGCGGGCGCGACTCGCGGACCGCCGCGGTCACCGCCTGCACGTGCTCCGGGTGGCCGAGCAGGATCCCGCCGACGGCGCGCCCGTCGTCGTCGAGCACGAGCTTGCGGTAGCGCAGCGACGCGGCGTCGACGTCGACCTGCTCATCCGGCCCGCTGATCGCGCCGATCGACAGCAGCTCGACGCCGACCACCTTGAGCATCGTCACCGGGAGCGTTCCCGCATACGCGCGCGAGCCGCCAACAGCGTTCTCGGCCGCGACCTCGGCCTGCTCGACCGCGACCGGCCACAGGCCGAGCAGCGAGCCGCGCCACTCGGCCAGGTCGCCGGCCGCGAAGATCCGCGGGTCCGACGTGCGGAGCTCGTCGTCGACCAGCACGCCGCGGGCGACGTCGAGGCCGGCGCTCCGCGCGAGGCCGGTCGACGGCGAGATCCCCGCGGCGACGAGGAACGCGTCGGCGTCGACGCTCCGGCCGTCGGCGAGATGCACCGCGCGCAGCTGCGGATCGGCGTCGAGCGAGGCGGTCTCCGCCTCCAGCAGGACGTCGATCCCGAGGTTGGCCAGGTAGCCGCGCAGCAGCTCGCCCGCGCGCTCGTCGAGCTGGCGCTGGAGCAGGTGCGAGCGGCGCTCGAGCACGGTCGTCCGCAAGCCGAGCTTGAGCAGCGCATACGCAGCCTCGAGGCCGAGCAGGCCGCCGCCCGCCACCACCGCGTGCTGCGCGCCGGCCTCCTGCACGTACTCGCGGACCGCGAGCGCGTCGGACGCGGTGCGCAGCACGAACGTGCCCGGACCGCCGAAGCCGGGGATCTCGGGCACGAACGCCTCCGACCCGGTGGCGAGGATCAGCCGGTCGTAGACGAGACGCTCGCCGGTGCCGAGCACGACCTCGCCCGCCCCGCGGTCGATCTCCTGCGCGCGCGTGTTGAGCCAGCAGGTGATCCGGTTGTCGTCGTACCAGGCGTCCGGCAGCAGGTGCAGGCCGACCATCGCCGAGCGCCCGTAGATCAGCCGCGAGATGCCCATCCGGTTGTAGAGCGGGTGCGGCTCGGCGGCGACGACGTCGATCGCGCAGTCCGGGTGGCGGCGGCGCACGTGGTCGGCGGCGGTCACGCCCGCGATGCCGTTGCCGATCACGACCACGCGCTCGACGGCCGGGTCGAACGGGAAGTCGATCGCGACGACGACGTTGGAGTCGCGGCGCGGGGTCGTCGACACCGTGACCGGACCGCGGACGCGCGCGCAGCAGGCCATCCGGTTGTGCGCGGGGTCGAGCCCGAGGCGCTCGAGCGTCGCCTGCTCGTCGCTCGCGACGGGTGAGAGGTTGTCCATCCCATCGACCACGCACACGGGGTCGGCGCCGCAGACGCCCATCCGGCAGCCGGCCTCGATCGGCTGCTCGGCCGTCTCGGCCAGCTCGAGCAGCGGCGTGCCCGGCTTGGCGAGGATCCGCGGCCCGCCCTCGAACGTGACCTCGGCCTCGGACGGGGCGCGCAGCGCGGCGCGCGCGCCGAAGCCGAGCCGGGCCGCCCGCGGCGGCGTCGGCAGCCCTTTGCGCTCGAGGAACAGCCGCTCCTTGGCGAAGGTCCGGCGCAGCCAGACCACGGTCAGCGCCAGCACCGCGGCCCGCAGCGGCCAGGCGATCCAGTCCGGGCCCGGAGCGGCCCACCAGTAGAAGAGGTTGATGGCCGCGGCGCCGTAGAGGGCGGCGAGCTTGGGCGTGCTGGCCGGCACCAGCGCCTCGAGCGCCAGGAACGATCCCGCGCTCGCGCCGACGGCGAGCGCCATCAGCGCGAAGTGCTCGCCGGCGGCGTCCGGCTCAGGCGCCGTGAAGAACGCGATCACCAGCCCCGGGAAGGCGCCCGCGAACAGCTTCCGGGTGGCGCTCCACTGACGATCGCCGTCGTGGACGTCGGCCAGGAACGCGACCTTGGGGTTGAAGTCGAAGCAGTTCTTCGTGCAGCCGAGGCACGGGCGGCAGTGCGAGTTGGGCACGTTCGCAAACGGCGTCTGGCCGTACAGCCGCTGGACCGGGAGCATCGGGCACAGCGACGAGCACCAGCCGCTCTTGCCCTTGAGCACGAGGCCGCCCGCGAACGCCGCGACGAGCGCGCCGCCGATCAGCGCGGCGGTCGCCGTTCCCGAGTCCTCGAACAGGACCGGGCGCGAGAACACGGCGGCCAGGAAGGCCGCGATCCCCACCAGCGGCGCGTAGGTGCGAAACCAGGCCGGCGCGGTCAGCCCGCGCGTGAAGCCGAGCACGCGCGGGATCTGGTTCGTCGCGGCGAGCGGGCACACGTTGCGCCACAGGCCCGGGGCGACGAACCACACCAGCGGCAGCAGCGGGACGAGCAGCTCCCACCACAGGTCCAGGCCGGCCCCCGGGTCGGCGAGCAGCAACGCACAGACGGACAGCAGGAACGCGACCGATGCGATCCGGGCAGCGCGCCAGACCGGCTGCGGAACCGGATCGCGGATCTTGGTGAAGTCGGGGAACGGGTCCGCGGCACGGCCCGCACCCATCAGTTGACGCCGTCCTCGATCAGCTCGGTGAGAAAGCGCAGGCGCAGCGAGACGATCCGCCCGAGGTCGAACAGCATCGCTCGCGCGAGCTCGGGATGGCGGCCGGCCAGCGTGTCGAACGAGTCGAGGCCGAGGCGCCGCAGCTCGCCGTCGGTCGTGGCCACGAGCGTGAGCGAGCGCTTGCCGCCGTCCAGGAACGCGACCTCGCCGACGACCGACGGCGCGTCGATCGTGCGAAACGCCGCGCCCGAGGGGACCGCGAGGCTGCCGGCGGTAAGCAGGTACAGCGCGCGGTCGTCGTCACCGGCCCGGATGACCTCCTCGCCGGCCGAGAAGCGCCGCGCCTCGGTGTGGTCGAGCACGATCGCCCAGTCGGCCTCGCCCCGATCGGCCAGGAACGTCAGATCGCTCTCGGCGGGCCCGTCGGTCGGGTAGTCGAAGTAGGAGCTCACCGGAACGCGCCGGCTGAGACTACAGGGCTAGAAGTCGCCGAAGCCGGCGCACTCGTGCCGGTCGCCGACGACCTCGGTGCGCACGAGCTGACGCCCGCCATGATGGACGCAGTGCTGACCCGCGCCCGAGAGCTCGCCAGCCCCCGCGCGTCGTCCCCGCCCAGCTCGTGAGCCGGTACGCGGCGGTCTTGCGCGTGCCGCACGTGGCGGCACTGATCGCGGCGACGCTGCTGGCGCGCTTCCCGATCGGGATCAACGCGCTGGCGATCGTGCTGTACCTGCGCGCTGAGCGCGGCTCGTTCGCGATCGCCGGGGCGGTCGCGGGTGCGCTGGCGGCCGGCAGCGGGATCGGCGCGCCGATCCAGGGGCGGCTGGTGGACGCGTTCGGGCAACGGCGCGTACTGGTCCCGCTCGGCTTCGTCCATGCCGGCGCGCTAGGGGCGCTCGTCGCCGGCACCGAGGCGGGCGCGCCGGGCGCGGCGCTGTTCGCGTGCGGCGTGCTGGCGGGGTTCGCGATCCCGCCGACGTCGTCGGTCCTGCGCTCGATGTGGCCGTCGCTGCTGCGCGAGCGGCCGGAGCTGCTGCAGCCCGCCTACGCGCTCGACTCGGTGCTGATCGAGCTGATCTTCGTGCTCGGGCCGCTGCTCACGGCAGTGGTGGCGACCGTCCTGGAGCCGCAGGCCGCACTCGCGGTCTCGGCCACGAGCGTGGTCGTCGGCACGATCGCCTTCACTGCGCTGCCGCCGAGCCGGGCGATGCGCCCTGACCCCGACCGGCCGCGCACCGGCGCCCTCGGCGCGCTCGCGTCGCCGGGCGTGCGCACGCTCGTGCTCACCTCGCTGCCCGCAGGCGTCGGCATCGGGATCTGCGAGGTCACGCTGCCGGCATTCGGCGACGCCTACGGCGCCGCGGCCACCGCCGGCATCCTGCTCGCCATCTGGTCGCTCGGCAGCGCCGCCGGCGGTCTCGTCTACGGCGCGCTGCCCAACCGGCCGCCGCTCGGCCGCGTCCACCTCGTGGTCACGGCGCTCGTGCCGATCGGGCTGCTCCCACTCGCCGCCGCGCCCTCCGTCCTCGTGATGGCGCTGCTCGTGATCCCGGCGGGGATGTTCATCGCGCCGCTGCTCGCGACCCGCAACGAGCTGGTCGGCTGGGTCGCACCCGAAGGCGCGCGCACCGAGGCCTACACCTGGCCGGTCACGGCGTTCGTGGGAGGGATCGCGATCGGCTCCGCACTCGCGGGCGTGATCGTCGAGGCCGCGAGCTGGCGAACCGCGTTCCTCGCCGCGGGCGCCATCGCCGCGGTCGGCACGGCCCTCGCGGTGGCCCGGCGGCACACGATCGTCGAGCCTGCGGCCGTGTGACGCCGGCGAACGTCAACGTCAACTGCGGCTGGGTAGGGAGGGTGAGGGAGCCGACGTGGCCGGCGACGGCGCGAACCTCGTGCAGTTACCGTCGGTTTCCGGGGGTAACTTCACGGATTTCGCGATCCGCCCGCCCACCGCGCGCATCTTCCCCGCGCGCCGGCCAACACCCCAGCCTCCCTACCCAGCCGCCGTTGACGTTCGCCGGCGTCACACGGCCGCAAACAGTGCGGCCAGCACGAGCCCACCGCACCTCGCCGCTCGTACCCTTCAATAGGTGCCGCTCACTGCCTTCACTCCGCAGGTTCGTGAGTGGTTCGCCCGGGCCTTCGACGCCCCCACGCCCGCCCAGGAGCAGGCGTGGCCGGCGATCGCGACAGGGCAGCACACGCTGATCTCCGCGCCCACCGGCTCGGGCAAGACGCTGGCCGCGTTCCTGTGGGCGCTCGACCGGCTCGTGAAGGAGCCCACCGCGGATCGCACCCGGCTCGTGTACGTGTCGCCGCTGAAGGCGCTCAGCTACGACGTGGAGAAGAACCTGCGCGCGCCGATCCGCGGCATCGGCGCCGACGTCAAGGTCGCGATCCGGACCGGCGACACGCCGCAGAAGGATCGGCGCGACATGGTCCGCCACCCGCCGGACATCCTCATCACCACGCCGGAGTCGCTGTACCTGATGCTCACCAGCCAGGCGGCGAAGATCTTCGACGGCACCGAGCAGGTGATCGTGGACGAGATCCACGCCGTCGCGCAGACCAAGCGCGGGGCGCACCTCGCGCTGACGCTCGAGCGGCTCGCCGAGGCGGCGGGCCAGGAGGTTCAGCGGATCGGGCTGTCGGCCACGCAGAACCCGCTCGAGGAGGTCGGCCGCTTCCTCGTCGGCCCCAAGCGCACGTGCACGATCGTCGACACCGGCGTGCGCAAGCCGCTCGACCTGCAAGTCCACGTGCCCGTCGACAGCATGGTCGAGCCGGAGAGCGAAGTCACCCTCGATCCGTTCGAGGGCACCGGCCAGGAGGGCACGCGCAATTCGATCTGGCCGGCGATCTACCCCAAGCTGCTCGAGCTCGTCAAGCAGCACCGCTCGACGCTGATCTTCGTCAACAACCGCCGCGGCGCCGAGCGCCTCGCCCTCAGGCTCAACGAGCTCGCCGACGAACACATCGCCCGCGCGCACCACGGTTCGCTGGCCCGCGAGGAGCGCCTCGTGGTCGAGGACCTGCTGAAGGCGGGAGAGCTGCCCTGCCTGGTGGCGACTTCGAGCCTCGAGCTGGGCATCGACATGGGTGCGATCGACCTCGTGCTGCAGGTCGAGTCCCCGAAGTCGGTCACCGCCGGACTGCAGCGCATCGGCCGCGCCGGCCACAACGTCGGCGACGTCAGCAAGGGCCGCATCTTCCCCAAGTTCCGCGCCGACCTGCTCGAGTGCGCGGTCGTCGCCCAGCGCATGCGCAACGGCGAGATCGAGACCACCGTCGTGCCCCGCAACCCGCTCGACGTGCTCGCCCAGCAGATCGTCGCGATGGCGGCCGCCGCCGAGGACGGGATCCAGGTCGACGCGCTGCACGCCCTCGCCACCCGCACGCACTCGTACGCCGAGCTCTCGCGGGCCCAGCTCGAGAACGTGCTCGACATGCTCGACGGCCGCTACCCCTCCGAGGAGTTCGGCGAGCTGCGCGCCCGCATCGTGTGGGATCGCGTAGCGGGAACGATCCGCGCCCGCAAGGGCTCGCGGGCGCTCGCCATCACCAACGCCGGCACGATCCCCGACCGCGGGCTGTTCTCCGTCAACCTGCCCGACGGCCGCCGCGTCGGCGAGCTCGACGAGGAGATGGTCTACGAGGCGCGCCCCGGCCAGGCGTTCCTGCTCGGCGCGTCGAGCTGGCGGATCGAGGAGATCACGCGCGACCGCGTGATCGTCACGCCCGCGCCCGGCGTCCCCGCCGCCGTGCCGTTCTGGAAGGGCGACGGCCTCGGCCGCCCGCGCGAGCTGGGCGAGGCGATCGGCGCGTTCGCCCGCTGGGCCGTCGACGAGGACCCCGCAACGTTGCAGGCGGAGTACCACCTCGACCCCCTGGCCGCGACCAACCTCGTCGAGTTCCTGCGCGAGCAGCAGGCCGCCACACGTGTGATCCCCAGCGACCGCACGGTGGTGATCGAGCGCTTCCGCGACGAGATCGGCGACTGGCGGCTCTGCATCCTGTCTCCCTACGGCGGGCGCGTGCACGCCACCTGGGGCCTCGCGCTCAGCGCGCGCATCCGCGAGACGTTCGGCCTCGAGTCCGACACCATCTGGTCGGACGACGGGATCATCGTCCACCTGCCCGACGCCGACGAGCCGCCTGGCGCGGAGCTGGTGATGATCGAGCCCGACGAGCTCGAGGACCTGGTGGTCGGCGAGCTCGGCGGCAGCGCCCTCTTCGGCGCCCGCTTCCGCGAGAACGCCGCCCGTGCGCTGCTGATCCCGCGCGCCTACCCCGGCAAGCGCACACCGCTGTGGCAGCAGCGCCTCAAGAGCCAGTCGCTGCTCGAGGTCGCCAAGCGCTACGCCCAGTTCCCGATCGTGCTCGAGACCTACCGCGAGTGCCTGCGCGACGTGCTCGACGTCCCCGGCCTGCAGGAGCTGCTGCGCTCCCTGCACTCGCGCGAGCGCAGCCTCGTCGAGGTCGAGACGCCGACCGCCTCGCCGTTCGCCTCCTCACTGCTGTTCGACTATGTCGCCACGTACATGTACGAGGGCGACACGCCGAACGCGGAGCGCCGCGCGGCCGCCCTCGCGCTCGACCGCGACCTGCTGCGCGAGCTGCTCGGCCAGGAGGAGCTGCGCGACCTGATCGACCCTGCCGCGCTGGAGCAGGTCGAGGCCGACCTCCAGCGCCTGTCCGAGCGCACTCGCGCAGACAGCGTCGACGCCATGCACGACGTGCTGCGCCGGGTCGGCGACCTCACGCTCGACGAGGCCCGCCTCCGCGGCGCCCAGGCCGAGGCCTGGCTCGAGCAGCTCGCCGCCGAGCGGCGCGCCGTGCGCCTGCGTGTGGGCGGTGAGCCGCGCTGGATCGCGGCCGAGGACGCCGGCCTCTACCGCGACGCGCTTGGGTCCGTGCCGCCGTCCGGGCTCCCGGAGGTGTTCCTCGACGACGTGCCGGACGCGATGGAGCGGCTCGCGCGCCGCTACGCCCGCACGCACGGCCCGTTCGAGAGCGACGTGCTGAAGGCGCGCTACGGGCTCGACCTCACGCCCGTGCTCGCCGGGCTCGAGCGCGCCGGCGAGCTGGTGCGCGGTGAGCTGCGGCCGGGCGGCACGCAGCGCGAGTGGTGTGACCCCGAGGTGCTGCGCCGCCTGCGGCGCGCGTCGCTGGCGGCGCTGCGCAAGGAGATCGAGCCCGCCGACCAGCGCGCGCTGGCGCGCTTCATGCCGAGCTGGCAGGGCGTCGACCGCCACCCGCCCTCGGGCGCGGGCATCGACCGCCTGCGCGACGTGCTGGTGCCGCTCCAGGGCCTGGCGCTGCCGATCGACGTGTGGGAGCGCGACGTGCTGCCGCGCCGCGTCGGCGCCTACTCGCCGTCGTGGCTCGACCAGCTGTGCGCGTCGGGCGAGGTCGTCTGGGTCGGCGCCGGGTCGATCGGCCGGCGCTCGGGCCGGGTCGCGGTCTACTTCCGCGAGGACGCCGCGCTGCTGGGAGCGCCGCCGGCGCAGCCGGCTCCGGAGGGCGGCGTCCACGACGCGCTACGCGCCCGGTTGGCACAGGGCGCCGCGTTCTTCACCGACCTGCTCACGGACGTCCCGGGGATGCCGACCGAGGAGCTGGTGGAGGCGCTGTGGGACCTCGTCTGGGCCGGAGAGGTGACCAACGACGCGTGGGCGCCGCTGCGCTCGCCGAAGCTGACCGCGGCCGCGCCGTGGAGCCAGAAGGCGCGCGCCGAGCGGCGGCGCTCGTTCTCCGCCCGCCGCCGTGGAGCGCAGCCGACCGTCCAAGGTCGCTGGTCGCTCACGGCATCGCTGTTCACGGGCGACGATCCCGCGGCGCGCCGGCGGGCCCAGGCCGAGCTGCTGCTCGAGCGGTACGGCATCGTCACCCGCGAGCAGGTGCTCGCCGAGGGCATCCCCGGCGGCTTCTCCTCCCTGTACGACTCGCTCGCGGCGCTCGAGACGATCGGCGTCGCCCGCCGCGGCTACTTCATCGAGGGCCTCGGCGGCGCGCAGTTCGCGCTGCCGGGCGCGGTCGAGCGACTGCGGGCGCAGCGTGACGACGACGAGGCGCCGCCCGTCGTGCTCGCCGCCACCGACCCCGCGCAGCCGTACGGCGCGGCGCTGAAGTGGCCGAAGACCGAGAACCGGACGCCGCAGCGCACCGCCGGCGCCTACGTGGTGCTCGCCGGCTCGGAGCCCGTGCTCTACGTCGAGCGCGGCGGCCGTGGGCTCCAGTTCCTCGTCGCCGAGGACGACCCGCGCATCGCGCCCAGCCTCGACGCGCTCGTCGAGGCGGTCCAGCGCGGCCGCGTGCGGCGCCTCGCCGTCGAACGGGTCAACGGCGAGCCCGTGGTCGGCTCGCCCTACGAGGCTGCGCTGCTGGAGCTCGGCTTCCGCGCCGGTCCGCGCAAGCTCACGCTGACAGCCTGATCGCGCAGCCAGGCGACGAGCGCGTCGGCCGGCAGCGGACGGGAGACGTGGAAGCCCTGGGCCGTGTCGCAGCTCAGCGCCGCCAGGTCGTGCATGATCTCCGCCGACTCCACACCCTCGGCGACGACCGCGAGCCCGAGGTTGCGCGCGAGGTCGATCGTCGAGCGCACGATCACCGCATCGTTCTCGTCCTCGGCCATCCCGGCCACGAACGAGCGGTCGATCTTGACCTCGTCGAGCGGCAGCCGCTTGAGGTAGGCGAGCGACGAGTGGCCGGTCCCGAAGTCGTCGAGCGAGATCCGGACGCCCAGGCCCCGCAGGCGGTCGAGCACCTCGGCGGCGCGGACCGGGTCGGCCATCACCGTGTGCTCGGAGATCTCGCACTCGAGCCGGTCGCCGTCGACCTCGTGACGCGCGAGCAGCTCGACGATCCGCTCGGGCAGCGTCAGGTCGACCACGTTCGCCGCGGCGAGGTTGACCGCCACGGGCAGGTCGATGCCGGCGTCGCGCCAGGCGCGGTGCTGAGCCAGCGCGGCGTCGATGACCCAGCGCGTGAGGTCGGCGACCGCACCCGTGCGCTCGGCCAGCGGCACGAACTCGTCCGGCGGCAGCAGCCCGCGGGTGGGGTGCTGCCAGCGCACGAGCGCCTCGACCCCGATGACAGCGCCGGACGCGAGGTCGACCTTGGGCTGGTAGTGCAGGACGAGCTCCTCGCAGGAGAGCGCGCGCCGCAGCTCGGCGAGCAGGCCGAGCCGGTCCTCGGAGTAGGGGTCGCGCTCCTCGGTGTAGGTGACGACGCCGCGGCGCCCGCGCTTGGCGTCGTACATGGCGACGTCCGCGCGTTGGAGGAGCACCCCGACGGTCGTGCCGTGCTCGGGATAGAGGGCGATGCCGACGCTCGCCTCGAGCTCCACGGCCACGCCGCGGAGGGCGAACGGGCGGCGCAGGGCGTCCTGCAGGCGCATCGCCAGCTCGACGACCGCGCTCCGGTCGGGCACGCCGTCGAGCAGGACCGCGAACTCGTCGCCGCCGAGCCGGGCGAGCGTGTCGCCACGCCGGAGCGCGGCCTGCAGGCGGCCCGCGACCTCGATCAGCAGCTCGTCGCCGTGGTCGTGCCCCAGCGTGTCGTTGACCTCCTTGAAGCGATCGAGGTCGATCAGCAGCATCGCGCCGAGGCCGTCGCCGCGCAGGGTGCGCTCGGCACGGCGGTGCAGGAGCGTGCGGTTGGGCAGGTCGGTGAGCGCGTCGTGCAGCGCCTGGTGGCGCAGCTGGCGCGAGGCGCGCGCCACGATCCGGTAGAGCGCGCCGAAGAGGAACACGAGCCCGCCGGCGAGCAGCAGGAACACCTGCGTGACGTCGGCGCGGATCGTCTCGGCCACGGGCTCATAGGAGAGGTAGAGCTCGAGCACGCCGGCCGGCTCGCCACTGGGGCTCAGCCGGACCGGCATGTAGACCTCGAGCACCCGCGCGCCGGTCCCGACATCGTCGGTGCCCTCGTCGAGGTCGCTGACCGCCGTGCCCTCGAGCGCGGTGTAGACGTTGCCGCCGCGGAAGGCGCGGTCGCCGATGCTCGTGCGGTCGTCCGAGTAGACGAGCCGCCCGTCGCCGTTGAACAGCTTGACCGTGCGGATCCCGGAGTCGGCGAAGAAGCGCTTGCCGACCAGGCGATCGAGCTGCTCGAGGCGCTCGAGCGAGACGGGGTAGCGCAGGTCGCCGCCCCTCAGGTGGGGCTGGAAGCCGAGCTGGGTGAGCATCTGCGCCTGCTGCACGGCGCGCTCGAGTGCGCGCTGCTCGAGCTGGCGCTTGAGCACGAGCCCGAGCCCGATGCCGAGCGCGGTGACCACGAGCAGGCCCATGACGGTGAACCGTCCGAGCAGGGAGACGCGTGACGACCATGACCGCACGAACTTGTTAATCGGCGCATGGACGAGGTCCCTTCACCCCTACTCTCAGATGAGTGCCCGAAGGAGACACGATCCACTACGCCGCGCGGCGCATCCGCCCCGTCCTGGAGGGTCATGTGCCGGACGCGATCTCGACCCCGCATCCGCGCTTCGGGCGCGACCGCTGGCCCGAGCGGCTCGGCGGCCAGGCGGTGCGCTCGGTGGACGCCCACGGCAAGCACCTCTTCCTGCGCTTCGAGGGCGGGCTCGTGATTCACTCGCACCTGCGCATGACCGGCGGTTGGCGCGTACGCGAGGCCGGCCGACCGCTGCCGCATAGCGCGTGGCTCGTGCTGACCCGCGGCGGGCAGGAGGTCGTCCAGCTCCGGGGGCCGGTGCTCGAGCTGATGACCGAGTCGCGCACGCGGTTCGACCAGCGGCTGGCCGGCCTCGGCCCGGACATCCTCGCGGACGAGCTCGACGAGGACCGGTTCCTGCACCGCCTCCGCCACGACGACCCGACGCGCGGGATCGGCGACGCCCTGCTCGACCAGCGGACGATCGCCGGCATCGGCAACCTGTGGAAGGTCGAGGGCTGCTTCGCCGCGGGGGTCGACCCGTGGCGCGCCGTCGGGCAGGTGAGCGACGAGGAGGCGTTGACGATCGTGCGCGAGACGCGCACGCGCATGCAGCGCTCCGCGGCGGACGGCAGGCAGGACATGTGGCGGCGGATCTACTCCGCCGCCGGGCGCCCCTGCCCGCGCTGCGGGCCGCCGGCGCTCGTCAAGGCCCGCGGCCAGGGTGACGATAATCGGACCACGTTCTGGTGTCCGAGCTGTCAACACTGAGACTGAGGCGAATCGGCCACAAGGGGGCCGATCACATCGCGCCCGGCAACACCGCGGCGTCGTTCGACGCTGCGCTTGCGCACGCCGTCGACATGATCGAGTTCGACGTGCTGCCCGAGGACTGGCGGCGGCCGTCCGAGGGACGGCTGCTGCTCTCGCACGACTACGAGCACGACCTGTCGCAGGCGCTGACGCTCGAGGAGGGGCTCGCACACCTCGCCTCGGCCCCGTTCACCGGCGTCGAGCTGGACGTGGACCTCAAGATCCCCGGCTACGAGACGCGCGTGGTGGACGCGCTGCGCGAGCACGGCCTGGTCGAGCGCACGCTCGTGTCCACGCAGTACATGCGCTCGCTGGTGAAGATCCGCGCGCTCGAGCCGCGACTGCGGCTCGGCTGGTCGGTGCCGCGCGTGCGGCGCGACTACGCCGCCTCGCCGCTGTGGGCGGTCCCGGCGTGGGCGCTGCTGCTGCGCATGCGCCGGCGGCTGCCGCCGCTGGCCCGCGCCCACATCGAGGCCGGGCGCTGTGACGCGCTGATGGCCCACTGGCGGCTCGTGACCGAGCGGCTCGTGCGCACCGTGGGCGACGCGGGCGGGGAGCTGTACGTCTGGACGGTCGACGACGCCGCGCGGATCCGGCGGCTCGAGGCCATGGGCGTCACCGGCGTGATCACAAACGATCCCCGGCTCTTCGGCTGACGCCACGCCGCGCAGCGTCGCCGCCGAGATCCCGTCGCGCGACCTCGCGGGGAGCGCCGCTCACCTGCGGGTGCGCGGGCGCGCGTGATGAACTGGCGCCCGGCGCCGTAGTAGGCGTGTGAACTCGGCGATGACCGTCCCCGCGACCGCACCGGCCCGCATCGCGCTCGACTTCGACGCGCTGTACCGCGCGGCGAGGGACGACGTGTTCGCCTACGTGACCACGCTGCTGCACGACCGCGGCGCGGCGGAGGACGTCACCGCGCAGGCGTTCGAGCGCGCGTTCCGCAAGCGGGCGAAGTTCGACTCGCGGCGCGGCAGCGAGCGCGCGTGGCTGTTCGGCATCGCGCGCAACGCCGCGCTCGACGAGCTGCGCAAGCGCCGCCGCACGGCCGCCCTCGCGACCGAGCCGGTGAGCGACGCCGCCGGCCCCGACGACGAGGCCGAGCTCGCGCTGCGCCGCGCCGCGGTCCGCACCGCGCTCGCCGACCTGCCCGCGCGCGAGCGCGAGGTGATCGCGCTCAAGTTCCACGCCGGGCTCGACAACGCCGAGCTGGCCGACGTGCTCGGCATCAGCGTCTCGAACGCCGGCACCCGCCTTCACCGTGCCCTGACCACCCTCCGGGAGGCCCTCGATGACCGCTCCTGAGGCCGCCGAGCTGGAGGCCGTGGACGCCGCGCTCGCCGGCCGGCCCGTCGACCCCGACCACGCCGAGCTCGCCGAGCTCGCGCTGCTGCTGCGCGACGACCGGCCCGAGCCGGCGCCGGCTTGGACCGCCCAGCTCGACCGCCGTGTGCAGGCCCGCTTTCCAGCCCGCCCGCGCAAGCGGCGCGACTGGCAGTGGGTGCGGCACGCGGCGCCGGTGCTCGCGGTCCTGGTGCTCCTCTCGCCGATCGCACTGATCGCCGCCCTGCCGAAGGGCGGCGATGACTCCGAAGGGGGCGGCGGCAGCGAAGCGCTGGCGCCGATGGTCGGGAGCGAGGACTCCGGGGGCGGCGCCGACGAGTCGTCGGGCGGCGCGAGCACAGGAACGGAGCTCGCGCCCGACGTCGCCACGAAGCAGCGTGCGAGCGGCGACCCGAACTCCGACTCTCGCGGCCGACGCAACGTCCAGCGCTCGGCCCAGCTCACGCTGTCCGCGCCGCGACGGCAGCTCGACCGCGTGGCCGGCCGCGTCGCCGACGTGGCCGCCGACCTCGGCGGCTTCGTGGCGCGCTCCTCGATCGCCAGCTCGAGCGGCGGCGACCTCCTGCTGCGCGTGCCGACCGGGCAGCTCGACACCGCGATCGAGCGGCTGTCGCGGCTCGGTCGCGTGCGCAACCTGTCGCGCAGCTCGCTCGACATCACGTCGACGGTCGTGTCCGCGCGCGAGCGGCTGACCGACGCCCGCACCGAGCGCGAGAGCCTGCTCCGCCAGCTCGCGGCCGCCGACACCGTCAACGAGACCGAGAGCATCCGCGCGCGGCTGGCGATCGTCTCGCGCGAGATCGCCGCCGCCCGCGGCTCGCTGAGGCGCGTGCGCAACCGCGCGAACTTCGCCAACCTGCGCGTCGAGCTCCTGCCCGCCGGCGGGGTCGACGAGGGCGCCTGGACGCCGGGCGACGCCTTCGACGACGGCCTGCGCGTGCTCGAGGTCGCGGCCGGCGTCGCGGTCATCGCCGCGGCCGTGCTGCTCCCGCTGCTGGCGCTGTGGCTGCTCGCGTGGCTCGCCCACCGGGTCGTCGTCCGGCGCCGCCGCGAGCGTTCGCTCGACCTGGCCTGACTGTGGCATGCTGCGGGCCGAGATGCCCGCCAGCCTTGAGCAGACGGCTGCACTGCTGGGGCGGGTGCCCGTGTTCGACGAGCTCGCCGACGAGGATCTGCGGCACGTCGCCGAGGTGACGGTGCCGCGCCGGTTCGCCGCCGGCGAGTCCGTCTTTCGCGAGGGCGACGACTCGGACACGTGCTACGTCGTCGACGCCGGCCACGCGCGCGCGATCCGCGAGCACGCGGACGGCCGCCAGATCACGCTCGCGATCTTCGGGCCCGGAGACATCTTCGGCGAGCTCGCGATGTTCGACGACGAGCGCCGCTCGGCCACCGTCGAGGCGACGGACCGGCTCGAGCTGCTCGGCATCCTGGGCGGCGACATGCGGCGCCTGATGCGCCAGCACCCGGAGATCGCGGTCAAGCTCGTGATCTCGCTCGGCCGCCGCCTGCGCGCGGCCAACGAGCGGCTCGCGAGCCAGTCGTTCCAGACCGTCCAGAGCCG
This sequence comes from uncultured Solirubrobacteraceae bacterium, assembly GCA_963838655.1. Taxonomy (GTDB): domain Bacteria; phylum Actinomycetota; class Thermoleophilia; order Solirubrobacterales; family Solirubrobacteraceae; genus DASSUW01. The sequence goes on along the minus strand of CAWIRW010000011.1, from coordinate 72,154 downwards.
CGTCGCGGCCGTGCTCGAGCAGCTCGTCGAGCAGGCCCGCGCCGAGGGCGCCGACGAGCGCGACGTACCGGTCGTCGCCACCCAGGCCGACCTCGCCAAGCTGGCCGGCTCCTCGCGCGAGTCCGCGTCGCGCTTCCTCGCCGTGCTCGAGCGCGCCGGGGTGATCTCGCAGGGCCGCGGCCGCCTCACCGTTCACGATCCTGCCGCGCTCCAGGGCTATGTCTACTGACCGCCACCACATCCGCGAGACGTCGTTCGGCGGCGTCGTGATGCGCGACGGCGAGGTGCTCGTGATCACCCCCGCGGGCAAGCGCCGCGTCACCGGGCTGCCGAAGGGCGGCCCCAACCCCGGCGAGAGCGGCGAGCAGACGGCCGCGCGCGAGGTGCGGGAGGAGACCGGCGTCGTGGCGACCGTCCGGGAGCCGCTCGGCGACGTCACGTACTGGTACCGCCGCAGCGGCCGCCGCGTCTTCAAGACCGTGCACTTCTACCTCTGCGACTACGTCTCCGGATCGACGCGCGACCACGACCACGAGGTGGAGGACGCACGCTGGATCCCGCTCACGGAGGCGCGCACGACGCTGAGCTACCCCGGCGAGCGAGCGCTGATCGAGCGCGCGCTGTCCAAGTCCCCTCCCGGTCGCTAGGCTCCGCGGCCGTGCAGGTCCTCAACTTCTACTCGACGGTCTTCGCGGACCAGATGAAGCGCGGCCGCAAGACCGCCACGATCCGGCTCGGCGACAAGCGGCACAAGTACCGCAAGAACCAGCTCGTGCTCGTCACCGTCGGCTACCAGTACTCGCCGCGGGAGAAGCTCTTCCACGCGGTGATCGACGCCGTCGAGGTCAAGCGCGTGAAGGACCTCTCGCCGCGCGACATCGAGCACGACAACCCCGAGTTCCGGCGCACGGAGGAGCTCGTGCACTTCCTCGAGCAGATCTACGGCCGCGAGGTCTCGCTCGACGACACGGTGACGGTCGTGCGCTTCTCGCAGATCATCGAGAACCCGCCGGACTTCCAGGACCGGCTGCGCGGCGTCGGCGGCGCCCAGAACTAGGGGAACGCTGGCCCAGAGGGCCGGGTTCCCTTGCGGGTGTTCGCCCTGAGGGCGAAACCGGGGAACGCTGGCCCAGGGGGCCGGGTTCCCTTGCGGGTGTTCGCCCTGAGGGCGAAACCCGCGGCCGGTTAGGGACACGCGCTGCTTCGCCCAGAGGGCGAAACCCGCGGCCGGTTGGGGACACACGCTCCCTAGCGGGAGCGGAGCGGCGCCGAGGCGACCGCGGAGCCGGCCATGACCGCGATCGCGGCCGCCAGCGCGGCGACGAACGCGCCGTGGCGGGGCTCGAGCACGGCGTTCGGGCCGGGCGAGTCGAACAGCTTCCAGGCGGCGATCGCCAGGCAGCCGAGGCTTCCGTAGCGCAGCACCTCGCGCGCCACTCCCTGGAGCGCCGGCACGAGGCACCCGAAGGCGCCGGCGGCGGTCAGTGCGGCCAGCACCGCGAGCGCGGTGCCCCAGGAGCCGAGCGCGTCCCACCCGGTGGTGCCGGTCGTCTCGCCCATCCAGCGCGCGATGGTGTCGGTAAGCGTGTACAGCGGCCCGTCGAGATCGGCGCTTTCCGCTGCCGGGATCGCCGGCGCGTACCACGGCCGGGCGAGCGCCGCGACGACGCCCACGGCGGCCGCCAGAGCAAGGAGGACGTGGGTCCGGAAGCCGAGCGTGCGCATGCTTGGCCGGTGTGTCGGCACGAACCGGTGGTTTCTGGAGGGGTCGCTACCCCAACTGGACGTTCCAGCCGTTGGCACTCCGGGTGCGAGAGTGCCAGATTCGCCTTGACTTCACGCTTTTCCCTTCTAGAATCATCCGCCGTTGGCACTCCCTGGGTGGGAGTGCCAGATGTTCCCAGTTCTTCGAGATCTCAGTGGAGGTCACTCAGATGAATCTCAAGCCCCTCGGCGATCGCCTGATCGTCAAGGCGGTCGAGGAGGAGTCGACGACGTCTTCGGGCATCGTCCTCCCCGACACCGCGAAGGAAAAGCCCCAGAAGGGCAAGGTCCTCGCCGTCGGCGAAGGCAAGCTCGACGACGACGGAAAGCGCATCCCGCTCGACGTCTCAGAGGGCGACGAGGTCCTCTACTCCAAGTACGGCGGCACGGAGATCCAGGTGGATGGCGACGACCTGCTCGTCCTCCGCGAGTCCGACGTGCTGGCCAAGGTCCAGTCCTAGGAAGCGAGACACATGGCTCACAAGGAACTTATGTACGCCGAGGACGCCCGCAAGGCGCTCGAGCACGGCGTCGATTCGGTCGCCAACGCCGTCAAGGTGACGCTCGGCCCGCGCGGCCGCTACGTCGTCCTCGACAAGAAGTTCGGCGCCCCCACTATCACCAACGACGGCGTCACGATCGCTCGTGAGATCGAGGTCGAGGACGTCTTCCAGAACCAGGGCGCGCAGCTCGTGCGCGAGGTCGCCACGGCGACCAACGACGTCGCGGGCGACGGCACGACCACCGCGACGGTGCTCGCCCAGGCGATCGTTCGCCAGGGCCTCAAGAACGTCGCGGCCGGCGCGAACCCCCTCGGCCTCAAGCGCGGCATCGAGATCGCGGTCGAGCAGGTCGTCGACCACATCAAGTCGCAGGCCAAGGAGATCTCCGGCAAGGACCAGATCGCCCGCGTGGCGACGATCTCGGCCGGCGACGACGAGATCGGCGACGTGATCGCCGACGCGATCGAGAAGGTCGGCAAGGACGGCGTGGTCAACGTCGAGGAGGGCCAGACGTTCGGCATGGACCTCGAGTTCACCGAGGGCATGCAGTTCGACAAGGGCTACATCTCGCCCTACATGGTCACCGACCAGGAGCGCATGGAGGCGGTGCTCGAGGATCCCTACATCCTCATCGCCAACCAGAAGATCGGCTCCGTCCGCGACCTCCTGCCCGTGCTCGAGCAGGTCATCCAGTCCGGCCGCCCGCTGCTCATCATCGCCGAGGACGTCGAGGGCGAGGCCCTCGCCACGCTCGTGGTGAACAAGCTGCGCGGCACCTTCACCGGCGTCGCCGTGAAGGCCCCGGGCTTCGGCGACCGCCGCAAGCGGATGCTCGAGGACATCGCGATCCTCGCCGGCGGCGAGGTGATCACCGAGGAGATGGGCCTCAAGCTCGAGAACACGCAGCTCTCGCAGCTCGGCCGCGCCCGCCGCGTCGTCGTGGCGAAGGACAACACGACGCTCGTCGACGGCGCCGGTGACGGCGACGGCATCAAGGGCCGCATCAACCAGATCAAGACGGAGATCGAGAACACCGACTCCGACTTCGATCGCGAGAAGCTCCAGGAGCGCCTCGCCAAGCTCTCCGGCGGCGTCGCCGTCGTGAAGGTCGGCGCGGCCACCGAGACGGAGATGAAGGAGAAGAAGCACCGCGTCGAGGACGCGCTGCAGGCCACCCGCGCGGCCCTCGAGGAGGGCATCGTGCCGGGGGGCGGCGTGGCGCTGCTCGAGGCGCAGGACGCCATCAACCTCGACGCCATCTCCGACGAGGACGAGACGACGGGCGCACGCATCGTGTACCGCGCGCTCGAGGAGCCGACCCGCCAGATCGCGGAGAACGCCGGCTTCGAGGGCTCGGTCGTGGTCAACGACATCCGCCGTGCGGGCACGGGCAAGGGCCTGAACGCCGCGACGGGCGAGATCGCCGACCTCGTGGCCGAGGGCGTCATCGACCCGGCCATGGTGACCCGCTCGGCGCTCCAGAACGCCGCGTCGATCGCCAAGAACATCCTCACCACCGAGGCGATCGTCGCCGAGGTGCCGGAGAAGGATGGGGCCGGCGGCGGCGGCGGTATGCCCGACATGTCGGGCATGATGTAGCCACCCGCTCAGCTCCGGACGCTGTGCAGAAGGGCCCGGCGTCAGCCGGGCCCTTCGTCGTTCAAGAACGCTTCGCCGCGCGGCGACAGGCGATATCCCGGGCTCAGCGACTCGGTCAGGCCGAGCTCCTTGAGCCGCCGCACGCGGGTCTTGAACGTCGGCCTGTCGACGTCCATGCCGGCCGCCAGGTCCGCCGCCCGGACGCCGGGATGCCCGCGGATCGCGTGCAGGTACACCAGCGCCCACGGACCCATGCGCTCCACGCGGCGGCGCAGCTCGGCCAGCTCCTCGCCCGCCGCGGGCCGCTCGCGAAGCGCGATCCGCGGGTCCGGGCCCTCGAGGTGTAGCGCGATCCGGTACAGGTCGCCGTCACGACCCGCGAACGCCGCCAGCACCTCCTCGCGCGAGCCGAAGCCGGCCCGCCGCGCGTCCGCGTCGGTCAGGTCACCGACCGGCTCGACAGCGTCGATCCGCAGCACGCCGACCGCCGTGCGCTGGCGCCCGCCGACCCGCGCCCGCGGCCGATCCCAGCGGCGGAACGCGAGGTCGACGGTTCCGGCGGCGATGGCTTCGAGCTGCGCGCGCCGGAACAGCACAGCCGTCAGTTCTCGACGCTGCGCATGCCCGCCTCGGCGTAGCGCTCGCCGGCCGTGACGCCGACGGGGAAGAGGTCGTCGAGCGCGTGCAGGTCGTCGTCGCTCAGCCGGACCTCGACGGCGCCGACGTTCTCCTCCAGGTACTTGACGCGCTTGGTGCCGGGAATCGGCGCGACGTCGTCGCCGCGGGCGAGGACCCACGCCAGCGCGAGCTGCACCGGCGTGCACCCGAGGTCGGAGGCCATCTCCCGCACGCGGGCGACGAGCGCCAGGTTGCGGTCGAAGTTCTCGCGGCGGAAGCGCGGCGACACCCGCCGGAAGTCGTTCTCGTCGAGGTCCTCGGGCGACGTCAGCGCGCCCGCCAGCATCCCGCGGCCGATCGGCGAGTACGGGACGATGCCCACGCCGAGCTCGCGTGCGGCCGGCACGATCTCATGCTCGAGCCCGCGCGTGAACAGCGACCACTCGCTCTGGAGCGCGGCGATCGGGTGCACGTCGCAGGCGTCGCGCAGCGTGGCGGCGCTGACCTCGGAGAGCCCGAGGTGGCGGACCTTGCCGGCCTGCACCAGCTCGGCCATCGCGCCGACGCTCTCGGCGATCGGCACCTCGGGGTCGCGGCGGTGCATGTAGTAGAGATCGATGTGGTCGGTCCCGAGCCGGCGCAGCGAGTCCTCGCACGCCTGGCGGACCCACTCGGGCGAGTTGTCGATCCAGCGGCGGTCGCCCTCGCGCCGGTTGCCGAACTTCGTGGCCAGGACGACCTTGTCGCGGCGGTCGGCGATCGCGCGGCCGACGAGCTCCTCGTTGCGCCCGCGGCCGTACATGTCGGCCGTGTCGAGGTGCGTGACCCCGAGCTCGAGCGCCCGGTGGATGGTCCGGATCGATTCGCCCTCGTCCGCGTCGCCGTAGAACTCGGACATGCCCATGCAGCCGAGGCCGAGGCCGGAGACGCTGAGATCGCGCAGTCTGCGTTGCTTCCATGTCACCTACGGTACGGGCATGCCGGCCTACGTCATCGCCTCGGTCACCGAGGCCCGTGATCAGGACAAGCTCGCCGAGTACCGCGAGCGCAACACCGACGTCGTGGCGCGCCACGGCGGGCGCTTCATCGTTCGCGGCGGCCCGCACGAGACGCTCGAGGGCACTTGGGCGCCCCTGCGGCTCGTGATCATGGAGTTCCCCGACATGGACGCCGCGCGCGGCTGGTACGAGTCCGAGGACTACGCGCCGCTGCGCGAGCTGCGCCAGAGCGCTTCGGACACCGACATCGTGGTCGTGGACGGCGTGAGCTAGCCGCCCGCGGCCTCGGCGTTGCGCAGGCCGCGGACCGCCCACCAGGCGAACGCGGCGATCAGCGCCGCGGCGATCGCGAAGGCGGCCGCCGGGTCCGCGCTCCCGGCGATCAGGTCGCGCCCCGTCTGCACGAGCGGCGTGAACGGGTTCGCGCTCGCGGCGCCGTGCACCCAGCCCGAGAGCAGGTCGAGCGGCACGTAGACGGGCGCGAGGAAGAGCACGACGAAGACCGGCATCTGCATTGCCGGGCCGGCCTGGATCGTGCGTGTCCGCATCGCCACGCCGGCGGCGAACAGCGTGGCCGCCAGCGACACCAGGTACGCGAGCACGATCAGCGTCAGCACGTCGACCCCGTCGCCACCCACCCGCATGCCGGTCGCCAGCGCGACGGCGAACAGCAGCGCGCCGACGACGGTCGCCCGCGCCCAGGCGGCGATCGCGTAGCCGACGATGATCGCGCGGCGATCCGGTGAGGCGAGCAGCAGGCGACGGGCGAAGCCGGCCTCGAAGTCGCGCGCGATCCCGAAGCCGGTGAACACCCCGCCGAACGCCGCTGCCTGGAACAGCACGAAGACGAACTGGAAGGCCGTGTAACCGGGCGCGAAGTCGAAGCCCGGCACGTTGCCGACGTTCGACAGCCCACCCGCGAAGGCGACGAAGAAGAACAGCGGGAACACGATCGAGGGCAGCAGGAAGGCCGGGTTGTGGGTGAAGTTGTGGATCGAGCGCCACGCCACGGCGCCCGCCACCTGCGCGGACCGCCTCACGTCCGCACCAGCCGGGTGCGCAGGGCCATCGACGCCGCTGCCACCGCGCCGACCGCCACCGTGATGGCCACGCCGAAGCCGAGCGCCAGCGCCTCGCCGTCCCACCCTGAGACCATGAACGAGCGGATGCCCTCGATCAGGTAGGAGACCGGATTGGCAGTCGCGATCGCGCGGAACCAGTCCTGCTCGATCAGCGGTCGCGGCAGGCTCATCGAGGACAGGAAGAGCAGCACGAAGAAGAGCGGGAAGAAGCCCTGCACCGCCTCGCCGGAGCCCGACCACAGGCCCACGAACGCGCCGAGGGCGGCGAAGCCGAGCGCGATCAGCATCGCGAGCAGCAGCAGCACCGGCACGCCGAGCACGCCCGCCGGGAAGTCCATCCCCGCCGCGAATCCGACGGCGAGGTAGATCAGCGCCGACGCGAGCGCGACGCTCAGCACGCCCGCCAGGTGGCCGAGCAGGAGCGCCGCGCGCTGCATCGGCGTCATCGCCAGCCGCTTGATGAAGCCCGTCTCGACGTCGCGCGCGAGCGCCGACCCGGCGTTGATCATCGCGAACAGGGCGCCCTGCACGAACGGCACCGCGATCGCGAAGTCGAGATACGTGTCGGCCGGGAAGCCGGGGAGGTTGGTCGCGGCATCGAGCCCGCCCGTGTTGATGGCCACGAGCAGCAGCGGGAAGACCAGCGGTGGAATCACCATCGCCGGCTGGCGCAGCGTCTGCAGCAGCGAGCGCCGCGCCATCTCGAGCACCTGGCCCATCATGCGTGAGCGGGCTCCGGCTCCGACTCCTCGACTCCTCGGCCTCCTCGAGCTTGCGTCCCGTCTTGGCGAGGAAGACATCGTCGAGCGTCGGCGCGTGGAGCCGGAAGTCGACCACCGCGAGGTCCTCGCCGTCGAGCGCCCGCACGACCTCGGGCAGCGCCTCCACGCCGCCGCGCAGCCTCACCGCGGCCGCTCCGGGCGGCGCTGTGACCGCCGTGCCGAAGCGCTCCAGCACGGCCGTGACGGCGTCGCGGTCGTCACGCTCGGCGGGCTGAACCTCGAGCGACGGCCGCCCGATCTCCGCCTTCAGCGACTCGGGCGTGCCGCGGGCGACGATCCGCCCGTGGTCGATGATCGCGATCCGGTCGGCGAGCACGTCCGCCTCCTCGAGGTACTGCGTGGTGAGGAAGACGGTCACACCGTCCTCGCGGGCCAGGCGCGCGACCTCCTGCCACAGGTCCGAGCGGCTCTGCGGGTCGAGCCCCGTGGTCGGCTCGTCGAGGAACAGGATGCGCGGGGAGTGCACGAGCGCGAGCGCCAGGTCGAGCCGGCGCTTCATCCCGCCCGAGTAGCCACCAACGCGGCGGTCGGCCGCGTCGAGCAGGCCCATCCGCTCGAGCAGGGCGTCGCCACGCGAGCGTCGCTCGCCCTTCGGGACGCCCTGCAGCGCCGTCTGCAGCCGCATGTGGTCGCGCCCAGTGAGCAGCGGGTCGAGCGCGGCCTCTTGCAACGCCGCGCCGATGGCCCGCCGGACGGCGGCGCCCTCGCGCACGATGTCGTGCCCGGCCACCCGAGCCTGCCCCGCGCTCGGCGGCAGCAGCGTCGTGAGCATCAGCACGGTGGTCGACTTGCCGGCGCCGTTGGGCCCGAGGAAGCCGTGGATCTCGCCCGGCTCGACGCGCAGGTCGATGCCGTCGACCGCCCGCACGCCGCCCTTGAACTCGCGGACGAGCCCTTCGATCTCGATCCCGTTCTCCGTCATCGGGTGGTTTCTAGCAGAGATAGTTGAACCCTGCAAATATCTAAGGATGCTACCTTTGCCGTCATGAGCGATCCGGCGCGCGAGGCGTGGGGCCTGTTCTGGCGGATCTTCATGGAGGACAAACGCCGTCGGTGGGCGGTCCTCGCCGAGTTCGGGGTCTCGCCCCAACAGTCGATGGCGATGATGCTGCTGCGCCGCGACGAGGCGATGTCGATGAGCGCGATGGCCGAGGCGATGTACTGCGACAACTCGAACATCACCGGGATCGTCGACCGGCTCGAGGCGGCCGGGCTCGCCGAGCGGCGCCCGCACGAGGGCGATCGGCGCGTGAAGGCGGTCGTGCTCACCGAGAAGGGCGAGCGCACGCGCCGCGAGCTCGAGCGCCGGACCGGAGAGCCGCCGCCGCGCGTGGCGGCGCTCCCGCACGACGACGCCGTCGCCCTGCGCGACATCCTCGCCCGCGCGCTCGAGCGCAGCTAGAGCGCGCGCTCCCGGAAGCGTCGCGCCTTCGCCTGGTTTCCGCACAGGGCCATCGAGCACCAGCGGCGGGCGGCAGCGGGCGAACGGTCGTAGAAGCGGGCCGAGCACGTCCCCGAGCCGCAGATCCGCACGCGCGACCGCTCGGCCGGCACGCCGAGCATGCGCGCGGCGTCGTAAGCGACCATGCCGAGCGCCCGCCGCGGCGAGTCCACGGCCGAGCGCTCCGAGAGCCGCGGCCGGCCGTCGGGACCGGCGACGAGCGCGGGTCGCGAGCCGGCGAGCGTGAGCCAGCCGTCGATCAGCGCCACGCTGCCAGGATCGGCAGCAGTCCCGTCCACGGCGGCCCGGACGCCGGCGTCGATCGCCTCGCGCAGCTCACGGGCCTCACCCAGCACGGAGGCGGGCGCGCGCATGGGCTGCGGGAGCAGCCGCGCGCACACCAGCCAGTACACGACCTCGTCCACCGAGAGCAGACATTCCACGTCGCGCCGCCACCGCTCGCGCCGCGTGTTCACGAAGTCCAGCGCCGGGCGCCCGCCGAGCCAGTACCAGTACGGCGCGCCGGCCGTTGGAGCGCTGGGCGGCAGATCGCGGTGCATAACCGCATCGTACTCGTCCAACTGGTTACTACGGAGGGAAAAAGCCACTCAGCATTCCTTTTCCCGTAGGCTCCCGCCCCGGCCGCAGATGAGCGCAACGGACCTGATGCTCAAGCCGGTCAACGAGGTCGCCGCGCTGGTGAGGGGCGGGGAGCTTTCCGCACGCGAGGTCGTGGCTTCTGCGCTCTCCCGAATCGAGGACCTCGACGACCGCATCAACGCCTTCGTCGAGGTGGACTCCGAGCGCGCGCTCGAGGCCGCGGACGCGATCGAGCCGGGCGACGAGCGGCCGTTCGCCGGCGTGCCGATCGCGATCAAGGCCAACGTGCCGGTTGCGGGCATGTGCATGAACTTCGGCTCCAAGTTCCTCTCCGGCCACCGCCCCGAGCACAGCGCGTACCTCGTGCGGCGGCTGCGCGACGCCGGCTTCGTCGTCGTCGGCATCACCAACATGCCGGAGTTCGGGATCCTGCCGACCACCGAGCCACGCCACACCGGCGCGACACACAACCCCTGGGACCTCGACCGCACCCCCGGCGGCTCCTCCGGCGGCGCGGCCGCGGCGGTCGCCTCGGGAATGCTGCCGCTCGCCCACGGCAACGACGGCGGCGGCTCGATCCGCATCCCCGCCGCCTGCTGCGGCCTCGTCGGCCTCAAGCCCAGCCGCGGGCGCATCTCCCGCGGGCCCGACCTCGGCGAGTCGTTCCTCAGCTGCGACGGCGTGCTCACCCGCTCGGTCGCCGAGACCGCGCACGTGCTCGACGTGCTGGCCGGCTACGAGGTCGGGGACGCCAACTGGGCGCCGCGACCGGCCGAGCCGTACGCCACCAGCATCCGCCGCAGCCCGGGCCGGCTACGGATCGCCATGACCGCCGCCAACCCGCTCGGGGTGGACGTCGACCCGGAGTGCGTGCGCGGCATGCACGCCGCCGGGGAGCTGCTGACCGCGCTCGGCCACGCCGTCGAGCAGGCCGCGCCCGCCCTCCCGGGCAGCGACGCGATCGACCTCTTCGAGGAGGTGTTCGGCCCACCGGTGAGCCTCGGGATCATGCACGGCCAGCTGCTGGCGGGCCGGGAGCCCGAGGACGACGAGATCGAGCCGCTCTCACGCGCACTGTTCGAGCGCGCGCAGCGCCTGTCGGCGATCGGATACCTGGGCGCGGTGGCGCAGCTGCAGGCGGTGGCGCGCGGGATCGTCGCCTTCTTCGCCGACTACGACCTCCTGCTCACCCCCGCGCTCGCCGAGCGGCCGGCACCGATCGGCACGATCCACGGCAGCGGCGACGACCCGCTCGCCGACATGCACCGCTCCGGGCGGTTCACGCCGTTCACCTCGCTGTTCAACGTCACCGGCCAGCCGGCCATCAGCGTGCCGGTCGGGATCGGCGACGACGGCCTGCCCACGAGCGTGCAGCTGGTGGCCAAGCCGCTGGGGGAGGACACGCTGCTGCAGGTCGCGGCGCAGCTCGAGGCCGCGCTCGAGCGTCCGATCCCGATGCCCCAGCTCTAGCCCGCCAAGCGCGGCGGGATGTGTGGCGGGGCCGGGCAGCCTATGATCCCAGCTTCCTCCCTGACGTCGATCCCCCTGGAATCCGCATGGCCTACGTGATCGCAGAACCCTGCATCGGCACCAAGGACAACTCGTGCGTCGAGGTGTGCCCGGTCGACTGCATCCACCCCACCCCGGACGAGCCCGACTACGACAAGGTCGAGATGCTGTACATCGACCCGGAGGAGTGCATCGACTGCGACGCGTGCGTCGAGGCGTGCCCGGTGGACGCGTGCTTTGCCGAGGACCAGCTGCCGGACGAGTGGCAGAACTACACGAAGCTCAACGCCGACTACTACGCCGGGCGCACTTAGCCTGGATCCACCGATCCAGGCTTAGCTACTCGGCGCAGCGCGGCACCACCACCACCGGGCAGGCCGCCCGGCGGATGAGGCGGCTGGACACGCCGCCGAGCAGCACGCGGCGCACCGGTCCGTAGCCGCGCGAGCCGCAGACGCGGCGCCCTCGTCAGGGCCGCGGCGAGGGGTGCGTCCGACTCCTGCAGGGCCGCGGCGTCGAGGGAGCCGACCGCGGCGATCGAGACGAGGATGTAGATGATGGTGCAGACGACCAGCGAGCCGACGATGGCCAGCGGCAGATCGCGGCTGGGATTGCGGGCCTCCTCGGCGCCGGTGGAGACGGCGTCGAACCCGATGTAGGCGAAGAAGATGATCGCGGCGGCGCTCACCACGCCGTCGGCGCCGTCGACCGCGAACGGCTCGAGGTTGTCGGTGTTGAACGCCGCGCTGAACGCCACGACGATGAAGAACGCGAGCACGAGCAGCTTGATGACGACCATGATGAAGTTCGCCCGCGCCGTCTCGCGCACGCCGCGGATGAGCACGAACGTGACGGCGGCGACGATCGCGACGGCGGGCAGATTGAACACGCCGCCCTCCTCGGGCGACGTGGCGATCGAGTCGGGCAGCGCGAAGCCGAACGTGTTGTCGAGGAACTCGAGCAGGTCGATCTCGCGGTCGTCGAGCGCCGCCAGCTCGTCGACGGTGTCGCCCTCAAGCAGCTCGCCGGTCGCGGGCATCTGGGCATCGCGGCGAGCGCGGCGTCCAGCGCCGCCTAGCGCCGTGCCGCTAGGCCATCGGCAGGCTCATGCCCACCGGCTGGGGCGGCACCGGGTCGGCCATGATCGGCAGCTCGACCGGGGTGATGGCCACCAGCCCGCGGGCGGCCTGGCGCACCGCCTGGGCGGCCGGGTCGTCCGGATTCAGCTCGACCAGCGGGATGCCGGCGTCGGCCGTCTCGCGCAGCGGCATCGTCAGCGGGACCTTGCCCAGCAGCGGCACGTCGAGCTCGTCGGCCAGCGCCTGGCCGCCGCCCTCGCCGAAGATCGCGTAGCGCTCGCCGCCGGGCGTGGTGAAGATCGACATGTTCTCGATCACGCCGCCGATCTCGAGCTTGACCTTGTCGGCCATCTCGGCAGAGCGGCGCGCCACCTTCTGGGCAGCCGCCTGCGGCGTGGTGACGATCACGAACTTCGCCATCGGCAGCAGCTGCGCGAGCGTCATCGAGACGTCGCCGGTGCCGGGCGGGAGGTCGATCAGCAGGAAGTCGAGCTCGCCCCAGGCGACGTCCTCGAGGAACTGCGTGAGTGCCTTGTGGAGCATCGGCCCGCGCCACACCACGGCCTCGTCCTCGGCGATGAAGAAGCCGATCGACATCACCTTGATGCCGTGCGCCTCCAGCGGCAGGATCTTGCGCTCGCCTGAGACCTTGGGCCGCTGGCCGCCGAGGCCGAGCATGCGCGGGACCGAGTAGCCCCACACGTCGGCGTCGAGCACGCCGACCTTCTTGCCCTCGGCCACGAGCGCGGACGCGAGGTTGACGGTCAGCGAGGACTTGCCGACGCCGCCCTTGCCGGAGCCGACGCAGATCACGTTCGCGACCTGCGCGAGCGCGCCCTCGGGCAGCCCGCCGGGGCGGCCGAGCTTGCGCTGCAGGACGCCCTTCTCCTGGTCGGACAGCACGTCGAAGCCGACGTTCACGCGCGCGACGCCGTCGAGCCCGTTGACCGCCTTGGCCACTGCCGTCTGGAAGTGGCCCTTGATCGGGCAGCCCGGCGTGGTCAGCGAGACCGTGACGTCGACGACCCCGCCGTCCTTGATGTCGATCGCCCGCACCATGTCGAGCTCCACGATGTCCTTGCGGAGCTCGGGATCGATGACGGACTTCAGCGCTTCGGTGATCTGCTCTCGCGTCGGCATGTGCCGACATTGTGGCAGCTAGAACCGACCCCGCTTGTAGCGCACGAGCACCTCGCGGTCGCTGCTGCCGGAGACCGAGAGCGCGAGCACCGGGCCGATCGCCGCGGGCGTACCACTTGTACTCCTGGATCCGCGGCTCGAGCGGGTTGACGTTGCTGGTCATGAGCGTGTTCGCGAAGTGACCGAACGGCACCTCGACCTGCTCGTCGCGGCTCAGGACGCGCGCCTCGTCCTCGGCCTCGCCGGGGGCGCGCTCCTCCTTGTACTCGCGGCCGACGCGCGGGCGGGCCAGCATCACGATGCCGCGCCGGGCGCCGTTGGCGCCGTCCTCGAACGAGCCGGACTTCGAGACGGGCTTGCCGTCCTCGTACTCCGTCGTGTCCTCGCCGAGGTACCAGATGTTGCCGCGGCGGTCCTGGGCGTACCAGTCGAACGTGTCCTCGACGAGCTGCCCGTCCTCGGTCACCGTGTCGCGCACGACGCGGGCGACGATGCCCGAGGCGACGCGCTTGGTGCGGTTCGTGACCTTGACCACGACCTTCTGCCGGGCGCCCTCGTCGTCCGTCTCGCGATAGACCCAGCGGCTGCCGGGCGGCATCGGCCAGTAGGGGTTGTCGATCCGGGTCGTGAAGTCGCCCGGCCCGGCGAAGGCGGCGGCGACCGCTCCCGCCGCCAGCAGGCCGGTCACCGCTCGTCCTCCTCGCTGTCGCCCTCGCTGGAGACGACGCGGAACTCGCGGTCGAGCTGCACGTCGACCTGGCTGCCGTCGTCGAGCGTGACCTCGACCTCGTAGTAGCTCTCCTCGTCGCCGACCTCGGTCTCGGTGACCTTGCCGGGCGTGTCGGCGAGCGCGGCGGCCTTGGCGCGGTCGAGCGCGTCGCCGGTGATGGCGCGCTCGCCGGCGTCGTCGTCGCCGCCCGCGGTCGCCGCGGCGGCGGTGGCTCCTGCGGCGGCGATCGCGATCGCCGCGGCGATGATGATGGGGCGTCTCATGGCTCGGCATCCTGGCTCGCTCCGCTGAGACGGCCCTGAGACGGCAGCCACAGCCGCACGCTCGCGCCTTCGATGCTCGCGGTGCCGCCGTGTGCCTCGGCGATCGCGCGCACGATCGCGAGCCCGAGGCCGGTGCCTCCGCGAGTGCGGGCCGCGTCCCCGCGCGTGAAGCGCTCGAACGCACGGCCGGCGATGTCTTCCGCGAAGCCGGGCCCCTCGTCCGACACCTCGAGCACGACGCCGCCGCCGACGGCGCGTGCGGCGAGCGTCACCTCGCCGGCCCCGTGGCGCAGCGCATTGTCGACCAGGTTGCCGAGCGCCTGGCGCAACCGCAGCGGGTCCCCGACGACCTCCTCGGCCCCACCCACGATGCGGATGCCCCGGCCGCGCTCCCGCGCACGGTCCTCGAAGCGGTCACGCACGCCCTCGAGCAGCGCTCCGACCGCGATCGGCTCCGGGCGCACCGGCAGGCGGCCCTCGCTCGAGCGGGCGATGACGAGCAGGTCGTCGGCGAGCTGGGCGAGGTGGTCGCACTCCTCGACCGCGGCCACGAGCGCGGCCCGCACCTCGGGAGCATGATCGCCGGCCCGCAGCACGCCCTCGAGCTCGGTCTTGAGCACGGCGACGGGGGTGCGGAGCTCGTGGCTGGCGTCGGCGACGAACCGACGCTCGCGCTCGAAGGAGCGGCTCAGCCGGTCGAGCATCCCGTTCAGCGTCTCGCCGAGGCGGCGGATCTCGTCGCGCGCGGCGGGGAGCGGGAGCCGCTCGTCGCCCGCGGCGAGCGACACCTCCGCCGCGCGGGCGCGCATCGCCTCGACGGGCCGCAGCGCGACGCCGGCCAGCACGTAGCCGAGCACCGATGCGACGAGCACGGCCACCGGGCTGCCGACCGCGAACGTGGTGATCAGTCCGCCGAGGACGTCGTCGCGGTCGTCGCGATCGAGCACCTGCTCGCCGAGCTCGTCCCGGACCTCGACGTACACGAGCGCGCCGGCGATGGCCAGCACGAGCAGCGTGGCGGTGGCGAACGCCAGCGTGAGGCGTAGCCGGATCGGGAGCCGGCTCACTTGCGCAGCCGATATCCGACGCCGCGCACGGTCTCGATGGAGGCGACGCCGAACGGACGGTCGATCTTCTCGCGCAGGTAGCGCACGTACACCTCGACGACGTTCGAGCGCTGCTGGTAGCCGAGATCCCAGGCCGACTCGAGCAGCTGCATCTGGCTCAGCACCTGCCCGGGGCGGCGCATGAAGGTCTCGAGGAGCGCGAACTCACGGGCCGACAGCGCGATCTCCGTGTCGCCCCGCCACACCTGGCGCGTGGCCGGATCGAGGCGCAGGTCTCCGACCTGGTAGACGACCGGCCGCTCGACCGGCCCGCGGCGCACGAGGGCGCGCAGGCGGGCAAGCAGCTCCGCGAGCGAGAACGGCTTGGTCAGGTAGTCGTCGGCGCCCTGGTCGAGCCCGCGCACGCGATCGGCGACCGCGTCGCGCGCGGTCAGCATGATGATCGGCATCCACATGCCCTCCTGCCGCAGCCGCAGGCAGGTCTCGAAGCCGTCGAGGTCCGGCAGCATGAGGTCGAGCACGACGGCGTCGTACTCGGTGGCGCGCGCCATGCCCAGGGCCTGCGCGCCGTGCGTGGCCACGTCGGCCACGATGCCCTCGTGGCGCAACCCGCGCAGCAGCGCCGCCGCCATCCGGACGTCGTCCTCAACGACGAGCAGCCGCATACGCCGTCATCATCGCGCCCCGAACATGAGAGCGGGCTGAGAACGGCGCCGTTAAAGACCGACGGCCCGCACAGAGGCGGGCCGACGGTTGAGGGAGGAGAGGTACATCCGCCGGCAGGGTATGAGGCCGGCGAATCCCACCGGCGAGGTACAAGGCCGGCAGGCTTGCCCGGGATTCGCCGCTCCTCCTCGGCGCCGGGGGAAACTGGGTCTAGACGATCGCGGTGACGCGCTCCTTGGCGACCGAGGCGATGCGGTTGCCGTTGGTGCGCACGATGTCCTCGGCCTTGCGGCGGCGCGTGCGGACGAGCCGCTCCACGCGGGTGCGCGCCTTCTTGACGTCGCGCTCGAGCTGGTTGCGCGCGGTGGTGCCGCGACGCTCGAAGCGACGGATGTCCTTGCGGACCTCGCGCTCGGCCGACGGACGCGTGCCAAAGCGGTCGGCGAGCTCGCCGGCGATGTCGAACACGCGGTCGCGCGCCTCGAGCGTCGCGCCGACGTAGACGAGCGCGGCGCGCTCGGCGACGTTGCGGCCCTGGGCAGCGGTCGTCCGCGCGGCGCGCGCCTGCGCCTGGGCGGCGTCGCGAGTCTCGTTGCGAGCGACGGTGCGCGCGCGACGACCCGTGGACCGGCTCGGCGACTTGGTAGCCGTGCTGCGGCGGGTGGTCGTGGTCTTGCGCGCCGTGCTCTTGCGGGCGGTGCTCTTGCGAGCAGCCGGCTTGCGCGTCGAACCGGTGGTGGTGTTGGTGGTGGTCGTAGCGGTCTCGGCCATTGCTGGTCTCAGCCCCTTTGGGTTGGCCCGTAACGGATATCAGTTCTTAGTCTGTTCGCTGAAGATCCTACCAGCGAACACCTGTTTGTAAACCTGATCCCGGGCACGGTTACTCGAGGCCGTGCAAGTTTGTGACAGATGCGGGAGAAAAACATGTGAACAAGCGGGAAAAACCGCCGTAGTTCGTGACAGCTAGAACGCATGTTCGCAGCGCGCGGTGTGACCCTTCGCACACACCGTCAGGCCGCGCCGCGGCCGAGCCGGGGCCGCTCCGTTCGAGCGAGCCAGCCCGCCGGATCGTCCAGCTCGGCGAACGACGGCAGCGACGCCGGCGTCGCCCACGCGCGGTTCAGCGCCTCGATGCCGCCTTCGGCCACGACCGCGTCGCAGAAGCGCTTGCCCTGCTCGTACTGGCGCAGCTTGAGGTCCATCCCGATCAGCTTCTCGAGCACCCGCAGCAAGCCGGAGCGCTCGGTGCGGCGACGCGTCATCGCCGCGCGCATGGCGTCGAGGTCGGTCAGCAGCCCCGCCCCGACGGCGTCCATGACGTGCTCGGCGTACCCCTCGATCAGGGCCATGAACGCCTGCGCGCCTTCGAGTAGGTGCCGGCGCTCCGGACCCACGGCCAGGAACGCGAGACCGTCGCGGCGCACGCGCTCGACCAGCCCGCGCAGGTCGGTCGGGTCGGGCAGCCGCAGGAGGCCGCGCGGGTCGACCTCGAGCGCCGACAGCATCTCGCCGATCAGCTCCGCGAGGTGCTCGCGCAGCCACGGCACGGCACCGAACTGGAGCGCGTGCGTGGTCTCGTGCAGCGCCACCCAACGCAGGAGCTGGTCCGCGTCGGCCTCGAGCGTCGTGACGGCGTGCCCGAGGTTGGGCGTGACGAACAGGAGCCGCGCCGGGCCCTCCGGCTCGAGCGGGGCGAAGTCGTACTGGCCGAGCACGCGCCCCGCAAGGAAGCCCGAGATGGCGCCCGCCTCGAGCGCCAGCAGCTTGCCGGCGGCGCCGCCGACCGGACCGAGCCGGGATCCCAGGCGGCCGGCCACGGGATCGAGCACGCCGCTCAGCGAGGCGAGGTTGGCCTCGATCCACTGGCTGCGGTCCACCGCCTCGGGCGGCGGCAACGGCGACCGCGGTACGAGCCCGGTGTAGGCGGTCACGAGGCGCTCGCTCTCGGCCGCCGGCTCGGCCACCGCCTCGAACGGCGCGCGCTCGCCCGCGGGCTGCAGGCCCGCCACGCCGCGAGCCACCTGCCCGGCGATGCTCCAGTCGATCACCCCAGCCATGGTGGCAGGCCGGGGTCAGACCCCTGGGGCGCAAGCGAGAGTCAGACCCCTGGCACGGCGGCCAGCTCCGCCAGCGCCGCCTCGGTGCGCGCGGCCACGACCGGCGAGTGCGGCAGCAGGTCGAGCGGGGCGGCCAGCGGATCCGCGAACCGCGTGAAGGCCACGAGCCCGCCCGCCTCGCGCACGATCAGCTGCGCGGCCGCGGCGTCGACCGCGCGGCATCCCTTCAACGTGAGCATGCCGTCGAAGCGCCCGGCGGCGACCTGGCAGAGCGCGGCCGCGATCGTCCCGATCGCGCGCAGGCGGTGCGCGACGCCCACGAGCGCCTCGGCCGACTGCAGCACCCAGCGCGGGTCGGCCGACTCGAAGCCGACGACCTCGAGCAGCCCGTCGTGCGCCCAGCGGCGCTCGCCGACGCTCGGGTCCAGCGGCCGGCCATTGAGCGTCGCCCCGCGGCCGCGCCACGCCACCCACTCCTCGTCGGGCCCGAAGTCCTGCACGAACGCGAAGCCGACGTCCGCCATCGTCGGGCCTTCGGCGACGGCGATCGAGACGCAGTGGTGCGGCAGCCCGCGCTTGGCGTTGAGCGAGCCGTCGATCGGGTCGACGACCACGAGCAGCTCGTCGCCGCCGAAGTCCACCGTCCCGCGCTCCTCGCTGAGCACGGTGAAGCGCGCGCCCGCGCGGTGCAGCACGTCGAGCTCCTCGAGCACGGCGGCCTCGGCGAGCGCGTCGATCTCAAGCGTGCGATCGCCGCCCATCCCGCGCGTCCCGGTCTCGACCGCGCGCTCGGCGATCGTCCCCCGCTGCGCCAGGATCGCCCGCAGCGCCGCGGCCGACCGCCGCGCCGCGCCCAGCCAGTCGGGGCTCGAAGCGGGGCTCATCCGCGACCTATCCTACGTCGGTGCCTTCGCTGAGCCCGAATCAGCGTGCCGCCGTGGAGCATGCGGGCGGTCCGCTGCTCGTGCTCGGCGGCGCGGGCACCGGCAAGACGACCGTGCTCGAGGAGCGCTTCCTGCACCTCGCGGGCGAGGGGCCCGACGCGCTGCTCGTGCTGTGCCTCGACGGCCCGGCGGCGGACGCGCTCCGCGAACGGCTCGAAGACCGGCTCGCGGGCGCGTACGAGGAGCTCGCGGTCACCACCTTCCAGAGCTTCTGCGCGCGGCTGTTGCGGGACGAGGCGCTCGAGGCCGGGCTCGACCCGTTCGCGACGCCGGTCAGCGCCGGCGACCGGCTGGCGATGCTGCTCGAGCGCATGGACGAGCTCCCCCTGCGCCACCACGACCTGCGCGGCAACCCGAGCGCCGCCTTGGGCGCCATCGTCGGTCGCATCGACCGGCTCAAGGACGAGCTGGTGACCGCGGAGGACTACGCGGCGTGGGCGGACTCGCTGCCGGAGGAGGAGCTGCGCGAGCGCGAGTTCGCGCGGCTGTACGGCGAACACGAGCGGCTGCTGGCCGAGTCGGGCTCGCTCGACTCCGGCGACCTCGTGTTGCACGCCTTCCGGCTGCTGCGGGAGCGACCGCAGGTGCGCGACCGGCTCGCCCGCCGGCACCGGCACGTGCTCGTCGACGAGCTGCAGGACGCGAGCTTCGCCCAGGGCCTGCTGCTGCGGCTGCTCGTCGCCGGCCACGGCGGGGTGACCGCCGCGGCCGACGACGACCAGTCGATCCGGCGCTTCCGCGGGGCAGCCACCAAGAACGTGCAGGACTTCCGCGCCGAGTGGCCGGCCGCGACCGTGGTGCGGCTCGAGCGCTCGTACCGCTCCGGCGAGCGCATCATCCGGGCGGCACGCGCGGTGGCCGAGCCCGTGCCGGACCGGCTCGACAAGGCGCTCGAGGGCGAGCCCGGCGGCGAGCTGGCGTTCTGGCGCTGCGCATCCGAGCGCGCGCAGGCCCAGGCGGTGGCCGCCGAGGTCGAGCGCCTGATCGCGCGCGAGGACGTCGCGCCCGCGGACGTGTGCGTGCTCGTCCGGTCCGTGCGCGGCGAGGGCCAGGCGGTGGCGGTGGCGTTCGAGGAGCGTGCGGTGCCCTACCGGCTCTCGGGCGCCGCCGCGTTCTTCCAGCGCGCCGAGGTGCGCGACCTGCTCGCCTGGCTGCGGCTGCTCGTCGACCCCGGAGACGCGGGCGCCGTCGTGCGCGCCCTGGCCCGCCCGCCCGTCGAGCTGCGGGCGATCGACCTCGCGCGCGTCACGCAGATCGCCCGGCGGCGCAAGCTCGACATGGTGGCGGCCCTCGGCGCCGCGCTCGAGTCACCCCAGATCCCGCCCGAGGCGCGCGAGCGGATCAGCCACTTCCTCAAGCTCCACCGGGCCGCCGCGGCCGCGATCGACTCGACGCGGCCTGACCTCTACGTCCACCGGCTGGTGGAGCGGCTCGGCCTGCGTCGGCAGCTGCTGTTCGCCGCCTCGACGGAGGTCGTCGAGCGCCTCCAGAACCTCGCGCGCTTCGCCGGGCTGGCCGCCGACTACGTGCGCCGCACCCCGCAGGCCACGGCGCGCGACTTCGCGCGCGCGATCGCCGCCGTGGCCGAGGCCGGGCTGCGGCAGGAGGAGGCCGAGGGCGGCGACCGCCGGCACGGCGTGCGCGTGATGTCGATGCAGGCGGCGAAGGGGCTCGAGTTCGACCACGTGTACGTGCTCGGGCTGATGGCCGCGCGCGTGCCCGGACCGCGGCGGCGGACGCTCGAGCCGATCCCCGATGCGCTGATCAAGGAGTCGGTGCCGCCGGACAGCAAGGCCGTGCACGTCGCCGAGATGCGCCGGCTGCTGCACGTGGCCATGACGCGGGCGCGGCGGCGACTCGTGCTCGCGTACCCCGCGCAGAGCGAGCGCGGCGCGCTGCAGCAGCCGTCGCCGTTCGTGGAGGAGGCCCGAGCGGCGGTCGACGGCGAGTGGGAGGAGCGCGAGGAGGAGCTGTTCGGGCCGACCGAGACGCTCCAGTCGACGTTTCGCATGCTGCGCGACGAGCTGTTGACGACGGTCGCGCAGGTCGGCGGCCGGCTCGGCGAGCTGCGCTTCGACACCGACCTCGACGTCTCGCACGCCGTCGTCCGCTACCTCGAGCTGGTCAAGCTCGCGGCGCTGCTCGAGCGCACGCGCGCGGGTGAGCAGGAGGTCGGCGAGCTGCTCCCCGAGATCAACGCGCGGCTGCTGCAGGCCGCAACCGCCGAGCAGCGCGAGATCTTCGAGACCTCCGCGCTCGACGAGTACCTGCTCGACGCCGAGCGCGACGAGAAGCTGCGAGCGCGGGCGGTCGCGCAGCGGACCGAGCCGTCGCTCGAGTCGTTCCTGCCGCGGCGCGGTGAGGGGCTCGCCCTGAGCGCGTCCGACATCGAGACCTACCGGACGTGCCCGCTGAAGTACAAGTTCGCGCGCGTCTTCCGGATCCCGAGCGAACCGACCATCAACCAGCGCTTCGGGATCCTCGTGCATCAAGTGCTGGAGCGCTACCACGCGGCCGAGAGCGGTGGGCTGCCGGTGCTCCTGAACCTTCTCGATGCGGGCTGGCGCCGAGGTGGGTTCGGGGACTCCGAGGAGGAGCGCCAGTTCCGCGCGAAGGCAACGCAGGCGCTCGTGCGCTACCACGACCGCTTCCGCGACGAGGCCGCCGAGCCGGTGTGGTTCGAGCGCTCGTTCGCGTTCCGCATCGGTCCGCACCTGCTGCGGGGGCGCGTGGACCGGGTGGACAAGCTCCCGGAGGGCGGTTACGAGCTGATCGACTACAAGACCGGTCGCCCGAAGAGCGCGGCCCAGCTGCGCGACGACGTCCAGCTCTCGCTGTACGCGGTCGGCGCGCGCGAGGCGTGGGAGCTCGAAGCCGCCCAGCAGGCCTACTACTACGTGCTCGACGACGAGAAGGTCCCGGTGCCGCGGGGGGAGGCGGACCGCGACTGGATCACCGAGACCGTCTTCGAGGTCGCCGACGGGATCCTCTCGCAGGGCTTCGAGCCGACGCCGAGCTACGCGGCGTGCTCGATGTGCGACTACCGGATCGCCTGCCCGGCGGCGGAGCGCTGAGCCGCTCACGGAGCTCGTCCACCCAGCCGACGCGATGATCTGACTAGGCGCCGCCGGGGCCGCCGCGCTGCTTCAGGAAACGCTGGAACTCGCGTGCGAGGACGTCGCCCGACGGGATCTGGGAGAGGTCGGTGGGGTCCTCCTCGGCGTCGGCGGCGCGCTCGAGGCGCTCGACGAACGCCTGCACCTCGGGGTCGAGCTCGACGGCACGGGACACCTGGCGCTCGTAGTCGACCGCCGCGGTCTCGAGGTCGCTGGCGTCGACGGTCACGCCCACCAGGCTCTCGAGCCGGCGCAGGATCGCGAGCGCGCCCTTGGGGTTCGGCGCCACGGCGACGTAGTGCGGCACGGCGGCCCACAGTGACGCCGCCGGCATGCCCGCGTCGGCGCAGGCCGACTGCAGCACGCCGACGATCCCCGTCGGCCCTTCGTAGGTCGGCGCCTGCAGGCTGAGGCGCTCGACGAGCGCGGGATCGGACGCGTACGCGCTCACCGACACCGGGCGCGAGTGCGGCACGTCCGCCAGCAGCGCGCCGAGCGTGACCACGAGCTGGACGCCGAGCGCTTCGGCGAGCTCGACCACGCGCGCGCAGAAGTCCTGCCAGCGGTACGACGGCTCGGGGCCGGTGAGGATCACGAGGTCGCGCGGCGCGAGCGGCACCCGGGCCTCGAAGATCTCCCACTCCGGCCATTCGATCGTGCGCGTGCGGCCCTCGACGAGCTTGACCAGTGGGCGCGTGGCCTGGAAGTCGACGTACTCCTCGCCGTCGATCGTCGCGAAGCGCGTGGCGTCGAGCCCGGCGCCCATGAACGCGACGGCCGATGTGGCCGCCTCGCCGGCGTCGTTCCAGCCCTTGAAGGCGCACACGAGGGCGGGTGCACGGAGGCCGTCGGGGCGGCGTTCCCAGCGCAGGGGCTGCATCGATTCACCGTAGCGAGTCGCCGTCCGGCGCGGAGGCCATCATCGTGGGGATGCTGAGTGCCGAGGCGCCCACGATCGCGACGCTGCGGGCCGGCGACGACGTCGACGGCGTGTTCGCGTGCGCGCGCAAGGACCGGCTGGTTGCGCGCTCCGGGCTGCCGTACCTGGCGCTCGAGCTGCGCGACCGCAGCGGTGTCATCCAGGCGCGCGCGTTCCGGGACGCGGACGTGCTGGCCGGGCGGTTCGAGCGCGGCGACCTCGTGCGCGTGCGCGGGCGGGTCGATCGGTTCCGGGACGAGCTGCAGGTCGAGGTGTCGGCGATCTCGAGGTCGGCGGAGGCGGACCCGGCGGAGTTTCTCCCAGTCGCCTACCGCGATCTCGACGAGCTCGACGGGTTCCTCGAGCACCTCGCCCGCGAGGTGCACGACCCGGCGTACGCGGCACTGCTCGAGCGGCTGCTCGGCGACGCGGCGCTGCGCGCCGAGTGGCGACGGGCTCCGTGCACCCGCGGCGGGCATCACGCGTACCTGGGCGGCTTGCTCGAGCACACGGTCGCTGTGGGAACGCTCGCGCTGGAGGCCGCCCAGCTCCACCCGCGGCTGAACTCCGATCTGTTGCTGTGCGCTGCGTTGGTCCACGACCTCGGCAAGACGCGCGAGTTCGTGTACGGCGCGGCGATCGAGCTGTCCGAGGAGGGGCGGCTGCTGGGCCATGTGGTGCTCGGCCAGCAGATGCTGGAGGAGCGGATGGGCGGGTTGGACGGGGAGCGGCGGCTCGCGCTGCTGCACTGCGTGCTCTGCCACCACGGGCCGGACGCCGCCCCGGGGCGCCGCTTCGGGTCGCCCGAGGCGCTGGCGCTGTACCGGCTCAACGCGTTGGACGCGAGCGTCAAGGGCGCTCTCGAGCACGGGTTGCCGTAGCTCTCCGCCGGCGAACGTCAACTGCGGCATTGAGGGGAGGGTGCGGGGTGCCGCGCCCCTCGGCACGGGTTCGCGGCGTGCGGCGAGTCGTGGGGCTGGAAACTGTCGCTATGCGACAGAAATCAGCCCCAACCGCGCGGTTGGGGCTGCTTGTACACGGTATGCGTGTATTTCCAGCCCCAGCCCAGCCGCGCGGTTGGCCCCTCGCCTTCCTCACCCAGCCGCAGTTGACGTTCGTCCGCAAGCGCCCTACAGCGGCAGCGACGCGCGGATCGTGGTGCCACCACCGGCGCCCGGCGTGACCGCGAGCGTGCCGTCGAGCGCCTCGACGCGGTGCCGCAGCCCGGTGAGACCGCTGCCGCCGGCGTCGGCGCCGCCCTCCCCGTCGTCGGCGACCTCGACCACGAGGCGGCCGTCGAGATCGTGCACGCGGACGTGCGCCCGCGCGCCCGCGCCCGCGTGCTTCGCGGCGTTGGTCAGCGCCTCGGCGACCACGAAGTAGGCCGCGGTCTCGACGACCGGGGGCGGGCGGCGGCTGACGGACGCGTCGACCGTCGTCCGGATCGGCGCGCGCGCACCGAGCGCCTCGACCGCGGCGGGGAGTCCGCGGTCGGCGAGCACCGGCGGGGCGATCCCGCGCGCGAGGTCGCGCAGCTCGGCGATCGCGGCGCTCGCTTCACCGCGGGCCTCGCGGACGAGGTCGGCGGCCTCGGGGTGCTCCTCCAGCCGCGCCTCGGCCCGCCCGAGCTGCATCGTCAGCGCGACCAGCCGCGCCTGGGCTCCGTCGTGCAGGTCGCGCTCGATGCGGCGCAGCTCGTGCGCCTGCACGTCGAGCGCGCCGCGGCGCGTGCGGGTGAGCTCGTCGACGCGCTCGGTCAGCTCGTGGTCGTCGGGCCGGAGGGCGACGACGGTGGCGTGGAGCCCGAGCAGGAGCGCCAGGCAGAGGACCGGGATGCGCGGCCACAGCTCCTCGCTGCCCGCCATCGCCCACGTGACGAGCAGCGTGAGCGTGACCCAGCCCGTGAGCGCGCCGTGGAACGCCACGGGGCGCCACCGGCTCCGCGGGGCCCGCGCCGCCAGCCGCAGGGCGCCGTGCAGGGCGAGCGGGATCGCGAGCCCGTACCAGACCCAGATCGGCCAGAACGTTCCGCCGGTCAGCGCCCACAGCGCCGTGACGGCGAACCCGACGAAGCCCGACACGGCGGCATGCATCGCCAGAGCCCGGCTTCGTCGCATGTCCGGATCTTCTCATGGAAAGCTCGCTTGACAACCAGTCGATGTCAAGCTAGCTTTACTCGAGCGAATGCAGAACGAAGTGCGGAACCTGCGAACGGCGATCGGCCTCTCCCAGCAGCAACTGGGCGAGGCGATGGACGTGTCCCGCCAGACGATCAACTCGATCGAGAAGGAGCGCTACACCCCCTCGCTCCCGCTGGCGATCGCCCTGGCCCGCTACTTCGGCCGACCCGTCGAGGAGATCTTCCATGCGAACGACAGCCACTAGACCGATCTACCGCAGCCGCTGGTGGCTGCCGGGCGTCTCCCTCTCGCTGGGGCTGATCATGCTCGCCGCCCTTTGGATCGGCGACAACCCGGGCGACGGGCTGATCGCGCTCGGCGTCATGACCCTCCTCGGCGCCGTGTTCCTGTTCGGCCGGCGCAGCGAGACCCTGCAGGGACTGGGCGGACCGGGGCGCGACGAGCGCTGGGCGATGATCGACCTCCGCGCGAACGCGCTCACCGGGCTCGTCCTGATCGCGGTGATCATCGGCGCCTGGCTTGTCGAGATCGCGAGCGGCGAGGACGGGAGCCCGTACGCCGCGCTCGGCGCCGTCGGAGGCCTCGCGTACATCGTGATCGTGGCCGTCCTGCGCCACCGCGGCTGACGGCCGCGGGTCATCCCTGCGGACGACCCCTCGTCATTCGTCCGGCGGGCGGAAGATCGTCCTGCCGACTCCCGGAAGATCGCCCTCGCGGCCGACGACGTGCGACGCCGCGGCGGCGAGTCTCCCGGTCATGGCTTACACCGGACAGATCATCCATAACCCCGTCAGCGGCGAGCGCATCACGTTCCTGCAGACGTCCCGCGACACCGACGGCGAGAAGCTCGAGATCGAGCTCGAGCTCACGGCCGACGGCCACGTCCCCGGCGCCCACGTGCACCCCGAGCAGGAGGAGCGCTTCCACGTGCTCGAGGGCGAGATGAAGTTCCGTCTCGGCATGCGCAAGATCGTCGCCGGCCCGGGCGAGACCGTCGTCGTCCCCGCCGGCAGCGTGCACCGCTTCTCCAACAACGGCGACGGCGTCGCCCGCGCCCGGGTCGAGGTCGTCCCGGCGCTCGACATGGAGCAGCTCTTCGAGACCACGGTCGAGCTGGCGCTCGAGGGCAACACCACCCGCAAGGGCATGCCCAAGCCGCTCCACCTCGCGCTCTTCGTCGATCGTTTCCGCCGCGAGGTCCGCGCCCCGTTCCCGCCCGCGGCGATCGTCCGCGCGCTGATGGCGCCGCTCGCGGCCCTCGCCCGCCAGCGCGGCCACGCGGAGCGCTACGCCGCCCCGGCTGCCGGGGTCATTACGTTCCCGGCGACCATCGAGGCCGCAGAGGTCGCCGCCGCGGCCTAGCGTGTCCTGCTGGAGCGGCACGGGGCTGGTGCCCCATCCGGTCTTCAAAACCGGCAGGTCGTGGCAGCCCCACGATCGGTAGGTTCGATTCCTGCGCCGCTCCGTCACTTCCTCACGGGAAAGCGCGGCGGCAAGCACGACGACGACTAGACGAAGCGCCGGCGACGGCCGGCGAACGGAGCGACATCGCGGCCGGGGGCGGCGCCGTATGGGTGGGCGACGGCAGCGGTCAGTACCTCGGCGTCACGGCGCGTGTCCTGCGCATCGACCCCGACACGGGCGCGATCACGCGGACCGTGAGGCTCCCGGACGCGAGCGGCAGCCCTGACGACCAGGGGCCCCCGAGCGGAGGCTTTCCGCAGATCGCGGTCGGGGCGGGCGCCGTATGGGCGCGCAACCGCGACGACAGCGTGTCGCGCATCGACCCGAGGACCGGACGGCGGGTGGCCACCATCCCGACCGGTGTCCGGCCGAGCACGATCGCGGCCGGCGGCGAAGGCGTCTGGTTTCTGAGCTGGTCCGACCGCGCGGTCTTCTCGATCAACCCGCGGACGAACCGAGTCGGCCAGCGCATCCCCATCGCCAGCGACGGGCTGTCGGGGATCGCCGTCGGCGCCGGCTCGGTGTGGGCGACGTCGCCGCAGGACGGGCTGCTGTGGCGGATCGAACCCGGGCCGCGCCCGATCGCGCGCTCGATCGACGTCCGGGGCGTGGACTACGTCGCGTTCGGCGACGGCGCGGTGTGGACGCGAACTACATCGACGGCACGGTCTCCCGCATCGATCCGCGCACGAACGAGGTCGCCGCCACGGTGGCGGTCGGGGCGTCGCAGTCGCTGGCGGTCGGCGCCGGGGCGGCGTGGGTCAGCGTGGCGGCGGGGACGAAGGACGGCCGGCTGCCGGCGTCGGTCTGCGGCGAGGTCGCATCCGGGGGCACGACGCCGGACGTGCTGATCGCCTCCGACCTGCCGCTGCAAGGCCCCGATGCCGCCGGGCCGACGGTGGACACGATCCGCTTCGTGCTCAAGGAGCATGACTTCCGGGCGGGCCGGTTCACCGTCGGCTATCAGTCGTGCGACGACTCGACCGCGCAGGTCGGGTTGTACGAGCAGCGCCGGTGCGCCGCGAACGCGAACGCGTACGCGCGTGCCGACCGGCTCGTCGCAGTGATCGGCCAAAACTAGACGTGCCCCGCCGAAGGGGGGATACTCGGCCCGAGGCTTCGAGATGAGCATCCCCCAACGGCTTGGCTCCGTGCTCGCCGACCGCGTGCAGCGCTCGTTCGTCGGTCGCGATGCCGAGCTGACGCTGCTCGAAGGCCTCGTCGGGCCGGGCGGCGAGGCGCGCGTGGTGCACGTCCACGGCGACGCCGGCGTCGGCAAGTCGGCGCTCGTCGACGTCCTCGTCGACCGCGTGAGCGCTGCCGGGGCCGTCACCGTCAAGCTCGACTGCCGCTCGATCGAGCCGACCGAGCCGGGACTGCTCGAGGCGCTGGGGAGCGAGGACCGCGATGCCGAGGCGACCGCGGACCGGCTCGGCGGGCTCGGCGAGACCGTCGTCCTCGCGCTCGACCACTTCGAGGTCTTCCGCCTCATGGACACCTGGCTGCGCCAGGTCCTCGTGCCCGCACTCGACGAACGCGTGCGCCTCGTGCTGGTCGGACGTGAGGCGCCCGTGGCCGCCTGGTTCGGCTGGGAGGGACTCTTCGAGAGCGTGCCGCTCGGTCCCCTGCAGGACGAGGATGCCCACCTGCTCCTCAGCCGCCGCGGACACGACCCCGACGAGGCGCGCCGGCTCAACCGGATCGCGCGTGGCCATCCGCTCGCCCTCGCGCTCGCCTCGGCCGCGGCGCGCGAACGGCCCGACCTGAGGCTCGAGGACGCCGCGACCGCGAGGGTCGTGACCGAGCTGACGCGCATGTACCTCGAGGACGTCCCCGATCCGCTCACGCGGCGGGCGCTCGAGGCTGCGTCGGTCGTGCGCCGCGTGACGCAGCCGCTGCTCGGCGCGATGCTGCCGGACGCCCCGGCGCCGGACGCCTTCGATCGCCTCCTGACGCTGCCGTTCATCGATCTCGGCAGCGACGGCGTGTTCCTGCACGACGCCGTCCGCGAGCCGATCGCGTCGTTCCTGCGTGCCACCGACCCGGCCCGCCATCGCGACTACCGCAAGGCAGCGTGGCGGCGCCTGCGCAGCGAGGTCAGGGACGCCGCTGCCGCTGAGCTGTGGCGCTACACCGCCGACATGCTGTACCTGATCGCGAACCCCGTCGTGCGAGAGGCGTTCTTCCCGAGCGGCGCCCAGCCGCTGGCGGTCGAGCCGGCACGACCACACGACGAGGCGGCGATCTTCGCGATCGCGGCCCGCCACGACGGCCCGCAGGCCGTCGCCCAGCTCGCAGGCTGGTGGACCGAGGCACCCGAGACGTTCTCGATCGTCCGCGACCGCGACGGGACCGTGCGGGCGTTCTTCATCCTGCTCGACAGCCGCACGATCCTGCCGCCCGATGCCGGTGGCGATCCGGTGGTCGGCGCGTGGCGACGCCATCTGCGCGACCATCCGCCGCCGCCGGGACAGGTCGCGCTCGGGCTGCGTCGCTGGATCGACGTCGACAGCGGCGAGGCACCGTGCCCGGCGCAGGCGGCGTGCTGGCTCGACGCCAAGCGCACCTACATGGTCATGCGGCCGGCGCTGCGGCGGATGTACGTGGCGGTCAACGACGTTCCAACGTACTTCCCGGTCGTCGAGAAGCTGGGGTTCCGCCCGCTGCCGGTCCCGCTCGGCCCGCGCGGACGCACTGACCCCGGCATCGCCGCGCCGGTGGTCCTCGACGGCCACGACTACGCGAGCGTGGTGCTGGACTTCGGGCCGGGCTCGGTCGACGGCTGGCTCGCGCACCTCGTGGCCGCGGAGCTCGGGCTCGACGACGAACACCCGCTGGACGACAGCGCGCGCGAGCTCACGGTCGCCGGGCGCACGGTGGCCCTCACGCCGCTCGAGTTCGGCGTGCTGCGCCATCTCGACGCGGCCGGCGGCCGGACGGTGACGCGGCCCGAGCTCCTCAGTGAGGTCTGGGGCTACGGGTTCGCCGGCGGCAGCAACGTGGTCGACGCGGCCGTGCGCTCGTTGCGGCACAAGCTCGGGGACTCCGCGGGCGTCGTGGAGACCGTGCGGGGCGCGGGCTACCGCGTCCACGAAGAGTGGCGCGCGCTGATCGCGTAGCCGCGTCACGAACTTTCATCGAGTCTTCATCGAACGACGGCCGCCCCGCCTTAGCGTCGGCTCGACCGACCACGCGAGGGAGAGGAAGCCATGAAGAAGCGCAGCGCAACCCTGATCGCGCTCGGAGTGCTCGGCGCTCCCGTCGCCGGCGTCGCCCTGGCCACGCCGCCCGACCCGCCGGGATCTCTGACGTCGACCCTGCTGTCGCGCGGGGCCGCAGGCGAGTTCCGCATCCACGACCGCGACACGGGAATCAGGCTCTCGGCCAGCCAGGCGACCGACGTCGCGATCGTGAGCGCGAAGCTCAAGATCGGCGGCTCGAGCGGCTGGCACGCACACAATGGTCCGTCGATCGTGATCGTGAAGTCGGGCGCCCTGACGATGGAGGAGCCGGCCCACGGCCACCACGGGCATGGGCATCACCGCGGTGGACGCCACGGCTGCAGGGCGACGACCTTCGAGAAGGGCGAGGCATTCGTCCACCCGTCGCACGTGCACAACTTCAGGAACGACAGCGGCGAGGTGGCGGACTTCGATCTCGTGTACTTCGTCCCCGCCGGGGCGAGCCCGGCCCCGATCGACGTGACGCCCGCTCCGAAGGGCTGCGCGTGAGCCTTCCCGCTGCACTCGTGTTGAGCGCCGTCCTCGCCGCAGGCGTCGCAGCCTGCGGCGAGGAGGAATCGGCTCCACCTGCCGCGGCACGCACGACCGCGGCGGCCCCGGCAGCACCGGAGGCCGCCGGCGAGCTCGGCCGACCCGCAACGGTCCCTGCGAACGCAAACATCTTCGGCGCCGGGCTCGCTCAGCCGCCAGAACCTGGGGGCGGCGGTGCCGGGGCGCTCCCGCCGGGCTGGCGGCTCCCGGCCGGCACCAACCGCGTCATTACGGTGCCGCGCGCGACGGGACGCGTGAAGCCGATCGATGACTACCCCGCCCGCAACGGCCCGGCGGGCGACAAGATCGGCGCCACCGACGTCGAGTCCTACGAGGGCATCTCGGGCATCGTGCACCGCCACAACGGCATGTTCCTCGTCGGCGTCTTCCTGACCGACGACGCGCCGGGAGGGCAGCCGCCGCCGCGCCTCGACTTCACGAACCGCGAGCGCTTCGACTCAATCGCGCCCCGTATCGCCCAGACGTTCCTGATCGGCAACGGCCGCGACCGGGCCTTCAAGGTCCCGGCGCAAGCCACCCGGCTGTACGTCGGCTTCGCCGACGGCTACTTCTACCAGGGACCGCCCGGCTGGTACGGCAACAACATCGGCAAGCTCGAGGTCACGGTGGACATGCGGCGCGGCTAGACTGGCCGCCCGCTATGAGCACCTTCGTCCGAAAGGCGCGGAGCGGGGCGCGGCTCGCCCGCCGCAGGCTCGTCCGCTGGGCTGCCGCCGGTGAGCTGCGTGAGCTGGAAACGGTGCGCACGAAGCTGCGCCGCACCCGCGCACAGCTCCGCGACGCCCGCGCCCAGCTCGCCGACGCAACCTACGACCTGCCGCCCGCGGTCGAGCAGACGATCGAACGCGCGCGGGCCGAGCACCTCACCTACCTGCGCCGGAACGACCTGCGGGAGCTGGCGACGATCGTCGCCGACGCCGACGCCAACCAGCTGCCCGGGCTGATCGTCGAGGCCGGCACGGCGCGCGGCGGCTCGGCAATCGTCATGGCGGCGGCCAAGGCGCCCACCAGGCCGATGAAGGTCTACGACGTCTTCGGGATGATCCCGGCGCCGTCCGAGCACGACGGGGCCGACGTGCACCGCCGCTACGAGACGATCGCCGGCGGCGAGGCGAAGGGCGTCGGTGGCGACACCTACTACGGCTACCGCGACGACCTCTACGAGGAGGTCAAGGACTCCTTCGGCCGCCTCGGCGTGCCGGTCGACGAGCACAACGTCCAGCTCGTTCAGGGCCTGTTCGAGGACACCATCGACCTCGACGAACCGGTCGCGTTCGCCCACCTCGACGGCGACTGGTACGAGTCGACCATGACCTGCCTGCAGCGGATCGCGCCGCTGCTCACCCCCGGCGGGCGGATCGTCCTCGACGACTACGACCACTGGTCCGGCTGCCGGATGGCGGTCGACGAGTACTTCGCGGACCGCCCGGGCTACCGGCTCGAGCACAAGAGCAAGCTGCACGTCATCCGCGAGCCCTGACCACCATGCCGAGCGCTGCCCGCCGACTCGCCTGGCGCTACCGCCAGGTCCGCCGCGATCTGCCGAACGTCGTCCGCCGGGCGGTGCTGGCCGCGCGCGAGCCGGACGCCAACGGCGCCGCACCCGCGGCCGCCGCCCCTGAGCCCTTCGACGCCGGAGCGGACCGCGAGGCGCTCGTGCGCGCGCTCGTGCGTGGCCACAGCGTCGAGCAGGCCGTCGTCAGCCAGGTGCGCGCGCTGCTCGCCGTCGCGGAGTACGACACCGTGCAGTCGCTCGCCGAGTCGCTCCGCCGGCGCCCCGAGACCGAGACGCTCGGTCACCTCGTGGGCGGGATGGCGGCGTTCCGCCGCGGCTATCCCGAGCTGGCCTGGGAGCACCTGCGCCGCTTGCCGCGCGACACGTGGGCGGCGCACGCGGGCGGCGAGTACGTGCGCTCCGGGCTCGCGGTCGCGCCGGACGAGACGCTCGCCGAGATCCGCCGGCTCGTGGACGAGGACCCGCCGCAGGTGCGGGCACGGCGCTGGTTCGACATCCTCGCCCCGGTGTACGGCTTCGGGGCCGAGGAGCTGGCCCGCGACGTGTTCGCGATCTTCGACCGCCACGTCAGCGAGGGCCGCGCCGGCTGGCCCCATGCCGAGATGCACCGCGACTGGCTCCGGCCGTGGGTCGCCGCCTCGGCCGACTCGCCGAGCGCGCCGCGCCCGGCCGGCGACCGGCCCGTGTTCGCGGTCATGGACTACGGGCACCCGTCGGCGCGCAAGGCGTCGGCAAACATCGGCGACCACATTCAGACGATCGCCGCGCTCGGGCACCTCGTCCGCCACCAGAACGTCCGCCTGCACGGCCGCGAGGACCTCGTCGACCTCCTGCGCCAGCTCCAGGGCCGTACGCGCCCGGAGCTGCAGCGCACCGACGTCGACGCCGACCTCGAGGTCCGCACGGTGCATCGCGACGCCTCGATGTACGAGGCGATCCCCGAAGGCACCTGGGTGCTGTGCTTCGGCTGGTTCATGCACGCGCTGTTCAAGATGCGCCATGGCTTCCCGCTGCACGAGAACCTGCGCCCGATCTTCGTCTCCTTCCACTGCAACAAGCGCGAGCTGCTCACGCCGGACGCGGTCGAGTACCTCAAGCGCTACGGCCCGGTCGGCTGCCGCGACTGGACGACCGTCTACCTGCTGCTCTCGCTCGGCGTCCCGGCGTTCTTCTCGGGCTGCCTGACTACCACGATCAACACCGTCTTCCCGGACCTCGCCGACCATCCCGGCAGCGACGCGCCGGTCGCGTACGTCGATGCCACGGGGGAGCTGCCGGAGGGGGCGGTCACGTACCGGCACAGCGACGGCGCGGTCCGCCGCCGCTCGTTCGTGGCCAACATCTACGACGGCCTCGAGCTGCTCGAGACCTACCGGCGCAAGCACCGCCGCATCGTGACGTCGCGCCTGCACTGCTACCTGCCCACGCGCTCGCTCGGCATCGACGTCGACTTCCGGCCCAAGAACCGCGCCGACGTGCGCTTCGACGGCCTGATCGGCATCTCCGACGCGTCCTTCGACGCGATCCGCGAGGGCCTCGTCGACAAGCTCGGCCAAGTGTTCGGCGCGATCCTCGGCGGCCGGCCCGAGGACGAGGTCTACGCGCTCTGGCGCGAGATCACCGCGCCCGACGTGAAGCTCGCCGAGGAGCAGCGCCGGCGCGAGATCCGCCTGGCGCCTGTCGCCGCCGACATCGACGGGCAGGTCGCCCAGGCGATCACCCAGACCGTCCGCCGCGAGGTGCCCAAGGGCGACGGGGACCCGGTGCAGGTGGCGGTCATCCTCTCGCGCGGCGGAGGGCTCAGCCTGTCCGCGCTGCTCGGCTCGCTGCTCGAGCACAGCTCCCGCCCGCTCGACGTCTCGGTGCTCGCACTTCCCGGCACCGGTGCGATGAAGGCACGCCTCGGAAAGCGCTTCCCGCAGATCGGCTACCGCTGGGTGCCGGTCGGCGGCCTGGCGGCCGACCTGCGCACGCCGCAGGGCACGACGCCGCGCCCGCGGGCGATGGTGCGGCTCCTGCTCGCCGACCTGCTGCCCGACGTGGACCGCGCGGTCCTGCTCCCGCTGCCGTCGGTGGCGACCGCCGACGTGGCCGCGCTCGCTGACCTCGACCTCGAGGGCCACCTGCTCGCCGCTCCCAATCGCCCCGGCTCGGCCGTGAGCGGCTTCGGCGTGATCCACCAGGCGGCGGCGCGGCTCTCGTTCCGCACTGAGGCGGCTTCGTCGCTGCGGCGCACGGCGCACGCCCGCCACGCCTTCGACTTCGACGCGTTCACCACCGACCTGCTCGTGCTCGACCTCGCCCGCATGCGCGCGGAGGGCTTCAGCCGCGACGCGCTGCCGCTGGTGGAGGAGTTCGGGCTCGGCGACGTCGAGGCGCTGCACTACCTCGTCGGTCCCGACCGCGCCACCGTTCCGCCGCAGTGGGCCATCGTCCCGACCCGCAGCCCACTGCGGGGCCCCGGCCTCATCCACTGGGCCGACCGCGTCAAGCCCTGGCAGCCCGAGCTCACCCCCGAACGCGAGCACTGGCGGCGCCACGCGGCGCCCTACCGCAAGGCAGCGTCCTAGGGGAACACTGGCCCAGAGGGCCAGGTTCCCTTGCGGGTATTCGCCCAGAGGGCGAAACCCGCGGCCGAATAGGGATCCGCGCTCCTGGCCTCGCGGGCCGGCCGGGGCGACGGAGTACCTTTGAAGGGAGCCATGACCGCGCTCCGCACCCTGCCGACGGCCGCCCCCTCGCGCCGCGAGCGCGCGGCGCGGACCGTCGTCGCCGCCCTGCGCGGCGGCCTGATCGGGACGGTGGCCGCCGGGCTCGCCTGGCTCGCCGCGTCCGCGCTGGCCGCGTCGGCATGGGCGGTCCTGATCGTCGCCACGATCGTCGCCGTCGCCCTGCTCGTCTGGCGCGGTGACCTCGCCACCTGGGTCTGGCTCGCGCTCGGCGCCGGCTGGGCGGCACTGCTGCTCGAGCAGGCGGTCGTGCAGGACAACGGCGGCGTGTGGGTGGCGATCGCCGGCTGGCTCGGCGTGGTGATCGGCGCCCGCCGCGCCGGCATCTCCAAGTGGGCGCTGCCGCTGCTCGCCTACCCGGCGCTCTCGCTCGCGATCGTGATCGCCGCCGGCGAGGACGTGCTCGACCCCTGGGGCACGTCGTGGCTGTGGCTGCTGGCCGTGCTCGGCCCGGTGGCCGGCGCGCGGACGCTGCTGCAACCGGCCGACCAGCAGCGGCGTTAGCGCTTCAGATCGAGCTCGATCGACAGGCGGGAGAGCGGCGCTCCCCAGTCCTCGATCGACGGCGGGTTGGGGATGCCGTAGCCGTCACCGGCGATCGACACGCGCCCGCCGAGCGCCCACTTGGCGAAGGTCTCGGCGAAGCGCTCCTCGACGGCCGGCGTGCCCAGGCGCGGGATCTCCGCGTCCATGCGCTGCCGGAGCGCGTCGTCGACGAGCACAAAGTCGATGATGTGCCCGATCTCGTGCAGCACGACGACCGCGCGGTCCATCGCCCGCTCGCCGTTGAGCAGGCGCCCGTGGAGGCTGACCGTGGCCTGCTCGCCCTGCATCTCGGCCATCCCGATCGCCTCGCCAGAGGCCAGGTCGGTGCGCACCTCGATCAGGCCGTCGACCTCGTCGATCAGCCGCCGGGCGGCGGGCCGGGCGGCGGCCACGGCGGCGAGCACCCAGGCGCGATCCTCGGCGGTGACGGTCGGAGCGAAGCGCAGCGTGGCGGCGCGCTGGTCGTCGGTCACGCGCTCGCCCGCCGCGGCGGCCTGCCGCTTGTGCAGGCCGAGGCCCGCTGCCACGCAGACCGCGAGGATGATGAGCGCGGCGCGCGACACTGACGTCCTTCATCGGCCGTCCGTGGCCGTGGCCTGAGCGCTACGAGCGCGAGGCGGGCTCGCGCTCGCCCTTGGGCACGTCGCGGTACGGCGCCTTGATCTTGTCCTCGGCGCCGGGCACGCCGGCCTCGATCTCGCGAGCGCGCTCGGTCTCGGAGTTGAGCTCGGCGCCCAGCAGGACCGCGATGTTCGTGATCCACAGCCAGACGAGGAACACGATCACGCCGCCCAGCGCCCCGTAGGTCTTGTTGTAGGAGGCGAACTCCGCCACGTAGAACGCGAACGCGACCGAGGCCAGGACCCAGCCGAGCACCGCGACGACGCTGCCGGGCGAGATCCAGCGGAAGCCGGCGGGCTTGGCGTTGGGGGCGGACCAGTAGAGGACCGCGAGCATGAACATGACCACGAGCAGCATCACCGGCCACTTGGCGATCTGCCACACGAGCACCGCGGTGTCCCCGAGGCCGACCGCGTTGCCCACCGCTTCGGCCACCGGGCCGGAGACGATCAGCGCGACGACGACCAGCGCCGCCAGCAGCACGATGATCAGCGTCACGAGCAGTTGCAGCGGCTTGAGCTTCCAGAACGGCCGGCCCTCTTCGCGCTCGTACACCGAGTTGGACGCGCGCATGAACGCGCCGACGTAGTTCGACGCGGTCCAGATCGCCAGCGCGACGCCGACGATCAGACCCACGAACGCCGTCGACTGGTTCTGGGAGATCTCCTCGAGCGGCTGGGTGAAGGTGTCGACCGCCGAGGCCGGCCCCAGCGCGGACACCGTCTCGGTGATCACGCGCGTGATCGTCGCCGGGTCGACGACGAGCCCGAGGATCGACATCAGCGCGATCAGGGCGGGGAAGAGCGACAGGACGGCGTAGTAGGTCAGGGCCGCGGCCCAGTCGGTGATGTTGTCGTCGCGGAACCCGCCGACCGTGCGCTTTGTCGTGCCGAGCCAGGAGCGCTTCGGGAGGTCGGACGGCGATTCCGGAGCGGTGCGCTGGGAAGCCATGTGTCAGGGATGCCCGCGACGGCATCCGAATAGTCGAATTCGGCGTGCCCGTGGTATGAACCCGCGCGGTTGGGTCGGCGAAGCAACCTTCGAGGGAGGCTCGGATGATCAAGGAGTTCCGCGAGTTCCTGCTGCGCGGCAACGTCATCGACCTCGCGGTGGCCGTGATCCTCGGCGCAGCGTTCGGCGCGGTCGTGACGTCGTTCGTCGAGGACCTGCTGACGCCGCTGATCGCCGCCGTCGGCGGCGAGACCGACTTCGCCGGCCTCACGTTCACGATCAACGAGTCGCGGTTCCGCTACGGCGAGTTCATCAACGCGATCATCTCGTTCGTGATCATCGCCGCGGCCGTCTTCTTTGGCGTCGTCAAGCCCGTCAACGCGCTGATGGCGCGTCGCAAGGCGGGGCTCGAGCCCGAGGCCGAGGCCGTGCCCGAGGACGTCGTGCTGCTCGGCGAGATCCGCGATCTGCTGAAGGCGGGAGCGCGCGCACGCCGCTAGCCGCCGGCTCGGGCCGCCGTCGCGGCCGACGTAGCCGCCCTCGCCGCCCACGCAGAAGTACATGGCCTCGTCGGTGTCCGACGTGTTGCGCAGCGAGCGCACCGTCGGGGCGTCGACGCGGGCCAGCCCGCCCGGCCCGAGCACGTGCCGCTCGCCTGAGAGGTCGAACTCGATCTCGCCGCGCAGCACGAGGTAGAGCTCCTGCTGGCGGTCGTGGAAGTGGCGGCGGCTTGTGTAACCCGGCGGGAGCACGACGGCGTTGACGCCGAACTCGGTGACGCCGAGCGGCGCGCGCACCTTGCGGAAGCCGGGGCCTTCGCCGAGCTCGTCGAGCGAAGCGATCGCCCAGCCGTCGCCGCTTACCGGGCTCGCGGGCATCGGACGCCATACTAGACCGGGTGCCGACGGGAACCCTCGAAGAGCTGCTCCGCCCGCTCAAGGCCGAGCCGGGGCGCGCGGGGATCCTGCTCGACGTGGACGGGGTGCTGGCGCCGATCGTGCAGCACCCGGACGACGCGCACATGCCCGAGAGCACGCGCCGACCGCTGATCGAGGTTGCCCGCCGCTACGGCGTCGTGGCCTGCGTGTCCGGCCGGCGGGCATCCGATGCGCGGCGGATCGTCTCGCTCGGCTCGATCGCCTACCTGGGCTCGCACGGGTCCGAAGTCCTGATGCCGGGGTCGACCGCGCCGCAGCTCGACCGCGAGCTCCAGGCGTGGACGCGGCGGGTGCAGAACTTCACCGAGGACGCGTTCGACGAGCGGCTGCGCAAGCTGCGCGTGCGGCTCGAGGACAAGGAGGCGATCGCCGCCCTGCACTGGCGCGGGGTGCCCGACGAGGAGGATGCGCAGGCCGCGATCGAGGATGTCGCCCGGCGCGCCGAGCAGGCCGGCTTCACCGCCCACTGGGGCCGCAAGGTGCTCGAGATCCGGCCGCCCGTGCGGATCGACAAGGGCGCGGGGATCGTCACCCTGTTGCGCGACAAGCACCTCGCGGCCGCGCTCTACGTCGGCGACGACACGACGGACCTCGACGCCTTCCGCGGCCTCACCGAGCTGGTCGAGAGCGGCCGCCTGGGCGCGGCGGTGCGCGTCGGGGTACGCTCGGACGAGGGGCCGTCGGAGCTGGCCAAGGAGGCCGACGTACTGGTCGACGGCACGGACGGCGTGCGCGAGCTGCTGCAGGCGCTGCTCGACTGACGGTGCGCTTCGGGGACTTCCTCAAGGCGACCGTGCTGCTGAGCGCGGGCTCGGCCACCCTCCTCGCCGCGCTCACGGTGATCGGCCTCACGCGCGAGCCGGACCGGACGCTGTTCGTGTTCAGCGCGATCTGGTGGGCCGGCTCGATCGCGATCGGGGCGTGGCTCGGCCGCCGCGCCGAGACGTCGCCGCCGATCGCCCGGCTGCTGGCCACCGCACGCACGCAGACGACGCTGCCCGAGCTGCGCCCGGGGCTCACGCTCGTCAACCGCCTGTGGCCGCTGTTGCTGTTCACGGTCGCGTGCGCGGGCGCGGGAGTCGTGCGGCCGCCGGTCGCCGCGGTGGCCGCCGGCGGGGCGGTGATCTGGGCGCTCGCCTGGCGCCGGCAGGACGCCGCCGTGCAGGCCATCGAGGAGCGCGACGGCGCGCGCTTCTACGTCGACCGCACCTCGCCGGTGCAGCCGATCCGGCTCGTGCGCACGCCGGGGTTCGGCGGCGCGTACCTGCGTACTTAGCCTGGATCCAGGCTCAGCCGGACCGTTTGCGCAGCGGGGCGAACTCGGCCCACGGCCGGGTGTTGGCCACGTCGGCGGGCGTCAGCCACGCGCGCCGCGCGGTCGCGATCCCGTAGCGCAGCAGCTCGAGGTTGCGGACCGAGTGGGCGTCCGAGTTCACCAGCACGCGGACGCCGGCGCGGGCCGCTTCGCGGGCGTGGATCTCGTTCATGTCGCGCCGGTCGGGGGCCGAGTTGATCTCGATCATCGTGCCCGTGCGGGCCGCGGCTTCGATCACGCGCTCCATGTCGATCTCGTACGGCTCGCGCGTCTCGATCTTGCGACCGGTCGGGTGCCCGAGCGCGTCGATGTGCGGGTGCTCGAGCGCCGCCACCACGCGGTCGGTCATCTCCTTGCGGCCCATCGCGAACGAGGTGTGCACGGAGGCGATCACCCAGTCGAGCTCGGCCAGCAGGTCGTCCGGGTAGTCCGGCGAGCCGTCGGGGAGGATGTTCGACTCGGTCCCGATCAGCAGCTCGATCCCCTCGAGCCGCTCGTTCAACGCACGGATCTCCTCGATCCGCGCGCGCAGCTCGTCGGGCGTGACATGGTCGCCGAAGCCGTGCGACGCGGAGTGGTCGGTGATCGCCAGGTACTCCATGCCGCGCTCGCGGGCGGCGACCGCCATCTCCTCGGCCGTCTGCTTGCCGTCGGAGGTCGTCGTGTGGCAGTGCAGGTCGCCGCGCAGGTCGCCGAGCTCGATCAGCTCCGGGAGCGAGCCGGCGGCCGCGGCCTCGAGCTCGCCGCGGCCCTCGCGCAGCTCGGGCGGGATCCACGGCAGGCCGAGCGCCGCGTACACCTCCTCCTCGGTCGCGCACCGCAGCGTCTCGCCGGTGGAGTCGTCGAGGATCCCGTACTCGGAGACGTGCAGGCCGCGCCGCACCGCCGCCTCGCGCAGGGACACGTTGTGGGCCTTTGAGCCGGTGAAGTGCTGGAGGACGTTGCCGAACTGGTCGGGCTCGACGACCTTGAGGTCGATCTTCATTCCCGAGTGGGTGCTCACGCGCGCGCCCGCGTCGCCCGCGTTGTGGACGGCCTCGACGATCGGCAGCTCGCTCAGCGAGCCGGCCAGCGCCGCCGGGTCCGACGCCGTGGCGATGATGTCGATGTCCTTCACCGAGTCGGCCAGGCGGCGCAGCGAGCCCGCCACCTCGACGCGATCGGCGGCGGGATGCGAGCGCAGCGCGCCGACGACCTGGTCCGCCACGGTCACCGCGCGTGAGAGCAGGATCCGCGGCGCGGGCCCGTTCTCGTCGTGGTCGGCGAGCACGCGCTTGAGGTTCTCCTCGACCTTGGCGCCGAAGCCGCGCAGCGCGCGGATCCTGCCGTCCTCGGCGGCGGCGCGCAGGGCGTCGAGCGAGTCCACCCCCAGCTCGTCGTAGAGCCGCTTCGCCCGCTTGGCGCCGAAGCCCGGCAGGTGCATGACCGACACGAGGCCGACGGGGATCTTCGCCCGCAGCTTCTGCGCGGCGGGGATGTCGCCGGTCTGGTCGAGCGCGATCAGCTTCTCCTCGAGCGTCTTGCCGATGCCGGACAGCTCGGTCACCCGCCCCTCGCGCGCGAGCTGGGCGACGGAGACCGACGAGTCGCGCACCGTGCGGGCGGCGTTGCGGTACGCGATCACGCGGTACTGCACGACGCCGTCGAGCTCGTAGAGGTCCGCCAGCTCGTCGAACGCGGCGGCGATCTGGGCGTTGGTGAGGTCGGCCACGGGGCTCGTAGGGTACGGCCCACGGCAACGACGTTTTCACGTAGCCTTGACCCAGACACACGTAGCGTGGTGGCGGGCCAGCGACCCACAAATCGAGGGGGAGACGTGGAGCCAGCAGCCATTCCCGCCGACAGGCCCTTTGCCGGCAAGCTCGCGGGCAAGACACGCCGTGACTTCATCCGTGGCATCGCCGCCGCCGGCGCGAGCACCGCGACGGCGATCGCGCTCGAGCGCGCGGGCGTCGTCGACCTGTTCGCGGAGGAGGCGTTCGGCCACGGGAGCGGCCGCAGCTCGTTCAGCCGCTTCGACGCGATCGCCGGCAGCGCGGCCGACGCGCTCGAGGTGCCGGAGGGCTTCCGGGCCGATGTGCTGATCTCGTGGGGCG
The DNA here is from genome assembly GCA_963838655.1 of uncultured Solirubrobacteraceae bacterium. Lineage (GTDB taxonomy): Bacteria > Actinomycetota > Thermoleophilia > Solirubrobacterales > Solirubrobacteraceae > DASSUW01. Next base: position 31,166 of record CAWIRW010000011.1, on the reverse strand, counting down.
ACGTGTTCCGCGGCAAGGGCCGGCGCGCGCTGCGCTACGGCTTCAACAACGACTTCCTCGCCTACTTCCCGCTCCGCGGCAGCGACGAGGGCCTGCTGTTCATCAACCACGAGTATCCGGACCCGTTCTTCCTCCACGGCTACAAGCCGAACGCCAGCGCCAAGAACGCCGCGCAGGTGCAGGAGGAGCAGGACTCGGTCGGCAATTCGATCCTGCACATCAAGCGCGGACGCGACGGCGGCTATCGCGTCGTCTCGCCGTCGAAGTACAACCGGCGCATCTACGGCGATCGCCCGGTGCTGACGTTCACGGGCCCGCGCAAGGGCGATCCCGGCATCGGCGACACCGCGAACGGCTCGCTCGGCAACTGCTCCGGCGGCGTCACGCCCTGGGGCACCGCGATCTCCTGCGAGGAGAACTTCGACGGCTACGGCACGAACGTCACGCTGAACGTCGAGTTCGCCTACGGCTGGCACCAGTTCGGCGGGCAGCCGGAGGACGCGGAGTACGACTTCGTCAACTTCGCGAAGTACGGCTGGGTCTGCGAGCACGACCCGTACGACCCCGACTCGGTCGGCCGCAAGCACACGGCGCTCGGCCGCTTCCGGCACGAGAACGCCGCGTTCCGGCACGTCCCGGGCAAGCGCTTCGTGGTCTACATGGGTGACGACAAGGCGAACGAGGGCGTCTACAAGTTCGTCTCCGAGCGCAGCCTGAAGTCGCACCACCGCGCGAGCAACCGCAAGATCCTCGAGGAGGGGCAGCTCTACATCGCGCGCTGGGAGCCCGAGGGACGGCGACGGTTCAACACGCTGGGCGACGCGATCCCGGTGACGGCGACGGAGGGGACCGGCACGTGGGTGCCCGTGCCCGAGGCGGCGCTCGACGACACCGCGACCAAGCTGCGGGCGATGATCGGCACCGCTGAGTTCGACCTGCACTTCGCGACCAACCGGCCCGAGGACCTCGAGGTTGCCGAGGACGGCAGCGTGTTCATCGCGCTGACGAACAACACGGGCGCGCCGGTCCGCGACGCCCACGGCTCGGTCCGGCGCATCCGAGAGAAGCACAACGACCCGGAGGCAACCGAGTTCAAGTGGCGCGACTACGCGGCCGGCGGCGACCCGACGCGCGGCGGCGGTGGCTTCTCGAGCCCGGACAACCTGGTGTTCGACAAGGCGGGGAACCTCTGGGTCGTCACCGACATCTCGACCCTGAGCCTGAACTCGGCGAGCGCGCCCCACTACCAGTACCACGCCAACAACGCGATGTTCATGATCCCGACCCGCGGGCCGAACAAGGGCGTCGCGTTCCGCTTCGCGAACGGCCCGGTCGAGGCCGAGCTGACCGGCCCGTACTTCGCGCCGGACGGAAAGACGCTGTTCGTGAACGTCCAGCATCCCGGCGAGACCACCGGGATCAGAGCGACCTCGCCGGGTGTGTTCGGTCAGGAGTCCACGTACACGAGCTGGTGGCCCGAGGGCAACAAGACGACGCTCGACAACCCGGCGACGCCGCGGCCGTCGACGGTCGTGATCCGGCGCGCCGGCCGCCACGACGAGGACGCGAGCCGCTACATCCCGCCGCCACCCGGGTAGCGGTCGCGGCATCGCTTCCGATGTCTCTGAGGGCGCGTGGCTCGTGCCCGCCTTGCGCTTCGCGCGCTGGATGCCGAATACCTGAGTCATGAAGGCCGAACAGCTTGCGGTCGTCCAGGGCTGGGACGACACCCGCGTGACCCTGGCTCGCTGGCGCCGGGCGCCGCTGGCCGTGCTCGCTCCGTGGGCACTCGGCTCGCTCGCGGTCACCGTCGCGCTGCTGACGGCGATCTGGGCGGTGGCGGAGCTTGCCACGCCGGATCCCACCGGCTTCGCGCTGCCGGGCCTCACCCGGCCGGCCGAGCTCGGCGACGTCGCGTTCCTGCTCTACCGCAACGGGCTCGTGCTCGCCCTGCACGCGCTGGCCTGCGTGGCCGGCTTCATGGCCCGCTCCTCGCTGCCCGTCGCGGCCGAGGGCTACACCGGCGTGTGGCGGCGGGTCCACGAGCGCGCCGGGACGCTCGCGGTCGGCTTCGTGCTGCTGGCCACGCTGTTCTCGCTCTCGACCCAGGCGTACGCGCTCGGCCACGCGGCCTCCGACGTCGCTGCTCGGCTCGGCCTGTCACCGATCGTGCTCCTCGCCGGACTGCTCCCGCACGCGCTGCTAGAGCTGACGGCGCTGTTCCTCCCGCTGGCGGCCTGGACGCTCGCGGCTCGCCGCAAAGCATGGGAGGAGCTGCTCGCCGCCACGTTCGTGACCGTGGCCGTGGCGGTGCCCATGCTCGTCGCCGCGGCGCTGATCGAGACGTATGTAACGCCCGACCTCATGGCTATACTTTCTGAAGCGTAAACGCCCTTCGAGAGGAGCCCTGAAACCAGATGGCCGGCAGCATCACGCACGTCACCGACGCGAACTTCCAGGTCGAGGTCCTCGAGTCCGAGACCCCGGTGCTCGTCGACTTCTGGGCCCCCTGGTGCGGTCCCTGCCGCATGGTCTCGCCGATCCTCGAGGAGATCGACGCCGAGCGCGAGGACGTGCGGGTCGTCAAGCTCAACATCGACGAGAACATGCAGACGCCGATGGAGTACGGCGTTCTCGCGATCCCCACGATGGTCCTCTTCCGCAACGGCGCCGAGGCCGCCCGCATCCAGGGCGCCATGCCGCGCAAGCGGATCGAGGCGCAGCTCGAGCCGGCCCTGGCCGAGGCCTAGGCTCGTTCGACCGCGATGTACAGGGGGCGGCCCTTGACGGTCGCCGCCTCGCCCGCCGCGCCGTCGTAGCCCACGCGCACGGCGAGCGTCTCGCCCGCCAGGTGCGGCTCGAACGCGCGCGCCGCCTCCAGCAGCTCCTCGTCGCCCCCGAGCGTCAGCTCGATCCGGTCGGCGACCTCGAGCCCGGCGGTCTTGCGCGCGTTCTGGACCGCGTGGACGATCTCGCGCGCGAGCCCCTCGCGCACCAGCTCGTCGTCGAGCTCGAGCTCGAGCGCCACCGCGTGCGAGCCCTCGCGCTCGAGCTGGTAGCCCTCGAGCGGGCTGATCGCGAGCAGGAGGTCGTCCGGCCCCAGCTCGTGGTCGTGCCCGTCGACGCTGATGCCGACCGCGCGGTCGCCGCGCAGCGCCTCCGCCACGCGCGCCGGCTCGAGCGCGGCCACGGCGGCGGCGGCCTGCGGCATGTGCCTGCCGAAGCGCGGCCCGAGCGCGCGGTAGTTGGGCTTGACCTCGTAGGAACCGAGCTCGTCGGCCTGTGACACGTAGCGGAGCTGCTTGATGTTGAGCTCCGCGCGGACGATCGCCTCGAGCCGCTCGATCGCGGCCCGCTCGGCGCCGGCCGCCACCACGACGGCGGCGCGCAGCGGCTGGCGCACGCCGAGCTTGGCCTGCCCGCGGGCGGCGAGCCCGAGCCGCACGGTCTCCCGCACCACGCCCATGGCGACCTCCAGCTCCGGGTCGCGGGCGCCGACCTCGGGGAAGTCGCACAGGTGCACGCTGGGCTCGGTGCCGTCGAGGTTGTCGTAGATCTCGTCGGCCACGAACGGGCAGAACGGGGCCAGCAGGTGGGCGACGCCGACGAGGCAGGTCCGCAGCGTCCCGAACGCCGCCGGGTCGCCGTCCCAGAACCGCGCGCGGGAGCGGCGCACGTACCAGTTCGAGAGCTCGTCGACGAACGTCGCGATCGCGTGGCCGGCGCGCGTGGCGTCGTAGTGGTCGAGCCGGTCGCGGACCACCTCGGTGGTGGCGTGCAGCCGCGAGAGCGCCCAGCGATCGAGCTCGGTCTCCGGCTCGCCCCAGTCGTCGACCTCGTTGACGTTGGCGTACAGGACGAGGAACGAGTACGTGTTCCACAGCTGCAACAGGAACTGGCGCACCGACTCGCCGACGGCGTCGACCGAGAACAGGTAGCCGTCCCACGGCTGCTTGGAGGTGAAGTAGTACCAGCGGAAGGCGTCCGCCCCGTGGCGGTCGATCACCTCCCACGGCACGACGATGTTGCCGAGCGACTTGGACATCTTCTTGCCCTCGGCGTCGGCGATGTGGCCGAGGACCAGGCACGTCCGGTACGGCGCCTGGTCGAACAGCAGCGTGGAGACCGCGAGCAGCGAGTAGAACCAGCCGCGCGTCTGGTCGATCGCCTCGCAGATGTAGTCGGCCGGGAAGCGCTCGCGGAAGTGGTCCTCGTTCTCATGCGGCGCGTGCCATTGGGCGAACGGCATCGCGCCCGAGTCGAACCACACGTCGATCACCTCGGGCACGCGGCGCAGCGGCTCGCCGCCGGTCGGCGACGGGATCTCGACCTCGTCGACGAACGGCCGGTGCGGGTCCTCGAGGCGGACGCCGCTGAGCTGCTCGAGCTCGTCGAACGAGCCGATCGCCACCGTCTCGCCGGCGTCGTTGCGCCAGACGGGCAGCGGCGTGCCCCAGTAGCGCTCGCGCGAGATCGCCCAGTCGACGTTGTTCTCCAGCCACTTGCCGAAGCGCCCGTGCTTGATGTGCTCCGGGTGCCAGTCGATCGTCTCGTTGGCCGCCAGCAGGCGGTCGCGCAGCTCCGACGTGCGGATGTACCAGGACGGCTTGGCGTAGTAGAGCAGCGGCGTGCCGCAGCGCCAGCAGTGCGGGTAGGAGTGCACGAAGCGCTCGCCGCGCAGCAGCCGGCCGCTCTCGCGCAGCGCCTCGACGATGTCGGCGTCGGCCTCCTTCACCCAGCGCCCGGCGAACGGGCCCATGCGCTGCTCGAAGGTGCCGTCGAGCTGCACCGGGTTGATCACCGGGATGCCCTGCTCGAGCCCGATCCGGAAGTCGTCCTCGCCGAACGAGATCGAGGTGTGCACGACGCCGGTGCCGTCCTCGGCGCTCACGAAGTCGCCGGGCACGAGCGTGTGGCCCTTGGGACCGAACTCCTCGGTGGCGATGAAGGCGAACGGCGGCTCGTAGCCGGCGCCCAGCATGTCGCGGCCGTGGAAGCGATCGGCGATGCGGACGCCCTCGCCGAGCACGGCCTCGGCGCGCGCCTCGGCCAGCACGTGGCCGTCCTCGGTGCGCACGTAGGCGAGGTCGGGCGAGACCGCGAGCGCGGCGTTGGACAGCAGCGTCCACGGCGTCGTCGTCCACGCGAGCACGCTGTCGCCCTCGCGCAGCGCACCGGCCGGGCGGGTGATCGGGAAGCGGACGTAGACGCTCGGGTCCTCGACGTCCTGGTAGCCCTGGGCGACCTCGTGCGAGGAGAGCGCGGTGCCGTCGCGCGGGCAGTACGGCACGACCTTGTGGCCCTCGTAGAGCAGGTCGCGGTCCCACATCGTCTTCAGCGCCCACCACACCGACTCGATGTAGGTCGGGGTCGAGCGTGCGGTAGGCGTCGTCGAGGTCGACCCAGTAGCCGATCCGCTCGGTCAGCCGGTTCCAGTCCTCGAGGTACTCGAACACCGACTCCCGGCACTGCGCGTTGAACTCCGCGATGCCGTAGCGCTCGATGTCGGACTTGGAGGTGAAGCCGAGCTTCTGCTCGACCGCGATCTCGACCGGCAGCCCGTGGCAGTCCCAGCCGCCCTTGCGCTCGACGTAGCGCCCGCGCATGGTCTGGTAGCGGGGGAAGATGTCCTTGAACACGCGCGCGAGCACGTGGTGGGAGCCGGGCAGCCCGTTCGCCGTCGGCGGGCCCTCGTAGAACACGTACGGCTCGGCTCCCTGCCGGCGGCGCACCGACTCGTGGAAGACGTCGCGCTCGCGCCAGCGCTCGAGAACCTCCTCCTCGAGCTTGGGGAAGTCCGGCCTGGCGGGCAGTGGGCGCAGCGGCGTCACGGGACCGGCCATTCTAGGTGTGATGATTCGTGCGCTGATCGCGGTGGGGGCGGCGCTGGTGCTGCTGATCGGCGGGTTGTCGCTGGCCGTCGTGCTCGGCAGCGACGAGGACGACATCGCGGTCGACAACGTGCTGTCGGAGCGGCTCACCCGCGCGATCGCGCTGGCCGAGGCCGAGACCGGCGGCCGGGTCGACCTCGGCCGCTTCGTGCCCGGCGACTGGGACGTCGTGCTGATCGTCGCCCGCGGGGCGCCGCGCGAGGCGATCTCGGCGCGGCTCGGCTACGAGTGGACCGGCGATGACTTCCCGACCGGCGAGCAGTTCATCTTCCTCCAGGGCGACCGCGTCGTGCGCTTTGCCGACTACCGCGGCGCTCGGCGTCTTCGAGGGCTTCGCCGGCGCGGTCGACGTGGTGCCGCGCGACCTGGCGGTTCTGCGGGTGCGCGAATCTGGTGATATCCCTGGGCAGTGGGCCGCCTGGATGAGCTCGACCTGTCGCTCAAGCTGAGCCGCGCGGAGGAGGCGGAGCGGCTGGAGGCGGCGCAGACGCGGCTGTTGCAGCTGCGGCTCGTGCTCGGCGGGCTGATCGACGACGGCAAGCTCGGCCCCCCGCTGTGCGTGGTCTTCGAGGGCTGGGACGCGTCCGGCAAGGGCGGGGCGATCAGGCGGCTCGTCGCGCCGCTCGACCCGCGCCACGTGCGCGTGAAGCAGTTCGCGGCGCCGACCTACGACGAGAAGCGCCACCACTGGCTGTGGCGCTTCTGGCCGCCGCTGCCGGGCTGGGGCGGCATGGCCGTGCTCGACCGCTCGTGGTACGGGCGCGTGCTCGTCGAGCGAGTCGAGGGCTTCGCCGAGAAGGAGGCCTGGCAGCGCGCCTACGGGGAGATCGTCGAGTTCGAGCGCATGCTCGTGGACGAGGGCATGCTGCTGGTCAAGTTCTGGCTCCACGTGTCCTCCGCCGAGCAGAAGAAGCGCTTCGACGCGCGCGCGAAGGACCCGCTGAAGTCGTGGAAGCTGACCGACGAGGACTGGCGCAACCGCAAGAAGCGCCGCGCCTACACGGTCGCGATCGAGGACATGCTCGCGGAGACGAGCACCGACTTCGCGCCGTGGACGCTGGTCGAGGCCGACTCCAAGCGCTACGCGCGCGTCAAGGTCGTCGAGACCGTGGTCGCCGCCATCGAGGACGGCATGCGCCGCCACGGCATGAAGCCGCCCAAGCCGCTGTGAGGGGCGGCCCGGCGGGCCGCCCCTCGGATGCCGCTCAGCCGCGCTGGCGCCTGTACTGCTCCCAGGTGACCTTCTTGACCTTCGGGCCCGGGTCGGGCGCGTCGCCGACGAGGCCGTCGCCGCCGCGGTAGTACTCGCTGACCTGATCGGCCGCCGACGGGTGCATGTCGGTGTCGTTGACCGCGATCGCGTGGATGTGCGGATCCCAGTCGGGCGCGTCGGGCCGGTACCAGGCCGCGAAGCCGACCTTGCGCAACGCGCGCACGGCCTTGCCGCGCGTGCCGCAACCCTCGGTGACGGCGAGGTCGAGCGCGCCTCCGCCGTCGTGCGTCTGCGCCGAGCCCGGGACCCCGCCGGGGTTGTAGGAGCCCTGCGTGACGGACCACTTGCACCCCGTGAGCCGCTTGGCCGCCGCCTTCATCATCCGCCGCGTGCGGCGGTTGACGATGCGGCCGTTGGCGAGGGTGATCCGGGGACCGACGGTGACAACGCGCACGACGCGGTAGCGCGCGCCCGCGAGTCGGCGCAGCGACGTCTCCCCCGGCAGGCCGTTGGCGCCGATGCCCGAGTAGCCGAGGCGGCGCTGCCAGGCGGCGTAGGCCTCCCGCGTCGAGCTGCCGTAGTGGCCGTCGACGAGGCTGCGGTCCAGCAGGCCCTTGCCTCGCAGCCGGCGCTCGATCCGGAGCACGTGCGACTTCGCGCCGGGCGTGATGCCGGTGCCCGGGCGGCCCGGATCGATCTGCGCGGCGAGCAGCGCCCGCTCCATGTTGATCGGCGGCCGATCGAGGCTCGGCGGATCGGCGCTCGCGGCCGGGGCGAGCGCCAGTGCGGCGGCGGCGCATGCGGCGCCGGCCAGCCTGCGGCTCGTTCCAGTCATGTACGACTTCCCTTCCGGTGGGTTTCCCTGCACGTCCGCGCACCTCAACCCGCGCGGCACCGAAAAGTTGTCCTGCGCGCCGAACGCGAAGCTCAGCGGTTCTTGCGCCGCGCGGTGCGCTGCGCCCTGGTGCGCGCACGGGCCTTGGCCTTCGCCTGGCGCTTGTGCTTGTGCGGGCCCTCGTCGCGCTGGCGCGGGGCGCCGGGCCGGTGGCCGGACGGGAGCGTGCGGCGGGCGTCGCGGGAGATGTACCACCCGATCCCGATGAAGATCAGGAGCATCGCGCCGGCGATGTACAGCGTCGCGTTGCCGCCGATCTCCTTGTCGAGCCCGAGGAACCCGTTGTCCTCCTCCGGGGGCGTGAAGGGCGTCGGCTGGGGCTGGGGCAGCGCCGGGAACGGATCCTGGTTGGGCTGCTGCTGGTTCTGCTGGCCGACCGCGGAGGCGGGCGCGAGCAGGGCGACCAGGGCGAGGGCGAGCACAAGCGAAGCGGAGCGGTGCATCGGGGCCGCGCAGGGTATTACGCGGGTGCGCCGGTGAGAACCCAGCGGCGGCCGAGGAAGCGCAGCCCGCACGTCAGCGCGCGCATCCCGATCAGCCCGGCGAGGCCCCACCACACGCCGGTGATCCCCCACCCCTGGTCGAGCGAGAGCAGGGCCACCGGCACGTAGACGGCGGCGGACACGAGCATGCCCCACATCAGGAAGCGGGTGTCGCCGGCGCCGATGAGGATCCCGTCGAGCGCGAACACCGCGCCGTTGAGCGGCATCAGCGCCGCGAACAGCCACCAGATCTCCTGCGCCTGGTCGACCACGCGCTCGTCGCTCGTGAACGCGCGCGGGATCACGTCCGCGAGCCCGAGCAGGACGAGGCCGAAGCCGGCCCCGACGACGGCTGACCACAGGATCACGCGCGTCGCCGCCGCCCGGGCGAGCACGGCGTCGCCCGCGCCCAGCGCCCGGCCCACCATCACCTGCGCGGCGATCGCCAGGGCGTCGAGCACGAGCGCGAGGAAGACGAACAGCTGGAACGCGATCTGGTGCGCGGCGAGCGCGGGTGAGCTGACGCGCGCGAGCACCGCCGAGGCGACGAGGAACGAGGCCAGCAGCGCGCTCGTGCGCACCGCGATCTCGGCGCCGATCCGGATCAGTGGCCGCATGCGCGCGAGCAGCGGCGGCTCGAAGCCGGCGCGCCGCTGGACCTGCACGAACGCGGCGCCCATGCCCGCTTGCGCGATCACCGTGCCCCACGCCGAGCCCGCGAGGCCCCAGCCGAAGCCGTACACGAACAGCAGCTCGAGCACGACGTTGACCGCGTGGGCGGCGACGAGGATCACCAGCGGCGTGCGCAGGTCGCCGATCCCGCGCAGGAAGCCCTGGCCGGCCGTGGCGAGCATGAAGAACGGCGCGCCGAGGGCGGCGATCCGCAGGTAGGTCACGGCGCCGTCCGCCACCTCGTCCTCGCCGCCCATCAGCCGTACCGCCGCCGGGGCGAACGCCAGCGCGGCGACGAGCAGCAGCGCGCCGATCGCCACGCCCAGCCACAGCGCCTGCGAACCGAGCGCGGCCGCCTCCTCGTCGCGGCCGGCGCCGTGCAGCCGCGCGACCTGGGCGGTCGTCCCATAGGTCAGGAAGATGCAGAGCGCGAACGCCGAGGACAGGACGGTCGCCGCGATCGCCAGCGCCGCGAGCTGCGTCGTGCCGAGGTGACCGACGATCGCCGTGTCGACGAGCACGTACAGCGGCTCGGCGGCCAGCGCGCCGAGCGCGGGCAGCGCGAGCGCGAACACCTCGCGGTCGAGAGGGCGTAACACTGCTTGCATTGAAGCTCAGGCTGTATCACCACACGGACGGTGCGCGCGTGGCCTACCGCGAGGCGGGGACCGGGCGGCCGCTCGTGCTGCTGCACTCCAAGGGCCTCTCCCACCGCGAGTGGGAGCCGGTGGTGGACGAGCTCGCGCACCGCTACCGGCTCGTGCTGCCCGACCTGCCGCTGCACGGCGACTCCGAGGACCGCCCGCGCCACCCCTACACGCCGGACTGGCTGGCCGCGGTGATGGCCGGCTTCGTGCGCGAGACGTGCGGGCCGCGACCGCTCGCCGGCGGCCACGAGGTGGGAGCGCAGATCCTGCTCAAGGCGGTCGCCAGCCGCCAGCTCACGCCCGGGCGCCTCGTGCTCATGGCCAGCCCGCTGCACCGCCGACCCGAGCGCGACCGGCTGGAGCGGGTCGTGGGGCTGGCGGCGCGGGCCGGGGCCGTGCCCGGGCTCGGCCGCGCGGTCTCGCACGGGGCCAAGCTGGCGTTCCGCCCGGCCGCCGGGGAGCGGCTGACCGCGCGCAGCAACCCGGCCGCGCGCGACCTCGTGCGCCACGCGCTGGGCGGGCTCGCGGGCAACCCGAACCGCGCCCGCTCGTGGGCGCGCGCCGCCCGCCGCTGGCCGACCGGGGCCCAGGTCGACCTGCTCGACGCCTACCGCCTGATCGACGTGCCCACGCTCCTGCTGTGGGCCGACGAGGACCCGATGCACCCGCTGGCGATCGCCGAGGAGGCGCTCGACCTGCTGCCGGACGCGCAGCTGCGCGTGCTCGAGGGCACGGGCTATCTGATGGCGTACGACGACCCCGTGGGCCTGGCCAGAGAGCTTGCGGCATTCTGTGGCTGAGCCGCCATCGTCGGCGTCGAATGCCGTGCGGCATTCTGTGGCTGAGCCGCCATCGTCGGCGTCGAATGCCGTGCGGCATTCTGTGGCTGAGCCGCCATCGTCGGCGTCGAATGCCGTGCGGCATTCTGTGGCTGAGCCGCCATCGCGGCGTCGAATGCCGGCGCATTCTGCGAGCGCTAACGTCACCTTCACATGTACGAGCTCGAGCGTCCGCCCATCTGCTCCGTCGGCAAGGCGATGGAGATCCTCGGCGAGCGGTGGACGATGTTGATCATGCGCGAGGCGTTCTACGGCGTCCGCCGCTTCTCGGACATGCAGCGCAACCTCGGCATCGCCCGCAACATCCTCTCCACGCGCCTGCAGTCGCTCGTGCGCGCCGGCATCCTCGAGCGGCGCCGCTACCAGGAGGAGCCCGAGCGCTTCGAGTACCGCCTCACGAAGGCCGGCCGCGACCTCTACCCCGCCGTGATCGCGATCATGCGCTGGGGAGACGAGCACCTCGCCGGCGACACCGGCCCGCCGGTCGTCCTGCGCCACACCTGCGGCGAGGAGGCCGACCCGGTGCTCGTCTGCGGCCACTGCCACGAGCCGCTGCACCCGCACGACGTCACGCCCGAGCCCGGCCCCGGCGCCCGGCTCGAGCTCGCGTAGGGGGTGCCCAACGGGACATCGCTCCACACGGAATGGTCCGTTGGGCGGGGCCCCCGCTCAATTTCGCGGCTCGACCCGCCAGTACCGTTGATGGCATGACGACCGAGACGACGGACGAGTTGTGGGGCGGGGAGACCAGCAAGGCGGTGGCGAACTTCCCCGTCTCGGGCGAGCGCGTGCCGGTGGCGGTGGTGCGCTGGCTGGGGCGGATCAAGGGCACGGCGGCGCGGGTGAACGCGGAGCTCGGGCTGCTCGACGGCGCGCTGGCGGAGCGGATCGCCGCCGCCGGTGACGAGATCGCCGAGGGGCGCCACGACGCGCAGTTCCCGATCGACGTCTTCCAGACCGGCTCGGGCACGTCCTCGAACATGAACGCCAACGAGGTCATCGCGACCCTCGCGGGCGAGGGCGCGCACGCCAACGACCACGTCAACATGGGCCAGTCGTCGAACGACGTCTTCCCGAGCGCCGTGCACCTCGCCGCGCTCGACGAGGCGACCAACCGGCTGCTGCCGGCGCTCGAGCGGCTCGAGCACGCGTTCGCGGCCAAGGCCGAGGCGTTCAAGGACATCGTCAAGTCCGGCCGCACGCATCTGATGGACGCCGTGCCGGTGACGCTCGGGCAGGAGTTCGCCGGCTACGCCGCGCAGGTGCGACTGGGCCGCGCGCGCGTGCAGGCAGCGCTCCCGCACGTCGCCCAGATCCCGCTCGGCGGCACCGCCACGGGCACGGGGCTCAACACCCATCGCGACTTCGCCGCCAAGGTGCGCGAGCGGCTGGCGGCCGACACCGGGCTCGAGATCCGCGCGCCCGAGGACCCGTTCGAGGCGCAGGGCAACCGCGACGCGCTCGTCGAGCTGTCGGGCGCGCTGAAGGTGATCGCCGTCTCGCTGACCAAGATCGCCGGCGACCTCGCGCTGATGGGCTCGGGCCCGCGCGCCGGGATCGGCGAGCTGTTCCTGCCCGAGCTGCAGAAGGGCTCCTCGATCATGCCCGGCAAGGTCAACCCGGTGCTGCCGGAGGTCGTGCTCCAGGTCAGCGCGCAGGTGATCGGCAACGACACCGCGATCACCGTCGGCGGGCTCCAGGGCCAGTTCGAGCTCAACGTCCGCATCCCGCTGATGGCCCGCAACCTGCTGCAGTCGATCCACCTCCTGACGACCACGAGCGAGCTCTTCGCCGCCAAGTGCGTGGAGGGGATCGAGGCCAACCTCGACGGCTGCGAGCGTTCGGCCGAGGGGACGCTCGCCGTCGCCACCGCGCTCAACCCGTACATCGGCTACGACAAGGCGGCCGAGATCGTCAAGGAAGCAGCCGCCAGCGGGCGCACGTTGCGGGAGGTCGCGCGCGACCACGGGGTCGAGGAGTCGACCCTCGAGGAGGCGCTCGACCTGCGGAAGATCGCCGCGGGATCATCGGCCTCCTAGCGCGGATCGAGGCCTACTGCGACGCGGTCCCGCGTGCCGCGGCGCGTGTGGAGGAGCACGGGCCGCTGCGGCTGTTCGTCGCCGACGGGGTGCCGTGGCCGTACTACGCGCGACCGTCGGGAGCGGGAGCGGTGACCGCGACCGACGTGCAGGCGGTGCGCTCGCGCCAGTGGGAGCTGGGGCTGCCGGAGACGTTCGAGTGGGTGGTGGACCTCGCGCCGACGCTCGGGCCAGCGGCGGGCGCTGCGGGCCTGTCCGTGCTCGAGGTGCCGCTGATGATGCTCGAGCAGCCGCCGGAGCCGCCCGACGCCGGCGTGCGCGTGCGACGACTCGAGCCCAACGATCCGCAGCTTGCCGCCTCGCGGGCCGTGGCCGAGCTCGCGTTCGGCGGCCGGGAGGGTGCCGGGCCGAGCGAGCGCGATGCGCTCGTCGCGCGGCGCCCGGCGCTCGCGCTCGAGGCCGTCCGCGGACGGATGGCGGCCGGCCTGATCGTGACCTATGTGGCCGAGGACGCGTCCGGGGTCGTCGCCGTCGGCAGCCACCAGCCGGTCGGCGACGTCACCGAGGTCGTGGGCGTCGCCACGCTCCCGGCGCGGCGTCGCCGCGGCCTCGCGACCGCCGTCACGGCCGCGCTGCTGGACGACGCCGTGCGCGGCGGCGCGGAGGTGGTGTTCCTGTCGGCCGGCAGCGACGACGTCGCGCGCCTGTACTCCCGGCTCGGCTTCACGCGCGTGGGGACGGCCGGCCTCGCCGAGGCGGCCGTGTCAAGCTGAGCGCGTGACCCGCACGCTGACCCGGCGCCCGGGCGCCGTCGCGGTCGCGGGTGCCCTCACGATCGCCTTCTCGGCGATCCTCGTCGACGTCGCCGACGTGTCGCCGTCGACGGCGGCGATCTTCCGCTGCGCCTACGCGCTGCCGGTGCTCGGGCTGCTCGCGTGGCTCGAGGATCGCCGCCACGGCCCGCGCACGCGACGTGAGCGGATGCTGGCCGTCCCCGCCGGAATCTTCTTCGCCGCCGACCTGATCTTCTGGCACCACGCGATCGAGGACGTCGGCGCCGGCCTCGCCACCGTGCTCGGCAACCTCCAGGTCGTCGTCGTGCCGTTCGTCGCCTGGGTCGTGCTCGGCGAGCGGGTCCAGGCGCGGCTGCTCGCCGCGCTCCCGCTCGTGTGCAGCGGCGTGCTGCTGATCTCCGGCGTGTTCGAGACCGGCGCCTACGGCGCCGACCCGGCGCGCGGCGTGATGTTCGGCATCCTCACCGGGCTCACGTACGCGGGCTTCCTGCTCGTGCTGCGCCAGGCCGGCTCGGACCTGCGGCGCACCGCCGGCCCGCTGTTCGACACGACCGCCGTGGCGACGGTGGCCGCGGTGGTCGCCGGGCTGGCGGTCGGCGACGCCGACCTCGTGCCGAGCTGGCCGGCCCACGCCTGGCTCGTCGTGCTCGCGCTCACGTCACAGGTTCTCGGCTGGCTGCTGATCGCGTCGTCGCTGCCGCGGCTGCCGGCCGCGCTCACCTCGGTCACGCTCACGATCCAGCCCGTGGGCTCGGTGCTGCTCGGCGTCGTGCTGCTGGGCGAGGACCCGAGTGGGCTCCAGCTCGTCGGCGTCGCCTGCATTCTCGCCGGGCTCGTCTCGGTGGCGCTGCGCCGTGCGCCGCATCGCGCACGCGCTGTTGCCTGAGCGCCCTCGCGCCGATAACTCGGCCATGGTGCTCTTCCCGCTGCGAACCATGCCCGTCGCGCTGCGCGCGTTCGTCGCGCTGCTCGCGGTCGGCCTGGCGGTGCAGGCGGCTACAGCTCCTCACCCCGCTGCTCGGCGACCCGCTGACCTTGTGGTCGGAGGTCACCTACGACGGTCTCATGCTCGGCGCGGCCGTGCTGTGCGGCTCGCGCGCGGTGCTCGTTCGCCGCGAGCGGGTCGGCGTGGGCGCTGATGGCGGCCGGCTTGCTGTCCTACGCACTCGGCAACGTGACGTGGTCGATCCTCTTCGCGGGCATGGAGGAGCCGCCGTTCCCGTCGCTGTCGGACGCGCTGTGGCTGGGCTTCTACCCGCTCGCCTACGCGGCGATCGTGCTGCTCGTGCGCTCGCGCATGCCGTACCTCGACTCGCGGCTGTGGCTCGACGGGGCGATCGCGGTGCTCACTGTCTCCGCGCTCAGTGCCGCGCTCGTCTTCGACGCCGTGCAGGAGGTCACGGGCGGCGACCGGGCCGCCGTGATCACGAACCTCGCCTACCCGATCGGGGACATGCTGCTGGCCGGCCTCGTGATCGGCGTCATGGCCGCCGGCCGCGGGAAGCTCGACCTCACCTGGCTCGTCTTCGCCGCCGGCACGCTGACCTTCGCGGTGGCCGACAGCATCTACGTCTACACCGTCGCCAAGGGCACGTACGTCGAGGGCGGGCCGCTCGACATCCTGTGGCCGGTCGGTGCGCTCGTCATCGGGCTCGCGGCCTGGCAGCCACGCCGGCGGCAGGGAGCGCACAGGCGACGAGCTGCCCACGATCGCGGTACCCGTGGGCCTCGCGCTCACCGGCCTCGGCCTGCTCGTCCTCAACCACTCGGACGAGATGAACGGTCTGGCGCTGGCGCTCGACACGGCGGCGATGCTCGCGGTCGTCTGCCGGTTCGCGCTGACGCACAGCCAGAGCAAGGCCAACCTGATCACCTCGCGCGAACAGGCGCGGACGGACTCGCTGACCGGGCTCGGCAACCGCTTCCTGCTGATGCGCGACGGAGCGGCCGCGCTGGCCGACGACGAGGACACCGAGCCGCACCTGCTGCTGCTGTTCGACCTCGACGGCTTCAAGAACTACAACGACTCCTACGGCCATCCGGCCGGCGACGCGCTGCTGTGCCGGCTCGGGGCACGGCTCGCGGCCACCGTCGAAGGCGCCGCCTACCGCATGGGCGGCGACGAGTTCTGCGTGCTCGTGCCGTGGACGCCGTCGCGCGACCCCTCGCAGCTGATCGCGGCGTGCCGTGCGGCGCTGTCGGAGCAGGGCGACGGCTTCGAGGTCGGCGCGTCGTGCGGCCACGCCGTGCTCCCCGAGGAGGGCTCGGACATGTCCGACGCCCTGCGGGTCGCCGACCGCCGCCTGTACGCCGAGAAGCACAGCGGCCGCGTGTCCGCGCGAGTGCAGAGCGCCGGCGTGCTGCGCCGGGCGCTCGACGAGTGGGACGCCGACCTCGCGTCCCACGGCCGCGACGTCGCCGGGCTGGCCGGCGCCGTGGCGCGGCGCCTGGGGCTCGACGACGAGGCGGTGGAGCGCGTAGTCGCCGCCGCCGAGCTCCACGATGTCGGCAAGATCGCGATCCCGCGCGACATCCTCGCCAAGCCCGGGCCGCTCGACGAGGAGGAATGGCGCTACATGCGCCGCCACACGCTGATCGGCGAGCGGATCGTCCAGGCCGCGCCCGCCCTGGCCGGCGTCGGGCGCCTGATCCGCTCGAGCCACGAGCGCTGGGACGGGGCCGGCTACCCGGACGCGCTCGCCGGCGACGAGATCCCGCTCGGCTCGCAGATCGTCTTCATCTGCGACGCGTTCTCGGCGATGACGACCGACCGGCCCTACCGCCGTGCGATGTCCAACGAGGACGCCCGCGCGGAGCTGCGACGTCACGCGGGAACCCAGTTCGCGCCGGCGGTCGTCGACGCGTTCCTCGTCGAGCAGGCCGCGGCGGCGGGCCTCGTCGCCGCTTGACTCTCCAGTGGCTGGAGACATGATCATCCGGGCATGGCCCCGGAGACCACCACGCTGCTGAGCATCGGCGAGCTCGCGGAGCGCACCGGACTGTCGGTGCGGACGATCCGCTTCTACTCCGACAGCGGCGTTGTCCCGCCCGCCGGCCGCACCGACGCCGGCTATCGGCTCTACGGCCGCGACGCGCTCGCGCGACTTGCGCTCGTGCGCACGCTGCGCGACCTCGGCGTCCCGACCGTCCCGGCCTCGGAGTGGCTGATCGCCGCGCTGCGTTCCTAGGAGGTGAGGAAGCGCATCCCGTACCGCGGCGCCGCCTCGGCGTAGCGGGCGGCCACGGCCTCGGGCGGCTCGGGCGGGCTGAGCGTCGGGTCGAGCGCGCGCTCGAGCGTCTCCTCGAAGAAGCGCTCGATGCCGGCCGGCGTGAACGTGAGGATCATGCGCATCGGCGCCTCGCCGTCGTTGTGGAAGCAGTGCACGGTGCCGCGCGGGACGTTCACGAAGTCACCGGCCGCGGCCGAGACCCACTCGTCGCCGAGGCGGATCGAACACCGGCCCTCGACGACGTAGAACGTCTCGTCCTCATGGGTGTGGACGTGCGGCGGCGGCCCTCCACCGGGCGGCACGATCGCCTCCATCGCGAAGTACGCGCCGCCGGTCTCGGCGCCCGTCACGAGGAACCGGTAGAGGTCGCCAGGACCCCAGTACATGTCGCCGGCTGCCGTCCGGGCGGTGCAGCAGCCGGCCGGCGGCCGGCGCGAGGATGTCTTCCACGGCCATGCGTCGCTCCTTGGTGGTTGCTGATGCAACTATGTCGGCGACGGGAAGAATCTCGGTTCTCGCGGCGCTGAGCGAGGCGGTCAGCGCCCGGCTGCGGGTTCGGTTAGCCGTACCGTTCGAGCAGCGTCTCCAGCGGCTGGGCGTTGAGGACGTCCGCGGGGGTCGCCCAGCCGCGGCGGGCGGTGTGCACGGAGAGCGGCATGTTCCCGAGCCCGCGCGGCGAGTGCGCGTCGGTCGAGCAGACGATCCGCACGCCGGCGCGCAGCGCGTCGCGCACGTGCGCGCCGCTGAGGTCGAGGCGGTCGGGGAGGCCGTTGACCTCGAGCGCGATCCGCTGCTCGAGCGCGACCTCGAACACGCGCTCGAGGTCGACGGCGTTCTCCGGCCGGCGGTTGATGAGCCGCCCGGTGGGATGGCTCAGGCAGCGCACGTACGGGTTGCGCAGCGCCTCCTCCACGCGCTTGGTCATCTCCCGCCGCGGCATCCGCTGCCCGCCGTGCACGCTGGCCTGCACCCAGTCGAGCTCGGCCAGCACGTCGTCGGGGAGGTCGAGCCGGCCGTCGGGCAGGATGTCGCACTCGATGCCGCGCAGGACGCGGAACGGCGCGAGCACCTCGTTCGCCGCCGCGATCTCCTCGCCCTGGCGGCGGACGTCGTCGGGCGTCAGCCCCTGCACCGCGCCGACGGCCGGCGTGTGGTCGCAGATCGCCAGGTACTCGTAGCCGCGCTCGAGCGCGGCCCGGCCCATGTCCTCGACGCTCGCCCGGCCGTCCGACCACGTCGTGTGGCAGTGCAGGTCGCCGCGGATGTGCTCGAGCTCGACGAGCGGCGGCGGCTCGCCGCGGAACGGCGCCTCGCGCAGCTCCGGCGGGCACGGCGGGACGCCGAGCGCGGCGTAGACCGCCGCCTCGTCGGGCGCGTCGGGCAGCGGCTCGAGCGCGGCGACGTAGCCGGGCGCGCCCGTCGCCTGCAGGAGCGCGGTCCCGAAGCGCTCCGGCTCGGCGACCACGAGCTCGACCGGCACGCCCTCGACCGTCACGCCGACCGCGCGCTCCTCGCTGCGCTCGATCACCGCGACGATCTGCGGCAGCGTCTCGAAGCGCGTGAGGGAGTCGCGCGCGGCGCAGACGACCGCCAGCCGCTCGCACGAGTCCCGCCAGCGCCGCACGTCACCGGCCACCTCGCCGCCGAGGGCGACGGCGATGCCGTCCATCAGCTCCCACGCGCGGTTGAGCAGGAGCGCGCGCTGCGGGCGCGGCTCGCCCTCGCGCGCGAGGCCGTCGAGGATCAGCGCCTCGGTCTTCGGCCCGATGCCCGGCACGTCCCGCAGCCGGCCGGCCGCGGCGGCCTCGCGAAGCTCGTCGGGCGTGCTGACGCTCAGCGCCCGTGCGATCTCGACGGCGCGCCGCGTGCCGAGCCCGAGGTAGCGGCCGAGGCCGACGAGGGCGGGTGAGAGCTCGCGCTCGAGCTCGGCCAGCTCGGCGATCTCGCCGGTTTCGACCAGCTCCCGCAGCCGCGCCTCGATCCCCGGGCCGATGCCGCGCAGGTCGCGCACGCGCCCGGATCGCACCAGCCCGGCGACGGGCACCGCCGTCGTGCGGACCATCTCGGCGGCGCGGACGTACGCGCGCACCGTGTACGGGTTCGCGTCCGCGAGCTCGAGCAGCGACGCGAGCGCGTCCAGGCGATCGGCGATGTGCGCGTTGTCCACCTCCGGCAGTCTCCCCGTAGAGTCGCGGCGGTGAGCATCTTCCTCACCCGGCCGGAGCGCGCGGCGGCGGGCATCCCGCTGGCGGTCAAGGATCTCTTCGACACCGCCGGCCTGCGCACGACCTACGGCTCGAAGCTGTTCGCCGACCACGTGCCCGACCGCACCGCCGGCGCCGTGGACCGCCTCGAGGCGGCCGGCTACGCGAACGTCGGCAAGACCAACCTGCACGAGTTCGCCTACGGCATCACGAGCTCCAACCCGCACTTCGGCGACGTCCCGAACCCGGTCGCGCCGGACCGGACCGCCGGCGGATCGAGCTCGGGCTCCGCCGCCGCGCTCGCCGCCGGCCTCGCCGACGCCGCGCTCGGGACCGACTCCGGCGGGTCGATCCGGATCCCGGCGGCGTGCTGCG
Organism: uncultured Solirubrobacteraceae bacterium; assembly: GCA_963838655.1. Classification (GTDB taxonomy): domain Bacteria; phylum Actinomycetota; class Thermoleophilia; order Solirubrobacterales; family Solirubrobacteraceae; genus DASSUW01. The sequence continues at coordinate 11,885 of CAWIRW010000011.1, read as the reverse complement.
GCATCGTGGGGTTCAAGCCGAGCTTCGGGCTGGTCTCGCTCGACGGCTGCTTCCCGCTCGCGCCCAGCTACGACCACGGCGGCCCGATGGCCCGCGACGTCGAGACGTGCGTGCGCATGCTGGAGGCGCTGGCGCCCGGGTTCCGGCGCGCGGCGCTGGACTCGCTCGCGGAGCTCGAGGTCGGGGTCGCCTGGCTCGACGTCGCCGAGCCGCTCGTCCGCGCCCGTGTCGAGGCGGCGGCAGAGCGCTTTCCTCGGCGGCGGGACGTGACGTTCCCGTTCCCCGAGGGCGTCAACCCGGTGTTCATGCGCGAGGCCGCCGAGTCCCACGAGGGGCTCTTCCCCGAGCACGCCGACGCGTACGGCACGAACGTGCGCACGAAGCTCGAACGCTGCCTGAAGGTGACGGACGCGGAGTTCGAGGCCGCCGTGCGCCGCCGTGAGGAGTACCGGGAGCAGGCCGCGGCGGCGGTCGAGGGCCTCGACCTGCTGCTCACCCCCACGCTCGCGTTCGTCGCCCCGCCGGCCGGCAGCAGCGAGCTCTCGATCCGCGAGGCCGTGATCCGGCTGACGTACCCCTTCAACGTGCTCGGCTGGCCCGCGCTGGCGCTGCCGTGCGGGCCGGCCGAGCACGGCCTTCCCGCGTCGGTCCAGGTCATCGCCCCGACCGGCGAGGACGCGCGCGTGCTCGCCGCGGGCGCCCTGCTCGAGCGCTAGCCGGTCACGGCGATCAGAGCGGGCAGCACGTCGTCCCACGCCCACGGCGGGAGCTCGTGCCCGAGCCCGTCGACGACCAGCAGCTCGGCACCGGGGATCTCGCGGGCGAGCGCCTCGCCGTGCGCGAGCGGGAAGAGCGGGTCGGCGGTGCCGTGGACGACGAGCGCAGGGACGGCGATCTCGGCCAGCCGCGCACGCGGCAGATCCGTGCCGTCGACCATGAAGTGGTTGTCTGCGCTCGGCAGGCTGACCGTGCGGTCGTAGACGCGCCCGAGCAGCGCGCGCATCCACTCGTCGTCGATCCCGCGCGCGCCCGCGTAGGGCCGCTCGGCCTCGAGCAGGTACGCGATCGCCGCGTCGCGGTCGGACCAGTCCGGCGGCTCCGGCTGGCCGTCGCCGGCGAACACGGCGCGCAGCTCGTCGGACATCGGCGGCAGCTCCGGGCCGCCGGAGCCCGCTGGGCTGGTCGACATCAGCGTCACGCTGAGCACGCGCTCGGGATGCTCGACCGCGATCTGCTGCACGATCCCGCCACCCATTGAGAGCCCGGCGAAGTGCGCGCGCTCGATGCCGAGGTGATCGAGGATCGCGAGCGCGTCGGCGGCGAGGTCGTCGCCGCTGTAGCCGGGCTCACCCGGGGGATACGACGTCGATGCGCCCGTGTCGCGATGGTCGTAGCGGATGACGTACCGGCCGGCCGTCGCCAGCCGCTCGCAGAACGCGTCCTCCCAGCGATCCATGGAACCCGCACCGCCCATGATCAGCAGCACCGCCGGGTCTTCCGGGTCGCCCACCGTGTCGACGCACAGCTCGGCGCCGTTCGTCTCGACTCTCATGCAGAACTGACCCGCCGCGCCCCTGGAACTCATCGCTCGTACGCTGGGGCGCGTGCGCGCCGTCGTCTACGAGGCCTTCGAGCAGACGCCGACGGTCGAGACGGTTCCCGATCCGGCCCCGGCGCCGCACGGCGCAGTCGTGCGGGTTCAGGCCAGCGGGCTGTGCCGGAGCGACTGGCACGGCTGGATGGGCCACGACCCGGACATCCTGCGCTTCCCGCACGTGCCGGGCCACGAGCTGGCGGGCGTGGTGGAAGCCGTCGGCGCCGACGTCCGCCGGTGGCGGGCCGGCGATCGCGTGACCGTGCCGTTCGTGTGCGCGTGCGGGAGCTGTCCCCAGTGCGCGACCGGCAACCACCAGGTCTGCGACCGGCAGACCCAGCCGGGCTTCACCCACTGGGGCTCGTTCGCCGAGCTCACCGCGCTCGACCACGCCGACGTGAACCTCGTCGCGCTCCCGGACGGCCTGGAGAGCGACGAGGCCGCCGCGCTCGGCTGTCGCTTCGCGACGGCCTACCGGGCGATGCTGCAGGTCGGCCGCGTCCGTGCGGGCGAGTGGGTCGCCGTGCACGGCTGCGGCGGCGTCGGGCTCTCGGCGGTGATGATCGCCGCCGCGGCGGGAGCGCGGGTGATCGCCATCGACGTGTCCGCGGGCGCGCTCGACCTGGCGCGCGAGGTCGGCGCCGAGGTCGCCGTCCCGGCGGGCACCGACGTGCGCGAGCACACCGGCGGCGGCGTCCACGTCAGCCTCGACGCGATCGGCAGCGAGGGCGCCTGCGCGGCGTCGATCGCGGGCCTGCGCAAGCGCGGACGCCACGTGCAGGTCGGCCTGCTGCCCGAGCGGCCGCGCGTGCCGATGGACCTCGTCATCGGGGGCGAGCTCGAGCTCCTCGGCGCGCACGGCATGGCCGCCCACGCGTACCCGGAGATGCTCGCGCTCGTCGAGGCCGGCCGGCTGCGCCCCGCGCAGCTCATCACGCGGCGGATCGGCCTCGACGAAGCGCCCGCGGCGCTCGCGGCGATGAGCGACGCGTCGCCGACCGGGGTCACCGTGATCTGCCCGTGAGACGATCAGCACATGGACGCGACCGAGCTACGCCGGTGCTGCCTCTCGCATCCCGGAGCGATCGAGGACTTCCCGTTCGGGCCTGAGACCTCGGTGTTCAAGGTCGCCGGCAAGATCTTCGCGCTCAGCGCGCCTCGGCAGCGAGCGGCTTGCGGTGAGCGCGAAGTGCGAGCCGGAGCTCGCCGCGCAGCTGCGCCACACCTATCCGGAGATCCGCCCCGGCTACCACCTCAACAAGCGCCACTGGAACACGATCGCGCTCGACGGCAGCCTCCCCGACCAGCTCGTGCGCGACCTGATCGAGGATTCGTACGACCTCGTCGTCAGCGCGCTCCCGAAGCGCGTGCGCGAGGAGCTCGGCTGGACGGTAGGTGCACCGTCATGAGCCTCGATCCCCACGCTGACCGACCCCGACAAGTACGCCGTGATCTTCGAGAACGAGCGCCGGTCGACGTCGATCACCGGCGACGTTGCCGGGATTCCACGCTGGCCGCGCTCGTCGCGCAAAGCGCACGCCAGGCCGGCTTCACGTGCGCTGTTACATGCAGGCGAAGGCGGTAGCGCGGCAGCGCCTGCGCTGCCCTCCCACCGGCAGCAAGCGACGATCACCCTGGGAAACGTGGCGCTCTGCGCGAAATGCCACGCAAGCTTGAGGCTCGGTACCTGGCGACACACCGTTTTTGCCAGCTGACCGACCGTCCAGTCTTGCGCGCTCGTGTCCAACCGTCCGACCTCGGCGGCGTTTCAGCCCATGAACATCCAAGGTGTCGCCACGAAGCGGCGACACGGGACTAACAGGAGGTGCAGCAGGATGCTGATGGTCAGGCGTAGATTCGCCGCCGCCACAGTCGCGACCGTGCTCGGACTCGGTGCTCTGGCGCCCGCGGCGCTCGCATGGGACCCGTGCTACCCGCCGCCGCCCCCGCCGACGGAGAAGGCGAAGTGCAACAGCGGCAACGGCAACGGCAGCGAGTCGACGGTCAACACGGGCCACTGCACGAACGGCGACCCGGGCAACTCGTGGAACGCCGGCAACCGCGGCGGTGACGAGACGTCCTTCCCGGGCAGCGTGGGGAACCCGGGCGGCAACAACTCGCCCTAGCCGCACGGACGCGGCCGTAGAAGCGGAACGGCCCGCCACTCGGCGGGCCGTTTCTTCCGGTGGTCGACGGGAGCGGGAGCACGCGGGGCCGCATCAGCGCGATGCGCTGGCGCTTCGAGGCACACGCAGCAGTCGAGCGCGTGCCGTGCCGGCTGCTGCTTGTCGCGCAAAGCGAAACTCCCGCGCCAGCCCGCGACAGTGCCGGTGGCAGGCGATAGCAGCAGCGCCCACTGCGGGCTCTCACGGGCATCCGACGTTGACCTATGCGAGAGGCGACAGTGCGGCGTGGTGCGTGGCGTCGACAGGGGCATCGACCGCGCGATTGTTGGTTTGTGCCACCGTGCCAGGTCGATCGCCCCCGGCGACGATGCCGGAGTTCGACGCGTCTTGCGCCGGGCGGCTCGGCAAGTCCCGTGGGTAGATCGACGCAACCTGCCCGCGCCGTCGACCACGAGGCGATCCGGGCGCGCCCTGGCGCTGTAGGGCGCCAGGGCGCGCGTCCGGATCAGCGGAATGCGTGCCGGTTGCCCCAGTGGGCGACCTTGCGCCCGATCCTCGCTCCCTCCGTGTCAGCGAACCGGAAGTGGATGCCGGACCAGATGCGAGCCTCGACGATGTCCTCTACCAGCTGCGAGAAGCTCGTGAATTGGCGCGTCACGCCGCCGGGCGTGGTGCCGCTGAACGTCGCCCGGTCCCGGCGGTAGAAGTGCTGCATCGTGTCAGCGACCGCGCTGCCGAACGTCGACAGTCCGCTCGGGTGCTCGGGGTACGGCGGGGAGGCGATCAGCGCCGTCCAGGCCGGGTCGGCCTTGGTCGCGTGGTTGCCGTCGCTCGCCGCCTCCCGGATCGCGTGGAACGGCCGCCAGAAGCTGTACCGGGCCTTGTCGCGCCAGGTCACGATCAGCGCATCCGCGGCGTTCGTGTACACGCGTGCGAACAATCGGGCGTGGTCGGCCAGGCTACCGCCCTGGCTGCTCGCGACGGAGCGGATGATGCTCGCCATCGTCGCGGTCGCGTTGGTCAGGCCCCAGTAGTTGGCCGCTGCCGTCTGGTCGGGCGTCCGGGTCGTACTGTTCGCCGACCCGATCTCCTTCACCTCGTTGAAGTCGGCCGCATACGCCCGCGAACGGAGACGGTAGGGTTTCCGGCCGCTGAAGCGATCCGGGTCGTGGAGCACGAACGGTCTGACGTCCTTCAGCCAGGCCCCCGGGTCGGTCACGGTTGCCGGCGGTACCAGCCGCCAGCCGCCCGGCTGGGTCGACTCCGCGAAGCGGAACGGCCCGAAGCGACCGTCGCCAGCACGCGCCGCAAGCAAGGCGGTCGCGGCGGCTTCGCCCGTGGCGATCCCGCCGGTCTTCGCCCGCCCGTCCGGGATCGGCAGGAGCGTCGCCTGGTAGGCGGCCTCGATCACGGGCATGCGGGCGGCGGGGATCCCGAGCCCGCCGTTGACGAGCACGTGACGCGCGGCGGCCGCGACGGCGGCGTCCTGCGAGTACCAACGCTTGGCCGCGGGCGAGGAGACGTACGGCACATGGCAGCCGACGATCGCGTTGACCGCGTCGTAGACGGCGACGTGGACCATCGCCAGGTGCGCGGTCGAGACAGCTCCCTGGCCGGCGCCCGGGGGCACGGCCGTGCCGGGCGACTGCAGCGCCGCGGCGGTGACCTGATTCCAGTCGGTCACGGTGTCCGCGCGGGCGGACACCGGCGACGCAAGCACGACAAATAGGGCAAAACCTCCGAGCAGGGCCCGGAAGCCGCGGGTGGCGCGCATGACTACTCCTCCATTCGTGGGTCGCCCCTGCGCGGGCACAGCACCTGCCGCCAGGACGATCATCGCGAGGATGCCCGGCGTCGCAACGTACCGCCTGAAACGCATCCCGACTCCTTTCTTACGACGACGTCCTTGATGACTCGGACGATATCGCCTCCGCTACCGCGATAGCGACGACACTACCGCAACTCATCCTGGCTGTGTCAAGCCCGGGCCAGGCTGCTCACAAGGTCGTCCTTAGGGGCCGCGGGTAAGGTTCGGCCCGTGGCCCTCCACGCCACCACGATCCGCTTCGCTGACCGCGCCTACACCGCGATCGCGCGCGCCGCCGACGCACAAGGGATCAGCGTCTCCCAATACGTGCGCGAGGCCGCACTCATCCGCGCCGTGCTCGACGAACTCGACTCCGCAACCGAGGCGCTCCACACCGCGCACGACCTCCTCGCCATCGCCCGCGAGATCCGCCGCCTCGCCGAGGTCGAACCCCCAGGCCCACCCCGAGCCAACACCGGTCGCCGGACCCCGGGACCCAGCCGTCCAAAGCGCTAACACCGCGTCAGAGCAAACAAGGAGCGCTCGTCAGCGCCCGCCGACGCGACGTCCGACACTCCGCGGCGCTGCGGCATAGAGGCAAACGCGAAAGCGCGCCATCGATCGGCACGAGTGCTCCGTATCGCGCAAAGCGCAAGCCAGGCCGGCTTCACGTGCGCTGTTACATGCAGGCGAATGCGAAAGCGAGGCCGTGACCGGCAACGCGGCGCGGCTGGGTCAGAGCGTCCACGCTGTGCCTATGCAAGACGCCGGGAGCAGGACCGGCTGGCGGCGCTGATGCTCCTCGTCCTAAGCGAGGGAGTCACCGGCGCCAACCAAGGCTGCGCTCGAACGGTTGGGTGTCGGCGAGTCGGCGTCGCGTGCGCGTCTATTTGCGCAGTATCGCGTCGGCGGACTTGGCCGCGTACCAGCTGCCCGCCGGTTACCTTGGCCGTCGTCGTGCCCCGGCCGCGCCACTTCCGGATTTCACCGAGAGCCGAAGGCGAGCCTCGCCGCGCCGCGGGCGTGGCGTGGGAGGTCGAGGCGGATCGATCGCTCGCGCCACGCCGGCAGGGTCCTTCGTCCCGTGCCCACCGAGCGTCCGTTGTGGATCGCCGTCACCTCGGCGGTGCACGCGCGCGAGCAGATCGCCCAGCAGCAGGAGCGCGCCGGAGCTGGCGGGCCGCGGCGTCAGGCGCATCGCGCCGCGCGGCGCGAGGCAGTCGGCGAGCCGCTTGAGCCGGCGGTTCGGCCAGGGCGTATGGTGGCCGTCGGCCTTCCACCGGGCCGTACGTCGCAGCCGTAGCCGGGCGAGAAGCCGTTCCAGCGGCTGCAACCCCATGTCCTCGGGTTCGGCTTCGCCCTCGTGCCCGGCGAGGCGAACAGGATTGCAGGAGTAGCCCCCCAGTCGTCCCCGTTCGGGCGACCCTGCGAGGCGCTTCCGGTGCATGACTCGAAGAACGACGGCGCCTGCGGGTTCCCGCCATGCGCGACGAAGACGGCCTTCGGGATCTTGGATTTGCACTCGAGCACGTCCCAGGTGCCTCCCTCCTTGGGCTCCTCGTGGCGCGTGCGCGAGCACTTCCCGCCGCGCGCTTTGAGGACTGCGCGGGCCTGGCGCCACCAGCGCGGCGGGTCGAGCGTGAATGGCCCGGCGAGCGGGCCCGCCACCGTCTGGGGTGAGCACTCCTTTGCGGTCTTCTGGCCCTTGTCGACGGCGAACGGGATGCTGCGCGTCGTCCCGTCGACGTCTGTGAGGACGAGCGTGCCCTGGATCGTGCCCCCCGTCGGCCAGCCGACCCCGTGTGAGTGCTCCACGACCACGCAGACCGCTCGCCGCTGCTGAGGCGCGTCGTCGATCAGGGAGATGACGCGCGGATGGCCGGCCGAGTTGTATTCGGCCTCCTGCCAGCGGAAGTCCTGCGCGAAGCCCCAGCAGTTCCCGGGCGTCGCGCAGGGGCCTGACCACAGCAGCTCGAGCGGGTCGCCGAACTTGGCCGGCAGCTCGACGTTGACCCTCGGCGCCCATTGCTGGCTCGGCTCGGCGCTGCTCCACTCGACCCGCACACGCTCACCCGCCGCGGCCGGAGCGGCGGTCGCGCCGCCAACCATGAGAACCAGCCACAGTAGCCGTCCGGCAAGGCGTGTCCGAGACACCAGGCGAAGCTATTGGCATCGCGACTCACGAGTCAAGGCACCGAGGAATGGTTCGGCAGATTCAGCACCTTGATGAGAGCGAGCGTCGCGGCAACGCTGCCCTCGCTCCTGCTGCGGACGACGAACGGAAGCGCCACTCCGGCCCGACGCATGCCTCAGGAGGCCCTGGGCGGTCAGCGCAAGCCCCAGGGGGACGAGCAAGAGCAGCCAGATCGCGACGGTCACAGTCCGGCGCCACCTTACGGCGCCCCGCCCGTCCACCGAGGGAGGCCACCGAGAGTCACACAGCGGGCGTCAAGCACGTCGTGGCACGCCGGCTTACCTCAGCGGCGCAGGAGTCGACGCCCTTCGCGTGAGCGCTCTCGAGGATCGTCCACAGCGAGCAGCTCGGTCTGACGCCCGAGACAGCTCCGTTTCGCTCATTGCGCAAGCCGGGGCGCCTCGTGCTCCTTGCGCCGTTGGCGAGGCGCGTGCCTATGCAAGGGCGCGTACTGAGTCGGCGCGTGGTGCTTCTGTTTCTGATTTCGGCGGGCGTACCGAGGCGCATGCCGCGATCCCCGTCGGCGTGGACCGACTCCCGCACCGGCACCGCCGAAGGCCGAGCCCGTCGCTAGCCGAAGGTGAAGACGTACGCCTCGACGCCCGCGTCGAGGAATGCGATCTCGAACGTGCGGTTCGTGATCGACCCGGGCTGGCGCACCAGCTGATAGAGCCGTGGCTGGACCAGTGTTCCCCGGCCCTGCTCGTCGACGTCCAGCCCGTGGGCTGCGCCGGGCGCTTCGCCGTCGACGAGCACGCGGAACGGGACGGCCGTGCCCGCCGCGAGCGCAGGACGAGATGGACGTCGCGCGCGTGGAAGCGGAAGGCGATTCGCCCGCCGGCTTCGTTCAGCACGCTCGCCCGCTCGTCGATCGTCCAGTTCCCGGCCAGGGCCCAGGTGTTGAGCTGCAGCGACTCGGGCGCGACGTAGCTGCGAGGCTCGTCGTACGCGACACCGTCGGGAGCGTCGAGGTTCTGCCCTTGGGCGTGGCCGAGGTAGGTCTCGGGAGAGCGCAGGTTCGTCCAGTCGGCTTGCGCCTCGAATCCGTCGGGCGCGACAGCGACGAGCTCGTCATCGATGCCCTCGCCCGCGGTCTCGCGCAGCAGGTGCTGGATCATCCACTCGCCTTCGTCGTACTCGCCCTCGCCGAAGTGGTGGTACCGGATCCGGCCCTCCGTGTCTGCGAGGTAGACGGCCGGCCAGTACCGGTTGGCGAAGGCGCTCCACACCCCGTAGTCGCTGTCGAGCGCGATCGGGTACTCGACTCTCATGGCCTGTGCGGCCTCGCGGACGTTCTCGACCTCGCGCTCGAACGGGAACTCGGGCGTATGGACGCCGATCACGACGAGCCCCAGGTCGCGGTATTTCGCGTGCCCACGCGCGCACGAAGGCCAGCGTGCGGAGCCAGTTGATGCAGGTGTACGTCCAGAAATCGACGAGAACGACCCTCCCACGCAGCTGCGCCGGAGTGAGCGGCGACGAGTTCAGCCAGCCGGTCGCCCCGTCGAAACCAGGGAGGTGACCCTCGACGGGCAACGCGGCCGTGCGCGGATGGCGGCGCGCGCCGAAGAGGCTCACGTCCGCGACCTCCGGCTACGCGCACTTCGAGGCGAGGCCAGGTTCGGATCAGCTGCGCCCCTCGCGCCACGGCAAGCGTCGCAGTTCGTCGGCGAGGGCGTGGACTGCGGACTCTCCGAAGCGACGCGCCCACAGGGTGAGCAGGTCCTCGTTGTCCAGGAAGAACTTCCAGTCACTGATCACCGTGTGCCTCACAAACAGAAACGGCACCGGCGATTGGAACGGCCGGAAGCTCGAGTTGTAGAGCGCCGTCCCCTCGTTGCCCTCGTAGAAGGGCCCGAACAGGATTCCATCTTCCGCATACGATGAAACTGCAAGTTGCTGCAGGACGCCGTCGAAGACGCCTTGCGCACGATCAGCCGGCAAGTCGGCGAAAACAACGACGATTGTCTTGTACTTCGTGTCGTCGCCGTCAGTGGGTTGAGTGTCCAGCAGCCGTCTGATGTAACCGTTCATGAGCTCGACAACGGCTGGCACGCTCCGGTCGGCGATCTGCTCAGGAGCGAGCCAAAGTGTCTTGCGCTCCAAGGACCCGGGCACGAAGGGACAGACGGGTCCAGGGCGGCCGAGATCTTTGTGCGGCGTGGCCACGAAGGTCTTGATCCAGTCTGCGACGGCTTGAAGCGCACCTAGATCGCTTTCCGCGAGCTCCCTCGTCCTGCTGCCGTCCTCGAGATCCTCGAGGAGGAAGAGATTGGCGGCGGTTCCTGCTGGCATGAGAACCTCCCAAAGAGCGGACGACGATCGTACATCTCCCACGAACCGCGGCACAGAACGAGCGACCACGAGATGGGCGCCGGCCCCGCGGGGACACGGGGCCGGCGCGGCACCACTGTGCGTGATCAGGCGGGCACGGCTGCCGGGCGGCGACGGCGCCGCGCGAGCAGCCAAGCCTGGACGACGAAGTCGATTCCGCCGCCGGCCGCGTAGATCGCGAGCATGTTCAGCATCGGATCTGTGCCGGTCGACGCGATGACGTAGGCGATGCCGAAGCTGACGGACCCGACGCCGGCGAGCAGCATCGGCCACTGGTTGCCGAACTGCGCACGACGGCGCAGGGCGACGACGAACTGCGCCGCACCACTGAGGATGGCCCAGACGCCGAAGACGGCGAGGACGTCCGCGACGCTCCCCGTCGCGGCAACGGCGAGGGCGGCGGCGGCGACGGCGCTGACCGCGGCGCCGGCGAGCAGCAGCCGCCGAGCGGAGCCGCGCTGGCTCCGCGCGTCGATCAACGAGGCGGCCACGTCGATCAGCGGATAGATCACAACCAGGATCCCCGCAGCGACCGTCACGCCGGTCGTCAGGGAGTCCGACACCGCCGCGAACACGGCGGCCCAGGCGATGGCCACGAGGCCACGGATGAGGAAGAGCTGCATGGTGATGCTCCTTGGTTAGTCGAGGAACGAGGTCAGCTCGTACCGAGGTCCCCGCCGTCGCCGGCGGGGTCTCCGGTACGTCAGTCGGAGCGCGCGATGCACCGTCCTGTGATTCACGCGGAGGCGAGCGCGCTGGCGTCCTACCGCGCGGGACTTTCGTCGCGGTACGGGGCAAGGAACTCGGTCAGCCCGGCGACGACCTGCTGAGGGGCCTCCTCGGCGGGGAAGTGGCCGGCGCCGGGGATGACCAGGCCGCGCACGTCGTTGGCGACGATCTCCATCAGCACCTGGGAGCCGCCCATGTTCGACGTCCCGCCGTCGACGGCCAGGACGGGCATCGTCAGCTTGGTCGCCTGGCGCTTTCGGTTCTGCGCGCTGGTCGCGTCCCACGCGCGGTAGAACCCGAAGCTTCCGCTGAGCGCGGCCCGGCTGGAGGCGAAGCCCTTGGCGTAGTACCTGACGGCGTAGCCGGGGAGCTTGATGGCGGCCTCGACGTCGAAGATGTAGCCGAAGAAGAGGTCCTCACGCCCGCGGACGAGCTGTTCGTTGAACCCGTCGAGGCGGTTGAAGGTGAGATGCCAGAGCTGCGGCACCGCCGGCCCGGGCAGCAACGGCAGTGGCCGCGGGACCGTCACGCCCGGCAGCGGGGCTTCGCCGACGACCAGCGCGCGACGCGTTCCGGGTGATCCGCGGCCAGGGCGTAGCTGATCACCATCCCGGTGTCGAAGCCGACCACCGAGAAGCGTTCGTGCCCGAGCGCGTCCATGAGCGCGACGAGGTCGTTGGCGAGCGTGGCGGAGTCGTACCCGCTCTTGGGCTTGTCCGTGAGTCCCATACCGCGCTGGTCGACGGCGATGACCGTGAAGTCCCGGGCCAGCGCGGGCATCAGCGCCGGTACTGGTACCAGTTCTCGGGCCAGCCGTGCACGAGCAGCAGCGGCGGTCCGTCGCCGCCGATGACGACGTGCTGGCGCAGCCCGCCGGCGTTGACGAACTTGCTGGTGAACGTCTTGCTGAAGCCTGGCGGCAGGTGCGGCGCGTCCGGCGGCCGCGTGGCGGCGAAGCTCGTCGCTGCGAGCACGCCGGAGCACATCAGCGCGAGGCCGGCGGCCGCTCCGTGGCGGAGGAAGCGATTGCGAGTGAGTTGCATGGGGAGTTCCTTTCAAGGACGTGGGTTGGCGAGCGCAAGCGATGACCAGCGCCTCGCG
>CAWIRW010000010.1:0-61714 GCA_963838655.1 uncultured Solirubrobacteraceae bacterium | reverse complement strand
TGCCCGCCCTTGGTTTCCTCGTTCACGGTGAGGCAGACGTCCCAGCCCCAGTAGACGAAGACGGCCAGTGACATGCCGGCGGTGAACTGCTCGAAGCTCTCGATTTTCGCCGGGTTGAACCAGTCCCAGCTGAAGGCGAGCGAGGTGCCCCCGTCACCGGAGGCTGCGTGGCCGAGCGCCATAATGATGAAAACGGCCAGGACCAGCACCTGGAAGCCGACCATGCTGTACTGCACCAGCTTGGTGGCGTGCAGCCGCACGCCGGCGTTGTCGAGCACATCGACGATCGAGCCCCGCTGCCCCGGCTCGATACGCCGCAGGGCGACGGTCACGAGCTCGGTGCCGGACGCCTCGATCGCGGCGGCGAGCGCGTCGAGCGAGCGGAAGCCGCCGGTGCCCAGCAGCAGCCGCGAGCGCAGCTCGGTGCCGGCGATGGTCAGCGGATCGGTCGTGGTGTCGGTTGCCGCCATCGTCAGCCTCCCTGGATCGCGCGCAGGACCTCTACCCGCGCGCCGTCCTGCAGCGTGTGTGACTCCCATTGCGTGCGCGGCACGACCTCGGCGTCGACGGCCACGGCCACGCCGCGGCCGGCGGCGGGCAGGTCGAGCGCCTCGACGGCCGCCAGCACGGTCGTGCCCTCGGCGAGCTCGCGCTCGGCCCCGTTGAGCACGACCCTCATACCGTGACCCCAGAGAACCGGCGCGGGTCGGCGGGCGCCGCCCACTCCGGCAGCGGCTCGTCGCAGACGGCGGCCACGGCCAGCTCGGCCGTGACCGGCGCGAGCAGGATCCCGTTGCGGAAGTGGCCCGCCGCCCACACGAGTCCCTCGAGCGCGCCGGGGCCGATCGCCGGCAGGTTGTCGGGCGTCGCGGGACGGAGACCGGCGCGCAGCTCGGTGATCTCGAGCTCGAGCACGCCGGGAACGATCTCGCTGACGTCGCGCAGCAGCTCGTAGACGCCGCCGGCGGTCGGCGCAGTGTCGTAGCCGCGCTCCTCCATCGTCGCGCCGAGCACGTAGCCGCCGCCGGTGCGCGGGACGAGGTAGCCGCCGGCGCCGCGGATCGTGCGCTCGACGAGGGGTGGGTGGGGACGGCTTCCGCGGGGGTCGCGCAGGCGCATGATCTGGCCCTTGACCGGCCGCACCGGAACGCGCGCCGGCTCGGGCAGGTCGATCGTGCCGGTACCGGGCGCGAGCAGCACGCGATCGGCGGCGATCTCCTCGCCGCCGGCCAGCCGCAGCCCCGCGGCGCGGTCGCCGTCCGTGACGAGCGCCGCCGCGAGCGCCGGGCGCAGTGTGCCGCCGGCCTGCTCGAACGCCGCGGCCAGCGCGGCCACCAGGCGCCGCGGATCGACCGAGTGGTCGCCCGGGATGTCGAGCGCCAGGCGCACGGTCGGCGCGAGCGCGGGCTCGACGCGACGCGCGGCGCTGGGCAGCAGGCGCTCGACCTCGAGGCCGAGCCCGCGCCGGAAGGCGAGCACGCGGTCGAGTGCCTCGGCCTCGTCGCGATCGCGGGCGACCACGAGCGTGCCCGTGGGCCGGTAGCCGGGGTCGACGCCGCTCGCGGACAGCTCGGCGCAGAAGCCCTCGAACGCGCGCGCCGCGCGCAGCCCGAGCTCGGTCAGCGGGGCGTCGCCGAAGTCGGACTCGGCGACCGGCGCGAGCATGCCCGCGGCAACCTCCCAGGCGCCCGCGCCGGCGTCGACGACGACCGTGCGCAGCCCGCGCTGGGCGGCCCGCCACGCGCAGGCGAGGCCAATCGCCCCGCCGCCCGCCACGGCGAGGTCATAGCTGCTCGAGGTCACTGCTGGACATTCCCTCCCTACGCCGGCACTACCCGGATCAGGTTCGACGGTCGGCGGCCCGGTGCCACCCTCTCAGCCCGGTTGCGAGCTCCCGTATCGGACCTTTTATGGTAGCCGGGATGAACCCTCGCGAGCGGCTCGGAGCCGCGCGCCTGTACCTCGTCTGCGACGCCCGGCCGGTCGAGTGGCTGCGAGCCGCCCTGCGCGGTGGCGTGGACATCGTGCAGCTGCGCGACCGATCGCTCGACGACCGCGGCCTCGTGGCCGCAGCGCGCGCGTTCCGGGCGGCGGCCGACGAGGCCGACGCGCTGTTCGTGCTCAACGACCGGCCCGACCTCGTCGCCGCCTGCGAAGCCGACGGCGTGCACGTCGGCCAGGACGACGCCACGCCGGCGCAGGCGCGCGCAGCGGTCGGTCCTGAGCGGATCGTCGGGCGCTCGACGCACGCCCCGGCGCAGGCCGACGTCGCCGCGGCGGACCCCGACGTCGACTACCTCGCGGTCGGCCCGGTGCACACGACGCCGACGAAGCCGGGCCGCCCCGCGGCGGGGCTCGACTACGTCAGCTATGCCGCGCGCACGCTGGCGAAGCCGTGGTTCGCGATCGGCGGGCTCGACGCCGGCAACGTCCACGAGGTCGTCGAGCGCGGCGCGAGCCGGATCGTGGTCGTGCGCGCGATCACGGACGCCGGCGACCCGGAGGCGGCGGCGCGCGCGCTGGAGGAGCGCCTTGGCGCGGCGCGCGCGTAAGCGGCGGCCGAACGCGCCCGCGAGCCGCCCGCCGCGGCCGGGCGGCGCGACGCCTCGCGAGCGCAGCGGCGCGACGAACGGCCGCGCGCAGCCGCCTGCGGAGGTGGAGCGTGACGGCCGCGAGGCGATGGCGCGCGGCTACGCGCGCTCGCGCGAGCGCGACGAGGCCGCGCGGGCGGCGCTCGTGCCGCTGGCGCCCGGCGAGCGGCCGTGGCCGATCGTCGTCTCGGCCGTGCTCGCGGCCGCGTTCGCGATCGCCAACGTCGTGCTCGTGCTCGCCGGCTGGGAGGTCGACGGCGAGCGGCCCGTCGCCGGCGGCCTGGTGTTCGCCGCGATCATGCTCACCGCCGCCGTCGGCATGTGGTTCCTCAAGTACTGGGCGGTACTGGGCTTCGAGGTCCTGCTCGGCGTCACCTTCGGCGGCGCGATGCTGTCGATCCTGCGCGCCACCAACCTCGAGGCGGTACTCCTCAGCGTCGGGGTGATGGCGCTGACGGGCCCGCTGTTCTGGCTGCTGATCCGCCAGATGGCACGGATCCAGATGCCGAAGCGTCCGGCCCGCCACTGAGCGGCTCCGCTAGCCTGCGGCGCCCATGCCCGAATCCTCCTACGACTGCATCGTCATCGGCTCGGGGCCGGGCGGCTACGTCGCCGCCATCCGCGCCGCCCAGCTCGGGATGAAGACCGCCGTGATCGAGAAGGACACCGTCGGTGGCCGCTGCCTGAACTACGCCTGCATCCCGGCGAAGGCGGTCCTCCGCGTGGCGGACATCCTGTCCGAGATCGACGACGCGGGCGACTTCGGTATCACCGTCGACGGCCGCAGTGTCGACTTCGGCGCGGTCATGGAGCGGCGCAAGAAGGTCATCACGACGCTCACGGGCGGCGTTGCCGGGCTGTTCAAGAAGAACAAGATCGACTACATCGAGGGCTTCGGATCGGTCACCAGCGACGGCAACGTGAAGGTCGGCGGGGACTTCGACGGCAGCGAGATCGAGGCGACGAAGTGCGTGATCCTCGCCACCGGCTCGATCCCCAAGCCGATTCCGGGCACGCAGTTCGGCGGCCGCGTGATCGGGACCGAGGAGGCGTGGGCGCTGCCCGAGAAGCCCGGGAAGATCGCCGTCGTCGGCGCCGGCGCGTCGGGCGCCGAGATCGCCTCGGCATACGGCCGGCTCGGCACCGACGTGCTGCTGTTCGAGGCACTCGACCGCGTGCTCCCGACCGAGGACGCCGACATCTCCAAGGTCGCCGGACGTGCGCTCGCCAAGCAGAACATGGCGATCCACACCGGCACGATGGTGGAGAACGTCCAGGGCTCAGACGACAAGGTGTCGTTCTCGTTCGGCGACCAGACCGAGGACGTCGAGTGGTTCGTCATCGCCGCCGGCCGCGGGCCCGACGTCGAGGGCCTCGGGCTCGAGGAGGCAGGCGTCAAGCTCGACGAAGGAGGCCTGATCGAGGTCGACGGGGCGCTGCGCAC
This sequence comes from uncultured Solirubrobacteraceae bacterium, assembly GCA_963838655.1. Lineage (GTDB taxonomy): Bacteria > Actinomycetota > Thermoleophilia > Solirubrobacterales > Solirubrobacteraceae > DASSUW01. The sequence goes on along the minus strand of CAWIRW010000010.1, from coordinate 57,679 downwards.
CTCGGCCAAGGGCGTCTACGCGATCGGCGACCTCGTGCCCGGCCCCGCGCTCGCCCATAAGGCGTCCGACGAGGGGATCATCGCGGTCGAGGACGCGGCGGGCCTCGAGACGCATCCGATCGAGTACGTCGACATCCCGCGCGCGACCTTCTGCACGCCGAACGTCGGCTCCTTCGGCCTGACCGAGGAGCAGGCGCGCGAGCAGGGCCTCGACGTCGTCGTCGGCAAGGTGCAGTACGGCGCCGTCGGTGGCGGCACGGTCTACGGCGACCGCAGCGGCGTGGTCAAGATCGTCGGCGACAAGAAGTACGGCGAGATGGTCGGCGGGCACATCGTCGGCTCGCGCGCGACCGAGCTGATTCAAGAGCTCGTGAACGCGAAGCTCCTCGAGGGCGGCTTTCCCGAGGTCGCACGCATCATCCACGGGCACCCGACGCTGTCCGAGGCCGTCATGGAGGCCGCGAGGGCCGCCGATGGCTGGCTGATTCACGGTTAGCCAGCCGCACTTCTATTTCGATCTCGCTTCGCCCGTGGCCTACTTGGCCGCCGAGCGCGTGAACCACGTGCTCGGCGAGGTGCCGGAGTGGGTGCCGGTGCGGCTCGACGAGCCGGGCCCGTTCCGCTGCGCCGAGGAGGTCGCCGCCTACCAGGAGGACGTGGCGCGCGCCGCCCGCGCGCAGCACGTGCAGCCGCTGCGCTGGCCGGAGCCGTTCCCGGCGGACAGCGAGTTCGCGATGCTCGTGGCCACGTACGCGAAGCAGATCGGCCGCGCGGTGGCGTTCAGCCTGGCTGCGTTCCGGCAGGCGTTCGCGGGCGGCCGCGACCTCGGGGAGCGGGACACCGTGCTGCTCGCCGCCGCGGCGTGCGAGATGCACCCGCTTGCGGTGGTCAAGGGCGCCGAGCTGCGCGGCACGCGCGAACGGCTCGAGGCGGCGACCGCCGCGGCGCGGGCGGCCGGCGTGCGCGAGGTCCCGGCCGTGGTGACCGCCGACGGGCGGGTAATCGAGGTACCGACGACATGAAGGCCAACCGCGCGTTCGAGCTGAAGGTCCACCGCGGCGGCCGCGGCCCGGCGCTGCTGCGCTCGCCCGGCGAGGTCGACCACATCGAGGTGCTCGAAATCGACACCGGCGAGATCGCGCTGTTCTGGGACACGTCGCCGAACCAGACCGGCAAGCTCGCGCGGGCGCTCAAGGCCGACCTCGCGCAGCTCGACGCCCAGGAGTTCATGGCGCGCTGGCGGCGCTACGAGACCTGACGACGCGTGAGGAGCGTCGCGAGCATCGCCACCACGGCGTGCGGCTCGCGCGTCATCTGTCGCCACGTGACTCGGACCACCCGGTAGCCCGCGGCCTGCAGCGCCACATCCCGGCGACGATCACGCTCGAACGCGGCTCGTCCGGAGTGGAAGGCGTAGCCGTCGACCTCCACGATCAGACGCTGCTCGCGCCAGAGCAGGTCGACCTCGTAACCGTGCACGCGCACGTTTGTCTCCGGCCGCGGCAGGCGCGCTTCGCGGACGCAGTTCGAGCAGTCGCCGCTCGGCCTCTGAGCGGGTGAGCTGCGGTTCGTCGTAGAGGGCCGCTCTGAGCGCGCGGCTGCCGCGTCGTGGCATCTGAGCCGCGATCTCGTCTTTGGTCGCCAGCCTCAGGATCTGGGCTTGTTCGGTGGCGCGGTCGAGATCGTGCTGCGGGAGGTGGGTGGCGAGATCCTGCAGTGTCCTTGCGGGGGCGGTGAGGGGCAGGCCGTCACTAACGGCAGCATTGAGGGAGTGTGATCGATGGACGCGCAGGCCCGGTCTTGGCCGTGGTGCCTCGCCGGTCACCGTGATGTGGATCGCGCCGTGGTGCGGGCGGATGCCCCAAATCGCAGCGGCAGAGTGGTGGCTCAGGACGCCGCCGGTTGCGAGCACCGCTGCCATCTCATGACCGTGCGCGGCCGCGAGCGGTCCGACCTGGAAGACGCCGCGATACACACGCACGAGCCGCCCGTGCGCGACCCGGTGCGCGATCGCGCGCGGCCCGAGACCCACCGTCGCCAGCTGTGCGCTCGTGACGATCCCGTGCTGGCCGGCGGCCAGTGCCATCACGGCCGCATCACCCGTGTGCATTTCGTCCACTTCGCGTCCCTCTCGATCGCGACGTGGACGTTGTGCTCCTCTGGTGTGCATTTCGCCCACCTCGCATGACAGGCCATCGTGAGGTGGACGAAATGCACCCTCGGACACGCCACCTAGAGGCTCAGCGCGCTCGATCTCTCCCCCTCAATGCCGCCGTCGATCGCCACGCGGGAGCCGCGGTGTCGGCGGACCACGTGCGCAGCGCGCTCGCACGCTACTGTGCCGCCGTGGCCGATGTGACCGAGCAGGAGGCGGGCGCCGGGCTCCCCGACCGCGACGCGGCGCGCGAGTGGCTCGAGGCGATGATGCTGATCCGGCGCTTCGAGGAGCGCGCCGGCGAGATGTACGCCAAGGCCAAGGTCGGCGGCTTCCTACACCTCGCGATCGGCGAGGAGGCGACGATCGTCGGCGCCGTGCGCGCGATGCGCGACGAGGACTACCTGATCTCCACCTACCGCTCGCACGGCCACGCGCTCGCGCGCGGCGCCGAACCCAACCGCGTGATGGCCGAGCTGTTCGGCCGCCAGGACGGCGTCTCGCACGGTCGCGGCGGATCGATGCACATGTTCGATCTCTCCAGGCGCTTCATGGGCGGCTACGGGATCGTCGGCGGCAACCTCCCGCTGGCGGCCGGGATGGCGCTCGCCTCCGACTACCAGGGGCTCGACGAGGTCACGGTGTGCGTGTTCGGCGACGGCGCGGCCAACCAGGGCACCTTCGGCGAGACGCTCAACCTCGCCGCGCTGTGGAAGTTGCCCGTCGTCTTCATGGTCACCAACAACCAGTTCGGGATGGGCACCGCGCTCGAGCGCCACACCGCGCAGACCGACCTGCACCGCCGCGGCGACGGCTTCGGCGTCCCCGGCATGCGCTGCGACGGCATGGACGTGATCGAGACCCACGAGGTCATCCGCGAGGCGATCCGGCGCGCCCGCGAGGACCGCCAGCCGATGCTGGTGGAGGCCATCACGTACCGCTTCCGCGGCCACTCGATGGCCGACCCCGAGGAGTACCGCACGAAGGAGCAGGTCGCCGAGTGGCGCAAGCGGGATCCGATCACCGCGTTCGGCGACCGCCTCGTGCACGAAGGGGTGCTGGAGGAGGGCGAGCCCGAGAAGCTCGACGAGGCGACGATCGCCCGCGTGGACGAGGCGGTGGCGTTCGCCGACCGCGCCGCGTTCCCGCCCCCGGAGTCGCTCTACGACCACGTGTACGTGCTCGGCGACCAGGTCAAGGGCTGGTACTCGGTCGACGAGCGCTCGGCCGGCGTGCACAAGGGCGAGGACGAGCGGGCGCTGGCCGAGGCCGAGCGGGGACCGAGGGACGCCTACGACGAGGCGGTGGAGGCGGCCGGCAGGGAGGACGTCAAGCCCGCGGACGAGGCCCAGGAGGAGGAGTAGTGGCGGTCGTCCGCTACCGCGAGGCGCTCAACCAGGCGCTGCGCGAGGAGATGCAGCGCGACGAGCGCGTGTTCCTGATGGGCGAGGACATCGGCGTCTTCAACGGCGCCTTCAAGGTCACGGCCGGGCTGCTCGAGGAGTTCGGCGAGAAGCGCGTTCGCGACACGCCGATCTCCGAGAACACGATCGTCGGCATGGGCGTCGGCGCGGCGATGACCGGCTTGCGCCCGGTGGTCGAGCTGATGACGATCAACTTCTCGCTGCTGGCGATGGACCAGATCGTCAACCACATGGCGACGATCCACTACATGTTCGGCGGGCAGGCGAAGGTGCCGATGGTGGTGAGGATGCCGCAGGGCGCCGGCCACCAGCTCGGCCCCACGCACTCGCACTGCCTCGAGGCGCTGTACCTGCACGTGCCGGGGATGCTGCTCGCCGTACCCTCCACGGCGGCCGACGCCAAGGGCCTGCTGAAGGCCGCGATCCGCGACGACAACCCGGTCGTCTTCATCGAGCACGAGTACCTCTACGGTCAGCGCGGCGACGTGCCCGACGACGACGATCACGTCGTCGACTTCGGCCAGGCGGCGGTCACCCGCGAGGGCAGCGACGTGACGATCGTCGGCATCTCGCGGATGGCGGTGACCGCCCTCAAGGCCGCAGACGTACTGGCGAACGAGCACGAGGTCGAGGCCGAGGTCATCGACCCGCGCACGCTGCGCCCGCTCGACCTCGACACGATCCTCGAGTCCGTGCGCAAGACCAATCGCGCGGTGATCGTCGAGGAGGGCTGGCCGCACGGCGGCGTCGGCGCGAACCTCGCCGCGCTGATCCAGGAGCAGGCCTTCGACCACCTCGACGCGCCGGTCACGCGCGTCACCGGCGCCGATCTGCCGATGCCGTACTCGAAGCCGCTCGAGCAGATCGCGTACCCGCACGAGCCGCAGATCGTCGAGGCCGTGCTCGCGACCTTCCGCGACCTGTAAGCGCAACTCTCTCGCAGCTGCGAGTGGGCGGGTGATCCGGCGCGCCGCCGTCGGCGCAGTGGCGTGCGGTTCGTCCCCCATCCCCAAGGAGTGCGCGGATGCGCAGATCCACAACCATCGGCGCGGCATCGGTAGCCGCGCTCGCCGCAGGCTCGCTGGCGGTGACCGGCGTCTTCGGCTCGAGTCACCGTGAGGCGCCGAAGATCCTCACGGACCCCACGGCTGACAACACGGACGTCTACGCCTTCACGGCCAAGGACGCCCCCGGCAGCCTGACGGTGGTCGCCAACTGGATCCCGATGGAGGAGCCGGCCGGCGGCCCCTACTTCGGCAAGCTCGATCCTCGGGCGCGCTACTACGTCAAGATCGACAACACGGGTGACGGTCGCGAGGACGTGGCCTACCGCTGGAAGTTCCGGCAGTTCTTCCGCAACCCGAACTCGTTCCTCGACGCGGCGCCGACCGTCACCTCGGTCAACGATCCCGACGTCAACTTCGTGCAGCGGTACGACCTCTACAAGGAGACGTACAGGAACGGCCACCACAAGCGCACGAAGCGGATCGCCCACGACCTGCCCGTCGCACCCGCCAACACCGGGCCGAAGACCGTCCCGGACTACGCGCCCGTGTCGAACGGCGCCATCGCTCCCGTCAAGGGCGGCGGCAAGACGTTCGTGGGTCCGGTCGACGATCCGTTCTTCCTCGACCTGAACACGATCTTCGACGGGATCAACATCGACAAGCCCGGCCGGCCGAACATCGGGTTCGGCAACCAGGGCGGCGGCAAGGACGACGTCTCCGGCTACAACACCCACGGCTTCGTCCTCCAGGTGCCCGAGTCGGAGGTCACCCGCGACGGCAAGTCCGTCAAGGACGCGAAGTCGGGCAACGCCGTCGTCGGCGTGTGGGCGACCACCGAGCGCCGCAGCGTCTACGTGCGCAAGCACAACGGGCGCAAGCACCTCAAGCGCGGCTGGAAGCAGGTCTCGCGGCTCGGCAACCCGCTGATCAACGAGGTCATCATCCCGATCGGCCAGAAGGACAAGTTCAACCGGACGTCGCCCGCCGACGACCTGGCGAACTTCGGCAAGTACGCGCTCAACCCCGAGCCGGCACGCCTCCTCAACGCCCTGTTCAACCTCGGCGTCAAGGAGACCAACCGGACGGACATCGTCCAGGCGCTGCTGACCGGCGTGCCCGGACTGACGCAGATCGGGTCCAACCCGGCGCCGGCCGACACCCTGAAGCTCAACCTCGGCGTGCCGCCTGCGGCGACCGAGAACCGCTTCGGCGTGCTGGCAGGCGACGTGGCCGGCTTCCCGAACGGGCGCCGGCTGGCCGATGACATCACCGACATCGAGCTGCGCGTCATCGCCGGTGCGCTGCTGCCCGCCAACCAGGGCGGCAAGCAGATCCCGCTCGGCGACGGCGTCGACCGCAACGACAAGCCGTTCCGGTCGGCGTTCCCGTACGTGGCACTGCCCACCGACGGGTTCACCGGCCTCGTGAAGCGGACGGAGCCGCAGCACGCCGCTGTCCCGCAGCCCCCGCCGGCGACGCTGCCGTAGGGAGCTGAGATGCGAGCCCGCCGCCTGTTCGCCGTCGCCCTCGCGTTCGCCGCCGCGCTGACCGTGTTCACGGTCACGCGGGGCGACGAGCGGGCGGCGGCGGGCCCGCCCGCCGCGAGCGCGCCCAGCCTGCGCCCCGACGCGAGCACCGACGCGCAGGTGCGCCGTCTCCAGGCCGCGGTGCGCCGGGGCGCACCCGTCGAGGCCGAGCTCGCCGCCGCCTATCTCCAGAAGGCGCGCGAGTCCGGCGATCCGAGCTTCTACGCGCGCGCCGACGGCATCCTCGCCCGCGCGCTCGCCCGCGGCCCGGAGGACGCCGCGGAGCTGGCCGAGGCGGCGGCGCTGGCCGCCGGCCGGCACGACTTCCGCGCGGCCGAGCGCCTCGCCCGGCGCGCGCGCGCCGCGGCCCCCGACGCGCTCGGCGGCTACCCGATCCTCGTCGACGCGCTCGTCGAGCTCGGCCGCTACGGCGAGGCCGAGCGCACGTTGCAGCGGCTGGTCGACCTGCGGCCCGGGCTCGCCGCCTACGCACGCGTGTCGTACTTCCGCGAGCTGCACGGCGACCTCGGCGGCGCCGCAGACGCGCTGGCCCTTGCGATCGCCGCCGGCGGCGCCGCGCGCGAGAACGTCGCCTACGTCCAGAGCCTCCTCGGCTCGCTCGAGCTGACCCGCGGCCGGCTCCCCGCCGCTCGGCGCGCGTTCAGAGCGGCACTGGCGGCCGTGCCCGGCTACGCCCCCGCCGCCGCTGGGCGCGCGCGACTGGCGGCGCGAACCGGAGACCTCGACGGCGCCATCAGGCGCTGGCGCCGGCTGGTCGGCCGGCTGCCGCTTCCCGAGTACGCGATCGCGCTCGGCGAGGCCGAGCTGGCCGCCGCCGAACCCCGCGGCCGCGCGCCCGCGCGTTCCGCCCGCCTGCGTGCGGCCGGGCGCCGCGACCTCGCGCTCGTACGGGTGCAGGAGCGGCTGCTGGCCGAGGCCGGCGTCAACGCCGACGTCGAGCTGGCCATCTTCGAGGCCGACCATGGCGACCGCCGTCGCGGCGTGAGGCTGGCGCGCGCGGCGTGGGCGCAGGCGCCGAGCGTGCGCTCGGCCGACGCGCTCGGCTGGGCGCTCACCCGCGCCGGACAGCCGCGCGCCGGGCTGCGCTGGGCTCAGCGGGCGCTGCGCCTCGGCTCGCTGGATCCGACGTTCCGCTACCACGCCGGCGTCGCTGCGCTCGCGGCCGGCCGCCCGTCCGCGGGCGAGCGGAACCTGCGCGTGGCGCTGCGCCACGGGCTCGACGCCTTCCCGTTGCACGCGAACCGCGCCCGCAGGGCGCTGGAGGCCCGATGATGCGCATCGTCCTGATCGCCGTGGTCGCGCTGGCGGCGCTTGAGGCCACCGCATCCGCCCACCCGCTCGGCAACTTCTCGGTCAACCACCTCAGCCGGGTGTCGGTGTCCTCGGACCGGGTCGACGTGCGCTACATCCTCGACGAGGCCGAGATCCCGACGTTTCAACAGCGCGCGGTCGCCGACGCCGAGCTGCTGCGTCGCAAGCGCGCCGAGGTCGGGCGCCGGCTGACGCTGACGGTCGACGGGCGGCGCGTGATGCTGCGCCCGGCCGGCGCCGGCACGATCATGCACCCGCCGGGACAGGGCGGGCTGGAGACCACGCGCGTCGAGCTGCCGCTCGTCGCCGCGGTCGACGACCCGCGCCGCGTCGAGCTGCGCGATGGCACGTTCCCCGGACGGGTCGGCTGGAAGGCCGTCGTCGTCCGGCCGGGTCGCGGGACGGCGGTGCGCTCGAGCGTGCCGGCCGACGACCCCACCGACGGCCTCCGGCGCTACCCCGAGGACCTGCTCGAGAGCCCGTCCGACGTGCGCAGCGCGAGCCTGTCGGTGACCGCGGGCTCCGGCAGCGTGCAGGCACCGGGCGCCACGGGCTCCGGCGAGCCGTCAGGGCAACAGGCGGACCACGGCCTGACCGAGGTCTTCAGCGACGCGGCCGCAGGCCAGGGCGTCCTACTCGTGCTGCTCGTCAGCGCGTTCGCCTGGGGCGCGATTCACGCGCTCTCACCCGGGCACGGCAAGGCGATGGTGGCGGCGTATCTCGTCGGTACGCGCGGGACGGCGCGGCACGCGATCGCGCTCGGCGGCGTCGTGACCGCAACCCACACCGTCGGCGTGTTCGCGCTCGGAGCGATCGCGCTGCTGCTGTCGCAGTACATCCTGCCGGAGCGGCTGTACCCGTGGCTCAACCTGGCGTCGGGCGCGCTCGTGCTCGTCGTGGGCGCGGCCGTGCTGCGCTCGCGCATCCGCTGGGCCCGCTCGCGCCACGCCCACACCCACGAGCAGCACCACGACCACCACCACCCCGACCACGACCACGCGCACCACCACGGCCTCGTCCACTCCCACGGCGGCGGGAAGCCCCACAGCCACGCACCGCCCGAGCGGCTGTCGTGGCGCGGGCTCGTGGCGATGGGTGCCGCGGCCGGGCTGATCCCGTGCCCGTCGGCGCTCGTCGTGCTGCTCGGCGCGATCGCGCAGGGTGAGATCGCGCTCGGCATGCTGCTGATCGTGGCCTTCAGCGCCGGGCTGGCGGCCACCCTCACGCTGCTCGGCCTCGGCGTCGTGTACGCCGGGCGCGCGCTCAGCCGCGTGCCGGTTCCGCGCCGGCTGGCGCTCGCGCTCCCGACCGTCTCGGCCCTCCTGATCATCGGCGTCGGGCTCGTGCTGACCGCCCAGGCCGTCCCGAAGGTCGCGTAAATGACAGATGCGAGTGATCCGGTGTTGCGACCCATGCGCAGGAGGGAGTACGTTCGCCGTGCGGGAGCCGCGTCGAGAAGGAGCCCACACGTGACCGTTTCCCACCGCACTCCGCCGCTGGCCGCGACCTCGGTCGACTCGGCCGTCGCGCTGCTCCGGGCGCGCCACCTGCGCGTCTCGGCCGCCCGCAGGCTCGTGCTCGAGGCGCTGTTCGCCGCCGACAAGCCGTTGACGGCCGAGGAGATCGCCGCCGGGCTCGAGGGGTGGCTGCCGGCCTCGGACCTCGCGTCCGTCTATCGCAACCTCGACACGCTCGAGGAGATCGGCCTCGTCCGCCACTTCCACCTCGGGCACGGGCCCGGGCGCTACTCGCTCACGACTCCCGACGAGCGCGAGTTCGTCACGTGCGAGGTGTGCGGCGCGTTCGAGGCCGTGGCGCCGAGCCGGCTCGACGGCGCCCGCGAGCTGATCGAGCGCGAGCTGGGATATCACGCGCGGTTCTCTCACTTCCCGATCGTCGGCACCTGTGCGGCTTGCCTCGCCGCTCATAACCAGGAAGGCAGCTCTCATGCACATCCCTGACGGGTTCCTCTCCAACGAGGTCGCGGTCGTCTGCGTGGTCCCGGCGATCGGCGCCGTGGGCTATGCGCTGCGCCGCGCCGAGGTCGACCTCGACGACCGGCGCGTCCCGCTGCTCGGGGTGACCGCCGCGTTCGTGTTCGCCGCCCAGATGCTCAACTTCCCGGTCGCGGGCGGGACCAGCGGGCACTTCCTCGGCGCCGCGCTCGCGGCGATCCTGCTCGGGCCATGGCTCGCATGCCTCGTCCTGGCCGTGGTCCTGGCCGTGCAGGCGTTCATGTTCGCCGACGGCGGCGTCACTGCGCTCGGCGCGAACGTCTTCAACATGGGAGCGATCGGCGGGGTGGTGGTCGGCGGGCTGATGCTCGCCGCCCGCAAGGCGCTCCCGAACACGCGCACGGCGCTGCTCGGCGCGAGCGCGGCAGGAGCATGGCTCGCCGTCATGGCCGGCGCCGCGGCCTGCGCGGTCGAGCTGGCGGTCTCGGGCACGGTCCCGCTCGCCACGGTCCTGCCGGCGATGCTCGGCGTCCATGCCGTGATCGCCGCCGGCGAAGCGGTCATCACCGTGGCGGCGGTCAGCGCGGTGCTCGCCACGCGCCCTGACCTGATCCACGGCCCGGTCCCGGAGCCTGCGGCCCCGATCCTCACCAACCCCGCGACGAGCTGAGGCCCACGATGCGAATCAGGTGGTTCACGATCCTCGCGCTCGCGGTCGCCGTCGGCCTCGCGACCGCGGTATCGCCGTACGCGTCCTCCTCACCCGACGGGCTGGAGAAGGTCGCCGCCGAGAAGGCGTTCCTCGAGCGCGGCGAGCTGCACTCGCTGCAGGAGGAGTCGCCGGTGCCGGACTATGCGTTCCCCGGAGTCGACGACCCGCGCGTGGCAACCGGCCTGGCGGGCTTCGTCGGCACGCTCGTGGTGTTCGGCCTCGGGTACGGGATCGCGGCTCGCGCCGGGCGGCCGCGACCGGCGTGAGCGCACGCCTGCACCGTGCGGGCGTCGCCGGCGACGCCACGAGCCCGATCCACCGCCTCGACCCGCGGGCGAAGCTCGCGGGTCTGGCGGGGATCACCGTAGTCGCGGTCTCGACGCCGCTGCGCGCGTGGCCGGCGTTCGTCGCGTGCGCCGTGGCGCTGGCGGCGATCGCGGCCGTGGCCCGAATCGGCCCCGGGGTCGTGTGGTCGCGGGTGAAGGTGATCGTCCCGCTCGTGGTGTTCGTGGCCACGTTCGTGCCGTTCGTGCGCGGCGGCCCGGCCGTCGAGGTCGGCCCGCTCTCGCTGTCGGAGGCGGGACTGGCGACGTTCGCGCTCGTGACGGTCAAGGCGAGCATCGGCGCTGTCAGCGCGGTGCTGCTCGGCGCCACCACGAGCTTCCCCGACGTCCTGCACGCGCTCGAGCGCCTGCGCGTCCCGCGGCTGTTGGTCGTGATCGCCGCGTTCATGTACCGCTACGTGTTCGTGATCGCCGACGAGGCGCGGCGGATGCGCGCCGCCCTCGCCGCCCGCGCCTACCGGCCGCGGCACCTCGGGCAGGTCGCGACGCTCGGCCGCACGGTCACCGCGCTGTTCCTGCGGAGCTACGAGCGCGGCGAGCGCGTGTACCTCGCGATGCTCGCGCGCGGGTACGCGGGCACGATGCCGCGGCTCGGCGTGCTCGCCTTCCGCCGCGCGGACGTGGCGTTCGTCGCGGTTCTCGTCGTCGCGCTGCTGCCGGTGCGGATCGTCGCGGAGCTGGCCGCGTGAGCTGCGCGATTCACGCCCGCGGGCTGCGCTTCCGCTACCCCAACGGCGTCGTCGGCCTCGACGGCGTCAACCTCCACGTCTCCCACGGCGAGCGCGTCGCCGTGCTCGGCCCCAACGGCGCCGGCAAGACGACGCTGATGCTCCACCTCAACGGGCTGCTGACCGGCGAGGGCGAGCTCGAGGTCGCGGGCCTGACGGTCGGCGAGGGCGACGTGCGCGACCTGCGCGCGGCGGTCGGGCTCGTCTTCCAGGATCCCGACGATCAGCTCTTCATGCCGACCGTCGCCGAGGACGTCGCGTTCGGGCCGCTCAACCTTGGCCTGGAGCGCGACGCGGTGCGCGACCGGGTCGACCGCGCGCTGGCGGCGGTGCGGATGGCGCACGTGATCGATCGCGCGCCGCACCAGCTCTCGCTCGGCCAGCGCCGGCGCGTCGCGATCGCGACCGTCCTCGCTATGCACCCGCGGCTCCTGGTGCTCGACGAGCCGTCCGCGAACCTCGACCCGCGGGCGCGCCGCGAGCTCCTGGAGATCCTCGACGCGTTCGACCGCACGATGCTGGTCGTCACCCACGACCTGCCGTTCGCCGCCCAGCTGTGCGAGCGCGCCGTGCTGCTCTCCGGCGGGCGGGTGGTGGCCGACGCCCCGTGCGCGGAGATCCTCGACGACGAGGCCCTACTGGCTGCGCACGACCTCGAGCTGCCCGCGGGGTTCGACCTCGCGCGGGTGCAGCTCCGCACGCCGGCCGACCCGCTGGCCATCGAGCGCTGACCAGCTGCGGAATGGATCGCCGCGGTGCGGCGTCGCTGGGGCATGGCCCAACTCGCCCTCGTCCCCGCCGTTCCTGGACATCACCCGCTCTCGGCCCGGCGGCCGCGGGTCCTGTTCGTCGTCTCCGCCCACAACAGCCTCAGCCAGCGCGCGCTCGTCGAGCTCACCGAGCTCGGGCATGACGTCACCGTCGCCGTCGTCGACTCGGGCGCGGCCGTCGAGGCGGCAGCAGACCGCCACCGACCGGAGCTGATCGTCTGCCCCATGCTCAAGACGTTCATCCCGGCGACCGTCTGGAGCAGGTATCGCTGCCTGGTCGTGCACCCGGGCCCGCCCGGTGACCGCGGGCCGTCGTCGCTCGACTGGGCGATCGAGCTGGGGATGGACGAGTGGGGCGTGACCGTGCTCGAGGCGAGCGACGTGATCGACGGCGGCGACATCTGGGCGGCGCGCAGGTTCCCCATGCGCGAAGCGGGCAAGAGCACGCTGTATCGCCACGAGGTCCGCCGGGCCGCTATCGACGCCGTCGTCGAAGCGGTGACGGCGATCACGTCCGGCCGCCGCGCCGGCGTGCCGCTCGACTACGGGGACCCGCGCATCACCGGCCGGCTGCGCCCGGTGATGCGACAGCGCGACCGCGCGATCGACTGGGACGCGGACTCGACCGCCACGGTCGTGCGCCGCATCCGCGCCGCCGAAGGCCACCCGGGCGTCCTCGACACTGTCGCCGGCTCCGAGTTCCACGTGTTCGGCGTCCACCCCGAGGATGCACTACGCGGCGAGCCCGGTGAGATCGTCGCGCAGCGGCACGGCGCCGTCTGCCGCGCGACCGTGGACGGCGCGGTCTGGATCAGCCATCTCAAGCGCCCCGGGCACTTCAAGCTGCCCGCCGCGCGCGCACTCGAGCTGGCCGGTCACGCGCTCGACGTGCCGGAGGTCGAGGCGCCGCGATCGGGGCGCACGTTCCGCGAGATCGCCTACGAGGAGCGCGGGCGGGTCGGATACCTGCACTTCGACTTCTACAACGGCGCGATGAGCACCGACCAGTGCCGCCGGCTGCTCGACGCCTACCGCCGCGCCCGTCGGCGCCCGACCAGCGTCATCGTGCTCAGCGGCGGCCCGGACTTCTTCTCGAACGGGATCCACCTGAACCTGATCGAGGCCGCCGAAGACCCGGCGGCGGAGTCGTGGCGCAACCTGCTCGCGATCGACGAGCTCGTGCGCGAGGTGATCGAGACGGGCTCGCAGCTCGTGGTCTCCGCGCTGACGGGCGATGCCGCGGCCGGCGGCGTGCCGCTCGCCCTCGCCGCCGACCACGTGCTGGCGCGCGAGGACGTCGTCCTCAACCCCTACTACCGGCACATGGGCGGCCTCTACGGCTCCGAGTACTGGACCTACCTGCTCCCGCGCCGCGTGGGCGCGGATGCCGCGGCGCGCCTCACGTCGGCGCCGTTCGAGCCGCTCGGCGCGTGGCGCGCGGTCGAGATCGGCCTGCTCGATGCCGCCTTCGGCGAGACAGCGGCCCGCTTCCGCGTCGGCGTTCGGCGCTTCGCCGAGCGCCTCGCGGGCGATCGGCTTACGCCGGCTCGGCTGGCCGAGAAGCGCCGCCTGCGCGCCCGCGACGAGGAGTGCAAGCCGCTCAGGACCTATCGCACGAAGGAGCTCGCGCGGTCGCACGCGAGCTTCTTCGGCGCCGATCGCAGCTACCACGACGCGCGGCATCGGTTCGTGTACAAGCTCTGATCGGTACATTCCGGCGCATGGCCGACGTCGCGATGCCCCGCCTGTCCGACTCCATGGAGGAGGGCACGATCCTCAAGTGGCTCAAGTCCGACGGTGACGAGGTCTCCCGCGGCGACGAGCTCGTGGAGATCGAGACGGACAAGGCCAACATGACCTACGAGGCCGACCAGGACGGCGCGCTGAAGATCGTCGCCCAGGAGGGCGACACGCTGGCCGTCGGCGAGACGATCGCGCAGATCGGCGGCGGCTCCAGTGCCGAAGGCAACGGCGCCGCGCCGGCCGAGCAGGAGCGCGAAGAGGGCGGCGACGAGGACGGCGGCGGGAGCGAGCCGGCGACCGCCACCGCCGAGGCCGAGCCGCCGCAGGAGAGCGAGGAGCCGGCCGCCGAGCCCGACTCGCAAGAGGCGCCCGAGCCCTCCGACGGCGACAACGGCCGTGTCAAGGCGTCCCCGGTCGCGCGCCGGATGGCGCGGGAGCTCGGCCTCGAGCTCGGGCAGGTGCAGGGCACCGGCCCCGGGGGCCGGATCGTCAAGGCGGACGTCGAGGCCGCGTCCAAGGGCGGCGCGCCGCAGGCCGCGGCGCCGGCCGAGGCCGCGCCCGCCGAGCCGGCGCCCGCCGCGGAGGAGAAGGCCCCGCCGCCCGCGGTCGTCTCCGGCGACGCGCAGACGGGCAAGGGAGAGACCGAGACGCAGGACCTCTCGCGCCTGCAGCAGACCGTCGCCCGGCGGATGGCCGAGTCGAAGGCGACGGCGCCGGAGTTCGTCCTCAACATCGACGTCGACATGGACGAGGCTGTCGACCTGCGCAAGCGGCTCAAGGCCGCCGCGGCCGAGGGCCAGCCGGTGCCGTCGTTCAACGACTTCGTGGTCAAGGCGTCGGCGCTCGCGCTGCTCGAGTTCCCGCGCGCGAACGGCGCGTACCGCGACGGCAAGTTCGAGCTCTACTCGCGCGTCAACGTCGGCGTGGCCGTCGCCGGGCAGGACGCGCTGGTGGTGCCGACCGTGTTCGACGCCGACACGAAGTCGCTCGGGGCGATCGCGCGCGACACGCGCGCGCTGGCCGAGCGCGTCCGCGCGGGCGCGATCACCCCGCCGGAGCTGTCGTCCGGGACCTTCACGGTCTCGAACCTCGGCATGTTCGGGATCCAGAGCTTCGTGGCGGTCATCAACCCGCCGCAGGCGGCGATCCTCGCCGTGGGCGCGATGGCGCCGACGCCGGTCGTGCGCGACGGCGAGGTCGTCGTGCACAACATCATGCGCCTCACGCTCGCCTGCGACCACCGGATCCTCTACGGCGCGGACGCCGCCGAGTTCCTGGGCCGCATCCGCGAGCGGCTCGAGAACCCGCTGCAGCTCGCGCTCTAGCGAAGCAGACCACGCTCGGCCGCGCCCACGAGGGCGTCGCCGGCCGCGGCGGCGTCGAGGTCGCGGCGTGCGCGCAGCAGGTCGTAGGCCTCGAAGCTCGTGAGCACCCACAGCAGGTCGGCGGCCTCCCGTTCGCCGACGCCGGTGCGCAGGCGGCCCTGCTCGCTCAGCCGCCGCAGCGAGCCGGGCGACGCCGATCGCCCGCGTGCGCTCCCAGCGCCGGATCGTGCCGCCGGTGACGTCCTCGCCGAGCGCGGACATCGAGAACAGCGCCCGGAACACGTCGGGGTCCGCCGCGTACATCGCGGCCCCGGCGCGCAGGCCGCCGCGGATCGCCGCTCCGGCGTCGTCGGCGGCGACGGCCGCGACCAGCCGGCGATAGCCGCCGCGCTCGAGCGCGTCGGCGGCGACCGCGTCGAACAGCCCGGCGCGCGAGCCGAACGCGAGGTAGACGGTCGAGCGGGAGACGCCGGCGTCGGTCGCCACGGCGTCGAGGCCAACCGGCCGCGACGGGGCGCTCCGCAGCCGCGCGGCCGCCGCCTCGAGGATGCGCCGGCGCGTGTCCTCGGCGGCTTCGGCGCGCCGCCGCTGCTCGTACCGGCGCGAGACGGCCATCGGCGAAGAGTATTCGCCGGACAGGACGTCGTGTCAAAGACATACTGTCCGATGAAAGGAATGCTGCCGGCCCGGAGGTCGCTGCTCGCGCGGCCCGACGGAGTGCCGGCGGTAGTGCCGACCCCGACGAACGTCAACTGCGCTGGGTAGGGGAGAGTGGGGGTGCCAAAGGGGACAATGGTCCCCCGATCGCGCGGTGGTTGGCCACTTAGGCGCGATAGCGGTGCACAAGTGGACACGCGGCCCGCTCGCGAGGGCCCGGTTGGCCACTTGTGTACATCAACCGGACAATCGCGCCCGCGAGATCCGGGCGTGTCCGTTTCCTGGCCGCGGGCGGTGTACAACCGGCCAACCGCCCGCTCGCGCAACCGGATTGTCCGGTTTCTGCACACCGGCCGGCACCCTCACTCTCCCTACCCAGCCGCCGTTGACCTTGACGTTGACGTTCCCAGGCCGGCGGCGACGCGATGACCCCTAGCTGAACCCGCCGTGGCGCCGGTACACCGCGTTCGGCGCTTCGTCGGGATCGCGCGTGATCCCGGCCGGGCGCTGGTCGGTGCCGACGAACAGGCACAGCCAGCGGCGCGGGTCGTCTCCCGGCACGCAGGCGCGGTAGTAGTCGGCCTCGAGCCGCATCGCGTCGATCGCGGCCAGGCCGGCGCGGTACTCGCGGGCCTGGGCGAGCACATAGTCGTGGACCGCCGCGGCGACCGCCCGCTCGTCGTCGCCCTCCGCGGCCACCGACGGCCGATGGACGAGCCCGCCCGCGAGCAGCAGCGTGGCGATCCCCGCCAGGATCCACGCGCCCGCGTAGTCGGAGGCGACGAGGCGCGGGAGGTCCCGGCGGCGCCGGCGCAGCACGCGGCCGCCGAGCGGCGCAAGCACCGCCACCGCGAGCAGGTTGAGGAAGCCGGCGAGCAGCAGCGCCGGCACGAAGCCGCCCGGCCCCTCGCCGTAGAACGGCAGCAGCGCCAGCACGACGCCGTCGACGAGCGTGAGCACCGCGAAGACGGGCCACATCCAGGCCCCGGCCAGCCGCCAGCGCAGACGCCGCGGCCAGACGCGCTCCACCTGCTGCATGAGGGGAGCGTAATCGCCATGGCATAACCTGTCGCGCGAGTACAACGCCGTCGCGCCCGGTGATCCCGGCCGGCGGCGCCAAGGGCGCAGACCGGCGATCCCGGAACGCGCCGCACGATGACGAAAGAGGCACATGGCGACGGAAACGGCTCAGCAGTCGGCGCAGCCCGGCATACCCGAGCACCTGACCACCGACGATCGCGCTGGGCTCCTGCGCGCGATGCTGATGATGCGCGGCATCGAAGAGCGTGCGATGACGCTCTACCGCCAGGGCAAGGTCCCCGGCTCGTTCTACGACGGATACGGGCAGGAGGCCGTCTCGGCCGGCGCGACGTGGGCGATGGGCCCGCGCGACCGCCTCTGCGTCCTCCACCGCGATCTTGCCGCGCACATCATCCGCGGCGTCCCGCCCGCACGCATCTTCGCCCAGTACATGGGCCGCGACGGCGGCGTGACCGGCGGGCGCGAGGGCAACGTGCACTTCGGCGACCGCAAGCTCGGCTGCGTCGGCATGGTCTCGATGCTGCCCGACATGATGCTGATCGCGGCCGGCCTGGCGATGGCCTTCAAGCTGCGCGGCGAGCAGCGCGTGGCGATGACGTGGTTCGGCGACGGGTCGACCTCGCGCGGCGACTTCCACGAGGCCATGAACTGGGCGGGCGTGCAGAAGCTGCCGGTCATCTTCGTGCTCGAGAACAACCAGTACGCGTACTCGACGCCGACCCACCAGCAGTTCGCCGTCAGCCCCGTCGAGCGCGCGGCGGCCTACGGCTTCCCGGGCGAGACGGTCGACGGCAACGACCCCGAGGCGATGTTCGAGGCCACGCGCCGCGCCCGCGAGCGCGCGCTGGCGGGAGACGGGCCGACGCTGCTCGAGGCCGTGACGATGCGCATGCACGGCCACGCCGCGCACGACGACATGAAGTACGTGCCGAAGGCGCAGATCGAGGAGTGGCGCGCGAAGGACCCGATCGACCGCCAGGTGAAGCGGATCGAGGCGCTGGGCATCGACGTCCAGGCGCTGCGCGACGCGGTCAAGGCTGAGATCGACGCCGGCGTCGAGGAAGCGCTGGCGATGCCGATGCCCGACCCCGACACCGCCACGCACCAGCTGTTCGCCGACGAGCCCGCGCTGCTCGAGGACGGCCAGGCGCCATGGTCCGGCTTCGCTCCGTCGAAGGAGGCGTGAGCCGTGACGACCATGACCTACCTGCAGGCGATCTCGGACGCGATGCGCGAGGAGATGCGCGCCGACGAGCGCGTGTTCTTGATGGGCGAGGACATCGGGACGTTCGGCGGCGCGTTCAAGGTCACCGACGGCTTCATCGACGAGTTCGGGCCGCTGCGCGTGATGGACACGCCGCTGGCCGAGTCGGGCATCGTCGGGACCGCGATCGGGGCGGCCGTCGAGGGCATGCGCCCGATCGCAGAGATGCAGTTCTCCGACTTCATCTCGTGCGGCTTCGACCAGCTCGTGAACGTGGCCGGGAAGATGTACTACCGCCAAGGGCTGTCGGTGAACATCACAGTCCGCCTGCCCTCCGGCGGCGGCTTCTCCGGCGGGCCGTTCCACTCCCAGAACCCCGAGGCCTGGTTCATGCACAGCCCCGGCCTGAAGGTCGTGGCGCCGTCCACCGCCGAGGACGCCAAGGGGCTGCTGATCTCCGCCGTGCGCGACCCCAACCCGGTCGTGTTCATGGAGCACAAGCACCTGTACCGGCGCGTGAAGGGCGAGGTCGAGGACGGGACCTACGAGACGCCGTTCACCGCACGCGTGGCGCGCGAGGGAGAGGACCTCGTGGTGATCGCCTACGGCGCGATGGTGCACACCGCGCTCGAGGCGACCGAGGACCTCGACGGGGCGTCGGTCGAGGTGCTCGACCTGCGCTCGCTGGTGCCGCTCGACGAGGAGGCGATCCTCGCGTCGGTGCGCAAGTGCTCGAAGGTGGTGATCGTCGACGAGGCCAACCAGACGTGCGCGGCCGGCGCCCAGGTCGCGGCGCTGATCGCCGAGCGCGGCTGGGAGGATCTCGACGGACCGGTCGTGCGCGTCGCGACGCCGGACGTGCCGATCCCGTTCTCGCCGCCGCTCGAGCAGGCCGTGCTACCGCAGATCGACGACGTCAGGGAGGCGTGCCGTGAGCTCCTCGCCTACTGAGACGCTGATCGACGTGACGATGCCCCAGATGGGCGTGTCGGTCGCCGAGGGCACGGTCGTCGAATGGCGCAAGCAGCCCGGCGACTGGATCGAGGCCGACGAGATCATCGCGTCGATCTCGACCGACAAGATCGACACCGACGTCGAGGCGCCGGCCACCGGTCGCGTGCAGGAGCTGATCGTCGGCGTGGGGGAGACGGTCGAGGTCGGCACCGTGCTGGCCCGGATCGCCACCGACGCCAAGCCCGGCGAGGCGCACGTCAGCGAGGGCCAGTCCTCCTCCGGCGGCACGACCGAGGCCGCGGCCGCGATGGAGTCCGCCGGCGAGGCCGGCGAGCTCAAGGGCGACACGACGGTCCGCGAAGAGCGCGCGCCGGCGCGCGGCGCGCGGCGGTACTCCCCGGTGGTGATGCGGATCGCCGCCGAGCACGATGTCGATCTCGAGCAGATCGAGGGCACCGGCCGCGGTGGGCGTGTGCGCAAGCAGGACGTGCTCGCGTACGTCGAAAATGGGATTCCCACCCACCCAGGCGGCGAGGAGCCGCCGATGCACATCGAGAGCCCGTACCGACCCGACGAGCCGGCGCCGGCGAAGACGCGCAAGCCGCGCTTCGAGGGCCCGCCGGCAGCCGCCGAGCCGGAGCCGGCGGCCGCGGGCAGCGCGCCGCTCTCGCGCATGCGCCAGGCGATCGGGGCGCGCATGCTCGAGTCGCTCCAGACGGCCGCCACGTGCACCACGATCGTCGAGGCCGACCTCAGCCGGATCGAGGCCGCGCGCGCCAAGTCGGGCTTCACGTACCTGCCGTACATCGCCCGCGCGACGATCGACGCGCTCAAGGAGCACCCGGCGCTCAACGCCACACTCGAGGACTCTGCGCTGACGACCTACGACGGCGTGCACCTCGGGATCGCCGTGTCGCTCGGCCAGCGAAGCGGCGGTGAGCGCGAAGCGCGAGACAGTGGCGGCCTGATCGTGCCGGTGATCCGCGACGCGCAGGACCTGTCGGTCGAGGGCCTGGCCGCCCGCATCAAGGACATCGCGCGGCGCGGACGCGCGAACGAGCTCACGCCCGACGAGGTGCGCGGCGGCTCGTTCACGATCACCAACCCCGGCGGCTCCGGCTCGATCATCGCGACGCCGGTGATCAACCAGCCGCAGGTGGCGATCCTGGACACCGAGGCGGTGGTCAAGCGCCCCGTGGTCATCACGGACGAGTACGGCAACGACTCGATCGCGATCCGGCCGATGACGTATCTCTGCATGTCATGGGACCACCGCGCGCTCGACGGCGTGGCCGCCGCGCAGTTCCTCAGCACCCTGCGCACGAAGCTCGAGAGCTGGCCGACCGCGTAGAGCAGGTCTGACGGAGACGCCGAGCGAGCGGCACAGGCCCGCGGCGACGTCGCGGGCCTGTGCACGGATCTCCGCGGCCGCAGTGGACTCCCACAGCTCTCCGCGCCGGAGTGCGCCGAGCGTGAACAGCACCCGCGACCGCTGGCCGTGCCGATCGAGCACCGCGCCGGAGGCCGACGTCCGAAGGCCGAGCCCGAGCGGATCCGGGGCCACGTGCCCGCTCGCCAGAAGTGCGCGCAGGAGCGGGTCGCGAGCGCGCTCGATGCTCGTGCCTGCCCCGGTGCAGACGACGACGCGAGCGGCGGCCATGGTGCCCGCGCCACGCGCCCCGGCCCGATCGATCGCGACGTCGATGCGGCGATCGCTCGCGCGCGCGCCCACCAACCTCGCGGCATACCCTACTAAAACGGTCGACTAACTAGACAAGTTGCTATCGTGCTCCCTCGTGCCGCGACACGACCTGCACCAGCACCTATGGCCCGAGTCGCTGATCGCGCTGTTGGCGGGCCGGCCCCGAGCGCCGCGAATGCGCCGCGATGCGAGCGGCCGGTGGCGGCTCGAGCTGGCGGGGGAGCCGGCGTATGACGTGGACCTCCGCGACCACGATCCGGTGCGCCGCGCGGCGCTGGCCGAGCGCGACGGCGTCGAGCTGGTCGCGGTCTGCCTATCGAGCCCGCTCGGGATCGAGGCGCTGCCGGCCGCCGAGGCGGCGCCCCTGCTCGCGGCCTTCAACGCCGGGATCCTCGAGCTCGGTGAGCCGTTCGTCCTGTGGGGCGCCGCGTCGCTGGCGCGGCCCGCGCCCGGCGCCGTCGATGCCCTGCTCGACGTCGGGGCGATCGGCGTCTCGCTGCCGGCCGCGGCGCTCGGCGGCAGCGAAGGCCTGACTCGGCTGAAGCCGCTCCTCGCGCGGCTCGAGCAGCGCGGCGCGGCGCTCCTGGTCCATCCCGGTCCGGCGCCGTGGACGCACCCGGCCGACGAGCCGGCGGCACCCGCGTGGTGGCCGGCACTCACGCGCTACGTGGCCGACATGAGCCAGGCGTGGCACGCGTTCCTCGCATGGGGCCGCCCGGCCCATCCGCGCCTGCGCGTCGTCTGGACGATGCTGGCCGGCGGCGCGCCGCTGCAGGCGGAACGGCTCGCGTCGCGCGGCGGACCCGCCGGGGCGCTCCACGACCCGCTCGCCTTCTACGACGTGTCATCGGCGGGCCCCCACACGCTCGATGCCGCGATCCGCAGCCTCGGCGTCGACCGCCTCGTCCACGGTTCCGACCGTCCCGTCGCAGAGCCGGTCGACCCCGCCGTCCTCGGCGCAGCCGTCGCGCACGCCATGCTCGAGCACAACCCGTCGGCGGTCCTCGACGTCGCGGCGGTGGCCGCGTGAGCGGACACGATCTCGGGCAGGAAGAGCTGCTCGGGCTCGTGCGTGGGCTCGCGGCCCGTCCGGAGTCGTGGCGACACCTGGTCGAGCACGATCCGGAGCAGCGGCACTACCACGAGCTGGTCCGCAACCAGCACGTCTCGGTCTGGCTGATCTGCTGGACCGACGAGCAGGACACCGGCTACCACGACCACGACCTCTCGGCGGGCGCGGTCGCCGTCGTCAGCGGACGCATCCGCGAGCAGCGGCTCGTGCTCGGCGGCCCCCCGAGCACGCGGATCGCGACGGCCGGCGAGGACTTCACGTTCTCCGCCGCCGACATCCACCGCGTCTCGCACCTGCCCGGCGACCCCGCCGTGACGATCCACGCCTACTCGCCCCCGCTGTGGCGGATGGGCGCCTACGAGATCCTGCCCGGCGGCGGCCTGCGCCGCCACTCGATGTCCTACGCCGAGGAGCTGCGCCCGATCGCACCCGAGGACGACGCATTCGGGGCGGTGCTCGAGGGCTGAGCCTGGATCCACCGGGCTAAGATCGGGGCGTGGACGAGCTCTGGACCTGCCACCTCGGCCGCGTCGAGTACCGCGAGGCGGTCGCGCTCCAGGAGCGACTGCGGACGCAGGTCCAGGCGGGCGAGCTGCCGGACCTGCTGCTGCTGCTCGAGCACCCCGCCGTGTACACGCTCGGGCGCCGCTCGGAGCCCGGCGACCTGCCGCTGGGCGACGACATCGAGGTCGTCGAGACCGAGCGCGGCGGCAAGCTCACCTACCACGGTCCCGGCCAGCTCGTCGGCTACCCGATCATGCACGTGCCGAACGTGCGCGGCTTCGTGGAGACGATGGAGAGCGCGCTGATCGACGCGTTGCGCGACGCCGGCGTTGCCGCGGGAACGCGCGACGGCCGCGGCTTCACCGGCGTCTGGGTCGGCGAGCGCAAGATCGGCTCGATCGGCATCCACGTCTCCCGCCGCGTGTCCATGCACGGGTTCGCCGTCAACGTCGACAACGACCTTGCGCCGTTCTCCGCCGTGGTGGCCTGCGGACTGCCGGACGTGCGCATGACGTCGCTGCGCGAGGAGGGTGTCGAGGAGGGCATCGACTGCTTCCGCCGCCGCGCCGCGTACGCCTTCGCGCGCGCCTTCGGCCGCCGCCAGCGCCTCGTGACGCCGCAGCGCCTTAAACAGCCGGTCGCGGCGTGAAGTTCGGCCTCACGATCTTTCCCACCGACTACGCGATCGCGCCCGCGGAGCTCGGACGCGCCGCCGAGGACGCCGGCTTCGAGTCGCTCTTCTTCGCCGAGCACACGCACATCCCGGCCGCCCGCGAGACGCCGCGGCCCGGCGGCGGAGAGCTGCCGGACCAGTACTGGCACACGCACGACCCGTTCGTGGCGCTGGCCACGGTCGCACAGGCGACCGAGCGCCTGCGGGTCGGCACCGGCATCTGCCTGATCGTCGAGCGTGACCCGATCACCACCGCCAAGGCGGTCGCCTCTCTCGACTTCCTCTCGGGCGGGCGATTCGAGTTCGGGATCGGGGCCGGCTGGAACCGCGAGGAGATGCGCAACCACGGGACCGACCCGTCGCGCCGGTTCTCGATCATGCGCGAGCGCGTGCAGGCCATGCAGGCGATCTGGACGCAGGAGGAGGCCACCTTCCAGGGCGAGCACGTGAGCTTCGACCGCATCTGGTCGTGGCCGAAGCCGGTCCAGCAGCCGCACCCGCCGATCGTCCTCGGCGGCCTCGGCGAAAAGGTGCTCGACCGCGTGCTCGCGTACGGCGACGTGTGGATGCCCAACCGCATCGAGCCGGCCGAGCTCGCGCCGAGGATCGCCGAGCTGCGCGAGCGCGCCGGCCGCCACGTGCCGGTCACCTACTACGGCGCCAGGCCCGAGGACGCCTTCGTCGAGGGCCTGGCGGAGGCCGGCGTGGACCGCGCGCTGCTCCAGCTGCCGCCCGAGGGCGCCGACACCGTGCTGCCGCTGGTCGAGCGGCATGCCGAGCTGGCCGCGCGGCATCGCTGAGTGCCGCTCCCGGATACCCTCTGAGCCGTGAGCACGCGCTCCCGAGCCAACCCGGGCGGCATGGACGTCCTGAAGGTGCTCGGCTCCGACACGCTGCCGTTCCGCAGTCGCAAGCCGCGCTGGTTCAAGGTCCCGCCGCCGGGCGGCGAGCACTACCGCGCGCTCGACCGGATGATCAAAGACGAAGGGCTGCACACCGTCTGCCAGGAGGCCGCCTGCCCCAACGTGGGCGACTGCTGGGAGCGCGGCACGGCCACGTTCATGATCCTCGGCGACACCTGCACGCGGCGCTGCGGCTTCTGCAACGTCAAGACCGGCAAGCCGACGTTCAACGACCCGCTGGAGCCGCTGCGCGTCGCGCGCTCGGTGGCCCGGATGGGCCTGCGCCACGCGGTGGTCACGAGCGTCGACCGCGACGATCTCCCCGACTACGGCGCCCAGGCGTGGGTGGGCGTGATCCGCTCGATCCGCCTGCAGGCGCCGTGGTGCAAGGTCGAGTGCCTGACGCCCGACTTCCGCGGCGAGGAGATGCCGCTCGCCAAGGTGATCGCGGAGCGGCCCGACGTCTTCAACCACAACGTCGAGGTCGTGCCGCGGCTGTACCCGGTGGCGCGCCGCGGGTCGCGCTGGGAGCGCTCGCTGCGCGTCCTACGCAACGCGAAGGCGATGGGTGGCGACGAGCTGACCACGAAGTCCGGCCTGATGGTCGGGCTGGGCGAGAGCCACGAGGAGATGGTGCAGGCGTTCGGCGACCTGCGCGAGCAGGGCGTGCAGGTGCTCACCGTCGGCCAGTACCTGCGGCCGACCGAGCGCCACCTGCCGGTCGTGCGCTACTGGCACCCCGAGGAGTTCACCGCGCTCGAGGCGGCCGCCTACTCACTCGGCTTCGAGCACGTGGCGGCGGGGCCGCTCGTGCGTTCGTCCTACCACGCGGACGAGCACGTCAAGCAGAGCGCGCCCGGGACCGGACCGCTCGCCGCCAGCGCCTAGGGCGCGCCCGTGTTCCCGCTGCGCGACAACATCCCGACGGAGCACTTCCCGATCGTCACGGTCGTGCTGATCGTGGCCAACTGCGTCGTCTACTTCCTCCTGCAGGACGGCTTCATCGGGCTGCCGAACGGGGGTGCAACCGGCGACTGGCCGGTGAATGCCTACGCCGCGATCCCCTGCGAATTCACGGGTGCTGACCCGTGCCCGACGCAATCGGGTGGGCCGTCGACGATTCTCACCGCCTTCACGAGCATGTTCATGCACGGCAGCCTGCTCCACCTCGGCGGCAACATGCTGTTCCTGTGGATCTTCGGCAACAACGTCGAGGACGCGATGGGCCCGGTCCGGTTCATCGCCTTCTACCTGCTCGGCGGACTGGCGGCCGACGCCGCGCAGATCCTGATCGACACCGGCTCGGCCGTCCCGACGCTCGGCGCCTCGGGGGCCGTGGCCGGCGTGCTCGGCGGCTACCTGCTGCTGTTCCCGCGCGCCCGCGTCGTCACGTTCGTCTTCATCATCTTCTTCTTCACGATCCTCGAGCTCCCGGCGATCCTCTTCCTCGGGATCTGGATCCTCCAGCAGGCGCTGTTCGCCTACTTCGACCTCGTGCAGCCGACCGGCGAGGGCGGCGGCGTGGCGTACTTCGCGCACATCGGCGGCTTCGTGCTCGGCCTGCTGCTCGTGCGGGCGTTCGCGATCGAGCAGCGGCGGCAGAGACAGCTCGAGCGCGCGCGGTGAGAACCGCGATCACGCTCGCAGCGCTGATCTTCTGCTGCACGCTCGGGTTCCTGACCGTCTACGTGATCCTCACCAGCGGGCCCGACGTGCTGACCGGCCTGTCGCTCATAGTCCTGGTCCTGATGACCTTCGGGATCCTCGGAGCGCTCACGGAGCCGCCCGACAAGCGCCGCTGATGCCCTACCAGCTCCTGCAGGAAGGCCGGCGCAGGCGCCGTCGGCGTCTGTGGCCGGCGCTGGCTGTGCTCGTGCTGGCGCTCGCCGCCACCATGTGGGCGGCCCGCTCGGTCGACGAGCCGCCGGTGGCGAGCGTGCCCGCCGCTCCGGGCCCGCTGCTCGACACGGGGACGGCGCCGCTGGCCGGCGGCGGGACGGCGCCCTCGCCGCTGGCGGTGCGGCTGGACGACCCGCGCGACGTCGTGCGGCTGCGCTTCAAGCGGGCGCCGCGCTCGGGGCTGCTGTTCGACGTCGACACGGGTCGCGTCCTGTGGCGGCACCGGCCTACGCGGGTGCTCCCGATCGCGTCGCTGACGAAGATGATGACCGCGCTCGTCGTCGTCGACCGCCTGCCGGGGAAGGCGACGGCGCGCATCACCGCCGAGGCGCTCGCCTACAAGGGCTCGGGCGTCGGTCTGCTCCCGCGCGGCAAGAGCGTGAGCGTGAGCGCGTTGCTGCACGGGTTGCTGCTGCCGTCGGGCAACGACGCCGCGATCGCGCTCGCCATCCGCGCGGCGGGCAGCGTGCCGCGCTTCGTCGGCCTCATGAACCGCCGCGCGCGGGCGATGGGGCTGGCGTGCACGCGCTTCTCCTCGGTCAGCGGCATCCGCGACGAGGGCAACCACTCGTGCGCGCCCGACCTCGCGGCGCTCGCGCGCGCGGTCCTGCGCGAGCCGCGGCTGGCGCGGATCGTCCGCCGCCGCTCCGCGGTATTGCCGTTCCCGATCAAGGGCCGGCGGCTCTACCTCTACAACAACAACCCGCTGCTGCGGAGCGGCTACCGCGGCGCCACCGGCATCAAGACCGGCTACACCGTCGCCGCCGGCCGCTGCCTCGTCGCGAGCGCCCGGCGCGGCCGCGTGCGCCTCGGCGTGGTGCTGCTCGGGTCGCCTGATCCGGGAGCGCAGGCGCGCCGCCTGCTCGACCGCGGCTTCGCCCGAACGCCCTAGGGGTTCACCCCACGGGCTTCTCGTCGCCCTACAGTGTGCGCCGTGCTGGACCGGCAGGTGTACTGGCGGCGGCGACTGACGGCGCTGGGGGCGGTGGTCGCCCCGGTCGCGGTGGTGGCCGCGGTGATGGGGAACGGCGACGACGAGGCGGCGCGTAGGGCGAGCCAGACGGCGAAGCCGGCGCCGCCACCCGAGCTGCCGCGCGGCGGCCGCAGCGTGTTCCCCGAGCACCGGGTCGTCGCTTTCTACGGCGCGCCGCAGGATCCGCAGCTCGGCGCGCTGGGGATCGGGTCGCCGGACAGCGCGGTCCGCCGCCTGCGCCGGCAGGCGCGACCGTACGACCGCGAGCGCCGCCCGGTGCTCCCGGCGCTCGAGCTGATCACGGTGATCGCCAACGCCGACCCAGGCGAGGACGGCATGTACCGCTCACGCCAGGAGGACCGAGTGATCCGCCGCTACCTGCGGGCCGCGCGGCGCGCCAAGGCGCTGCTCCTGCTCGACATCCAGCCGGGACGGGCCAACTTCTTCACGGAGACCACGCGCCTGCGCAAGTGGCTCAAGGAGCCGGACGTGGGGCTCGCGCTCGACCCCGAGTGGCGCGTGCGTGAGGGAGAGGTGCCGGGCCAGGTGATCGGGCGGGTCGCCTCTCGTGAGGTCAACGCCACCTCGGCGTGGCTGGCGCAGCTCGTGGCGGACCGCAACCTGCCCGAGAAGCTGTTCGTGATCCACCAGTTCACCGACGACATGGTCGACCACACCGAGCTCAGGCTCCGCGACGGGCTCGCGATGGTCCTGAACGTCGACGGCTTCGGCGGGCGCGAGGTCAAGATCGCCAAGTACCGCAGCTTCGCGCGCGAGGCGAACGAGTTCATCCCGGGCTTCAAGCTGTTCTACGAGGAGGACCTGAACCTCCTGTCGCCGCGGGACGTGATGCGGATCAAGCCGCGGCCGGCGCTCGTCGTCTACGAGTAGAGCGCGCCGACCCACGTGTCGACCTCGTCGGGGTGCAGGCCGCCGTGGTGGCCGCGGAAGTGCGTCTCCGGGCCCGCGAAGGAGCGCAGCCACGCCATCCGGCCGGGTCCGGGGAGCACGCAGACGTCGGCCAGCCGCTCGCGCAGCCGCGGGCCCACCGTGCCGAACCGCCCGGCCGCGACGAGGTCGGCGACAGCGTGGACCTCGGCGCGACCCTCGAGCCGCGCGGCCAGCTCCTCCACCACCTCGTGCGTGGCCGACGTGTGCAGGAACACGTCGCGCGCCGAGCCGGCGGGACGGTGGCGCAGCCGGTCGCGAAGCGGCGGCCAGAGGTCGTCGAGATAGTCCACACGCGCCGGGCCGACGGCGACCTGGCCGTGGTCGGCGGTCACGAGCAGCAGCGTGCCTTCAGCGGTGCGCAGGCCTCGCTCGAGCCAGTCGAGCGCGTCGAGCGCGGCGGCGTCGAACTCGCGCGAGTCGGGCCCGTGGTGGTGGCCCTGCGCGTCGATCCGGTCCCAGTAGAGGTAGGCGTAGCCCGGCTCGGCCAGGGCGTTGGAGAAGGCCGCCATGCCGTGGCCGAGGGTCGCGAACGGCGCCAGGCGGGCGCCGGCGGTGGACACGCGATCGAAGGTCGAGGGCGAGAACGAGCTCGGATGCATGACGACCGACGGCACGCCGGCCTCCGCCAGCCGCTCGTAGAGCGTCGAGCCGGCGATCAGCTCCTGCGGGTCGAAGCCCAAGTCGTGCAGCGTGTCGGGCCGCTCGTCGCCCGCGCGCTGGAAGCGCAGCGGGATCACCACCTCGTCGAGCGCCGGCTCGTACACGCTCCACTCGTACAGGCCGTGCTCGCCGACGGGCCGCCCGGTATGCATCGTCGTGACGTGGGCGGTGGTCGTCGAGGGGAACTGGGTCGTGAGCTCCGTGACCTCCAGCCGCCGCAGGAACGGGTGATCCGCGTGCCGCTCGAGGAAGCGGCGCCCGAAGCCGTCGAGCAGCACGACGCCGACCCGCTCGCGCTCACCGCTCGTCAGCAGGTGCTCGACGTAGGGCGGGATGTCGGCGAAGGAGCGCACGTCTGCGGACGCTAGCGTTGGCTCGGCGTGCTCGTCTGGACCCATGATCGGTGGCGCTTCCCGCTGCCCGAGCGGCATCGCTTCCCGCTCGACAAGTACGCGCTGCTGCGCGAGCGCGTTGTGGCCGACGGGACGGCGACGCCCGAGGAGGTGCGCGAGTCCGACGCCGTGCCGTGGGAGTGGCTGGAGGCGGTGCACGAACCGGCGCTGATGGGCCGCGTGCGGGTCGGGGAGCTGAGCGTGCGCGAGCAGCGTGGGCTCGGCCTGCCGTGGTCGGACGCGCTCGTCGAGCGCGGCCGGCGCTCGGTCGGCGGGACGGTGCAGGCGGCGTCGCTGGCCGTCGAGGGCGGGCTCGGCATGAACCTCGGCGGCGGCACGCACCACGCCGGCCGCGCGTTCGCCCGCGGCTACTGCCTGTTCAACGACGTCGCGGTCGCGCTGTGGCGGCTGCGGGCCGAGGGCCGCGTGCGGCGCGCGTTGGTCGTCGACTGCGACGTCCACCAGGGCGACGGCACCGCCGACCTCCTCGGCCCCGACCCGGAGTGCTTCACGCTCTCGCTGCACGGCGCGCGCAACTACCCGTTCCAGCGCATCGCGTCCGACCTCGACGTCGACATCGCCAGCGGCACAGGCGACGACCGCTACCTGTCCGCGCTCGCCGAGGCGCTCGACCACGCGCTCCCGCGCGCCCGCCCTGAGCTGGCCTTCTACCTTGCGGGCGCCGACCCCTGGGAGGGCGACCGCCTCGGGCGCCTGAAGCTCACCAAGGCCGGCCTGCGCACCCGCGACGAGCTCGTCCTCGACCGCCTGCTCGACGAGGGCATCGCCGTCTGCGTCGTGCTCGCGGGCGGCTACGCGGAGGACATCCGCGACACCGTCGACATCAACGCCGCCACGGCCGCCGAAGTGGCCCGGCGCACCGGGGCGCTGTGAACCGGCGCCGTAAGCTGTTCTCTGCCCCGGGGGCGTAGTGGTAACGGGAACACGCGGCCTTTGCAAGGCTGAAGTAGGGGTTCGATTCCCCTCGCCTCCATGCGGCTGGTAGCTTCACGCCGATGCTCCGTCGTGCGCTGCTGCTGGTCGTGCTCGTGGTGGGTGCGAGCACCGGTGGATCGACCGCGATCGCCTCGCCGTCGGCGCCGCACTTCGGGCCGAACGTGACGATCTTCGACCCGAGCATGCCGGTCAGCGAGATCCAGGCGACCGTCGATGCGATCCACGCCCGGCAGGTCGACGACGAGATGGGCACGAACCGCTACACGCTCCTGTTCAAGCCGGGCGTCTACGGCAGTGCCGACGAGCCGCTGCAGATGAAGGTCGGCTACTACACCGAGGTCGCGGGCCTGGGCGCCTCGCCGACCGACGTGACGATCAACGGCAAGATCGAGACGTACAACCGGTGCCTGGACGGCGGGGGCACGAGCAACTGCCTCGCGCTCGTCAACTTCTGGCGCACGCTGTCGAACCTGTCGCTCAACGTCAATGCCCTCGGGCAGGACGGCTGTCGCGCCTCGGCGAACTTCTGGGCGGTCTCGCAGGCCGTGTCGATGCGCCGCGTCAACGTCGCCGGCGGCACCCTGTCGCTGATGGACTACTGCACGGCAGGGCCGCAATTCGCCAGCGGCGGCTTCATCGCCGACTCGAACCTGCCATCCGTCATCAACGGCTCCCAGCAGCAGTGGCTGACCCGCAACAGCGCGATCGCGGGCTGGTCGAACGGCGTCTGGAACCAGGTCTTCGCCGGCGTCGACGGGGCGCCATCCGACGCCGGCTTCCCCACGCCGCCGTACACCACGCTCCCCGAGACGCCCGTGAGCCGCGAGAAGCCGTACCTGTTCGTCGATCGGCACGGCAAGTACAACGTCCGCGTGCCGTCGGCGCAGACCGGCACGAGCGGCGTCACCTGGGCGGAGAGCATGACGGCGGGCCGCACGATCCCGCTGCACGACTTCTTCGTCGTGAAGCCGTGGCACTCGGCACGTGACATCGACAAGGCGCTGGACCGTCGCAGGCACCTGCTGTTCACCCCGGGCGTCTACGACATCGCGCGCAGCGTCGCCGTCAAGCGCGCCGGGACGGTCGTCCTCGGCATGGGCCACGCGACGCTCACGGCCGTCGGGGGCGCGGTCCCGATGACGGTCGCCGACGTGCCCGGCGTCGTCGTCGCGGGGATGACGATCGACGCCGGCACGAAGAAGTCACCCGTTCTCCTGCAGGTCGGCCGGAAAGGCCACCACGGAAGCTCGAAGAAGCGCCACCGCTTCGACCCGACCACGCTGTCGGACGTGTACTTCCGCGTCGGCGGGCCGCACGTCGGCAGGGCCGACGTCGCGCTCGAGGTCAACAGCGACGACGTCCTGATCGACCACACCTGGGTGTGGCGCGCCGACCACGGCGTCGAGGGCTTCTCCGGCGACACCGAGCGCTGGAACACGAACACCGGTCGCCTCGGCGTGGTCGTCAACGGCGACGACGTGACCGCGACCGGCCTGTTCGTCGAGCACTTCCAGCAGTACAACACCGTCTGGAACGGCGAGCGCGGCGAGACGATCCTGTACCAGAACGAGCTGCCCTACGACCCGCCGAGCCAGGCGGACTGGATGCACGACGGCGTCGAGGGCTGGGCCGGCTACAAGGTCTCGAGCCGGGTGCGCAGCCACAACCTCTACGGCGGCGGCGTCTACGTCTTCAACCGCAACGATCCGTCGATCCACACCGAGAACGGCTTCGAGGTCCCGCAGGCCCCTGGCGTGCAGCTCCACCACGTGATGACGGTCAACCTCGGCGCCGGCACCATCGACCACGTGGTCAACGGCGTCGGTGGCCCGGCGGACGTGAGCCGCATCGGCCAGCCGGTCTACGTCGTCGACTACCCGTGATTCGTTCACGTTCCGGCGATGAGTTCTCGCCGGCGCGACGGTCTTATCTGTCATGACTCCCCTTGCGATCGAAGCCACCGGCCTGGTCAAGGCGTTCGGCGAGACGCGGGCCGTGGACGGCGTCGACCTGGCGGTGCCGAGCGGCTCGGTGTACGGCGTGCTCGGGCCGAACGGCGCCGGGAAGACGACGACGATCCGCATGCTCGCCACGCTGATCCAGCCCGACGCGGGCAGCGCGCGCGTGCTGGGGCACGACATCGTCTCCGAGGCTGACGCGGTGCGCGGCTCGGTGAGCCTGACCGGGCAGCTCGCCTCCGTCGACGAGGACCTGACCGGCCGCGAGAACCTGATCCTGATCGGCCGCCTGCTCGGCCTGCGGCGCGCCGCGGCCAAGGAGCGCGCGGCGGAGCTGCTCGAGGCGTTCGGGCTCGCCGACGCCGCCGACCGAAGCTGGTCAAGAACTACTCGGGCGGCATGCGGCGGCGGCTCGACATCGCGGCCAGCATCGTCGTCACCCCCGCAGCTGATGTTCCTCGACGAGCCGACGACCGGCCTCGACCCGCGCTCGCGCAACCAGGTGTGGGACATCATCCGCATGCTGGTCGCGGGCGGGACGACGATCCTGCTCTGCACGCAGTACCTCGAGGAGGCCGACCAGCTCGCCGACGGGATCGCGGTGATCGACCACGGCAAGGTGATTGCCGAGGGAACGCCGGGGCAGCTCAAGGCGTCGGTCGGCACCGGCGCGCTGCACGTGCGGCTGCTCGACCCCGAGCAGCGTCCCGAAGCCGAGCGCGTGCTCGCGGCCGAGCTCGGCGCCGTGCACCTCGAGCCCGATCCGGCGGCGCTGTCCGTGCAGTGCGCGGACGGCGACCGCGGCGCCGAGGCCGTCGCGGCGCTGACGCGCGCCGGCGTGCGGATCGCAGACTTCTCGCTCGGTCAGCCGAGCCTGGACGAGGTCTTCCTCGCCCTCACCGGCCACACGGCCGAACCCGACCCGCTCGAGGAGCAGGAGGCCGCGGCATGAGCACGCTCGAGTCCCGCACGGCGCCGGGTGCCGACGAGGCCGCCGTCCGCAAGGCGATCGCCTCGACCGCCCGGCCGCCGCGGCCGGGCGCGCTGTCCGCCGCGCTCACGTTCGCTTGGCGCGGCATGCTGAAGGTCAAGCACGTCCCCGAGCAGCTGCTCGACGTGACGATCACGCCCGTGATGTTCGTGCTCATGTTCACGTACCTGTTCGGCGGGGCGATCGCGGGTTCGACGGGCGAGTACCTGGACTACATCCTGCCCGGGATCCTGGTGATGCAGGTCCTGTTCAACACCGTCTACTCCGGCGTGGCGCTGAACACCGACCTGACGAAGGGCGTCGTCGACCGCTTCCGCTCGCTGCCGATCTGGCGGCCCTCGCCGCTGGTCGGCTCGCTGCTCGGCGACAGCGTCCGCTACGTGCTCGGCGGCGTGGTCATCATCGTCCTGGGCCTGATCCTCGGCTACCGGCCCGAGGCCGGCCTCCCCGGCATGGTCGCCGCGCTCGCGCTCGTGGTCGTGTTCGCGTTCGGCCTCTCGTGGGTGTTCACCACGCTCGGGCTGCTGATGCGTTCGCCGAACGCAGTCATGAACGCCGGCTTCATGAGCATCTTCCCGCTCACGTTCCTCTCGAACGTGTTCGTGGATCCCGACACGCTGCCGAACGGGCTCGAGGACTTCGTCAACGCGAACCCGGTCTCGATCCTCGCGACCGCGTCGCGCGGGCTGATGGAGGGCAACGCCGAGCTCGGCGACATCATGATCGTGCTTGGGACGGCGGCGGCGATCGCGGCGATCTTCGCGCCGATCACCGTGCGGCTCTACAGGAGAGGCTGAGGGACGGCTCCGGGCCGCGCGGCGGCAACCGCGCGGCCCGTGTCGAGCGAGCCGGCCGGACGGAGCGTCGCTCCGGGGCAGGAGAACGAATCGCCGCCTTCCGGCACCTCGGTCTAGAGCGACGAGGCCGACCGTGACGGCCACCCGTAGGGGAGAGGCCGGTGGTCTCGGTGGTTGTGTCGGCGCGCCGGCGGACGCGCTCAACCCTGGTGGACGGGTGTCGGGCGGGCGCTGCGGCCGCTGGACGGGTGTCGGTGGGGCCTACTTGTCCCAGTCGAAGTTGCGCGGCGGCCGCTGCTCGAACCACAGGCGGTCGTGCTCGGGCGTCTCCTGGAGGAACTCGGGCGTCTCCTCGAGGACGTCCTCGGCCTCGGGGTCCGCGGCCGGCTGCGGGTGCTCGAGCGTCTCGCTCGCGGGCACCTCGTCGGGCTCGTCCTCGAACCAGGCGTCCGCGGCGTCGCCCTCCGGCTCGGGCTCCGGCTCCGGCTGGGCCTCGGGCTCCGGTTCGCGCTCGGCGGCAGCGTCCGCCTCGACCGGCTGCGTTCCCTCGTCGACGGGCGCCGCTTCCGCCTCGCCGGCCGGGCTGGCGAACTCGCCGTGGCGCGGCGCACCGAGGGCCTCGAGCTCCTGACGCTCGACCTCGGTCGGGTCGGCGCCGTGGGCGCGCTTGAGCTCCAGATGCTCGCGGATGGCGTCGTCGAGCAGTCCCATGCCTCTCCCTTCCTAGGCTACTCGGCCGACGCGACGCCGTGGACGTCCCGCGGTCGGCGGGCGCTTCCGGAGGCCCGCACCGTCTGGTTCTTGCCCGCGCGCTTGGCCTCGTACAGCGCGCCGTCGGCCGCCGCCACGAGCGCGTCCTTGTCCGCCGTCGCGGCGGTGTTGAGCGAGGCGACGCCGAACGAGGCGGTGACCCGCAGGGTGCCGCCGCCTGCCAGCGGGAGCTCGAGCGCCGCGATCCGCCGCCGGACGCGCTCGGCGAAGCGATAGGCGCCCTCGAGGTCGGTCTGCGGGAGCGCGACGGCCATCTCCTCGCCGCCGTAGCGGGCCGGCTCGTCGATCTCGCGCGAGGAGTGCTTCAGGACGCGCGCGACCTCGCGCAGCACCGCGTCGCCCTGGATGTGCCCGTAGGTGTCGTTGAACTGCTTGAAGTTGTCGATGTCGAGCATGATCAGGCCCATCTCCTGGTTGTACCGGCGGGCACGCTCGACCTCGGCCGTCATCACCTCCTGGAAGCGCCGGTGGTTGAACAGGCCGGTGAGCTCGTCGGTCACGGCCTGACGCTGGACGGTCTCGTGCAGGTCGACGTTCTCGACCGACACGGCCGCACCACTCGTCAGGTAGGCGAACAGGTCGCGCTCGCCGTGGGTGAAGGCGCGATCGCCGCGGGCGACGGAGACGATGCCGATCACCTGGTCTGACTCCTCCAGCGAGCCCAGCGGCGCCGCCAGCGCGCTCACGTCGCCGAGCTGGATCTCGGCGATCTGACCGGCGTCGATGACCGCCGCCTCGGACGCGTGGAGCGCGCGCTCGAAGTCCTGCGGCCGGCCGGTGCGCGCCACCTCCTGCAGGCGGTTGTCCGGACCGCGCATGCTCGCCCGGCCGGCGGCGGCGCCGATGCCCTCGGCCGCCGTCTGCACGACGATCTCCATCACGCCCACGCGGTCGAGCCCGGCGGCGAACGACTCGCCGACGCGCCGGAACGACTCCTCCAGTCGCGTGCGCTCGCGCTGGAGCTCCTTGATCTGCGCCTCGAGCTGGCGGGCCATCGAGTTGAACTCGCGCCCGAGGGCGGCGAACTCGTCGGCGCCGTCGACGGGGACGTCGACCGAGAAGTCGCCGCGCCCGAGGCGCTGGGCGGCGACCAGGAGGCGCTGGATCTCCGACTGCAGGCGGCGCGAGATCGCGACCGCGAAGATCGCTGCGAGGATCAGGAAGGCGAGCACCGCGAGGATGGCGAGGATCGTCGTGGCGTCGCGCAGCGAGGCGGTGTCCTGCTCGTTGAGCAGGAGCCGGATCTCGACGTCTCCCCCGACGGCCGGGGCCGTGAAGCCGCGCACGCGGTTCTTATCGCCGTCGACCATCACCGAGCCCTCGTCCGGCACGTCGGCCGGCACGCCCGCCGCCGAGGACTCGATGCGCTCGCCATCCATGAACATCACGACGCTCGCGCCGGTGAGGTCCTCCACCCGGCGGCCGTACTCCTCGGGCGAGAGCATGGCGACGGTGATCTCCCCCCGCCGTATGCGCTGCTCGTTCTCCAGCGGCCGCACGACCGGGGCCACGGCGGGCGGCTCGCCGGCGTCGAAGTCCCCGAAGCCGTCGAGGTGGAGGTCGACGTACTGAGCCGACGCGCGCCGGGTCAGCGTCTCCAGCCGAGACTGCACGCCACGCCGATCGCGCTCCGCACGGGCGTCGGCCAGCTGCTGGTCCTGGGCGATGTCGCTGGCGACGTTCGCGGCCTTCGTACGCTCCTCGGTGAGCACGCGGCTGGCCACGACCAGCGCCGTGGACAGCCGCGCGTCCGTGTTGCTCTCCTCGGTCCGGATCACGAGCGCGAACAGGACGACGGCCATCGTCAGCATCGGCACCACGACGCTGACGACGAAGAACAGCCGGAGACGACTCCGGAAACTCGGGATGAGGAGCGAGCGGAAGCTCATGGGGCGTCGCACAACATCGTGCCAGCTACAATCGCAGCTTCCACAGCGTGGCACCGAAACCCTGCTCGACGCCATGCACTTCGGGGCTATAGCTCAGTTGGGAGAGCGCCTGGATCGCACCCAGGAGGTCGGGGGTTCGAGTCCCCCTAGCTCCACTCCGGGAACCCCAGCAAGCGCTGGGGTTCTTGCGTTTCGGCCTTCGATCGGGCTGCGCGGCTCAGTTCAGCGGACGAAATAGAACTCCATCTAGGAGCGCCCCGGTTCGAGTCTCGAGTGGCTGGCTCGATTGCGGCGGCGGGCGCTTCATTCTCGCCCGAGGCGCGTCCTCAATCGGGGCGGGACACGCTGACATGTCCGGCGCCCGCCTGAGCCGGCGCCGGACAGTGCAGTGCGGCTCCGCCTATGCGGCCGCGCCGGCCTTGCTGCGATGGAGCTTCGACTTGAGCTCCTCGACCTTCGCGCGGGCGTCGTCCTTGTTCTTCTCGAGGCGCGCCTTCCGCAGCTCGCTGCGGGCCTCGCGTTCGGCCGTGCGCTGCGCGTCCTGCGCCGCCGCGATCTCCTGCTCGACCTCGACGACCGGCCGGCGCATGACTTGGCCGCCCAGGCGCGCGATCGCGGTGTCGATCACCTCGGGGCTCTGCTCGGTGACCTGCGCCAGGAGCGCCGTGCGCGTCGGCTGGACCTGCTTCGAGATCTCACTGAGGACCGACTCGGTCGTCTCGACGTCGTCAATGTCGAAGAGCGATCCGACGAGCGCTCCGTACGTGCCGCCGAGCAGCACGCCGAGCGGACCGCCGATGATCCCGAGTAGCAGGCCGATGATGCTGCCGCTCGCGGTGCCGGCGTAGGGTGCGTCGCCGACCTCGCTCTTGACGTCGACGCGACCGTCGGGGTCGCGAGTGATGACGGCAGCGCCGGCGATCTCGATCTGGCCCTGCGAATCGAGCTGCTTGAGATCGGTGAGCGCCTGGTAGGCGTTCTGGTCCCTCTCCGCGTCTTCGCCGAAGGTGACAACCAGGACGTTGTCGGGTGAGAAGTAGTTGGAGCTCATGGGTCCTTCCTTCCGTTCAGTGGGGTTTTCGGAACGCCACAAGGCTTCCGCCGATGTGCGTGAGCGGTCATCACAAACTTCGTGTGATTGAGCGACTCGGTTGGCCGCGGCCGCGATTTCTGCGAGGGTCGTTGCTGGGAGTGGCCCCGACTCAGCAGCAGCCTCGATCCTCAGCCGATCGGTTCGTTTCCCGACCCGTTCTCTTCGAGCGGCTGTCAGCGGTCGCTGCGGGCAGCGTGACCGTCGTCTGTGCCCCGGCCGGAAGCGGGAAGACCGTTCTGCTGCGCTCGTGGGCGGCGGAAACGGACTCGGCCGTTGCCTGGGTCACGGTCGAGCGCGGCGAGCATGACGCGCAACGGTTCTGGCTTCACGTGATCGGCGCGGTCGCCGATGCGGCCGGCGATGAGGTCATCGAGCGGGTCAGCCCGACGCCGCAGTTCGAAGGCGCGGTGGTGCTGGAGCGACTCCTGGCGCAGCTCGAGCGGCTCGAGGAGCCGCTCGCGTTGGTGATCGACGACCTGCACGAGCTTGACTCCGGCGACGCGCTCGTGTGGCTAGAGATGCTGCTCAGGCGGCTGCCGGCACGGCTGCGGGTCGTGCTCGTGACACGCGAGGAGCCGGCGCTCGGCCTGCACCGCCTGAGGCTCGGGGGCGAGCTGGCCGAACTGCGCGGGCGCGACCTGCGCTTCTCGCTCGACGAAACCCGCTTTCTGCTCCACGCCAGCGGGATCACGCTGTCGAGAACCGGGCTCGACTCGCTGCACGAACGCACCGAGGGATGGCCGGCCGGTTTGCGTCTGGCGGCGATCTCGCTGACCACGCACCCGGACCCGGAGCGCTTTGTGTCCGAGTTCTCGGGCAGTGAGCGGACCGTGGCGGGCTACCTGCTCGCCGAGGTGCTGGAGCGCCAGCCGCCGGAGGTGCGCGACCTGCTCTTGCGCACGTCGATTCTCGAGCGCGTCAGCGGCCCGCTGGCCGATGCACTCACCGGCGGCACCGGAGCCGAGGCCACCCTGCAGCGGCTCGCAGACCAGAACGCTTTCGTCACCGCGTCTCGACGCCGCCCGAACCTGGTTTCGCTACCACCACCTGTTCGCCGATCTGTTGCGCCTCGAACTGCGGCGCGTCGCGCCGGCGACGATCCCGTCGCTGCACCGCGCCGCGGCCGCCTGGCACGAACAGCGGCGTGTCGTCGTCGAAGCTGTCCGCCACTATCAAGTAGCCGGTGAGTGGGCACCGGCTGCGCGCCTCGTCGTGGACAACTACCTCACGCTGACGATGGACGGCCGCGGCGAGACGCTCCACGCGCTGCTTGGGGTGTTTCCGCCCGATGCCCACCTGGGCGACGGAAATCTCGCGGCTGCGCTTGCAATCGACAACATTCTCCACGGCCTGCTCGACGAGGCCGCCGCCCAGTTGCACGTCGCCCGGCGCCTCGCGACGGCAGTGCCGGCAGCGAGACGGCGTGTCTTCCAGGTGTATTTGGCCGTCATCGAGGTCGAGCTCGCCCGCAGGCGCAACGATCTGCCCAAGGCTCAGGACGCCATGAGCGGACTGGACGCAGCGCTCGGCGCCACGGCAGAGGGCAGCGAGCTGCCCGTGCGGCCCGATTACTGGGCACTTGTGCTCATGAACCTGGGCGTGGCGGAACTGTGGGCTGGCCGTGCTGACGAGGCACGGCAGCACCTTGAGGACGCCCTCGGCCGCACGCGTCGCATCTCACGGCCGTTCATCGAGGTCGGCTGCCTCGCGCACCTCGCGATCGCGGCGCCGCTGACCGGGCAGTCGCTGCCGCTCGCGCTTGAGCTGAGCGAGCGGGCACTCGCGATCGCCGAGGAGCACGGCTGGACCAGCCAGTCGATGACGACCGGCGCCTTCGCGATGGCCGGCATGGCGCTCGTGCGGATGGGGCGCTCCGCGGAAGCCGAGAGCCATCTCGCTCGTGCGGAGGACTCGCTGCGCACGGCAGCCGACCCGGGTACCGAAGTCGTGCTCCATCATGCCCGCGGCATGCTGCGCTTCGGCGAGGGCCGCTTCGACGCAGCTTTGGCGGAGTTCTCGCGCGCGCAGAGCCTGGACAGGGTGCTCGCGAGCGAGCACGTGTTCACGGTCGACGTGCGCGGCCGGACTCTCCAGGTATTGGTGCGGATGGGCGACACGGACTCTGCGCAAGTCGAGATCGCCGGTTTGAGCCCGGAAGAGCGCAACCGCGCCGGGGTGCGCATCGCGCTCGCGGCTCTGGCGCTCGAACAGGACAACCCGGAACAGGCGGCCGAGGCGCTGGCGCCGGTGATCGACGGTTCTGCGCCGGCGCTGTACGAGCGCTGGGCGCGCGTCGAGGCACTGCTGCTCGACGCCACGGCGCGCGATCGTTTCGGCGACCGGCGCGCGGCGGAGGAGTCGCTCGAGGCGGCGCTCGAGCTCGCCGAGCCCGAAGCCCTGATCCTGCCCTTCATGCTTTGGCCGAGCCGCGAGCTGCTCGAGCGCCACCCTAAACACCGGACCGCCCACGCGACGCTGGTCGCGACGATCCTCGACACGCTGGCCGGCCGCGGGACGCCTCAGCGCGGACCGGCGGCGCCCTTGCGCGACGAGTTGAGCGACGCGGAGCTGCGCGTCGTCAGGTACCTGCCGAGCAACCTGACCGCGGCGGCAATCGCGTCCGAACTGGTCGTTTCCACCAACACCGTGCGCACTCACATGCGCCACATCTACGCCAAGCTCGACGCGCACACGCGCAGCGAGGCCGTC
Organism: uncultured Solirubrobacteraceae bacterium; assembly: GCA_963838655.1. Lineage (GTDB taxonomy): Bacteria > Actinomycetota > Thermoleophilia > Solirubrobacterales > Solirubrobacteraceae > DASSUW01. Next base: position 17,909 of record CAWIRW010000010.1, on the reverse strand, counting down.
GCTCGCGCGCGCGAACTCGGGCTGGTCGCACCGGCAGCGATGCGGCGCTGAGACTACGCCGCCGCGGCCGACCAGCTGAGCTGCAGCTCGAGCGTGACCCGCTCGCCTCTCGACTTCAGCTCGCGCTCCAGCAACAGCTTGTTGCCGACCGGAACGGTGATCCGGCGGCCGCCGGCGCTCAGCTGGAGCGGTTGGCCTGCGGTGAGGGTGTAGGCGATGTCAATCAGCCGTTCAGCGGCCTGGTGGCGCGACAGCCGTTCCTCTTGCTTGAAGTTGCTCATGTGCCCTCGGCGAGCTTGCAGCGCAACGCCGGGGCGGCGGCAGGCACACTGCCGTCCGCCCCGGATCGGCGCATCGTGTCTCTTACAGCTCCTCGTGCAGCGTGCGAATCTGAAATGCGCGCACGATGCTCGTGATGCCCTGCATCAGCGCCCAGATTCCGGCGAAGACCAGGAGCACGTACGCCTTGTGGATGAAGAACTGGCCCGAGGTCCAGAAGGCAAGCCCTGTGAGCAGGATCCCGGAGATGAGCCCCATCCACCAGAGCGGGTTGATCGCACGCTCGAGGAACGCGCGAACCATCCACCACACGCCGACGATCAGGAAAAGTAGGCCGAGCATGTCGGCCAGGCCGGCAAAGGTGTCCATGGGGTTGGCGAAGCAGACGACGGCCGAAACGAGGAAAAGACCGCCGAAGAGCGCCCAGGCCCAGCGCATCGGTACGTTCAACCTCGCCAGCGCGATGTTCTCGATACCGACGCCCAGGAACATCAGCCCGACGAGAACGCCGACGGTGGTCACGGACGCGTGATCGAACTGGAGGATGACCAGCGCAGCGGCAACCCATGCGATCCCGGCGACGAGCAGGACCCACCAGTAGCCGGTGAGCATGCGCGCACTGTCGCGCAAGGACGGAATACCGGGCACTTCAAACTGCGGTGTAGCGGCGTGTTCACTCATGATGACCTCCAACGGGTGGTTTGTTGTCGCTGGCGATGCTCGGCGCCACACGTGTGATCTGTCGTCACGCGTTTTGCGTGATTGGCGGCGACGTCATCCGTTGGGGGCGCTATGAACACCCAAATGACCGCGGCACAGCCCTGCTCGGGGACGAGCGGCACCGGTCGCACCGAGGTCGAGGTCTCGATATCGATCCGTACGATGCTGCTGGTCGCGGCCGCTGTCGCCAGCGCCTGGGCGTGGCGTCGATCGCGGACGTGCTGCTCGTCATCTTCGTCTCGATCTTCCGCGTCGCCGTGCGCGACTTCAGCTACGACCTGCCCGAGATCGTGGACAAGGCCAGGCAGAGCGATCCGGGCAGCTTCGTCAACGGCGGGAGCGAATACATCCTGCAGCCGACGATCATCGGAAAGGCGGCCGGAGTCGCCGGCTTCACCGTGTGAGCCAGCGTCCTGGCGTTCGGGGCGCTGTTCGGGTTGGTCGGAGCGATCATCGGCGTACCGATCGCGGCAGGCCTTCAGATCGTCGCGGAGGAGCGCACGGCCGGCAGAAGAGCTCGCATCGCCACCGCGGACGCCGCGGAGCAGCAGCCTGCGTAGCGGCTCGGCTCCGCCCCATAGCAAGCGTTCAGCGGCGTCTTGGCTGCCCGTCGTCGCCGATGAGAAACCGGCGCACCAAGAAACGCCAAGCCACCACGCCTGCCGCGATGGGAAGCAGAAAGCCGAGCAGCCAGAAGGCGATCTGACCGTCGATCTGGTCGACCATCCACCCGAAGTTCATGCCGAAGAACCCGGTGAGGAATGTGAGAGGGACGAAGATCGTCGCCACGACGCTTACCACGTAGGCGCGCTCGTTCAGTTGCAGATCCAACAGCATCCCCATGGCGTTCACGGCCGCGTCAATCGACGCCAGCAGGTGGTTGACCTGCCCATCCAGACGGTCGAAGTAGGGCTCGTCGTCCACGTCGAACCCGGGGAGCGCTCCGACCTCCACGCCGACGCGCTCCAGGACGGCTTGCTCGGTCCCTACCCAGCGCCTCATCGACGCGAGCCTGGCGCCGGCCTCCCGCAGCGTCGCTCTCGGCAGGCGTCCGCCGCCGCCGTCGGTGGACGCGGCGGCAAGCGCGTCAAGCATCAACTCCAACTCCTCGAGCGCCGCGAAGGTGCTCGCGAGCATCGCGTCGAGCACCGAGTAGACGACGTATCGCTTGCTCCGCCCCTCCGGCAGGTCCGGAGCGACGACCGCAGGAAACGAGACGCGCTCCTCGTGAAGCGTCAACAGGTAGTCGCCCGTGACCAGCACTTGGACCTGGAGCGGTCGCAGGCGGTAGGCGGCCTCGTCGGGCGGCAGCTCCGACTCGACATGGCAGCGGAGCCGAAAGATGACTGACTCTCCGTCGGCGTGCAGCGTCCGTGACGCGTAGGCGTCGCCCGGACCGAACAGAGCCCGGAAGGCACGCTCAGGTATCCCCAGGGCGTTGACCAGGTCATCACGGCTCGTCTCGCTGAGCGAGACGTCGAGCCAGAAGAAGCGCCCCTGCGACCGTAGCGCGGTGACACGCTCCCGCTCGGCGGTGTCGAGCCCAAAGATAATCTCCGTAATGGCCCGGCAGACTATGGTCGCTGCAGGACGGTGCGACCGCGGCCGGTTCGCCGGCGAACGTTGATACTGCCTCCGATGCCGAGCGCCGTTCACGACCACCTCGGGTCCGGTCAGTACTCGCGCCTCATCTATGGCGCGATCATCGGACTCGCGCTGACCGTTGCGCTGGAGCACGAGGAGCCAGGCGCCGCCGTGATGGCCGGAACGCTCGTCGGAACTGGCGTCGCCATCGGGCTTACCGAGCTCTACAGCGAGTTCCTCGGGGCGGAGCTTAGGACGCGCCGGCGGGTAGACCCCGCGCGCTTCCGCGAGATCGGGACATCGCCATTGTCGCGTACGCGGCGTTGGCTCGATCGCCGTCAAGATATGCCGATGGCGTCCTACTCGGTCAATCCGGAGGCTGTCGAGAAGGCGCGAGCGCTGATCGACGCTCGGCAGTATGTGCTCGAGAGCGACTGGGGGGAGGCTCAGCCGCGGGCGGCGGCCGAGAACGCGTTCCTCGCCTCGCACAGCTGGGAGGAGTACGCGGCGTGGCACCTCGGGTTGACCGAGGGGGCGAGCGAGGAGACGAAGGCGCGGCATGCGTTCGTGTACGGCGACTTCCGGCGCCTGCACCGCTCGGGGCTGATCGCGTGCGTGTACCGGGCGGCCGAGTGGCGCCACAAGGACGTCGAGCTCGCGGCCCACGAGCTGCTGCAGTACCTGGACGCCGCGAGCGCGTGAGCCCGGCCGAGATGGGCCCACCTCGGCCGGGCCTAGGCCGCGGCACCGCTACCAGAGGCGCTTGTAGTTCACCGTTGCGTCGCCGAGTCTCAGACCCTCGGTGAACGCCGTCACTCCGAAGGCGTCGTTGAGCGCTCCGGCCGCGACGGCGGTCAGCGTGGCCCCGACCGGGCCCACCGACAACCCGCCGCGTGCCCACGAGATGCGCGCGGTGGAGAAGTCCAGGTCGAGGATCGGGACGCGAGCGTCGCCGACCTGTGCCGTGAGGACCTCCTCGGCCACGTCGATCTCGAAGTCCGTCAGCTCGACGACCGTGTCGCCGGCCGTCAGCGAGATGCCGCCGCTGTGCTCGATGACGCCCGAGCGCAGGGCCCGCTTGAAGCTATTGGTGATCGGGAACGCGAGCTCGTCGGCCGCGAGCGCCTTCGCCGGCTCGATCGGCGCCGGGGTGACGCCGAGGCTGGTGAGAGCGGCGACCGCACCAGCGTCCAACTTGAGCGTCGTCGCCCCATACTTCTTCTTCCCGTGGTGCTTGCCGTGGTGGTGCTTGCCGTGCCGCCCGCCGTGCGAGCGGTGCTTGCCGTCGCGGTCGTGGGCTGCCGCCGGGCCCGCGACCAGTGCGACCACCGCAAAGGCCGTGACGAGCGACGAGAGCAACGTGCGAGGGACCATGCGTAACCTCCTGGAACGGGATGGACGCCAGGGGTACGGCCCGACTCGTCGCTCCGGTCAGCGAGCTGGCGCGTTCGAGTCCCCGTCGCGTTCTTTGCCGGCGCTTCACCTTCGGTTGGCGAGCGCTTGGCCGCCGCCTCGCCACGCTGCAGGCATGAAGAACCTTCGCCGAGCCACACCGATCGTCGTGGCCGCCGCCGCGCTCCTCGCAGCGCCCGCGACCGCCCCCGCCGCCGTCCGCGAGTTCGAGGGCACCGTCGTGTCCGTGAACCGCGACAACCGCACGTTCCGCCTCCACGACTCCGAGCGCGGCACGAAGCGCATCAAGGTCAACTCCCGCACGCGCTTCGAGCGGGTCGCCGGCTTCGCCGGCCTGCGCAAGGGAATGACGCGGATCGAGGCCACCGTGCGCCGCCGCGACGGCCGCTGGGTCGCGATCGAGGTCGAGCGCTCGGGCGGCGGCGGCCAGCACGGCGGCGACGACGGTCCCGATGACGACTGAGCCGGCGCGCTAGCTTCCTCGCGCTCGGCTTCGAGCCGTCGTGACCCCTGCAAATGTCAACTGCGGCTGGGTAGGGAGGCTGAGGGTGCCGGCCGGGTTGGCGATCGCGCGAACTTCGTGAAGTAGGCGTCGGTTTCCGGGGGTAACTCCACGGATTTCGCGATCGGTCGGCTCCCTGACCTCCTTACCCAGCCGCAGTTGACGTTGCGAGTGTGCCGGCGGCCCCCGGCCCGGCTACGCGGCCGCGGGCTCGTTCCCGCCGCCGCGCACCTTGATGGCCACGAAGACCGCGGCGCCGGCACCGGCGAGAATCAGCGGCACGCGCCGGATGAACGGCGTGCGCTTGGCGACCTGATAGGCCGCTGTGCCCTTCGCTGCCTTGCGGGCGCCCTTGGTCGCCTTGCTCGCAGCCTTGAGCTTCAGGTAGGTGCCCAGGAGGTCGGCCGCCTGGGACTTTCGGCTCTTGCGTCGTCTAATGCGCATGCCTGCGGCGTACCCGACAGCGGCTCCCTCCTACCATCGCTGCGGAATGCGTCGCCCCGCCTTCCGCCGCGCGCGCCCGCCGATCCTCGACCTGATCGTGGCGTGGGACGGCGGCCCGGCCCCGCCGCTGCCCGTCGGAGCGCCCGACGCGGCGCTCGTCGAGGCCGTCGAGGCGGGCGTCGCGGACGCCGAGCTCGCTCGCGCGACCGTCCACGCCGCGTCGGACCGCGCCTCGCTCGAGCTGGGCATCGCCGTGCTCGGCGACACCGGCGACGAGCGCGACGCCGAAGTGCTCGAGACGCTCGCGCGGCACGCCGCCCTCGGGCCGGCCGCGGGCGAGGCACTGGCGGCCGTCCTCGGCGACCCCGTGCAGGGCTGGTGGCGCGTCGCCTGCGTGTCGGCCGGCGCGGGCAAGACCACGGCGGTACAACGGCTGGGAGCGCTGCGGAGACTCCCGGAGGACGCTCGTGCCTGGCTCCTGCGCCACGGCCTCGAGGGGATCGAGCCCGAGCACGCCGCGCGTGCCTGCGCCGAGGGCGGCGCGCTCGAGGAGGCCCTCGACGGCCTCGTCGACGACGCGCTGCTCGACGGCTCCTGCCGGATCCTCACCGGTCTCGTGCGGGCAGACGAGATGGCGGCCTATGAGCCCGCCCCGCGGGTCGCCCACGTCGTGCTCGACGTGCTCGCCGGGCGCACGATCACCCTCACGCGGGGGATGGCGGTGGAGGATCTGCGCGGCTGGGCCGAGGACTTCGAGGAGCACGTACTGATCGCCGAGCGCTGCGCCCGCCTGCTCGGCCGCGCCTGACGGTGCTGCGCGTCTTCGTGCTGGCGGTGGCGTTCGCCGCGCTCGCGGTCTTCCTCGTCGCGCGCGCGGGCGACGATCCGCTGCCGGCGAGCGTGCCGGTGGTGCCGACGCCGCCCGGGCCCGCGGGCGAGGACACCTCGCCGCTGCCCGACCCGTTCGCCTGGGACCCCGAGCGCGAGGACGAGTTCATCCGCCGCGCGGCGGCGGGCAACGCCCACGCCCTGTACGCGTTCTCGCCCGGCGGCGTCGTGGCCACCGCAGAGCGCACAGCGCACTGGCGGGCGAGCGTCGAGCGCGCCGCCGACGAGGCCGAGATGGACGCCGACGTGCTCGAAGGGCTCGTCTTCCTCGAGAGCGGCGGGCGCGAGACCGCGCGGGCGCCGGGTGACCTCGAGAGCGCGGTCGGCCTCACCCAGATCCTGGCGGAGACGGGCCAGAACCTGCTCGGCATGCGCGTCGACGTGGCGGAGAGCGAGCGTCTCACGCGCCTGATCGTGCGCGCCGAGGCACGCGGCCGGACCAAGCGCGCCGCGGCGCTGAGCGAGCGGCGAGCGCGCGTGGACGAGCGCTTCGACGGCGCCAAGGCGCTGGCGGCCACCGCCCGCTACCTGAAGCTCGGCGGCGAGCGCTTCGGCCGCCAAGACCTCGCATTCGTCTCCTACCACATGGGGATCGGCAACCTCGAGAGCGTGCTGCGGGACTTCACGGGCGAGCCCGACACACGGATCCGTGACGTGGTCTCCGACAACGAGCTCACGTACGCCGAGGTGTACTTCGACTCCACGCCGCGCCGGCATCGGCGCGCCTACGCTCGGCTGGCGAGCCTCGGCGACGACTCCTCGAACTACTGGTGGAAGCTCGCCGCCGCGGTGGAGATCATGCGCCTGTGGCGGGAGGATGCCGCCGAGCTCCAGCGGCTCGACGCCCTGCACGGGGCGAAGGCCTCGGCGGAGGAGGTGCTGCACCCACCCGGCGAGACGCCCACCTTCGGCACGCCCGGCGAGCTGCGCGACGCGTGGGACTCCGGTGACATCGTCGCCTTCCCTGCCGCGGAGGCCGTCACGGGCCTGCGGCGGGCGCGGCAGATGGGCGAGCTCGGCCGCCGCCTCGGCCAGCCCGCCGGGCTCTACCGCGGGCTGCGGCCGGAGGCGCTGGCGCTGGCGCTGTACGTGGGCGCGCAGGTCCGCTCACTCGGCGGCACCTCGCCACTGGTCGTCACCTCGACCGTGCGCGACCAGGGCTACCAGGACGCGCTCGTGCGCCGCAACCGGGAGGCGACGCGCAGCTACTCGCTGCACACGACCGGCTGGGCGTTCGACGTGCTGCGCGAGTACCGCTCGCGCCGCCAGGCGCTCGCGTTCCAGTTCGTGCTCGACCGGCTGCGGACGCTGAACGTGATCGCGTGGGTGCGCGAGCCGCGCGCGATTCACATCACCGCCGCCGACGACGCCGACGTGCTGCTCCCGCTGCTCGAGCGGCTGCCCTAAGCCTGGATCCACCGATAATCGGTGGATCCAGGCTAAGCCGCGCTGCGCTCTTCCTCGGCGGCGGGAGCGCTGGCCGCGGCGCGCGCCTCGTAGCCCGCGCGGGCGGCGCGGTCGGCCTTGAGAAGCGGCTGGTGCGCCTTCAGCCAGCGGGCGAGCGCCTCGCGAGCGCCTCGCGGCAGGAAGCTCGTGGCCTGGAGCAGCGCACCGTTGCTGCGCGGCACGAAGACGTCGAAGCGCGGCCGCTTGAGGGCCGAGAGCACCTCGGCGGCGACGTCCTCGACCTCGACCGCCTTCACACGCGACTCCGCGAGCCCGGCGGCGAGCTCGGTGCGGACGACGCTTGGCATCACCACGGAGACCTCGACCCCCGTGCCGCGCAGCTCGGCGCGCACCGACTCCGAGAGGCCGACGACGCCGTGCTTGGTGGCGGCGTAGGTGGCGAGGTGGGGGAAGCCGGTGACGCCGGCGATCGAGGCGACGTTGACGATGTGCCCCGTGCGCCGCGGGACCATCCGCCGCATCGCCTCCTGCGTGCCGTGGATGACCGCGCGCAGGTTGAGGTCGAGCTGGCGGGCGATGCTGTCCGAGCTCTCCTCGACGAGCGGCGTGACAGCCATGATCCCGGCGTTGTTGACGAGCACGTCGAGCGGCCCGAGCCGGCGCTCGACCTCGTCGAGGAACTCGGTCAAGCCGGCATGGTCGGTGACGTCGAGCCCGAGGCCTAGCGCGTCGCCGCCGAGGCCGGCGGCCGCCGCCTCTGCGGAGGCGTGATCGATGTCGCCCACGGCCACGCGCGCACCCTCGCGGGCGGCGGCCTGGGCGATCGCTCGGCCGATGCCGCGGCCACCGCCGGTGATGGCGACGACCTTGCCGTTCAGGGAGCGCGTGTCTCGGGCCATGGGCCTGAACGCTAGCGACCAGGTGAGACGTAGACTCCGGTACGTGACGCCTGTCACATCCAGCTTTAGCCATGGCGGCCGGCGGCTCGCGTACACCTCATACGGCGACGGGCCGCGGTTAACGGTGCTCCTCCACGGCCTGCTCCTCAACCGCCGGATGCACGACGAGCTGGCGCACGCGTTCGCCGCGCGCGGCCATCGCGTAGTCACGCTCGACCTGCTCGGGCATGGCGCCTCCGACCGGCCAGTGGACATGAATCGCTACTCGATGACCGAGTTCGGCCGCGAGGTGATCGCGCTGCTCGACCACCTCGGCGTGGAGGAGGCGGTCGTGATGGGCACGTCGCTGGGGGCGAACACGACGCTCGAGGCCGCGGCCCTGGCGCCCGAGCGGCTGCGCGGCATGGTGGTGGAGATGCCCGTGCTCGACAACGCGCTGCTCGGGTGCGCCGTCGCGTTCACGCCGCTGATGCTCGGCCTGACGTTCGGGCGGCGGCCGATGCGCGCGCTCGCCGCGGCCGCGCGGCGGGTCCCGAGCCGCGGGCTGCCGTGGCAGGCCGACGTGCTGCTCGACCTCGTCCGCCAGGATCCCGAGCCGAGCGCCGCCGTCATCCAGGGCCTCTTCTTCGGCCGCGTGGCGCCGCCGGTCGAGGAGCGCCGGACGCTGCGCACCCCGGCGCTCGTGATCGGCCACCGGCATGACATCGTGCACCCGTTCTCGGACGCGGGGAACCTCGCCGACGAGCTGCCGGACGCCCGGCTGCTGCTTGCGGACTCGATCCTCGAGCTGCGCCTGGCCCCGGAGCGGCTCACCGACGAGATCGCAGCGTTCCTCGACGAGTGCTGGCGCCCGCGGGCGGCCCGCTTGGCGAGCTAGCGGACCTTCGCGAACCGCTGCACGGCCGCCATCAGCTCGTCGAGCTTCTCGGGGCCGCCGTCTCCGTCGGCGACGGCGTCGGCCACGCAGGTCCGCACGTGGGCGTCGAGCACGTGCACGGCGACCTGCTCGAGCGCGGTCTGGACGGCCGCGACCTGCGTCAGGATGTCGACGCAGTAGGCGTCCTCGTCGACCATCCGCTGCACGCCGCGGACCTGCCCTTCGATCCGGCGGAGGCGGTTGTGCACTGCTCGGGCGTCGGCCTGCATGGGGGACGATGATACCCCATGGGGGTACTTGAGCCCTCGCTACACTCAGCCGCCGTGTCACACCGGGTCCAGGAAAAGGAACGGCGCCGCCAGGAGCGGCTCGATCGCGAGCGCGCCGAGAAGGCGAAGGTCGCGCGGCGCAAGCGTCTGCAGCTCGCCCTCGGCGGGCTCGTGGCGATCGCCGCCGTGACGATTGTCGTGCTGCTCGTCTCCGGCTCGCTCGGAGGCGACGACAGCGCCGCCGAGCCCTCGACGCCCGCGAGCGACGTCACGCTCCCCGAGCAGAAGATCGGTGACCTGCGCGAGGCCGTCCGGGCCGCGGCGGCACGCTGCGCAGCCCCGACATCGAGGGCAGCACGCACGAGACGAAGCAGTTCAAGGCCTCCGACTACAAGACGAACCCGCCGACCTCCGGCAACCACGCGCCCCGCCTGGTACGACGACGGCGTCTACGAGCCCGGGCACGACGCCCGAGCTCGGCAAGCTCGTGCACACGCTCGAGCACGGGCGGATCGACGTCCAGTACAAGAAGGGCACGCCGGCCGAGACCGTTGCCCAGCTCGAAGCGCTGCTCGCCGAGCAGAGCGACGGCTACCACATGCTCCTGTACGAGAACACCACGGGCATGGACGCCGCGGTCGCGGCGACGACGTGGGGCCACTCGGTCACGTTCCCCGAGATGAACCCCCAGGTCTTCGACGCGATCCGCACCTTCCGCGCCGAGTACATCGACCAGGGCCCCGAAAACGTTCCCTAAGCGGGTCCGGACGGCCCGCTGCGCTGGCAGTATCCCGACCGCATGGATGTGGAGCTCAGCTACTGCGTGATCAACACCGAGCGGCGCCAGCTGTTGAGCTACTGCCTCGACGCGATCGCGCGTGAGCGGTCGACGGTGTCGTTCGGGACCGAGACGCTGGTACTCGACAACGCGTCGGACGACGGCTCGGCGGACGCCGCGCGCACGCACGCCGCGACCACCGACGTGATCCCGCTGCGCCGTCGCCGCGACAGCAGCGAGAACGCCGCCGACCTGCTGCGGCGGGCCCGCGGACGGTTCTGCCTACTGCTGGACGAGGACTCCGAGCTCGAGCCCGGCGCGACCGCGGCGCTGCACCGGGCGCTTTCCGGCACCGAGGCGGCCGCCGCCGCGGCAGCGACGCTGGTCAACCCGGAAGGAGTCGTGCAGCCATCCGCGTGGCGCTTCCCGAGCCGCTGGACGCGGGTGCTGGGCCGGCTCGGAGCCGGTCGCCGCATGCTCGTCCAGAGCCAGGGTGACGCCGTGAGCACGGTCGACTGGGCGCCCGCGTCGGCGCTGCTCGTGCGCCGCTCGGCCGCCGAGTCCGTCGACTGGTTCGGCACCGACGAGATCGACTTCTGCCGCCGCCTGCGCCGCCGCGGGTGGGACGTCCTGCACGTGCCCGAGGCGCGGGCCGTGCGCTACGACGCGCCGTGAGCGACCCCGGCGGGAGCCTCGGCTGGCGCGCCGCCCGCGGGTGGGGAGCCGTCGCCGACGCGGCCGACCGCCAGGGCCGTGATCGTCCGCTGTGCGTGCTCCTGCTCCCTGTGGCGCTCGAGGCCTTCGAGCTGCGCGAGCGCGTCGAGGACCTGCTGACGGCGCCCGGCGTCGTCGCCGTCGACCCGCCGCGGCTCTCCTACGCCGCCACCCGCCGGCTCGGGGAGACGATCGCGGACGGCCTCGCGGGCGTGCAGGCCCGGCGGATGCGCCTGCCGGGCTTCCCGCGCGTGCTCGTGGTGTTCGACGCCCTGCAGTACCCGCTCGCGCGGGCGCTGACCGCGCTCCATCCCGACGCCGAGCTCTGGTACGGGCCACCAGCAGGCAAGTCCGGGCCGCTGCATGACCGCGCGAGTGAGCGCGCGGCGCTACGCCTCACGCGTGGCGACGGGCCCCCGCACACGCAGAACCTCCCGTTGTGGGAGCGCATGGAGGCGCTCGGGGTCGAGAGCGGGCGGCTCGGCTCCGAGCGCGCCGACGTGCGTTAGCGTCGCCGTGTGGGCGCGGAGCGGATGCGCGGGGTCACGCCGCGCAGGATGTCCGCGATGTTGAGCGTGATCTGCGAGACCTGGCGGTCGTCGAGCCGCTGCGCCCACTCCGGCAGGCCGACGCGGATCATCACGCCCTTGCCGATCTCCGTGGAGGCCAGGGCCGGGAGCGCGGGCGGCGGGAGCTCCTCGGGCACGCCTTCGGTCTCCTCGGGCGGCGCGGTCTCGACGCCGAGCGCGGCCTGCAGCTGCCCGCGGCCCGACGCCGGCAAGCGGCTCTCCTCGAGCACGCTGAAGCCCTCGAGCGCCCCGTCGAAGCCCTCGAGCAGCCCGGCGCCGGCGTCACCGCCGATCAGCGACAGGGTCGCGGGGGCGTCGGCGCGGCGCAGCGGCTCCAGCCGCGTGCCGAACGGGTCCTGGGGCGAGGGCTGCGTCGGCCGCACGAGCTGCCCGGCGGACTCGGCGTCGTTGCGCACGACGGTCACGCCGCGCCGCAGGCTCTCGGTGCCGAAGCTCGCGAGCCGCCCGCCGTCGACCACGTAGCGGCGCAGCCGCCGCGCGTACGGACGCGTCACCCACCGCTCGGCGCCGGCCAGCAGCACGCCACGACGATCCGAGGCGCGCGGGCCAGTCGAGAGCGCGAGGTCGAGGTCGGTCGTGAGGTCGTAGCGGATCTTCGCGCGGTCGAGATGGGCGAGCAGCGGCGCGACGTTGCGCACGAGGTCGTCCGGCAGGCCGCCGGCCAGCACCCGCGGCCAGTTGACCGGCCGGCTCGCCGCCAGCGTGTTCGGCACCCCGTCGGCGTCCTGGTCGACCTCGTCGGTGCCGAGCCACGTCATCGCCGGCACGACGACGAGCATGTTCGCGCGGCGGCGCGACTGCACCGCGATCGGCACGGCCGTCGACTGCCTCCCGGCCGTCAACTCGAGCACGTAGAGGCCGGAGTCGCCGGTCGGCGCACGAAACTCGACCGGCCGGCCGGCCGCCTCGCGGCCGCGGGCGACCGCCTTCCGCGTCCCGACGCGGCGCAGGAGCCAGCGGTACTGGCGCCGGCGGGCGTCGACGTTCACACGCACCAGCCGCTTCGCGGTCACCGGCCGCGCGGGCGGCTCGGCGACGATCCCGCGCACGGTGATGCCCGGCCGCCCGCGCGGCTGGCCCGGCAGCGGCGGGAGCTCGGCGGGAGCGCGACCGAGGTTGCCGGCGCGATCGCGCGCGGTGACCTGGACGAGGTAGACGCCCGCGGGCGCCGGGCGGCCGTCGACGCGCCCGTCCCACGTGAGCGTGCGCGTGCCGCGCACCGACGGCAGCTCGGCCACCACACGCGGCTCGCCGCCGTCCATCCGCACGATGCGGGCGCTCTTCGGCCGTCCGACCGGCACGTCGCGTACTTCGATCCGCAGCGGCTGCGGCCGCGGGCCCACGATTGGCCCGGGCGCGATCGTGCGCACGCGCGGTCGCGGCGGCTCGGTGTCGACGACCGTCGTCCGCGGCGGGATCACCGAGCGGCCCTCGCGCCGCAGCGTCACGCGCATCCGGTAGCGGCCGTCGGGCACGCGAATGCCGGCGTCGGTGCGCCCGTCCCAGCGCAGCGCCACGCCCGCGGGCGTCACGCTCGCGTCGTCGGCGAGGCGCCGCACGGCGTTGCCGCTCTGGTCGACGACGTCGACCGAGATCCGGCCCCGCTCGCGCAGGGTGACGCGGAACTCCGCGACGTCGCGGGCGCCGTCGCCGTTGGGCGAGAACACGCGCTCGAGCGAGCGGACCTTGGCGACGGCGGCCTCGCCCTTGATCCGCTGGGCGGCGAAGAACGCCGCGAACGTCGCGCCGACGAGCACGACGAAGACCGCGCGCGCCAGCTTGGTCACCCTAGTGGTCCGTCCCGTGACGGTCGGCGCGTAAGGGCGTGCGGCGGCGCCGCCAGGCAAGGACGCAGACCCGAAGGAATACCCCTGGTATTTCGAGGGTCGAGGACGCCGCCTGGCGGTGATCGACGCGCGTCATTACGCGTCGACCGTTGCGGGACGGGCCACAGCGCCCTCAGGGAGATTGGTCGCCGCCGAGGATGACGACGACCTTCGACGGCTGGCCGCTGTTGGTCGCGTCCGTGGCATCGGCCAGCGCCTGCGTTTCCGGGTCGATCGCCTCGAGCGCCGTGACGTCGAGGATCGAGCCGACGTCCCGCGCCTGCCGGCGCTCGCCTTCGGCGTACAGGACGACCGAGTCCTGGCGCTGCTGGTCGGTGTTGTTGCCCGTGCGGATCATGCCCTGCTCGTCGGAGTAGCCCTCCGCGATCAGCTTGTCGCGCGTCTGGGAGGCGAGGCCCTCGGTGGGCGTGCCGTTCAGCACAGTGACCACGGTCTCGGGGCGGGCCGCGGCGGCCGCCTGGCCTCCGCCACCACCACCGCCGCCGCCGCCGGTCGACGCCTCGGTCGTGGGCTCGGCCGTGGTGTTGGGCGGCGGCTCGGGGTCGTCGCCGCCGAGGACGAACACCGGGATCACGATCGCGGCGGCGATCACGCCCACTGCCAGCAGCGTGAGGACCGTCATGCGGCCGGCCCGCGACGGCTCCTGGGACGAGCGGCGTGGCGGCGGGCCCGGGCGGCGGGGCGGCAGCGTGGTCGACCGCGCCGCGGGCGCGCGCAGCGGCGCTGCGGGCCGCGGCTGCGGGCGAGGCGTGGCCCGCGGGATCGCCACCGGCGCGGCGACGCCGTTGCCGGCCACCGCCGGAGCGTCCTCGGTGTCCTCGGCCCGCTCGGGCTGCTCGTCGCGATCGCGGTCCGGCTCGTCCGGCGGCTCGGCGCCGCCTTCAGCGGGCTCGGCATCGCCGTCGCCCCTCGCGGGCGCAGGCTCGGCCGGCGGCTCGGCGTCGCCGGGCGCCGCCTCCACTGGAGCCGACTCGGCGTCGGCGGGAGCCGCTGCGGCACTCTCGGCCGGCGGCGCGCCGGCAGCCGTGGCCGGGATCGGGCCGGCGGCCGCGGCGGCGGCGATCTCGGTCGAGGGCGGGGCGGCCTCCGCCGGGACCGCGGCCGGCTCGGCGGCTTCGTCGGCGCTCTCCCCCGCCTCCTCGTCGGCGCGCGCGGGCGCCGCGGCGCCGACGGCGACCGTCGCCGCCACGCGGGCCATCGCGACCGCGGGTCGCGGACCCATCGGCACGGCTGCCGGCGCCGTCGCCGGGCGGCCGTTGCCGGCGGTCACCGGCTGCGCGGGCCCGACGGCGCCGGACCGCGCGGGAGTCGCCGCGGGGACGGCCTGGCGCGCCTCCTCGGCCTGCGCCACGACACGCGCCTCGAGCTCCTGCGCGCGCTCGGGAGCGCGGCCCGCCCAGTCGCGCAGCCGCTTGAGCTCGCGGGCCTGCGCGAAGTACAGGAGGGCCAGCACAGCCAGGCCGAGGAACGCGGCGAGCCCGACGTAGGCGCCGTACTTCTCGACCTGGTCCTGGAGAGAGAACGCGAAGAGGACGACCATGGACCGAGCCGCTGAGTCTAGGAGGCCAGCCGGTCGCCGGCCGGCTCGGGCGTCACGGACCCGCTCGTCGCGGGCGCCGGAGCGGTTGCCTCGGCGGCCCGCACGGCGCCCAGCTCGTGCACCTTGGCCGCCAGCGTCGCGGCGTCGCCCTGGAGCACGAGGTAGTTGATCTCGTCGAAGCTCTGCTCGACCCACTCGGGATCGACGGCGGGCCGCTGCGCGCGCAGGATCTTGGCCGCGGGCGTCGGCTCCGGCCGCTCGTACGGGTTGAAGAGCTCCTCGTGCAGCTTCTCGCCCGGTCGCGCGCCGACGATGTCGATCGCGATGTCGCGGCCGGGCTCGAGCCCCGAGAAGCGGATCATGTCGCGCGCGAGGTCGAGGATCGCCACCGGCTGGCCCATCTCGAGCACGAACACCTCGCCGCCGAGCGCGAGCGACGCCGAGCGGACGACGAGCTGGACCGCCTCGGGGATCGTCATGAAGAAGCGCGTCATCCCGGCGTCGGTCACCGTCACGGGGCCGCCGGCCGCGATCTGGCGGCGGAAGATCGGCACCACCGAGCCTGACGAGCCGAGCACGTTGCCGAAGCGCACGGCGGTGAACGCCGTGTCGGGGTAGCGGGCGTCGGCGGCCTCGACGGCCCACTCGGCGAGCGCCTTCGAGGCTCCCATGACCGTCGCGGGGGCGACCGCCTTGTCGGTCGAGACGAGCACGAACACCTTGACCCCGAAGTCGCCCGCGGCCCTGGTCATCACGCGCGTGGCGAGCGCGTTGTTGCGCACCGCCTCGACCGGGTTCGCCTCCATCAGGCCGACATGCTTGTACGCGGCGGCATGGAAGACGACCGTCGGCCGGTGCTCGGCGAACACCTCGCGCATGCGCTCGCCCTCCTTGCAGTCGGCGAGCACCGTGACCGTGTGCTGCACGTGCCGGTCGTCGACCAGCTCGCGCTCGATCTCGAACAGGTTGTCCTCGGCGTGGTCGAGCAGGATCAGCTTGCTCGGCCCCACGCGGGAGATCTGGCGGCAGAGCTCGGCGCCGATCGAGCCGCCCGCCCCGGTGACGAGCACCGAGCGGCCGGTGAGGTAGCCGCCGGTGAGCTCGGTCTCCATCCGCACCGGCTCGCGGCCGAGCACGTCCTCGACCCGGACCTCGCGCACCTGCCGCATCAGGCGACCGCCGTTCTGCAGCAGCTCGAACACCGTCGGCATCGTGCGCACCGGCACGCCGCGCTCGCGACACGCACGCACGACGCGCGCGCGCATCGTGCCGGGGGCCGACGGGACCGCGATCAGGACCTCGTCGGGCGCGACGTCGTCGAGCACGCGCCCCAGCTCCTGCGTGCTGCCCAGCACCTCCAGCCCGCGATCGATGCGCGCGTGCTGCTTGCGCGGGTCGTCGTCCACGAAGCCGACCGGGCGGAAGCCGAGGTCGGGGTTGCGCAAGATCTCGCGCAGCAGCAGGCGCCCGCCGTCGCCGGCGCCCACGATCAGCACCGAGCGGGCGTTGCGTGGCGCGCGCCAGCCGCGCAGCGGCCGCTCGTAGGCCAGATGCGTGGCGTAGCGCACGGCGCCCATGAAGACGAGCAGGAGCAGGCCGAAGAGCACGAGCACGCTCGTCGGCACGGTCAGCGACACGTAGCCCTCGGGCGAGAGGATCTGCTTGGGCTGGAATGCGGCGACGTAGGCGACGAGTGCGATCACGCTCGCCGCGACCGACTGCCCGATCAGCAGGTACTCGCGCTGCGACGAGTAGCGCATCCAGTGCCGGTAGAGACCGAACAGCGCGAACAGGAAGACGCTGCCGCAGATCGTGAACGTGATCGTGCGTGCGAACAGGTCCTCGTAGCGCTCCGGGATGCCGTCGTCGAACCGCAAGCGGTAGGCGAGGAAGTAGGCGAGCGCGACCAAGCCCGCGTCCAGCGCGACCTGCGGGAGCGCGTGGCGGTTGACGGGAAAGGCCGCGGAGCTGATCCGGCGGCGCATCGCGGAGATTCTAGGGGTTCGTTGAAGAACCCCTAGGGCCGCGCGCCAGCGGTGTTGTGGAGACCACCAACAGGCGACAGAAACAGGTCGGCCAGCACCGCGGGGTCACGGCGGCGACGCGGCTCCCGGCCGGGCGGTCGCTTGACGAGCTCGACGTCCTCCGCGCGCTCCAGGCGGCGCAGGCGACCGTCGGCGATCAGCGCGTCGTCGACGGCTCCGGGGCGGCCCTCGAACGTCGTCCACACCGGCGTGCCGAGCGCGACCGCCTCGCGGTTCATCGTGCCGCCCGCCGAGATCACGAGGTCGGCGAAGGCGATCAGCGACTGCGCGTCGATCGCGGTCTCGGGAACGACGAACCCGTCCAGCTCGGCGCGCTGCTCGGGCGTGCGCGGCAGCACCACGGTCTGGGTGCCGCGAAGGCGGTCGAGCAGCGCGGCGAAGAGCGGGTTCTCGAAGCGGTGGTAGAGCGAGACGGCGGGCGGGGTGCGAACGACGGCGATCGGCTGCGCGGCGTCGAGGCCGAGCTCGGCGAGCACCGCCGCGTCGGGCTCGAAGTCCGCCAGGTAGTACTCCTCCTTGAGGCCGGCGTAACGATGCAGCTTGCGCGGCGTGGCGCCGTAGCGGGCCAACCGCTCCGGCGGGATCGCCTCGGGGACGACGACCGCGCTCGCCAGCCGGCAGTTGACGGTGTGCTGCACCGTGGCCCACTCGTAGTCGAACGCCGTCGCGCTCGGGATCCGCAGCAGCGCGGCGGCGACCGTGACGTCGTTGGACCCGTGGCCGAGCGCGACGTCGATCCGGCGGCGCGCCGCCCAGCGGACCAGCGCCGCGCTGCGCGAGAGCAGCCCCAGGCCCTTGGCCGCGAGCCGTCCGCCGCGGTGACGGCCGATCGGCACGACGTCGAGGCCGTGCCGTTCCGCGAGCGGGAGGGTCTGCGCGAAATCGCGCGCGGTGACGAGCACCTCGGCGCCGCGCGCCTCGAGCGCCCGGATGACCGGGCGCATGACGAGCACGTGTGGAGAGTTGGTGAGGTCGACCCAGACGCGCAATTGCGAATCGGGTGTGGCCGTGCCGAGACGGGGTACTGGCACGGCGCGGGCGGTACACAGTAGGTCAGCGGGGGCCCGCCCAACGGGCCATTCCGTGTGGAGCGATGTCCCGTTGGCCACCCCT
>CAWIRW010000009.1:0-54294 GCA_963838655.1 uncultured Solirubrobacteraceae bacterium | reverse complement strand
GTGGATGTCATCACCCGCGATCGCGAGGAACATGCCGCCCCCGCCGCCGACGAGGAAGACGAGCAGCGGCGCCCACGGGCCGTGCCGGCGCTCGAGCAGCCAGCCGAACAGGAAGGTGGCGCCCAGCGCCACGACCTCGTAGCCGGTCTGGCCGTAGAAGAACAACGTGGTGAACGGCCGCCACAGGTCGTCGGTCACGCCCTCGGCGAGCAGCAGGCGGTCGACCTCCCACAGGTCGGCGCGCGCCCCGAGCGTGCCCAGCAGCGAGACGAGGACGATCGCGATCGTGGCGTACGGACGCCGGTCGACGCGGATGCCCGGGATCTCGCCCGGCTTCAGCCGGCCGAGGCTCGGCCGCCGCCGGCGCGGCGCCTTGGGCTCCTTGGCCACCCCGCCGCGCTCGAGCTTCGGCGCGCGCTTGCGCAGCCGCGTACCGCAGTACGGGCACTCGGTGATGTAGGGGGACACCTCCGAGCCGCACTTCTTGCAGACGACGAAGAGGTCCGGGCCGCTCGCCATGGACCTTCGATTCTAGGGGCTGGGTGCAGTGGCACCCACGATTTCCCGGACGACCTCGGTGTAGTCGTGGTTGGCCTCGTAGACCACCCGCTGCCGGTGCGCCCCGTTGCCGTGCTGGATGAGGTCCTCGAGCGCCTCGAGCTCGCGCGCCGAGCCGAGATCCTGGGCGTGCTCCATCAGGCGGTCGTAGAGCCGGCGGGCGAGCTCTTTCGCGGGCACGAGGCGGCGCTCGGGGAGGTCGACGAGCTCGCCGTCGAGCCCGTGGCGCGCGGCCAGCCACTTGTTCTCGTCGAGCATCTCGTACGGGTAGCGGCCGAGCTCCTTGCCGGCCTCGTAGTGCTCGGCCAGCTCTTTGACCATCGCCTGGGTGAGTGCGGCCAGCGCGAGCGTGTGCTCCACCCGCGTCTGGGCGTCCATCGCGCGGATCTCGACGGTGCCGAAGTTCGGGTGCGGGCGGACGTCGTACCAGAGGTAGGTGTAGTCCTCCATCACGCCCGACTCGACCATGAAGCCGATCCGGCGCTCGTAGTCCGCCCAGTCCTCGTAGTAGGGCGGGATGCCCACGCGCGGGAACGCGCGGAAGATCGGCATCCGGGTGGAGGCGAAGCCGGTGTCGCCCGCACGCCAGAACGGCGAGTTGGCGGCGAGCGCGAACAGGATCGGCACGTGCACGCGCATGCCGTTGGCGATGTGGATCGCCTTGTCGGCGTCATCGATGCCGACGTGCACGTGCAGCCCGAAGATGATCTCCTGGCGCGCGACGAACCGCAGCTCCGAGATGAGCTCGCGGTAGCGCGGGTGCGAGGAGACCCGCTGGTCCTCCCAGAGGGCGAACGGGTGGGTGCCCGCCGAGCCGATCAGCAGGTTGCGCCGGCCCGCGGCCTCCGCCACCGAGCGGCGCAGCGCGCGCAGCTGCTCGCCCGCGGCCTGCGTGTTGGGATGCGGATCGGTCGCGATCTCGAGCACGGGCTCGAGCAGCTCGGGCTTGACCTCGCCGCTCTCCCCGCCGTACTCCTCGAGCACGGCCTCGATCGCGTTTGCCAGCGCCAACGTCTCCGCGTCGAGGATCATCAGCTCTTCCTCGATGCCGATCGTGAAGTTGGGGCCGGTGAACTTCGGCTCCATCGGCCGCGTAGAGTAGGGGCCGAGCAGGCGAAACGACTTTCGAACCAGAGGCAGGCAGCAACCATGGCGCTCGGCTACGACGGGAAGCTCTACATCCTGGCCTTCGACCACCGGGGCTCGTTCCAGAAGAAGATGTTCGGGATCGAGGGCGATCCCACCCCGGAGCAGACGCAGACGATCATCGACGCGAAGCGGCTCGTCTACGAGGGGATGGAGCTCGCGGTCGAGCGCGGAGTCGACGCCGAGGCGGCCGGCGTGCTCGTCGACGAGCAGTTCGGCGGCGACATCCCGAAGCTCGCGCACGAGCACGGGCTCACGCTGGCCATGCCGGTCGAGAAGTCCGGTCAGGACGAGTTCGACTTCCAGTACGGCGACCAGTTCGGCGAGCACATCGAGCGCTTCGACCCGCGCTTCTCCAAGGTCCTCGTCCGGTACAACCCGGACGGCGACGCCGAGATCAACGATCGGCAGACCGGGCGCCTCAAGCGACTCGCCGACTGGCTGCACGAGCACGACCGCCTGTTCCTGTTCGAGCTGCTGGTGCCGGCCGAGCCCGCTCAGCTCGAGTCCGTCGGCGGCGACACAGACCGCTACGACGCCGAGCTGCGGCCCGAGCTCATGCGCCGCGCGATCGAGGACATGCAGGACGCCGGGGTCGAGGTCGACATCTGGAAGATCGAGGGCGTGGACCGGCAGGACGACGCGCAGATGCTCGTCGACCAGACGCGCAAGGGCGAGGGCCGCTCGGGCGTGGTCTCCGTGCTGCTCGGGCGCGGCGCCAGCGACGAGAAGGTCGACCACTGGCTGCAGCAGGCGGCGCCTGTCGAGGGCATGGTCGGATTCGCGATCGGGCGCTCGATCTGGTGGGACGCGCTGAAGGGCTTCCTGGGCGGCGACCTCGAGCGCGGCAAGGCCGCCGAGCAGATCGCCGACAACTACCTGCGCTTCATCCAGGTCTACGATGACGCCGAGGCGGGCGCGCTATCGTCGCGGTGACCCATGCGGATGCGCCAGAGCATCGCCGAGATCGAAGAGGCGTTCTTCGAGGAGATCGAGGAGGACCGGGAGCGCCGTGAGCGCCTCCGCCGCCACGCGCAGCAGCGCGAGGCGCGCCGGCGGGTGGAGCGTACGCACCGTCAGGGCTCGCTGCGCTTCGCCCTGGTCCTGCTGACGCTCCTCGCCACCGCGATCATCGTCGCGATCGCGATGTTCGAGACCCTGTACTACGTCATGGGGTAGTGCGGCTTACTCGCACTCGCAAGCTCGCGCGAGCGCCTTGATTACCCTTATGGGCGGTTGGACAGCCGCTTCAACGCACTGTCGACCTCAGCTCGGGCCGACGCCCCGGCAGCGACGTTCTCCTGCTGGATCTCCAGGTAGACCTCCTTGCGGAACACCGGGATGTCCCGTGGAGCCTGAATGCCGATCCGCACCTTCTCTCCCATGATCGAGAGCACGGACACTTCGATGTCATCGCCGATCATGATCGACTGATTGGACTTGCGTGTCAGTACCAGCATCGTGCCGCCTCCCTGGCGGTTGCTGAGGCTCGAGCGAGATTAGTGCTCATTCGGCGTAACTCCCATGGGGCCTTCACCCGAAGCCCCTGACCCCTCTTGCGCTAGCCTACCGGCCCGTCATGAGCCGCCGGTCCCTGCGTCCTCAGCTTAATCAGATCCGAGGGTGGGTGCGACAGGGTCGCACCGACGCATGGATCGCCCATCAGCTCGAGGTCACCGTACAGCAGATCCAGGCCTTCAAGCGCGAGCAGGACCTCGACGCCGACGGGGGGGAGCCGGCGAGCGAGGACGTCGACCTCCGCGCGGAGGACGACGCGGCGATCGCCGCGGAGCTCGAGGAGGAGGCCAAGCGCCGCGAGGAAGAGGAGGCGGCAGAAGCCGTGCGGAAGGCCGAGGAGGAGGCGCGCGAGGCCGAGGAGGCCGCCCGCCGGGCTGCCGAGGCCGAGGGCGACGAGGAAGACGAGGCGAAGCCCAAGCGTCCCGCCCGCCGCTCGCGTAGCACCCGCAGCCGGCGCCGCGGCGCCTCGCGCCCGCTCGAGGGCACGTTCGACCACGGCGACGAGGGCTACGGCCTGTGGCTCGACCCCGCCGTGCAGGACGACGCGACGTACGCCGAGCACTGGGCCGGCCACCGGCCCGTCGAGGTCACGATCGAGGAGGACCAGATCGTGATCCGCCGCGCGGCGGCGGCGACGAAGACGACGAGGACTAGTCCAGCGGAACTCGGCGCCCGCCGGCGAAGTCGGTCGCCTGGCGCAGGTAGCGCCCGAAGGCCGCGTCGGCCACCGTGCGCACGTCCCACGCGTAGGGCTCCTCGGGCGCGACGGACACCGCGAGGTCGGTCGTCCAGCCGGTGCCCTCGTCGTAGAGCTCCACCAGCTCGCTCGAGGTGAACGCACCCCCGAGCCGGCGCCGCAGCTCGTCCTCGATCGCCCGCGTCACGCGCTCCAGCGCACGCCGCTCCTCAGGCGGCGCCTCAGCGAGTCGCCGCAACCCGTCCTGCCACTGGGCGAGAGCGTTCTCGAAGGGCACTTCTCGAGGTTAGCGGCGCTGCTCGAGGCCTTCGATGACGTAGGACTTCTCCCCCGCCTTGACCATCCCCAGCCGCCTGGCCTCCCGCTCGAGCGCGGTCGGGTCGCGCAGCTCGGCGCGGCGCTCGTGCAGGCGGCGGTTCTCGGCCTTCAGCGCGGCGACCTCGGCGCGCTTGTGGCCAGCCTCGTTATAGGTGGCGACCCACGTGGCGAGCGGGCCGATGTAGAGGTAGAGCACGAACGCGAGGACCGAGATCAGCGCCCAGCGGCCGACGCGGTCCCAGCGGATCTGGGTATGGCGGGGCATCCGTCACGCGTTCGTTCGCCGCGCGGGCGCCCCTTCCTTTGAAAGAGTCGGGTCTCGCATCGACTTCAGGACGCGGAAGACGCGAACGCCCCGGGTACTCCGCTGCGTCGCCGAGCGCCTCCTCGATCCGCAGCAGCTGGTTGTACTTGGCGACGCGGTCCGAGCGCGACGGCGCGCCGGTCTTGATCTGCCCGCAGCCCGTGGCCACGGCGAGGTCGGCGATCGTCGTGTCCTCGGTCTCCCCCGAGCGGTGCGACATGACCGCCGTGTAGCCGGCCTCGCGCGCCATGTCGATCGCCGCCAGCGTCTCGGTCAGAGTCCCGATCTGGTTGACCTTGACGAGGATCGAGTTGGCGACGCCGCTCTCGATCCCGCGCTTCAGGCGCTCGGTGTTGGTCACGAACAGGTCGTCGCCCACCAGCTGCACCCGCTCGCCGATCGCGTCGGTGAGCGCTTTCCAGCCGTCCCAGTCCTCCTCGTCCATGCCGTCCTCGATCGAGAGGATCGGGTAGCGGCTCGCGAGGTCGGCCCAGTAGCCGGCCATCTCCTCGGAGGAGAGCGTGCGGCCCTCGTGCGTGAGCTCGTACGCGCCGCCGGAGAACACCTCGCTGGTCGCGGGGTCGAGCGCGATCGCGACGTCGTCGCCCGGCGTGTGGCCCGCCGCCTCGATGCCCTCGATCAGCGCCTGCAGCGCGGCCTCGTTGGACTCGAGGTCGGGCGCGAAGCCACCCTCGTCGCCCACGGCGGTGTTCAGCCCGCGGCCCTTGAGCGTCTTCTTGAGCGCGTGGAAGACCTCGGCGCCCATCTGGAGGCCCTCGGCGAACGAGGAGGCGCCCACGGGCACGACCATGAACTCCTGGAAGTCGACCGAGTTGTCGGCGTGGGCGCCACCGTTGACGACGTTCATCATCGGCACGGGAAGGACGCGCGCGGCGTCGCCGCCCAGGTGGCGCCACAGCGGCACGCCGTTCTCGGCCGCCGCCGCGCGCGCGGCGGCGAGCGAGACGCCGAGGATCGCGTTCGCTCCCAGGCGCGACTTGTTCGGCGTGCCGTCGAGCTCGATCAGCCGGCGGTCGAGTGCCGCCTGGTCGAGCCCGTCCACGCCCGCGATCGTCTCCGCGATCTCGCCGTTGACGTTGCCCACCGCACGCGTCACGCCCTTGCCGCCCCAGGCCTCGCCGCCGTCGCGCAGCTCGGTGGCCTCGAACTCGCCCGTCGAGGCGCCGGAGGGGACCGCGGCCCGCCCGTGAGCGCCTGACCGCAGGCGCAGCTCGACCTCGACCGTCGGGTTCCCCCGCGAGTCGAGGATCTGGCGGGCATGGACGGTCTCGATCTGCGACACGGAGGCTCCTCAGTCGGTTTCGGCGGCGAGCCGCGCGCGAGCGTAGTACGCGAGCTGGTCGTCGGGACCGAGATCCTGCCAATCCGCGCCTTCGCCTGCGGCGAGGTCGGCCGCGCCCTGGACGCGGGTGCGGAAGCGGTCGGCGGCGGCCCGCAGCGCGAGCTCGGGATCGACCTTGAGCTTACGGGCGACGTTGACCGCGGCGAACAGGACGTCGCCGACCTCGTGGAAGGCCGCGTCGCGGTCGCCGGCCGCCTCGCGCAGCTCCTCCAGCTCGCCCTCGACGGCGTCGTACGGGACGCGCTCGAAGTCGAAGCCGCTGGTGGCCGCCCGGCGCTGCACCTTGCGCGCGTACAGCGGCCCGGGAAGGTTCTCCGGCACCTCGCCGAAGATGCCCGGCTCGCGACCCGGCTCGGTGGCCTTGATCGCGTCCCAGTTGCGGAGCACCTGGCCGGCGGTCTCGGCCTCCGTCTCGCCGAACACATGCGGGTGCCGCCGGATCAGCTTCTGGCGCACATGCTCGGCGACATCGGTCAGCGAGCCGGCTCCGCGCTCCTCGAGCAGCAGCGACAGGAAGTGGACCTGGAAGAGGACGTCGCCGAGCTCGTCGAGCAGCTTGGCGTCGTCGCGGGCCTGGGCGGCGGCCGCCAGCTCGTACGCCTCCTCGACCGTGTGCGGGACGATCGTGCGCTCGTCCTGCTCGCGATCCCACGGGCACTCGCGACGCAGGCGGCGGGTCAGCTCGTCGAGGCGCCGGAGCGCCTCCACGCCGTCCCCGGACAAGCTACTCGGGGACGGTCTGCGTCTCGCCGGGCGCGGCCGGCGTGGGCGTCGCCGTCGACTTCGGCGCGTTCTTGCAGTCCTGCATCACGTAGTCCTCGCGGCAGTCGGTGCGCTCTTTCCACTTCTTGCGGAAGTCGTTGACGAACGAGTCGAGCGCCTTCTGCTGGTTCTGCGACTTCAGCGTCTCGGTGATCGTCTCCTTGGCCTGCACAAGCGTCTGCTGCGAAGCCTTGTTGACCTTGGTGACCTCGAACACGTAGTAGCCGAACTGCGTCTTGACGGGCCCGGTGAGCTCGCCGTTCTTGGCGTTGAAGGCGGCCTTGTCGAGCGCCTTCTCGAGCGTGCCCTCCGCCTGTGCGGCGAGCTTGCCGCCCTGCGACTTCGAGGCGTCGTCGACCGAGTACTGCTTGGCGACCGTCTTCCACGACTCGCCGCTCTCGAGCGCCGCCCGGGCCTGTTCGGCCTCCGCCTCGCCCTTGGTCAGGACGATCCGCAGGTCGCGCCGCTCGGGCTGGGCGAAGCGCTCCCGGTTCTTCTCGTAGAAGTCCTGGACCTGGGCATCGCTGACCTTGTCCTTGCCCTTGATGACCTCGTCGCGGATCTTCGTCGAGAGCAGGTCGAGCTCGACGCGGCGCTCGATGTCGGCCTCCGTCTGGCCGGAGTCCTTGAGGAACTTCTCGAAATCGGCGTCCTTCGGGAAGCTCTGCTTCTTCTGCTCCTCGAAGGACTTCTTGACTTCGGCCTCGGAGACCTTGATGCCGCGCTCCTCCGCCTCGCCCTCGATCCACTGGAACGACACGAGGATCTGCAGCGCCTGGTCGCGCACGGCCTCGTACTCCTGCGAGCACTGGTCCTTGAGCTGGGCGTCGGTCGTCTTCGGCTGGCCCTTGGCGGGCGCCGGCGTCGTCTTGCGCTTCTGCGCGACGCACTTCACGAAGTCCGGCGCGTCGGGCACCGACGCGTTGGGCTGGCCGCTGGACCTCGCGACGACCTCCGTCCAGTGGTCGAACTCCTCCTTGTCGATCGCGTTGCCGTCGACCTCGGCAACGGCGTTGCCTGGGACGCCACCGCACCCGACGGCGACGGCGGCGGTCGCCACGAGGGCGCACAGAAGTAGGAGGAGACGCACAGGATTCGGCATGACGGCGGTCGATGGTAGCGGCCTTACCCTGGCCTCCCCCCACGCTTGACCAGCTTTTTAGGCGGCCTCGCGCTGCACGGAGAGCAGCACGTCGGCAGCGTTGACGACCGCCGGGAAGCGCTGCTGCGGGTCGTCGGGAACGCGCAGCGAGAGCTGGGAGCGGCCGGACTCGTAGATCGCGCCCGGCAGCCGTTCGCGCAGCGCACGGGCGCGCACGGAGTCGAGCTCGATCGGCGTCACCGCCAGCCGTCCGCCGCGGAAGCTGACTGCGCGCGCGCCAGCCTCGCCGAGCTTGATGCGCGCCTGCTGGAGCGTGATCAGGTTGCCCAGGGGGTCCGGGATGTCACCGAACCGATCGGAAAGCTCGGCGCGCAGCTCCTGCAGGTCGGCGACCTCACGCGCGCCCGCGATCCGGCGGTGCACCTCGACCTTGGCCTGCTCGTACGGGATGTAGTCCGGCGGGATGTAGGCGTCGACGTTGACGTCGAGGCGCACGGGCTCCGGCAGATCGCCGTCCTCGTCGGGATCGGCGGCGCGGACGGCTTCGTCGAGCATCTGCATGTAGAGCTCGAAGCCGAGTGCGGCCACGTGCCCCGACTGCTCGTCGCCGAGCAGGTTGCCTGCGCCACGCAACTCGAGGTCGCGCATCGCGACCTTGAAGCCGGCACCCAGCTCCGTGTAGTCGCTCAGGGCCGAGAGGCGGTCGGCCGCCTCCTGGGTGAGCGCCGCGGCGCTGGGATACAGCAAGTACGCGTACGCGCGCTCGCGGCTGCGGCCCACGCGCCCGCGGATCTGGTAGAGCTGGCTGAGGCCGAACAGGTCGGCGCGGTCGACGATCAGCGTGTTGGCCTGCGGGATGTCGATGCCCGATTCGATGATGCTGGTGGAGACCAGGACGTCGGCGTCGCCGCGCAGGAAGCCGAGCATCCGCTCCTCGAGCAGCTTCTCGTCCATCTGCCCGTGCGCGACCGCGAACCGCATCTGCGGGCACAGGGCGCGCAGGCGCTCGGCGGTCTCGTCGATGTCCTCGACGCGGTTGTGGAGGAAGAAGGCCTGGCCCCCGCGTGCGTGCTCGCGCTCGAGCGCCTGCTTGACGAGCTGCTCGTCGTACTCGCCGACGTAGGTCTTGACCGGCCGCCGACCCTCGGGCGGCGTCTCGATCACGCTGATGTCGCGCAGGCCGGCGAGGCTCATCTGCAGCGTGCGCGGGATCGGCGTCGCGCTCATCGAGATCACGTCGACCTTCAGCTTGAGCTGCCGGAGGAGCTCCTTCTGCTTGACGCCGAAGCGCTGCTCCTCGTCGACGATCAGCAGCCCGAGGTCCCTGGCGCGTACGTCGCGGCTGAGCACGCGGTGGGTGCCGATGAGGATGTCCGTGCTGCCCTGCGCGAAGCGCTTGACCGCCTCGCGCTGCTCGGCCGGCGGCCGAAAGCGACTGACCTGCTCGATCGTGAACGGGTGGTCGCGCAAGCGCTCGGCGAATGTGCCGTAGTGCTGCTGGGCGAGGATCGTCGTCGGCACCAGCATCAGCACCTGCTTGCCCTCTGAGGCGGCCTTCACGGCCGCTCTCAGCGCAACCTCGGTCTTGCCGTAGCCGACATCGCCGCAGATCAGGCGGTCCATCGGGCGCTCTGTCTCCATGTCGCCGAGCACGGACTCGATCGCATCGCGCTGGTCGGGCGTCTCGCGGTAGGGGAACGCAGCCTCGAGCTCGCGCAGCTCCTCCGAGTCCTCGACGAACGCGTGCCCGCGACGGCGCTTGCGCTCGGCGTAGAGGTTGAGCAGCTCGCCGGCCAGCTCCTGCGCGGCGCGCCGGGCGCGGGCCTTCATCGTCTCCCAGCGTGTGCCGCCGAGCTTGGAGAGCGGCGGGTGCGAGCCGTCGGCACCGACGTAGCGGGAGATCTTGGCCAGCTGGTCGACCGGCAGGAAGACCTTGTCGGTGCCCTGGTACTCGAGGTTGAGGTAGTCGCGCGTGACCCCGGCGACGGTCTTGGTGTCGAAGCCGGCGAAGCGCGCGATGCCGTGGTCCTCGTGGACGACGATGTCGCCGGTACGCAGGTCGGTGAACGAGCGCAGCAGCCCGCGTCCGCGCCTGGTCGGCCGCGTGGACGGCTTGCGGCGGTGGATCAGCCGGTGCTCGGGGAAGGCAGCGAGCTTGAGGCCCGGCGCGACGAAGCCGTCGCGCAGGTTGGCCTCGGTGAAGATCAGGCCGGTGGCCCCACCGTCGAGGTCGGCGCGCAGGCGCGCGAGGTTGTAGGCCGCCCGCTCGGCGGCGCCGCGCTGGGGCCAGGCGACGACCGTCGTGTAGCCCGAGCGGGTGAGCTTCTCGAGCTCGGCCTCGGCCTCCTTGAGCGAGCGGGCGGCGAAGTCGGCGGCCTGGGCGCGGATCTGGGTCGGCTGGTCGCCGGAGATCGACGACAGGCGGACGGCGGCGCGCTGCTGGAGGCTTTCGAGGATGCGGTCGGGCTTGACGTACAGGTGGTGGGCGTCCTCGTCGTGGAAGGCGACGGACACGTCGGCCCAGTGGTCGCGCAGGCTCGGCTCGGTGTCCTCCTCGGCGGCGATCACGATCTGCGCGTGCTCGGGCACGAGGTCGAGCAGCTCGCGGAAGCGGTCGACGGGCAGCAGCTCGGCGATGTCCGGCCGCTCCTCGTCCGTCGCGGCGATCTCGGCCAGCTCGCGGTGCTCGGGGGCGAGCTCGGCGGCGGGCGCGATCTCGACCTCGTCGGCGTCGCCGAGGCTGCGCTGGGTGAAGGTGCTGAACCACCGCAGCGAGTCGATCTCGACGTCGAAGAGGTCCACGCGCACGGCGCGCTCCTCCGTAGCCGGGTAGACGTCGAGCAATCCGCCGCGGATGGCGAACTGGCCGCGCTCCTCGACCTGGTCGACGCGCTGGTAGCCGGCGGCGACGAGGTCGTTGGCGGCCTCGTTGAGGTCGAGCAGGTCGCCCTTGCGAAGCGTGAAGCCGTGCGGCCTGAGCTCGGGATCGGGGACCTTCTCCGAGAGCGCGACGGCGGAGACGATGATCACCGGCTGCTCCGTGCCGGGGGCGGTGTCGGTCAGCGCGTCCAGCGCGGCGACGCGGAGGCCGACGAGATGCGGCGGCGGCGTCAGATGGGACTCATAGGCGACACCGCGGCTCGGGTAGTAGCGCACGGCCCGCGGCCGCAGCCACGCCCGCAGGTCCTGCGCCAGGTCGCGAGCGGCGCGATCGTCGCCGGCCACCACGACCGTCGGCCGCCGCACGTCGCGGTCGGCGAGGGCGGCGATCAGGTACGCGCGCAGCGACTGCGAGACGAACGCCGACCCGCCCTCGTCGGCCAGCTTCGCGGCCGCGGGATCGTGGTCGAGATGGTTGAGAAAAGCGCGGAGAGCCATGTGTTCGAGCACGCCGAACGGCCGCCCACGAGGGGCGGCGGGTGCTGTATCGGAGTCTAGGAGACGCCGGCGAACATCAACGGCGGCTGGGTAAGGGAGCGAGGGATCGGCCTGGTCGGCTGGCCTGGGGCTGATTTCTGTCGCATAGCGACAGTTTCCAGCCCCACGCCTCGCCAGACCGCCTCGCGAACCGCGTGGCGACCCCATCCCGCCTCCTTCAATGCCGAAGTTCGTCCCTAGACCGCGCGACGAGCGAGGATGTTGAGGCGCACGTACTCGACGGCCGGCTCGTCGAGCTCCGCGAGCACCGCGCCGACGAACGCGTCGCGGCGCGCCTCCGGGAGCCGCTCGAGATGGGCGCCGAGCGCGACGGTGCCGAGGTACTCGCGCGGGTTGTCGGGCTCGACGCGAACGGTGGTCGCCCACGTCCAGACGTCCACCCACCCCAGGCGGCGCAACCGGGCCTCGGTGTCCGCCGGAGAGGCGAAGTGCCACGGGCCGGCCCAGCCGGCGAGCGCCGGCTCGGTCTCGCCCACCCGCGCGGCCGCCGCCGCGAGCGCCGCGATGTTGCCGGCGCCGCCGCACTGCGCGACGAGCCGGCCGCCGGGGACGAGCGCGTCATGCAGTCGCGCGAACAGCGCGTCGTGGTCGGCGATCCAGTGGAAGGTCGCGGTCGAGAGGATCGCGTCGACGGGGCGGTCGAGCTCGAGCTCGACCAGGTTCGCCACGCGGACCTCGGCCGCGGCGCCCAGCCGCTCGCGCGCCTGCTCGACCATCGCCGGCGAGCCGTCGACGGCGATCACTTCGCCGCGCGGGAGCCGCTCCACCAGCGCGGCCGTCACGCGGCCGGTGCCGCAGCCGGCGTCGAGAACCCGCTCGGCGCCCCGCAGCTCCAGCCGGTCGAGCACGTCGCGGCCCATCGCCTCGAGCGGAGCGGACACCCGCTCGTAGGAGGCGGCGTTCCAGTCGCGCGGGCGCATCAGCCCGCGAGAACGAGCCGCTCGGCCTCGTCGGCCGCGCGCTCGACGAGCGCCTCGACCTCGGCCGCCGGCTGGCGCCACTTGCCGAGCACGTGGGCGGCGACGATGTCCGGGTCGGTCGAGTCCGGCCGCCCGACGCCGACGCGCACGCGGTGGAAGTCCGGCGCGCCCAGCTCCCGCCGCAGCGACTTCAGCCCGTTGTGCCCCGCGAGCCCGCCGCCGAGCCGCACGCGGACCTCGCCGAACGGGAGGTCGATCTCGTCGTGGATCACGACCAGGCGGTCGAGATCGAGCTTGAACGAGCCGCGGGCCGGGCCGATCGAGCGGCCGGACTCGTTCATGTACGTCTGCGGGCGCAGGATCGCGACGCGCGGCCCGCCGGGCCCGGTACGGCCCTCGCTGAGCTCGCCGCCGAACTTCTTCTTCGGCTTCGGCAGGTCCCAGCGCTCGGCCAGCGCCTCCGCGACGCGGAAGCCGACGTTGTGCGGGCTGGCCGCGTAGCCCGGGCCGGGATTGCCGAGGCCGGCGATCAGCCAGTCGACCGGTGTGGAGCCGAAGAGCTTCAGCTCTCGTCCGAGTCGGCCGTCTCGGCCGCCTCGCCGGGCTCGCCCTCGGCAGCCGGGACCTCCTCGCCCTCCTCGCCGACGACCTCGGTCTCCGTCTCGATCTCCTCCTCGACGGGCTCGAGCGTCGGCGGGGTGATCGTGGCGATGACCGCCTCCCGGTCGTCGAGCAGCTCGACGCCGCTCGGCGCGGTGAGCACTTCGAGCGTGACCGTGGCGTTCATCTCCAGGCCGGAGACGTCGTACCTGATCGAGTCCGGGATGTCGCCCGGCAGGGCCTCGATCGCGAGCTCCCGCAGCTCCTGGTTGAAGATGCCGCCCTCGACCACGCCGGGAGCCTCCTCGGCGCCGGTGAACTCGAGCGGCACGGTGGCGTGGATCTTCTCGTCCATGCGCACGCGCAGGAGGTCGACGTGGACCGCCTCGCCGCGCACCGGATGGCGCTGGACGTCCTTGATCAGCACGTTCGTGGTCGATCCGCCCTCGAGCTCGACCTCGATGATCTGCCCGGCGTGCGCCAGCGTGTTGCGCAGGATCCGGGCGTCGACCGCGAAGTGCTCGGGCGCGTCGCCGCCGCCGTAGATCACGCCGGGCACGAGGCCCTCGCGCCGCAGGCGCCGCGACGAGCGCGAGCCCTCGGGCGTGCGCGGGCTGAGGTTGAGGGTCGTCGAATCGGCCATGAAGCGGCAGCGATGGTAGCGAACGTGGCGTCTACGCCCGCCACGACGTGGGTAAGAAGAGAGTGTGTCTCCCGACGAGGAGCTGATGCTGATCTTCGGGGTGCTCCACCTCGTGGCGCTGGCGCTCGGCGTGGTCCTGTTCGTCATGTTCGTGCGCTCGGATCGCGGCTCGCGGTCGGGCCCGAATGACGACGACGACTCCGGAGGCGGCGGAGGCAACGACCGCATCTTCGACCGGCCCAAGAACTCGCCGCCCGGCGGGATCCCGCTGCCCGACGCCTCCCCCGCTCCCTTCCGCCTCCGGGGCACCGAGCGGCTGCGAGACCTCCGCGGCCGGCCCGGTCGCCGGCGCGTGGTCGAGCCCGCCCGGCCGTCGCGGCGACGCGTCGGCTAGCAGCCGGCCTCGCGCCCGATCGGCGCGGATATCGAGAGCAGCTCGACGTCCGCGCCGGTCAGCGGGCCGTCGCGCCTTACGCGCACGCACTGGACGATCGGCAGCGAGCGGCCGGCCCGCCACGCCACGCGGCCCATCCCCGTGCGGTTCGTGAGCGCGACCTGCACTGACGGGTTGTAGGTGAGGATCTCGACCTCGCCAGGCCGGCGCAGCTGCTCGACGCGCTCGCGGACGAGACCGGCGCACGCCGGCTCCGCCCGGCACGCGGGGAGCTTCGCGAGCGCCGCGTCCGCGTCCCCCGCGGCCTCGGCCTCGACCAGGTCGAGCACCTCGGCGCGCTCGCTGATCGACCCGGTCAGCCCGCGCCCCAGCAGCACGGCGAGGCCGAGGAAGACGAAGACCATGAAGCCGATGACGATGGCGACCTTGGCGCGCCTCACGGCGCGTGAGGGTACTCAGCCGGCCTCGTGGAAGTCGTCGCTGGAGAGCTCGAGGAAGCGCTGCACGCTGGCCTCCTGACGGCCGAGCTGCTCGGCCATCCGGTGGGCGTGCTCGGCGGCGAGCGCGAGGAAGTCCTCGAGGCAGCGCTCGGGGTCGTCGGGAAGCGGATACACGCGCGCGACGTCCTGCTGCGCGCACACGATGCCCATCGGCGGGCGGCCCTCGGCGAGCGGCCGCGCACCGCAGACGGCGGTGACCACGATCCGGCGGTCGGGCGCCACCAGCGCGGCGGGCAGCAGGCGGGGCGCCGGGAGGTCGAGCGCGAGATCGATCCGGCGATCGACCTCGACCCGGCTGCCGGCGAGCTCCTCCAGCGGCTCGCGCCAGATGTCGAGCACCGTGTCGGCGCCCACCAGCGCATCCCGCAGCGCGGCGGCCTGCTCGGCGTACAGGTGCTCAGCCTCCTCGCGGTCCTCGGCCGCGGCGAGGTCGAGCTCGCACGGCACGCGCAGCAGCTCGTCGCGTGAGACCGCCGAGCCGGTCGCGCGGCCGCCGTTGGTCACGTAGGTCTGGATCGTGCCGAGGTCGCGGCGGCCGTGGAAGACCACGGTCAGCTCGTCGCACAGCGGGAGGTTCGACACGCGCAGCGCGACCGCCGCGGTGGCCTCCGAGTCCAGGAGGGCCCGCCGGAGGATCTCGTCGGCGTGCTCGGGGTCGTCCATACCGTGCTCCAGTCCTGAATTGTTACCGCTCGGCGCCTCGCGCAACACCGACCAACGGACTGGGCCGATTCGACCGCGGGTAGAGTCCGCCGACCATGGGTTTGATCTACAAGCCGTTCGGCATCGCGCTGGGCATCCTGGGCGGGTTAATCGGCAAGAGGGTGTTCGACCTTGCCTGGACGAAGCTCGACGACCAGGAGCCGCCGGAGGCGACCACCGAGGACACGTCGTGGCGCCGCGTGCTCGCCGCCGCGGCCGTCCAGGGCGTGATCTTCCGCACGATCCGCGTGGTGGTCGACCGCTACGGCGCGATCGGCTGGCGCTACCTCACCGGGACGTGGCCGGGGGAGAAGCGCCCGGATCCCGACGACGAGTAATCACGAAACCGCGCTCGGAGAGCGTCGCGAGCGCGTTCTCGAAGGCGGCGAAGTCGCGGGCCAGCAGGAGGTCGAGCGGCCGGCCGTTCGGTCCGGCGGTGCGCAGCCATCGGCGAAGCCCGCTCTCCTCGTGATCGGCCAGCAGGTCGAGCAGGATCGGCAGCTCGGGCTTGTGCTCGAGGTCACCCGAGATGAGCTCCAGCGGGCCGGCGTCGAGCGTCGCGAGCAGCTCGTCGTCGCTCAGGCCCAGCAGCTCCTGGAGGCGGGCGGCGCGGCTCAGAACAGCTGATTCTCGCCGCCGAACACCTCGGACACCGAGTCGTCGGTGAAGATGCGGCGGATCGTGTCCGTGAGGATGTCGGCCACGGAGAGCACCGTGATGTTGTCCGGCGCTCCCGTGCGAAGCGGGATGGTGTCGGTGACCACGACCTGCTCGAAGCCGGCGGCCGCGAGGTTCTCGAACGCCTTGCCGGACATGACCGGGTGGGTGGCCGCGGCGAACACGCGGCTCGCGCCCTCGTCCTTGACCGTCTCGGCGGCCGCGCGCAGCGTGCCCGCGGTGTCGATGATGTCGTCGAGGATCACCGCCGTCCTGCCCTTGACGTCGCCGATCACGTAGGCGATCTCGGCGACCTGCTGGGCGGGGCGCTCCTTGTTGAGGATGGCCAGCTCGGCGCCGACCTTCTCCGCGAACTTCTTCGCCAGCTTCACGCGCCCGGCGTCCGGCGAGACGACGACGAGGTCGTCGAGCGCCATGTCGCGGAAGTACTGCGTGAGCATGAACATCGCGGTCATGTGGTCCACGGGCTTGGAGAAGAAGCCCTGGATCTGGCCGGCGTGCAGGTCCATCGCCAGCACGCGGTCGGCACCTGCGGTCTCGAGCGCGCGGGCGACGAGGCGGGCTGAGATCGGCTCCCGCCCGAGCGACTTCTTGTCCTGGCGCGAGTAGCCGTACCAGGGAGTGACGGCGATCACGCGATGGGCGGAGGCGCCGACCGCCGCGTCGACCATCAGCAGCAGCTCCATCAACGCGTCGTTGGCGGTGATCCCGGTCTCCGGGTTCCCGCACGTGGGCTGGACGATGAACAGGTCCGACCCGCGGATCGACTCCTCGAAGCGGCAGTAGACCTCGCCGTTGGAGAACGTCTTGAGCGTCACGCCGCCGAGCGAGACGCCGAGCTTCTGGGCGATCCGGCCGGCCAGCGCGGGGTTGGCTCGCCCGGAGACGACCATCAACTGCTTGTCGTACTCGACCGCGAGCGACGAGCCGAGGTGGGCGATGCCGGTGCTGGGATCCAGCGCGCTCACTGACCTCGGAGTGTACGACCCGCGGCCGACGGCGTTGGTGCCCTCACCGCTTTTTGCGGTCGGCGTAGCCCTCGACGTTGCGCTGGCGCGAGCGGGCGATCCCGAGCGCCTTCTCGGGCACGTCCTCGGTGATCACGCTGCCCGCTCCGGTGTAGGCGTCGTCGCCCACGGTGACGGGGGCGACGAAGGCCGTGTCGACGCTCGTGCGGACGTTCTTCCCGATCGTGGTGCGGTGCTTGTTGCGGCCGTCGTAGTTGGCGGTGATGTTGCCGGCGCCGATGTTCGTGCCCTCGCCGATGTCGGCGTCGCCGATGTAGGAGAGGTGAGGCACCTTCGTGCCGGGGCCGATCTCGGAGTTCTTGATCTCCACGAACGTGCCGGCCTTGGAGCGGGGGTGCAGGTGGGCGTCCGGTCGCAGGTAGGCGAACGGGCCGACGGTGGCGCCGTCGTCGACGCGCGCCTGCGTGAGGTGGGAGTGCAGGATCGTCACGCCGTCGCCGACGCGCGTGTCGATCAGCGTGCTCATGGCGCCGATGGTGGTGCCGGCGCCGACGCTCGTGGACCCGTGCAGCTGGACGTACGGCTCGATCGTGACGTCGGTGGCGAGCGTGACGGTGACGTCGATCGTGGTCGACGCCGGATCGACGATCGTCACGCCCGCACGCATGTGGGCGACGTTGATGCGCTGCTGGGCGAGCCGGCGGACCTCGGCCAGCTCGGCGCGGTCGTTGACCCCGAGCGTGAGCGCGGCGTCGGTGACGACGTGCGCGGCGACCTGCTCGCCGGCGCCGCGGAGCGTGGGGAGCACGTCGGGCAGGTACGCCTCGCCCTGGGCGTTGTCGCGGCTCAGCTGCTGGAGCGCCTGCGAGGAGCGCGGCGCCGTCGAATGCGAACACGCCGGTGTTGACCTCGCGGATCGCGAGCTCCTCAGGGGTGGCGTCGCCCGCGCCGCCCTTGGCCTCGACGACCTTGACGACGGAGCCGTCGCCGTCCCTGACCACGCGCCCGTACGCGCCCGGGTCCTCGAGCTCCATGGTCGCCATGGTGGCGGCCGCGCCGGCGTGGGCATCCACGAGCTCCGCGATCGCCTCCGCCGTGATCAACGGCACGTCGCCGTTGAGCACGACGACCGTGCCCGCGGGATCGATCGCCCCGGCCGCGGCGGCGACCGCGTCGCCGGTCCCGAGTGGCTGCTCCTGGACCGCCAGCTCGACCCACTCCGGCAAGTGGTCGGCCAGCCGCCGCTGCGGGCTGTCGACGACCACCACCCGCTCCGCCCCGGCCGCCCGCGCAGCCGCCACGGGCCAAGCGATCAGCGGCACGCCCGCAGAGCGGATGCAGCATCTTGGGAACCGCCGAGTGCATCCGAGTCCCCTCGCCCGCAGCGAGGATCACGACCGTGAGTTCAGGCACGCGGGCATCGTAGTATCGGGCCGGCGTTCCCCTGCGCTGGGGGGTGGTGCAATCGGCAGCACTCCAGGTTTTGGTCCTGGCGATCCCGGTTCAAGTCCGGGCCCCCCAGCCTCCGGCGAGTCAGTCGAGGCGGACGGGGCGGCGTGAGGTGGCGTTGAACGCCCAGTCCGGGTGGCCGGGGCCGAGGTGGACGCCTCCCAGCCAGCGGTCGGTGCGGGGGCGGGTGGCCTGGCCGGCGAGGACGGCTTCGCCGTCGGGCGTCAGCTCGTAGCGACCGTTGGCGCGGCCGACGAGCGGCTCGAGGTCGTCCGCGAGCGCGAGCAGGGCGGTGTCGCCGATCCAGGGTGGGTGCTCGGGTGCCGCTGCAGCCGTGAAGAGCTCGGCGGGCGTGAGCGGGCAGGGCTCGAGCGCTTCGAGGATCTGGCGCTCGAGGCGGCTGAGGCCGGAGCGGCTGTCGGGCAGCTCCTCGAGCAGGCGCGCGAAGGCCGGCACGTCGACCCAGGCGCGCGGGTCGTCGGACCGCAGGGCGGCGAAGGCGGCCGGGTCGGGCTCGATCGGCTCGCGGGCAGCGAGCGCGGCGCGCAGGTCGCCGCGCGGCGGGTGCGGGAGCTGGACTCGCGTGACCGGGCCGGACCGGCCGGCCAGCCGGTCCTCGACCTGGGCGAGCTGGAGCGCGTCGAACAGGTCGTCCTCGAACCACAGCACGACCTCGGCGTCGCGCGGGTGGGCGGCGAGGTGCGCGTCGCGGTCGCGGAATACGGCGAGGGCGTCGGTCGCCCAGCCCCGCGCGGCGAGGTGGCGGGCGCGGAGCTCGGCGAGGGCGGCCACGCCGAGAGCGGCCGGGACCGGGCCGTCGTGCAGGACGTCGCGCCAGATCAGCACCTCGGCAGGAACGATGCCCGCCGCCGCCGCGAGCTCGGGCACGACGGCATCGCCGTTGGTCACGTGCAGGGCGGGCCGGGCCACGGCGCAACGATAGATCGTGCCGACTGTGTCGGATTTTCGGCCAGTTGCGGGATCGAGCGCGCCGGCACCACCCCGCACGTCTACATTGCCCAGCGATGCGCGCTCCCCTTCTCGCGGTCGCCACGCTCGTGGCGTGCCTGCTCCCTGCGGCTCCGGCCGCCGCCGGGGACCCGATCATGCCCCTCTCCGAGGTGCGCAGCGGGATGCAGTGCACCGGCTACTCGGTGATCCGCGGGACCGAGATCTCGTCGTTCGACGTCGAGGTGATCGACGTCGTGGACAGCGAGCCGGGGACGGGGACGGCGATGATCCTCGTCGAGGCGTCGGGGCCGGCGGTGGACCGGACCGGCATCGGCCCGGGCTTCTCCGGCTCACCCGTCTACTGCGCCGGCCGCACCATCGGAGCGATCTCGCAGTCGATCGGCGACTACGGCGGGAAGGTGGTGCTGGCGACGCCGATCGAGTCGATGCTCGCCAACCCGGTCGACGCCCCGCGGCCCCGCGCAACGCGCTCGGCGCGCGCGGCCGCGGCGATCAAGCGGATGCACCGCGAGGGCACGAAGCCGCTCGTCGCCCCGCTCACGATCAGCGGCGTGCACCCCGCGCTCGGACGGGCCCTCGAGCGGGCCGGCAAGCGCATCGGCCGGCCGGTCACGGCGGTGCCGGCGGGCCCGCTGGGGAGCTACCCGCCGCAGACGCTCAGGCCCGGCTCGGCCGTGGCGGCGGGGTACTCGAACGGCGATCTGCGCGTCTCCGCGGTCGGCACCGTCGCGTACACGGACGCCGACCGCGTGTGGGCCTTCGGGCACCCGTTCGAGAACGCCGGCGCGCGCTCGCTGCTCCTGCAGGACGCCTACATCTTCAAGGTCATCAACGATCCCAACGCGTCGATCACCGGCGGCTCGTTCAAGCTCGGCTTCGCGGGCCACGACCTGGGAACGCTGACCAACGACGCGTCGGCGGCGATCGTCGGCCGCGTCGGCGCGCTGCCCACCACGACCGCCGTCCAGGTCTTCGCCCGCGACACCGACACCGGCGCGACCCGCTTCGTGCAGTCCAGCGTCGCCGACGAGACCGACCTCGACAACCCGACCGGCTTCACCGGGCTCGGCTCGGTGGCGCCGCTCGCGGTCGCGCAGGCGACGGGCACGGTGATGCAGAGCGCGCCCGGACGCCTGAGCGGGCGAATGTGCATGACGATCCGCTTCCGCGAGCGCCCCCGCAACCCCGCCCGCTTCTGCAACCGCTACCTGTCGTCGACGATCTTCGACCCGATGGCGGGGCCGCTGAGCAACCCGATCGCGTTCCCGGCCGCCTTCGACGCCAGCGACGCGATCGCGCTGATCGAGGCCTACGAGGGCAAGACGCCGCACGTGACCTCGCTGCGCGCCCGCGTCGACCTCCGGCGCGGCGAGCGGCTGGCGTTCCTGCGCGGCGTCAAGGCGCCGCGACGCGTCCGCCGCGGCCAGCGCGTCACGCTCGCGGTCAAGCTCCAGCGCATCCGCGGGGCCACGTTCACCAAGCGCTTCCGCGTGCGCATCCCGCGCGTCAAGCCCGGCCGCCGCACGCTGCGGCTGAACGGCTTCGAGGAGACGGGCGACGAGGGCGATCTGCTCGAGATCCTCCTCGGCGGCGAGGAAGAGGACGCTCTCGACGACGGGCCCGCGCGGCTGAACGACCTGATCGACGAGATCGAAGGGCTCAGCCGCTGGGACGGCGTCGAGCTGCACGTCGGCCGCCAGTCGCGGCGCGCCTTCCTCGACCGCGACCAGATCATCACCGGCGACGCGCGCACCACCGTGCGCGTCGTCCGCTAGCTCGCCGCGCTCGAAGCGGTAGACGGTGCCGGTCGGTGCCAGGTCCGCGGCGGCGCGCGGGGCACGCGCCGCGGTCAGCAGCGTGGCGAACGTGCCCGTGCTCGCGGCCATCATGTCGAGCAGCGTCTGCACGGGCGTGGCCTCGTCCTTGACGCCGTTCGCGTAGTCCGTCGCGAACCCGAGCAGCGCGTACGGCAGCTCGGCCTCGCCGCACAGCACCGCCTCGGGGCCGCCCGTCTGCGAGACGTGCGTGACACCGCACGCGGCCAGGCCGCGGATCTCTGCGCGGGTGTTGAAGCGCGGGCCGTCGACGTGCCCGTAGACCCCGCCGTCGCGGACGTCGATGCCCGCCTCGCGCGCGCCCTCGAGCAGCGCGGCGCGCAGCGGCTCCGAGAACGGGCCCTCGAAGATCCAGTGCCCGCGCCGCTGGTCGCCCGGCTCGGAGTAGAACGTGCACAGCTCGCCGTCGCCGAGCCGGTTGGCGAGGAAGTGCAGGTCGTCGAAGCACGCCACCGAGCCGAGCTCGACGTCCGGGTCGACGGCGCCGCACACGGTCACGGCAATGACAGCGCTCGCCCCCAGCTGCGCCAGCGCGGCGATGTTGGCCCGATGGGCGACGACGTTCGAGAGCCGCCGGTGGCCCTCGCCATGCCGCGACACGTGGAGAACCTCGGTTCCGGCGAACACCCCGGGCGTGACCAGGGCGTCACCCCAGTCGGTGCTCACGAGCTCGGGGTCGACGGACTCGAACCCAGGCAGCGCGTACGTCCCCGAGCCGGTGATGATCGCGATCGGCATGGCGCGGGAGTATGCATAAGCTCCCGCGGTGGACCCCGCCCCGATCGGACGCGACGAGGTCACCGACTTCGTCGAGGCCGTCTTCGTCGCCTTCCACCACGTCATGCCCGCGGACGAGGTCGAGGCGCGCGCCAAGAACGTCGAGCCGGAGCGGACGCTCGTGCTGCGCGACGGCGGGCGGATCGTCGCCGCCGCCGGCATCTTCACGCGCGAGCTGACCGTGCCCGGCGCCGTCGTTCCGGCCGCGGCCGTGACGATGGTCGGCGTCCATCCCACCCACCGCCGGCGCGGCATGCTCACGGCGCTGATGCGACGGCAGCTCGCCGACGTGCACGAGGGAGGCCGCGAGGCCGTCGCCGCCCTGTGGGCGTCCGAGTCGGCGATCTACGGCCGCTTCGGATACGGCATGGCGTGCACGACCGCCGATCTCGAGATCACCACGCGCGAGGCGCGACTGCTCGTGGTGCCGACCATGCCGGTCACCCTCCACGAGCCCGTCGACGCCATCGACGCGATGCGCCCGGTGCACGATGCCGTCCGCCCCGTCGTGCCCGGGATGCTCGACCGCCACGGTCGCTGGTGGGAGACCCGCGTGCGCGATCCCGAGCACGACCGGGAGGGAGCGCAGCCGCTGCGCGCCGCGGTGGTCGACGGCGCCGCCTACGCGCTCTTCGCGGTCAAGCCGAGCTTCGAGAGCGGCCTCCCCGCCGGCGAGGTCCGGGTGCGCGAGGTGGTGAGCACGAGCCCGGAGGGCCACGCGGCGATCTGGAGCTTCCTGCTCGGTCTCGACCTCATGCGCACGATGACGTGGGAGCTCGCTCCGGTCGACGAGCCGCTGCCGCACATGCTCGCCGAGTCACGCGCGGTGGCGGCGAACAACGTCGGCGACGCGCTGTGGCTGCGGATCGTCGACCTTCGCCGCGCCCTCTCCGAGCGCTCGTACGGCGAGCCGTTCGAGGTCGTCATGGAGGTCGCCGACGCGGTCTGCCCGTGGAACGCCGGCCGCTGGGCGCTGCGCTGGGACGGGGGCACGGCGACCTGTGCGCGCACCTCGCTGCCCGCCGAGCTCGAGCTCGGCGCCGCCGATGTCGGCGCGGCGTACCTCGGCGCCACGCCGCTCGACATTGCTCGCCCGCGCCGGCCGGGTGCGAGAGCTGCGCGCCGGCGCGCTCGCCCCGGTCAGCCGCTCGTTCGTGAGCGACCGGGCACCGTGGTGCCCGGAGATCTTCTAGCGGTCCTTCGGATCGCGCGGCACCCGCCCGCCCTCGGCGCCGGCCTCCGTGGCCGGGCCACGCGGGGCGGCGATCCCCAGGACCCGCATCGCCTTCAGCCCGAGGCCGAGCTTCTCGCGACCGTCGGTCGAGGACACGTCGAGGCCGGTGAGATCGCGGACGCGCTCGAGCCGGTAGCGGATCGTGTGGCGGTGCGTGTACAGCCGCTGCGCCGTGCCGGCCACGTTGGCGTCGGCGTCGAGGAACGTCTCGAGCGTCTGCACGAGGTCGGTCTCGTACTGCTCGTCGTAGGTCACGAGCGGCTGCACGGTCTCGGCGAAGAAGCGCTGCAGCTCGGCGGGGTCCTCGCTCATCGCGGGCAGCAGGAGCCGGTAGGCGCCGGTCTCCTCGAACGCCAGCACGCCCTCCTCCGGCCCGCCCTCGGCGACGTTGGCGGCCAGCAGGGCCTCGTTGCCGGCGCGGTACAGGTCGGCGGGATCGGTGGCGATCCGCGAGTGGCCGACCGCGAACAGGAACCCGTGCAGGCTGGAGCGCAGCTCGCGCGCCACGGCGACCGCCACGCGGCGCGCCTCGGCGTCGTCGCGCGCGCCCAGCAGCACGACCACGTGGCCGGCGCTGTCGGCGGGCGTGTCGATCACCGCGGCCAGCGAGCCGGGAGCGCTCGCGCGCGCGGCCCGCTCGGCGGCCGCCAGCACGCGGCTGCGCCAGTCGTCCTCGGCGGGCGCGTAGTGGCGCGCGCGCACGACGACGACCGCGGCGCCCGCGGCGATGTCCACCCCTAGCTCGGCCGCCCCGGAGACGATGTCGTCGCGGTCGGTCACCTCGCGCCGCAGCACCGCCCCGAGGTACTCGGCCTGCGCCGCCTCAGACGCGCGCTCGGGCGCCCGCACGCGCTCGACCTCGGAGGCGATCAGCGTCGTCACCACGCGCAGGAGCGCCGGCGGCGGTTCGCCCGTGCGGCTGCGCAGCCGCAGCATGCCGACCACGGCGTCGCCCACCCGCAGCTCGTGCGTCGCCACGCCCTGCGCGTCGGCCGTCAGCGCCCGCTCATCGGCCGTCGAGCGCGCGGCGACCGCGAGCACCGCGCTCGAGCGGTCGATCAGCACGAGCGACGCACCGAGCGCCCGCGACGCCGCCCGCACCACCTCCGGCAGCCCGAGGCCGGACTCGACGGCCTCGGTGATCTCGGCGAGCGCATCGAGGCCCGCAGCCGCCGGCTCGGGCCGGATCGGGATCGGCTCGCCCATCACAGCCGGTCGTAGTACCAGAGCACGACGCCGCCGGTCAGCGCACCGGCGAGCACGAACGCGGCGAGCACGTAGAGGCTCATGACGAGCGCCAGGACGCGCTCGCGCAGGCGCCAGTACGAGCGCCACGCCGGCACGGCGATCAGGGCGATCCACAGGGTGAGCGAGATGGCCGCCGCCACCCCGATGACGATGAGGGAGGTCGGGTCGTCGATCATGCGACTCGGCGTGCATTGTGGCGCACGTAGCCCGTGACGAGCGCAAGCGTGCCGACGAGCGCCCAGATCGCCCCCGCCAGCGCGGCGCCGCCGATCGTGTCCGTGAGGAAGTGCACGCGCAGGTAGACGCGCGTCAGCGCGACCACCACCACGAGCCCGATCGTGACCGTCACGGCCGCGAAGCGCACCGCCCAGCCGGTGCCCGCACGGACGAGGACGACCGCGCACGCGACCCACGCGACCGCGTACGCGGTGTGGCCGGACGGGTACGCGGCGAGGTCGGCGTCGGTCAGCGGGTCGAACGGTCGCGCCCGGCCGTAGGCCGCCTTGGTCACGTGGACGAGGACGTAGCAGAGCGTGAAGCCGGCCACGAGCGCCACGGTGTGCCGCCAGCGCCCGTGGGCGGCGGACCAGAGCGCGGTGAGCAGCACCACGCCGCCGGCCACGGGCAGGGCGCCGAGCCACGTGACCACCCGCGCGATCTCGACCAGCCAGTCCGCGTACAGGTTCTCCGCGATGTCCGCCGCCGCGCGGTCGATGCGGGGCACTCCCGCGTCGGCGGCGATGTCGCCGCAGACGAAGAACGTGAAGCCCCCGACCGCGAGCAGGGCGAGCAGCGTCGTCAGCTCGAGGCCGAGGTTGCCGGGCGTGAGCCGGTTCCAGCCGAAGCGAGCGGTGAGGTCGGCCACCATCGCCGCCGGGCGGCCGAACATCCGCCACGCCGGGCCGGCGAGCCGAACGACCGGCCGCCAGCCGGGGCG
This sequence comes from uncultured Solirubrobacteraceae bacterium, assembly GCA_963838655.1. Lineage (GTDB taxonomy): Bacteria > Actinomycetota > Thermoleophilia > Solirubrobacterales > Solirubrobacteraceae > DASSUW01. Next base: position 29,231 of record CAWIRW010000009.1, on the reverse strand, counting down.
GTCTCGGCGCTCCTCGAGCCAACGGCGCACCTGCTCGCGCCGCTCGGGATCGCGCTTGACCTGGACGAGGAACACGACCGCGGCGACCACGGCGACGACCGTGGAGAACGCGAACAGCCCGCGCGAGACGTAGCTCGTGAGACGGTCGAACGACTGCCAGAAGACATAGCCGAGCGTGCTGAAGGTCGCGGCCCACGCGCCCGCCCCGAGGACGTCGTAGGGCAGGAACTTGCGCACCGGCATGTTCGAGGTGCCGGCGATGAACGGCGCCAGGGCGCGCACGAAGCCGATGAAGCGCCCGACGAGGATCGTCAGGCCGCCGCGTTTGTCGAAGAACTCCTCGACTTTGTGCAGCCGGTCCTCGGTGATCTTGAGCCGCTCGCCGTGGCGCAGCAGCCACGCACGCCCGAGCTTGCGGCCCGCGGTGTACGAGGCCAGGTCGCCTGCCACCGCACACGCCCAGACGATGCCGATCAGGACGAGCAGCGAGATCTCTCCCTGGCCGGCGATCACGCCGCCCACGATCACGGTCGTCTCTCCCGGCGCGACGAGGCCGACGAACGCGCCGGTCTCGAGGAACGCGAGGATGCCGACCACGAGGTAGGTCCAGGGGCCGAGCGCGCGCCCGACGTCGAGCATCAGCTCCTCGAGGTTGGGCAGCTGCACGAGCCCGACGCCCACTGCACCGGCGCCGGCCACGACCACCCAGCCGGCCACCTGCGTCCAGCGGCTCAGGCGGTGGCGGCGGACGAGCAGGAACCCGGCGACCGCCAGCGCCCCCAGCAGCCAGCCCCACTTCACGCCGGGACGACCTCCCCGAAGGCGGCGCCGGCCGGCTCGACGGCGAGCCCTCCGGTCGCCTCCACGGCGTCACGAGCGGCGGCGAGCGTCGGGAAGAGGCCGAAGACGGTCGGCCCGGAGCCCGAGACCATCACCGCCGCGGCGCCGGCGGCGCGCAGGTCGGCGAGCGGGCGCTCGACGGCGGGGGCGAGCGCGCGCGCGGCCGGCTCGAGGTCGTTGACGGCCGGGGGCGGTTCGCCGGCGAGCGCGGCTGCGGCGCGCGCGACGAGCTCGTCCTCCGTGCGTTCGCCGCCGCCGCGGTCGAACTCGCGGTAGACGTCGGGCGTCGAGAGGCCGGCTTCGCTGGCGACGATGACGAGGCCGAACGGGTCGGGGTCCGGCAGACGGCGGACGTGCTCGCCGGCCCCGGTCATCAGCACGCGGCCGCCGGCGAGCAGCGCCGGGACGTCGGCGCCGAGCGTCGCGGCGAGCTCGTGCAGCAGCTCCGCGGGCGCGCCGCCGGCCGCGCGGGCGGCCAGCCGGAGCGCAGCGGCTGCGTCGGCCGAGCCGCCGCCCATGCCGGCCGCCACCGGGACGCGCTTGACGATCGTCAGCCGCTGCGGGGGCGCGTCCCAGCCAGTGGCCTCGCGGAAGAGCGCGAGCGCGCGGCCGGCGAGGTTGGGGCCGTCGACCCCGGGGCAGCGCACCTCGTCGACCTCGCCGCCGGGCTCGAGCGTGAGCGCGTCGGCCAGCGTCACGGGCTGCACGACCGACACGAGCGGGTGCAGCCCGTCCTCGCGCGGCGCGCCGACGAACAGCGACAGGTTGACCTTGCCCGGAGCGCGGGCCCTCAGCACCGCTCCTCCAGCAACGTGTGAAGGTGACGCCACTCCTCCGGCGCGAGCGACTCCGCGCGGGCATCGGGCGGGCGACCCATCGCCTCGAGGGCGGCACGCACGCGGTCGCGGATGCCGGCCTCCGCGCCGGGCGCGAGCGAGACCGAGCGGGCGAGCGCCTTGCGGCGGTGGGCGAAGCCCTGCTGGACGAGCGTACGCAGTGCGGGCTCGGGCGCCGGGCCGCGGCGCGTCAGGCCGACGAGCACGGAGTCGACGTTCGGGACGGGATGGAACACGCTCCGCGCCACCGGTCGCAGCACCCGCACGTCGCACGCCAGCTGCGCGAGCACGGACGGCACGCCGTAGGCGGGCGAGCCGGCCGCGGCGGCGAGCCGCTCTCCGACCTCCTTCTGCACCATCGCCACCCAGGTCGTCACGCCCGGCAGCTGCTCGATCGTGCGCAGGATGACGCCCGCGGCGACGCCGTACGGGAGGTTGGCGACGACCTTGTCCGGCGCGGGCTCGAGCGCCGCGAGGTCGAGCTTGACGGCGTCGGCGAGGTGCAGGCTGGCGTTCGGGTGGGCGTCGAGCGCGTCGCGCAGGGGCGGCTCGAGCCGCCGGTCGAGCTCGACGACGTGCACGTGGGCCGTACGGTCGGCGAGGTACTCGGAGAGCACGCCGAGGCCACCGCCGACCTCGAGCACGACGTCGGTGGGCTCGAGCGCCGCGGCGCGGCCGATGACGTCGAGCAGGTTCGAGTCGATCAGGAAGTTCTGGCCGAGCTCGCGGTTGGGGCGAATGCCGAACTGGCGCAGACGGCGCAGGCTCGGCTGGACCGGAAGGTCGCTCACCAGCCCAGTAGCCGCGCCGCGTTGGCCTCCACCGCAGCCTCGAGCTCCTCGTACGCGATCCCTCGGCGCTCCGCGACGAAGCGCGCGGTGTGGACGACGTAGGCGGGCTGGTTGCGGTGCTTGCGCTCGGCTTGGGGCGTGAGGTACGGCGCGTCGGTCTCCACCAGCAGGCGGTCGAGCGGGACGCGCCCGGCGGCTTCGGCGAGGTCGGCGGCCTTCGGGTACGTGACGTTGCCCGCGAACGAGATCCACCACCCGTGGTCGAGGCACTCCTCGAGCCGGTCCGGCATCGAGAAGCAGTGCAAGATCACCTCGAGGCCTCGCGCCTGCGTCGCCAGCGTCTCGATCGTGTCGTCCTCCGCGGCACGGGTGTGGATGACGAGCGGCTTGCGCAGCTCGTGGGCGAGCTCGATCTGGGCGGCGAACGCGCGCTCCTGGTCGGCCCGCGGCGCGTAGTCGCGGTAGTCGTCGAGGCCGGTCTCGCCGATTGCCAGGCAGCGCGGGTGCTGCGCCTGCTCGCGCAGCTCGGCGGTGATGGCGTCGTCGTAGCCGGTCGCGTTGTTGGGGTGGTGGCCGATCGCCGCGTACACCTCGTCAAGGGCCTCGGCGGCGGCCAGGGCGGCCCGGCGCGAGCGCTCGTCGATCCCGATCGTGAGGATGCGATTGACGCCGACCTCGCGGGCGGCGGCCACCAGCTCGGCCTCGGGCGCAGGCCCCCGGTCGAGGTGGGTGTGGCTGTCGATCACGAGGGCTTGCCAGGGAAGAGCGGCGGCAGCTTCTCGATGCGCGCGCCGCCGGGGCGCGCGCCGTACGCGGCGCCCGCGAGGTCGAGCTCGGGGGCCTCGAGCGCGTTCAGCAGGCGCTCGGCCGTCTCGGGGATGTACGGCGCGAGCAGGACGGTCGCCACGCGCAGGCCCTCCGCGAGCGAGCGCAGCGTCTGATCGAGTTCTTGCGCCTTCGCCTCGTCCTTGGCGAGCTGCCACGGGGCGCGCTCCTCGACGTAGCGGTTGAGTCGCCGCACGCGCTGCCAGATGCGCTCGAGCGCCTGGGTGATCTCCGCCCGGTCGAGCAGGTCGGAGACCTCCTCGCGCAGGCCGTCGAACTCGACGGCGAGCGCCGGGTCGGGCTCGACGTCGGGCACCCTGCCGTCGCGGTAACGGTCGATCATCGCCAGGGTGCGGCTCGCGAGGTTGCCGAACTCGTTCGCCAGCTCGGTCTCGTAGCGCTCGCCGAAGGTGATCGTCGACACGCCTCCGTCCTGCCCGAACGAGACCTCGCGGTAGCAGTAGTAGCGCAAGGCGTCGGTTCCGAAGGTGTCGATGACCTCGAACGGGTCGAGCACGTTTCCGAGCGACTTGGACATCTTGTGCTCGGCCCCGCTCGCGTCCTTCATCAGCAGGTAGCCGTGGATGAACAGGTGCTCGGGGAGCTCGATGCCGGCGGCGAGCAGCATCGCCGGCCAGAACACGGCGTGGAACTTGAGGATGTCCTTGGCGAGCATGTGGTAGCTCGCGGGCCAGAAGCGCGGCGTGAGGTCCTCGCCGTCGCGGGCGAAGCCGAGCGCGGTGTAGTAGTTCAGGAGGGCGTCGAACCAGACGTAGAAGACGTGGTCGTCGTCCCACGGGACCTGCACGCCCCAAGTCAGATTGGCCTTCGAGCGGCTGAGCGAGATGTCCTGCAGGCCGCCCGTGATGAACGAGCGCGCCTCGTTGTAGCGGTGGCGGGGGCGCACGAACTCGGGCTGCTCGGCGTAGAGGCGCTCGAGCGGCTCCTGGAACGTCGAGAGGCGGAAGAACCAGTTCTCCTCGCGTTCGCGGTCGAGCGGGATCTTGTGGATCGGGCACGTCTGGTCGGGCCCGATCTCGGCCTCGGTCTTGAAGTCCGCGCAGCGCGGGCAGTACCAGCCCTCGTACAGGCCCTTGTACACGTGCCCGTTGTCGTGGACACGCTGCATCACCTCCTGCACGCGTTCGCCGTGGCGGGGGTCGGACGTACGGATGAAGAAGTCGTTCGAGGCGTTGATGCGCGGCATCAGCTCCTGGAAGCGGAGGGCGTTGCGATCGGCGAGCTCCTTCGGCGTCACCCCCTCGCGCTCGGCAGCCTGCGCGACGGGCTCGCCATGCTCGTCGGTGCCCGTGAGAAAGAACACGTCCTCGCCGCGCTGGCGCATATGCCGGGCCAGGATGTCCGCCCCGATCGTCGTGTACGCATGGCCGAGGTGAGGCGCGGCGTTCACGTAGTAGATCGGGGTGGTGACGTAGAACGCCATCGGGGGCGTCGAAGGCTAGCGGCGGGTGGACGGCGCCATCGGAGACCCGCGCCGGCGAGCACGAGCGCCAGCCCGGCCCACGCGGGCCACGGTGCGAGCGAGACGGCCGGCGCCGCGGACGCGCGCCGAGGCGCGGGCACGGGTCGCGGGTGCGGCGGGCGCGGCCGGTGGACGCTCCGCGGCACGATCGCGGGCGGCGGGACGGGTGGTCCGGTGGCAATGAAGCGAAGCGGATCGACGTAGCCGAAGCGCCGCCCTTCGCGGCGGACGCCGAGATGCAGACCGGCGTGGTCGTCGGACCGGCCCACGCGCCCGAGCCGAGCGCCCTGCCGGACGACCGCGCCGGCACGCACGTCGATCGCCCCCATCGGCATGTGCGTCACGCGCCAGCGGCCACAGCGCACGGTCACGAGGCGGCCGCTCGAGCCGACGCGGCCGGCCACCACGACCCGCCCGCCGCACGCCGCTCGCACGTCGTCACCGGGCGCGGCCGCGAAGTCGGCACCGCGATGCTGGCCGCCGACGAACGGGTTGTCAGCGAGGTCGAACCCGGCCGCGACGCCGCCGTCCACGGGAGTGGCGAGCACGAGCGCGACGACTGTGGCGGTGAGCATCCGCGCACCGTACGGCCGTTCGCGCCCGCAACCTCCGGGTGCGCGTGAATTGGCACACAATCGGCACGGTCTTGTGACTGTTTGGTCGAACGAACGTCAACTGCGGGTTCCGTGACGGTTGTCGGGGACAGCAACGTCAACTGCGGCTGGGTAAGGAGGCGAGGGAGCCGGCCGCGCCGCCGGGGGCCGGCGGAGGTGTTCAACGGGCGGGCGCGTTGAAATCCGTGTATCTAGCGTCGGAAACCGACGCCTAATCGCACGAAGTTCGCGGACCGCCGCTCGCGGACCGCCGCTCGGCCGGGGCTCCCTCCTTCCTTACCCCGCCGCCGTTGACGTTCGCCGGCGCCGCCGCACGTTCCCGCGGAGACGCCCGCGCCGCCGCGGCTCTACCCAGCAGCCGTCGACGTCCCCGCGGAGACGACCTCGCGATACAAGGCGTTGGCCGACGCGCCAGTAAGCTCGGCGACGACCGAGGCGGCCGGGCGTGGTCGGGCGCCCGCGGCGACGAGCCGGCGGACCGCGTCGACCGCGGCGGGGTCGAGGTCGGTGGACGGCTGGGCGCCTCCCACGACGAGCACGACCTCGCCCCGTGGCGGCTCGTCCGCGTACCGCGCCGCGAGTTCCGCGGCGGTGCCGCGGACGATCTCCTCGTGGATCTTCGTGAGCTCGCGGCAGACCGCGACCGGCCGTGCCGGATCGAGCTCCGCGAGCACGGCGAGCGAGGCGCCCACGCGGCGTGGGGACTCGAACGCCACGACCGTCTCGGGCGAGCGCAGAACCTCCACCAGCGCCGCCCGCTTGCGCGGCAGGAATCCCGCGAAGCGCCACGCGTCGGCCGGCAGCGCGGAGGCGACGAGCGCGGCGAGGGCGGCCGACGGCCCCGGCAGGACCTCGACCTCGAGCCCCGCCCCCACGCAGGACTGCACGAGCACGTACCCCGGGTCGCTGACCAGCGGCATCCCCGCGTCGGACACCAGCGCGACGACCGCGCCCTCCGCCATGCGCTCGACCAGCTCGGCCGCCCGTTCGCGCTCGTTGTGCTCGTGGTAGCTCACCAGCGTCGCCTGGACCCCGTAGCGCTCGAGCAGCACCCGGGTGCGCCGCGTGTCCTCGCAGGCGACGACGTCGGCGTCGCGCAGCGCCGACAGCACGCGCAGCGTCACGTCCTCGAGGTTGCCGATCGGCGTCGGACAGACCACGAGGCGTCCGGCAGTCACGCGACCGGCTCCGGGTACCCCGCGCGGGCGACGCCGCCTCCCTCGCGGGCGGCCAGCGCCGCTCCGATCATCCCCGCCTCGGCGCCGTAGGCCGCCTTGACGATCCGGACGACGTCTCGCCCCGGTGGGAGCGCTCGCTCGCGGACGATCTCGCGAGCGGGCTCGAGCAGCAGCTCGCCCGCGTCGCTGACCCCGCCGCCGATGACGACGACCTCGGGGTTGAAGATGTTCACCAAGGAGACGAGCCCGATCCCGAGCCGCCGGCCGATCAGGGCGATCGCGTCGCAGGCGACCGGGTCACCGTCCTGCGCGAGCTCGGTGATCATCGGGCCGGTCAGCTCGCGCCCCTCCTCCAAAGCGTGCCCGAGAGCCGTGTCCGGCCGCCGGGCGACGGCTACCGACACCAGCCGCACGAGCGCGGTGCCGGAGACGACCGTCTCGAGGCAGCCGTAGTTCGGGCAGTTGGACTGGCACGGCGGGCCGTCCATCTCGACGACCATGTGCCCCATCTCGGCCCCGCCGCCGACCCATCCGCGGTAGACCTCCCCGCCGAGCACGAGCCCGCCGCCGATGCCGGTGCCCAAAGTCAGCAGGACCACTTCCGAGCAGCCCGCAGCGGCACCCATCCGGGCCTCGCACAGCACCGCGCAGTTGGCGTCGTTGTCGACCACCACCGGCAGCCCGAGCCGCTCGGCCATGACCTCGTGGAACGCGATGTCGTAGAGCGGCGCATTCGCCGCCTGGACCGCCATCCCGGTGCGCGAGTCGAACGTGCACGGGATGCCGAACCCGACCGCCTCGATGCCGGAACCCACGGCGGTCCTGACCTCCTCGACCGCGTCGGCGACCATCTGCACGAGACCGTCCTGATCCAAGCCGTAGATCAGACGGTTGGTACGGTGATGGACCCCGAGGTCGGCGTCGACCGCGCCGGCCAGGAGCTTGGTGCCGCCGAGGTCGACGCCTATGACGCCTCGCTCGACCACGCGGGCCACGATACCGCTCCCATGGCCGACGACGACAAGCCCCAGTACACGGTCTACAAGTCCCGCCCGCGCCTCCCATGGCAGCGGGACGACGAGCTGGGCCGCGACGAGGCGCCGCCGCCCGAGAAGCCCCGCCGCCGCTGGCCGTTTCGGCGGCGTGAGCCAGGACGCAGGCGGCGGATCACCCCCGGCCGGATCGTGGCCTACGTCGCGCTGGCGGTCGTCGGCTGGCTGCTGATCTCGCTGCTCGCCTTCCTGGTCAGCGCCCAGGTCCAGTCCTCGAAGGTCTCCGACGCCGCCGACGCCAAGCTCAGCGGCGGCGGCTACCCGCTCACCTCCCCCAACACGATCCTCGTGCTCGGGTCCGACGCCCGCACCGAAGACAACGCCGAGCCGGGAGCGCAGACGATCGGCGCGCCCTCACGCTCCGACTCGATCCTGCTGCTGAGGGTCGGCGGCGGCGCCAACGCCCAGCTGTCGATCCTGCGCGACACCGTCGTCGACATCCCCGGCCGCGGCCCGAACAAGATCAACGCCGCGTACGCGTTCGGCGGCCCCTCGCTGGCGATCGAGACCGTCGAGTCATACCTCGACGTGGAGATCAACCACCTCGTCGAGGTCAACTTCGAGAACTTCCCGGAGCTGATCGACTCGCTCGGCGGCGTGACGGTCAAGACCGGCCGCGTGGTCTCCAAGATCAACGGTGGCAAGAAGAACGGCGGCACCACGCTGCGGCTCAAGCCCGGCGAGCACGAGCTGAGCGGCGACGAGGCACTCGCCCTTGCGCGCACGCGCAAGAACGAGGCCCGCCCGGCCGAGGACGACCAGACGCGCGCGCGCCGCCAACAGCAGATCCTGACCGCGATCAAGGACAAGGTCACGAGCTTCGAGACCTTCGTCCGCCTGCCGTGGGTCTCGTGGGCCGCCCCGCAGGCCGTGCGAAGCGACATGTCCGGCCCCACGCTCCTCGGCCTCGTGGGAGCGGAGCTCGGCGGCGGCAATGCCAAGCGCTACGTGCTGCGCCCCAGCGGCAGCACGACGCTGCCCGACGGCGGCGCCGGCCTCACGGTCGACGACGCCACCAGGCAGCGCACAGTGGAGCGGTTCCTGCGGGGCTAGTCGCGGCCCCCGTGGCCGCGGTCCTTGTCGTCGTCGAGCTGCGCACGAATCTCGCCGCCCGGACGACCGACCGTGTGGACGTTGGCATAGGTCACGCCCGCGTCGATGGCGTCGACGAGCTCGTCGAACGCCCCGACCTCGATGCCCTGGCCCGTCGGACCCACGACGTCCTCGGGGCCGATCTCACCGGAGATCGTCGCCGGGAACGGTGGGCACGGCTGCACGCCCGCGGGCGTGTTCGTAATCGGCGGGTTGTTGCCGCACAGCCACACGCTGATGCCGCCGTTGATGGCTTCCTGGCCGAAGTGGATGTGCGCCTGCGTCACGGCCGACTCGAGGTCGCGGTACGACAGCCGGTACCGGATCGTGTCGCCGAAGCGCGCGATCCGTGCCTGGAACTTGCCGCTGCCGGTGGTGGAGAGCGCCGGAACCTCCTCGTAACCCGTCAGACGCTCGCTGATCTTGCTGCCACCGCCACCCGCGATCGCCGCCCCGACCACGCCGAGCAGTGCCAGGAGCGCGACGGCTCCGGCCAACTGCATCCTTCTCCTCACGCGTGTGCCTCCTCTCGAAGAGTGGTCGCCGGGGTCTACGCGCGCCGCGCGCGCCAGGTTCAGAGGCCCGCGAGCGCGGCGATCTGCTCGCGGTGCGAGGCGCCCGAGCCGTACGCGTGCGCGTTGGCCTCGCCGCGCTTGAGGAAGAAGTGCAGGTCGTGCTCCCACGTGAACCCGATCCCGCCATGGACCTGCACCGCCGCGCGCGGGACACGCCGCCCGGCGTCACCCGCGTAGGCCTTCGCGCAGGCCGTCGCCAGGGGCGCGGTCTCCGGCTCGTGGTCGAGCGCCCACGCCGCCCAGTAGACGGCCGAGCGCGCCCCCTCGACCTCCAGCAGCATCTGCGCGCACATGTGGGAGACCGCCTGGTAGGAGCCGATCGCGCGCCCGAACTGCTTGCGCTCCTTGGCGTACTCGACCGCCATCGTCATCGCCCGCTCGGCCACGCCGACCGACTCGGCGGCGTTCATCACGGTCGCCTGCAGCCGTCCACGCTCCACGTCGCCCGTCGGCCCCCGGGAGCCGCCAGATACCCGGAACATCCGGCGCGTCGGGTCGAGCCCCTGCACGGGCTCGACGGAGGCACCCTCGACCACGGCGCCGTCCCAGTCGACCAGGACGTCGGCCGTGCCGGCGTCTGCAGCGAGCCCGTCAGTCACGACCGCGCCGCGCGCCGGGCCCGACAGCTCGGCCCCCAGCAGCCCGGCCGCCCACGTCGACTGCAGCGGCGTGGGCGCGAGCGCGTAGCCGAGCTCCTCGGCCACCACGATCATCTCGACGGTGCCCAGCTCAGCGATCTCCGGCCAGCCGAGCGACACCATCTCGTCCCACTGCGCGTCGGTGAACCCGCGCTCGTCCTCCAAGGCCAGCCGCCGCACCTCCGCGAGCGGGTAGCGCGCCGCGAGCAGCTCGCGCGCCGTCGACTTGATCGTCCGCTGGTCATCGTGAGAGGTCGAAGTTCATGCCCGCGGCAGCCCGAGCACGCGCTCGGCGACGATGTTCTTGAGGATCTCGGTCGTCCCGCCCTCGATCGAGTTCGCGCGCGAGCGCAGGAAGCGGTGCGGCCAGCGCCCGTCGGCGAGCTGGGACCCCGCGACGTCCATCGCCAGCTCGGTCAGCGACTGGTTGACCTCCGCCCAGTGCCACTTGCCGAGCGAGCCCTCCGGCCCGGGCGCACCGCGCTTCATGATCGCGGTCAGGCCGCGAAAGGCGTTCAGGCGCAGCACCTGCGCCTCGGCGTACAGCTGCCCGAAGCGCTGGCGCACGAGCGGGTCGTCGCCACGGCCCGCCGCCCGGATGTCCGCCTGCAGCTCGCGCAGCGCGATCTGGACCTGCACCTGGAGAGCGAACGCCAGTCCCGCGCGCTCGTGCATCAAGGTCGTGATCGCCACGGGCCAGCCGTTGCCCTCGCCGCCGACGATGTTCTCGTGCGGGATCCGCGCGCCCTCGATGAACAGCTCGTTGAACTCCGCCTCGCCGGTGATCTGCACCAGCGGCCGCACCTCGACGGCGTCCTGGTCCATGTCCATCAGGAAGTAGGTGAGCCCGCGGTGGCGCGGCGCGTCGGCGTCGGTGCGGGCGACGAGCATGCACCACTTGGCCTGGTGCGCGTAGGTGGTCCAGACCTTCTGGCCGGTGACCACCCACTCGTCACCCTCGCGCACCGCGCGCGTCTTCAGCGACGCCAGGTCGGAGCCGGACTCGGGCTCGGAGAAGCCCTGGCACCAGATCTCGTCGGCGGAGAGGATCGGCGGCAGGAAGCGTTGGCGCTGCTCCTCGCTGCCGTGCGCGATCACCGTCGGTCCGCCCATCGCCAGGCCGAGGATGTTGGCCATCGGCGGCGCGCCCGCGCGCGCGACCTCCTCGAACAGGATCGCCTGCTCGACCAGCGTCCCGCCCGCGCCGCCGTACTCGGTCGGCCACGTCAGCCCCGCCCAGCCGCGCTCATTGACCGCCCGTTGCCACGCGCGGCGGAACTCGAACTGCTCGGAGTCGCCGGCAGGCTCCGGCCCCGGGTGGTTGTCCGCTATCCAGTCGCGGACCGCGTCACGGAACTCGCGCTCCGGCGGCGACAGGCTCAGGTCCATGGTCGGGGCACGCTACCGGCTCGACAGGCTGGGTACGCCGCCTCGAAGCGAGCGCGACGCCGCCGAGGATGAGCACGAGCCCGCCGATCGCCGCCAGCGTGATCGCCTCGTCGAGAAACACCGCGCCGTAGAACAGCGCCACGCCCGGCGCAAGGTACGACACGAGCGAGGCCCGCCCCGCGCCGACCTCGGCGATCAGCTTGTAGAAGATCACGAACGCCAGCGCAGTGCCGATCGCGCCGAGCGCAAGCACCGCGACGAGCGCCCGCAGCCCGGGCATCTCGCTCGGCGCCGTGGCGACGGCGATCGGCAGCGTCGTCAGCGATGCAACGGAAAGCGACACGAACGACGTCTGCATCGAGGTCAGCCGCCCGTAGCGACCCTTGACCACGAAGCTGCCGAGCGCGTAGAACGCCGCGGCGCCGACCATCGCCAACGCGCCGAGGAACTGCCACAGCGTCGAGATCGACTCGACGCCGACGACGATCGCGACGCCGCCGAGCCCGGCGAGGAGCCCGACGGCCTGCCGGCGGTCGATCCGCTCCGAGGGGTCGATGAACGGCGCGAACAGCGCCACGAACAGCGCCGCCGGGGAGATCAGCACCGCGGTCAGGCCCGACGGCACCTCGAGCTCGCCGAACGTGATCAGCAGGAACGGCGCGGTCACGGAGATGGTGCCGAGCAGCGCCGCCCAGCCGGGCCGGCGCCGCATGTCGGCGAGCACGCCGCGCGTGGCGCCGCCGAGCGCGACGAACAGGACCACGGCCGCGATCGCCGTCCGCGCCCACACGATCATCGGCGCGCTGAGGTCCTCGAGCGCGTACTTGATCAGCAGGTAGGAGCCGCCCCAGATGGCCGCGAGCGATCCGAGCAGCGCGACGTGACGGGGAGACATGCCCCCAGTGTCGCAGCGCAACACCCCCAGCGGAAATGACGATTCCGCCGGGACCACATAAGTACGGCTTATGCCGTCAGTCGGACGAGGAGGAGGCCGCCGGCTTGGGATCCGGCTTGGACTCCTTCTTCTCGGCCGACTTCGCGTCGTGCTTGTCGGCGCCCGACGAGGCGGCCTTCTCGTTCTCGCGCTTGCGCTTGGCGGTGCCGTAGTCGGTGTTGTAGAAGCCCGACCCCTTGAAGTGCACGGCGATCGGGTGGAACACGCGCTGGACGGAAGCGCCGCAGACCTCGCACTCGGTCACGGGATCGTCCGTGATCTTCTGCATCACCTCGAGCAGATGGCCGTTCTCACAGCGGTACTCGTAGATCGGCACGAGCGGGCGAGTATAGGTGTCGATCTAGACTGCGCCGCCATGTCTGCGCCCACCATGGACGTGGTCGTCGCGCTCGCCAAGCGCCGCGGCCTGATCTTCCCCGCCTCGGAGATCTACGGCGGCATCGCGAACACGTACGACTACGGCCACTACGGCGTCCTGCTGAAGAAGAACGTGATCGACGCCTGGTGGCGGGCGATGATCCAGGAGCGCGACGACGTGGTCGCGCTGGACTCGGCGATCATCCAGCACCCGCGCACGTGGGAGGCGTCGGGCCACCTGGCCGGCTTCACCGACCCGCTGGTGGACTGCAAGACGTGCGGTCAGCGCTTCCGGGCCGACCACCTCGACGAGCTCCAGTGCGGCCGCAAGCCGTCCAAGCACCCCGGCGAGGCCGACGACTGCGACCTCACCGAGGCGCGCGAGTTCAACCTCATGTTCGAGACGCGGATCGGGCCCGTCTCCGAGTCCGGCTCGACCGTCTACCTGCGGCCCGAGACCGCGCAGGGAATCTTCCTCGACTTCAAGACCACGCTCGGCTACGCGCGCCGCAAGCCGCCGTTCGGCATCGCCCAGGTCGGCAAGTCGTTCCGCAACGAGATCACGCCCGGCAACTTCATCTTCCGCACGCTCGAGTTCGAGCAGATGGAGATGGAGTACTTCGTGCCGCCGGCCGAGGCCGAGCAGTGGTACCAGCACTGGATGCAGGCGCGGATGGACTGGTACGTGTCGCTCGGCATCGACCGCGAGCGGCTGCGGCTGCGTGCGCACGACGCCGACGAGCTCTCGCACTACTCGTCGGCGACCTCCGACATCGAGTACCTGTACCCGATCGGCTGGTCCGAGCTCGAGGGCATCGCCAACCGCGGCGACTTCGACCTCACCCAGCACGCCAAGCACTCAGGCGAGAAGCTCGAGTACTTCGACCAGGGCACCGGCGAGCGCTACGTGCCGCACGTGATCGAGCCGGCCGCCGGCGTCGGCCGCACCGTGCTCGCGCTCCTGTGTGACGCCTACGACGAGGACGAGGTCGGAGGCGAGAAGCGGACCGTGCTGCGGCTGCACCCGTCGGTCGCGCCGGTCAAGGTCGCCGTGCTCCCTCTCCTGCGCAAGGACGGGCACCCCGAGAAGGCGCGCGAGATCCACCACGAGCTGCGCCGCCACGTGTCCGCCGAGTACGACGAGGGCGGCCACATCGGCAAGCGCTACCGGCGCCAGGACGAGATCGGCACGCCGCTGGCGGTGACCGTCGACCACCAGACGCTGGAGGACGACACGGTTACGCTGCGCGACCGCGACACGCTCGCCCAGGAGCGCGTCCCGGTCACCGAGCTGGTGCAGCGTGTGACAGACGTCACACGCTGAACGCTGGCGTTCAGTATGGTCCGGCCATGGTCGCCGCGGACCAGGTCAGCTACGAGGACCTGTACGCGCGCTGGGAGCGCAGCAACTGGCGCGCCACCGAGATCGACTTCTCGGTCGACCGCGAGCACTGGCGTGAGCGCTTCAGCGACCTCGAGCGCCGCGCCGCTCTCTGGAACTACTCGATGTTCTTCCACGGCGAGGACGCGGTCGCCGACGACCTCACGCCGCTGATCGACGCAGCGCCGCGCGAGGAGCAGAAGTACTTCCTCGCCACCCAGCAGGTCGACGAGGCCCGCCACGCGGTGTTCTTCAAGCGCTTCATGCAGGAGGTGGTCGAGCGCGGCGACGGGACCATCGGCGGCGCGCTGGAGGCGACCCGCCCCGAGCTCACGTGGGGCTTCGTGAAGACGTTCGAGATGCTCCAGCGCGTGGTCGACGAGCTGCGCAGCGACCGGTCGATCCCGAAGCTCGCCCAGGCCGTGACGATGTACCACTTCGTCGTCGAGGCGACGCTCGCGCAGCCCGGGCAGCACTTCATCACCGACTACCTGACCGAGCGCGACGTGCTCCCCGGCTTCCGCGAGGGGATGCGCAACGTGGCGCTCGACGAGCAGCGCCACATCGGCTTCGGCGTCAAGCTGCTGCGCGACCTGGCGTCGGAGGACCCCGAGGTGCCCGAGGCGGTCGCCGAGCAGCTGCGCAAGGTCATGCCGCTCTCGCTCGCGGTGTTCGTGCCGCCGGGCTGGGACGAGCGCTACGTCGAGTGCTTCGGCTTCACGCTCGAGCAGGTGTACGAGGAGGGGGCGCGCTCGTTCGAGGCCAAGTTCAAGGCCGCCGGCCTGCCGGTCGAGTCGCTCCCGGGGCCGCAGATCATGCCGATGGACATGCCGCCCGCCGGGCGCGCGGCGCGGGGCATCGCGATGCTGCGCGCCGGCTACCTCGGCGAGCGCAACGGCCCGCCGGCGCGCGACCCGGCGGCGATGGCGATCCTGTTCGACAGCGTGCGCCGCGGCGTCGACCCGCGCAACGCCCCCGAGGGCCCCTTCGTGCTCCAGTGGGAGTTCCCGGACGCCGAGCCGTGGCACCTGCGGCTCGACAACGGCGCCTCGGCCGCCGCGCCCGGCCGCTCCCCGCACGTCGACGTCGAGCTGCAGTGCCGGTTCGACGACTGGGTCGACGTCGTCGCCGGCCGGCTCGACCCGCGCAAGGCGGTGGCTACCGGCCGCCTGCGCCCTCGCGGGCGGCCGCGGACGCTGTGGCGCGCTCGCGGCCTGTTCGGCTAGTCGCCTCGAACTCGCGGCCTCCCTGCCACGTATTCCGGCACATGGGCTCCCGCCGCTTCCTGGCCGCGGCGGCGGTCATCGCCGCCGTCCTTGCGATCGCCGCCTCGCCCGCGTCGGCGGACCTGCTGCTGTACCGCTGCGGTCCGAACATCTGCCGTGCCGCGCCCGACGGCTCGGGCAAGCGCCAGCTCACGACCGACGGCAGGCCGCGAGGGCCGCTGTACTCGTGGCTGTCCGCCACCGCCGACGGGTCGCGCCTGGCCGTGGTCAACGCGACCTACGCCTATGTCCTCAGCGCCTCCGGGCGGCGCATCACCGGCAAGCTGCCGCGCAGCGGCATCGGGGTGATCGCCGAGATCGCCCCGGACGGCTCGCAGATCGCCACCGTCGACCTCGTCCCGGAGCTCACGCCGGCGCCGGTCGGCAGCCCGCCCGGCAGCCCCGGCTTGTCCGGCCTGATGCCGTACCTGTTCGTCATGAAGCCCGACGGCAGCGCGCGCGAGGCGTCGGCGCGCGCGGTGGTCGACACCGGCTGGCTCGGCTCGCGGATCGTGCGCACGGACAGGTCCGGAAGCTCACCCTTCCCGTACGGGATCTGCGTCCTGGCGGTCAACACGGACTTCCGGTGCGGGAGCGACGCCGCGCGCGACCCGACGCAGGACCTCTTCAACCCGGGCTTCTCGCCCGACGGCACGCTGGCCGCGGTCGTCAGGTCGCCCGACGCCGACATCGGGGCGGGCTCGATCGTCATCTACGACGTCGCGACTGCCGCCCCGGTGCGTGAGCTGGTCGGCGGCAGGAACACCCAGCCGACGTGGTCGCCCGACGGGAAGCGGATCGCGTTCGAGCGCGGCGGCGACATCTATGTGGCGCGGGCCACGCGCGCGCCGAGCGCGCGACGGGTCCTGAAGGGCGGACAGCAGCCGACCTGGGTCAGCGCGCCGGCATGCCGGAAGCGCGCCCGCGGGCGCGTCCGCGTGCGGGCACAGTCGGCGATCGTCACCGCCTGCGCGCCCCAGCCCGGGCGCGTGACCGTGACCCTGCGCCGGGCCGGGCGGCGTATCGCCCGCCGCAGCGTGCGGGCCGTGACCGGTGGCAAGGTGACGGTGCGCCTGCGCCGGCCCGCCGGCGCGCGCGCCGGCGAGCTGGAGGCACAGGTGAGCTTCCGCTAGCTGGCCGCGACCGTGCGGTAGCGGCGGACGGCCAGCGGCGCGAAGACCGCGGTCAGCACCGTGCACCAGATGAACGACATCCAGACGTCGGTGTTCGCCGGCGTGTTCAGCCACAGCGAGCGCACCGCGTCCGAGATCGTGGTGAACGGGTTGGCCTCGGCGAACTGCCGCAGCCCGTCGGGCATCGTCTCGGCCGGCACGAACACCGACGAGGCGAACGTCAGCGGGAAGATCAGCGTGAAGCCGATCGAGTTCGCCGTCTCCGGCGACGATGAGTGCAACCCGACGAGCGCGAAGATCCACGAGAACGCGTAGCCCAGGAACAGCAGCAGCACGATCCCGAGCACGATCTCGCCGGCCGTCGCTCCGGTGAAGTTGAAGCCGGCGGCGAAGCCGACGGCGAACAGCACCACGAGCGACAGGCAGTTGAGGAGGATGTCCGAGGACGTGCGCGCCGACAGCACCGCCGCGCGCGACATCGGGAGCGAGCGGAAGCGGTCGATCAGTCCCTTCTGGACGTCCTCCGACAGCCCGAGCGCGGTCACGAACCCGCCGAACGCGATCGACTGGACGATGATGCCCGGCATCAGGAAGTCGACGTAGTCGAACGGGCCGGTCTCGATCGCGCCGCCGAACACGTAGACGAACAGCAGCACGAACATGACCGGCTGGACCGTGTAGGCGATCAGCAGGTCGGGCTGGCGCGGGATGCGCATCAGGTTGCGCTTCGCGAGAACCATCGTGTCCTCGACGCTCATGGCGAGCGAGCTCATGCGGCCGCGGCCTCCTTCTCCTCATCGGGCGCACCCGTCGTGTCCTCGGCGGCGTGGCCGGTGAGGGCGATGAACACGTCGTCGAGCGTCGGCCGCCGCAGCACGATGTCCACCACGCCGACGCCGGCCCGGTCGAGGCGGCGGACCGCGTCGGGAATGATCCCGGTCCGCGCGCGCACGGGCGCATGGACGATCTTGCCCTCGACGGACGGCCGGTCCTGCGCGAGCTCGGCGAGGGCGGAGACCGCGGCGTCCGCGTCGCTCTCGCTCTCGAGCTCGACGTCGAGCCGCTCGCCGCCGATCTGGTCCTTCAGCTCGTCCGAGGTGCCGGTGGCGATCACGCGCCCGTGGTCGACCACGACGATGCTGTCGGCGAGGCGGTCGGCCTCGTCGAGGTACTGCGTCGTGAGCAGCACGGTGGTGCCCGCCAGCACGCGCGCCTCGATCGTCTCCCACATGCCGAGACGGCCGCGAGGGTCGAGGCCGGTGGTCGGCTCGTCGAGGAACAGCACCGGCGGGCGGGCGACGAGCGCGGCCGCCAGGTCGAGCCGCCGGCGCATGCCGCCGGAGTAGGTCTTGGCCGGGCGCTTGGCGGCCGCCGTGAGCTCGAAGCGCTCGAGCAGCTCGTCCGCGCGCTTGCGCGACTCGGCCTTGCCGAGGTGGTACAGCCGCCCGACCATCTCGAGGTTCTCGAAGCCGGTCAGGTTCTCGTCCACGGCCGCATACTGGCCCGCGAGGCCGATGCGCGCACGCAGCGCCGCCGCCTCTCGCACGACGTCGAGGCCGGCGACGTGCGCGGTGCCGGCGTCGGGCTCGAGCAGCGTCGCCAGGATGCGCACCGCGGTGGTCTTGCCGGCACCGTTGGGGCCCAGCAGGCCGAGGATGCTGCCGGTCCTGGCGGCGAAGTCCACGCCACACAGGGCGCGGACCGAGCCGTAGGACTTCTCGAGACCCTCGACGACGATCGCATGATCGCTCATGCATCCCGAAGCTAGCGGAGGCCCGGGGCCGGAAGGGTACGGTTTGGCACACTCTCTGGCGATGGACGAGCGGCGACCGCGCCCCAAGCTGATCGAGCGGCTCGAGGCGCGACGGGAGACGCACCACCAGCGCAGCCGCGTCTACCGGATCGGCTTCACGGTCCTGGGCGCCCTGATCCTCGCGGGCGGCATGGTGTTGTTGGTCACGCCGGGCCCGGCCTTCGTGCTGATCCCGATCGGCCTGGCCATGCTCGCGCTCGAGTTCACCTGGGCCGAGCGGCTGCTCGAGAAGTCGCTCCAGCAGGCGCAGATCGCGCAGGAGAAGGCCGCGCAGACGACGACGCTGCAGCGTGTGCTGGGCGCGCTCGCCGGCTTGCTCGCACTCGCGGCGTGCATCGTCGCGGTCCTGCTGTGGGACATCCCGCTGCTGCCGGACGGCTGAGCGCCCGGCAGCACGCGCGAGACGCTCAGGTGGTGGTGCCGGCGGTCTCGCTGGGCGAGGAGGCGGTGGTCGTCGAGGTGTACTCGAACTCCTCCTCGGCGCCGAATAGCGCGTCGAGGACCTTCTTGCGCAGCGGCTCCGAGACGGCGAGGGCCACGCCGGCGCCGGCGACGCCGAGGAACAGGAGCTTGCCGAGGCCGCCGCCGCGCTTCTTCTTGGGTGACTCGCGGAGGGCGACGCTGGCGTCCTTGAACGACTCGGCCGCCTTCTTGACGTCCTTCTGCAGCTTCTTGTCGTCGAAGATCTGCGTTGGTCGGCGACTTGCCGTTGCTCAGCCGGCTATAGACCTTCTTCGCGGAGTCGTACGCCTGGACGATGTTGTCGCGCAGATCCTCGTCCTCGACGATGCGCTGGACGTATGGGTTGTAGCGCGCCTTCATGGCGGCCTTCTGCGCGCTCTTGGCCTTCTTCTTGGCTTGTGCCATACCACCTCTCCGCGTTCCGTTTCGCACGAGCATACCCGGCATCCGCAGGCCTCAACGGCCGTCTGACAGCGCGGCCGCGAAGACCTCTCCCACCTCGCCCACCCACACGAAGTCCATCTTCGCCCGCAGCGGCTCCGGGAGATCCTCGAGGTCGCCCTCGTTGCGGCGGGGCGCCAGCACGCGGCGGATGCCCGCGCGCTGGGCGGCGAGGGCCTTCTCCTTGAGACCGCCGATCGGCAGCACCTGGCCGGTGAGGGTGAGCTCGCCCGTCATCGCCAGGTCGTCGCGCACCGGGCGCCCGGAGACGAGCGACATCAGCGCAGTGGCCATCGTGATGCCCGCGCTCGGCCCGTCCTTGGGGATCGCGCCGGCCGGCACGTGGACGTGCAGGTCGTGGGTCGCGAACCAGTCCTCGGGCGTGTCGGCGTGCCCGCGCACGTACGAGAGCGCGGCCTGCGCGGACTCCTTCATCACGTCGCCGAGCTGGCCGGTGATCGTGAGCTTGCCCTTGCCGGGCATCGCCGTCGCCTCGACGAACAGCACGTCGCCCCCGACCGGCGTCCAGGCGAGCCCGGTGGCGACGCCCGGCTCGGCGGTGCGGCGCCGCACGTCGGCGTAGAAGCGCGGGCGGCCGAGCAGCTCGCGCACGCGTGGCGCGGTGACCGAGACCTTGCCGTTGTGGGTCCCGCTCGCGACCTGGACCGCGACCTTGCGGCACACCGAGCCGATCTCGCGCTCGAGCGAGCGCACGCCCGCCTCGCGCGTGTAATCGGCGACGATCGCCTTCAGCCCGGCGTCGGAGAACGCCACCTGCGAGCGCTTCAGCCCGTTGCGCTCGATCTGGCGCGGCACGAGATAGCGCTTGGCGATCTGGAGCTTCTCCTCAGCCGTGTAGCCGGCCAGCGGGATGACCTCCATGCGGTCGCGCAGCGGGCCGGGCACGCGGTCCATGTCGTTGGCCGTGCACATGAACATCACGCGCGAGAGGTCGAACGGTACGTCGAGGTAGTGGTCGCGGAACGTGGCGTTCTGCTCGG
The DNA here is from genome assembly GCA_963838655.1 of uncultured Solirubrobacteraceae bacterium. Classification (GTDB taxonomy): domain Bacteria; phylum Actinomycetota; class Thermoleophilia; order Solirubrobacterales; family Solirubrobacteraceae; genus DASSUW01. The sequence goes on along the minus strand of CAWIRW010000009.1, from coordinate 9,110 downwards.
GGTCGAGCACCTCGAGCATCGCGCTGGCCGGGTCGCCGCGGTAGTCGGCGCCCATCTTGTCGATCTCGTCGATCATGAACACCGGGTTGTGGGACTCGGCGTCGCGCAGCGCGCGCATGATCGTCCCCGGCATCGCGCCGATGTACGTCCGCCGGTGCCCGCGGATCTCGGACTCGTCGCGCACGCCGCCGACGCTGATGCGCTCGAAGCGGCGCCCGAGCGCGCGCGCCACCGACTGCCCGAGCGACGTCTTGCCGACGCCGGGCGGGCCGGCGAGGCAGAGGATCGCGCCCCCGGCATGGGAATCCCGCTCACCCCTGAGCTTGCGGACCGCGAGGAACTCGAGGATCCGGTCCTTGACCTTCTCGATGTCGTAGTGGTCCTCGTCGAGCACCTCGCGAGCGTGCTCGAGGTCGAGGTTGTCCTCGGTCCCCTTGCCCCACGGGAGCGAGGCCATCCACTCGAGGTAGGTCCGGATGACGCCGTGCTCCGCGGCCGCCTGGGGGAGCTTCTCCAGCCGCGACAGCTCGCGGTCGACCTGGGTGCGGACGTTCTCCGGCAGCTCGAGCGCGGTGAGCTGCTCGCGCAGGTCGTCGACCTCCGCCTCGGCCGGGTCCTGCTCGCCCAGCTCGTCCTGGATCGCCTTCAGCTGCTGGCGCAGGACCCACTCGCGCTGGCCCTTCTCCATCTCGGCGTTGACCTGGCTCTGGATCTTCGAGCCGATGGCGACGATGTCGAGCTCGCGCGCCAGCACCTCGGACAGGCGGCGCAGGCGGCGGGCCACGTCGATCTCCTCGAGCAGCCCCTGGCGCTCCTCGCTGCCGATCCGCAGCGCGCCGGCGATCAGGTGGCTGAGCGCCGACGGGTCCTCGAGGTTGGCCACGGCCATCTGCAGCTCCTCGGGGAGGTACGGGACCTCCTCGATGATCTGGCTGAACGTCTGCTGGACGTTGCGCATGAGCGCGGTCAGCTCCGGCCCCTCGTCGAGCACGTCGGGCAGCTCGGAGACCCGTGCCGTGAGGTAGGGCTCGGTGTCGAGCCACTCCTCGATCCGCACGCGCTGGCCGCCCTGGACGAGGATCCGCAGCGACCCGTCCGGCACCTTGAGCATGCGCGCGACCATCCCCGCCACGCCGACGTCGTAGAGCTGCTCGGGGCCCGGCGTGTCTTCGTCGGGCTCGCGGCTGGCCACCATCACCAGCATCCGGTCGCCCACCAGGACGTCGTTGACAAGCTGCACCGAGCGGTCCTGACCGACCGCGAGCGGCGTCAGGCTGTCGGGATAGGTGACCGAGTCGCGCAGCGGCAGCACGGGCAGCGCGCCCGCTGGGAGCTCGCTCATTCGTGCTCAGGCGCCTGGATCGGCACGGTCCGCGCGCGGGCGGGCGCGAGCGGCAGCTCGACGGTCAGCATGCCGTCCTCGTAGGAGGCGTTGGCGGCCTCGGGGTCGACGTCGACTCCGAGCGCCACCACGCGGCGGAACGGGCCGTGCTCGACCTCGAGCTGCTGGTAGACGCGCTCCTCGCCCGCGTCCGGCTTGCGGTTGCCGGAGAGGATCAGCTCGCGGCCGCGGATCTGGAGCTCGATCTCGTTCGGGTCGATCCCGGCGAGGTCGGCGCGCACGACCGCGCGGGGCGGGTCGGCGGTGTAGTAGACGTCGACGGCGGGCGAGAAGCCGCCGCGCCGCGACGGTGCGAGCCGGCGGTCGAAGACGTCGCCGAACAGCTCGTCCATCTCCCGCCGCATCCGCTCGAAGCCGGCGAACAGGTCTCGCTCATGGGCCATCAAGGCCCAAAAATACCTACCGCTTGACGAAGAGGCGGGGATCGACCGCCATCGGACGCTCGGTCGGCTGGCCGAAGTAGAAGCCCTGCCCGAGGTCGACGCCCAGCTCGAGCATCGTCTCGTACTCGTCGACGCGCTCGATGCCCTCGGCGACGACCTTCGCGCCCTGCTCGTGGGCGAGCTCGACGAGGGCGGCGACCAGCTTGCGGCGCGCCTCGGAGTGCTGGATGCCCGAGGTCAGGGTCAGGTCGATCTTGGCGATGTCGGGGCGCAGCAGGTCGAGGCACAGCAGCGCCTCGGTGCCGCAGGAGAGGTCGTCGAGCGCGATCTGGGCGCCGCGCTTGCGGTGCTCCCCGACCATCTCGGCCAGCATCTCGCGGTCGGCGCAGCGCTCGGGCTTGACCACCTCGATGCAGATCCGCGACGGATCGGCGTTCATGCGCGCGACCACCGGCCACGTCGTGCGGACCGTGGAGTCGACGTCGAGCGCGGCGCGCGGGTCGAGGTTGACGAACAGCACCTCGCCCTCGGGCAGCAGCGGGAGGCCGGTCTCGAGCGCCGCCGTGCGCGCCCGGTAGTCGAAGGAGAACAGCGCGTCGTGGGCCTCGGCCGCGGCCATCAGCTCTCCGCCGCGGACCTCGACCGCGCCCAGCCGGCCGCGCATGAGCGCCTCGCGGCCGTAGGCGCGACCCGTGTCCAGCTCCACGATCGGCTGGAAGTGCGGCTTCATCTGCCCGTGCGCGAGGAAGTCGGGGAACCAGTCGGTGCGCGCGCGGTCGAGCAGCGTCTCCGCCGGCAGGGGCAGCGCCTGCTCGTCGGACAGGCGGAGCGCGAACAGGCACGCCCGCTCGGAGGGCGAGACGGTCTTCAGCAGCTCCTTCAGCGCGTCGCCCCACGCCGGCCCGGCGAGCACCAGGCCGTCGACGGCGATGTCCCCGCTCACCGGCTCGGTAGCGAGGTGCTCGACCTTGTAGAGCACGGACGGACGGTGCGACAGCAGTCGCACGCCGTCGATCGCGGTCACCTCAGATGGGGTCATCACAGGACTGCATCGGCCTGCGGCGGCGGCGCCTTGACGATGCGGTTGCGCGGGCCAACGTCAACGGCGGCATTGAGGGAGGTACGGGAGCGTGCATAAGTCCCCACTCACGCGATCCCAGGTCGTGAGTGGGCGAAACGCACCGTATAGGTGCCAAAGTCCCCACTCACGAGCCGAAACCTCGCGAGTGGTGCGAAATGCACCCTCGCCGCGGCCGACTCCCGACGCTCCTTACCCAGCCGCAGTTGACGTTCGCCGGCGGTCAGACCGTGTAGACCGCGCCCTCGCGGGCTATCTCGACCGGCCCGCCGAACGCCCGCGACGCCTCCTCGCGCGCCCAGTCGGCGTCGAGCTCGTCGGAGATGTGGGTCAGGACGAGCTTGCGCGCTCCCGCGCGGCGGCCGTGGTCGCCGGCCTCGGCCGGGGTCATGTGGCCGCGCGGGCCTTCGCGCTCGGGGCGCGGGAGCGTGGCCTCGATCAGCAGGAGGTCGGTGTCGCGGGCGAAGGCGCACAGGTCGTCGCTCGGCGAGGAGTCGGCGCTGTAGGTGATGCGGTGCTCGCCGTCGGACACCTCGAGCGCGTGGGTCGGCAGGAAGTGCGGGACCGGCTGGAAGCGCACCTGCACCTCGCCGAGCTCGATCACCTCGTCGGCGTCGTACTCCTCGAGCGCGAAGCCGGTTTCGATGTGCTGTTCGCGCATGCCGGCGGCGGCGCACAGCCGGCGAAACGCCTCTCGCGCGCCCGGCGGCGCGATCAGCCGCGGGCGCGGCGGGTCGTCGGTGCCCGGCCAGCCGTCGACCGGGACCGGCTGGTGGCGCGGCGCGTACACGAGGCCCGACGCGAAGGGCACGAGGTCGAGAATGTGGTCGGCGTGCAGGTGCGACACGACGACCGCGTCGACCTGCGCGTAGTCGACCACCGCGCGCAGCTTGCCGAACACCCCGCTGCCGCAGTCGAGCAACACGCGCACGCCCCCGCCCTCCACGAGATAGCCGCTGCACGCCCCGCCCGCGTCCTGCCAGGCCGGCGACTTGCCGAGCACCCTCAGCTCCACGAGGGCAGCTTACGCGTGCAGAGCTGCTTGTTCCTGGGCCGTCGGGAACTGCCAGGCGGCCTGGCGGCGGCGCTCCTGGCGGAAGACGAAGCGCATCTGACTCGGCGGGCGCAGGCCCTCGGGACTGTCCGGACGAAACGTCGCGCACGGCTGGTCGAGCGCCAGCGCGCACAGCCCGTTGCGTCCGAAGAAGCAGTCTTCGCACGTCACCTTTCGCCCCTTGGCGCTTCCGTTCATCCCCCGAGCCTCTCCGTTCACCGTTCCGTTACAACCGGGCCGGAGCAAAGCACCGCAACGGGACGGCGACAACCCACTTCCCCGCAAAACGCACACAGTTCGTCGATCGCCCCGCAAATACCCTGTAACGGGATGAAAACCGCCCTACCTGCGACGTGCCGACTTCGCTCCCTCGGGGTTTTTCCGGGCCACTGGCCGGGCAGCGGCTGAGGATGCGCGTGCTCGTGACGGGAGTGTCAGGCTACGTCGGCGCGGCGCTCGTGCCGCGCCTGCACGAGGCGGGTCACGAGGTCCGTGGCTTCGCCCGCTCGAGCGAGCGCGTCGCGGCGGCGGGCGTCACGCTCGAGGACGTCGTGATCGGTGACGCCGTCAGCGGCGCCGGCCTCGGCCGGGCGCTCGACGGCGTGGATGCCGCGTACTACCTGATCCACTCGATGGAGGGTCCGGTCGACGGCTTCCCCGCGGCCGAGCGCCGCGCCGCCCGCCGCTTCGCCACCGCCGCCCGGGCCGCGGGCGTGCGACGGATCGTCTACCTCGGCGGCCTCGTTCCGGAGAACGGCACCGCGTCCCGCCACCTCGCCTCGCGCCTCGCGGTCGAGGAGGCGCTGCTCGAGGCCGCCGACGAGCCGATCGCGCTCCGGGCGTCGATCGTCGTGGGCGCGCGCTCGCGCTCCTTCCGCTTCCTCGTGCGGCTGATCGAGCGTCTGCCGGTGCTGGCGCTGCCCGCCTGGCGCACGAACCGCACGCAGCCGATCGACGGCCGCGACGTGCTCGAGTTCCTCGTTCGCGCCGCCGACGCGCCCGCCGAGCTCGCCGGCCGCTCGTGGGATCTCGCCGGGCCGGACGCGATGACCTACGAGCAGATGATCGCGCGCATCGCCGACGCGATGCTCGTCAACCGCCCGTCGATCCTGCTCGGCTTCAACCTCACTCCCGTCGCGTCGGTCGTGGCGGCGGCCGTGGCCGAGGAGGACCCCGGCTTCATCACGCCGCTCATGGAGTCGCTCGAGAGCGACCTGCTGCCCCGCACGGACGACGCGGCGGAGGCGTTCGGCGTTAGGTTGCACTCGTTCGAAGCAGCCGTCGAGCGCGCCCTGCGCGAGTGGGAGAGCACCGAGGAGGTGGCCGCCAAGTGACGCTGGTGACCGCGTCGATCGACATCGACGCTCCGCGCGAGCAGGTCTACGACCTGATGCTCGACCCCGCGCGACTCGACGAGTGGGTGACGATCCACCGGCGGGTCAACCAGCACGACGACGGCGAGCCGCGCGAGGGCTACGAGATGGTCCAGACGCTCTGCATCCGCGGCGCCAACTTCAAGGTTCGCTGGACGCTGACCGAGGCCGACCGCCCCGACCACGCCACCTGGGAGGGCCGCGGCCCGGCCCACTCGTACGCCCGCACGAGCTTCACGCTGCGCGAGGTCGACGGCGGGCGCACGCGCTTCGACTACGAGAACGAGTTCAAGGCGCCCGGAGGCTTCATCGGTGCCGCCGCCAGCCGGGTGCTCGTCGGCGGCGTCCCGGACCGCGAGGCCAACCACTCGCTCGAGCGCCTGAAGGCGCTGATCGAGAACGGCCGTCGCTAGTGCGCGTGGTGCTGGTGGACGACCGCGTGGCCCTTGCCGCGCGCGAGCAGCCAGCGGTTGACCGGGTAGGCCGCCACGCCGGCGATCAGGAGCGCGACGGCGAGGCTGGCCCAGAAGCCGATATCGCCGAGGCCCGCGTCCATCGCGCCCGGAATCAGCAGCAGGATCGCGTTGTCGACGATCTCCATGGTCGTGATCGAGAGCGTGTCGGATGCGAGGGCGATCGGGATGACGGCGGCGAGCGCCATCCCCGAGCGCAGCAGCGGCCAACTCGTGAACGAGTAGCCGAACAGGAACGCGAGCGCGATCGCGAGCACGATCGTGGCGCCGTTGGACCAGCCGAGCGCGGTACCGATGATCACGCCGAGGACCTCGCCGATGGCGCAGCCCGTGAGGCAGTGGACGGTCGCGCTGAAGGCCAGCCGATTGAGCGACTGACCGCCATGGACGTGGGAAGCCATGGCTCCAGTATACCCCCTACCCGTATTCTTGCACCCTCTCGCTCACCCACGCCACCGGTTCAGCGGTAGATTCTCACCGTTACTGTGAGCGAAAGGGAGCCAGTGGCAGACTTTCTCGACGAGAAGCGCAAGGAGATCCAGTCGCGGCTGAAGGAGCTGCGTCCGGCGGTGGAAGAGTTTCACCGTTTGGAAGCGGCAGAGCGCGCACTGTCAGGTGTGGAGGCCAAGCCCGCCACCACCGCCGCCGCCACCACCACCCGCCGCCGGCGTTCCCCCCGAGCGTCGTCCAACGGGCGCCGCGGGCGCCCGCGCGGCTCGGGCACCCGTGCCGCGCAAGCACTGTCACTCGTCGGCGAGCGCCCCGGCATCACGATCCCCGAGCTGGCCGAGGCGATGGGGATCAAGCAGAACTATCTCTACCGGGTGATGCCCGGCCTCGCCGAGGAGGGCAAGGTCACGAAGTCAGGGCGCGGCTGGCACCTGCGAGGGTAACGTCGCACAGCGACCGTCGGTCGGCGCTTGGGCCGCTGGGCGAGCGGCGGTGACGACCGACGGGCGATGGGCGAAACCCAAATCGACGAGTCCGAGCCTCTCTGACGGCCTCACGTTCGCCTAACAGTTCCTCCACGGTCTTGTCGATCCTCTCCTGTGAGAACGGGGGGACGTCGAGGCCCTCGACGATCTCCCACTCCCCGTTGGAAGTGCGGACGGGGAACGAGGTGATGATCCCCTCGGCGACGCCGTAGGCGCCGGGCGAGGGGACCGCCATCGACACCCAGTCGCCCTCGGGTGTGCCGTTCACCCAGTCGTAGACGTGGTCGATCGCGGCGCTGGCCGCCGACGCCGCCGAAGAGGCGCCGCGCGCCTCGATGATCTCGGCGCCGCGCTTCCCCACGCGCGGGATGTACTCGTCGGCCACCCAGGCCTCGTCGCCGACCACGTCCCAGGCCCGCTCCCCTCGAACGCGGGCGTTGAACAGGTCGGGGTACATCGTCGGCGAGTGGTTGCCCCACACCGCCATGTGCGAGATCTCCGACACCGCGGCGCCCGTGCGGTCTGCGAGCTGGGCGACGGCGCGGTTGTGGTCGAGCCGCGTCATGGCCGTGAAGCGCTCGGGCGGCACGCCGTCGGCGTTGCTCATCGCGATCAGCGCGTTGGTGTTGGCCGGGTTGCCGACCACGAGCACCTTGACGTCGCTGGCCGCGTGGGCCGCGATCGCCTCGCCCTGCGGCTTGAAGATCGCGCCGTTGGCCTCGAGCAGGTCTGCCCGCTCCATGCCCTTTGTGCGCGGCCGGGCGCCGACCAGCAGGGCGATCGACGTCCCGTCGAACGCGACGGCCGGATCGTCGCTGACGTCCACGCCGGCCAGCAGCGGGTAGGCGCCGTCGAAGAGCTCGAGCGCGGTCCCCTCCGCGGCCTTTACCGCCGGCGGGATCTCCAGCAGCCGCAGGCGGACGGGAACGTCGGGGCCCAGCAGCTGGCCTGACGCGATGCGGAAGAGCAGCGCGTAGCCGATCTGCCCGGCGGCGCCGGTCACCGTGACACTGACTGGTGAACTCATCGATTCATCTCCTCGATCACGGCGTCGGCGAACTGTGACGTTCCGACCGCGGACGGATCGTCGCGCGTCGGCTTGAGGTCATAGGTGACCTTCTCCCCGCGCTCGATCACTGCCGCGATCGCGCCTTCGAGACGGTCTCCCGCCTCGCGCTCGCCGAGGTGACGCAGCATGAGCACGCCGGAGAGCATCAGCGCGGTGGGATTCACCCGATTCTGGCCCTTGTACTTCGGGGCCGACCCGTGGGTGGCCTCGAACATCGCCGCCTCGGTGCCGAGGTTGCCGCCGGGCGCCAGGCCGAGCCCGCCGATCATCCCCGCTCCGAGATCGGACACGATGTCGCCGTAGAGGTTCGGGAGCACGATCACGTCGTATTCCTCCGGGCGCGACACGAGCTGGTTGCACAGGTTGTCGATGATCCGGTCCTCGAACTCGACGTCCGGGTACTCCTCGGCGACGCGGCGCGCGACCTCGAGGTAGAGCCCGTCGGAGAACTTCATGATGTTCGCCTTGTGCGCGGCCGTCACCTTGCGGCGACCGTTCCCGCGCGCGTAGTCGAACGCCGCACGCACGATCCGCTCCGAGCCGAACACGGAGATCGGTTTGACGGAGATCCCGGAGTGCTCGCGGATGGTCGAGCCGTCGAGCTCGGCGATGAACGCGCGCAGCTTCTCGGCGGCCTCCGTGTCCTTCTCGAACTCGATCCCCGCGTACAGGTCCTCGGTGTTCTCGCGCACGATCACGATGTCGGTCTCCGGAAAGCGCGTGCGTACGCCCTTGTAGGCCTTGCACGGCCGGATGCAGGCGTAGAGGTCGAGCTCCTTGCGCAGGAGCACGTTGACCGAGCGAAAGCCGGAGCCGACGGGCGTGGTGGTCGGCCCCTTGATGCCGACCTTGGTGCGCCGGATCGAGTCCAGCGTGCGGTCGGGGAACGGCGTGCCCTCGTCGTTGTAGACGTCCTCGCCCGCCGGGTGCTCGTCCCACTGGAACTCGACGCCGGTGGCCTCCAGCACCCGGCGTGTCGCCTCCGCGAGCTCCGGCCCGGTCCCGTCACCGGGAATGAATGTCACGTCATGAGCCATGCCGGGAGGCTATGCCACCATTGACGTCCCTTGCTCGGAGGCAGCTCTCTCAGGCTGGCGACCATCTTCGGCATTCGCGTGGGTGTGAATGCCTCGTGGTTCCTCGTCCTGTTCCTGTTCATCTTCTACCTCAACCGGGCCTTCGAGCGGGTGCTGGACGACCCCTCGGCCGCCTTCGCCTGCTCGGTCGGCGCCGCGCTGGGGTTCTTCGGGTCGATCCTGCTGCACGAGCTGGGCCACGCCGTCGCCGCCCGCCGCGAGGGGATCGCGGTCAGCGGCATCGACCTCTTCTTCTTCGGCGGCGTG
>CAWIRW010000008.1:0-212736 GCA_963838655.1 uncultured Solirubrobacteraceae bacterium | reverse complement strand
GACCCGCCGGTCCTACGTGGAGCGGAGCACCGGCGATCCCGCCGCGTACTGCGAGTTCTTCAAGGAAACCTTCGGGCCGATGGTCGCGCTCCGCGCCGGCTCGCGGACGAGCCCGACCGGCTCGCGGCGCTCGATCGCGACTTCCTCGAGTTCGCCACCGCGTGCGAATCAGGCACCGCCAGGACCGGCCGGCCGAGTACCCGTACGAGTACCTGCTGGTTGTCGGCCGACGGTAGCGCGGGTCGAGTAGTCCGCTTGGTGAAGTCGATCCCGAAGCCGGCACCCTCGACGGCCAGGTCGCCACGCGGTTGGGCTTCAGTGACCGCCCGCCGCGGTGGGCCTCGACCCACTGGTTCGTCCTGGTACATCGGGCGATGCCGGGCTGTCCTCAATCCTGGCGCGCTTCGCTCGCTTGCGGCCCTAGCTCGCTAGCCGTGGTGGCGGTACCAGCGCCGCCAGGCGTCGACGACGACGTTGGCGATCGCGATGTAGACGAAGAACTGCGCGGCCGCGAGCGCGATGTCCCAGCGTCCCGTCGCCGCCCCGAGCATGAAGTAGAGGCCCGCGTGCCCGCCGACCACGACGCTGGCGACCGCGACCACGCACACGACGACGTCGATCAGCGGCGTCTCGTGCACCCACGCGTGGTACGGGGGCAGGCGGCGTGTCAGTCGCTGGGCAGGATGACCCACAGCGCGATGTAGAGCAGGAACTGTGGCCCCGGCAGCAGGCACGAGATCAGGAACAGGGCGCGGACCTGCCACGGCTTGATGTCAAAGCGCCGAGCAAGCGCGACGCACACGCCCCGCGATCACCCGGCCGCTGCGGGGCCGAGCCAGAGCGGTCGACCTGGCCATGCCGCTCAGGCTACCGCTCGTGGGAAGGCGTCCCGCGCTCGCGGCGATCTCCCCGACGTCATCGATCGTGCCGCCGCGACCGCGACGACGAGGTCGAAGGCCTGGTCGTCCTCCGGGTCCGGGACGACGTCGTTCTTCGCGAGGAACACCCACGTCGCGAGCCACGCGACCGCTTGTTGCCGTCGACGAGCGGATGATTGCGCGCGAGCGAATGCCGAGAACGCCGCCGCCTTCTCGAGGAGCTCGGGATAGGCGCCCTGCCCGAGGACGCTCGCTCGCGGCCGGTGCACCGCCGCCTCGAGCAGCCCGACGTCGCGCACGCGGATCGGCCCGCCAACGCCGATGCGAGCGATGCGGAGCGCCTGCTCGACGGTGAGGAACCGCGTCACTCGCCGAGCCGGCGCAGCACCTCGTGAACCGCTCCGCACCCTGCCGCGCCAGGCATCCGTCCGCTGGTCGTCTTCGCCCCAGGAGATAGTCGCTCCAGCGCGGAGCGCGCGACCTGCTGCATGCTCCGCCCCTCCTTGCCGGCCTGTGCGCGCAGCGCCGCGGCCTGCTCGTCGGTGGGCGCAGGGTCATAGCCATACTCCCGCGATGATACCGTTGTGATCCCGCGATGGCGCGCTTCGTCGTCCGGCTCCGCGACGCTTACCTGGCAGGAGGTCGCGGCGCTCAGATGACCCGCTCGGGCTCGGTCAGCTCGCCGGCAACCTCGCCAGCCGCCACATACTCTTCGTAAGCAATCTTGATCCGCGCCTCAGGTTCGCCCCCACCATGCTCGCCATGCCCGCCTTCGAGCTGCTTCCCGAACTCCGGCCTGACGGCACCGTCGTGCTGCGCGCGGTCGTGCTCAAGCCAGGCGAGCGGCTGCGGCGGTTCGTGCGCCGGCTGAAGCGCCGGCGCTAGCCGTCCTCTCCAGGATCGGCCGCCAGTGATCGGCGGTCAGCTCGGCAGCGTCGGTCTCCTCGCAGAACTCCGACAGGATCGCGGCGAAGCGCTCCGGGTCGTCGTCGTGCGGCATGTGGCCGGCACCGGGGAACACCTCAAGCCGGCTCCCCGGCATCGCCTCGTGAGCGGCGCGCCCGTGGTCGACCGGGATGATCGAGTCCCGCTCGCCCCACACGATCAGGGTCGGCATCAGCGCCGCCAGCGCCAGCCGGTCGTTGGCGCTGACGCGCTGGCCGCCGGGCTCGATCACCGCCCGGACGGTGTGCAGGAACGCCTGCCGCGAGCCCGCGTTGTCCAAAGACGCGAAGCCTTGAGCGAGCACCGCGACGTCCCCGCTCGGAGCGAGCCGCGCGCGGCGCAGGAGCGAACCCAGGCTCCGCCCGAGGCCGATCAGCTGCGGTGAGGTGATGAACGGCAGCACCCAGTCCGCGCCCGGCAGCGCCGCCGCCCGCAGCAACAGGTGCACCTCGCGCCCCAGCCCGCCGCTCGACACGAGCACGAGCCGCTCGCAGCGCTCGGGGAACTGGTACGCGAACTGCATCGCGATCCCGCCGCCGAGCGAGTGCCCGACCACGGTCACCCGCTCGTGGCCGAGCGCCGTCAGCACGTCGCGCACGCCGGTCGCGTGGGCGCCGAGCGAGTAGTCCCCGCGCGGCGTCGCCGACTCGCCGTGGCCCAGCAGGTCGGGCGCGAGCACCGTGAAGTGCTCGCTCAGCAGCGGCGCGACGTGCTCCCAGGTCTGCGACGAGTTCGTGATGCCGTGCAGGAGCAGGAGCACCGGGCCACGACCGGCAACCCGGTACGTGACCCGGTGTCCGTGCAGGCTCAGCTCATGCGGCGTGAGGGTGCTCGGCGCCATGACAGCGAACCCATCATGGCGCCCCCCGCTACGCGCGCGCCGCGACGGGGTCCGGCCGGACGATGACGGTGTCCGCCACCGGCGTGATCTCGTCGGCGGGCAGACCCGAAGCGGCCGCGTGCGCCATGATCGCCTCGGGGCTCTCGGCCTCGTAGACGCACGCCGTGCCGAGCTCGTCGCTCTCCTCGGTGACGACGTAGCTGCGGATCCAGCGAACGCCCGAGCCCTCCTTGTCGCCCTCGCTCCTCGATCGCGCGGCGGCGGCCTGGAGGTCCTCGGCAGTGGCCCATGCCGTTGCGGCGGCGGATGACGTAGAGATCCATCACGTGCTCCTTCGGTCGTCGATGACCCGTCGCACGCTAGGCCGCAAAGAGCCCGCGAGGTAGCGTCGGAACGCCGTACTTTCTCTGCCCGTATGCCGTATTTCGGGCATAGAGTCGACCCATGAGCGGCCTGGTCGGTCGGGGCGCCGAGCGCGCCCGTCTCGGAGAGCGCGCTGGAGCAGGCCTGCGAGGGCGCGGGATCGCTCGTGTTGCTGAGCGGCGAGGCCGGCGTCGGCAAGACGCGGCTGGCCGCGGAGCTGGCCACAACGCGACCACCGTCCTGCGCGGCACCGCGACCCATGGCGGCTCGGCGCCGTACGCGCCCGTGATCGCCGTGCTGCGCGGCCTCCTGCGCGCCGACCCGCACGCGTTCGAGGGCTGCGGCCCGCTGAAGCGCCTGCTCGCGCTCCTGCTGCCGGAGCTCGGAGATCCCGCCCCGGTCGCCCGACCGCCCGGCGCTGTTCGAGGCGCTGCGCTGCGCCTTCGAGCAGGCCGGCCGCGCGCTGGTCGTGCTCGACGACCTGCAGTGGTCGGACGCAGCCACGCTCGAGCTGCTCGCCGCGCTCGCCGAGCCGGTGCGCGAGCTGCCGCTGCTCGTGCTCGCCGCCTACCGCTCGGACGGGCTGCCGCGCGACCACGCGATCCGGCGGCTGCGGAACGACCTGCGACGCGCCGGGCGGCTGGACGAGATCCACCTGCGTGCGCTCGAGCTCGACGAGACGGCGCAGCTCCTCGCGCACGCGCTCGGCGAGCCGCCCGCGCCCGGGCTCGCGCGCGCGATCCACGATCGCGCGGAGGGCCTCCCGTTCTTCGTCGAGGAGCTCGCCTCCGCGCTGCGCCTCGACGGCGCGGTGCAGGCGGGCGAGGTCCCGCTGCCCGAGACCGTCCGCGACGCCGTGCTCATCGGCCTGTCGGAGCTGTCGGCCGAGGGCCGCGCCGCAGCGGAGGTCGCCGCTGTGGCCGGCGAGCGCTTCGACCCCGAGCTCGTCGCCTCGCTCGTCGAGCGCCGAAGGGCTGTCGGAGCTGGTCGAGCGCGGCGTCGTGCGCGAGGAGGCCACCTTCCGGCACGCGCTCACGCAGGAGGCGGTGTACGCGGACGTGCCGTGGATGCGGCGCCGGGCGCTGCACCGCGCGCTCGCGGAGGCGCTCGAGGCCGCGGGCGCGCCGAGCCGCGACCTGGCGCGCCACTGGCTCGGTGCCCGCGCCGGTGACCGCGCCCGCGTGGCGCTGCTCGAGGCAGCCGCCGAATCCGAGGGCGTGCACGCCTACCGCGACGCGGCCGAGGCGAGCCGCCAGGCGCTCGAGCTCTGGCCCGAGGCCGGCGACGAGCCGCGCCGCGTCGCCGCGCTCACGCGCTACGGGCGCTGCGCGCAGCTGGCCGGAGAGCTGGCCGAGGCGGCGCGCGCCTGGCGCGAGCTCAGCGCCCTCCATCACGCCGCCGGCGATCAGCGGGCGCAGGCCGGCGCCGAGCGCGAGCTCGCGGCCGTGCAGGAGCTGAGGGGCGACCGCGAGGCGGCGTTCGCCGCGCGCCGCACCGCCGCGGAGGCGTACGCGGCGAGCGGCTCGCCGGCCGACGCCGCCACCGAGCATCTAGCGATGGCGAACCAGCGACGCCTGGCCGCCAAGCACGCCGAGGCGATCGCGCTCGCGCTCACCGCGCGCGAGCAGGCGGAAGCGGCGGGCCGGCTCGACCTCCGGGTCCGCGCGCTCGGCCTCGAGGGCCTCGCGCGCGCCAAGCACGGCGAGTACGCAGGCGGGCTGGAGATCGTCCGCGGCGGCCTCGCGCTCGCGCTCGAGCACGAGCTGACCGGCGTGGCCGCCGAGCTGTACCAGCGCCTCAGCGTCACGCTCTACGACTCGGCCGACTACCGCCGCGCGCAGGAGGCGCTCGACACCGCGCTCCAGCTCTGCCGCGCCAGTCCCGACGCGGGCACCGAGGTCGCCTGCGTGACCTGCATGGCGTACGTCCTGCGCGAGCGCGGCGACTGGGAGCGGGCGGCCGACATGAGCCGCGAGATGATCGCCGCCGGCAGCGCGGTGTTCGTGGCCGAGGGCCTGCTCGGAGCGATCCATGCGTACCAGGGCCGGTCCAGCTCCGCGCGCCGGCTGCTGCTCTCGTCGCTCGGCGTCGCCGCGGGGCTCGGCCACTACAACATGACGGTCGACACCACGGCCGCGCTCGCGCGCGTGGCCGCCGCCGAAGGCGACCACGACGAGGCGCGGAAGCGCTGCCGGGACATCCTCGCCCGCTTCGAGGACAGCGACGATCACCACTACGCCGTCGGCGCGCTCCGCTGGGGCGCCGCCTTCTGCGCCGCGCACGACGATGCCGGCGGTGCCCACGCGTGCGCGGAGGCGCTCACGCGGATCGCCTCCCAGACGGGCCACGCCGACGCGCTCGCCGCGCTCGGCCACGCGCTCGCGGAGGCCGCGTTGCTCGACGGCGACCCCGGCGCCGCCGCGGACCAGCTCGCGCGCGCCGTCGAGCTCCACCGCGGCCTCGACATGCCGTTCGAGCGAGCACAGATCGAGCTGCGCGCGGGCGTCGCGCTCGCCGCCGCCGGGGAGCGCGACGTCGGCCTCGAGCACCTTCGCGACGCCTACCGCGCGGCGCGCAAGCTCGGCGCCAGGCCGCTGGCCGCCGAGGCCGCGCGCGAGGTGGCGGCGCTCGGCGAGTCGGTCGTCGAGCGGCTCGGCCGGCGCGCCGCGGCGGACGCCGACGGCTCCGGGCTGTCACGCCGTGAGCGCGAGGTCGTCCAGCTGCTCGCGCTCGGCCGAACGAACCGCGAGATCGCCCAAGAGCTGTTCCTCAGCCCGCGGACGGTCGACATGCACGTGCGCAACATCCTGCGCAAGCTCGACTGCCGCTCGCGCGTCGAAGCCGCGGGCCGCGCGCGCGAGCTCGGGCTGAGCTGAAGCCGTTTAGCTCAGCACGGCACGGGGGATTTCGCCGACAGGCGCATCGGCGCTCGGGGCTGATAGGGGGAGAGATGAAGACCCGCATTCTCGCGACGTTGGTGTTCGTTGCGTTCGCGTGGCCGGCGGCAGCCACGGCGCAGCAGGATCTGCAGCGCTACGGCGCCGACACCTGGCGCTCGTTCGTCGCGATGACCGACGAGACCACCGGCCTGCCCGCCGACAGCCTGCGCGCCGACGGCACCCGCAGCGTGCAGACCTCGACCACGAACATCGGCGCCTACATGTGGAGCGCGCTGGTCGCGGAGCGGCTCGGCATCATCGGCCACGCCGAGACCGTGTCGCGCCTCACCGCCACGATCGGGACGCTCGAGCGGATGGAGCGCCACGTCGAGAGCGGCCAGTACTTCAACTGGTACGACCACCGCACGGGAGAGAAGCTGACCAGCTGGCCGCCGACGGGCGAGCCGCTGGAACCGATCCTCTCGTCGGTCGACAACGGATGGCTGGCCACCGGCCTGCGCGTCGTCGAGCGCCGGGTCCCGGAGCTCACCGCACGCGCGAGGGCGCTGTTCGACTCGATGAACTTCGGCTTCTACTACCGGCCGGACGTCAACCGCATCATGTTCCACTACGTGCCGAGCACGGGCCAGGTGGTGTGCTGCTACGACACGACCGTCAGCGAGAGCCGGATCGCCAGCTACATCGGCATCGCGAAGGGTGAGATCCCCGCCCGACACTACTTCGGCACCTGGCGCAGCTTCCCGGACACCTGCGACTGGAGCTGGCAGGAGACGCGGCCGCTGGGCTTCACCTCCTACAACTACGGGGTCGACGTCTTCGAGGGCGCCTACCCGTACGCCGGCACGCGGGTGACGCCGTCCTGGGGCGGCAGCATGTTCGAGGCGCTGATGCCGCCGCTGTTCGTGCCCGAGGACCGCTGGGCGCCCGGCAGCTGGAGAGCGAACCACCCGCTGACCGCGCAGAGCCCAGATCCACCACGGGCTCGAGCAGGCGCAGTACGGCTACTGGGGCTTCTCGCCGGCCAACGTCCCGGAGGGCGGCTACGCGGCGTACGGCGTCGACGCGCATCGGGATGGACCCCAACGGCTACCCGTCGAACGAGGACAGCACCCTGGTCGACGCCGGGTTCTCCGGCTGCCCCGGCCGGGAGCCGCAGCCCGAGCCGCCGCCGTCGGCCTACACCAACGGCGTCGTCACGCCCCACGCGGCGTTCCTCGCCCTCCGGTGGGAGCCCCGGCGGGCGCTCGCGAACCTCCGGCGGCTCGAGAACGACTTCGAGATGTACGACAAGTGGGGCTTCCGGGACAGCGTCAACGTCGACAGCGGCGTGGCGTCGGACTTCTACCTGTCGCTCGACCAGGGAATGATCATGGCGGCGATCGGCAACGCGCTCGGCGGCGACATGCTGCGTGACGCGTTCGCCACGCGTGCGACCGAGCGCGCGCTGCGGCCCGTCATCGGCGTCGAGGAGTTCAACAGCGATCCACGCGGCTGCACGATCACCGGGACAGGCCGCGACGACCGCCTGCGCGGGACGCGACGGGCCGACGTCATCTGCGCCGGCGGGGGCGACGACCGGATCGTCGGCGGCGGCGGAGACGACGCGGTCTTCGGCGACGGCGGCGACGACCGCGTCTCGGGGGAGAGCGGCGACGACACGCTCTACGGAGACGCCGGCGACGACCGCCTGAAGGGCGGCAACGGCGAGGATGTGCTCGCCGGCGGACCCGGATACGATCGCCTTGCGGGCGGGCGAGGGGCTGACCACCTCGAAGGTGGCCGCGGGGTCAACCGCTGCAGCGGCACGCGCGGCCAGGACACCAGCAACGCCTGCGGATGAGGCAAAGGAGAGGTCGATGAGGCAGAACAGGCGCAGGGCCGCGATCGCCACGGTGGTGGTCGCACTCAGCATGGGGGCGGCCGGCGGCGTGGTGGCCGGGACGCGGTCGAGCGACGAAGCGGCCCTCAAGCCTGCGCGGCAGGCGGCCGACCGCAGCGTCGAGCGGCGTGTCAACCGGCTGCTGGCGCGCATGACGCTCGAGGAGAAGCTGCAGCAGATCGCGCTGCTGCCGGACTTCAAGGTCGCGGGCGAGGCCGGCGAGGAGGAGGCCCGCAACGGTCTCGGCTCGATCCTCAGCCTCACCGACCCGGCGCGGATCCGGACGGCTCCAGGAGATCGCCGTCGAGGAGTCGCGGCTGGGCATTCCGATCCTGTTCGCGTTCGACACCATCCACGGCTACCGGACCGTCTTCCCGATCCCGCTCGGCACCGGCGCGAGCTTCGACCCGAAGATGGCGGCGTCCGACTCGCAAGTTCGGCTCCCGCGAATCGACGGCGGTCGGGCTCAAGCAGACCTACGCCCCGATGGTCGACGTCTCGCACGAGCCGCGCTGGGGCCGCATCTCCGAGGGCGCGGGCGAGGACCCGTACCTGAACTCGGTCATGGGTGCCGCACGCGTGAAGGGGATCCAGGGCCGCGACTACAGCAAGCTCGACCGGATGATCTCCAGCCCGAAGCACTTCGCGGCCTACGGTGAGCCGGAGGCGGGGCGCGACTACGCCACGACTGACATGTCCCTGCAGCGCTTGTGGAACATGTACCTGCCGCCGTTCAAGGCGGCGGTCGACGCGGGCGCCGACACGATCATGTGCTCGTTCAACTCGATCAACGGGTCGCCGGGCTGCGGCAACAGCTACCTGATGAACGACGTCCTTAAGCGCCAGTGGCGCTTCGACGGCTTCGTGGAGGGCGACTGGACGGCCGTCGCCGAGCTGCGGGCCTGCCCGCCGCGAAACCCGGACGAGGGCGAGTGCGGGCACGGCGTGGCCGCCGACGGACCGGCCGCCGCTGCCCTGGCGCTCAACTCGGGCGTCGACTCGGAGATGACGAGCGAGCTGATCCGCGACTTCGGCGAGCAGCTGCTCGCGCAGCGCCGGATCTCGATGCGACGGATCGACGACGCGGTGCGCCGGATCCTGCGCGTGAAGTTCCGCGCCGGCCTGTTCGAGAACCCGTACGCACAGTTCACCCCGGAGGAGGCCGAGGCGCAGATGCTGAGGCCGGACGCGGTCGCGGCCGCTCGCAAGGCCGCCGGGCGCTCGATGGTGCTGCTGCGCAACGAGGGCAACGTGCTGCCGCTCGACGCGTCGAAGTCGACGGCGGTGATCGGCCCGCTGGCCAGGAACCAGCACGACATGCTGGGCCCGTGGTGGGGGCGCGGTGACGACAACGACGTCGTCACGGTGTTCGACGGCATCGACGAGCAGAACACCGCTCCGACGACCTACGCCGAGGGCTGCAAGCTCTCGAACACCGAGGTCCCGCACCCGCCGGACGGGACGCGATCCGGAGGGCTGCCAGTCCGACGCCGGCTTCGCCGAGGCCGTCGCGGTAGCGAGCGCGGCCGACCAGGTCGTGCTTGCCCTCGGCGAGACGCGCGAGATGAGCGGCGAGGCCAACGCCCGTAGCACGCTCGACCTGCCGGGTCGCGCAAGAGGAGCTGCTCCGGGCGATCAAGGCGACCGGCAAGCCGGTCGCGGTCGTGCTGTTCAACGGCCGCCCGCTGGCGCTCGAGAACATCATGGGCGACGCGCCCGCGATCCTCGAGGCATGGTTCCCCGGCGTACAGGCCGGGCCGGCGGTCGCCGACGTCGTGTTCGGGAAGGTCAACCCCGGCGGCAAGCTGCCGGCGTCGTTCCCGTACCGGGTCGGGCAGGTGCCGATCTACTACAACCACGAGCCCGGCGGACGGCCCTGCAACAAGGGCGTCAAGTGGAACTCGCAGCACCGGGACATCCCGAGCTGCGACCCGCTGTTCGTGTTCGGCCACGGCCTGAGCTACACGACGTTCGAGACCTCGAACCTGCGGCTGAGCTCCTCGCGCGTCTCGCGCAAGGGCACGATCAGCGCGTCGGTCGACGTCAGCAACACCGGCGGCCGCGCGGGTGACGAGGTCGTGCAGCTCTACATCAACGACCCCGTGGCCAGCCTCTCGCAGCCGGTCCGGCGCCTGCGCGGCTTCGAGCGGGTGACGCTCGAGCCGGGCCAGCGGCGGACGGTCACGTTCAAGCTGGACAAGAGCGACTTCGGCTTCTACGACAACCGTGGCAAGTTCGTCGTCGAGCGAGGCCAGATCGACGTCTACGCGGGGAACAGCTCGAAGGCCGAGCTGAAGCGGTCGTTCACCGTGACGGGCTGAGGGTCGACGCGCCTGAGGGCGGGCGGCACCAAGGTGCCGTCCGCCCGGGCGTGGCAGCATGCGCGGGCCGGTGATCGACGTCGCGCTGCTCGGTTGCGCCCATCCGCACGTACCGAACGTGCTGGGCCTGCTCGCCTCAGAGCCTCAGCTGCGCCTGGTCGCGGCCTGGGACGCCGACCCGTCGGCGATTCCGGTCGCCATCTCGGGCGCGGCGGTGTCGCGCGCCGAGACCGCGATCGGTCGCGCTCACGCCGTCGTCATCTGCGCGCCGACGGACGAGCGGCCGGGCCTGTGCGTGCGTGCCGCGCGCGCCGGACGCCCGCTGCTCGTCGAGAAGCCGATCGCCCGCTCGGCGGCCGACGCGCGCGCGGTCGCGCGGGAGATCGAGCGCAGCCGGACGCCCGCGGCGGCGGCGCTCTTCCTGCGCGAGCTCCCGGCGCTGCGCCGCCTGCGCGAGGTGTTGCGCGAGCGGCTGCTCGGCAGGCTCGCGAGCGTGTCGGCGGCGTTCGGCCATCCGGGTGCGCTCGACGGCTGGTTCGACGGGCCGGTGGCGTGGATGCGCGACCCGGCGCGGGCGGGCGTCGGCGGGTTCGGCGACCTCGCGCTGCACCTGGTCGACGCGCTCGCGGCGCTGCCGGCGGACGAGCCGCCGACGCTCGCCGCGGTCGCGCTCGACCGGGCCGCGGGGCGGCGCGGCGACCTCGGCGGCACCGCGGTCGGAACGTGGGCGGGCGTGCCGCTGACCGTGCGCGCGAGCTGGGCGACCCGCCCGGGCGGGCTCGAGCTCGTGATCGCCGGCGGCGCGGGGACCGCGGTCCTGCGCGAGGGCGTGCTCGAGCTCGTCCGCGGCGGCGGGCAGCCGGAGCGCTGGGTCGGAGCGCCACCCGACGCCGCCGACGCGGTGCGCGAGTTCTTCGTGCGGCTGCGGGCCCGGCGGCTGCCGCGCGACGGGCTCGCTGGTGCGGTGCGGGCGCAGGCGGTGCTGGAGGCTGCGCTGCCGGTGCTGTGACGCCTGCGGCGAACGTCAACGGCGGCATTGAGGGGGAGCACGGGAGCGTGCAGAAGTCAGCATCGCGCGACTCTCGTCGTGAGCGGCGGCGACGTGTCCGTTTTCGGCCGCGGCGAACTTCACCACTCCGGCCGACCGCGGCCGGAGTGGCGCGAAATGCTCCCTCGTCGCACGCCCCGAGCCCCCACCCTCCCTACCCAGCCGCAGTTGACGTTCGTCTACACCAACGCCACGAGCTCATCCAAAGCGGCGTCCAAGTCCGCCCCCAGCTCCTCCGCGTCCGGCAGCGCCAGCGCGTCCGCGTACACCCCGAAGCACGCATTCCCCGCCACCGTCACGACCCCGATCGAGAGCGCGTGGCGATCGGCGAGCGGGACGGCCGACCAGACCTCGCGCAGCCGGCAGCCGCGCAGGTAGCGCGGCATCGCCGGGCCCGGGACGCTCGAGATCGTGAGGTTGAACAGCCTCGGGTGCGCGAACGCGTGTGCGAACGCGTGCTGCAGCGGCCCCGGCGTACGGGCCAGCAACGCGAGCGCGGCGTCGAGCCCCTCGGCGTCGCCGTCGCGGCGGCGCTGCGCCGGTCGCCGCGCCGATCCGCCGCAGGCGCCGCACCGGGTCGGGCTCCTCGCACGGCAGCTCGAGGAACACGAACGAGATGCGGTTGCCGGTGCCCGCGTCGTCCTCGCTCGAGCGCACGTCAGCAGGCACCATCACCTTCAGCGGCGCGGGCGCCTCGCCGCGCCGCTCGAGGAACCGCCGCAGCGCGCCCGCGCACGCGGCGAGCACGACGTCGTTGGGCGTGACCGAGAACCGCCGGCGGACCGCGCGCAGCGTCGCCGAGCGAGCGCGTGACGCGCACGTGGTGGCGGCGCGCCGATCCCGGCTGGTTGAGCACCGAGCTGCGCGCCGGCGGGAGCACCACGTGCGACAACGTGCGTGCGCCCCGCGCGACCCCTGCCATCCGCGCCGGCGACAACAGCGCCGCCGGCGCCACGGCGAGCGCCGCCGCGTCGCCGATCCGGTCGGCGATCGCCCGCCCCAGCCGCGCGCCCGGCGTCGGCACCGGCGCGGGCGTCCACTCGTCGCGCCCGAAGCGCCGGCCGCCGGGCTTGGGATCGAGCATCAGGTTGCCGAGCTCGACCACGGCCGCCCCGTCGACCATGCAGTGGTGCATCTTGCCCACGATCGCCACGCGGCCGTCCTCGAGCTCGGCCGCGATCGTGATCTCCCACAGCGGCCGGTCGCGCGGCAGCGGCGTGGAGAGTGCGGAGTCCACGATCGCGGAGAGCTCCGCGCCGTCGGCCCGCAGCAGATGGGCGGCGGGATCGAAGCTCGCGTCGTCGACCCACACCGGGTCGTGCATCCCCAGCGGCACCTCCGCCAGCTTCTGCCGGTAGCGCGGCGCCCGCCCCATGCGGCCGGCGACGTGCTCGAGCAGCTCGTCGAAGCTCGGTCGCCGGCCGCGCTCCGGCGGGTCGAAGGCCGCCACCCAGCCGACGTGCATCGGCGAGGCTGGGCCCTCCACGGCCAGGAACGAGGCGTCGAGAGAGGAGAGGCGCTCGGCCGTCACGGCATCCGACACGTACCCCGCCGTTTGGCGGGTTGCGCCGCGCCGGTGGGTTGGAATCCCCGCGCGCGCCGGACAAGCTGCGGCCCGTGCCCGACTTCCGCCGTCTCGCCATCGTCAACCGCGGCGAGGCGGCGATGCGCGCCATCCACGCCGTCCGCGAGCTGAACGACGCGCGCGAAGACCCGATCCGCCTGATCGCGCTCTACACCGAGCAGGAGCGCCACGCGCTGTTCGCACGCCAGGCCGACGAGGGCTACAACCTCGGGCCCGCGCTGGTCGACGGCCGCAGCGCCTACCTCGACTACGAGCGCCTCGAGCGCGCGCTCACCGAGACGCAGGCGGACGCCGCCTGGGTCGGCTGGGGCTTCGTCGCCGAGCACCCCGCGTTCGCCGAGCTGTGCGCGACGCCTCGGGATCGTCTTCGTCGGCCCCGACGCCGACGTCATGCGCGCGCTGGGCGACAAGATCGAGGCCAAGAAGCTGGCCGAGCAGGCCGGCGTTCCCGTGGCGCCCTGGAGCGGCGGCGCCGGTCGAGACCGTCGAGGAGGCGGTCGAGCAGGGCGAGCGCCTCGGCGTGCCCGCTGATGATCAAGGCGGCGGCCGGCGGCGGCGGGCGCGGCATGCGCCGCGTCGACGACCTCGCCGAGCTGCCCACCGCCTACGAGCGCGCCCGCGCCGAGGCCGAGCAGTCGTTCGGCGACCCGAGCGTGCTGATGGAGCGGCTCGTCGGCGCGGCGCGCCACGTCGAGGTCCAGCTCGTGGCCGACGGCCAGGGCGGCGTGTGGGCGCTCGGCGTGCGCGACTGCAGCTACCAGCGCCGCCACCAGAAGGTCGTCGAGGAGTCGGCCAGCCCCGTGCTTACGCCCGAGCAGGAGCGAGGAGCTGGCCGCGTCGGCGATCCGGCTCGCGCGCGAGGTCGGCTACCGCGGCGCGGGCACCGCCGAGTTCCTCTACGAGCCCTCCGAGCAGCGCTTCTCGTTCATGGAGGTCAACGCGCGCCTGCAGGTCGAGCACCCCGTGACCGAGGTCGTGACCGGCGTCGACCTCGTCGCCCTGCAGCTGCACATCGCGGCCGGCGGCCGGCTCGAGGGCGACCCGCCGCCGCCGCGCGGCCACGCGATCGAGGTGCGCCTCAACGCGGAGGATCCGGCGCTCGGCTTCGCCCCCTCGCCGGGACGCATCACGCTCCTGCGCCTGCCGACCGGCCCCGGCATCCGCGTCGACAGCGGCGTCGCCGAGGGCGACTCGGTGCCGCCGGAGTTCGATTCGATGATCGCCAAGATCATCGCCCACGGCGCGACCCGCGAGCAGGCGATCGCGCGCCTGCGCCGCGCGGTCGCCGACATGATGGTCACGCTCGACGAGGGCACCACCAACCAGGGCTTCCTGCTCGAGCTGCTCGACCGCCCGGAGCTGCGCGCCGGCGACGTCGACACCGGCTGGCTCGACCGCCTGCAGGCGCAGGGCGACGTGCAGCCCGTCCGCCACGCCGACGCCGCGCTCGTGCAGGCCGCGATCGCGCTCTGCGACGAGGCGACCGCCGCCGACCGCGGCCGCTTCTACGCGCTCGCCCGCCGCGGGCGCCCAGAGGCGGAGGCCAACGTCGGCTGCCAGATCGACCTCCTGCACCGCGGCGCGAGCTACCGCATGACGGTCTTCCAGGTCGGCCCGAGCCGCTACCAGGTCGAGGTCGACGGCGCCCGCATCGAGGCGCAGGTCGAGCAGCTCTCCGCGCACCAGCACCGCCTGACGTTCGGCGGGCGCGCCTACCGCACGCTGACCGCGCTGCAGGACACCGACCTGCTCGTCGAGGTCAACGGCGTGCCCCACCGCATCTCGCGCGACGAGGGCGGCCTCGTCCGCAGCCACGCGCCCGGCGTGGTGGTGGCGATCCCGGTCAGCGAGGGCGACGAGGTGCAGCCCGGCGACGTCGTGGCCGTGACCGAGAGCATGAAGATGGAGACGTCGCTGACGGCGCCAGTGCACGGCCGCGTCCGGCAGGTGCTCGCTGCTCCCAACGTGCACGTCGTCGCGGGACGCCCGCTGCTCCAGATCGAGCCGCTCGAGGACGCGCCGGCGGCGGCCGAAGCCGAGCGCATGACGTTCGCGGACGCCGAGGCCGACATCGGCGGCCTCGAGCGCCTGACCTGGCTCGTGCTCGGCTACGACGTCCCGCCGCGCGAGGCCCGCCGGATCGTCGAGCAGCTGCGCGCAGCGCCCGCCGACCGCGAGGGCGAGCAGCGGCTGCTCGGCGTCTACGCCGACGTGCGCGGGCTCAACCGCCCGCATGCCGACGACGACGAGCTGATGGGCAGCCCGCAGGAGCACCTGCACGCCTTTCTGCGCTCGCTCGACCCGGGCGCCGAGGGCCTCCCCGACCGCTTCGTGACCGCGCTCGAGCGCGCGGTCGGCCACTACGGCGTGGACGGTCTCGAGCGCACCGCCGCGCTCGAGGACGCGGCCTATCGGCTCTTCCTCTCCCAGCAGCGCGCCGAGACCGGCCGCGCGGCGGTGCGGGAGATCCTCACGCGCCACCTCGAGGCCGACCACCCTGGCGGCGACGAGCTGCGCGGCGTGCTCGACCGCCTCGAGGCCGCGCTGGCCCCCCGCGAGCCCGCGCTCGCCGAGCTGGCCCGCGAGCTGCGCTGGCGGACGTGCGACGCGCCGCTCGTGAACGCCAGCCGCGACGAGACGTACACGCAGATGGAGGCGCACGTCGCCGCGCTCGCGGACGACCCCGACCGCGAGGACCGCGACGAGCTCCTCGCCGCGCTCGTCGACTGCCCGCAGCCGCTCGCCCCCCTGCTGAGCCGCCGCGTGGGGCACGCCGGGCCGCTCGTGGAGGCGATGACGCGCCGCTACTACCGCATCCGCCCGCTCGGGCGTGTCGAGCAGCGGCTGATCGAGGGCGTGCCGTTCGTGCTCGCCGACTATGAGCACCTCGGCATGCGCCACCACGTGGCGGCCACGCTCGGCGAGCCGGACGACCTGGCCGGAGCGCTGCATGCGCTCGCGGCGCACGGGCGCACGCTGCCGCCGCACGAGATCCTGCTGGCCGATCTGTACGCTCGCGACGAGGAGCACGACGAGCTCGAGCGCCTGCTCGGCGAGGTCGACCTGCCGCCGAGCCTGGCGCGGATCGTGCTCGTCGGGCCCGTCGACGTCTTCACGTTCTCTCGCGGCCCGGAGGGCGCGTTCGCCGAGGACCACACCTTCCGAGGCCTGCACCCGATGATGGCCGACCGCATGGACATCTGGCGGCTGGCCAACTTCGAGCTCGAGCGCCTGCCGTCGGCCCAGGACATGTACCTGTTCCGCGCCGTCGCGCGCGAGAACCCGCGCGACGAACGGCTCGTCGCGCTCGCCGAGATCCGCGACCTCACACCGGTCCGCGACGAGACGGGGCGCATCACCGCCGTGCCCGAGCTCGAGCGGATCGTCCGCGAGGCGTTCGAGGCTATGCACTCGTTCCAGTCCGGCCGCGGGCCGCGCGAGCGGCTGCTCTGGAACCGCCTGCTGCTCTACGTGTGGCCCTCCCCGGAGTTCGGGCTCGACGAGGCGGCCGGGATCATCAACCGCTTCGCCCGCGAGTCCGCCGGCCTGGGGCTCGAGATGGTGATGGTGCGCGCCGTGATCGACGGGCACGACAGCGTGCTGCGCATCTTCAACCCGGCCGGCCGCGGCGTCGTGTACGAGCTCGGCGAGCCGCCGACCGAGCCGCTGCAGCCGCTCGACGAGGGCGCGCAGCGGATCGTCGCCGCGCGCCGGCGCGGCACGCTGCACCCGGCGGAGATCGTGAAGATCCTCGCGCCGGTCCGGGCCGAGCCCGGCTTCGCGATCCCGCCCGGCGAGTTCGTCGAGCACGACCTCGACGACGACGGGCAGCTCGTCCCGATCGAGCGCCCGGCGGGCACGAACAAGGCGAGCGTGGTCGTCGGCCTGATCCGCAACCACACCGAGCGCTACCCGGAGGGGATGCTGCGCGTGGCGCTGCTCGGCGACCCCACGCGCGCGCTCGGCTCGCTGGCCGAGCCCGAGTGCCGGCGGATCATCGCCGCGCTCGACCTCGCCGAGCAGCTCGGCGTGCCGGTCGAGTGGTTCGCGCTCTCCTCGGGCGCGAAGATCGCGATGGACTCGGGCACCGAGAACATGGACTGGGTGGCGGCGGCGCTGCGGCGGATCGTGCAGTTCACCGAGGCGGGCGGCGAGATCAACATCGTCGTCAGCGGCATCAACGTCGGCGCGCAGCCGTACTTCAACGCCGAGGCGACGATGCTCATGCACACCAAGGGCATCCTCGTGATGACGCCCGAGAGCGCGATGGTCCTGACCGGCAAGCAGGCGCTCGACTACTCGGGCGGCGTGTCGGCGGACGACAACTTCGGCATCGGCGGCTACGAGCGGGTGATGGGCCCGAACGGCCAGGCCCAGTACTGGGCGCCCGACCTCGCCGGCGCCTGCCAGGTGCTGCTCGCCTACTACGAGAACGCCTACGTGGCGCCTGGCGAGCGCTTCCCGCGCCGCGCGGCGAGCGACGACCCCGTCGACCGCGACGTGTGCAGCGCGCCGCACGCCGCGCCGGAGTCCGACCTCAAGACGGTCGGCGAGATCTTCTCCGAGGAGACCAACCCCGGCCGCAAGAAGCCGTTCGACATCCGCGCCGTGATGCGTGCGGTGGCCGACCAGGAGCACCCGCCGCTCGAACGCTGGGCGGCGATGCGCGAGGCCGAGATCGCGGTGGCGTGGGACGCTCGGCTGGGCGGCTGGCCGGTGGCCATGCTCGGGATCGAGTCGCGGCCGCTGCAGCGCTACGGCACGGTGCCCGCCGACGGTCCCGAGCAGTGGACCGCGGGCACGCTGTTCCCGCTCGCCTCGAAGAAGATCGCGCGCGCGATCAACGCCGCGTCCGGCCGGCGGCCGCTGGTGGTGCTCGCCAACCTCGCGGGCTTCGACGGCTCGCCGGAGTCGATGCGCCGGCTGCAGCTCGAGTACGGCGCCGAGATCGGCCGAGCGATCGTCGACTTCGACGGTCCGATCGCTTTCTGCGTGATCTCCCGCTTCCACGGCGGGGCGTTCGTCGTGTTCTCGCGCAAGCTCAACGAGGGGCTGGAGACGATCGCGCTCGAGGGCGCCCACGCGTCGGTCATCGGCGGCGCGCCCGCCGCGGCCGTGGTGTTCGCCCGCGAGGTCGACGTGCGCGCGCGCAAGGAGCCGCGGATCGCCGAGCTCGACGAGCAGATCGCGGCCGCCGAGGGCACCGAGCGCCAGCGGCTGCTCGCGGAGCGCGACGCCGCGCTGGGGCGAGGTGCGCTCGGAGAAGCTGGGCGAGCTGGCGGCCGAGTTCGACGCCATCCACAGCGTGCAGCGCGCCGTCGAGGTCGGCTCAGTCGACCGGATCGTGCCGGCCGCCGCGCTGCGTCCCGAGCTGATCGAGAGCATCGAGCGCGGCATGCGCCGCGCCGAGGAGTCGGGCTACGCGGTCCACTCCGGCGGCTCGTAGACGCCGCCCGGCACGCCGCCGATGCACAGCACGCGCAGCCCTTCGGGGCCGCTCGACACCACGCGCCCGTTGCCGGCGTCGACGCGCACCATGTGCTCGGCGTCCAGCGGCAGGCGCTCGTCGTCCAGCACCACGGCGCCCGAGCCACGCAGCGCGATGTAGAGCTCCTGCTGGCCGGTCTCGGACTCGTCGTGCGAGCGCGTCGCGTAGTCGGGCGGCAGGTCCATGATCTGCGCGCCGAAGGCCGTGATCCCGAGACCGGTGCGGACGAGCTTGAAGAACCCGTCGTAGAGCTGCGGCATGTCGTCAATGGCGACGCTCTGGTAGCCGTCAGGCATACGCGATCCTCCTCCGAATGGCCGGCGCGGTGATCACGAGCAGTGTGACGACTCCGATCACGAGCGGCACCGCGCCCGCGACCGCCAGCGCGACCTGCGAGCCGGCGAGCAGGATCTCGCGGCCCCCGCCCTCGGCCTTGCGGCTGCGCGGCGCGGCCTGCGGCTGGCGCCGCGCGTGCAGGGCCGCCCCGGCGGCCGCCACCGGCGAGGAACGACGCGGCGTCGATCAGCAGGCCGACCTCGGTCCCGCCGGTTGCGGCGAGCACGCCGCCGAGCAGCGGTCCGGCGGTTCTCGTACGTGTCGACGATCCGGCACCCATGACCGTCTGGCGCGAGGTCTATTCCACGGCCGGCTCGAAGCGCACGTCGCGCACGGCGGCGTCGGCGGCCGCGAGCTCGACCATCGCGCGCGCCTCGTCGCCCACCGCCTCGCGCTCCGCCCGCGACAGGGCGGGCCACGGGCGGATCGCCAGCGTCGTCTTGCGCTTGCCGTCGCGCTCCAGCCACCAGGTGGCGCGCAGCGTGCCGTCGACCAGGAGGTTGTTGACGAAGCGGCCGGGAGCGAGCATCGCGTCCCACGGGAAGCCGCGCGCGATCATCCGGCTCCGGTCGGCGTGCCCGAGGAGCACGTTGTCGTACTCGCCGAGCAGCCGCACGGGCGCCGGCGTGTCGGGGTGCGGGCGGGGTGCGTCGGGCAGGTCGAACAGCTCGCGACCGTCCTCGCCGGCGAACGTGACGAGCTGCGGGCGCAGGCGCTCGAACGCGGCCTTGAGCCGAGTGAGGCCCGACCACTTCTGCATGTCCATGACGCTCGCAGGGCCGAAGGCGCGCAGGTAGCGCAGCACGACGGCGTCGATGCTCGGCGCGGCCTCGAGCTCGAGGCCGGTGAACGCCTCGAAGCTCACGTACTTCGCCTGCCCGCCGGCGCCCCACACGCCACGCGGCGGCACCTGGACGGCGGGCACGTACGCGCGGACGGCGTTGGCGATCGCCTCCTCGTCGTCGCCGATGCCGCGCGCGATGAGCACACGGGCGACCTCGCGCGCCGTGCGCGGCTCGCCGGCGAGCAGCTCGCGCGCGGCAGCCGCCAGCTCGCCGGGGTCGGCGCCGCCCATGCGCCGCCCGAAGGCGCCGCTGTGGTTGCGCTCGACGGTGAGCTGGACGAGCGGGCGCAGCAGCGCCGCGTCGCGCGGGGTGACGAGGTGCACGGTCGCCCGCATCAGCGTCATCCGCACGACCTCGCCCTCGGTCAGCATGCGGCCGAGCTCGTGCGGGTCGAAGCCCTCGAGGCGCGACCACAGCCCGTAGTACGGCGGCAGCGGCGCCTGGGCCTGGAGGCCGAGCAGGTGCTCGACCATCGCCGCGGGCGGCGCGTCGCTGCGCCGCAGCAGCGACTGGCGCTCGAGCAGCGCGCGGTTGAGCTCCCGCCGCGTGAGGACCATAGGGTGCCGCATCATGGAGCACCGCTACCACGAGCAGGTGCGGCGCCGGCTCGCGCAGATGGCGGCGCGGCTGCGGGCGCTCGCCCATCCCGAGGCGGTTCCCGCCGACCGGCTGCTGGTGAGCGAGCGCACCGAGCGCATCGGGTGGCACGCGGCGCAGGCGCTCACGTACCGGGACGCCGAGCTCGGGGAGGCGTTCGGGCCGCAGTGGGCGACCTACTGGTTCCGGATCGCGGCCACGATCCCGGAGGCGTGGGCAGGCGCGGTCGTCGAGCTGGCCTGGGACAGCGGCAGCGAGGCGACGCTGTGGCGCGACGGCGAGCCGCTGCAGGGCCTCAACGCGGGCGCGACCGCGCGCCGCACCGAGGCCCGGCTCACAGGCGCGGCGGCGGGCGGCGAGCGCGTCGAGGTCGCGGTCGAGATGGCGTGCAACTCGTGGATGGGCGACGACGACCCCGTGCGGCTCGCGCGCTGCGAGCTCGTGCGCTTCGATCCCGCCGCCTGGGAGACGGCGTGGGACTTCGAGGCGCTGCGCCAGCTCGAGGCCGAGGCCGGGCTCGAGCCCGCCTGGGCGGGGCTCCTGCTGGCCGAGCTCAACCGCTTCTGCGCCGTGTGGGAGACCGGCGAGCATGCGGCCGGGCGGGAGATCCTCGCCGCGCTGCTCGCCCGCGGCAACGCCGCGCACGTGCACCGGATGACGGCGATCGGCCATGCCCATCTCGACACAGCCTGGCTGTGGCCGCTCGCCGAATCGCGGCGCAAGGTCATCCGCTCGTTCGCCAACCAGCTCGCGCTCATGGAGCGCTACCCCGAGCACCGCTTCGCGGCGTCGTCCGCGCAGCACTACGCGTGGCTGGAGGAGGACGCGCCGGATCTGTTCGCGCGCGTGCGCGAGCGCGTGCGAGAAGGCCGCTGGGAGGTCGTCGGCGGCGCCTGGGTGGAGCCGGACTGCAACCTGCCGTCGGGCGAGTCGCTCGTGCGGCAGCTGCTCTACGGCCAGCGCGCGTTCGAGGCGTGGTTCGGGCGGCGCTGCCGCGAGTACTGGAGCCCGGACACGTTCGGCCACAACGGCCAGCTCCCGCAGATCCTGCGCGCCGCCGGGATCGACCGCTTCCTGACCCAGAAGCTCTCCTGGAACCAGTTCACGAGCCCGCCGCACCACTCGTTCCGCTGGGAGGGCATCGACGGCTCGGCCGTGCTCGCGCACTTCCCGCCCGCCGACACCTACAACGCGCAGGTCACGATCGCAGAGCTGCGAGCGGCGGCGGCGCGCTACCGCGACCACGACCGCTCGGCGTCGAGCCTGCTCGTGTTCGGCCACGGCGACGGCGGCGGGGGGCCGGACCCCGAGATGCTCGAGCTCGCCCGCCGCGCGCGCGACCTGCAGGGGGTGCCGCGGGTGGAGGTCGGCACGAGCGACGCGTTCTTCTCCCGCCTGGCAGGAGGAGCTGGCCGAGCCGCCGACGCTGGTCGGCGAGCTGTACTTCGAGTTCCACCGCGGGACGTACACGAGCCAGGCGCGGACGAAGCGCGGCAACCGTGCGGGCGAGCGGCTGCTGCACGAGGCCGAGGCCGCCGCGGCGCTGGCGTGCGCGCTTGAAGGGAGCTGCGTACCCGGCCGACGAGCTGCGCGCGCTGTGGCAGACGCTGCTGCTGAACCAGTTCCACGACATCCTGCCGGGCAGCTCGATCCGCGCGGTCTACGAGGACGCCGAGCGCGACCACGCCGCGGTGGCCGCGGGCGCGGCGCGGGTGCGCGACGCGGCGCTCACCGCGCTCGGCGAGCCCGACGCCGAACCGGCCCCGCTCAACCTCGCGCCGTTCGCCCGGCGTGAGGTGACCGACGACCCCGGCGGCGAGCTGGTCATGGTCGAGGCGCCTGCGTACGGGTTCGGCGCGCCGGTCGAGCCGGACGACGCCGTCCGCGTCGACGGGCTGGTGCTCGAGAACGGCCACCTGCGGGCGGAGCTCGACGCCGGCGGCCGCCTGCTGTCACTCGTCGACCGCGCGATCGGCCGTGAGGCGCTCGCCGCGCCCGGCAACGTCTTCGAGCTCTCCGCCGATCGCCCGGTGGAGTGGGACGCGTGGGAGCTCGAGCCGTACTACGCCGACACCCGGCGCGCGTGCCGCGGGCGCGCACCGTCACGAGCTGCTCGCCGCCGCGCCGCTGCGCGCGGAGATCGCGTTCGAGCACCGGATCGGCGAGGCGAGCACGCTGCGCCAGGTGGTGCGGCTCGACGCCGGCGCTCGCCGGCTCGAGTTCCGCACGACGATCGAGTGGGCCGAGCGTCACGCGCTGCTGCAGGTCGCGTTCCCGCTGCTGGTGCGGGCCGCGACCGCCACCTACGAGATGCAGTTCGGCGTCGCCTCCGGCCCGACGCACGTGAACACCGCCGCCGACCTGGCGCAGTTCGAAGTCCCCGGCCACCGCTTCGCCGACCTCTCCGAGCACGGCTTCGGCGTCGCCCTGCTCACCGACTCGACGTACGGCTTCTCGGCCCGCGGGAGCGAGCTGCGGCTGAGCCTGCTGCGCGGGCCGACCCACCCCGACCCCGAAGCCGACCGCGGTCGCCACGAGCTCGCCTACGCGGTGCTCCCGCACGCCGGCGGCTGGCAGGCCGGCGGCGTGGTCGCGGAGGCGCGGCGCTTCAACGAGCCACTCCGGTGGGCGGCCGGCGCGCCGCGGGCGCGCTGGCGGAGGCGGACGGACTCGTGCTCGACACGATCAAGCGCGCCGAGAGCTCGGACGCACTGGTCCTGCGCCTCTACGAGCCCCACGGCTCCCGCGGCACCGCCTACGTCCGCCTCGGATTCCCGTTCGCCACCGCCAGGCGAGCCAACCTCCTCGAAGATCCAGGCGAGCCGCTGCCGGTGACCGACGGCACGATCGAGATCCCCTACCGCCCGTTCGAGCTCGTCACCGTGCTGATCTGACATCGATGGGCTTCGGGCCACCGCGCAGGGCGGTGTTGTGTAGCCTGGCGCGCGATGGCCGACCCCCCGATGGATGCTGATCGCGGCGCAGAAAACTCGGCCGTGGTGGAGGCCCACGAACTGAGCCGCGTCTACGGCGAGGGCGAGACGGCCGTGCACGCGCTGCGCCGCGTCACGCTCGCTGTCGAGCGCGGGAAGCTGACCGCCGTCATGGGTCCCTCGGGCTCCGGTAAATCGACGTTGATGCATCTCCTCGCGGCGCTCGACGAGCCAACCGAGGGGCACGTCACGATCGCGGGCACACGGCTCGAGCGAGCTCAGCGACACCGAGGTCACGAAGCTGCGCCGAGAGCACATCGGCTTCATCTTCCAGTTCTTCAACCTGTTGCCGATGCTGACGGCGGAGCAGAACATCGTCCTGCCGCTGACGCTCGGAAGCAGGAAGCCGGAGTCCGGGTTCTTCGACGACCTGCTCGGGAAGGTCGGTCTGCAGGACCGCCGCAAGCACCGGCCTTCGGAGCTCTCCGGCGGCCAGCAGCAGCGGGTCGCGATCGCCCGCGCGTTGGTGAGCCGGCCGAGCGTGGTCTTCGCCGACGAGCCGACCGGCAACCTCGACTCGAAGACGGGCGCCGAGATCCTCGACCTGCTCCGCGGCTCGGTGCAGGACTACGGGCAGACGCTCGTCATGGTCACCCACGACGCGCGTGCCGCGGCGACCGCCGATCGGATCCTCTTCATCGCGGACGGCCTGATCGTCAAGGAGCTGCACGGCGCCGACGAACACACGGTGCTCGCGGCGGTCGAAGAGATCGCGTTGGGATGATCGGGGTCGCGCTCCGAGGCATCGCCGGACGCAAGTTCCGGACGGTGCTGACCGCGATCGCGATCGTCCTCGGCGTCGCGATGATGAGCGGCGCGTACGTGCTCACGGACACGATCGACAAGGCGTTCAACGCCATCTTCGTCGAGTCCTACGCCGGTACGGACGCGGTCGTCACCGGCAAGGGCGCCGACATCACCTTCGAGGGGGAGCAGGCGCAGCCCCCTCCGATCCCGGAGGACGTCCTCGAGCAGGTGCGGGCCGTCGACGGGGTCGAGGTCGCGACCGGCTCGGTGAGCGACTTCCAGACCAAGCTGCTCAAGCCGGACGGCGAGCCGATCGACACGGGAGGCGCCCCCTCGTTCGCGTTCGGCCTCGAGACGGCGAGCCGAGTACGACCGGTTCAATCCGCTCAACCTCGTCGAGGGCAGCTGGCCGTCGGGCTCGGAGGAGGTCGCGATCGACGAGGGAGTCGCCGACGACGAGAACCTCGCGGTCGGCGACCGGATCGGCGTCGCAGCCCTCGGCCCAGCTCAGGAGTACGAGATCGTCGGAGTCGCGACGTATGGCGAAGTGAGCTCGCTCGGCAGCGCCACGTTCGCCATCTTCGACATCCCGACCGCCCAGGCGCTGCTCGACAAGGAGGGCGAGCTCGACTCGGTGCAGGCCGCCGGGCAGGACGGGGTCGCGCCCGAGCAGCTCGTCGCCAGCATCCGGCGAGGAGCTCGGTACGGACGTGACGGTGCGGTCAGGAGCCCAGCAGGCGAGCGAGGACTCGGACGACGTGGCGACGTTCACGAGCATCATCCGGTACTTCCTGCTGTCGTTCGCGGGCATCGCCCTGTTCGTCGGCGCGTTCGTGATCTTCAACACGCTCTCGATCACCGTCGTGCAGCGGACGCGCGAATTCGCAACGCTGCGAACGGTCGGTGCCTCTCGCCGGCAAGTGCTGGGCTCCGTGATCCTGGAGGCGCTGGTGATCGGCCTGCTCGCGTCGATCATCGGACTGTTCGCCGGGCTCGGGCTCGCCGTCGGGCTGAACGAGCTCTTCATCGCGCTCAACCTCGACCTGCCGCAGACGGAGACGGTGTTCGCCACGCGGACGATCGTCGTCTCGCTGCTCGTGGGAACCCTGATCACGCTCGCCGCAGGGCTCTCACCGGCCCTGCGCGCGACGCGTGTGCCGCCGATCGCTGCCGTCCGAGAGGGGGCGAAGCTGCCGCGCTCGGCGCTCTCCCGCTACGGGCCGTACATCGCGATCGGCACGATCGTGCTGGCCGTGCTCGCGCTCTCGTACGCGATGCTCGCGCCCGACGTCGCCACGGGCGACCGGTTCATCCTGCTCGGCGTCGGGGTTCTCGCGCTGTTCATCGGCGTGGCACTGCTCTCGTCGCGCCTCGTCGTCCCGCTCACGCGCCTCGTGGGATTGCCCGCGCGCCGACTCGGCGGCGCCGCCGGGACGCTGGCCGAGGGCAACGCGATGCGCGACCCCGGGCGCACGGCCTCCACCGCCGCCGCGCTGATGATCGGGATCGCGCTCGTGACGTTCGTCGGCGTGCTCGCGCAGGGCCTCCGCGTCTCGAACAGCCGCGCGATCGAGGACCAGATCCGCGCCGACTTCGTCGTGACCTCGCAGGACGGCTATTCGGAGTTCCCAGCGGCAGTCGGAGACGCAGCCGCGGAGGTCGAGGGCACCGACGTCGTCAACAACGTGCGCCAGGACGTCGCGGAGGTGGACGGCTCGGGAGCCAACCTGACCGGACTCGACGGAAGCTCGATCAACCAGGTCTACAGCTTCCGCTGGACGGACGGCTCGGACGAGGTGCTGGCGAGCCTGGGCGACGACGGAGCGATCGTGCCGGACGACGTTGCCGACGACAAGGACCTCGCCGTCGGAGACTCGTTCACCGTCCTGACGACGGACAACGAGCGACGGAAGTTCGTCGTCCGCGGGATCTACGACGGGAGCCCCTTCTATCCGCTGCTCGGCACCGCGAGCATCTCGCAGGACGCCTTCGACCAGCTCTACGACCGGCCGCGCAACCGCTTCACGCTGATCAACGTCCCCGGTGACCCCGACGCGAGCTCGAAGACGAGCGTCGAGCGCGGTCTCGAGGCCTTCCCCGACACGCGCGTCTTCACCCGGCAGGAGTGGATCGACAAGGAGGACGAGGAGATCAGCCAGTTCCTGCTCCTGCTGTACGTCCTGCTCGCGTTGTCGGTGATCGTCAGCCTCTTCGGCATGGTCAACACGCTCGCGCTGTCGGTGTTCGAGCGGACCCGCGAGCTCGGGATGCTGCGGGCCGTCGGCATGACGAGGCGTCAGACGCGCCGCATGGTCCGGCACGAGAGCGTGATCACGGCGCTGATCGGCGCCGCGCTCGGGTTGCCGCTCGGGATCTTCCTCGCGCTGCTGGTGACGCAAGCGCTGGCGGAATACGACCTGCAGTTCGCCATACCCGTCGGCGCGCTGATCACGTTCGTGATCGTGTCCGTCATCGCCGGCATCCTCGCCGCGATCCTGCCCGCTCGTCGCGCCGCCCGCCTGCGCGTCCTCGAAGCACTCCAATACGAGTAGCCACCGGCCCGCTCGCCGGAATGCCAAACCTGGCACGCTTGGCTCGGTGACGCGCCCCGATCCCACCGTGCTGCTGCAGGCCGAGCACGCGGCCGCGCGCGTGCTGGCGTCGGCGACGACCGAGTCGGACGCCTACCCGGCGCTGCTCGCCGCGGTGGCCCGCTCGCTCCGATGGGACGCCGGTGCGTTGTGGACGGGCGAGCCGCCGGACCTGCGCCGCGCGGCCGTCTGGCCGGCGGGGGCGGCGACCTCCGGACGCGGCGTGGCGGCGTTCCCGGTCGCCGGCGTGGGCGTGATGGAGTTCTTCGCGGCGCATCCGGTCGTCCCGGACGACGCGCTGCGAGCCACGCTCGCCAGCCTCAGCGCGCAGATCGGCTACTTCGCCGAGCGCATGCGCGTGCAGGAGGCGCTGCGCGAGAGCGACGCCCGCAAGAGCGCGATCATCGACGCGGCGTTCGACTGCGTCATCACCATGGACCACAACGGCGACGTGCTCGAGGTCAACGAGCGCACGGAGCAGACGTTCGGCTACACCGCGGCCGAGATGGTGGGGCGCGAGCTGGCCGAGCTGATCGTCCCGCCCGACCTGCGCGACGCCCACCGCCACGGCCTCGCGCGTGCGGTCGCGGCCGGCGACCTGCACGTGCCCGACCATCCGCTCGACCTCATGGCCATGCGCGCCGACGGCAGCGAGTTCCCCGTCGAGGTGGCGATCACCCAGCCCGACGTCCCCGGCGCGCCGATCTACTGCGGCTACGTGCGCGACGTCACCGAGCGCCGCCAGGCCGAGCAGGCGCTGCGCCACCTGGCCGAGGAGCAGGCCGCATTGCGGCGCGTGGCGACCGCCGTCGCCAGCGAGCGCGATCCGGGACGCGTGTTCGGGCTCGTCACCGAGGAGGTCGGTCGCCTGCTCGGCGCGCACTCGTCGAACATGGTGCGCTACGAGGACGACGAGACCGCGACGGTGGTCGGCGGATGGAGCCTGGGGCGCGTGCGCAGCGTGCCCGTCGGCGGCCGCGTGCCACTCGACGGCGAGACAGCGACCGTTCGCGTCTGGCGCAGCGGCAGCCCGACCCGCGTCGACACCTACGACGGCATCTCGGGGACGCTGGCGGAGCTGCTGCGCGACGAGCTCGGGTTCCGCTGCGCGGTGGCCGCGCCCGTCGTGCTCGGCGGGCGCCTGTGGGGTGCGGTGATCGTCTCCAGCGTCCATCCGGACTCGTTCCCCCCGGGCGCCGAGCAGCGGATCGCCGACTTCGCCGAGCTCGCCGCCCAGGCGCTCGCCAACGCGCAGGCGCGCGAGGAGCTGGCCGCCTCGCGCATCCGCATCGTGGAGGCCGGCGACGCCGAGCGGCAGCGGCTCGAGCGCAACCTGCACGACGGCGCGCAGCAGCGGCTCGTCTCGCTCTCGATCAACCTGCGGATGGCCGCGCGGGCGTACCCGGATGCCCGCGAGGCGCTCGAAGCCGCCAGCGCCGAGCTGGCCCACGCGCTGGACGACCTGCGCGAGCTGGCGCGCGGCATCCACCCGGCGATCCTCAGCCAGCGCGGGATCGAGCCCGCGCTGGAGGCGCTCGCCCTGCGCGCGCCCGTGCCGGTGCAGCTCGAGATCGCGCTCGGTGAGTCGCTGCCCGAGGCCGTCGAGGCGTGCGCGTACTACGTCGTCGCCGAGGCGCTGACCAACGCCTGCAAGTACGCGCAGGCGTCGGTGATCGATGTGCGGATCTCCCGCGACGACGGGATCGCCGTGGTCGAGGTGGCCGACGACGGGGTCGGCGGCGCCCGCCGCGCCGTCGGCGGCGGGCTCGGTGGGCTCGCGGACCGCGTCGAGGCCCTCGGCGGCCGGCTCGGGCTCGAAAGCCCGGCCGGCGCCGGGACCACCGTGCGGGCGGAGATCCCCTACTCCTCGTCCTCCGATCCGCGCGTGAGCAGCCAGAACAGCTCGCGCGCCGCGAACGCCGTGTCGGCGAAGTCCGAGAAGACCCCGTCGACGCCCAGCCCGTAGAACGTCAGGTACTCCTCCGCCGGGTTGCGGTAGGCGGCCGGGAACGCGTCGTCGCGGAACGTGTACGGGTGCACGAGCAGGCCGTGGGCGTGCGCTCGGGCGACGAGGTCGGTGGGCGTCAGGACGCCGTTCACCGAGCGGTGGATGTACGGCTTCCAGGGCCCGATCCCGTCGGCGTACTTGCGGACCTCGCGCAGCCCCGCGTCGGTGGCGAAGAAGCCGAACGTGTCCGTCCTGCCGGAGACCGTCCAGTCGTATGGGCGATCGGAGGGCGCGACGTACTGCAGCGTCCCGTCGGGATTGACGTCCCAGGCGTCGACGAGCTGCACGAGACGGACGTTCGTGCGGCGGTTCAGCCACTTGAGGTTGGACTGCTCGAACGACTGGATGAAGACGGGGGCGCGTCGCCGATCCCAGCCCGCCCTGCGCAGCGCCTTGAGCAGCCGGCCCTCGAGCTTGAGCCCGAGGTCGCGGTGGTACGTCGGGTGCTTGGTCTCGGGGTAGATGCCGATCGTGCGGCCGGTCTTCTTCGAGTACTTCTTGGCCAGCGCGATGACCTGCTCGAACGTGGGGATCTTGTAGCGGCCGTTGAACTGCTGGGGACGGTGGGCGAGGGGCTGTACGGCCCGCAGGGTCTTGATCTCCTTGAGCGTGAAGTCGGAGGCGAACCAGCCGTCCTCCTCGATGCCGTCGACCAGCACGTTCTCGCGCCGGCGGGACAAGAACTCGGGATGTGAGGCGACGTCGGTGGTGTTGGTGATGTTCGGCTCGTGGCGGGCGATCAGGTGGCCGTCCTTGGTCGCCACGAGGTCGGGCTCGATGAAGTCGGCGCCGAGCTTGGCCGCCAGGGCGTAGCCGGGAAGCGTGTGGTCCGGCAGGTAGCCGGGGGCCCCGCGGTGCCCGATCACCAGCGGGTGAGGCTGGTCGGGCTCGTGATGTGCGCTCGCCGCCGGTGCGATGGCTCCCGCCACCGCGAGCGCGCTTGCCAGGAAGATGAAGCGTCGCATCGGCCGACCGTATCGGCCGCGGGGCCGCGCGTGTGAAGACTTAGCGCGTCGCCGCTGTGACGATCATGTCGACGCAGCAGTCGAGCTCGATCGCCGTGCTGTCGAGGCTCAGGTGGTAGAGGTGCGGGTCGCGCGCGTCGGCGCCGTAGAAGTACTGCACGTAGGCCTCGCGGGCGCGGTCGTTGTCGGCGAGCCGGCGCTCGGCCTCCGCGCGGTCGATGCCCTCGGCCGCCATGGCCCGCTCGACCCGCAGCGCCTTCGGCCCGTGCAGCCGGACGTGGAGGGAGCCGGGGTGCTCGCGCAGGACGAGCGCCGCCGCCCGTCCGAGGATGACGCTGCCCGTGCTCTGAGCCTGCTCGCGGATCACCTGCTCGGTGGCGTCGCGATACGCGTTGTCGTCGACGCACTCGTGCTCGAGCACGGGCCGCGCGCCGAACGGCAGCCCGGCCGGAGCCAGCGCGCGCACGAAGCGCTCCAGCACGGTGCCGGCGGACTCGTCGCGCTTGACCGCCTCGTGCAGCGGGACCGCGAGCCGCTGCGCGACCTCGCCGGGAATCGCCCGGTCCACGAACGGCACTCCCAGGCGCTCGGCGACGCGCGGCCCGACGTACGACCCGCCCGCACCGTACGACGCCGAGATCGTCACGACGCGCCCCATCCGCGAAGTATCGGTGATCCACCCGTCGAGGTGGTGCGCAGTAGCGGCGACGCGCCAACGACGAGAGGGAACCATGACCGAGCTGGACCTTGCCGGACTGGGCGTACGCATCGAGATCCGCCGGCCGCAGCGCCGAGCTGCTGGAGTTCGACGTCGTCGGCCGCGCGCGCGGATTCCTCGCCCAGGAGCACGTGCACGTGCGGCAGAGCGAGCGGCTCACGGTGGTCGAGGGCATGCTGCGGCTGGTCGTCGGCGGCCACGAGCACGTGCTGCGCGCGGGGGAGTCGACGGAGATCGCACCCGGCACGCCGCACCGCCAGCTTCCCGCGGGCGACGGCGAGGGCCGCGTGCGGGTGCAGGTGCGCCCGGCCGGCCGCACGCTCGAGTTCCTCGAGCGTCTCGCGACGCTGCGCGTGAACCGCTGGGGCTACCCGCGACCGCTCGAGGGGGCGGCGCTGATCCGCGACTTCGGCGACGAGGGCCACGCGACGCGGCCGTCGCCGCGCGTCCAGCGCGCGCTCGCCGGGGCGCTGCTGCGGATCGCCTCGCGTGAGTACGCGTTCGTCGACGAGTGGGAGGTGGCAGCGCCGCCCGACGCCGTGTTCCGCGCGATCGCCGACGCCCGCACGTACCCGGTGTGGTGGCGCCCGGTCTACCTCGGCGTGGACGCCGACGGCGAGCCGTCCGTCGGCAAGCAGTCGCACCAGCACTTCAAGGGCCGGCTGCCGTACCACCTGCACACACGATCGCGGATCACCCGGCTCGAGCCGCCGCACGTGATCGCCGCGGACGTCGACGGCGACCTGCGCGGCCACGGGCGGTGGACGCTGACGGACACGGCAGCCGGCACCCACGTGCGCTTCGACTGGCACGTGTCCGCCGACCGCCGGCTGCTGCGCGTCCTCAGCCCTGTGCTGCGGCCGGCGCTGCGGTGGAACCACGCCTGGGCGATCGCCCGGGCGCGCGAGGGGCTCGAGCCGTTTGCGAGGTCGGTGGCCGCGGTGGCTCGGGGCGGAACGTCAACTGCGGCTGGGTAGGGAGGCTGGGGTGTCGGCCGCCGCGCGCGGAAATCACGCGCGGTAGCCGGGCGGGAGCGAAATCCGTGTGTTAGGCGTCGGAAACCGACGCCTACTTGACGGATTTCGCGCCATTGCCAACCGCGCCGGCTCGCCCACCCTCCCTACCCAGCCGCCGTTGACGTTCGCCGGACCCGCCGCCGCCCGGGCGTCTAGCATCGCGCGCCGATGCCACGGCGAGACACACCCGTCGAGTCCCGCGACGGCGAGGCGCTCGTGTGGACGGACGGGGCCTGCCGCGGCAACCCCGGCCCCGGCGGCTGGGCGGCGATCGTGGTCCCGCCCGGCGGCGCCGGGCCCGTCGAGCTCTCCGGCGGCGACCGGCACACGACCAACAACCGCATGGAGTACACCGCCGCGCTCGAAGGGCTGAAGGCGCTCCCGGACGGCAGCCGGGCGTGCATCGTGACCGACTCGCGGCTGATGCTCGACTCGATGACGAAGTGGATCGCCGGCTGGAAGCGGCGCGGCTGGAAGACCGCCGGCGGGGATCCCGTCAAGAACCAGGACCTCGTGCGCGCGCTGGAGGTGGAGATCGGCCGTCATGCGGCGGTGCGCTGGCACTGGGTGCGCGGCCACGAGACGGGCGCGGCGCACGCGCACAAGGCGCTCAACGACCGCGCCGACCGCCTTGCCGTGGCGGCCTCCCATGCGGTGAGCTGAGCCGTCCTAGCATGGACGGCATGGCGCCGCTCCATGTCGAGATCTGGTCTGACGTGGTCTGCCCGTGGTGCTACGTCGGCAAGCGGCGGTTCGAGTCGGCGCTGAAGGCCTACGACGACGACGTCGACGTGCGCTGGCGCTCGTTCGAGCTCGACCCGCAGGCGCCGCCCGTGCGCGACCTGCCGGCCGCCGAGCACCTCGCCGCCAAGTACGGCATGAGCGTCGAGGACGCGCGCGCCCTGAACGCGCAGATGACCGAGCTGGCAGCGGGCGAAGGGCTCGAGTACGACCTCGACCGCACGCGCGGCGGCAACACGTTCGACGCCCATCGGGTGATCCACCTCGGCGCCGCCCGCGGCCTGCAGGAGCCGGTGCAGGAGCGGCTGATGCGCGGATACTTCAGCGACGGCGAGCCGGTCGGCGACCGCGCGACCCTCGTGCGCCTGGCGGCCGACGCCGGGCTCGACCCAGCCGAGACGGACGCCGTGCTGGAGACCGACGCGTACGCCGACGAGGTACGTGCCGACGAGCTGCTGGCCGAGCGGATGGGTATCCGCGGGGTGCCGTACTTCGTGCTGAACCGCCGCTTCGGGGTCTCCGGCGCTCAGCCCGCCGAGGTGCTCGTGCAGGCGTTCGAGCGCGCACGCCAGGAAGCGGCCTGATGATCCTCAGCGCCCCGACCGCGCGAGCCGCCTGACCGCGGTGGCCGACCAACCCCGCCGCCACTACGGCGTCACGCTGGCGCTGCTCACCGTCGCGGGCATCTCGTTCGCGGTCATGCAGACGCTCGTGGTGCCCGCGCTGCCGTTCTTCCAGCGCGAGTTCGACACCACCGCGAGCTGGGCGACG
Source organism: uncultured Solirubrobacteraceae bacterium (assembly GCA_963838655.1). GTDB lineage: Bacteria > Actinomycetota > Thermoleophilia > Solirubrobacterales > Solirubrobacteraceae > DASSUW01. Next base: position 180,160 of record CAWIRW010000008.1, on the reverse strand, counting down.
TGGATCGCGACCGGCTTCCTGCTCAGCTCGTCGGTCCTGACGCCGATCCTCGGCAAGCTCGGCGACTCCTACGGCAAGAAGCGCATGCTGGTGATCTCGCTCGCGATCTTCGGGCTCGCGTCGCTGGCCGCGGCCGCCGCCTGGTCGCTCGAGACGCTGATCCTGTGCCGCGTGCTGCAGGGCGCCGGCGCGGCGGTCTTCCCGCTCTCGTTCGGGATCATCCGCGACGAGTTCCCGCCGGAGAAGGTCGGCCTCGGCGTGGGGACCGTGAGCTCGGTGTTCGGGGTCGGCGGCGGCGTCGGGCTCGTGCTCAGCGGCGTGATCATCGAGCACCTGAGCTGGCACTGGCTGTTCCTCATCGGCGCGGTTCCGGTGCTCGCTTCCACGGTCCTGCTCGCGCTCTACGTCCCCGAGTCGCCGGTCAAGCACCGCACGCGGCCGGACTACTTGGGCGGGCTCACGCTCTCGTTTGCGCTGGGCACGCTGCTTGTGGCGATCAGCGAGGGGAGCAACTGGGGCTGGACGTCGGGCGGCGTGCTCGGGCTCGCCGCGGCGTCGGTGGGCTTCTTCGCGACCTGGGCGTGGATTGAGCATCGCGTTCCCGAGCCGCTCGTCGACCTGCGCACGTTCGCCCGGCGGGAGATGGCCGCGACCAACGTGACGACGCTGGTGATGGGCTTCTCGATGTTCTCCACCTTCATCCTGCTCCCGAACTTCGTGCAGATGCCGCTCGGCCTGCCGGCCGAGCTCGCCGAGAGCATCAACTACGGGTTCAACGCCTCGCCGATCGAGGTCGGCCTGTTCTTCGTGCCCTCGTCGGTGGCGATGATGCTCGCGGGGCCGTTTGCCGGAGCGCTCGGCACGAAGCGCGGGAACGTACTGCCGCTGCGGATCGGCATCGGCTTCCTCGCGCTCGCCCTCACGCTGCTCGCCACCGTGCACGACGAGCCGTGGACGATCTACGCCTGGATGGTGTTCATGGGGCTCGGGCTGGCGTTCTCCTTCGCCGCGCTGGGCGCGCTCGTGATCGAGTACTCGCCGCCCGGGGAGACCGGCGTGGCGAGCGGGATGAACACGATCATGCGCACCGTCGGCGCCGCGCTCGGCTCGCAGGTCGCGGCCGCGATCATCTCGGCCAACACGATCGCCGGGACCGACATCCCGGCCGAGAGCGGCTTCACGCTGGCATTCACGATCAGCGCCGTGGGCGCGCTCGTCGCTCTCGGTCCGACCTTCCTGCTCAGGCGCCGTGCCCGGGTCGCGGTCCCGGCGTAGCGCCGGCATCCTGCTGCACCGCGAGCGCGGCGGCGTGCTCGAGGTGCTGCTCGTGCACCCCGGCGGGCCGTTCTGGGCGAAGAAGGACGCCGGCGCCTGGTCGATCCCCAAGGGCGAGTACGAGGACGGCGACGACCCGCGCGCGTGCGCGCGGCGCGAGTTCGAGGAGGAGCTCGGCACGCCGCTCCCGCGCGAGGCCGAGCTGCGCGAGCTCGGCACCGTGCGGCTGCGCAGCGGCAAGCAGGTGACCGCCTACGCGGTCGCCGGCGACCTCGACGCCGACGCGATCTCGAGCAACACCTTCACGATGCAATGGCCGCCGCGCTCGGGCGTCGAGCGCGAGTTCCCCGAGGTCGACCGCGCGGGCTGGTTCGCGCTCGACGAGGCGCGCGAGAAGCTCAACCCGGCCCAGGCCGAGCTCCTCGACCGGCTCTAACCGTACGGCCTTCCGCACCGCGCGGAGGCCAGCCAGCCTCCGGCGCGGCGGCTGGCTAGCTGCCTGTGACGACCTACTATGGGCTGCGACCGTACTCGCACCATGAACGAAGCCCTCCGCGAACTCGATCACCGCAGCAACGACCGCATCGACGTGTGGCTCCTCTGGCGCGAGTCCGACAACCAGGTCCTGGTTTCGGTCGCCGACGAGAAGACCGGTGACGCGTTCACGATCACGCTTCGCGACGGCGAGCAGCCGCTGGACGTCTTCCATCACCCGTACGCCTACGCCGCGTTCCACGGGATCGACGTCAGCGCCGAGCCGCGCCGCCAGCTCGCCGCCCGCGTCGCCGGTTAGGCGTCGAGCACCTCGCGGACCTTGCGCGCGAGCGCGCGGTCCGAGAACGGCTTCTCGATGAACGCCGCGTCCGGGCTGATCTCGCCGTGGCGGTAGGCCGCCTCGTCGGAGAAGCCCGACATGTAGAGGATGCGCATCGCGGGCGCCGTGGCCGCGAGCCGCTCGGCGAGTGAGCGGCCGTTGACCTCGGGCATGATGACGTCGGTCACCAGCAGGTCGACAGCGCTCGTGCACAGGCGCTCGGCCTCCTCGGCCCCGCCCGCCGCCAACACGCGGTAGCCCTTGGCCTCGAGCATGACCTGCACGAGGTTGCGCACGCCGACGTCGTCTTCGACCAGCATGATCGTCTCGCTGCCGAGCTCCGCCTGCGGGTCGGCCGCGGGCGCCGCTGCCTCCTCGGGCGGGCGCGCCGCCGCCGGCAGGTAGATCTTGAAGGTCGTCCCGCGGCCGGGCTCGCTGTAGACGTAGATGCTCCCGCCGCTCTGCGTGACGACGCCGAACACCGTCGCGAGGCCGAGTCCGGTGCCCGCGCCCGGCTCCTTGGTCGTGAAGAACGGCTCGAAGGCCTGGCGCTGGACGGTCTCGCTCATGCCCACGCCGGTGTCGCTGACCGCGAGCAGGACGTTCGGCCCCGCCGTGCCCTCGGCGCGCGAGGCCACGAACTCCTCGTCGAAGTACACGACGCCGGTCTCGATCGTCAGCCGGCCGCCGTGCGGCATCGCGTCACGCGCGTTGGCGGCGAGGTTGAGGATCACGCGCTCGAGCTGCGAGCGGTCGGCCTTCACCGTCGCCGGCGCCTCGGTCAGCCGGACGGCGACGGTGACGTCGCGCCCGATGATGCGCCGCACCATCGGCTCCATCCCGGCCACGATCCGGTTGACGTCGACGACCCGCGGGTGCAGCACCTGGCGGCGGCTGAACGCCAGCAGCTGGCGCGTCAGCGCGGCCGCCTGGTCGGCGGCGTGGCGGATCTCCGTGAGGTGCTCGCGGCCGTCGAGCTCCGAGCGTGTGAGCAGGATCTCGGCGTAGCCGGAGATGACCGTGATCAGGTTGTTGAAGTCGTGCGCGACGCCGCCCGCCAGGCGGCCGATCGCCTCCATCTTCTCCGCCTGCGCGAGCCGCTCCTCGAGCGCGCGCCGCTCGGTCACGTCGGTGGCGAGCACGAGCGCCGCGTGCCGGCCCTCGAAGTCGACCTCGCCGGCGGTGATCTCGACCTCGATCGTCCGCCCGTCCTTGGTCTGGTGGCGTGGCGAGCCGGGCGCCTCGCGGAGGTCCTCGACGGTCATGCCGAGGAACTCAACCGCGGTGTAGCCGTAGTGCTCGACGGCGGCGCCGTTGACGGCCAGGAAGCGCAGCGTCTCGGCGTCGTAGACCCACATCGGCGCCGGGCTGGCCTCGAACAGCAGCCGGTAGCGCTCCTCGGACTGCTCGAGCGACCGCACGAGCCGGGCGTTCTCGATCGCCGTCGCCGCCCGGCGGGCCAGCTCGGCGGCCAGCTCCACCTCGGTGGTCCGGTAGATCACGTCGGGCGAGGAGATGAGCGTGATCGCACCCCACGGCCGGTCGCGCGCCATCAGCGGGACGCACATGTACGAGACGGTCCCGTGCCCGCAGCCCAGCACCTCCCCGGAGACCCGCGGCACGAGCTCCGGCTCGCCGGTGCGCATGACGACGGCCGGTCCGTGCGGCGCGTCGTGGCGCGGCGGTGCGCCCGGGCTCGGCACGGCGGCGACGCGGGTGATCTCCCCGTCCTCGCGCAGTACGTCGATCGCGCACCAGTCGGCGAGGCTCGGCACGAGCAGCGCGGCGAGCCGCTCGAGCGTGTGCTCGCCGGCTCCGGGTGACGACAGCAGCTCACCGGCTCGGGCGAGGAGCGCGAGCCGAGTTCCCCCGTGTGGATCGAACGCGGTCACCGCCACTTGACGCGCGGGAGGGTACACGGAGAGAAACCGGCCGGCCACACCTGTCCAACGCACGCAAGCGACGGATCTCGCGGTCACGCGCTGCGCCGCTCTAAGAATTGTGCGTTCGAGTTGACCTGGCGTGCCGCGCCGGATAGGAATGGCCCACGGTCGAAGAGGGGGCTTTCATGGCACGGTTGCGTCGGTTGTTCCTGCTCGTGTTCGCCATCGCAGCGCTGGGGCCGGCCAGCAACGCGAGCGCCGCCGAGCCACCCTGGTGCGGCACGCCCTCGACCGACGCGGCCGAGAACCTGCCCGACGGGACCGACCCGGCGGATCCGACGGCTGTTCCCGCACATCCCGTACTACGCAATCCGCTGCACGCTCGACGACATCGCCGCGCGCAGCGACGGGCGCATGACGGTCCAGGTGATCGGCAAGTCGGCGCTGGGCCGCGACATGTACGGCGTCGTGATCAACGACCTCAGCTCGCGCAAGCAGCGGCGCAACTACGCCAACTGGCTCGACGTCCGGCGCGGTGATGCTCAAGGACCCGCGCCACGCGCATGAGGCACCTCGCTCGCCACGGGAAGCGGATCAAGGTGCCGATCTACGTCCAGGGCGGCATCCACGGCAACGAGTACGAGGGCGTGGACGCGGCGATCGACACGATCGAGAAGTTCGCCACCACGCCGCGCGGCCAGGACGCGACGATCGACGGCATCCGCGACCGCGCGGTCCTCGTCTTCAACCCGATCCAGAACCCGGACGGGCGCGTCGCGGGCACGCGCGCGAACGGCAACGGGTTCGACCTCAACCGTGACTTCCTCACCCAGTCGCAGTCCGAGACGCAGGACGTCGATCACGCTGATGAAGCGCTGGCTGCCGCCGGAGATGCTCGACCTGCACGGCTACGTGTCGCCGATGCTGGTCGAGGCGACGACCAAGCCGCACAACCCGAGCATCGAGTACGACCTGTGGCTGAAGTGGAATCAGCCGCGGATCGACTACAACGAGGCCGCCATGGACGCCATCGGCCACGACATCACGCGGCCGATCAACGACTGGTGCCCCGAGGCGGACCCGAACCCCGACGGAACCTGCGACAACGGCGTCACGCCCGGCCCCGACGTCGCCGAGGGCTGGGACGACTGGGGTCCGTTCTACGGCCCGATGTACATGCAGCACGTGGGCCTGGACTCCTCCACCGTCGAGATGTGCTCCGAGACCTTGGCGACCCGTCCCGCGGACGCGTGGTACCGGCCGTGCGGCGGCCGCGCAGGTGCGCGGCTCGAGCAGAACGTCATCCAGCAGTCGACGTTCGAGTTCGTGGTCGACAACCACGCCGCCATGCTCCACGACGAGCTCGAGATGTACCGCCGCGGTGACGTCGACGCCCCGCGGCCGGCGTGCTGCCCGCCGCCGTTCGACCCCGAGTTCCACAACTGGATGCAGGACTACCCGCGCGCGTACGTGATCCCGCTAGGCAGAGGGTCAGCGCAGCGACCCCGAGGCGAACCGGCTCGTCGAGTGGGCGCTGTTCAACGACATCGAGGTCTACGAGCTCGAGCAGCGACTACCGCTGGCAGGGCCGCAGTTCGAGAAGGACTCGTACGTCGTGTGGATGCGCAGCCGCGCCGCGGCCTGGCCGACACGGCGATGAGCATCGGCGTCGACATCTCGGCCCGTATCCAGCGCCTCTACGCGCCGCCGGCGGCCTGGAGCCACGGCTACCTGTGGGGCGCCGACACGGTGACGATCCCCGATGGTGCCGGGTTCTTCCCGCGGACCGAGCGGATCAAGTCGCCGAACCGCCTTGGCGGCGGGGTGGCGAAGGCCAAGCATCGGAAGCGGGGCGTCCGGGGCTACGCGCTCGAGGTCGACTCGCCGACTGCGGTGCGGGCGGTCAACGAGCTCGTTCGCGGCGGCGCAGCGGCCTGGATCACGACCGAGGCGTCCGACAGCGGGCCCGGCCGGCACGGTGCTCTTCCGCGACGGCAAGCGGATGCTCGACGACGTCGGCGAGGACCGCGGCCTGACGTTCACCGCGATCCGCGGCGCGCCTGCCCGCAGCTGAGCGGATCGAGAAGGTGCCGCGCTTCGCCGTCATCTCCGGCAGCGGACTCGTCGACCAGAGCACGTGGGTGCTGCGCCAGCTCGGCTTCGACGCCGACCCGTTCTCGATCGCCGCCATCGACACGGCGGCCACGAGCCCGCTGACGGGCTACGACCTCATGTTCAACACCTCGGGCGTGCCGACCCAGGATGGCAACGGGAACACCATCAACACAGTCGCCCGAGCCCGCATCGCGGCGTTCATCGCCGCCGGCGGCGGGTACATCAGCGGCCAGAGCGCGGGAGCCAACCTGCTCACCGGCCTCGGCACGGTGAGCGGGCTCACCGCGACCAGCAACAGCGGCGGCGGCGACGGCTACAGCGGCATCGCGCTGTGGGACAACGTCGGCGGCGCGGGCAGCGTGATCACCGGCGCGTACCCGGCGCAGGACACGCTGATCATGGACCCGCCGACCTGGCTCACATCGGTGCCGCCGACCTGGACTAGGCGACGGTCGGTTCGCGACCGGAGGGTTCTTCCTCTCCGGCCTGTTCCCGGGCAACGCGACGTCGGGCGCGGCAGGCTCCACCGTGATCGCGCACGGCACGAACACCGCCAACACGGCGCGGCTGGTCGTGTTCGCCAACAACCCGCTGTACCGCGCCGACCCGGAGCGCGAGTGGCCGATGGTCGGCAGCGCCGCGTACTGGGCCGACAACTAGACGCCTCACTCGGCCGGCCCGCCGCCCACTTCGGCGGCGGGCCGGCTGAGTGACATGGGTCACGGTTCACGGGATAACCCTGTGACCTCTTTAGGTCTGTGCCGAAGATGTCAGTGGAATGGTTCGTCCGTCGACCCTCATCTCCCATTGGCGTGCCGCCGGCTTCCGCCTGCGCGGGCGCATGCTGGCCATCGTGCAGACCGCCACCGCGGCTGTGGCTGCCTGGTACCTCGCGCTGCTGCTGCTGCCTGACCCGCGTCCGGCGTTCGCCGCCATCGCCGCCGTGATCGCCGTTGGCGCGACCCACGGCCAGCGAGCCGTCCGTGCGCTGCAGCTCGTCGGCGGCGTCGTGCTCGGCCTCACCATCGCCGTCCTGCTGATCCAGCTGATCGGGACCGGCGCCTGGCAGATCGGCGTGCTCGTCGTGCTCGCCATGGGCGCGGCAGTCGCGCTCGGCGGCGGTGAGCTGCTCGTGGTCGAGGCCGGCGTGTCCGCGATCCTGCTCGTCGCGCTCGACCCGGGCGCGGCCGACGGCTTCTCCCCCAACCGCATCCTCGAGGGCATGATCGGCGGCGGCGTCGCGCTCGCCGTGTCCTCCTTCCTCTTCCCGCCCGACCCGGCGCTCGGCCCCGGCCGCGCCGCTCAGGCCGTGTTCGCGGAGCTCGGGCGCGCGCTCGAGCGGCTCGCGAGCGCGCTCGAGGCGCGCGATGCCGGCGTCGCCGAGCACGCGCTCAACGACGCGCGCAGCATCGACCCGCTGATGCGCACCGTCCAGGACGAGCTCGAGGCCGGCCGCGACGTCGTCCGTCTCTCCGCGCCCCGCCGCGGCGCCCGCTCCGAGCTCGAGCGCTACGAGGCGAGCCTCGGCCAGGTCGACTACGCGGTCCGCAACACGCGCGTGCTGGCACGCCACGTCGTCAGCCTCGTGCGCGAGGGCGGCGACGTGCCGGAGAACCTCCCGTCCGCCGTGCGCGACCTCTCGCACTCGGTGTGGGAGCTGGCAGCCTCCTACGACTCCCCGTCGCGCGTCGAGCCGGCCCGCCTCGCCGCCGTCCACGCCGCCGGCGAGGCCGCCTCGCTGCCGGAGGGCAGCGCCGACCTCGTGATGGTCGGCGGCCAGGTCCGCTCGGTCGCCGTCGACCTCGTGCGCGCCGCCGAGCTCGTCGGCGGCGAGCCGGACGCGCCGAGCGAGCGTCCCACGCAAGAGCTGCTCGCCGCGGCGTAGACGCGCGACGTGGCAGACTGCGTCCTGATGGGGGACGAGGTCGCCGCCAAGGTCTTCACCGGCGAGGACCGCAAGCGCTACCGCGAGAAGGTCAAGCGCTGCCTGGACGTGTTCGCCCGCATGCTCTCGGAGGCGCGCTTCGACGGCGACCGGCGCTCGATCGGGCTCGAGATCGAGCTCAACATCACCGAGGAGACCGGCGACCCCGCGCTGGCCAACCAGCACGTGCTGGAGATGATCGCCGACCCCGACTGGCAGACCGAGCTCGCCCAGTTCAACATCGAGATCAACATCCCGCCGCGCAGCCTCGAGGGCGCGGTGTTCAGCGAGCTCGAGAGCGCCGTCCGCAAGAGCCTCAACCACGCCGAGGCGGGCGCGCAGAAGGCGCACACCCGGCTGCTCATGGCCGGCATCCTGCCGACGCTGAGCGAGGCGCTGCTCGACGGCTCGGTGCTCAGCGCCAACCCCCGCTACGCGCTCCTCAACGAGCAGATCTTCGCCGCCCGCGGGGAGGATCTGCACCTGGCCATCGACGGCGTCGAGCACCTCACCGCATACGCCGACACGATCGCTCCCGAGGCGGCGTGCACGAGCGTCCAGCTGCACCAGCTCGTCGACCCCGCCGTCTTCGCGCGGCACTGGAACGCCGCCCAGTGCATTGCCGGCATCCAGCTCGCCGTGGGCGCCAACTCGCCGTTCTTCTTCGGCCGCGAGCTGTGGCGGGAGACGCGGATCGCGCTCTTCGAGCAGGCCACCGACACGCGCCCGGAGGAGCTCAAGGCGCAGGGCGTGCGCCCGCGGGTGTGGTTCGGCGAGCGCTGGATCACCTCGATCTTCGACCTCTTCGAGGAGAACGTCCGCTACTTCCCGTCGCTGCTCCCGGTCGTCGAGGACGAGGACCCCGTCGAGCTGATCGAGCGCGGCGAGACGCCGCGTCTGCAGGAGCTGCGCCTGCACAACGGCACGGTCTACCGCTGGAACCGGCCGATCTACGACGTCGTGGGCGGGCGCCCGCACCTGCGCGTCGAGAACCGCGTGCTCCCCGCGGGCCCGACGGTCGTCGACACGATCGCCAACGCCGCCTTCTACTACGGGCTCGTGCGCGTGCTGGCCGACGAGGACCGCCCGCTGTGGAGCCAGATGTCGTTCTCGGCCGCCGAGGAGAACTTCCACGCGGGCGCGCGCGACGGCATCGATGCGCAGGTCTACTGGCCGGGCGTGGGGGAGGTGGGCGCCGCCGAGCTGGTCGTGCGGCGGCTGCTGCCGATGGCCCACGAGGGCCTCGATCGCTGGGGGGTCGACGCCGCCGACCGAGACCGCCTGTGCGAGATCATCGAGCGCCGCTGCGTCGAGGGCCGCAACGGCGCCTCCTGGCAGGCGGCCACCTTCCATCGCCTGAACGAGCGGCTCGACCGCGAGGACGCGCTCCGCGAGATGACCGTGCTTTATCGCGAGCACATGCATTCCAACGAGCCTGTTCACACCTGGCCGCTCGACTGACAGCCGTCCTCCTCGCCCTCCTCGTGCTCGCCGGGTGCGGTGGCGACGACGAGCCGCAGCAGCAGGCGACCGCGCACCGCGTCCGGCGAGATGCGCGTAGAGGTCGTGGCCGAGGGCCTCGAGGTGCCGTGGGAGATCGCCTGGCTGCCCGACGAACGCGCGCTGATCACCGAGCGGCCCGGCCGCATCGTGACGCTCGAGGGCGACGTGGTGGCCGAGGTGCCGGTGAGCGCGCTCGGCGAGGGCGGCCTGATGGGGCTCGCGATCGACCCGGAGTTCGAGTCGCAGCCGTTCGTGTACCTGTACTTCACGACCGCCGACGGGCTGCAGCTCGAGCGCTGGCGCTACGAGGACGACCGCCTGACGCGCGACGGCAGCCTGATCGACGGCGTGATCGAGGCCGGCCCGATCCACGACTCCGGGCGGATCGCGTTCGGTCCCGACGGGGCGCTCTACGTCGCCACCGGCGACGCGGGCAACGAGCCGCTCGCCCAGGACGGGGACTCGCTCAACGGCAAGTACCTGCGCGTCACGGACTTCCGCGGCGGTCCGACCCAGCCGGAGATCGTCTCCACCGGGCACCGCAACCCGCAGGGCTTCGACTGGGAGCCCGGTACCGACCGCCTGATCTCGACCGAGCACGGGCCGGAGGGCTTCGACGAGATCAACGCGATCGAGGAGGGCAACAACTACGGCTGGCCCGACGTGACCGGGGAGGACCACGGCGACTTCACCGCGCCGCTGCGCGTCTACGAGGACTCGGTGGCGCCTTCGGGCGCGACGTTCTGGCGCGGCGACTTCTGGTTCGCCACCCTTCGCGGCGAGTCGCTGCGGCGGCTGTCGCTCGACGACGAGTCCGAGGAGGTGCTGCTCGAGGGCGAGTACGGCCGGCTGCGCACCGTGCGCGAGGGACCGGACGGCGCGCTCTACGTGCTCACCAGCAACCGCGACGGTCGCGGCGCGCCGGAGGACGGCGACGACCGGGTGCTGCGCCTGTCCCCGCCGTAGAGCATGATGTGACGCCCAAGGCATGTCCCCGCCTGAGCCCACCGTCGCCGTCGACGTCCTGGAGACCTTCGTGGAGCTCCTCGCGGACGTCGACACGGCGACCGACGACTTCTACAGCCGGCTGTGCGAGGCGACCTGCCGGGTCGCGTCGATGGATCGCGCGGTCATCTTCCGCTACGACGACGCGCGCCGCCGCGTCTACGCGGCCGGCGCGTACGGGATCGACCTCGCAGTCTTCGAGAACGCCCAGGTCACCGTCGAGTCGGCGCCGATCGCCCGCCAGGCGCTCGAGGAGGACCGGGTGATCGAGCTGACAGGCGACGATGCTCCCGAGGTGCCGGAGGAGTACCGCGACCTCGTGCGCGAGGCCACCTTCGTGTGCACGCCGATGTCGGCCGCCGGGCGCTGGCTGGGCGTGATCCTGTCCGACCGCGGCTCGGGCTCGAAGGCGCTGGGCGAGAAGGAGCGCGCGGCGCTGTGGGCGCTCGGCAAGACGGCCGCGCTCGCCACCCACGCGCGCCTGGCCACCAACCAGTCGGCGCGGGCGCGGCAGCTGCAGGAGCGGATCGACCTCGCGCGCGACGTGCACGAGGGCGTGATCCAGCGACTGTTCGGCGTGCAGCTCGTGTTCTCCAGCCAGGCCGAGCTGTCGCCGGCCGCGCGCGAGCGGATCGCCGCCGAGCTGCAGGCCGCGCTGTTCGACCTCCGGCGGGCGCTCCAGAGGCCCTTGGGGCGCGTCGCGCCCGAGACCCAGACGACGCTGCTGGAGGAGATCGACCGTCTGCGGCGCGAGCACCGCGACCTGGCGATCCGCCTCACGCCCGGCTCTGATCGCGTCCACGTTCCGGCGGAGCTCGAGTCGCTCGCGCAGTCCGTGCTCGCCGAGGCGGTGCGCAACGCGCACAAGCACGCGAAGCCGACGCGTGTGGAGGTGACGCTCGACGTCACCGACGGCACGCTCTCGCTCGAGGTCGCCAACGACGGCGTGACCGGCCGCCCGCGGCAGACCGGAATGGGCCTGCGACTCGCCGCGCTCGAGGCGCTGCAGGTCGGCGGCATCGTGGAGTTCGGCGAGCGCGAGCCGGGCACGTGGCGCGTGCGCCTGGCGGTGCCGATGTGACGATGCCCGACGTCAACCCCAGCCGCCTGAACGCGGGCGGCGGGTCGGGCGAGCGGCGCCTGCGGGTGCTGATCGTCGACGACCACGAGGTCGTCCACTGGGGCTTCCGGCTGATGCTCGGCGAGCAGCCGTGGGTCGAGCGCTGCGTGAGCGCGCGCAACGCCGCCGAGGCGCTCGCGCTGACGCGGCGCTACGACCCGCACGTCGCGCTGGTGGACCTGTTCGTCGGCCAGGAGTCGGGCGCCGAGATCTGCGAGCGCCTGCGCCGTGAGTCGCCCTCCACCAACGTGCTCATGATCTCCGGCGCGGGCCGCATCTCGCCGAACGCCGCGCGGGCGGCCGGGGCCGCGGGGTTCATCTCCAAGGACTGGCCGGCGGCCGACATCGCGGGCGCCGTGCGGATGGTCGGGCTCGGCATGACCGTGTTCCGCCCGCACGAGGCGCCGGTCGGGCCGCCGCTGTCCGAGCGCGAGCGCGAGGTGCTCGAGGCGGTCGCGTCGGGAGCCACCAACCGCGAGATCGCCGAGCGGCTGTTCCTGTCGCCGCACACGGTCAAGGAGCACACCAGCACGCTGTATCGCAAGCTGAACGTGCGGAATCGTGCCGAGGCCGTGCAGAAGGCCCAGCGGCTCGGCCTGATCTCGTAGCGAACGTCAACAGGCGCCCGCGTGCATGCGAACCGCGAGCGAAGCCGCTCGTTGCGCTCCGGGGGGCGCGCGCACCCCCCTACCGGGGGGTTCGGACCCTCAATACCTGTGACCGCGCCCGCGTGACGGTGATGTTGCCCGTGTGAGCCTGATCATCGACCCCGCCGCCCCGGTCGCGCTGTTTCCCGGCCAGGGCAGCCAGACACCGGAGATGCGCGACCTCGTCGCGCATCGGGCCCCCGACCTGCTCGAGCGCGTGACCGCGCTCGTGGGCGAGGACCCGTTCCCCCGCGCAGGCGAGTCGACCCGCTTCGCGCAGCCCGCCATCTTCTGCGCCTCGCTCGCCGGCTGGGACGCGCTCGGCCTCGAGCCGGCGGCCGCCGCCGGGCACTCGCTCGGCGAGCTGGCCGCGCTCGCCGCCGCCGGCGTGCTCGCCCGCGAGGACGCGCTGCGGCTCGTCGTGCTGCGCGGCGAGCTGATGGCCGACGCCGACGACGTCGGCTCGATGCTCGCGCTCGTTGGCGCGACGCTCGAGGACGCCGAGGCGGTCGCCGCCGAGGCGGACGTGACCGTCGCCAACGACAACGCTCCCGGCCAGGTCGTCCTCTCCGGCCCGCGCGAGAAGCTCGCCCGCGCCGAGGAGGCTCGCCAAGGAGCGTGGCCGCCGCGCGCTGCCGCTCGACGTCGCCGGCGCCTTCCACTCGCCGAGCATGGAGCCCGCCGTCGCCCCGTTCCGCGCCGCGCTCGACGAGACCGAGCTGCACGAGGCCGCCTTCCCGGTCTTCTCCTGCGCGTCGACCGAGCCGTTCGCGGACGTTCGCGCCGAGCTCGCCGCCGCGCTCACCAAGCCGGTGCGCTGGCGGGAGACCGTGCTCGCCCTGCACGACGCCGGCGCCCAGCGCTTCGTCGAGGTCGGCCCCGGCAAGGTGCTCGCCCGCCTGGGCAAGCGCATCCTCCCCGACTTCCCCGTCGAGACCCCGGAGCTGGCCCATGCGTAGCGCCGAGCTGCCCGCCGACCTCGCCACGATCGCTCGCGAGGCCACCCGCAACGGCTCCGACCAGTTCGCGCCCGCGCGCACCGCGCGCGTGATCGGGCTCGGCCACCACGTGCCGCCCGAGATCGTCCCCAACGGCCCGATCGCCGAGCGGATCGGCGTCGACGACGCGTGGATCGTCAAGCGCACCGGCATCAAGTCGCGCCGCCGCGCGCTGCCCGACGAGCGGATGACCGACTACGCGACCTTCGCCGGCCGCCGCGCGCTCGCCGACGCGGGCGTCGACCCCCTCGACGTCGACCTCGTGCTCGTGGCCACCATGACGCCGGACGAGATCACCCCCAACGCCGCGCCGGTCGTGGCCAACGAGCTCGGCGCCACCAACGCCGGGGCGATCGACGTCGGCGCCGCCTGCACGGGCTGGCTCGCCGCGCTGCGCCTGGCCGCCGGGCAGGTCGAGACCGGCCGCGCCGACCGCGTGCTGGTGATCGGCGCCGAGCTGCTCACGCGCCTGATCGACTACGACGACCCGAAGACCGCGATGCTGTTCGGCGACGGCGCCGCCGCCGTGCTGCTCGGCGCCGAAGGCGCGGGCGACATCGGGCCGATCGTGCTCGCCGCCGACGGCTCGCTGGGCGACCGCATCACCGCCTCCAACGACGAGCGCGTACTGCGGATGGACGGCCACTCGACCTACCAGGTCGCGGTCAAGCGCCTGAGCGAGGCCACCGTCGCCGCCGTCGCGCGCTCCGGCCTCGAGCTCGACGACATCGACCTCTTCGTCTACCACCAGGCCAACGGGCGCATCATCCGCGCCGTCGGCGAGCGGCTCGACCTCGAGCCCGCCAAGGTGGCCGACTACGTCGCCCACATGGCCAACACCTCGGCCGCCTCGATCCCGCTCACGCTCTCGCTGCTGCGCGAGGACGGGCGCCTGCGCCCGGGCCAGAAGGTCCTGATCGCCGCCATCGGCGCGGGCTTCACCTGGGGCGCCGGCGTCATCGAATGGGGGATCTCCTAAGTGGCACGCCCCGAGAACGCCACCGCGCTCGTCACGGGCGCGTCCAAGGGCATCGGCGCCGCGATCGCCAAGCGGCTGGCCGCCGACGGCTGGCACGTCGCGGTCAACTACCGCTCCGACGAGGACGGCGCCACGGCGACGGTGCAGGCGATCGAGGAGGCCGGCGGCAAGGCCGCGGCGTACCAGTCCGACGTCTCCAACGGCGCTCCCGACGAGCTGTTCAAGCAGGTCGAGCACGACCTCGGCCCCGTGCTCGCGCTCGTCAACAACGCCGGCGTGAACGCCGACGGGCTCGCCATCCAGATGGACGACGAGGCGTGGGATCGCGTCATCGCCACCAACCTCACCGCCGCCTTCCGCCTCACCCGCCGCGCCATGCGCCCGATGATCAAGGCCCGCTACGGCCGGATCGTCAACATCGCGTCCGTCGTCGGCCCGCGCGCCAACGCCGGCCAGTCCAACTACGCCGCGGCCAAGGCCGGCCTGATCGGCATGACCAAGACCGTCGCCGCGGAGGTCGCGCGGCGCGGGGTGACCGTCAACGCGGTCGCTCCCGGCTTCATCGCCACCGACATGACCAAGGACCTGCCGGAAGCGGCGCTCCAGGCCATCCCGGCCCGGCGCGTCGGCGACGCCGGAGGACGTCGCGGCCGCCGTGCGGTTCCTGGCGTCCGACGACGCCGGCTACGTCACCGGCACGACCCTGTTCGTCGATGGCGGAATGTCCGCCTAACAAAGGAGAAACCAGACCCATGGCTGCCACTGTCACCCCCGACGCCGTCGAGAAGACCGTCTACGGCGCGCTTCCCCAGTTCGGCGTGGACGAGTCGCAGATCACGCGCGACGCCACGTTCGAGGAGCTCGACGTCGACTCGCTCGACCTCGCCGAGCTCTCGCAGATCATCGAGGACGAGTACGGCGTCCAGCTCAAGGGCGACGACGTCGGCAAGATCAAGACCGTCGGCGACGCGATCGACCTGGTGGTGAGCCGCGCAGGATGAATCGCGAGATCGTCGTCACCGGTGTCGGCGCCGTCACCCCGCTCGGGGTCGGCGCCCGCACGCTCTATGACCGCTGGCGGGCCGGCGAGTCCGGCATCTCGGACGGTGTCGGCGCCGCGACCGAGTTCGAGCCCACCGACTACCTCTCGGTCAAGGAGGCTCGCCGCTCGGACCGCTTCGCCCAGTTCGCCATGGTCGCCTCCGACGAGGCGCTGGCCGAGGCGGGCTGGAAGGACGAGCTGCCGTATGACCCGAACCGCGTGGCGACGCTGATCGGCACCGGGATCGGCGGCATCGGCACGCTCGAGGCCAACCACAAGCTGATGCTGGAGAAGGGCCCGAAGGCCGTCTCGCCGCTGTCGATCCCGCTGCTGATGGGCAACGCCGCCTCGGCCGCGGTGTCCATGCGCCACGAGCTGCGCGGGCAGTCGTTCGCGACGCTGTCGGCCTGCGCGGCCGGCGCGCACGCGATCGGCACCGCCGCGCGCATGATCCAGACGGGCGACGCCGACGCGGTCGTCACCGGCGGCTCGGAGGCCGCGCTCACGCCGCTCGCCACGTCGGCCTTCGCGGCGCTCGACGCGCTCTCGCGACCTCGGCATCTCGCGCCCGTTCGACGCCCAGCGCGACGGGTTCGTGATGGGCGAGGGCGCGGCCGTGCTCGTGCTCGAGGACGGCGACCGCGCACGCGAGCGCGGCGCGACGATCCTCGGCCGCTTGGCCGGCTACGGCGCCGACGTCGGACGCCTACCACCTGACGGCGCCCGACAAGGACGGCGATCGGCGCCGCCGCGGCCATGCAGGCCGCCCTGCGCGACGCCGGGCTCGGCCCGCAGGACGTCGTGTACGTCAACGCCCACGGCACGTCGACGCCGCTCAACGACCGCGCGGAGACGATCGCGATCAAGGAGGTGCTCGGCGACGGCGTGCCGGTCTCGTCGCTCAAGTCGGCGATCGGCCACCTGCTCGGCGCCGCCGGCGCCGTGGAGGCGGTGGCCACGATCCTCGCCATGCGCGACCGGGTCGCGCCGCCGACGCTCAACTACGAGCATCCCGACGAGGGACTCGACCTCGACTACGTGCCCAACGAGGCGCGCGACGCTGGACATCAACGGCAAGCCGGCCGTGGCGCTCTCGAACGCCTTCGGCTTCGGCGGCCACAACGCCGTGCTCTGCCTGGAGGTCGCATGAGCATCGATCTGGTCCGAGAAGAGGTTGACGCCTCTCGCCCGTGGAGCGCCTCGAGGCGCTGTGCGACCGCGGCTCGCTCACGCTGCTGCGGTCGGACGTGCGCTCGCGGCGCATGGGCGAGAAGGCGCGGCCGGGCGACGGCGTGATCGCCGGCGCCGGCCGCGTCGACGGCCGGCCGGTGTTCTGCTACGCGCAGGACCCGTCCTACCTCGGCGGCTCGCTGGGCGAGCAGCACGCGGACTCGATCGTCAAGGTGCTGCGGCTCGCCGGCCGTGCGGGCGCGCCCGTGGTCGGCTTCATCGAGTCGGGCGGCGCGCGCATGCAGGAGGGCACCGCGGCGCTGGCCGGCTACGCGCGGATCTTCCGCGAGCACGTCGCGCTCAGCGGCAAGGTCCCGCAGATCTCCGTCATCTGCGGCGCGTCGGCCGGCGGCGGCTCGCTACTCGCCGGCGCTGACCGACTTCGTGATCATGACCGAGCGGGCCAACATGTTCCTCACCGGCCCCGCGGTCGTGCGCGAGGTCATGGGCGAGGACGTCGACGCGTTCGAGCTCGGCGGGCCGAAGGTCCACGAGCGCAACGGCGTCGCGCACTTCGTCGCTTCGAGCGACGCCGACGCGGCGCTGCTGGCGCGCGACCTGCTCGACCACCTGCCCGCGTCCGCCGGCGAGCGCGCGCCGAACTGGCGCCCGGTCGGCCCGGTCGGCTACGACGCCGGCGAGCCGGTCCCGGAGGACGAGCGCAAGGTCTACGACGTGCGCGACGTGGTGCGCGGCATCGTCGACGGCGGCCGCCTGCTCGAGTTCGCGCCGAAGTGGGCCCGCAACATCGTCTGCGGCTTCGCCCGGCTCGACGGGCGCCCGGTCGGCGTGGTGGCCAACCAGCCGCGCTACCTGGGCGGCGTGCTCGACGCCGAGTCGGCGTCCAAGGGCGCGCGCTTCGTGCGCACCTGCAACGCGCTTCGGCCTCCCGCTGGTCGTGCTCGTCGACACGCCCGGCTTCATGCCCGGCACCAAGCAGGAGCAGCTCGGCGTGATCCGCCACGGCGCCAAGCTCGTGCACGCGTTCGCCGAGGCCTCGGTGCCGAAGGTGACGGTCGTGCTGCGCAAGGCGTTCGGGGGCGCGTTCATCGCCATGAACGCGCGCGACCTCGGCGCGGACTACGCGTTCGCGTGGCCGCAGGCCGCAGCTCGGCGTGATGGGCGCCAAGCAGGCGGTCGACGATCGTCAACCGGCGCGACATCGCGGCGGCGGACGACCCGGTCGCGGCGCGCGACGCGTACGCCGCCGAGTACGCCGAGGACCACCTCGGCGCGCACCTCGCCGCGGCCGAGGGCCACATCGACGAGGTCATCCTGCCCGGCGACACGCGCCGGCGGCTGGCCGAGGCGCTGTCGACGCTCGACGCGATCGCCCAGCCCGCTCCCGGCGTGAGGAACATCCCCCTATGACGTTGCTCGAAGGCAAGAAGCTGGTCATCACCGGCGTCGTCAACCGCGAGTCGATCGCGTACGAGGTCGCCCGCCAGGCCCAGGAGGCGGGCGCCGAGGTGGTGCTCACGTCGTTCGGCCGCGTGCGGCGCATGACCGAGCGCTCGGCGGCCAAGCTCGACGGCCCGCCCGACGTGCTCGAGCTCGACGTCAACAGCCCCGACGACCTGACCGCGCTCGCCGACGAGCTGCGCGAGCGCTGGGGTCGCGTCGACGGCGTCCTGCACGCGATCGCGTTCGCGCCCGAGGACGCGCTGGGCGGCAACTTCCTCGAGACGCCGCCGGAGAGCGCCGAGGTCGCGTTCCGCACGAGCGCGTACTCGTTCAAGGCGCTGGCCGTGGCGCTCGCCGACCTCTACCCGAGCGAGGGCGCGAGCGTCGTCGGGCTCGACTTCGACGCCACGGTCGCCTGGCCGGTCTACGACTGGATGGGCGTCGCCAAGGCCGCGCTGGAGGCCACGTCGCGCTACCTCGCGCGCGACCTCGGGCCGAAGGGCGTGCGCGTGAACCTCGTCTCCGCGGGACCGCTGGGGACGCTCGCCGCGCGCGGGATCCCCGGCTTCGGCGACCTCGCCGACGCGTGGCGGCGGCAGGCGCCGCTCGGGTGGAACACCGACGACCCGGCGCCCGTCGCCGGCGCGATCGTGTTCCTGCTCTCGGACCTCGCGCGCGGGGTCACGGGGGAGATCCTGCACGTCGACGGCGGGTTCCACGCGATGGGCACCGCGTTGACGCCGGTGCTCGAGGCGAGCGCCGCTGCTTCATGAAGCCGCCCGTCTTCCTCACCGGCGCCACCGGCTTCCTCGGCATGGAGGTGCTCGCGCGGCTCGTCGAGGCCGGCGACCGGCAGGTCGTCGCGCTCGTGCGGCCCGGCGCGGAGGCCACCGCGGCCGAGCGTCTCGACGCCGTGCTCGCGCAGCTGTGGCGCGATCCGGAGCCCTACCGCGACCGCGTGCGCGCGGTGGCGGGCGACGTCACCCGCCCGGGGCTGGGCATCGAGCCCACCGAGCGCGCGGCGCTCGCCGAGGAGATCGGCGCGGTGCTGCACTGCGCGGCCTCGATCTCGTTCGACCTGGAGCTCGACGAGGCGCGCACGATCAACGTCGAGGGCACGCGCGAGGTGATCGCCTTCGCGCGCGAGTGCAAGTCGCTCGGGCGCCTGGAGCGCTTCGTGCACGTCTCCACCGCGTACGTGTCGGGCAAGCACGGCGGCACGTTCGGCGAGCACGAGCTCGACGCGGGCCAGGACTTCCGCAACACCTACGAGCAGACCAAGTGGGAGGCCGAGCACATCGTGCGCGAGGCCGACGACCTTGCTCCGGCCGTCGCCCGCCCGAGCATCGTGATGGGCGAGTCCGACACCGGGTGGACGCCGGCCTTCAACGTCCTGTACTGGCCGCTGCGCGCGTTCTCGCGCGGGCTGTTCGACGAGATCCCCGCGCTGCCGGTCGCGCACGTGGACATCGTGCCGGTCGACTTCGTGGCCGACGCGCTCGTGCACCTGCTCGACATCGGACGACGGGGCGTGTTCAACCTCGTCGCCGGCCGCGACGCCCCGCTGGCCAACGACGTGGTCGCGATGGCGTGCGACCGCTTCGGGCGTCCGCGGCCCGCGATCGTGCCCAGCCTCCAGGAGGAGGTCGACGACGACCACGGCGCCGTCTACATCCCGTACTTCGACATGGACGTGCTGTTCGAGGACTCGCGCGCTCGCGCGGCGCTCGCACCGGCGGGGATCGAGGCCCCGCGGTGGGCGGACTACTTCGACACGCTGATCGACTACGCCGAAGCCGTCCGCTGGGGCAAGCGCACGATGACGCGCGAGGAGGCCCGCGAACGCCTCACGCGCGAGCCGGCCTGAGGCCGCCTCGAGCGGCGAGTGGTCGCTGAGGCCGTCGTCGCGCCAGGCGTGGTGGTAGACGGCGTCGTGCACCACGAGGCCGGCCGCGAAGACGTGGTCGAGGCGCCAGCCGCCGCCGTGGCGCCAGACCCAGCTCGGCGCGCGCTCCGCGTAGCCGTGGACGGCGCGGAAGGCGTCGGCGAAGCCGAGCTCGCGCAGGCCGGGCACGATGCCGAGCTCGGCGGCGTCCCACGGCTCGCCGCGCTCGGGGCGGAGCCTCCCGCGCGAGTCTCGCGCGAACGAGATCACCGACCCGTCGGGCGACTCGCGCCGGGGCGTGTTGAAGTCGCCGCACAGGACGCGCGGGCCGGTGCGCTCGCCGAGGCCGGCGCGCAGCGCCGCGAGCGTGTGCGGCTTGATCCAGCCGTTGGCGGCGTTGGGCACGTGGGCCGTATGGACGGTCGTGCCGCCGACGCCGGCGGCGAGCGTCGTCTCCGGCCACGGGACGGCGAGCGGCTCGGCCGGCTCGAGCGGCTCGCGCGCGGCGATCGCGACGCCCGTGCGGCGGCGCGTCGCCGGCCTGCGCGCCGCATGCGCCGCGTCGAGCGAGCAGATCGCGTGAGGCAGTCCGGCGTCGGCGAGCACCGCGCGCCACAGCGGCCACGAACGCGCGGTGAGCTCCTGCAGGGCGACGACGTCGGGGCGCGCGTCGCGAGCGCGGCGGCCTGCGCGGCCAGGACGGCGACGCGCCGGTTGACGTTCCAGTGATCAGCCTCACATCGCGCGGATGCGCTCGGCGACGAGCGCAGGAGCTTCCTCGGGCGGGAAGTGGCCGATGCCGTCGACGATCTCGAGCTCGCCCTTGAAGCCCTGGACGAGCTCGCGGCCGAGCGGGTCGCGGTGGCCGTGCAGGAGCGGGCGGGGATCGTGAGGCGGCGGCCGCGGAAGCCGCCCGCCATGGCCTTCGGCGTCTCCCGCAGCAGGAAGTCGCGGTACAGCTTGGAGGAGGCGTGGGCGGCCTGCGGCTCGCGGATGACCGTGAGGTAGGTCTCGAGCTCCTCGGGCGTCCAGCGGCGGCCGTCGCGGCGCGCGGTCTCGAGCACCTTGCGCACGAACGCACCGTCGCGGACGAGCCGCTCGCCGAGGACCGGGCGTGCGAGCGGGATCTGGTAGGCGAGCCGGTAGGCGTTGCGCACGGCCACCGCGGTCGGCACCCACGGGCTGCCGATCGACATCGCGAGCAGCGACGAGAAGCGCTCGGGCGCGTGCAGCGCGGCGAGGATGGCGGCCCAGCCGCCCCAGTCGTGGCCCACGAGACGCACCCGCTCGAGGCCGAGCGCGTCGAGCAGCGCGACGGCGTCGTCGGCGACGCGCTGCTTGGTGAAGTCGTCGTCCGCCGGCGCGCCCGACCAGCCGAACCCGCGCATGTCCGGGCACAGCAGCCGGTACTCGCCGGCGAGCTCGCCGATCACGTGCCGCCACGACCACCAGTGCTGCGGCCAGCCGTGCAGGCACAGCACCGGCGGCGCGTCGGCCGGGCCGGCCGCGGCCAGGTGCACGCGCACCCCGGTGGCCAGATCGTGGTGGCTGTGCTCGACGCCGGCGACCTCGGGCATGGATGCCATGGCGCGACACCGTACCTGCGCTATCCTCACTTGCCGACCTCGCGCCGGGTGCGGGGTTTTTCCTTGCCCGGCGCCAGCACGACCTTCGACCCTCGGAGCGCGCCGACACAATGGCCCGTGGAGACGTCCGGATCGCCGTCACCCTCGCGTGCGAGGAGTGCAAGCGCCGGAACTACCAGACCAACAAGTCCAAGCGGAACAACCCCGACCGCATCACGCTGCGCAAGTACTGCAAGTGGTGTCGGACGCACACGGGGCACCGCGAGACCCGCTAGGCAGCTCGTCCCGTGGCCCGTGATCGACAGCGCGCGAAGCAGCGTCGCCGCAACCGGCAGCCGGGCTCCGGCGGGCCTGCGGCGGGCTCCGCGCGCACGCGTGCGCGGGATCAAGGTCTTGAACCCACCGACGCCGAGCTCGGCAACACGCCGCCGCCGGAGCCGACCAAGCATGCCTTCCCGGATGTGGAGGAGGCACGGATGGCCGAGGCCGGCGTCGAGCCCGAGCCGGGAGCCGGAGGTCGAGGTCGACGTCGATCCGGAGGACGTGCAGGCCACTGACCCCGCTGTGCTGGAGGAGCGCCAAGAGGCGCGCCGCCCGCGCAAGCAGCGCGGCAGGATCATCACCTTCCTCGGCCACGTCGTCGACGAGCTGCGCCGCGTCCAGTGGCCGGACCGCCGCCAGACGTTCCAGGGCACCGCGGTCACGCTCGGCTTCGTGGTCGTCGCCGGAGGCTTCCTCGGTCTGATGGACGCCATCTGGAAGCCCCTCGTCGACGCCATCCTCTAAAGAGAACCTTCCCTCAGGACTTCGCATGTTTCGCTGGTACGTCATCAACACCTATTCCGGGCACGAGAACAAGGTCAAGCAGAACCTCGAGCACCGCGTGAGCTCGCTCAACCAGACGCGCGCGGTGCGCCGCGTCGTGGTGCCCACCGAGACCGTGCAGGAGATGAAGGACAACCAGAAGATCACGGTCGAGAAGCGGACCATGCCCGGCTACGTGCTGGTGAACATGGACCTCAACGAGGACTCGTGGGCGGTCGTCAAGGGCACGCCCGGGGTGACCGGCTTCGTCGGCGCGTCCAACGAGCCGATCCCGCTCACGCAGGTCGAGGTCGACCGCTTGCTGCATCGCACCGACGTCGCCGTGCGCGCGCCCAGCCGCGCCCAGTTCTCGATCGGAGAGTCCGTCAAGGTCATCTCCGGCCCCCTCTCGGACTTCTCGGGCGAGATCTCCGAGATCAACGAGGACGCGAGCAAGCTCAAGGTGCTGGTATCCATCTTCGGCCGCGAGACGCCCGTCGAGGTCGGCTACGACCAGGTGAAGAAGATCTAGATCTAACGTCGCCGAAGGCGAGTGCGACGAAGGAGCAACTCGCCTGGCAGGCGAAAGGCAAATCAATGGCAAAAAAGTACTCACAACGATCAAGCTGCAGGCCCCTGGTGGGCAGGCCTCGCCGGCGCCGCCGGTCGGCCCCGCGCTGGGCCAGCACGGCATCAACATCATGGAGTTCGTCAAGGCGTTCAACGCCCAGACGGCGAACGACATGGGCACGACGATCCCCGTCGAGATCACGGTCTTCGAGGATCGCTCGTTCACCTTCATCACCAAGACCCCGCCGGCGGCCGTGCTGATCCGGCAGGCGATCGGGATCGAGAAGGGCTCGGGCGAGCCGAACCGCAACAAGGTCGGCACGATCTCCAAGGACCAGGTCCGCCAGATCGCCGAGAAGAAGCTTCCCGACCTGAACGCCCACGACGTCGAGCAGGCGGCGAAGATCATCGCGGGCACCGCGCGCTCGATGGGTGTGGAGGTGGTCGCCTGATGGCCAAGCACGGGCGCAGGTACACCGAGGCGCGCGAGAGGATCGACCGCGAGCGCGAGTACTCGCCGCACGAGGCGGTCCGCCTGATCAAGGAGACCAAGCGCACGAAGTTCGACGAGAGCGTCGAGGTCCACGTGCGCACGGGCCTCAACGTGCGCCACGCCGACGAGCAGCTGCGCGGCACGATCGCGCTGCCCCATGGGCTCGGCAAGGACGTCAAGATCGCCGTCTTCGCCAAGGGCGACAAGGCGCGCGAGGCCGAGGAGGCGGGCGCCGACTACGTGGGCGCCGAGGACCTCGCCGCACGCGTGCAGGACGAGGGGTTCAGCGACTTCGACGTCGCGATCGCGACGCCGGACATGATGCCGGTGGTCGGCCGCCTCGGCCGCATCCTCGGCCCGCAGGGCAAGATGCCGAACCCGAAGGTCGGCACCGTGACGATGGACGTGCGCAAGGCGGTCGAGGAGTCAAAGGCCGGCAAGGTCGAGTACCGCACCGATCGCACGGCGATCGTCCACATGACCGTCGGCAAGACCTCGTTCCCGGAGGAGCACCTGCTCGCCAACTACCAGGCGATCATCGAGGAGCTCATCCGCGCGAAGCCGTCCGCGGCCAAGGGGCGCTACCTGCGCACCGTCGTGCTCGCCGCGACGATGGGTCCCGGCATCAAGGTCGACCCGTCGCGCACCAAGGATCTTGTAGAGGCGGAGGCGTCGCCGGCGGCGTAACGTCGCCTGCCTGGCGGGCGAAACCCAAATCAATCCCCGAAGACCCCGGGCATCCGTAAGTCCCGGATAGGAGAACCGCTTGAACAGAGACCAGAAAGCCGCGGTCATCGACGAGGTGGCCGCCCAGATCACAGAGGCCGACGCCGTGTTCGCGGTCGACTACCGCGGCATCTCCGTGCCGCAGGCGGCCGAGCTGCGCAGCAAGCTGCGCGATGCCGACGCGAGCTTCCGCGTCGTCAAGAACACGCTGACCGAGCGCGCGGCCGACAAGGCCGGCGCCGACGCCCTCAAGGAGCTGCTCGAGGGCCCGACCGCGATGACGTTCGTGCGCGGCGACGCCGCCGCGGCGGCCAAGGCGCTGTCGGACTTCCGCCGCCAGAGCGGCGGCCAACTGCTCGAGTTCAAGGGCGGCTGGATGAACGGCGCGCCGCTCGGCGCGCCCGAGATCGAGGCGATTGCCCGGCTGCCCTCCCGCGACGTGCTCAACGGGCGTCTCGTGGGCATGGTCGCCTCCCCGCTCACCGGACTCGTGACGAGCCTCGGCGGCCTCATCGGCGGCCTCGCTCGCCAGCTACAACAAATTGCCGAACAGAAGGAGAACTAGGAAATGGCTACCAGCACCCAGGACTGGATCGAGGAGCTCAAGGGCATCACGGTGCTCGAGCTCGCGGAGCGCATCAAGGCACTCGAGGAGGAGTTCGGCGTCTCGGCCGCGGCGGTCGCGGCTGCGGCCCCGGCGGGCGGCGCCGGTGGCGGCGGCGACGACGGCGCGCCGGCCGAGGAGCAGTCGGCGTTCGACGTCGTGCTCACCGGCGCCGGCGACAAGAAGATCCAGGTCATCAAGGTCGTCCGCGCGGCGACCGGCCTCGGCCTGAAGGAGGCCAAGGCGCTCGTCGACGAGGCCCCCAAGCCGGTCAAGGAGGGCATCGACCGCGAGGAGGCCGACAAGCTCAAGGGCGAGCTCGAGGAAGCGGGCGCGAGCGTCGAGGTCAAGTAACGCTCCACGTCCACCGAGCCGAGCGAGCCGACGCCCTCGTCGAGGCGCTCGGCGAACTGATCGCGGAACCGCTCGAGGATCCGTTCGGCGCCGAGGTGATCTCGGTGCCGACGCGCGGCATGGAGCGGTGGCTGACGCAGCGGCTCTCCGACCGCCTCGGGGTGTGCGCCAACGTCGCGTTCCCCTTCCCGCGCACGCTGGCGGGCAGCGCCGTGGCGACCGCCACGGGCCTCGACCCGGCGGAGGACCCCTGGCTCCCCGAGCGGATGGTGTGGCCGCTGCTCGAGGTCGTCGACGCCGCGCTCGAGGAGTCGTGGCTCGCCGGCCTCGCCGCGCACGTCCGGCGCGGGCACCGCTTCCCGGCCGTCCGCCACCTCGCCGATCTGTTCGACCGCTACGCGCTGCACCGGCCGGAGATGATCCGCTCGTGGGCGCGCCAGGAGCTGGTGCCGGCCGACGCCGCGTGGCAGGCCGAGCTGTGGCGCCGCCTGCGCGAGCGGATCGGACGGCCGGGCCCCGCCGAGCGGCTCGCCGCCGCGCTCGACCGCCTCCGGGCCGACCCGCACGTGGTCGACCTGCCGCCGCGGCTCTCGCTGTTCGGGCTCACCCGGCTGCCCGCAGGGCACCTCGACGTCCTGCGCGCGCTGGCCGCCGCGCGCGACGTCCACGTGTTCGTCCTGCACCCGTCGCCGGCGCTGTGGGAGCGCGTGAGCGGCCATCCCCCCGTGGTCCGGCGCGCCGACGACCGGACGGCGGATCTCGCGAGCAACCGCCTGCTCGCCTCCTGGGGGCAGGACGCCCGCGAGCTCCAGCTCGTGCTCGGGGACGGCGCCGTCGACCATCACCACGCCGTGGCGGCGCCGCCCGCAACGCTGCTCGGCCGCATCCAGGCCGGCGTGCGGGAGGATCGACCGCCGCCCGGGCCGCCGCTGCCGGGGGAGCCGGACGAGCGCGCGCCGCTCGCCGCCGGCGACCGCAGCGTCCAGGTCCACGCCTGCCACGGCCGCGCCCGCCAGGTGGAGGTCGTCCGCGACGCGATCCTGCACCTGCTGCAGGAGGACCCGACGCTCGAGCCGCGCGACGTGATCGTCATGTGTCCCGACATCGAGGCCTTCGCGCCGCTGATCCAGGCGACCTTCGGGGCCACCGAGGAGGCCGGCGAGGGGTCGCCCGACCTGCGCGTCCGGCTCGCCGACCGCTCGCGTCGCCAGACGAACCCGGTGCTCGCCGTGGTCGGGGAGCTGCTCGAGCTGGCCGACGCGCGGCTCACCGCGTCGCAGGTCCTCGGGCTCGCCGATCGCGAGCCCGTCCGCCGCCGCTTCGGGCTCGACGACGACGACCTCGCGCGGCTGCAGGACTGGGCGACGGCCGCCGGCGTGCGCTGGGGGCTCGACGCCGCCCACCGCGCGCCGTTCTCGCTCGCCGCGCTCGAGGCCGGCACGTGGAAGGCCGGGCTCGACCGGCTGCTCGTGGGCGTCACGATGGCCGAGGAGGGCGCGCGGCTGTTCGGCGAGGTGCTGCCGCTCGACGACGTGGAGAGCGGGGCGATCGACCTCGCGGGCCGCGTCGCCGAGCTGCTCGATCGCCTGGACACGGCGGTCAGCGCGTTGCGCGAGCCGCAGGCCGTGGCCGCCTGGGCGGCGGCCGTCGGCGCGGCCGCCGACGCGCTCACCGCGACCACCGATGCCGACGCCTGGCAGCGCGCCGAGCTGCAGCGCCTGCTCGACGACATCGTGCGCGAGGCCGGCGACGAGTCGCCCGTGCTCTCGCTGCCTGAGCTGCGTGCGCTGCTCGCCGAGCGGCTCCAGGGGCGGCCCACGCGGGCGAACTTCCGGACCGGGCACCTGACCGTGTGCACGCTCGTGCCGATGCGCTCGGTCCCGCACCGCATCGTCTGCCTGCTCGGGCTCGACGACGGCGCGTTCCCGCGCCGCGCGCCGCGCGACGGCGACGACCTCGTGCGCGCCGAAGCCCACGTCGGCGACCGTGACCCGCGCACCGAGGACCGCCAGATGCTGCTCGACGCGCTGATGGCCGCCGGCGACCGGCTGATCGTCACCTACACCGGCAACGACGAGCGCACGAACGCCCGCCGCCCGCCGGCCGTGCCCGTCGGCGAGCTGCTCGACGTCGTCGACCTCACGGTGCGTGTCGACGACGGGCCGGCGCGGGCGCACGTCGAGGTCCGGCACCCGCTGCAGCCGTTCGACCCGCGCAACTTCGCGCCCGGGGAGCTCGTGCGCGGCCGCTCGTGGGGCTTCGACACCGTGACGCTGGCGGGCGCCCGGGCGCTCGTCGCCCCGCGCGAGCCGCCGCGGCCGTTCCTCGAGGCGCCGCTGCCGGGCGAGCCCGAGTCGCTGGTGGAGCTCGACGAGCTGGTGCGCTTCGCGGAGCGTCCCGTGCGCGCGTTCCTACGCGGTCGACTGGGCCTGCGCCTCACCGAGCTGGACGGCGAGGTCGACGACGCGCTGCCGGTGCAGCTCGAGCCGCTGGCCAAGGCGCGCGCCGGCCAGCGCCTGCTGGAGGCGTGCCTCGGCGGAGCGAGCATCGACGCCGCGGTCGCGGCCGAGCGCGCTCGCGGCGAGCTCCCGCCCGGGCGGCTGGCGGAGCCCGTGCTGGAGGAGATCCAGCCGATCGTGGAGCTGATCGCGGCGCGGGCGTCGAGCGAGCTCGACCTCGCGGCGGCCCCGACGTCGGTCGACGTGCGCGTCGAGCTGCCGGGCGGGCGGACGCTGCGGGGCACGGTTCCCGGCGTGCGGGGCACGACGCTCGGCGCCGTCCGCTACGCGCGCCTGAGCCCCCGCCACCGGCTCGCGGCGTGGGTGCGCTTCCTGGCGCTCACCGCGTCGGAGCGCACCGTCGACGCCGTGACCGTCGGCCGCGGCACGGGCGACGACGCGGTCGCGGCGGCGAAGCTCGCGCCGCTCGACGCGGCGAGGGCAGCCGAGCACCTGGCCGCGCTCGTCGGCCTGCGCGACCGCGGGCTGCGCGAGCCGCTGCCCCTGGGCTGCCTGTCGAGCGCGGCCTACGTCCGCGCCGAGCGCCGGGCGGAGGACCCGCTGGCGGCCGGGCGCCGCGAGTGGGAGTCGACGTACGCCTGGGACCGCGAGGACCGCGACCCGGAGCATCAGCTCGCGTTCGGCGGCGTGCTCTCCTTCGACGAGCTGCTGGCGCTCCAGGTCGACGGCGGCCTGCGTTTCGACGCGCTCGCCCGTCTCCTGTGGGATGACCTGCTGATGCACGAGGCGACGTGAGCATCCGGCCGTTCGACGTCCGCGGGCCGCTGCCGACCGGCGTGACCATGCTCGAGGCCAGCGCGGGTACCGGGAAGACGTTCACGATCGCGGCGCTCGCCGCGCGCTACGTGGCCGAGGGCACGCCGCTCGATCAGCTCCTGCTGGTCACGTTCACGCGCATGGCCACGGGCGAGCTGCGCGACCGTGTGCGCGAGCGGCTGGTGGCAGTCGAGCAGGGCCTCGCGCGCTCGCTCGCGGGCGCGCCGCCGCGCGACGAGGTCGTCGCCCTGCTCGCGGAGGGCCCGCCGGAGGTCGTGCGCGTCCGGCGCAACCGGCTCTCGCGGGCCTTGGCCGACTTCGACGCGGCGACGATCGCCACCACGCACGGGTTCTGCCAGGAGGTGCTCTCCGGCCTCGGCGTGGTCGGCGACGTGGAGCCCGGCACCGTGTTCGTCGAGGACATCGACGATCTGCTCGAGGAGGTCGTCGACGATCTCTACGTGCGCCGCTTCCACCAGCTCGGCCTGCCGCAGTTCGAGCGCCGGGAGGCGATGCAGATCGCCCGCGCGGCGGTCGAGAACCCGACCGCGCCGGTCGTCCCGCTCGGCGCGCCCGAGGAGAGCATCGCCGCCATGCGCGTCCGCCTGGCGCTGCGCGTGCGCGACGAGCTCGAGGCACGCAAGCGGCGCAGCGGCGTGATGACCTACGACGACCTGCTCACGCGGCTCAAGGGGACGCTCGAGGGCGCCTCGGGCGCGGAGGCGGCGCGGCGGCTGCGGGACCACTACGGCGTCGTGCTCGTGGACGAGTTCCAGGACACCGACCCGGTGCAGTGGGACATCCTGCGGCTTGCGTTCGGCGGCGGCGGGGTGACGCTCGTCCTGATCGGCGACCCGAAGCAGGCCATCTACGCGTTCCGCGGGGCCGACGTGTACGCGTACCTGGCCGCCGCGCGGGAGGCGGGCGAGCGCGCGACGCTCGACGTCAACTGGCGCAGCGACCAGGCGCTGATCGACGCCTACGACGCGCTGTTCGGCAACGCGCGGCTCGGGCACGAGGGGATCGAGTACCGGCGCGTGCGGGCCGCGGCGCCGAACCGCGACCCGGGGCTCGAGCGCGCGCCCGTGACGGCGCCGCTGCGGCTGCGGCTCGTGTCGCGCGAGGACGTCGAGACGACGCCGCGCGGATACGCCCGCGCGCCGGCC
Organism: uncultured Solirubrobacteraceae bacterium; assembly: GCA_963838655.1. Lineage (GTDB taxonomy): Bacteria > Actinomycetota > Thermoleophilia > Solirubrobacterales > Solirubrobacteraceae > DASSUW01. The sequence continues at coordinate 150,758 of CAWIRW010000008.1, read as the reverse complement.
GCCCGCGAGCACGTCGCCGCGGACCTCGCGGGCTGCCTCGTCGACCTGCTCTCCTCGCCGGCGACGGTCCGGACGGAGTCCGGCAGCCGTGAGCCGATCCGGCCCGGGCACGTCGCCGTGCTCGTGCGCACCCACCGCACCGGCTCGCTCGTGCGCGACGCGCTCGGCGCGGCAGGCATCCCGGCCGTCATCAGCGGGGCGGGCAGCGTGTTCGGCACGGCGCCGGCGCGCGACTGGCTCGTGCTGCTGGAGGCGCTCGAGCGTCCAGCGTCGTCGCCGCACGCGCGGTCGACGGCACTCACCCGCTTCCTCGGCTGGAGCGCCGAGCGGGTGGCCTCGGCCGGCGAGGCCGAGTGGGAGGCGGTCCACCGGCGCCTGCACGGGTGGGCGCACGTGCTGCGCACGCGGGGCGTGGCGGCGCTGCTCGAGGCGGTCACGGCGGCCGAGGGCCTGCCCGGCCGCGTGCTGGTCGCCGCGGGCGGGGAGCGCGACCTCACCGACCTGCGCCACGTCGGCGAGCTGCTGCACGCGGCGGCGGCCGAGGAGCAGATGGGCGCCGCCGCCCTGACCGCCTGGCTGCGGCGGCGGATCGCCGCCGCGCGCGACGAGGCGGGCCACGAGGAGCGCAGCCGGCGCCTGGAGTCCGATGCCGAGGCCGTCCAGGTGCTCACCATCCACCGCAGCAAGGGGCTCGAGTTCCCGGTCGTGTGCTGCCCCGACCTGTGGGAGCCCGGCCGCGTGCCCGAGGGCAGCGAGCCGGTGTTCTTCCACGATCCCGACGCGGGCGACGCGCGGACGGTCGACGTCGGGCTCGACGGGCCCGACTTCCCGGCCCATGGGCGCCTGCACCGGGACGAGCAGCGGGGGGAGGACCTGCGGCTCGCGTACGTCGCGCTCACGCGCGCGCGCCATCAGGCGCTCGTGTGGTGGGTGGCGTCCTGGGACAGCCGCCACTCGCCGCTCGGCCGGCTGCTCTTCTCGCGCCGGCCCGACGGGACGGTTCCCGCCGAGGGTCGCGGCACGCCGACCGACGGTGAGGCGGAGACCCGCTTGCGCGCGCTGGCGGCCGAGGCGCCGGGCTGCATCGCCGCCGAGCGCTCCATGCCCGGCCCGCCGCGGACCTGGCCGGGCCGCGCCCACCCGGCCGCCGGGCTCACCGCCGCGAGCTTCGACCGCACGCTCGACGGCGGCTGGCGCCGCACGTCCTACAGCGACATCACGGCCGCCGCCGGCGAGCCGCACGTGGCCAGCGAGCCGGAGGAGCCCGCCCTCGACGACGAGCCCCAGGTCGCGCTCATGGTCCCGTCCGCTCGCGTGGCCGCGAGCGACCCGCTGCGCGCGGTGCCGTCGCTGCTCGGCGGGATGCCGGCCGGCGCGCGCGTGGGAACGTTCGTGCACCGCGTGCTCGAGGCGACCGACTTCGCGGCCGCCGACCTCGAGGCCGAGCTGGCCGAGCGGGTCGCCGGCGAGCTGGCCCGGCGGCCCGTCGAGGTCGGCGACCGTGCCGCAGTGGTCGCCGGCCTGCGGGCCGCGATCGAGACGCCGCTCGGCCCGCTCGCCGGCGGCGCGCGGCTGCGCGACGTCGCGCGCGCCGACCGCCTCGACGAGCTCAACTTCGAGCTGCCGCTCGCCGGCGGCGACACGCCGATCGGCGGCCTCACACCCGCCGCGATCGCGGACGTCCTGCGCGCGCACGCTCCCGCCGGAGACCCGGTCGCGGCGTACGCGGACCGGCTGGCCGATCCCGCGCTGCGACAGGAGGTGCGGGGCTACCTGACGGGCAGCATCGACCTCGTCTTGCGCCTCCCCGGCGGACGCTTCGCGCTCGTCGACTACAAGACGAACTGGCTCGGCGGCGCCGACGCTGAGCTGACCGCGTGGCACCACCGCCCGGCGGCGCTCGGCGAGGAGATGCGGCGCGCCCACTACTGGCTGCAGGCGCTGCTCTACACCGTCGCCCTGCACCGCTACCTGCGCTGGCGGCTCCCCGGCTACGCGCCCGAGCGCAACCTCGCAGGCGTGCTCTACCTCTTCCTGCGCGGGATGACCGGCGCCGACACGCCCGTCGTCGAGGGGACGCCGTGCGGCGTCTGCGGCTGGCAGCCGGACGCCGCGCTGGTGACCGCCCTCAGCGACGCGTTCGACGGCGGGAAATCGGCTGGCGCCGATTCCCTTGCGAGTTCGCTTCGCGAACATCGCGAGGTTGCCCAATGAGCGCGCTCGCCGACCCGTTCGACGCCCGCCGCGCCCTGCACGCGCCCGGTCTGCTGCGGGCGTTCAACGACGCGGGCGTGCTGGCGGCCGCCGACGTCCACGTCGCGCTCCGGCTCGCGGCGCTCGGCGGCGAGGCCGACGAGCAGGTAATCCTCGCTGCCGCCCTCGCCGTCCGCGCGCCGAGGGTCGGACACGTGCTCGTCGACCTGCGCACGATCCACGCCACCGCCGCGGTCGACGCCGACGACTCCGAGGAGGGTCTCCGGGTCGATCTCGCCACGCTGCCGTGGCCGTCGCCCGTCGAGTGGGTGGAGCGGGTGGCCGCCAGCGGGCTCGTCGCCGTCGGCGAGGACGCCGCCGACCGGCCGCTGCGGCTCGTCGGCAGCGCGCTCTACCTCGACCGCTACTGGCGCGAGGAGCGGCGGGTCGCGGCCGACCTGCAGGCGCTCGCCGGCGCCGAGCCGTCGGAGGTCCGGCTCGACGAGCTCGCGGATGGGCTCGGGCGGCTGTTCGCCGGCCAGGACGACGACCGGCAACGGCTCGCGGCGGCCGCCGCCGTGCTGCGGCGCCTGGCGATCGTGGCCGGCGGCCCGGGCACCGGCAAGACCACCACCGTCGCGCGGATCGTGGCGCTGCTCGCGGAGCAGGCGCCACGCGAGCCGCTCGTCGCGCTCGCCGCGCCGACCGGGAAGGCGGCGGCGCGGCTCGAGGAGGCCGTTCACGCCGAGGCGGCGACCCTCGCGGTCTCCGACGACGTGCGCGAGCAGCTGCTCGGGCTGCGCGCCCGCACACTGCACCGCCTGCTCGGCCGCCGCGGAGGCCTGCACAGCCGCTTCCGCCACGACCGCGGCAACCGGCTGCCGCACGACGTCGTGATCGTGGACGAGACCTCGATGGTCTCGCTCGGCATGATGGCCCGGCTCGTCGAGGCAGTCCGCCCGGACGCCCGCCTGATCCTCGTCGGCGACCCCGGGCAGCTGACCTCGATCGAGGCGGGCGCCGTGCTCGGCGACCTCGTCGGGCCGGCGGCGTCCGGCCTGCGCATGCGGCCCGCCATGCGCGCGCGGCTGGCCGAGGTGGCGGGCGTGGACGTGCCCGCGGCGCCCGGGCGACGCCGCCGTGGGGGACGGGATCGTCGTGCTCGACCGCGCACATCGCTTCGGCAGCGCGATCGCCGGCGTCGCCGAGGCGATCCGGCTCGGCGACGGCGACGCGGTGATCGCGGCGCTCGAGGGCGGCGACGGAGTCGAGTGGATCCGCGGCGACGCCGACGGGCTCGTCGACAGCGCCGTCGCCGCGGCGCGCGCCGTCGTGGCCGCCGCGCGTGCCGGCGACGCCGGCGAGGCGATCGCGGCGCTGGGCGCGTTCCGCGTGCTCTGCGCGCACCGGCGCGGACCGCACGGCGTCGCCGCCTGGGCGGCACGCATCCAGGCACGGCTCGCCCAGGACGCCGGCGGGCCCGAGGGCGAGTGGTACGCCGGCCGCCCGCTGCTGGCCACGGCCAACGACTACGGGATCGGGCTGTTCAACGGCGACACCGGCGTGGTCGTCGCCCGCGAGGGCCTCGTGGCGGCGTTCGAGCGCGGCGGCCGGGTGCTGGAGATCGCGCCCTCACGGCTGAGCGCCGTCGAGACCGTGTTCGCCATGACCGTCCACAAGAGCCAGGGCTCGCAGTTCGACACCGCGGCGGTCGTGCTCCCGCCGCCGTCGTCGCGCCTGCTCACCCGCGAGCTGCTCTACACGGCCGTCACCCGCGCCCGCACGCGCCTGATCGTGGCCGGGACCGAGGAGGCGATCCGCGCCGCGGTCGCCCGCCCGGTGGCCCGCGCTTCTGGCCTCGGCGCGCGGTTGTGGGGGCCTACACTCGAAGGGGCGTGACCGACGACCGCCGCACGTCGACCGATCGCCTGCTGGCCGAGAGCCTCGAAGACCCCGCGAGCGCCGGGCGCAAGTTCTCGAGCCGAGCCCGCGAGACGCGGCGCACGCTCGAGAACTACCTGCGCGCCGGGATGCGGCCGCGCTGGATGGAGCGGCTGATCGAGATCGAGCGCGGGACGCGCCGGGAGCGCGAGCGACTCCGGGAGTCCTACGAGGCGCTGCGCGAGGAGTGCGGCCGCGACCGCGCCGGCTTCGCCCGCCGCTGGCGCGCGATCGCGGCGGCGTGGCGCTTCGACGAGCTCAACGAGCTCATCCGCACCCACAACGAGTGGTACCCGGTCGAGCGCGACCTGCCGATGGACATCCATACGCGCGACTACGTGCTGATCAACGGCCGGTCCTACCGCCGCCGGGAGCTCGGCCCGGACTGGATCCTCGAGCAGTTCCCCGCCTGATCGATCAGATGTCCAGGCGCCGGCGCGCCACTAGACACTTATCCGACTTGTCGCCTGGGTTGGCGACCCTACGCTGACCCTCGTCAGGCTTGCGCCCCCGGAACGGACGAGAGTGGGCGCGATCGCACCGGTCACGGACGACCGACTGTGCGGGCCTGATCCAGGGAGCACTGGCTAAAGATCGAGCGCCCGTCCGGCAGGAAGCCGGCGGGCGCTCGTCGTTTGCGGGGGTTTACGCCGGCTCGCCGGTCGTCGGCCTCGACGCTTCCGACAGCCACGGGGGCCGTGCCGAGCCGGGCGGCGCCAGCTCTGACGTCGCGGTCGGCCCCTCGCCGAAGCGCACGCCCGCGGCCTTCGCGTCGCGTCCGTAGCGGCGCCGGAGCTCCCGCAGCTCCTCGGTCGCGGCCTGGAGCCGTTCCACGTGCGCCACCGTCGCCTCGCTCGAGGTGCACAACCGGCCGATCCGCACCCATCGGATCCAGAGGTCCCAGGCGGCGAGCGGCGCCAGCCACTCGTCGAACCCGCCGCCGCGCTCCCACAGCGAGCGCCGCACGATGACGCTCGACGGGCTCCCGATCGCGTTCCCGGCCCAGAGCGCGCGTGCCGCCTCGTCCGCGGCGGGAGCCGCCGAGAAGCCGACGCTCCGGTGCGCCTCATCCACGAGCCACGCGGAGGTGGCGCCGAAGTCCGCATCCTGCCGCTCGCACGCCTCCAGCAGCGTCGCCACGTGGGCCGGCGACCACAGGTCGCCGCTCTCCAGGAACGCGATCCATTCGCCGCGCGAGCTGCGCACCCCGTGGTTCCGCGCCGCGGAAGGTCCCTCGATCCGGCTCTCGTACACCCACTTCACGCGCCGGTCGGGAAGGATCGGCGTCGCGCCGCCGTCGACCACGACCACCTCGAGCGGCGCGTGGGTCTGCGCGAGCGCCGAGTCGACGCTCTGGATCAGGTGTGACCGCTCGCCGCCTGCGGCGATGATGGCGCTGACGTGCATCCGTGACCTTCGGCCCTAGGCGTACTTCTACACCGAAACCGACGCCATGTCAGCGGCCGCGCCGGCCAACCACGGTCCCGACGGTGCGCAACATGATCTTCACGTCGTTCCACAGCGACCAGTTGGCGACGTACAGGTAGTCGATCGTCACCATCTCGGCGAGCGGGATCCGAGCCGCCCCCAGGACCTGCCACGGGCCTGTCATGCCGGGGGTCAAGTGCAGCCGGCGGCGGTGCCAGCCGTGGATCTGCACGTCCTCGTCCGGTACGAGCGGCCGCGGCCCGACCAGCCCCATCTCACCGCGCAGCACGTTGCAGCAGCTGCGGCAGCTCGTCGAGCGACGATGCGGCGCATCCAGCGGCCGATCGCGCGTGACCCGCGGGTCGTCGGCGATCTTGAACAGCCCGTCCTGCTCGTTGCGGTGCCGCAGCCCGTCCTTGAGCCGGTCGGCGCCGTCCTCCATCGATCGGAACTTCAGCATCGAGAACGGCTGCCCGCCGCGGCCGATCCGGGTCTGCCGGAAGAGCACGGGCCCCGGACTCGTGAGCTTCACCGCCGCGGCGATCACGAGCATCGGGAGCGACGAGGAGAACGAGAGCGACGGCCGAGCCCACGAGGTCGAACGTCCGCTTGACGATCTCCGTCCCGCGGGAGAGGCCGAACCGCTGGACGCCGAGGATCGTGAGGCCGTCGACGTAGTCGTACGTCGCCGACGAGCCGATCACCTCGAGGACCCGCGGGAGCACCGAGACCTTGACGCCGAGGGCCTTCGCCGCCTCGATCGCCTCGACCTCACGTTGCGGAGCGGCTGAGTCGGCGGCGATCACCACGCGGTGCACGTCGAGCTGCTCGACGGTCTTGCCGAGCCTGCCGAGTCCGGGATCGGGGCCCTCGGCGAGCGCTTGAGCGGCACGACGCCGACGAGCTCGCTCTTGACGCCGGCGCTCCCGTCGAGCTTCGAGGCGACGCGGCGGCCCTGCTCGTCGGCGCCGATCACCAGGCACCGCTCGGGCGGCAGCCACTCGCGCACGACGGCGCGGGCGAGCACCCGGCAGGACGGGACGCACACGGCCAGCCCTAGCCACATCGATGCCACCACCTTGGCGCCGATGGGTGCCACGAGGACGCCGCTCTGGATCAGGTAGCTGACCACCGTGGTCATCGCCGCCGCCCGGAAGAGGACGGGCGCCTCGTCGAGCGTGCTCTTGTTGATGCACACGCGCATCGCGCTGATAGAGGCCGTTGGCGGCATGCACCACCGGCACCACGGCCGGGAGCAGGAGCGCGGTCCACGACAGCTCGCGCGCCGGGAGCCAGGCGAGCAGCAGCCCGACCACGAGCAGCGCGCCGGCGATGTCGGCCAGCGTCACGGCCACGCGGAAGGCCCGGTCCCGGTGCTGAATCGACGCCGAGACGCGCCCGTCCGCGAGCAGGGGCGACCACGAGGCGAGCAATCCCGCCGGATGGCGGAACCGTGGCCTTCGGGTCGCGCCGCGAGCACGCCGGAGTCGGCGCATCTCGCGAGCTGAATGTCGCTCTCGCGATGCGTTCATAGTCGGTGTCCCCTACCGCGGGGACATCATTCGCGCTTGCCGTGCGCAATGGATTGGACCGCCGGTCGAAAGAGTCGCGCCGACTCCCCTACCCACCGGTGAAACTGCATCAACACGGTACGACGTCCGCGGTTGCGCACGTGTTGCAATGTTGAGGTCACGAAGGTCGTGACTCTGACCTTCGCCCGCTCAGCGATAGGCGCCGGGCACCGGCGCGCCCGCGCGGACATCGCCGTTGATGTCCCGCGGGATCGTCAGACGGGTGGAGCCGATCCGGCGGGCCGGCGCCGAGGAGGCCAGCCAGAAGCGGTTGTTGGCGGCGTCCTCGAAGCCGGGCGACGCCAGGCAGGTCCACCCGCCTGCGACCGACGCCGTCTGGCGCTGCCCGGCGCCGCATTGCGTGACGTTGCCGGCCACGAGCGCCGTCGCCGCACCCTCCATGAGCCGGAGGCTCGACAGCATGTTGTTCGCGACGACCGTGTCCCGGGCCACCACAGGACCTGACGCGGCGCGGCCGTATCCCCGGCGAAGCCACAGGCCGCCATAGCGCCCGTACCAGACCGTGTTGTGCACGAAGCGGGCCCGCGTGGCGCCCTGCACCTGCACGGCCACGGCGCCGGCGCGCACGATCAGGTTGTTCTCGACCAGCACGTCGTCGATCGGGCCGATGGCGTCCTGGATGAACACGAGCTGGGAACGCGAGTCCATGATGCGGTTCGCCACGATGTCGACGCCGCGCGAGTCGCCGGTGAGCTGGATGCCGTCGTTGTGCACCACGCCGGCTGGATCGCCCACGAACCGCACCATGTTGTTGGCGATGCGGACGTCGTTCCAATCGCCGAACTGGATCGCGTCGGCCGTCATGTGCTCGATCGTGTTCCGCTCGATCGTGATCCCCGTCGACGTCGCCGTGTTGCCCGGTCCCACGATCCCCGAGTAGCAGTGGTGGATCCGGTTCGCCAGGATCCGGATCGACCGCGCGCCGCTGCGCACGTAGACGCAGACTCCTGGGGTGGTGACGTCGCTGTTCCGCAGCGTCACGTTGGCGGCGGGCTGCGCCGAGTAGCGCTCCAGGTGCTCCGTGATCTTGACGGTCGACGTGAAGCCGAAGCCGTGGATCTCGAGCCCCTGGCCGCCGGCGATGTCCATCCCGGCCACCTTGGTGGTGGCAGGTCCGGCGCCTGCGAGCTCAACCGTGCCCGTCCGCGCCCGGTCGTCCGTCACCTTGGGATAGCTCCCGGCCGCGACGGAGATCCGGTCGCTCGGCTGGGCGACGGCGAGCGCGGCGTTGATGGCACGGAAGGGCCGGTCGCTCGTACCGGGGTTCGCGTCGTTCCCCTTGGGGCTTACGTAGACGGTGCGTCCGGCCGCCTCGGCGGCTTCAGTGCCGGCACAGCCAAGCAGGGTGCCGAGGAGAACGGCGACGAGGAGCAGACGGATCATGCTTGTGGGAGCGGTCATTGGTGATCAGACGTTTATCAGTGCTGACGGGTCATACCTACACTGCTCGCTGTGGGATGTGCCGTCATCGTCCCGTTCCTGAACGAACGGGCGTACATCGGACGTTTCCTGCGCTCGCTCGAGCGGCAGACGACGCGCCCGGACCGTGTGCTGCTCGTGGACGACGGGTCCACCGACGGCTCCTCCGACGTCGCGCAGGAGTTCGCCCGCGACCGCAGCTGGGTCACCGTCTGTCGCCGTCCCGAGCGCCCGCTGGGCGCCGACCGGCTGCACGGCGCACCCGAGTTCGCCGCGTTCCTGTGGGGCGTCGAGCGCCTCGATGACGGCGAGGACATCCTGGTGAAGATGGACGCCGACCTCGAGCTTGCGCCGCGGCACTTCGAGACGCTCATGCGGGCGTTCGACGACGATCCCCGGCTCGGGATCGCCGGGACGTACCTGCGAGCCTGCCGACGCACGCGGCCGGCTGCGGACCGAGACGCATCCGGCGGAGCACGTGCGCGGGCCGACCCGCTTCTACCGCCGCGCCTGCTTCGACGCGATCTCGCCGCTCCCCGTCGTGATGGGCTGGGACGGAGCGGACGAGGTCCGCGCGCGGGCGCACGGCTGGCGCACGCGGAGCATCGACCTGCCCGGCCCGCAGACCGTGCATCTGCGGCCGACGGGTGCCCAGGACGGGCGTCTGCGCGCCCACGTCCGGTGGGGAGCATGCGCGTACGCGGTCGGCCACCACCCGCTCGGCGTGCTGGCCGGCGGGCTCGTTCGCATCCGCAACCGCCCGCCGGTCCTCAGCGGGATCGCCTACGTGGCCGGCTGGCTGACCGCGCCGCTCCGCGACGTCGCGCGGGCACCGCTGGACATCCGGGAGGCCAAGCGACGCGAGCAGCTCGCGCGGCTCCGCTGGCACGCGGCGCGGCTCGTCGGCCCAGCGCAGCCGGGAGGTTGAGCGTGCGCTGCGTCGCCATCGTCCCGTTCCTCAACGAAGAGGCCCTGCTCCCGACCTTCCTCGCGTCGGTCGACGCGCAGACCGTTCGGCCGGCCCTGCTCGTGCTCGTCGACGATGGCTCGACGGATCGCTCCCCTGAGCTGGCGGAGGCCTTCGCCGCCTCGCGCCCGTGGGCGCGGCTGTTGCGACGGCCCGCCCGGCCCGCCAGCCGCGACCGCCTGAGCCGCGCCCCCGAGCTTGCCGCGTTCGTGTGGGCACGCGAGCAGGTCGACGACGGCTTCGACGTGGTCGTCAAGCTCGACGCCGACCTCCGGCTCGGCCCGCGCCACTTCGAGACCGCGCTCGGGGCGCTGGCGCGCGAGCCGCGGCTGGGCATCAGCGGCTGCTACCTCACCACGGAGAGCACGGATGGCGACCCGGCGCTCGAACGGCACGAGCCCGAGCACGTGCGCGGCGCGAGCCGCTTCTACCGCGCCGAGTGCCTGCGGGAGATCTCGCCGATCCCGCAGATCCTCGGGTGGGACGGCGCCGACGAGGTGCGAGCCCGCGCACGGGGCTGGCAGACGCGCAGCCTCGAGCTGCCAGGTGAGCCGACGCTGCACCTGCGCCCCACCGGCAGCCACGACGGGCGGCTGCGCGCCTACGTACGTTGGGGGACGTGCGCCTATGCGGTCGGCGCCTATCCTGCCGCCGCGATCGGCGGCGGGCTCCTGCGCGTCCGCAACCGGCCGTACGTGCTCGGCGGCCTGGCGTACGTCTTCGGCTGGGCCACGGGCGGCCTGCGCAAGGTCCCGCGCGCACCGACCGACGTCCGCGCCGCGACACGCGCCGAGCACGTCGCGCGCCTACGCCGCGGCCTTGCCGCGGTCACGCCCCGCTAGCGTGCCGCGCGGACCAGTCGCCGCCGGCCGGAGGCCCACAGCAGGTCCGGGTGGCTCGCGAAGAAGCGCGCCGCGCTGCGCACGTGCTGCCGCATCGCCCAGCCCACCAGCGAGCGCCGGCTGGACGCCTGGTGCTCGTGACGTGCCTGCAGCCGCGGGTCGAGCCGCACGTGCCACCCGTGCGACCACAGGCGCACGCAGAAGTCGACGTCTTCGAAGTACAGCCGGAACCGCTCGTCGAAGCCCCCGACGCGGTCGAACGCCGCTCGCCTGACCACGATGAACGCCGCCACCACCCACGCGACGTCGGTCGGCCCGTCCGCCTCCACAACGCCGTGCGGCCGCCCGCGCAGGCGGCGCCGCACCAGCTGCAGCGGCGTCGGGATCGCCCGAGCGGAGTCCTGCGTCCGCCCGTCGGGCAATACGAGCGACGGGGCGAGCAGGCCGAGGCGCGAATCCTCGAAGGCGCTCGCCAGCCGGCCGGGCAGCGCGGAGTCATCGAACACGACGTCCGGGTTCAGGATCGCGACGAGATCGCTGTCCGACCGCCGGACGCCGAGGTTGACGGCTGCGGCCAGGCTGTCGTTCGTGGACCGGGCGATAACCTCGGCGCCGCGCGCGCGGGCGATGTCGGCCGAGCCGTCGCTCGACGCGTTGTCGACGACGATCAGGCGGCCGAACCCGCGGCGGAACGCCGGTGTGCCGAGCTGCTTCTGGAGATCTCCCGCGCTGTTGTGCGTGACGATGACGCTGTCCATGGCGAAGAGGATCCGATGGTGACAGCATCGACAATCGGGTCTCAGCCGCGGGTCCACCTCGCGGCATCGGGCGGCGGTCACCTGGAGTTGCTCCGCCGTGCCTCGTCGTCGCTCGAGGGCTACGACCGCACGTGGCTGACGACGCCGGGGCGGGCGGCTGACGACCTGTGTCGCCGCGGCGAGCGCGTCCTCGTGCTGCCGCCCTTCGACCGCCGCAACCTGGGAGGCGCGAACTTCCGGGTCTCGGTGCGCCTCGTTCGTCGCGAGCGCCCCGAGACGGTCATCACGTCAGGAGCCGGGGTCGTTCTGGTGTTCTGCGCGCTGTCGCGGGCACGAGGGGCCCGCGTGCTGTTCGTGGAGACCATGGCCCGGGTGACCGACGCCAGCCAATCGGGCCGGCTGCTGTCCCGGCTCGCGCACCGGACGCTCGTGCAGTGGGTCGAAGCGCAGCGGGAGCTGCCCGGCGCGGTCGTGTGCCGCCCGGCACTGCTCGAGGCGCTGCCGGCCGGACCGCCGGCGCGCGGCGAGGGGGTGTTCGTGGCGCTCGGCACGCACCACCAGCCATTCGACCGGCTCCTGCACGCAGTGGAGGACGCGGTCGGCCGCGGCGTGCTCCCGCGGCCGGTCGCCGGTCAGGCCGGCGCCTCGCATCCATTCCGGAGCGACGGCCTCGACCTCCAGCCGTCGCGACCTCCGGAGGAGATGCGTGCCCTGCTCGAGCGCGCCGACGTCGTCGTCGCACACGCCGGCGCCGGGATCATCGCCAGTGCGCTGCAGGCCCGCAAGCGGCCGCTCGTGCTGCCACGCCTGAAGCGCTTCGGCGAGCACGTCGACGACCATCAGCTACAGCTGGCTCGCAAGCTCGACGAGATGGGCCTCGCTGTCCTCGTCGAGGGGACGATCCTCGACCGGCACGTCGAGGCGGCGCGGCGCCCGCTGAACCCGCCGGCGTGGCCGCCGTCGCTGCCCACCGTGTCAGAGGAGATCGCGCGGTTCGCTACGGGGCTGGCCGGCGCGGGACGCTGATCCCCAGCGCCACGGCGAGCGCCCGCCGCTCGGCGGCGGCGCGGGGCCGGTACTCGCCGCGCACGAGCGCAAGGGCGCCGAAGATCGCGCTCCGGATCGTGTGCCGGAGGGCCAGGGCCGCGAAGAAGCCGCGCCTGCGCGCCGGCCCGAGGTGCTTTGCCGCGAACAGCCGCTTGGAATGCGCCATGTGGGCCATGAGGTCCGGGCGTCCGGCGCCGGCGGCGTGGTGGTGGACGACGGTGAGGCTGGGCAGCCGGCGGATGTCCCAGCCCGCGGCGCGGATCCGGTAGCACCAGTCGGTCTCCTCGGCGTAGAGGAAGAACCGCTCGTCGAGCGGACCGGCTGCCTGCGCCGCCTCGCGGCGCACCGCGAGGAACGAGCCCGTCACCCAGTCGACCGACCGCTCGACGGCGGGAGCGTCGCGTCTCGAGCTCGGCCTCCTGCAGGTGCCCGAAGACCGGCCAGCGGCGGGCGAACAGCGCCTCGCCGAGCTGGCGCCGCACCCCGGGAAACCGCCACGTCGACGGGTAGACCCGCCCGCCGGGGTCGAGCTGGACGACGCCGGCCGCTCCCACCTCCGGGCGTGCATCGAGCGCCGCGACGAGGTCGGCCAGCGTGCCGTCACGCATCACCACGTCCGGGTTCAGGAGCAGCAGGTACCGGCCGCGGGCCAGCTCGAGGGCGGCGTTGTTGCCGGCGGCGAAGCCGAGGTTGGGCCGCCGCAGCAGCCGCGCGTCGGAATGAGCGCGCTCGATCGCCTCGGGCGTGCCGTCGGTGGAGGCGTTGTCGACGACGAGCCACTCGACGTCCACGGCGCCGGCGTGCGCCTTGGCGGCGGCCAGTGTCTCCAGCGCCGCGTCGCGCCCGTTGTGGGTGACCACGATCACCGAGAGATCCGGCACCGTCAGCCCCTCAGCCGCGCGCCCGGCGGCATCTCGCCCGCCCGCAGCTCGGCGCCGGGCCGGGCGCGGTCGATCCGATAGTCCCCGCCCGCCGGGTCGACGAAGTTCGGGCGTCCGCGATACGCCGGGTCGCCGACGGTCGCGCCGCTGCCGAACAGGTTGCCGGCGGCGTAGCTCACCATGGCCGGGTCCTCGATCGTCAGACGGTCGAGGACGTTGCGGCGCAGCGACACCGAGGAGGTCTCCGGCGCGACCGGGTCGTTGCGCAGGAAGCTCCCGTAGCGGCTGTCCCAGACCGTGTTGGCCACGACCTGCGCGCCGGGCGCGTCGAACAGCTGCAGCCCGGCGCCGGAGATGCCGTGGAGCAGGTTCCCGCGGACCACGAGACGGGTCGACGGGCCGCCGTCCTTGACGAGGATGCCCTGCGAGCTGTCGCGGACGACGTTGCGGCGGATCGTCAGCCGGTCGCCGCCCATGAACTGCATCGCGTCGGTGTGCTTCGCGAAGCCCTCCGGCTGGATGACGCGCGATATCCGGTTGCCCTCCACGCGGACGCGCCGGTAGCCGTTGTAGAACGCGATCGCGTCGTGCTCGAGGCGGTCGAACGTGTTCCGGCGCACGACGATGTCCTCGTTGTCGCGCCCTGCGGGCGCCGAGCTGCCCTGGGCCAGGATGCCGCGGGTCTCTCCGCGCAGCCCGCGGAAGCGGTTGTCGACGATCTGCACGCGGCGGCTGGTCTTCATGTGGATGCCGGTGCGGGCGAAGTCGTTGCCCTGCAGGACGACGCGGTCGACGTCGAACAGCTCGACGCCGCCGGTCACGCGGAAGCCCTCGAGGCGCACGCCGGTCACGCCGTGGAGCTGGAGCCCGGTGAGACGGGCCCGCTTCGCGGCGCGGAAGGTCAGGTCCCTGCGCGGGCCGCCGCTGAGGGAGAGCGGTTCGTGGCGGCCCGCGGCCACCTTGACCACCGCGCCGGCAGGCGCCGCCGTGGCGGCCCGCGTGAGCGTGCACCACGGCGTGCGGACGCGGCTCGCTTCGGCGGCCGAGCGCTCGTCGCGGCAGCCGCGATCGCCGACGTGGACGACGGAACGTGCGCGGGCCTCGGGCGTCGACGACGGCGATCCAGACGTCAATGCCACGGCCAGCAGCGACAGGGCCGCGGCGATGGCGATCACGGACACAGCCGTTGCGACTCGCCCCCGCCAGGCCCGCCGAGGCTGCGGCGGTGCAGTCACAGGTGGCTATGGTAGGTGGCGCGGCTGTCCCGACGTCCGTCTCGCCGCACCGCACGGGCGGCTCCGTGCGCGAGGCGGTCGCTGATGCCGCACGTCCCCATGGAATTCCAGACCATGCTTCAACGGCTCTGGCAGCTCCGGCTGTTCGTCGCGCTCGGCGTGCTGGGCAGCGCCGCCGTGGCCATCTACGTCGGCTACGTCATCTCGTTCTCGCCGTTCGCGCTGACGCCGCGGGCGAGCAGCTTCGGGGCGGCGCAGGGCACGATGTACGTCGACTACCCGCGCTCGAACCTCGCCGGCAACGCGCGCGACACGGTGCCGCTGTACTCGCGGGCCGAGGTCTTCGCCCGCTTCATCTCGACGAGGCCGATCGAGTCGAGCATCGCCGACCAGCTCGGCGTCACGACGCGCGACATCACCGTCGAGGGGCCGTTCGCCAACCAGATCGGCCGGGCGGGCGCCGAGCCGAGCGCGCAGCAGCGCGCCAACCAGATCCTCGGCGAGGGAGCCGAGTACCGCGTGTTCGTGGACACCGAGGCCGACCTGCCGACCATCACCCTCTTCACGCAGGCGCCGAGCGGCGACGACGCGATCGAGCTGGCCCGCGCGACCACCCAGGCGGTGCAGGACTACTCGGACCGGCTGCGCAGCGCCGATCGGCGCACGCAGCAGGAGGCGTTTGAGGACGCGCTCGACGTGTCGGAGGCCAACGGCGACCTCTCGGCTGCGGAGCGGCGACAGCGCGAGCGCTCGTTCTTCCAGGGCGGGGCGGTCGTGCGAAGCGTCGGCGCGCCGCTCGGCGGCGACGTCACCGATCAGACGAGCAAGCTGATCCTGATCCTCGTGTTCGGCGCCGCCGTCGTCGCCTGGTGCGCCTTCCTGCTCGTCGCCTCGGCCGCGGTGTCCGCGGCGCGAGCGTCCCGGCCCCGGCGCTGACCGGCATGGCGGCGGCGGCCATGCCGTACGGGGACGTGCCGGCGGCCGCGGCCCGCGCGGACGGCGACTGGCCGCAGACCAACCGGATCCTGCCGTGGCTCGTCGCGGCGCTGCTCGTGATGATCTGGTGGACGCCGTTCGACGTCACGACGCTGCCGATACCGCTGCCGTTCGACGCGAAGCTCGACCGCGGCGCGCTGCTCGTCTGCGTGGGCCTGTGGGCGCTCGTGCTGGTCACCCGCGAGCAGCGGGCGGGCGCCGAGCGGCACCGCTTCGGCGGCTTCGACCTGCTGCTGCTCGCGTTCCTGGGAGCGTTGTGTCGCGAGCGTCGCGGCCCACCTGCCGACGCTGGCCCGCCTGAACGAGGCGGAGCCGGCGACGAAGCAGCTCGTGCTGCTGGCGAGCTACGCCGCGCTCTACCTCTTCGTCGTATGCAACGTGCGGCGCGCCGAGGTCCCGGCGTTCGCGCGCCTTGTTGTCGCCCTCGCCGCGGTGACCGCGGTCGGGACGATCGTCGAGTACCGGACCGGCTTCAACGTCTTCTATAGCGCCACGTCGTTGCTCTCCCCGCCGGGCGTGTCGGTCCCGCCGCAGTCGATCAACGTGACGCCGGAGGGTCGGCCTGACATCACCGGTCCGGCGCGCCACGGCCTCGCCGTCTCGACGATGCTGGCGATGGCGCTGCCGCTGGCGCTGCTCGGTGCGACCACGGCCCGCGACCGTCTCCGGCGTGGGCTCTACCTGCTGGCGTCGCTGCTGATCTTCGTCGGCTGCCTGGCCACGCTGCGCCGTTCCGGCGTCGTGCTTCCGTTGGCGACGATGCTGGTCGTGACGGTGTTCGGCGGCCGCCGGATGCTGCCGGTTGCGGCGGTGCTCGCCGTGCTGCTGCTGGCGACGCCGCTGGTGGCGCCGGGTGCCGTCACCGACCTGCAAGTGCAGATCGCGGGGCAGAACGTCGCCGCGCAAGAGTCGCTGCAGGGCCGCACGGCCGACTATCCCGCCGTGATCGCGGACATCCGCCACCGGGCGCTGCTCGGGCGGGGCTGGGGGACGTTCGACTCGATCCGCTACCGCTTCGTCGACAACCAGTACCTGCGGCTGATGATCGAGACCGGCGGGATCGGCACGACCGCGTACCTGCTGCTCGTCCTCGCCGCGATCGTCGCCGGGCTGCGGCTCGCGCTGCGCCGGCGGGAGCACTCGTGGCACGCGCTCGCCTTCGGCGCGGCGATCGCCGGGTTCCTGGTCGCAGGCGCGCTGTTCGACGTGCTCGCCTTCCCGCACGCGCCGTACCTCTTCTTCGTCATGGCCGCGTTCATCCTGCGGGCGCGGGAGGCTCCGGCGTGAACGGCGGGCGGCCCGACGTCGTGTTCGCGTTCTTCCGCGCGACGTGGACGGTGTCCAGCGAGCGTGGCGCGTTCTACGCCCAGGATCGCCTGGCGCGCGCGCTGCTCGCACCGGAGTCGCCGTTCGGACGGGTGCTCGTGGCCGAGCACGCCCGCTTCGCCCCGCGCGTGTGGCTCGACCGCCTCCAGGGGCGGCGGGTCGCGTTCGACGGCGGGCCTCGCGGCCGGCTCCTCAGCCCATTGCGGGCGACCCGAGACGACCCGTCCGATCCTCGCCTCGCCGAGCTCGCCTACCGCCGCTACAGCGCGTCTCTGGCGCGGGCCGCCCGCCGGCAGGGCCTGCACCGGCCGACCGTCATCACCACCAACCCGCTGCTGGCCGGGCTCGGGCGGTTCGACTGGGCGGCGAACGTCGTCCACTACGCCACCGACGACTTCACCGAGTCTTCCCACCACGAGCGCTGGCGCCGGCCGCTGTCCCGCGCCTACCGCCGGCTGGGGGAGCGCGGCGTCGCGGTCTGCGCGGTCAGCCCGGCGATCCTCGAGCGCATCAGGCCCACCGGGCCGGCGCGGGTCGTGCCGAACGGCGTCGACGGCGCCGAGTGGCTGCAGCCGGGCGAGCCGCCGGCGTGGTTCCGCGCGCTGGGCGGGCCGCGGTTTGTCTACGTGGGCGCGCTCGACCGCCGGATCGACGTCGATGCGGTCGCGCAGATCGGGCGCGAGCTGCCGGACGCGCAGACCGTGTTCGTCGGCCAGACGCTCGACCGCGAGCACGTCGCGCGCTTGTCGGGCCTGCCCGGCGTGACCGTTGCCCCGCACGTCCAGCGGCCGGAGCTCGTGGCGCTGCTGGCGGCGGCCGACGCCTGCCTGCTGCCCCACGTGCGCTCGCGGATGACCGAGGCCATGAGCCCGCTCAAGATCTACGAGTACCTGGCGGCCGGCCGCCCCGTGGTAGCGACCGACCTGCCGCCGGTCCGCGGCATCGACCCGCGCGTCCTGCTGGTCCCGCCGGGCGGTGACGTCGCGGCCGCCGCCCACCGCGCGCTCGAGCTGGGCCCGGCGTCCGAGAACGCGCGCCTGGAGTTCGTGCGTCGCAACGCCTGGCCGCGCCGCCACGCCGAGATCTTCGAGTTGGCGGCGCAGTCACGCGACTGAGGCGAGCCGCTGGTAGAGCTCGGCGGTGCGGGCGGCGAGTGCCGGCCAGGCGAAGCGCTCCTCCACGAAGGCCCGGCCGGCGTGGCTGCGCTCGGGCCAGCTCGGGCGGTCCTCGATCAGGGCTGCGATGCGTGTGGCGAGCGCCTCGGCGTCGCCCGGAATGACGAGCTCGTGCCGGAACGCGTCCGGGACGGCTTCGCGGCTGCCGCCGCTATCGCTCACCACGACCGGCAGGCCGACGGCAAGCGCCTCTTTGATAACGACCGGCGAGCCGCCTTCGGCGGCGCCGTCCGGCATCCGCCGGCTGGCGGTCACGAGCACGTCGGACGCCTGGAGCAGCGCGGCGACGCGATCGCGCGGCTGTGCGCCGGTGAACGTCACGTCGTCCTCGAGGCCGAGCGTGGCCGCCAGCGCTCTCGCCGCGGGCAACGCCGGGCCGTCGCCGACCATTGTGAGGCGCGCGCCGGGAGTCGCCTCGCGAACGCGGGCGAGCGCCCGCAGGACGACGTCGGCGCCCTTCAGCGGCACCATCCGGCCGACGAATAGCAGCCGCACAGCGTCGCCGCGGGGATCGGCCGGGCGGAACGGGAAGTCCTCGAGGCGGACGCCGGTGGGGATGACGTCGATCGGCCCCTGCCAGCCCAGTCGGCGCAGGCGATCGGCGATGAACTGCGAGACCGCGATCGCCGGCACGTGGCTTCGCGCCAGGCCGTCGAGCTTCGTGCGGTGCCGCCACCACAGCGGATTGGCCCGCTGCAGGCGCGGCAGGCGCGCGAAGCGCATGACGTCCGAACCGTGGACGGTCGTGACGAGCGGCAGGCCGAGCGCCTGCGCGGCCGGCAGCACGTCGACCGCATTCCATGCGAACTGGGCGTGGACGATCTCGGGCCCGATCCGGCGCAGATACGGGACCAGTGCCCGCCGTCGCCTCGCCGCCAGGGCGATCGGACCCAGCGGCTGGCGGCCGTCGCGGTCGGCCGGCTCCGGCCAGCAGACGATCCGGTCGTCGGCGGGCGTCGGGAAGGTATCCCGATGCTCGATGCGGTTCGTGAGCACCCAGCTCTCGACGCCGTGGCGCTCGACCTGCGAGACGAGGTCGGCCACGAACCCCTCCGAGAGCAGGACATACCGGCTGACCGCATGAAGCACCCGCACGCCTAGCTCCGGGAGGCGAGCGCCGGGACGATCACGTCGCCGAGCGTCGCGCGGAAGGCGTCCAGGCGGTAGGCGGCGAGAAGCTCCCGGGCGCGGCGCCCGTAGTCGTCCAGCGCGGCCGGCGTCGTCGCCAGCGCACGGCGCAGCGGCGCGACGACGGCTTCGGCATCGACGCTCGTCGCGACCAGGCCTCGGGTCCAGTGCCCGGGCCAGCGCCAGCGGCTCGCACGGGCCGTCCGCTGGCACCGCGACGAGCAGCGCCCCGTCGGCAAGGCCTTCGAGCAGCGCGTTGCCGTACTGCTCGCGGGCCGACGTCAGCAGGCAGAGCGCTGCTCCGGCCGAGAGGCGGCGGTGCTCGTGCTCGGATACATGACCGAGCCAGTCGACGTTTCGCGGCGGCTCGACCCCGCGCGCGGCGAGGAAGCGGCACCCTGCGTCCTCGGTGATCCCGGTGACCTTCAGCCGCGCGTCCGTCTCCGCGGCGGCCCACGCCCGCACCGCGAGGTCGAGTCCCTTCTTGCCGGGCGAGCCGGCGTACAGCAGGCCGTAGCGACGCTCTGGCGCCAGCCGCGATGCGGCCTCGACCTGAGGCGGCCCGGGTGCGATCGGGGCGGGAAGGCCGGTGATGTCGACGCGACCGCTGAACGCAGCGGCGAAGTCGGGCACATGCGTGAGGTTCTGAGCTGCGAGCAGCCGAAGGTGCGGCACCCGTTCGGCCTCCAGACGGCGCTCCCACGCGGTTCGGAGTCCGAGCCGGCTCATGGCGACAGTGGTGTCCGCCCACACCATCGTACGGTGCAGCAGCGCGCGCGGCAGGAGCAGGGCGCCGGGGAGCGACGAGATCACCAGCGCCCGAGGCTTCAGCTCGCAGGCCCGGCGAAGCGCGTGACCCGCGATCGCCGCCATCTCGGCCGCGTCGAAGCTCACCGGCGGCCACCACGGCCCCACGCGTCGTGCGATGCGCAACGCGGGATAGCTCGACACCGTCTCGAGCCCCAGCGAGCGCAGCTCGGCCACGAGCTGCGCATCCGCCCTCCGCCAGCCGCCCGTGGTGCCCGGGCCGGTGTGCAAGACGTCGATGCGCGTCACACGGGCACCGTGTCCTGCTGCCGGCGCAGCAGGTTCCACAGCCCGCGCAGCCAGCGGCGGTCGAGGAGCAGCGCGCCCGCGAAGTAGACGGACGCGCCGGTGAGGACGAGCGCAATCAGCCGGGCGGCCTCGGAGGCGTCGCCGAGCAGCGCCCGCAGCACCAGCACGACGCCCACCATCACGGCGGTGAGGAGCACGGGCACGGCGAGCTCCGAGGCGTAGCTCGACCACCGGACGCCGACGAGGCGGCGCAGCACGAACAGCCACACCGCCCAGAAGATCGCGGTGACCCCGACCTCCGCCCATGCGGTGACCAGCAGGCCGTGCTGGACCGCGATCAGCAGCGCGACGGCCATCACCGCGAAGCTGACCAGGTTGCCCTTGAAGCCGAGGTCGGGCCGGTCCTTCGCCAGCAGGACCGTGCCCACGGGGTTGGCGAGGCAGCGCAGCACCCCGAGCAGGCAGAGGATCTGGATCACCGGCACGCTCTCCACCCACTGGTCGCCGAGCACGACCGGCACGAAGTCGGGCGCCACCACGGCAAGCCCGGCCAGCAGCGGCATGGTCACGTACGCGACCACGCGGACGATCTGGAGGTAGCCGCGGCGCAGAGCGGCGTCGTCGTCCTGCCGGCGCGCGAAGATCGGGAACGCCACCCGCGTGACCACCGGGTTGATCACGAACACGGGGCGCACGACGAGCTGGTAGGCGAGCGAGTAGCTGCCGAGCGCACCGGCGCCGAGGAAGCGGCCGATCAGCACGTAGTCCACGTTGCTGCTCGCGAACGTCAGCGAGCGCTCGCCCATCTGGTACGCACCGAAGCTCAGATGCGGTCGGATCAGCCGCCAGCGGAAGCCGTAGGTGGGAGGCCAGCGCTGCCAGCCCACGTGAACGAGCATCGCCGTCCCGAGCGCGGTCGTGGCGAGCATGCCCCAGATGATCGATACGGCGCCCGCCCCCGACGCCGCGGCGGTGATCGCCACCGCGGTGCCGACCGCCGCCGGGACGACCTGCTGGACCGCGAGCCGCCGGAAGTCGAGTTCGCGGTGCAGGAGCTGGCCGAACTGCGCGCCGGCCGGCGCGATCACGAACAGCAGCGCGGCCCAACGCACGATCTCCGCGACGCCTGACTCGCCGAAGAACCCGGCGACGACCTGTGCCATCCCGAACACGACCACCGCGATCGCCAAGCCGGTCGCCTGGTTGAACCAGAACAGGCTCGACAGCGTCTCGCGATCGAGGTTACGGGCGATCACCGCGGCGCTGAGACCACCGTCGGCGAACGTGCGGCCGAGGCCGACGATCACGAACGCGGCGGCCATCAGGCCGTACTCGGCCGGCGACAGGAAGCGGGCGACCACGATCGCCTGGACGAAGGTGAGCACCGTCGTGACGACGGTGGCCGACATCGTCCACTTGACGCCGCTGGCCGCGGAGCGGGCGAGCGCTGAGCCGGGGGGCGTGCTCACGCCGGCCCAGGCTAGATCACCGCCCGAGGAGGACCCGGCGGAGGAGCACCCGGGTCGGCACCGCGGCGTTCGGGAGCCGGGACCCGATGCGGAAGGCGGCGCGGGTCAGCGGCCGTAGGAACTTCACGATCGCGTCGTCCCGCTGGCCGCGCGCGAGATGGACCGCGGCACTCGCCGTCCCTCGCACGACGCCGATCACGAGATTGCTCCACGGCCGTACCTGCAGGAAGCCGGGATGGCGCTCGTCGAGCCACGCCGAGCCCGCCCCGTAGCGCAGATACTGGCGGAGCAGCTTGCGCACCGACGGCCGGCCCAGGTGCTCCACCTCCGCAGGCCGCGCCTCCAGGCTCCAGCCGGCCGCGACGATGCGGAAGCAGAGGTCGGCATCGCCGCCCGAGCGGATGCCCTCCTCGAAGCCGCCGACGCGCTCGAGCGCGTCCCGGCGAACGAGCGCGTTCGCGGTCTGCGCGTAGGCGTGCTCGCCCTGGAGCACGTTCTCGTGAGCCAGCGTCTGCGTGATGAACGCGTAGCGCGCCGCGATGCCCTCGCCGGCGGCCGGCGCCGCGTCGCGGATCGCGCCGGCGACCACGCCGACGCGGTCCCCGGGGACCTCGCGGAAGTAGGCGTCGAGGAGGCCGGCCGGCGGCCGCACGTCGGAGTCGATGAAGAGGATCCATGGGTTGGAGCCGGCGCGGACGGCCACGTTGCGGGCGTGGTAGGAGCTCTGCTCCGCGGGGGCCGGGAGAACCGCGATGGCGCCGCGTTGCCAGGCGTGCGTGGCGGTGGGGCGGTTGTCGGCGACCGTGATCGTGTCGCCTTCACGCGTGCGGAGACCGGCGAGCCGCTCGAGCACGGTCTCGAGGCTCGCGTCGCTCCCGTGGAACGGCATCACGACGTCGATGGGGGGCCGGCGGGCGTCGATGCGCGCGCATGTTGGCGCATCGCGGGCGTTGGCTAGCCTGCTTGCGCGGTGAGCGAGCCTCGAGCCAGCTTCATCGTCCGCACGTACGACAAGGCGGGTGTCCTCCGGCGCGCCGTCGAGAGCGTGCGGGCGCAGACGGTGGCGGCGGAGATCGTCGTCGTCGACTCCGGCTCCCGCGACGGGACGCTGGAGCTGGCGCGCGAGCTCGCGGACGCCGTGGTCGAGCTCCCGCCGGGCTCGTTCAGCTACGGCCGGGCGCTGAATGTTGGCGCGGACACGGCCGCGGCGCCCGTGCATGTCGCGCTGTCGGCGCACTGCTGGCTTCCGCGCCGCGACTGGCTGGAGCGCGCGCTCGCGCACTACGAGGATCCGGACGTGGCCGCGGCGACGGGCGGGCGCAACGACCCCGCTGGCGCGCCGATCGACGGTCCCTACGTCCTGCGCTCACGGGACGACGTGCGTCCCTGGTTCGGCTTCTCCAACCACGGCTCGAGCTGGCGCGCCGCGACCTGGGCCGGATTCCGCTTCGACGAGCGGCTCGAGGCGTCCGAGGATCGGGAATGGATGTGGCGCGTCGTCGGCGAGCGCCGGCGGTTCGTCTTCGACCCCGCGCTCGTCGTCGAGCCGAGCCGCGTCCGCAGCCCCACGCCGTGGCACCTGTTCGCCAAGACCCGCCGCGAGGTGCGCGCCCTCGGCGCGATCGGCGCGCTCGAGCCGGTCACCGGCCGCGAGGCGCTGCGGCAGTGGTGGAGCGAGCTCCCGACCTCCGGCCGCCTCCCGCGCCCGCTCTACCGGGCACACCCGTACCGCTCGGCACGCCTCGCCGGCCGCTGGCTCGGCAGCCGCGACGCGTTGGCGCGTGCGACGCCCGAGCGACCCGTCGACGCCTGGTTCGTCCCTTCCCGTCCCGGAGCCCGCACATGAGCGACACCCCCCACACGCCGAGTCCGGACGAGGCCCGCGACTTCTACGAGGACTTCTCGCTCGCCGTGGGCCGCCGCGACTGGCTGCAACCGAACCTTCGGCACGAGCAGCTCAAGCTGCTGGTCGACGACCTGCTTGCGGGCCGGTCGGGCCTCCGGATCGCGGACATCGGCTGCGGCGCCGGCGTGCTGACCGATCACCTGCGGCGGTACGGCGACCCGGTCGGCGTCGACTTCAGCTCGGCGGCGATCGCCGCGGCGCGGCGGCTCGCGCCGGACGTCACCTTCCTCGCCGGAGGCCTCGACGAGCTGCCGGGCGACCGCTACGACGCGATCACGCTGTTCGACGTGCTCGAGCACATCCCCGCGGTCGAGCGGCCGGCATTCATCCGCGGCCTGAGCGAGAGGCTGGCGCCCGACGGCGTGCTGTTCATCTCGACCCCGTTTCCCAGCGCGACACGCTTCCGGCGGCAGGCGGGGGACGACACCCTCCAGGTGATCGACGAGGAGATCGAGCTTCCGCGACTGATCGCGGAAGCCGCCGACGCAGGGCTGCAGTTGCTTCGCTTCGAGGCGTTCGACGTCTTCGGGGGAAGCCCGGAGTATCAGGCCATGGTCCTGTCGCCGGAACGAGCCTTCGGCGGCGCGGCGACGCTGCGGCCCCGGTCTCTCGAGCGGCGGCGACGCTTCGTCGAGCACCGCCACTACCGCCGGATGCGCAGACTGCGCCTCGCGGCCCGGGCGCTGGCACGGAATGATCGCGGCATCGCGAGGTGGTTCCTGCGCGGCCGTCCGCCGGCCGTCCGCAGCTGAGCCGCTAGGGCTTGCGCGCCACCGCCAGGTGGTTCCAGCTGAACCAGGGCTCGAACCAGCGCTCGTCGAGCCGCGCTGCGACGCGTTGCTGAACGAGCGCGAAGCCATCGAGTAGAGAGCCCAGCCGCCGCGCCGGTGATCGCCTCAGGGCGTAGCCGGAGAACAGCGCGAGCGTCGTCCATTGGCCGGACAGCGGGGTGACCTCCACCCGCTCGAAGCCGGCCGCCTCCAGCACGTGGCGAAGGCCGTACTCCGAGTACCGGAAGAAGTCACGCGGCTCTTCGTGCAACGGCCACAGAAACGGCGTCGTCACGATGACGGCGCCTCCCGGGCGCAGCAGCCGCAGCACCTCGCGCAGCGCGTGCTCGGGGCGCTCGAGGTGCTCGAGGACCTCTGTGAGGAGCGCCGTGTCGAAGGATGCGCTCTCGAGCGGTATCTCGTACGCGGTCGCGAGCACATCGACGGCGGTCAGCGCATGCGGCGAGTCAGGATGGTCGACGCCCACGTGCTCGTCTACGTACGGCGCGAAAAGCGGTGCGTACGGCTTCGTGCCGCACCCGACGTCCAGCAATCGGCCGCGGGCATGGCTACGCGCAGCCAACACGAGCGCGTTGTTGATCTGCCGGTGCGCCAGTCGGTTGAACGGGTTCTCCGTCGCGTGTTCGATGTGCACCAGCTCCGTGCGGCTCGGCACGGGCAGTCGCGATCGGCGCCTCCGCATCGCACGAGCCTAGCCCGGGGAGGGTCAGGTCGAACAAGGTCCGATCTGCCAGCCTGGTCTCCGTGAGCGCCGATGCAACCTCAGCTGCCGACCGGCACGGCGGGCGGGCGGTCGCCGTCTACCGCCGCAGCCTGTTGCCGGCCAGTGAGACGTTCATCCTCAAGCAGGCGTTGCCGCTGACGCGGTACGAGGCCATCTTCGTGGGTCACGTGCGCGAGCCGGGTCTCGAGCTTCCTCCGGACCGTGTCGTGCTCGGCGTGCCTAGCGGACGTTGGCAGCGCTCGCTGCAGCGGCGGCTCCCCGGCGACGCACAGCTGCGGCGCCTGGTCCGCGGCTGCCGGCGGCACGGCGTCGAGCCTCGTGCACGCCCACTTCGGCCCCGACGCCGTGAGCGCGCTTCCCATGGTTCGGCGCCTCGACGCGCCACTCGTCGTCACCTACCACGGCTACGACGCAACGATGACCGACGAGGCGATGGTCGCGGGCGGCGGCTATCTCGCCGAGTACGTGCAACGTCGTTCCGAGCTCTTCGACCACGCCGCACTCATCCTGGCGGTCTCCGGGTTCGTCGCCGACGAGCTCCGGAAGCAGGGCGCGCCGGAGCACAAGCTGCGGGTCCACCACGGCGGCGTCCCGCTGGGGGCTCCACCGAACGGCTCGAGTCGTGAGCCGGAGGTGCTGTTCGTCGGCCGGCACGTCGAGAAGAAGGGCCTGGACGACCTCGTCGAGGCCATGGCACGCGTCGATCGCGCCGTGCCTGGTGCGCGGCTGACCGTCGTGGGCGACGGGCCGCTACGTCCCCGGTGCGAGCAGCGGGCACGAGAGCTGGGAGTCCGCGCCGACTTCGTCGGCTGGATGGCGCCGGACGCGGTCCGCCGGCGGCTGCGAACGGCCCGGGCGCTGTGCGTCCCCAGCCGCCGGGCGCGGAACGGCGACGCCGAAGGGCTCCCGACCGTGATTCCCGAGGCCGGCGCCGAAGCGCTCCCGGTCGTCGGCACGCGCCACAGCGGCATCCCCGAGGCGGTCATCGACGGCCAGACGGGCGTGCTCGCGGACGAGGGCGACGTGGACGGCATCGCTGACGGCCTGATCGCGGTCCTCAGCGACGACGGGCTTTGGACGCGGCTCAGCGGCGGCGCCTACGACAACGTGCGCGACCGCTTCTCGCCCGAGCGCCAGACGGCGGAGCTGGAGGGCCTCTACGACGAGGCGCTCGGTCGTGCGTAGGGCGCTGCGGCGGCTGCTGCGACGTGCCGACCCCAAGCGCGCGCACGAGCTCGGCTTCTGGCGCGCGCGCCACGCCGCCGAGGGCCGGCTCGCGAACGCGCACTTCGAGCGGTTCTTCACGACGCAGTTCGGCCTCGATGCCGACTTCTACGCGGGCAAGCGGATGCTCGACGTGGGGTGCGGGCCGCGCGGCAGCCTCGAGTGGGCGACGATGGCGGCCGAGCGGGTCGGCGTCGATCCGCTCGTTGACGACTACCGCGAGCTCGGCATCCGCGAGCACGCGATGACGTACGTGCACGCCGGCGCGGAACGCCTGCCGTTCGAGGACGGTCGCTTCGACGTCGTCTCGTGCTTCAACGCGCTCGACCATGTGGACGACGTCGACGCGGCCGTCGGCGAGCTGACGCGCGTCGCCCACCCGGGCGGCACCGGGCTCCTGCTCGTCGAGGTCGAGCACGCGCCGACCGTGACCGAGCCGCACACGCTGTCCTGGGATCTGCTCGACGCCTTCACCGGCTGGGAGACCGAGACGCGGGCAGCGCGTCGCGCTCGACGCCTCCCACGATGTCTACGGCAGCTGGCTGCGCGGTGAGCCGTGGACGACCGGGCCGGGCCTGCTGGCCGCACGCCTGCGGCGGCGCGCCTGAGCGCCGCATTTGTCGCCTCGCCCCCGGACCACTACAATCCCCGCACTCGGCCGATAGTCGCAGCCGTCCACCGCGCCCCTCCCGCCACATACGGGACACCGGGCCGGACGGGGTCCGTGAGCGCCGAGCGCCCCTCACAGGGGTCCGGTATCCCCTGTGCTATCTTGGCTGGTCGCGCTTTGTGAGCTTCCGCAGGCTCCGAGGCCGCTCTCTCGTCCTCCCGCTGCAACCCTTGAGGAGTCGCCGTCTTGGCTTCCGTTGACGCTCCCCGCACCCGCCGCAGCTTCGCGCGGCTGGAGAAGGTCCTCGATGTCCCGAACCTGATCGACATCCAGAAGAAGTCGTTCGACTGGCTGGTCGACGCCGAAGGTGGCGGCCTGCGCGAGACGATCGACGACATCTCGCCGATCGAGGACTACACCGGCAACCTCGCCGTCCAGTTCGGCGCGTTCCACTTCGATGCGCCGGTGGCGTCGCTGGAGGAGTGTCGGGAGAAGGACCTCACCTACGCGCGCCCGCTGACCGTCACGGTCGGCTTCATCAACCGCGAGACCGGCGAGATCCGCGAGCAGTCCGTGTTCATGGGCGACTTCCCCTGGATGACCGACCGCGGCACCTTCGTGATCAACGGCACGGAGCGCGTCGTCGTCACCCAGCTCGTCCGCTCCCCGGGCGCGTACCTGATGGAGCCCAAGGACCCGGAGAAGCAGGTCTTCGTCGGCAACCTGATGCCGGCCCGTGGCTCGTGGCTGGAGCTGGAGATCGACAAGAAGGGCCGCGTCTACGTCCGCATCGACCGCAAGCGCAAGCTGCCGGTCACCGTGCTGCTGCGCGCGATGGGCTACTCCACCGACGAGGAGATCCTCAAGCTCTTCGACGAGTCGATCTACATCCGCAACACCGTCGAGGCCGACACCGACGTCACGAAGAGCGAAGAGGGCGCGCTGATCGAGCTGTTCAAGAAGCAGCGTCCCGGCGAGCCGCCGAGCGTGGACAGCGCCCGCTCGCTGCTGCACCAGCTGTTCTTCGACCCCAAGCGCTACGACCTCACGCGCGTCGGCCGCTACAAGCTCAACTCGCGGCTGAGCCTCGACATCGACCTCGACACGCGGGTCCTCACCCACGACGACATCATCGCCCTCGTCAAGGAGCTCGTCACGCTCCCGCGCGCGCTCGGCATGGCCGAGGAGGACGCCGCCTACACCGACTACGCGGCCGAGGCCCTGTCCCGCCCGCGTGAGGCCGTTGCCGATCGCCTCGACGAGTACGAGCACTTCGGCAACCGCCGCCTGCGCACGGTCGGCGAGCTGATCCAGGAGGCGTTCCGGATCGGCCTCTACCGCATGGAGCGCGTCGTCCGCGAGCGCCTCACGACCGAGGACGCGGACACGATCACGCCGCAGACGATCATCAACATCCGGCCGGTGGTGGCCGCGCTGAAGGAGTTCTTCGGCTCCTCCCAGCTCAGCCAGTTCATGGACCAGACGAACTCGCTGTCCGGCCTGACCCACCGTCGCCGCTTGAGCGCCCTCGGCGCCGGCGGCCTCACGCGCGAGCGCGCGCCGATCGAGGTGCGCGACGTACACCCCACCCACTACGGTCGCATGTGCCCGATCGAGACGCCGGAGGGCCCGAACATCGGCCTCATGGGCTCGCTGTCGAGCTACGCGACGATCTCCGAGCACGGCTTCGTGACCACGCCGTACCGCGTGGTCAACAAGGGCAAGGTGACCGACGAGATCGTGCACCTGGACGCGAGCCAGGAGCAGGAGCGCACGATCGCGCAGTCGACCACGCCGCTCGACAAGAACGGCAAGCTGCTCGGTGAGGACGACGGCCTCGTCCTGTGCCGGACGCTCGCCGGCCAGTACGTCAGCGTGCCGCCGAACCAGGTCGACCTGATGGACGTCTCGCCGGAGCAGATCTGGTCCGTGGCCACGGCGATGATCCCGTTCCTCGAGCACGACGACGCCAACCGCGCCCTGATGGGCTCGAACATGCAGCGTCAGGCCGTGCCGCTGCTCAAGACGGACGCGCCGCTCGTCGGCACCGGGATGGAGCGCCGCGCGGCGCTCGACACGGGCGACGTGCTGATCGCCCGCACGAGCGGGACGATCGACTTCGTCGACGCCGAGCGGATGACGATCGTCGACGACGACGGCACGCGGGACGAGTACGACCTGCAGAAGTTCATGCGCTCCAACCAGGGCACGCTGATCCACCAGAAGCCGCTGGTCAAGAGCGGCCAGAAGGTCCAGGCCGGCGCGGTGCTGGCCGACGGGTCGGCGTCCGACATGGGCGAGATGGCCCTCGGCAAGAACCTGATGGTCGCCTTCATGTCCTGGGAGGGCTACAACTTCGAGGACGCGATCATCCTCTCCGAGCGCCTCGTGAAGGACGACGAGCTCACCTCGATCCACATCGAGGAGTACGAGATCGACGCCCGCACGACCAAGCTCGGCGACGAGGAGATCACGCGCGACATCCCGAACCGCTCGGAGGAGTCGCTGCGCAACCTCGACGACCGCGGCATCGTCCGCATCGGCGCCGAGGTCCAGTCCGGCGACCTGCTGGTCGGCAAGGTCACGCCGAAGGGCGAGACCGAGCTGACCGCCGAGGAGAAGCTGATCCGCGCGATCTTCAAGGAGAAGGCGCGCGAGGTCCGCGACACGTCGCTCAAGGTCCCGCACGGCGAGGGCGGCGTCGTCATCGACGTCAAGACGTTCTCGCGCGCGGCGGGCGACGACCTGTCGCCGGGCGTGAACGACCTCGTCCGCGTGTTCGTGGCCAAGAAGCGCAAGATCGCCGAGGGCGACAAGCTCGCCGGCCGGCACGGCAACAAGGGCGTGATCTCCAAGATCGTGCCCGAGTCCGACATGCCGTTCCTGGAGAACGGCGACCCGGTCGACGTGATCCTCAACCCGCTCGGCGTCCCGAGCCGCATGAACATCGGCCAGATCCTCGAGACCCACCTCGGGTGGGCCGCGGCTCAGGGCTGGTACGACGACGGGAGCGAGGCCTACAAGAACTCGCGCGAGGACGACAACCGCGTGTACGTCTCCACCCCCGTCTTCGACGGCGCCACGGTGGCGGACGTCGACCACGCGCTCGTCCAGTGGCAGAAGGAGCACAAGGGCGCGATCCGGATGGACATCGACACCAAGCGCCGGGCCGGCGAGCAGGCCTCCGGCAAGGTGACGCTGTTCAACGGCCGCACCGGCGAGCCGTTCGAGAAGCAGGTCACCGTCGGCTACATGTACATCCTGAAGCTGAACCACCTCGTGGACGACAAGATCCACGCGCGCTCGACCGGCCCGTACTCGCTCGTCACCCAGCAGCCGCTGGGCGGCAAGGCGCAGTTCGGCGGCCAGCGCTTCGGCGAGATGGAGGTGTGGGCGCTCGAGGCCTACGGCGCCGCCTACACGCTGCAGGAGATGCTCACCATCAAGTCCGACGACACCGTCGGGCGCGTGAAGGCCTACGAGGCGATCGTCAAGGGCGAGAACATCGCCGAGCCGTCGATCCCCGAGTCCTTCAAGGTGCTCCTGAAGGAGATGCAGTCGCTGGCGCTCGACGTCAACGTGGTCTCCGAGGAGGGCACGCGCGCCGAGATGGGCGACGAGGACGACGACCTGCTGCGCGCCGCCGAGGAGCTCGGCATCGACCTCTCGGGCGTGCGGGCCACCGACGGCTCGGGCACCGACGAGCGCCGCCGACGAGGCCGAGGAGAAGGAGGTCGAGGAGGGCGAAGAGGGCATGACCGAGGACCCGGTCGCCACGGACGCGGAGTACATCGACGATGAGGCCCCGATCGGCGAGGTCATCACCGCCGACGAGGACCAGTAAGGAATTTCGCTTTGATCGACATCAATAACTTCGACGCCATCGAGATCGGCCTCGCGTCCTCGAAGCAGATCCGCTCGTGGTCGAGCGGCGAGGTCACGAAGCCGGAGACGATCAACTACCGGACGCTCAAGCCCGAGAAGGACGGGCTCTTCTGCGAGCGCATCTTCGGTCCGACCAAGGACTGGGAGTGCTACTGCGGCAAGTACAAGCGCGTCCGCTACAAGGGCATCGTCTGCGAGCGCTGCGGCGTGGAGGTCACGCGCTCCAAGGTGCGTCGTGAGCGCATGGGCCACATCGACCTGGCCGCCCCCGTCAGCCACATCTGGTTCTTCAAGGGTGTGCCCAGCCGGATCGGCTACCTGCTCGACATGGCCCCCAAGGAGCTCGAGAAGGTCCTCTACTTCGCGGCCTCGATCGTGACGTGGGTCGACGAGGACGCGCGCGCCGCGGACCTCGACGAGCTGCGCACCAAGGTCGACGAGACGCTCGACGAGTACGCGGGCGAGAAGGAGCAGCGCCTGCAGGAGCTGCGCGAGTCGCTCGAGCGTCGCGAGGAGTACCTCAAGACGGGCTCCCAGGCCGGCTTCACCGACGACGACCACATCTGGGCCGAGCACCTCGACATCACCGTCAAGAAGCTCGAGGACGACGAGCGCGACAAGCATCTGAAGGACATGCGCAAGCTGCTCGAGTCCGACATCGCGGACACCGAGGCGTACATCGAGGACGCCATGGAGCGCCTGCGGATGGTCTGGGAGGAGTTCCAGACCATGGAGCCCAAGCGGATCGTCAACGACGAGTCGCTGTTCCGTGAGCTCAAGGAGCGCTTCGGCTCGCCCTACGGCTGGGGCGAGTACTTCCGCGGCGGCATGGGCGCCGAGGCGATCCGCGACCTGCTCGAGCAGGTCGACCTGGACGCCGAGGCGGCCGAGCTCGAGGAGCAGATCAAGACCGCCAAGGGCCAGAAGCAGCAGCGCGCGGTCAAGCGCCTGAAGGTCGTCTCGGCGTTCCTGAACTCCGGCAACAAGCCGGACATGATGGTGCTGGAGGCGGTCCCGGTGATCCCGCCGGAGCTGCGCCCGATGGTCCAGCTCGACGGTGGCCGCTTCGCCACGTCCGACCTCAACGACCTCTACCGCCGCGTCATCAACCGCAACAACCGCCTCAAGCGGCTGCTCGACCTCGGCGCGCCGGAGATCATCGTCAACAACGAGAAGCGGATGCTGCAGGAGGCCGTCGACGCGCTGTTCGACAACGGCCGCCGCGGCCGGCCCGTCACGGGCCCGGGCAACCGCGCCCTGAAGTCCCTGAGCGACATGCTCAAGGGCAAGCAGGGCCGCTTCCGCCAGAACCTGCTGGGCAAGCGCGTGGACTACTCGGGCCGCTCGGTCATCGTGGCCGGCCCGTCGCTGCGCCTGCACCAGTGCGGCCTGCCGAAGCTGATGGCGCTCGAGCTCTTCAAGCCGTTCATCATGGCCCGGCTCGTCGAGCGCAAGGCCGTCCAGAACATCAAGGCGGCCAAGAAGATGGTCGACTCGATGATCCCGGAGGTCTGGGACGTGCTCGAGGAGGTCATCCACGAGCACCCGGTCCTGCTCAACCGCGCGCCGACGCTCCACCGCCTGGGCATCCAGGCGTTCGAGCCGGTGCTCGTGGAGGGCAAGGCGATCCAGGTCCACCCGCTCGTCTGCCACGCGTTCAACGCGGACTTCGACGGCGACCAGATGGCGGTACACCTCCCGCTCAGCGCCGAGGCGCAGGCGGAGGCCCGCGTGCTCATGCTGTCCTCGAACAACATCCTGTCCCCCGCGCACGGGTCGCCGCTGGCGACGCCGACGCAGGACATGGTGCTGGGCACGTACTACCTCTCGTACGGGCCCGACGAGGCCGAGCTCGAGGCGATGGACCGCCAGAAGGTCAAGCCGCACACGTTCCGCACCGCGCAGGAGGCCGAGCTCTCCTACGAGCACGGCATGGTCAAGCTCCACGACCTGGCGGAGTTCCGCGCGCCCGGTCGCACGGGCGGCCACATCCTCACGACGGTGGGGCGGATCATCTTCAACGACCGCATCGAGCGGGCGCTGGAGGAGGCCATGGGCGACGAGTTCGATCGCTCGGGCTACCGCTTCATCAACAAGACGCTCAAGAAGCGCGACGTGACGGGCTTCGTGGACGAGCTGATCCAGACGTTCGGCGCCCCGGCGATCGCGCTGGTGCTCGACGCCTTCAAGGACCTCGGCTTCCACTACGCCACCCAGGCCGGCGTGACGATCTCCAAGAACGACGTGCTCGTGCCGCCGACGAAGCAGGAGATCCTCTCCAAGTACGAGGCTGAGGTCCGCCAGATCCAGGCTCAGTACGAGGAGGGCCTGATCACCCAGGAGGAGCGCCACCTGGCGGTCACCGACAAGTGGAACGCGGCCACCGACGAGGTCGCCGACGCGATGATCGCGAACATCGAGGGCGCCGACCAGCTGAACTCGATCTACATGATGGCCAACTCCGGCGCCCGCGGGTCGTTCAAGCAGATCCGCCAGCTGGCCGGCATGCGCGGCCTGATGGCCAACCCGAAGGGCGAGATCATCGAGCGGCCCGTGAAGGCGAACTTCATGGAGGGCCTCGACGTGATCGAGTACTTCACGTCGACGCACGGCGCCCGCAAGGGCCTCGCCGACACGGCGCTGCGCACGGCGGACTCGGGCTACCTGACCCGCCGCCTGGTGGACGTCGCGCAGGACGTGATCATCCGGATCGAGGACTGCGGCACCGAGGAGCACCTCGACGGCCCGCTCTACAAGGAGACGGGCGAGCCCAACGAGATGCTGATCGGCCGCTGGACGGCCGCGCCGGTCAAGAAGGGCAACAAGCTGCTGCTCGAGCCGCTCGCCGAGATCACCCGCGAGGACCTCGCGGCGCTGGTCCAGGCGTTCGGCGACAACCGCGCGGTCACGATCCCCGTCCGCTCCGTGCTCAAGTGCGAGGCGACCACGGGCGTGTGCCAGGCGTGCTACGGCCGCTCGCTGGCCAGCGGCAAGACGGCCATGATCGGCGACGCGGTGGGCATCATCGCCGCCCAGTCGATCGGCGAGCCGGGCACGCAGCTGACGATGCGGACGTTCCACACCGGCGGCGTCGCCGGCGCGGACATCACGCACGGCCTGCCGCGCGTCGTCGAGCTGTTCGAGGCGCGCAAGCCCAAGGGCCTGGCGAAGATCGCCGAGATCGGCGGCGTGGTGTCGATCGAGGACACCGACAAGGCGCGGACCGTGGTGATCACGGACGACGCCGGCGAGGAGCACCGCAACACGTTCCCGCGCCGGACGCGCCTGCACGTTGCCGAGGGCGAGAAGATCGAGGCGGGCACGCAGCTCAACGAGGGCTCGCTGTACCCGCACGAGCTGCTCGAGCTCCGCGGCCGGACGGCGACCGAGGTGTACCTCGTCAAGGAGGTGCAGGAGGTCTACAAGTCCCAGGGCGTCGACATCAACGACAAGCACATCGAGCTCATCTGCCGCCAGATGCTGAAGAAGCTGCAGGTGCTGCAGAAGGGCGACACGGACCTGCTGCCGGGCCAGTTCGTGGACCGGCACGAGTTCAAGCGGATCAACGACAAGGTGATCGCCGCGGGCGGCGAGGCGGCGACCGCGGAGGAGAAGATCCTCGGCATCACCAAGGCCTCGCTGGCGACGGACTCGTTCCTGTCGGCGGCCTCCTTCCAGGAGACCACCAAGGTGCTCACCGACGCGGCGCTCGAGGGCAAGATCGACCGCCTCGCCGGCCTGAAGGAGAACGTCATCATCGGCAAGCTGATCCCGGCGGCGACCGGGCTCAAGCGCTACCGGACGATCGAGATCGAGCCGGCCGAGCCGCTCCCGCGCGGGATCGACGACGTCGGGCTGCTCGAGGGCGACGACCTCGCCGCCGAGCTCGGGCTCGAGGACGGCGAGGGCCTGCAGGGCTTCGGTCCCGCCTTCGACACCTCCGAGCTGGACGAGATCAACGCCGGCTTCGGCACGTCGGGCGGCTCGTTCGACGACATCGGGTCGGATCTCGACATCGACGGCGGCGACAAGAAGTAACGCCGCCTGGCAGGCGAAACCGCATCTGCGCCGAGACCTCCACGGAGGTCTCGGCGCACTTTCGCCTTCCGAAGCAGGGCAGACCTAAAGCACAGCGAAGGATTCGTGGTGCGCTGAGCGGGTACCGCTAGTGTCAACCGCTTCCTCGACTCAAGGCGGGGGCCTTGAGTTCCGATGAAACGGGTGTCCCGACCAAAGGGTCGGGCACATTTTTTTCTGGGGTTGAACGAGACTTGTCACTGAATCTGGGAATCCTGCTCGCACTGGCCTGTGCCGTGGCCACGCAGCTCGGCTTCCTCTACAAGCACCGGGGCGCGAACGCGGCCCCCAAGGTCGACATCCGCCACCCGCTGCGGACGGTGCGCTCGCTGTTCTCCTCCACCTGGTTCGCGATCGGCATGGGCGTCGCGCTCGGCGCCTGGATCCTGCACGTCGGCGCACTCGCGCTGGCCCCGCTGTCGGTCGTCCAGGCCGTGCTCTCCACCGGCGTCGTCATGCTCGCCGTGCTGGCCGACCGCCTGTTCGGCTTCGAGGTCGGTCGCCGCCAGTGGCTCGGCGTGGCCATGACCGCCGTCGGCCTCGTGCTGCTCGTCGTCACGCTGCCCGCCAGCCACGGCGCGCACTCGAGCTACTCGCTCGCCGGCATGCTCGCGTTCGAGGGCGGGATGCTCGCGATCGGCGCGCTGCTGATCAGCGGCCCGCGCATGGGCGCCCCCGATCACCACCACGGGATCATGCTGGGCGCCGCCGCCGGCACGCTGTTCGGGGTCTCCGACGTCGCCATCAAGGCGCTCACGGGCCTCGACGGCCCGCTCGCGATCCTCCTCTCGCCGTGGCTCGGCGTCGCCGCACTCGCCTCGGTCGTCGCCTTCTACGCCTCCGCGCGCGGCCTGCAGGACGGCGAGGCGGTCCCCGTGATCGCCTCGACCTCCACGGCCGCCAACGTGTCGTGCATCATCGGCGGCATCGTCGTCTTCGGCGACCCGATGCCCTCGGACACGCTCGGCATCCTCCTGCAGGTCCTCGCGTTCTCGCTCGTCATCGTCGCCGCCCTGGTGACCCCGCCGCCGATGCGGGCGGCCGAGGCGAACGCGCAGCCCGCGTAGTTGCCTTCGGCGGCGTAACGTGAGACAACCGCCCGGATGGACTTCGGGCTCCTCGGGCCGCTCGAGATACGCGACGACGGACAGTCTCTCGCGCTCGGGCGCGGCAAGCCCCGGCTCCTGCTGACGCGCCTCCTGCTCGAGCCGGGTCGAACGGTCTCGGCCGACGAGCTGATCGACGCTCTATGGGGTGAACGCCCGCCGCCGACCGCGACCAAGGCGCTGCACGTCTACGTGCGCGAGCTGCGGCGGACGCTCGGCGCACGGCGGATCGTCACGCAGGGATCCGGCTACCAACTGCGGGCCGAGCCGGAGGAGATCGACGCGCGACGCTTCGAGGCGCTCGCCGAGCAAGGGCGGGCCGCGCTGGCGGGCGGCGATCCGGCCGGGGGCGCCGCGCACCTGCGCGAGGCGCTTGGACAGTGGCGCGGCGCGGCGCTGGCCGACGCGGGGGACGAGCCGTTCGCGCGCGGCGAGGCCGCTCGGCTCGAGGATCTGCGGCTCGGCGCGCTCGAGGATCGGATCGCCGCCGACCTCCAGCTCGGCCGGCATGTCGAGTGCGCCGGTGAGCTCGAGCGGCTGGTGGCCGAGCACCCGCTCCGGGAGCGCCTGCACGGGCAGCTCATGCTCGCCCTCTACCGCTCGGGCCGCCAGGCCGACGCTCTGGCCGTCTACCGCCGAGCGCGCGGCATCCTGGTCGACGAGCTTGGCCTCGAGCCCGGCCCGGAGCTGCAGGCGGTCGAGCGCTCCATCCTCGCCCACGACCCGGCGCTCGAGCCGTCCGCGCCGCCGCCGGCCACTTCGCCCGGACCGGAGCGCAAGCTCGCCACAGTCGTGGTGATGGAGCTCGCGGCGGCGAGCGGCGACGCCGACAGCGAGCGGCTCGCGGCGCGACTCGAGCGAGGGCGTGAGGGCGCGGCGGAGACACTGCGGGCGGCCGGCGGCCAGGTCGAGCTCGGCATCGGCGGCTCGCTGCTTGCGGCGTTCGGCGCACCGGCAGCGCAGGAGGACCACGCCGAGCGTGCCCTGTACGCGGCGCTCGCAGTACGTGAGAACGCCGACCCGGCCGCCACGGTCCGGATCGGGGTCGAAAGCGGTGAGGTCCTGGCGGAGGGTGCGGCCGTGGCCGGCGTACCGGTGAGCACGGCCGCACGGCTCGCCGGCGGCGCGCCGGCGGGCGCGATCGCCGTGGGCGCGCGCGTGGCGGCCGCCACCCGCGGTCGCTTCCTGCTCAAGGAGGGTGCGCTGATCGGCGCGGTCGACGCGCCGGGGCGGCGCGGCGCCGATGGCGGCGAGCGGGCGTTCGTGGGCCGTCACGGCGAACTCGCGCTCCTCGATGCAACCTGGGACCGCGTGGCCGGGAGCCGCCAGCCGCACCTCGCCACGATCGTCGGCGACGCCGGGATCGGGAAGACGAGCTTGCTCGTGGCGCTCCGCGAGCGGCTCGGACCTGGCGTCCCGTGGTACGTCGGGCGCTGCCTCGCCTACGGGCGCGCGATCACCTACCGGCCGCTCGCCGAGATCACGCGTCAGCGCCTCGACCTGCACGCCGCCGATGACGCCGAGGCAGTCAGGGAGCGGCTCGGCCACCGCCTCGGGCTCGCGCCTCTCCTGGGACTGGAGCCAGATGCGGGCCTGCACCCGTGGGAGGCGCGCGAGCGCCTGCGGGCCGCCTGGGCCGATTTGCTCGACGATCTCGCCGCGAACGGTCCGGCGGTCGTGTGGATCGAGGACCTGCATTGGGCCGACGACGCGCTGCTCGAGCTGCTCGAGCAGGGACTCCGTGAGGCCACGGGATCGCTGCTGCTCGTCGCCACGGCGCGACCCGAGCTGCTCGGTCGCCGCCCCGGGTGGGGCGGCGGATCCAGCGACGCCTCCCGGCTGCACCTCGAGCCGCTCCGCGCGGAGGAGGCCGCGGCGATGCTCGAGCGCCTGGCGCCCGGCCTGCCGGCGGAGGTCGCCGCGCGGGTGCTCGACCGCGCCGAGGGCAACCCGTTCTTCGTGGAAGAGGTTCTCGCGTCGCTGCTCGATGGCGGCGCGCTGCGCCGCACCGCGTCGGGCTGGGCCGCCGACGGCGTGCCGGCCGCGCTCGCGGTGTCGGACTCCGTCCAGGCGGTGATCGCCGCACGCATCGACCTGCTGCCCCCCGCCGACAAGCGTGCCCTCCAGGCGGCGGCCGTGATCGGCCGCACGTTCTGGGAGGGCGCGGTGCGCGTGCTCGCGGGGTCCGGGAGCCTCGCGCTACTCGTCGAACGAGACTTCGTGCGCCGGGCAAGCGCGTCCGCGGTGCCTGGCGAGCGCGAGTTCTCGTTCAAGCATGCCCTCACGCGCGAGGTGGCGTTCGCGTCGGTGCCGGTGGCCGGCCGCGCGCAGCTACACGCCGGCTTCGCGACCTGGCTCGAGGACGCGGGCGGTGGGCGGGACGAGGACGCCCCAATGCTCGCGCATCACTACGCGGAGGCAGTGGCGCCGGCTCATGCCGACCTCGCCTGGGTCGGCGAAGCAGATCGCGCGCGCGAGCTGCGGGCCAGGGCCGTGGACTGGATGAGGCGGGCGGCGGTGCTCGCGACCGGTCGCTATGCGATCGACGACGCCCTCGCGCTGCTCGCCGGCGCCGGGAGCTCGAGGAGGATCCGGCCGCCCGGGCCGAGCTGTGGCACGCCACGGCGACGGCCCATCGCTTCGTCTACGACATCGACGCGTTCCGCGTGGCGATCGAGCACGCGGTGACGCTGGCGCCGGATGCGCCCGTCGCGGCACGGGCGTACGCCGAGCTCGGCCATGCCGGCAGCCAGCCGTGGATGTGGCGTGAGCCGCCGACCACAGAGGTCGTCGACGGCTGGATCGCCTCGGCCCTCGAGCGCGCCGCCGGCGATGAGGCGGCACGCGCGATGGCGCT
This sequence comes from uncultured Solirubrobacteraceae bacterium, assembly GCA_963838655.1. GTDB lineage: Bacteria > Actinomycetota > Thermoleophilia > Solirubrobacterales > Solirubrobacteraceae > DASSUW01. The sequence continues at coordinate 112,125 of CAWIRW010000008.1, read as the reverse complement.
CGTCGCGCGAGCGCAGACGCGACCACTTGTGGGAGACGGGGACGCAGGCGAGGCGATGGCGCTCGCCGAGCGCATCGGCGAGCCGATCCTGCGCGCGAAGGCGATCGACGCGTCGATCGTGGTGGCGGCCACCCAGGGTCGAGTTCGCGAGGCCGCCACCTGGGCCGAGCGCGGCGTCGAGAGCGCGCCTGCCGTGCCCGATCGCAACCAGCGCAGCGGCACGCTGCTGCTCGCCACGATGGCACGCCTCTGGGACGGCCGGATCGCCGAGGCGCGTCAGCTTGCGGCGGAGCACGACGTCCTCGCGACGCCACTCGGCGCCCACAACGCGGTTCATGCCGTCGCCGCGCATCTGTTCGTCAACACCGCCGCGGGGGACTGGTCGGCGACGCGCGCGGTCGCGCAGCGCGCGGAGTCGGCGTGCGGAGGCAACGCGGACACGCCCTGCCAGTTCAACTGGCGCTCTCTGCTCATGCTCGCTCTCGGCCGCGCGTGCCTCGGAGAGGATCGCGAGGCGCGGCGCCTCGAGGAGGTCGCCGCCGACCTGCTGGTGGTGGGCGGACCGCTTGCGCGCGAGCCGGCGCTCCTGCGGCTGGCGATGGTGCGGGAGGACCGCGCCGCGATCGAGGCGCTGCTGGAGGCGGACGCCGGGCCCGACTTCTGGGACGTCGGCTACCGGGCGGCGCGCCTCGATGCGCTTGTGCTGATCGGCGATGCCGCGCGCGTTGAGGCCGAGGCGGAGGAGGCGATGGCGGTCGGCGGCTATCTGGAGCCGTTCGCGTTGCGAGCGCTGGGCGTCGTGCGCGGGCGCTCACAGCTGCGCGCCGACGCGGCGGCGCGCTTCGTGGCGATGGGTCTGCACCCTGACGGTCCGCCCGGCCTGTTCCCGGGCGGACCGCAGGTACCGGGCTAAGCCAGGCTCAGTGCACGACTGCGGCGCCGATGCACGCTCACGGCAGCCGTGCCGCCGAACAGCGTCAGGGCACCGATGATGCCGGCGCCGATTGCCGCGTCGGCGAAGTCGAAGCTCGGCTCCGAGGGCTTGGACGAGGCGAGGATCGTCACGACGCGGCGGTCGTCGCGCGCGTCGGCCGAACGCAGGTCGTGATAGGTCCGCGGCTGCGACGGGGGCGCCTGCGGCGCCTGACGGTCGGGCATCCGGAGGTCCTGGCCGATCGTCGCCGTCGGGCGGTTGTCGGGGTTGCGCAGGTCCTGCTGGGCCGTCGCGACGGGCGCAGCGAGCAGCCCGAGCGCGCAGGTGAGCACCACGTGGGCGGCGGTGCGACGGGTGGCGAACATGGCGGAGCTCCTTCTGTGTCCGAGACCGCCCGGCGCGGTCTCTGTCGTCGCTCACACTCCGCCGCGGCGCTTAATCGGCGGGGAGGCCGTCGGTAAATCGCGGCGGCGGGTCCACCAACACCCGGGCGACCTGCTCGGGGTCGTCCCACGTCGGCACGTGCCCGCAGCCGCGCAGCACGACGTGCCGCGCGTCCGGTAATCGTCGTCGGGCCCGCGGGGCCTGGCGGGAATAGATCAGCAGGCGGTCGCGGTCTCCCCAGGCGATCGTCGTCGGGCACCCCGGCGGCTCGACCGGCCAGTCCGCGCGCAGCAGCGCCCAGTAGGACGGTGCTCCCGCGGTGGCGCGGCCCCACTGGAGCACATCCTCGCGCGGGATCCGCCATGGCCGGGCCGCGATGTGGGCGCACGAGAGCGTGCGGGCCGGACGGGTGCCGGCGAGCAGCGGCGCGGCGGGCGCGAGCCAGCGCGTGAGCGAGAGGACCGCGCGCGCGTACGCGCGCTCGCGGCTCGTCGCGAAGCCGATCGGCGAGACGGCGCAGACGGAGCGGGCGTGCCCCGTGGCGCCGAGCGCCAGGGCCACCCCGCCGCCGAGCGAGTTGCCCGCCACGTGCGGGCGGTCGATCCCCAGCGATGCCGCGAACGCCGCCACCGCGTCGGCCAGGCCGGAGAGCGTGCGCGGGCGGGCGGGCACGGTGTCCGACTCCCCGAAGCCCGGGAGGTCGACGGCGATCACCTCGCGCTCGCGGGCGAGCAGCGGCACGACCGGCCGCCACACCGTCCTGCTCATGCCGATGCCGTGCAGCAGCACGAGCGGCGGACCCTCGCCGGTGCGGTCGTGGGCGAGGCGCACGGGCTGGGACGGTACCCGTCCGGTGCCCCGGCGCGGATCGTCGGGCGGCGCCGCCGAGGCGGGATACTCTTGGCCTGATCGGCACATTGAGTTCGACGGTTTGGAGGCGAGATGCTCTCCCTTGGTGACCTGCTCCGCGATCTCGCGGTGCGCGTCGTCGCGGGCGAGGCGGGCACCGGCGCCGCGGTGCGCTGGGTGCACATCTCTGAGATCGTCGACCCCACGCCGTGGCTGTCCGGCGGCGAGCTGCTGCTCACGACCGGGCTCCAGCTCGCCGACCCGGCGACGCAGCGCGAGTACGTCGAGCGGCTCTCGGGCCACCAGCTCGCCGGGCTGGGCTTCGGCACCGGCTTCACCCACGACGCCGTGCCCGCGCCGATGGTCGAGGCCGCCGACGAGCTCGGCTTCCCGCTCTTCGAGGTGCCCTACGACGTGCCGTTCATCGCGGTCACCGAGAAGGCCTTCACGCATCTCGTCAACGAGCACTACGCGGTCCTCCAGCGCGCGCTCTCGGCCCACGAGCGGCTGGAGCGGATCGTGCTCTCCGAGCGCGGCCTCGACGGCGTGGCGGCCGCGCTGGCCTCGCTCGTCGGCGGCGCGGCGATCATCTTCGACGCCCGCGGCGACGTGCTCGCGCGCCGGGCCGCGGGCGAGCCGCTGCCCGACGCGGTCGTCGCCGGGCTGGCCAAGGAGCTGGCGGAGCGAGCCGAGGCCGGCGGCCGGCGGGGCTACGCCCCCGGCGGCGAGCTGGCGGGCCGCGCGCTGGCGGTGCCCGTGCCGCGCACGCCGCAGGACCCGCCGGGCGCGCCGGCGACCGGCGACGGGCCCGCCCCGCAGGCGTGGCTGGTGGCGGCCAAGGACGGCGGCGCGCTCACCGAGCTCGACCGGCTCACACTCCACCAGGCAGTCACGGTCGTGGCGCTCGAGCTGCTGCGGCGGCGGGTGGCCGACGACACCGAGCGCCGGCTGGCCGGCGACGTCCTCTCGAGCCTCGTCACCGGCGAGCTGAGCGGCCCCGACCTCGCGCGCCGGCTCGAGCCGTTCGGCCTGCGCGACCGCGCCGCGGTGATCGTGCTCGCCCCGCCGCGGCAAGTGAAGGTGGCCACCGAGGACGCGCTCGCCCGCGCGCTGCGCGAGGAGGCGCCCGCCGGGCTGGTCGCGACCACGGGGCGCTTCTCGTGCGCGCTGCTGACTCCGCCGCGCGGCGGCGGCGACGAGGAGCTGTTCGCGCTCGCCTCGCGCGTGCGCGCGCGCGTGTGCCGGGAGGTCGGCGAGGACATGGCCGCGGGCGCCGGCCGCCTGGTGGCCCCGGGCGATCTGCGGCGCGCGTTCCACGAGGCGCGCTGCGCGCTCGAGGCGCGCGCGCTGGCCGTCAACGGCTCGGGGCCCGGGCTCGCGACCTACCGCGACCTCGGCTCGTTCCAGTTGCTGCTCTCGCTGCAGGACGACGAGGCGCTGCGCCTGTTCTGCGACTCGATCCTCGCGCCGATCGAGGAAGGCGAGGGCGCCTACGGGGGAGAGCTGATGCGCTCGCTCGAGGCGTTCATCGAGTGCAACGGCCAGTGGGAGCGCGCCGCCCGCCAGCTGTACTGTCACCGCCACACCCTGCGCTACCGGATCCGGCGGGTGGAGGAGCTGACTGGCCGCTCGCTCGACTCTGCCCGCGACCGCATCGACTTCTGGCTGGCCCTGCGGGGCCGCGAGCTGATCCCCAGTTGAGAGAGAGGAACGACACGTGAAGGTCGGCGTCCCCACCGAGATCAAGACGGACGAGTACCGCGTGGCGCTCACGCCCGCGGGCGTTCGCGAGCTGGTCGAGCACGACCACGACGTGATCGTGCAGGCCGGGGCGGGGGAGGGGTCGGCGATCTCCGACGACGAGTACCGCTCCCAGGGCGCCCGCATCGTGCCCGACGCGGCCGCGGTGTTCGGCGAGGCCGACATGGTCGTCAAGGTCAAGGAGCCGCAGCCGTCCGAGGTGGCGATGCTCGAGCCGCGGCACACGCTGTTCACGTATCTGCACCTGGCGCCCGACCCCGAGCTCACGCGCGGGCTGGTGGAGTCGGGGGCGACGTGCGTGGCCTACGAGACGGTCGAGGACGCGCGCGGCCGGCTGCCGCTGCTGGCGCCGATGAGCGAGGTGGCGGGGAAGATCGCCACCCAGGCGGGAGCGTTCATGCTCGAGAAGCCGCTCGGCGGGCGCGGGATCCTGCTCGGCGGCGTGCCGGGCGTCGCGGCGGCCAAGGTGATGATCATCGGCGGCGGCGTGGTCGGCATGAACGCGGCGTTCATCGCGCTCGGCATGGAGGCGTCGGTGTACGTCTACGACCGCAACATCGACCGCCTGCGCGAGCTCGACATCGCCTTCCAGGGCCGCGCGGACACGTGCTACGCCTCGACGCTCGACGTCGAGAAGATGCTCCCGGAGGCCGACCTGGTGATCGGCGCCGTGCTCGTGCACGGCGCGAAGGCACCGTACGTGGTGCGCCGCGACCAGCTCAAGCTGATGAAGCGCCACGCGGTGCTGGTGGACGTCTCGATCGACCAGGGCGGCTGCTTCGAGACCTCGCGCCCGACGACCCACAGCGACCCGACGTACGAGGTCGACGGCGTCACGCACTACTGCGTGGCCAACATGCCGGGCGCGGTCCCGATCACGTCGACCTACGCGCTCACCAACGCCACGCTGCCGTACGTGCTGCACGTCGCCGACGAGGGCGTGGCCGCGGCCGCGCGGGCCAACCCAGGGCTCGCCAAGGGCGTCAACGTGGCCGTCTGGCAAGGTCAGCTACGAGCCGGTCGCGGCGGCCACGGGACAGCCCTACGCCGAGCTTTTCGAGGCGCTGGGCGAGGCAGCGGCCGTCTAGGCCGCTGCTACTCTTTCGCGCCGTATGCCGACGACGTCGCAGCTGGTCCGCAAGGGCCGCAACCCGAAGACCAAGAAGCTGGCCACCCCGGGCCTGAAGTCCGGCAAGGGCCGCAAGAAGAAGGTCGCCGCTCCCCAGCGGCGCGGCGTCTGCACGCGCGTCTACACGACCACGCCCAAGAAGCCGAACTCGGCGCTGCGCAAGGTCGCCCGCGTGCGGCTCACGAACGGGATGGAGGTCACGACCTACATCCCCGGCGAGGGCCACAACCTGCAGGAGCACTCGGTCGTGCTCGTGCGCGGCGGCCGCGTCAAGGACCTGCCGGGAGTGCGCTACAAGGTCATTCGCGGGACGCTCGACGCCGCCGGCGTGTCGGACCGCAAGAAGGCCCGCTCCCAGTACGGCGTGAAGGCCAAGTAGTGCCGCGCCGCGCAGCTGCCACCAAGCGGCCGGTCGAGGTCGATCCCGTCCATCGCTCCAAGCTCGTCTCGCAGGTCGTCAACCGCGTGATGCAGGACGGCAAGAAGTCCAAGGCCGAGCGGATCGTCTACGACGCGCTGGCGATCCTCTCCGAGCGGACGGGCAAAGACCCCGTCGAGGCGCTCGAGACGTCGATCAAGGCGCTCACGCCCGTGCTCGAGGTCCGCTCCCGCCGCGTCGGCGGCGCGACCTACCAGGTGCCCGTCGAGGTGCCGCCGCCGCGCGCCCGCACGCTCGCGGTCCGCTGGCTGGTGGAGTTCGCCCGCAACCGGCGCGAGAAGTCGATGGCGCAGCGGCTCGCCAACGAGCTGCTCGACGCGCAGTCCCAGCAGGGCGGCGCCTACAAGCGCAAGGACGACATCTTCCGCATGGCCCAGGCCAACAAGGCCTTCGCGCATTACCGCTGGTAATCGGGTAGGAGTTCCGGCGATGCGCGCCATCGCCGTCAACGAGTGGGGCGGGAGAGAGAAGCTCGAGCTGATCGAGCACGACGTGCCGCCGCTCGCGCCCGACGGTGTGCTCGTGCGGGTGAAGGCGGCAGGCGTCAATCCCGTCGACGCCAAGATCCGCGGCGGCTACATGAAGGACGCGCTGCCGTACCACTTCCCGCTCATCATCGGGTGGGACCTGGCGGGCGTGGTCGAGCAGGTCGGCCCGGCGGTGACCTGGTTCAAGCCCGGCGACCGGGTGTACGGCTACATCCGCCGCCACCACCTGCAGTACGGCACGTACGCGGAGTACGCGACCGCGCCCGAGGGGTTCTTCGCCCACATGCCGCCCGAGCTCTCGTTCGAGGAGGCCGCGGCGCTGCCGCTGTCGGTGCTCACCGCCCACCAGGCGCTCGAGTCGCTCGGCCTGCGCGGCGGCGAGACGCTGTTCGTGGGCGGCGGCGCCGGGGGCGTCGGCCACTTCGCGATCCAGCTCGCCGTCGCCCGCGGCGCGCGCGTGGTCGCCACCGCCTCCGAGCGCAACCACGACTTCCTGCGCGAGCTCGGGGCCGAGCCGCTCGACTACGCCGGCGCGGATCTCCCCGCGCGCGTGCGCGAGCTGCTGGGCGACTCCGGGTCCGACGCCGCGTTCGACCTGTTCGGCGGCGATGCGCGCGAGCAGGCCTTCTCCGTCCTGCGCCCCGGCGGCCGCCTGGTCTCGATCGCCCGCCCGCCGCCGGAGCCCCGCGACGGCCACCACGAGGTCCACTACATCTACGTGCGCCCGAGCGGCTACGACCTCGGCGAGCACATCACGCCGCTCGTCGCCGAGGGCAGCCTGCGCCCGACCGTCGAGGCGACGTACCCGCTCGAGCAGGCCGCGGACGCGCACGAGCGCATCGAGGCCGGCCACGTGCGCGGCAAGCTCGTGCTGACTATCGGCGACTGACCGCCGGCGGGGGCGCGATCGTGAGCAGCGCGACGGCGCCGATCAGCGCGAGCGCCGCTCCCAGGCTCTCGAGGTAGAAGCCGGTGGCGGGTCGCGCCTCGGCGAGGTCGTAGGTGCGGCCGATCAGCCCGGTGTCGTTGAGCACCGGCAGGTCGACGAGCAGCACGACGGCGCACGCCGCGATCGCGAGCACCAGCAGCGCGACCGCCGCGGGCCGCGCGCCGCGCGCCACCGCGCCGAACGTCATCGGCAGCATCGCGAGGCCGATGATGCCCAGCGCGTAGCCGTGCAGGTCGCCTCCGGTGGACGTCCCGCCAGGCGGCACGGCGGTCACCGCCCGGATCTCGCGGACGGTGATGAACTCCGCGAGAATCAGCAGCAGAGCCCCCGCCAGAAGCGGCACGTAGAGCGCTGAGCGGGGCACGTCGCGGATGCTATTCTCCTACGTCGCCGCGGGGCGCAGCTTGCCCTCTCGGCGCCTGGGAAACCTCGAGCCCGACCTCCGCGCGTACCCCGGGCCCGTCAAGGGCCTGTTTTTTTGCCTGCGGAGCGGGCATTCCCCACGCGAACGACGAAAGACCTTCCTATGCCGCGCAAATTCACCCTCGAGAACACCCGCAACATCGGGATCATGGCCCACATCGACGCGGGCAAGACGACGACGACCGAGCGCATCCTCTACTACACCGGTCGCTCCCACAAGATGGGTGAGGTGCACGAGGGCGCCGCCACGATGGACTGGATGGCGCAGGAGCAGGAGCGCGGCATCACGATCACGTCGGCTGCCACCACCGCTGAGTGGGCCGGTCATCGGATCAACATCATCGACACGCCGGGCCACGTCGACTTCACCGTCGAGGTCGAGCGCTCGCTGCGCGTGCTCGACGGCGCGATCGCGCTGTTCGACTCCGTCGCCGGCGTCGAGCCGCAGTCCGAGACGGTGTGGCGCCAGGCCGACAAGTACCACGTACCGCGCATCGCCTACATCAACAAGATGGACCGCATCGGCGCGGACTTCGCGCAGGGCGTCCAGACGATGATCGACCGGCTCGGGGCGCACCCGGTGCCGGTCCAGCTGCCGATCGGCGCCGAGGGCGACTTCCGCGGCATCGTCGACCTGATCAACATGAAGGCGATCGTCTACCACGACGAGCTCGGCAAGGACTGGAGCGTCGAGGAGATCCCCGCCGCGATGGCCGACGAGGCTGCGATCGCGCGCGAGCACCTGCTCGAGGAGGTCTCCCACTACGACGACGAGCTCGTCGAGCTGATCCTCGAGGAGCAGGAGATCCCCAAGGACCGCCTGGTCGCCGCCATCCGCACAGGCGACGCTCGAGATCAAGATGACGCCGGTCCTCTGCGGCTCGTCGTTCAAGAACAAGGGCGTGCAGCCGCTGCTGGACGCGGTGATCGACTTCCTGCCCTCGCCGCTGGACGTGCCGCCCGTGCAGGGCCACGAGCCGGTCAAGGGCGACGAGGAGGACCGCGAGGCCGTCCGCAACGCCTCCGACGACGAGCCGTTCTCGGCGCTCGCGTTCAAGATCATGGCCGATCCCTACGTCGGCAAGCTCACGTACTTCCGCGTCTACTCGGGCAAGCTCGACGCCGGCTCGCGCGTGCTCAACGTGACCACCGGTCGCACCGAGCGCATCGGCCGCATCCTGATGATGCACGCCAACGACCGCGAGGACGTCCAGGAGATCTACGCGGGCGACATCGCGGCCGCCGTCGGCATCAAGCAGGTCGTGACCGGCGACACGCTGGCCGCGCCCGACAAGCCGATCCGCCTCGAGGCGATCGAGTTCGACGACCCGGTGATCTCCGTGGCGATCGAGCCGAAGACCAAGTCAGACCAGGAGAAGATGTCGGTCGCGCTCGGCCGCCTGGCCGAGGAGGACCCGACCTTCCAGGTGCGCACGAACGAGGAGACCGGCCAGACCGAGATCTCCGGCATGGGCGAGCTGCACCTCGAGGTGCTGGTCGACCGCATGCTGCGCGAGTACAAGGTCGACGCCAACGTCGGCCGCCCGCAGGTCTCCTACCGCGAGACCGTGCGCGGCACCGCGGAGAAGATCGAGGGCCGCTTCGTCCGTCAGACCGGCGGCTCGGGCCAGTACGGCATCGTCTACATCAACATCGAGCCGGCGCCCGGCGAGGGCTTCGACTTCGTCAACAAGATCAAGGGCGGCTCGATCCCGACCGAGTTCATCCCGGCCGTGGAGAAGGGCGTCGAGGAGGCGCTCGAGAACGGCGTCCGCGCCGGCTTCCCGATGGTCGACCTGCGGGTCACGCTCGTCGACGGCAAGTACCACGACACCGACTCGTCGGAGATCGCCTTCAAGGTCGCGGGCTCGCTCGCGCTCCAGGAGGCGGCCAAGCGGGCCAAGCCCGTGCTGCTCGAGCCGGTGTTCGCGGTCGAGGTCGTCACGCCCGAGGAGTACATGGGCGACGTGATCGGCGATCTCAACCGTCGCCGCGGGCGCGTGCACGGCATGGAGCCGCGCGGCAACGCCCAGGTCGTGACCGCGCACGTGCCGCTGAGCGAGATGTTCGGTTACGCGACCGACGTGCGCTCGATGACGCAGGGACGCGCGACCTACACGATGCAGTTCGACGCCTACGAGGAGGTGCCGCCGAACATCGCCGAGAAGGTGGTTGAGGCGCGCACTGGAGAGCCCGTCCCCGCATGACGCGGTAGTCTGCATGGGTTCGCCTACAGAAGATTTTCGATTTCAAGAGACTTAGAGAGGAACTGAGAAAGTGGCGAAGGAGAAGTTCGAGCGGGACAAGCCGCACGTCAACGTCGGCACCATCGGTCACATCGACCACGGCAAGACGACGCTGACCGCGGCGATCACCAAGGTGCTCTCCGAGAAGTACGGCGGCCAGGCCCGCTCCTTCGACGAGATCGATAACGCGCCCGAGGAGAAGGCGCGCGGCATCACGATCGCGACTTCTCACGTCGAGTACGAGACCGACAACCGCCACTACGCCCACGTCGACTGCCCGGGCCACGCGGACTACGTGAAGAACATGATCACGGGCGCCGCACAGATGGACGGCGCGATCCTCGTGGTCTCGGCGGCGGACGGCCCGATGCCCCAGACGCGCGAGCACATCCTGCTCGCCCGTCAGGTCGGCGTGCCGTACATCGTCGTGTTCCTCAACAAGGCGGACATGGTCGACGACGAGGAGCTCCTCGAGCTCGTCGAGGTCGAGGTCCGCGAGCTGCTCAGCGAGTACGACTTCCCGGGCGACGACGTCCCGTTCGTCATCGGCTCGGCGCTGAAGGCGCTCGAGGGCGACGAGGAGCACGTCCAGAAGATCCTCGACCTCGGGGAGCAGCTGGACACGTACATCCCCGAGCCCGAGCGCGACCTCGACAAGCCGTTCCTGATGCCGGTCGAGGACGTCTTCTCGATCACCGGCCGCGGCACCGTCGCCACCGGCCGCATCGAGCAGGGCATCGTCAACACCGGCGAGACGGTCGAGATCGTCGGCATCCACTCCGAGACCGCCAGCACGGTGGTCACGGGCGTCGAGATGTTCCGCAAGATCCTCGACCAGGGCCAGGCCGGCGACAACGTCGGCTGCCTGCTCCGCGGCATCAAGCGCGAGGAGATCGAGCGCGGCCAGGTGCTGTGCAAGCCCGGCTCGATCACCCCGCACACCAAGTTCAAGGCCGAGGTGTACGTCCTCAAGAAGGAGGAGGGCGGCCGCCACACCCCGTTCTTCAACGGGTACCGGCCCCAGTTCTACTTCCGCACGACGGACGTCACCGGCGTCGCCAACCTGCCCGAGGGCACGGAGATGGTCATGCCGGGCGACAACGTGCAGATGGACGTGGAGCTGATCCAGCCCATCGCCATGGACGCCGGGCTCCGCTTCGCGATTCGCGAGGGCGGGCGCACGGTCGGCTCGGGCGTCGTCACCGAGATCGTCAAGTAGGACGGCGGGCGTCCAGCCCGCCGGAGAAAGAAGTCGACAGATACGACCTTTGGGGGCGGGCTCCTAAGCTCGGAGCCCGCCCCTAGTGCGCGCAAAGACCCCAGCCCAGCACACCCACCTCCACTCAAGTACCGGACAGAACATGGCAGCCGTAGCCCAGAACAAGATCCGCATCCGCCTCAAGGCGTACGACTCCTCGGCCATCGAGACCGCGGCCAAGGAGATCGTGGAGACCGCCACGCGGACGGGCGCGACCGTGTCCGGCCCGGTGCCGCTCCCGACCGAGAAGAACGTCTACGCGGTGATCAAGTCGCCGTTCAAGGACAAGGACTCGCAGGAGCACTTCGAGATCCGCACGCACAAGCGCCTGATCGACATCCACCAGCCGACGCCCAAGACGGTCGACTCGCTGCAGCGGCTCGACCATCTGCCCGCGGGCGTCGACATCGAGATCCGACTCGCCTTCGGCTAGACGCGATGCCCGCCATCCTCGCCAAGAAGCTGGGCATGACCCAGCGCTTCACCGAAGAGGGACGCGTCGAGCGCGTGACCGTGCTCGAGGCCGGCCCGTGCCCGGTGACCGGGATCCGCACGTTCGACGGCGACGGCTACGAGGCGGTACAGCTCGGCTTCGGCGCCGTGCGCGAGAAGGCGCTGTCCAAGCCCGAGCTCGGCCATCTCAAGAAGGCCGACGCTCCGCCCGTGCGCACGCTCGTCGAGTTCCGCGACGAGGCCGGTGAGCTGCAGGTCGGCGACACCGTGACCGTCGAGGCGTTCGAGGTCGGCCAGGTCGTCAAGGTCGCCGGCAAGGGCAAGGGCAAGGGCTTCGCGGGCACGATCAAGCGTCACAACTTCAAGGCCGGCCCGAAGTCGCACGGCTCGCACAACGTGCGCGCCCCCGGCTCGATCGGCGCCTCGGCCACCCCGTCGCGCGTGTTCAAGGGCATCCGCGGCCCGGGCCGCATGGGCGGCAAGCGCGCGACCCAGAAGGGCCTGACGATCGTCGAGCTGATCCCCGGCGACAACCTGATGCTCGTCCGCGGCTCCGTGCCCGGGCCCCAAGGGCGGCACCGTGGAGGTGCGCACCGATGGCTGACGCGACGATCCTCGGTTCCGCCAAGAAGGTCAAGCTCGACGCCGACGTGTTCGGGGCCGAGTTCAACGGCCCGCTCGTGCACGAGGTCGTGGTGGCCGAGCTGGCCGCCCGCCGGCGCGGCACGCACGCGACCCGCACGCGCGGGCTCGTGCGCGGCGGCGGTGCCAAGCCGTGGCGCCAGAAGGGCACCGGCCGCGCCCGCCAGGGCACGATCCGCGCGCCGCAGTTCGCGGGCGGCGGCGTCGTCTTCGGCCCCCACCCCCGGCACTACACCGTCAAGGTCAACCGCAAGGCGCGCCGTGCTGCGCTGCGCTGCGCGCTGTCGGTCCACGCCGAGCGCGGCTCGGTGTTCGCGCTCGACGCGGACGGCTTCGGCGAGCCGTCGACCAAGCAGGCGGCCGAGCTGATCTCAGACCGCCGCGGCGGCTCGGTGCTCGTGGTCGTGACCGGCGCCGACGAGGCCGCGGTCTTCAAGTCGTTCCGCAACCTCGCGGGCGTCAACGTGCTCGCGGCCGACGACTGCGGCGTCGCCGACCTGATCGGCGCTGCCTCGGTGGTCTTCTCCACCGACGCCCTCGACGCCGTCACCGCTCGTGCGCGCAAGAAGGAGGTGGCTGCCTGATGGACGCCAGCCAGGTGATCATCCGGCCCGTCGTCTCCGAGAAGTCCTACGCGCTCGCGACGGTCGGCAAGTACACGTTCCGCGTGCACCCCGACGCGCACAAGACCCAGATCAAGCAGGCCGTCGAGCTGCTGTTCGGCGTCCACGTCCTCAACGTCGCGACGTCGTCCGTGCCGTCCAAGCCCAAGCGGCGCGGCTACACGTCCGGGCGCACGCGCGCCTGGAAGAAGGCCGTGGTCCAGGTCTCCGAGGGCGACTCGATCCCGATCTTCCAGGGCCTGGAGGCGGACCTCTAAGCCATGCCGATCCGCAAGCCCAAGCCCACCTCTCCCGGCCGCCGCTTCGTCACGTATCCCGACTACGCGGAGATCACGAAGACCGAGCCGGAGAAGACCCTCGTCGAGGGCCTCAAGAAGTCCGGCGGTCGCAACGCCAACGGCCGCAAGACGTCGCGCCACCGTGGCGGCGGCGCCAAGCGCCTGTACCGCAAGATCGACTTCAAGCGCAACCGCAAGGACGGCGTGCCCGCCAAGGTCGCCGCGATCGAGTACGACCCCAACCGGTCGTCCTACATCGCGCTGCTGCACTACGCCGACGGCGAGAAGAGCTACATCCTCGCCCCGAACCGGCTGCGCGTCGGCATGACCGTGCAGGCCGGCGCCGGGTCGGACATCACGGTCGGGAACGCCATGCCGCTCTCGCTGATGCCGGTCGGCACGCTCGTGCACAACGTCGAGCTCCAGCCCGGCCGCGGCGGCCAGCTCGGCCGCTCCGCCGGCTCCGGCATCCAGCTGATGGCCAAGGAGGCCGGCATGGCCACCCTGCGCCTGCCCTCGGGCGAGATGCGCATGGTGCGCGCCGAGTGCCGCGCCACCGTCGGCGTGGTCGGCAACGCCGACCACCAGAACGTCACGGTGGGCAAGGCCGGCCGCAAGCGCCACATGGGCGTGCGCCCGCAGACGCGCGGCACCGCCATGAACCCGGTGGACCACCCGCACGGCGGTGGCGAGGGCGCCACGCCGCTGGGCAACCACCCGCAGACGCCCTGGGGTGTGCCGACGATCGGCTACCGCACCCGCAAGAAGGGCAAGCAGTCCGATCGCTACATCGTCCGCGGCCGGCGCCGCGGCAAGAAGGGTGGCCGCTGATGAGCCGTTCCTCCAAGAAGGGGCCGTGGGTCGAGGAGCGCCTGATGGGTCGCATCGAGTCCATGAACGCCTCGAACTCCAGGACGATGGTCCGCACCTGGTCGCGGACGTCGACGATCTTCCCCGAGATGGTGGGCCACACCATCGCCGTGCACGACGGGCGCAAGCACGTGCCGGTGTTCGTGTCCGAGTCGATGGTCGGCCACAAGCTCGGCGAGTTCGCGCCGACGCGCACCTACCGCGGGCACGATTCCAAGGGCCGGGTGAGATGACCCCCGACACGCCCCAGGATCCGCAGAAGGGCAAGGCGGGCGAGGCCGCCGTGCCCGAGGACGCCAAGGACGCGAAGCCGAAGTCGAAGGCCAAGTCGGCCGATCAGCCGGAGGCGAAGCCGAAGCGCACGCGCGCGAAGAAGGCCGCGCCCGAGGCCGAGGGCCAGGCCGCCGAGGCGACCGGGCGTCGACAAGACCGCCGCCGAGGCGACCGAGGAGAAGCCCGAAGCCCAAGCGCCGGCGCGTCGCCGCCGAGGACAAGAACCCGGAGGGCACCGCTCCCGAGGGCACGAAGGAGAAGGCCGCGGTCGCCGCGGCCGAGAAGGACGTGCAGGAGGCCGCCGCCGCGCAGCCGCGCAAGCGCGATCGCCGCCGCCGTCCGGAGCCGGGCGTGCTCGTGCGCGCCCAGGCCAAGTACGTCCGCACCTCGGCCCGCAAGGCGCGGCTGGTGTGCGACCACATCCGCGGCAAGGACGTCGCCGAGGCGCGGGCCATCCTGGCCTTCACGCCGCGCGCGGCCGCCAAGCCGTGGCTCAAGCTGCTGGAGTCCGCGATCGCCAACGCGGAGCACAACCACGAACTGGTCGGAGAGGACCTGCGGATCGCCGCGGTCCATGCCGACGAGGGGCCGACGCTCAAGCGGTACCGCCCGCGCGCCATGGGCCGCGCGACGCGCATCCGCAAGCGCACCTCTCACTTGACCATCACGCTCACCCCGAAGGAGTCCTGAACGCATGGGTCAGAAGGTTCATCCCGAGGCCATGCGCGTGGGTTACATCCACGACTGGAAGTCGAACTGGTTCTCCGAGAAGAACTTCTCCGACTTCCTGATCGAGGACGTGCGGATCCGGGACCACATCACGAACAAGCTCGCGCACGCCGGCCTGTCGGACATCACGATCCGCAAGGACGCCGCCGAGGTGGAGGTCAACATCCACACCGCGCGGCCGGGCATCGTGATCGGCAAGTCCGGGTCGGAGGTCGACGCCCTGCGGCGCGACCTGCACAGGCTCACGGGCAAGTCGATCAAGGTCAACATCCTCGAGATCAAGCGCCCCGAGCTCGACGCCAAGCTCGTCGCGCAGTCGATCGCCGAGCAGTTGCAGAACCGCGTCGCCTTCCGGCGCGCGATGAAGCGCGCGCTCACGAGCGCCATGCGCTCGGGCGCCAAGGGCTGCAAGATCCAGGTCGGCGGCCGCCTGGGCGGCGCCGAGATGGCCCGCTCGGAGTCCTACTCCGACGGTCGCGTGCCGCTGCACACGCTGCGCGCGGACATCGACTACGGCTACTACGAGGCGCGCACGACGTTCGGCCGCATCGGCGTCAAGTGCTGGATCAACAAGGGCGAGATCATGCCCGCCGGCTACACCGGCCAGGACCTGACGTCGCTCGACGAGCCGCCCGGGCGCGGCGACGACGGCGGCGACGACCGTCGGCGCGGGCGCGGCGGCCGTGACGGCCGCGGGCGCGGCGACGGCCGTGGCGGCGGTGGCCGTGGCGGCGGTGGCCGTGGCGGCGGTGGCTTTGGCGGCGGCGGCGGCGGCGGTGGTGGCGGCCGTGGCGGCGGTGGCGGCTTCGGCGGCGGCGGCGGCGGTGGCCGTGGCGGCGGAGGTGGCCGCGGCGGCGGCGGAGGTCGTGGCGGCGGAGGCCGTGGCGGCCCGCGTCCCGACCTGAGCGGAGGGATCAGCCGCTGATGCTGTCCCCGAAGCGAGTCAAGTTCCGCAAGCAGCACCGCGGCCGGCGGGCCGGGCTCTCGCGCGGCCAGCAGACCGTCGCCTTCGGCGAGTACGGGCTCAAGGCGCTCGAGACCGGCTGGCTCACCAACCGCCAGATCGAGGCCGCCCGTATCGCGATGACGCGCAAGATCAAGCGCGGCGGCAAGGTGTGGATCAACGTCTTCCCGGACAAGCCCTACACGAAGAAGCCCGCCGAGACGCGCATGGGCTCCGGCAAGGGCAACCCGGAGGGCTGGGTCGCCGTGGTCAAGCCCGGGCGCGTGATGTTCGAGCTGTCCGGCGTGCCGGAGCCGCTCGCCCGCGAGGCGATGCGCCTGGCCGGCCACAAGCTGCCCGTGAAGACCAAGTTCGTGATGCGCGAGGACGCCCACGCATGAAGGCGACCGAACTGCGCGACATCACCGACGCCAAGCTGCGCGAGCACATCGCGACCACGCGCCGCGACGTGTTCGGCCTGCGCATGCAGCATGCGACGGGCGAGCTCGACAACACCGCCCGCATGCGCGGCGCCAAGCGCGACCTCGCACGCGCGCTCACGGTCGCCCGCCAGCGTGGCGTCGACCCCAACGTGCCGACATCAGACTGAGGCCGACGATGGCTGAGAAGAAGAACACCGAGACTCCCGAGAACATCCAGGAAGAGGTCGCCGACGCCGCTGGCGCGACCGCTGGCGAGGGCGCCGACGCCGCTGACGCGGTGTCGGTCGAGGCCGCTGGCGCAACCGCCGACGAGGGCGCCGACGCCGGTGACGCGGCCTCCGCCGAGGAGGCTCCCGCCGAGAAGGCGCCGGCCGCCGAGGCGAAGCCGAAGGCGGCGCCCAAGAGCGGGCCCACTCGCAGCGAGCGGCTCGAGGCCAAGCGCTCCGAGCGGCGCGCCGCGGCCGGGCGTCGCAAGCCGCGCACGCCGGAGGAGCGGGCGGCCGAGCGCGCCGAGCGCCGGGCCGCGCTGGCCAAGCAGCGCCGGGCCTATCGCCAGAAGCTCAAGACCAAGAAGTCCGAGCGCCGCGCGGCCGAGCCGCCGCGCGAGCCCGACCACGCGCCCGAGCACGGCCCGGGCCGCGCCAAGGTGCGCCAGGGCGTCGTCGTCTCCGAGAAGGGCGAGAAGACGATCACGGTCGCGATCGACGTGGTGCGGCGCCACAAGCGCTACCACAAGATCATGCGCTCGACGGTCAAGCTGTACGCCCACGACGAGCGCAACGACGCCCACGAGGGCGACACCGTGCGCGTCCAGGAGTGCCGGCCGATGTCGCGCTCCAAGCGCTGGCGGCTGGTGGACGTGGTGGAGCGAGCGCGATGATCCAGAACGAGACGCGGCTCAAGGTCGCCGACAACACCGGCGCGCGCGAGATCCTCTGCATCCGCGTGATGGGCGGCTCGCGCCGCCGCTACGCCGGCGTCGGGGACATCATCACCGCGACCGTCAAGCAGGCCACCCCGCAGGGGACCGTCAAGAAGGGCGAGGTCGTCAAGGCCGTCGTCGTGCGCACGAAGAAGGAGTTCGGGCGCGAGGACGGGACCTACATCGCGTTCGACGAGAACGCCGCCGTGATCATCGACGCCCAGAACGCGCCGCGCGGCACCCGCATCTTCGGGCCCGTGGCCCGCGAGCTGCGCGACGGCGGCTTCATGCGGATCGTCTCGCTCGCCCCGGAGGTGCTCTGACATGCGCATCCGGACGGACGACGAGGTGATCGTGATCTCGGGCAAGGACAAGGGCAAGACCGGCAAGGTCATCCGCACCGACCCGAAGAAGGACCGCGTGTTCGTGGAGGGCCTGAACATGGTCAAGCGCCACCAGCGCCCCACCCCCGGCCGCCCCAACGCCCCCGTGGGCGTGATCGAGAAGGAGGGTCCGATCCACGTCTCCAACGTGGCGATCGCCGACCCGAAGGACCACAAGCCGACGCGCATCGGCATCCGCCGCGACGACGAACGGTCGCCGCATGCGGATCGCCAAGCGCTCGGGCTCGGAGCTCGACTGACATGGCACGCATCAAGGACCGCTACAACGACGAGATCCGCCCGGCGCTGGTGCGCAAGTTCGGCTACTCGTCGGTCATGCAGGCGCCGAAGCTGACCAAGGTCACGCTCAACATGGGCGTCGGCGAGGCCAAGCAGGACTCGAAGATGCTCGAGGCCGCGCAGGAGCAGCTGGCGACGATCGCCGGGCAGCGCCCGAGCGTGCGCCGCGCGCGCAAGTCGGTCGCCAACTTCAAGCTGCGCGAGGGCATGCCCGTCGGGCTCTCGGTCACGCTGCGCGACGAGCGCGCGTACGAGTTCCTCGATCGCCTCGTGTCGATCGCGCTGCCGCGGCTGCGCGACTTCCGCGGGCTCAACCCGCGCTCCTTCGACGGGCGCGGCAACTACTCGCTGGGCATCCGCGAGCAGGTCATCTTCCCGGAGATCGACTACGACTCCGTCGACCAGGTGCGCGGGCTCGACGTCACCATCACCACCACCGCCAAGACCGATCCCGAGGCGTTCGCGCTGCTCGACGCGCTGGGCATGCCGTTCGCGCGCGACGGCCGCCCGGGCGCGTACGAGACCCTCGCCGAGGCGGCGGTTGCATCATGAGGCCGGACGCCGAATGCACCATCAGAACGCGGGGCCGGATGCCCCGCGGAGGTAACCGTTAGGAGACCATGGCCAAGAAGTCCAAGATCGTGCGCCAGGGGCGCACACCGAAGTACAAGACCCGCGCGCACTCGCGCTGCCGCCGCTGCGGCCGCCCGCGCGCGGTCTACCGCAAGTTCGGCCTCTGCCGGATCTGCCTGCGCGAGCTCGCGCACAACGGCTACATCCCCGGCATGACGAAGTCGAGCTGGTAGCGCCATGTCGATGACCGACCCGATCGCCGACTTCCTCACGCGGATCCGCAACGGGATCATGGCCGCCCACGAGGAGGTCGAGATCCCCGCCAGCCGCCTCAAGCGCGAGATGGCGCGGATCCTGCTCGAGCAGGGCTACATCGCCGGCTACGACGACGCCCCGGGCGTGCCCGGCTCGGCGTCCGACAAGATCCTCGTGAGGCTGAAGTACACTGAGGACCGCACGTCCGTCATCTCCGGCCTGCGCCGGGTCTCCCGCCCGGGCCAGCGGACGTACGTGGACGCGAAGCACATCCCGAAGGTCCTGGGAGGCATGGGCACGACCATCGTGTCCACCTCCAGAGGCGTGATGACCGGGCACGACGCGCGCCGCGAAGGTGTCGGCGGCGAGGTCGTAGCCGAGGTCTGGTAGACGAACCATGAGCCGCATCGGCAAGAAGCCCATCCCCGTTCCCACCGGCGTGACCGTCACGATCGAGCCGGAGGTCGTCCGCGTGGCCGGTCCGCGCGGCGATCTTGCCGAGCGCAAGAACCGCGCGATCGAGATCCGCCAGGAGGGCGACGAGCTGCTCGTCACGCGGCCCACCGACCGCGCCGAGCACCGCGCCCTGCACGGGCTCACGCGCTCGCTGGTGGCCAACATGGTCGAGGGCGTGACGTCGGGCTTCACCAAGACGCTCGAGATCCAGGGCGTCGGCTACCGCGCCGCGCTCAAGGGCCGCGACCTCGAGCTCGCCCTCGGCTACTCGCACCCGGTGCCGATCAAGGCGCCGGAGGGCATCGAGTTCGAGGTGCCCCAGCCCACGCGCGTGATCGTCAAGGGCAACTCCAAGCAGCAGGTCGGCGAGATCGCCGCGATCATCCGCAAGCAGCGCAAGCCCGAGCCCTACAAGGGCAAGGGCATCCGCTACGAGGGCGAGTACGTCGCTCGGAAGGTCGGCAAGCGAGCATGACGGTCCTCACCGCTCCCGCCCGGCGCCTCAGGCGCCGCCGCCGCGTCCGCGCCAAGGTGCACGGCACCGCCGAGCGCCCGCGCGTGTCGGTCTTCCGCTCGAACCGCGGCATCTTCGTCCAGCTCGTCGACGACGTCGCCGGCCGCACGCTGGCCGCCGTCAACTGGACCGAGGGCGACCTGCGCTCGCTGAAGCCGATGGACCAGGCCCGCCGCGCCGGCGAGCTGCTGGCCGAGCGTGCGAAGGCCGCCGGCGTCGACACCGCCGTGTTCGATCGCGGCGGCTACCGCTACCACGGCCGTGTGAAGGCGCTCGCCGAGGGCGCCCGCGACGGCGGACTGAACTTCTAGACTCGAAGGACCTCATGGCAGCCCCCGATCGATCCGTCTCCTCCACCGGCCTCGACCTCCAAGAGCGCGTCGTGGAGATCAACCGCGTCGCCAAGGTCGTCAAGGGCGGCCGCCGCTTCTCGTTCACCGCGCTGGTCGTCGTCGGCGACGAGAACGGCATCGTCGGCGTCGGCTACGGCAAGGCCAACGAGGTCCCGCTGGCGATTCAGAAGGGCGTCGAGCACGCCAAGAAGAACCTCTTCCGCGTGCCCCGCCACGGCTCGACGATCACGCACCAGACGACCGGCATCTTCGGCTCCGGACGCGTGTTCCTCAAGCCTGCCTCGCCCGGTACCGGCGTGATCGCCGGCGGCGGCGTGCGCGCGGTGCTCGAGCTGGCCGGGATCCACGACATCCTCTCCAAGTCGCTCGGCACCCAGAACCCGATCAACCTCGTGAAGGCGACGATCGCCGGTCTGCAGGACCTGCGGCGCCCCGAGGAGATCGCGGCCCTGCGCGGCCTGTCCGTCGACCGCGTGCTCGGCCTCGGCGGCGGGGAATCGGCTGGCGCCGATTCCCTTGCGAGTTCGCCTGGCGGCGAACATCGCGAGGATGAGGCGGAGGTGCCCGCGTGATCATCACGCAGGTCAAGTCGTCGAACGGGTGCGACCGCCGGCAGCTCGACACGCTGCGCTCGCTCGGGCTGCGCGGGATCGGCAAGTCGGTCGAGCGCGAGGACTCCCCGCAGCTGCGCGGCATGGTCCACGCCGTCCGCCATCTCGTCGACGGTCGAGGAGAAGTAATGGCCGACGACGAAGAGCTGATCGGCCTCCACAACCTCAAGCCGGCCCCCGGCTCGCGCCGGCCGCGCAAGCGCGTCGGCCGCGGCGAGGGCTCCGGCACCGGCAAGACCGCCGGCCGCGGCCACAAGGGCTACGGCTCCCGCGCCGGCGCCAAGGACCGCGCGAACTTCGAGGGCGGCCAGAACCCGATCCACATGCGGATGCGCAAGCTGCGCGGGCCGAACAAGAAGATGTCGATGCCGTTCGAGCCGTTCCGGACGCACACGCAGCCGGTCAACCTCGACGACCTCGAGGCGCGCTTCGACGACGGCGCCTCCGTCGACCTCGACGCCCTGCGGGCGGCGGGGCTCGGCACGCGCAAGGGCATCCCGGTGAAGATCCTCGGGCGCGGCGAGCTCAACAAGAAGCTCACCGTGCACGCCCACAGGTTCTCGAAGACCGCGCGCGAGCGGATCGAGGCCGCGGGCGGGACCTGTCAGGTCATCGACGCCTAGCGCGACCGCGGCATGATCGCCACCATCCTCAACGCCTTCCGGGTCGCCGACATCCGGAAGAAGCTGCTGTTCACGGCGGTCGATCCTCGCGCTCTACCGGCTCGGCGCGTTCATCCCGGTCCCGGGCGTGAACCTCGAGGCCGTCGAGCAGATCTCGGAGAACTACGCCGGGTCGAACATCCTCGGCTTCCTCAACCTCTTCACGGGCGGCGGCCTGTCCCGGATCGCGATCTTCGCGCTCGGGATCATGCCCTACATCACCGCCTCGATCATCCTGCAGCTGCTCACGGTCGTCTCGCCGTCGCTGGAGAAGCTGCAGAAGGAGGGCGAGGTCGGCCAGCAGAAGATCACGCAGTACACGCGCTACCTGACCGTCGGCCTGGCCGCCGCGCAGGCGATCGGCTACGTCTTCCTCTTCCGCTCGCAGGGCAACAGCGCGGGCGCCCCGGTGATCGACAACTTCACGCCCGGCGGCGTGATCCTGATCGTCGTCTGCCTGACCGCCGGCTGCGTGCTGCTGATGTGGATGGGCGAGCTGATCACCCAGCGCGGCATCGGCAACGGCATCTCGCTGATGATCTTCGCCTCGATCGTGTCGGGCCTGCCGAACGGGATCCAGGCGTGGTGGACGAACCCCGACCAGGTCTTCAAGGTCATGATGCCGTTCGTCGCGCTCGGCGTGATCGCCGCGATCGTGTTCGTGCAGGAGGGCCAGCGGCGGATCCCGATCCAGTACGCCAAGCGCGTGATCGGCCGCCGGATGAGCTCCGGCGGGCAGACCTACCTGCCGCTGCGCGTGAACATGGCCGGCGTCATCCCGGTCATCTTCGCCGCCTCGATCATGGCCTTCCCGCCCACGATCGGCGAGCTCGCGCCGGGTGCCCAGGGCCTCGCGACCTTCTTCAGCCCGAACGGCTGGGCCTACATCGTCGGCGAGACGATCTTCATCATCCTGTTCACGTACTTCTACACCGCGGTGACCTTCAACCCGGTCGACCAGGCCGACAACCTGAAGAAGTACGGCGGGTTCATCCCGGGGGTGAGACCCGGCCGGCCGACGGCCGAGTTCCTGGACCGCATCCTCGCCCGGCTGACGTTCCCGGGGGCGCTCTACCTGGCCGCCGTGGCCGCGCTGCCGACGATCCTCATCAACCAGACGTCGGCCAACTTCTTCTTCGGCGGAACGTCGATCCTGATCGTGATCGGGGTCGCCTTGGACACCATGAAGCAGCTCGAGGCGCAACTCATGATGCGCAACTACGAAGGCTTCTTGAAGTAGGCTGCCCCGCTTCGTGTCCGAGTTGAACCTGATTCTGTTAGGTCCCCCTGGGGCGGGCAAGGGGACGCAGGCCGCGCGGCTGCGCGACGACTTCAGCCTGCCGTACATCGCCACCGGCGACCTGCTGCGCGAGCATCGGGAGAACGGGCACGGAGCTCGGCAAGGAGGCCGCGTCGTACATGAGCGCCGGCAAGCTCGTGCCCGACGACCTCGTGATCGCGATGATCCTCGAGAAGGTCGAGGAGGAGGGCGAGGACGGCTTCCTGCTCGACGGCTTCCCGCGCACCGCGCCGCAGGCCGACGCGCTCGGCGAGGAGCTCGAGCGCCGCGACCGCCGGCTGACCGCCGCGCTCTACGTGCAGGCGACCGACGACATCGTCATCACGCGGCTGTCCGGCCGCCGCCAGTGCCGCTCGGGCCACCTCTACCACGAGGAGTTCGACCCGCCCAAGCACGAGGGCGTCTGCGACCAGTGCGGCAAGCCGCTGTTCCGGCGCGACGACGACGACCCCGACAAGGTCCGCACGCGGCTCGACACGTATCACGAGCAGACCGAGCCGCTCATCGACTACTACGATGCGAAGGGCCTCCTGCGCCGCTTCGACGGCACGCGCAGCCCGACGGAGGTCCACGACCACATCCGGGCCACGCTCGCCACGCTGCGGCTCGAAGAACGACTCTGAGCCACCCGTGATCATCAAGAAGACCCCCGCGGAGATCGACAAGATGGCCCGCGCCGGGGACATCCTGGTCCGCACGATGGACCTGGTGGCGGGCAAGATCCGCCCGGGCGTGACGACGCAGGACCTCGACGTGGCGGCCGAGAAGTACATCCGCTCCCAGGGCGCCTCGCCCGCGTTCAAGGGCTACCGCGGCTTCCCCGGCTCGATCTGCGCGTCGCCGAACGACATGGTCGTGCACGGCATCCCCGGGCGCTTCCGGCTCTCGCGCGGGGACACGCTGAGCGTCGACATCGGCGTGATCTACGACGGCTGGGTGGCCGACGCCGCGCGCACGTTCGCCGTCGGCGAGGTCTCGCCGGTGGCCGCCAAGCTGCTGCAGGTCACCGAGGAGTCGCTCTTCAAGGCGGTCGAGCAGTGCCGGCCCGGCAACCACCTCGAGGACGTCGGGCACGCCGTCCAGCAGCACGTCGAGGCCGCCGGCTTCTCGATCGTCCGCTCGCTCGTCGGCCACGGGATCGGCCGCAGCATGCACGAGGAGCCCCAGGTCGCCAACTACGGCCGGCCGGGCAAGGGCGTCGTGCTCGAGGAGGGGATGGTCTTCGCCGTCGAGCCGATGACCACCGCCGGGCGCCACATGGTGCGGATGGGCGACGACGGCTGGGCGATCTACTCCCAGGACGGCTCGGTCACCGCCCACTTCGAGTTCACGATCGCCGTCACCGCCGACGGCCCCCGGATCCTGACGCCCTGGCACGAGTCCAAGGCCCGCATCGCCGCCGCCTGACGAGGCCGAACGTGCCTTCTCGGGAGCCACGCGTGGGGCGCGCGATCGGTGGAATGGGCTTGCTATCCTGCTCGGTCGCGCTCGAGTCCGCGAGGGCTCCGTGCGCGACGACTTTTCTCCGTCCGGGGGACTGGTAGCGGCAGCCGCTCCGGCAGCCAGAGCCACCCCGTCTGGATCATCAGCCGAAAGGGATCATGAAGGTACGACCGTCGGTAAAGCCGATGTGCGAGAAGTGCAAGATCATCCGGCGCAACGGCCGGGTCCTCGTGATCTGCTCGAACCCTCGACACAAGCAGCGTCAGGGGTAGGCGGACGATGGCTCGCATCGCCGGGGTCAACATCCCGCTCAACAAGCGCGTCGAGATCGGTCTGACCTACATCTACGGGGTCGGGCGCCCCACCTCCAACGAGGTGCTGGCCCAGCTCGGCATCGACCCGAACCGCTACGTGCGCGACCTCACCGACGGCGAGGTCTCCCAGCTGCGCGACGTGATCGACAACGAGCTGATGGTCGAGGGCGACCTGCGCCGCGAGCGCTCGCAGGCGATCAAGCGCCTGATGGAGATCGGCTGCTACCGCGGCATGCGCCACCGCCGCAACCTGCCCGTGCGCGGGCAGAACACGAAGACCAACGCGCGCACCCGCAAGGGTCCCAAGCGCATGCAGGTGGCCGGCAAGAAGAAGGCGACGAAGAAGTGAGTCCCGCTCCCCGCCGCCCCCAGCGCGGCCGCCGCAAGGTCAAGAAGAACGTCCCGATCGGCCAGGCGCACATCAAGACGTCCTTCAACAACACGATCGTCGCCCTCACCGACCGCGAGGGCAACGTGATCGCCTGGGAGTCCGCCGGCGGCGCCGGCTTCAAGGGCTCCCGCAAGTCGACTCCCTTCGCCGCCCAGGTGACGGCCGACGCCGCCGCCCGCAAGGGCATCGAGCAGGGCATGCAGAAGGTCGAGGTCTTCGTCAAGGGCCCGGGCTCGGGCCGCGAGACCGCGATCCGCTCGCTGCAGGCCGCCGGCCTCGAGGTCACCGGCGTGAGGGACGTCACCCCGCAGGCACACAACGGCTGCCGCCCCCGCAAGCGGCGAAGGGTCTGACACAACCAGAATGGCTCGCGATACATCTCCCCAGTGCAAGCAGTGCCGCCGCGAAGGGCAGAAGCTCTTCCTCAAGGGCGAGCGCTGCCTGACCGACAAGTGCGGCGTCGAGCGTCGCTCGTATCCGCCCGGCGAGCACGGCCGGGGCCGCCAGAAGCAGTCCGAGTACCGCGTGCAGCTGCGCGAGAAGCAGAAGGCGCGCCGCTACTACGGCGTGCTCGAGAAGCAGTTCCGCACGTACTACGCCAAGGCGTCGCGGCAGCCCGGCATCACCGGCGAGAACCTGCTGCGGATGCTCGAGTGCCGGTTCGACAACGTGCTCGTGCGGCTCGGCTTCGCGGCTTCCCGCCGGCAGGCGCGCCAGCTCATCCGGCACGGCCACTGGGCGGTCAACGGCCGCCGCGTCGACATCCCGAGCTACCAGGTGAAGGCGGACGACGTCATCACCTTCAAGCCCGGGTCGGACGCGGAGACGGTCATCCGCGACGCGACCGAGCTGGTCGCGCAGGTGCCGGCGTGGCTGCAGGCGGACCACGACCAGCTGACGGCGAAGGTGCTCCGCAAGCCCGAGCGCGCGGAGATCGCCGCGCCGGTGCAGGAGCAGCTCATCGTCGAGCTGTACTCGAAGTAGGCCCCCGGCGTCCCTCCCCACGCGCCGGTCCGACACGCTCCCCCGAGAACCTGAGACGACGTTAGGACCCTGATGCTCGACTTCCAGATCCCCCGAATCACCGCCGAGTCCGTCGAGGACAATCGCGGTCAGTTCGTGGTCGAGCCGCTCGATCGCGGCTTCGGCTACACGTTCGGCAACTCGCTGCGCCGCGTGCTGCTCGCCTCGCTCGCGGGCGCCGCCGTGACCTCCGTCCGGATCGAGGGCGTCGCGCACGAGTTCTCGACCGTCAAGGGCGTGACGGAGGACGTGACCGACATCGTCCTCAACCTCAAGGGCATCGTGTGCCGCATGCACTCGGACGCCACCGAGGTCGAGGCGCCGCTCGTCGTCACCGGGCCGGGTGAGATCACCGCGCGCGACATCGACCTGCCGTCCGGCGTCGAGATCCTCAACCCCGACGCGCACATCGCCACGCTCGAGAAGAAGACCAAGCTCGAGATGTACCTCACGATCGGCCGCGGCCGCGGCTACCGCCCGGCCGAGGACAACAAGTCGCCCGACCAGCCGATCGGCGTCATCCCGATCGACTCGATCTTCTCGCCGGTGCGCCGCGTCGCGTACTCGGTCGAGCAGGCGCGCGTCGGCCAGCGGACGGACTTCGACAAGCTCACGATCGACATCGAGACCGACGGCTCGATCGACCCGCAGGCCGCGCTGCGCGAGGCCGCGGAGATCCTCATCTCGTCGCTCTCGATCTTCACCGACGAGGAGCGCATCGAGGAGCTGCGCGCCGGCCCCGGCGGCATGGCGGCGCTCGACAACGGCGCCGGCATCGGCTCGGGCGCGCTGGCCCCGCGGCGGGCGCGCCGGCGGCTCGCCGATGGACGACATCCTGATCGAGGAGCTCGAGCTCGGCGTGCGGTCCTACAACTGCCTCAAGCGCGCGGGCATCCAGACGGTGGGCGACCTCGTCTCGAAGTCCGAGGGCGAGCTGGCGGCGATCCCGAACTTCGGCAAGAAGTCGATCGACGAGGTCATCGAGACGCTCTCCCAGCGCGGGCTCACGCTCCGCAACGACTAGGCCCGGCCATGCGCCACCAGAAGACCCGGCACAAGCTCTCGCGCGACGCCTCGCATCGCAAGGCGCTGCTCGCGAACCTCTGCATCGAGGTCATCGACCACGAGCGGATCCGGACCACCGAGGCCAAGGCCAAGGCGGTCAAGCCGGAGATCGAGAAGCTGATCACGCTGGCCCGGCGGGGTGACCTGCACGCCCGCCGGCAGGCGATCTCGATCCTCCAGCACCCGGACAAGGGCGTCATCTACAAGCTGTTCGAGGAGATCGCGCCCCGCTACACGGAGCGCCCCGGGGGCTACACCCGGATCCTCAAGCTCGGCCCGCGTTCGAGCGACGCGACCGAGATGGTCTACCTCGAGCTGGTCTAGGTAACTAAGGCGCTCGCGCGAGCTTGCGAGTGCGAGTAAGCCGCACCACCAAAATCACCCTTGCCTATGACGGCGGCCCGTTCGCGGGCTGGGCCGTGCAGCCGGGGAAGCGGACGGTGGAGGCGGAGCTGGCGCGCGCGCTGCGACGTGGTGCTGCGCCAGGACGTGGAACTCGTCGTCGCCGGCCGCACCGACCGCGGCGTGCACGCGCTCGGGCCAGGTGGTCTCCTACGACGGCCCGCTGCCGAGCCTGCGCTCGGTCAACGCGCGTGCTGCGCGGACGACGTGGCGGTGCTCGCCGCCGAGGAGATGCCCGACGGCTTCAGCGCGCGCCACGACGCCAAGAGCCGCTCGTACGTCTACCGCGTGCTCGCCCGGCCCACGCCGTCGCCGTTCGAGCGCGGCCGCGCGCTGTGGTGGCCGCACGCGATCGACCTCGACGCGCTGCAGGCGTGCGCCGCTGCGCTCCCCGGCGCACCACGACTTCACCGCCTTCACGCCGGCCGAGACCTACCACACGCGCTTCGACCGCGTCGTGCTGGCGGCGTCCTGGGAGCGCGAGGGCGACGTGCTGGCCTTCCGGATCGAGGCCGACAGCTTCATGCGCGCGATGAACCGCGTGCTCGTGGGGACGATGCTCGAGGTCGCGGCCGGGCGCCGCAGCTCCGAGGAGTTCGCGCGCCTGCTCGAGGGCCGCCCGCGCGCCGAGGCCGGACGCACGGCGCCGGCCCACGGCCTCTACCTGGCCGCTGTGCGCTATTGACCGATCAGCCATCACCGGAGTACCGTCAGGTGATGGACCGGCGGACGATGCTCGCGAGAGCGGCGGACATCCTCGCGGCCTGGAACCGTCAGGACGCGCAGGGCATCGGGGTGAACATGGTCGAGGACGTCATGTGGCGCGACGTCGCGCTCGGCGAAGCCGCTGCAGGGCCGCGACGCGCTCGTCGCCGCCGCCCAGAAGTACATGAACGCGTTCCCCGACCTGCGCATCCAGGAGACCTCCTCGACGCTCGCCGGGGTGCGGCTCGCGCAGGAGCTGACCGTCGTCGGCACCCACCAGGGCAAGCTGCTCGGCGTCGAGCCCACCGGCCGCTGGACGGAGACCTACGCCGCCGTCATCACCACCTTCGACGAGGACGGCATGGTGATCGAGGGCGCCCTCTACTGGAGCCCGCTGGCGATGTTCCAGCAGCTCGGCATCCTCGCCGGCCTCGCCCCGGCCACGGCGTAGGCTCCCTCTATCCTGCGGCGGAGCCGATGCTCCGCGTGCTCCTCACCAACGACGACGGCATCCACGCCGACGGACTGCAGGCGCTGCGGCGCGCGCTCGTCGCGCTCGACGACATCGTGCTCGCGGTGATCGCGCCCGACGCGAACATGTCGGCGACCGCCCGCTCGATCACCACCCGCCGCCCGCTGTGGGTGACGGAGGTCCCGTTCGACGACGGTACGCACGGGTTCTCGTGCGACGGCACGCCGGTCGACTGCGTGCGGCTGGCCTCGCTCGGGCTGGTCGACGATTTCGAGCCCGACCTCGTGGTCGCCGGCATCAACCACGGCTCCAACCTCGGTGACGACATCACCTACTCCGGGACCGTGGCGGCGGCGCTCGAGGGCATCGTGCTCGGGGTGCCGGGGATCGCGGTCTCCCAGCAGTCGCAGGCGCGCGAGATGGACTTCCGGCTCGGCCGGGCGTTCGACTTCGAGCAGGCGGCCACCTTCGCCGCCCAGATCGTCGACCGGCTCGACGACGTGCCGCTCCCCGACGGCACGCTGCTCAACATCAACGTGCCCGCAGGCGACGCCGACGGCGTCGAGGTCACCCGCCTCGGCAAGCGGATCTACCGCGACGCGCTCGAGCAGGTCGACAGCGACGACGAGGGACGCCGGCGCTACCGCATCTACGGCGACTCGCCGGTCCACGACGACGAGACGGGCACCGACCTCGCCGCCGTCGCGGCCGGGCGGATCGCGGTCACCCCGCTGCACTTCGACCTCACCGCCGAGCACGGGCTCGACGAGCTGCGCGCGTACGACCTCGCGCGGCTGCTGCGCCGGGCGGAGGAGGTCGGGAATCGCCTAGCGCCGATTCCCTTGCGAGTTCGCTTCGCGAACATCGCGGGGAGGCCGCGGAGTGACGGCACCGGCCGAGCGCGCGGCCGAGCTGCGCCGCGAGCTCGCCGAGCACAACCACCGCTACTACGTCCTCGACGACCCGGTCATCGGCGACGACGCGTACGACGCGCTGCTCGACGAGCTGCGGCGGATCGAGGCCGAGCACCCGGACCTGCTGACGCCCGACTCGCCCACCCAGCGCGTCGGCGCCGAGCCCGTCTCCAAGCTCGAGAAGGTGCGCCACCCCGCGCCGATGCTCTCGCTCGCCAACGCGCGCTCGGAGGAGGAGCTGCGGGCGTGGGTGGCGCGCATGCGCTCGCACCTGGCCCGCGAGGGGATCGAGGACCCCAGCTTCCGCTTCGTCGCCGAGCCGAAGATCGACGGGTTGGCGATCTCGCTGGTCTACCGAGACGGCGTGCTCGAGCGCGGCGCCACGCGCGGCAACGGCGAGGTCGGCGAGGACGTCACGCACAACCTGCGCACGATCCCCACGATCCCCCTGCGGATCGAGGATGGCCCGCCGCTGCTCGAGGTGCGCGGCGAGGTCTACATGTCGCTGCCCGACTTCCAGGCCCTCAACGAGCGCCGCGCCGAGGCCGGGCTGTCGACGTTCATGAACCCGCGCAACTCGGCCGCAGGCACGATCCGCCAGCTCGACCCCCAGCTCGCCGCCGACCGCCCGCTCTCGATGTGGTGCTACGGGATCGGGGTGACCGAGGGGCTGCGGCTCGGCTCGCACTGGGAGGCGCTCGAGTGGCTGCGCGAGCACGGCTTCCGCGTCAACGGCGACGTCCAGGTGCTCGACAGCGAGGACGAGGTCGTGGCGCAGTGCCTGAGCTGGCAGGAGCGCCGCGGCGCGCTCGACTTCGAGATCGACGGCGTGGTCGTGAAGGTCGACGACGTCGAGCTGCAGCGGCGGCTCGGCGTCGTGGGGCGCGACCCGCGCTGGGCGATCGCCTGGAAGTTCCCGCCCACGACCGCGGTCACGACGCTCAACGAGGTGCGCTGGAACGTCGGCAAGTTCGGCGACCTGCACCCGTTCGCCGAGCTCGAGCCCGTGCACGTCGGTGGCGTCACGGTGAAGCGCGCGACGCTGCACAACGAGGAGGATCTCGCGCGCAAGGACGTCCGGCCCGGCGACGAGGTGATCGTCCTGCGCGCGGGCGACGTGATCCCGCAGGTCGTCTCGCCGGCACCGCACGCGGTCGAGCGCAAGGGCCGCTCGCCCGTGCCGGGCCCGCCCGAGCGCTGTCCGTTCTGTGACACCCCGACGGTCAAGGGCGCCGGCGTGTTCACCAAGTGCCCGAACCGCGCCTGCCCGGAGCGCCGCTGGCAGCTGCTGGCGACGTTCGCGGCGGTGATGGACATCGACGGCCTGGGGGAGAAGCAGGTCGCGACGTTCCTCGAGCGCGGGCTGATCCGCACGGCGGGCGACCTCTACCGGCTCACCGAGGAGCAGCTGCGCGAGCTCGAGGGCTACGGCGAGGTCAGCGCCCGCAACCTCGTCGCGTCGATCCAGGCGTCGAAGGACCGGCCGTTCGGCATCGTGCTGTTCGCGGTCGGCATCGAGGGCGTCGGCTACGTCACCGGCCGCAACCTCGCGGCCCAGTTCCGCTCGATCGACGCGCTGCTGGCGGCCGCGCCCGAGCAGATCGCCGAGACGCCCGGGATCGGCCCGATCGTGGCCCAGCTGATCCACGACCAGCTCGCCGACGAGCAGATGCGCGCGCTGCTCGACGATCTGCGGCAGATCGGGCTCCACCTCGAGCAGGAGGGCCCGCCGCCAGGCGAGGGGCCGCTGCGCGATCAGACGTTCGTGCTCACCGGCACGCTGCCCGACCTCACGCGCGAGGAGGCCCAGGAGCGGATCATGGCCGCCGGCGGCAAGGTCACCGGCTCGGTGTCCAAGAAGACGTCGTACGTGGTGGCCGGCGAGTCGCCCGGCTCCAAGCTCGCGAAGGCCGAGAAGCTCGGCGTGCCGGTGCTCGACGAGGCGGGCCTGCTGGCGCTGCTCGACGGCGCATAGGCGTCGCGGTATGGTCGCTCCAGGGCGACCGGGAAGGAGGGACCGCCCGTGGCTGCTTTCTGGACGCGAACGCGGTGGGTCTGGCCCCTGCTCGGCCTCGCAGGGCTGATCGGCGCGCCGACGGCGTTCGTCCTGAGCGAAGCGCCGCTGGTCGAGAGGATCCTCCTGACGCTGCTGGCGCTGTCGTTCATCGGCTGCGGGCTGGTGATCTGGCGCCGC
Organism: uncultured Solirubrobacteraceae bacterium; assembly: GCA_963838655.1. Taxonomy (GTDB): domain Bacteria; phylum Actinomycetota; class Thermoleophilia; order Solirubrobacterales; family Solirubrobacteraceae; genus DASSUW01. Next base: position 80,759 of record CAWIRW010000008.1, on the reverse strand, counting down.
CGGCCGGGCAATCGCGTCGGCGCGCTGATGATCGCCTTCGGGTCGTTCCGCGGCCTCTCCGCGCTCGCGTTCGAGCTTGCGATCGACCACGGATCGTCGCTGGCGGCGACGATCGGAATCCTGCTCGTGGACTCGTCGATCCTCCTGTTCGTGCTGCTGCTCGTGTCGTTCCCGGAGGGCCGGCTGGCGTCCGCGCCCGACCGCTGGATCGCCGCCACGGCGACGTTCGCGTTCTTTCCGCTCGAGTTCGTGTGGCTGGCGTTCCTGCCCGCGGAGGCGCCCGGCGAGCCCACCAACCTGTTCCTGATCTGGCCGAGCGCCGTCACGGCGGACGCCGTCGACACCGTCCAGCGTGTGCTCATCGTCGCCGCCCAGCTGGCGCTGGCGGCGCTGATCGCCTGGCGCTGGTGGCACGCGAGCGTGCCGCGCCGCCGCGTCCTGGCGCCCGCGCTCGTCGGCAGCGTCGCGCTGCTGATGTTCACGACGATCTTCGTCATCGACAAGCTCGCCGAGCAGGCGCCGCAGTGGCTGATCTGGGGCTTCTTCGGCACGTTCGTCGCGATCCCGATCGCGATGCTCACGCAGATGGCGCGGGCGCGGTTCGCCCACCTGGGGATCAGCGACCTGCTCGTGAGCCTGCGGGGCGACGTCGCGCCCGAGCACCTGCGCGGGGCGTTCGCTCGCGCGCTGCACGACCCGAGCGTCACGGTCGCCTTCTGGCTGCCGGAGTACGACGCCTACGCCGACGCCGACGGGCAGCCGGTCGAGATCGAGCCGGGCCCGGGGCGCGCGGTCACGCCGATCGACCGCGACGGAAAGCGGATCGCCGTGCTCGAGCACGACGACGCGCTGCTGGCCGACCGCGGGCTGCTCGACGCGGTCACGGCGGCCGCCGGCTTCGCGCTCGAGAACGCCCGCCTGCAGGCCGAGCTGCGGGCACAGCTGGACGAGCTGCGCAGCTCGCGGACGCGCATCCTCGAGGCCACCCAGGACGAGCGCCGGCGGCTGGAGCGCAACCTCCACGACGGCGCCCAGCAGCGCCTCGTCGCGCTCTCGCTCGAGCTCGGGACCCTCGAGTCCCGCTACGGCGCCGACCCCGAGGCGAAGGCGCAGATCGCCGCGCTGCGCGGCGAGCTGACCAACTCGCTGGCCGAGCTGCGCGAGCTCGCCCGCGGCCTGCACCCGGCGGTGCTCACCGACTACGGGCTGGCGGTCGCGCTCGAGGGCCTCGTGGCGCGCGCTCCACTGCCGGTCGCACTGCAGCTCCGCCTCCCGGACCGGCTGCCCGCGGCGCACGAGGTCGCGGCGTACTACCTCGTATCCGAGAGCCTGACGAACGTGACCAAGTACGCCCACGCGTCGTCGGTCACCGTCGAGGTCGCGCGCACGAACGGCGAGCTCGTGGTCGAGGTGGTCGACGACGGGTGCGGGGGCGCCCAGGAGAACGGCGGCTCGGGCCTGCGCGGCCTCGCCGACCGCGTCGAGGCGCTCGACGGGCGCCTGCGGGTGTGGAGCCCCGATGGGGGCGGCACCCGCGTGCGGGCTGAGATCCCGTGCGGCTGACGAACGTCAACTGCGGCTGGGTGAGGAGGTGAGGGAGCCGGCCGGGTCGGCGATCGCGCGAACTTTCCCGGATTGGCGTCGGTTTCCGACGCTTATCGGGGATCGTTCGCGAAATCCGTGAACTAGGCGTCGGTTTCCGGGGGCAACTCCACGGATTTCGCGATGCGCTTGCTCACCGCCCGCAATCGTCCCCGCGCGGCGGCCGGCACCCCAGCCTCCCTACCCAGTCGCAGTTGACGTCGCCGGCACAACGAGCCGACCGCTTCGCCACCGACCCTTCGCTGCCCGATCAGCTGCCGTAGCGGGCCAGCGCCGCGGCCATCCGGTCCTGCAGCGGATGCGCGGTCCAGATGGTGATCCCGTTCATGAGGAAGGCGAAGGCCGTCCGGCGGCCCGAGCGCGAGGTGCAGTACCCCGCCAGGTTGGAGACGCCGTGGATCGTGCCGGTCTTGGCCCGGCAGCGCCCGCGGGCGGCGGTGCGGCGCATGCGGTTGGAGAGCGTCCCGGCCCGGCCGGCGATCGAGAGCGACAGGCGCATCGGGTTGGCCGTGCGGCGGCTCGCGGCCATGCCGGCGAGCAGCTCGACGACGTCGCGCGGGCTGGTGCGGTTGGCGCGGCTCAGCCCGGAGCCGTCCACGATCGTGGGGCGGGCGCCGTCCTCGGCTGCCTCCCGGCGTGCGACGGCGGCGCCGGCGGCGGTGGTCCCGCCGCTGCCGTGGTCGGCACCGAGCGCCTTCAGCAGCGTCTCGGCGTAGTAGTTGTCCGACGGCCGGTTGGTCGCGCGCGCGAGCCGAGCCATGCGCGGCGACGCCCACTCCCCGAGCTTCGCGGCGCCCGCGGGCGTGACGCCGGCCTGTGCGGCCTTCGGCACGCGCACGCCGAGCCGGCGCAGCTCGAGCCGGAACTTCTCGGCCGCGTAGCGCGCCGGATCGGTCTGGAAGCGGCGGTGGCGGTCGGCGGTCACGCCGTGGTTGAAGGAGAGCGCGCTGAGCGGGCCGACCCAGTAGTCCGTGCGGTAGCCGGAGGACGGCCCGCCGCGGCGCAGGTCGAACCGCGACTCGTCGCCGATCACCGTGCCGGTCACGCGCGTGAGCCCGCTCCCGACCAGCACGCGGGCTAGACCGGCCGCCTGGGCGGGGCCGAAGCTCGGGTCGCCGTTGCCGCGCAGGTACAGGTTGCCGGCTGACGACGCCCTTCTCGTCCGGCGCCGCGTCGCCCAGCACCTCGGTGGTGAGCTGGCCCAGGCGGCCGTAGGCGCGCAGCGCCGCGGCCGTGGTGTAGAGCTTGTTCACCGAGGCCGGGATGCGGGCCACGTCGGCCGCGCGCGAGTACAGCTCCTGCCCCGTGTCGAGGTCGACGACGTACGCGCCGGAGAGCCGCGCCGGCGCGCTGCATCTCGCGGTCGAGCGCGCGCGCGGTGGCCGCCGGGCCGGCGGCCTGGGCGGCGGGGGAGAGGAGCACGGCGAGCAGCGCCGTGAGCAAGGCGATCCGAGCCATCGGTTCGTGAAAACCCCTGTGGGCGGCGGAAGTCGCGGGGCCGCCCGGACGGCACCGTACACTCCGCTGGCACCGATGGGCAACGTCGTACAGCTCGACAGGGGCCCCACCCGGCGCAGGGGTCACGCCGCCGGCGCCGGAAGCAGTCCAAGACCGCGCTCGTGCTGGGCGGAGGCGGGTTCACCGGCGCGGTGTACGAGATCGGCGCCCTGCGCGCCCTCGACCTCCTGGCGGTCGACCGCACCGTCAACCAGTTCGACGTCTACGTGGGCACCAGTGCGGGCGCGGTGATCGCGGCGCTGGCGGCCAACGGCGTGACGCCCGAGCAGATGATGCGGGTGGTCAACGACCAGGGCCAGGGGCCGTTCGACGAGGTCTCGTTCGACATGCTGCTGCGCCCCAACTACCGCGAGTTCGTCGCCAAGGGCGTGCGACTGCCGTTCCACCTCGTCGGCGTGCTGCGCGAGGTCGGTCGGCGGCTGCCCTCCCTGTCGCCGATGGACCTCGTGCTCGCGCTCGCCGACCTGCTGCCCTCCGGGCTCTACACGGGGTCGGGGATCGAGGAGTACATGCGCACCGCGCTCGCGGACCCCGACCGCAGCGACGACTTCCGCAAGCTCGGCTGCGAGCTCTACCTCGCGGCCACCGACCTCGACACGTGCGAGCGGATCGTGCTCGGCGGGCCGGGCTGGGACGACGTGCCGATCTCGGCCGCCGTGCGCGCCTCGGCCGCCCTGCCGATGGTCTACCAGCCGGCCCAGCTCAAGGACCGCGAGCTGGTCGACGGCGGGATCGTCTCCACCACCAACCTCGACATCGCGGTCGAGGCGGGAGCGAAGCTGATCATCGTCGTCAACCCGCTGGTGCCCTACGTGAACGACTTCACGAAGGAGATCCCGACGCTGTTCGGCAGCCGCACCCGCCGGGTCTCGGACATGGGCTTTCCGAAGATCGGCTACCAGACGTTCAAGCTGCTCGGCTACCAGCGGCTGCACGAGGTCGCGCGCAGCTGGCGCGAGCGGTACCCGGGCGTCGACATCATCCTGATCGAGCCCGACACGGACGACGAGCTGATGTTCCAGACGAACATCCTCGACTACCGGTCGCGGCTCGACGTCGCGCGCCACGGATTCCAGTCCGTGACGGTCAAGCTCGCCGCCGACTACGAGGACCTGCGCGAGGTCACCGCCCGGCACGGGATCGAGCTCTCGGCGACGCGCGTGCGCAAGGTCGTGCGCCACTTCGCCTCCGAGAAGGACGAGAAGTCCCGCGCCTGGCGGCGGATCCTCGAGCAGACCACCGGAGCGCTGCTGCGTCAGTCAGCCGGCGACTAGGGGGAACGCTGGCCCAGAGGGCCAGGTTCCCTTGCGGGTATTCGCCCAGAGGGCGAAACCCGCGGCCCGCAGGGCCAGGTTCCCTTGCTGCGAAACCCGCGGCCCGCGCTCCTAGCCGTCCGCGTAGAGCCGGTCGAAGAGCGTCGCGTACTTCTCGTTGACGACGTTGCGCTTGACCTTCAGCGTCGGGGTCAGCTCGCCGGTCTCCTGCGAGAGGTCGTGGTCGAGGATCACGAACTTCTTGATCTGCTCGACGCGCGCGTAGCGCTCGTTGACCTCGTCGAGGATGCCCTGGACGAGCTCCTGCACCTTCGGCTCGCGGGCGAGCGTCGCCGGGTCGTCTGCCGGGAGCCCGTGCTCGGCGGCGAACTTGGGCATCTCCTCGGGGTCGAGCGTGATCAGTACCACCGGGTACGGGCGGCGGTCGCCGTGCATGACGGCCTGCGAGATCCAGCGCGACTGCTTGAGGTCGTTCTCGAGGTTGGCGGGCGTGAGGTTCTTGCCGCCGGCGGTGATGATGATGTCCTTCTTGCGGCCGGTGATCTTCAGGAAGCCGTCCTCGTCGAGCTCCCCGAGGTCGCCGGTGTGCAGCCAGCCGTCCTCGATCGCGCCGAACGACTTGTCCTGCAGCTTGTAGTAGCCGCCGAAGATGTGCGGCCCGCGGATGAGGATCTCGCCGTCGTCGGCGATCCGGACCTCGGCGCCCGGCAGCGGCTGTCCCACGGTGCCGAACTTGTACGACTCCCTGGTGGAGACCGTCGAGGCGGTCGCCGTCTCCGTCATCCCGTAGCCCTCGAGCACCGGCACGCCGCAGGCGTAGAAGAACTCGAGGATCTCCTGGGCGATCGGCGCCGCGCCGCTCGTGGCCTGGCGCAGGCGGCCGCCGAACACGTTGCGGACGTTGACGTAGAGCTCCTGGTCGGCCTTGTCGAAGGCCGCTTGGAGCTGCTCGGGGACAGCCTGGCCCGCGGCCTGCAGCTGGCGGACCTTGAGGCCGAGCTGCGTCGCCGCCTTGATCTTCTCGGGGTCGTTGGTGGAGGTGACGAGCGTGTAGATCTTCTCGAAGATGCGCGGCACCGACGGCAGGTAGTGCGGCTTGACCGCCATCAGCTCGCCCACGATGCCCTTGGGATCGCCGCCCCAGTAGGCGATCGTGCCACCCAGGTCGATCGCGATCAGCTCGATCAACAGCGCGAACGAGTGCGCGAGCGGCAGGTACAGGTAGACGACGTCACCCTCGTGCAGGATGCTCGCCTGCTCGCACATGTCCACCACCGCGCGGTAGTTGCCGTGCGCGAGCACGCAGCCCTTGGGCGGTCCCGTGGTCCCCGACGTGTAGATGAACGTGTACGGGTCGGCCGGCTCGACCGCCGCAGAGCGCTCGGCGACCTCGGCGGCGTCGCGGCCGCGGCCGCGCTCGCGCAGGTCAGCGAGCGTGATCGCGTCGCCTTCGCCTAGCTGCTCCGGGTCGATGACCACCACGGCCTCGAGGGCGGGCAGCCGGTCGCGCACCTGGGCGATCTTCGCGACCTGGCTCGCGTCCTCGCAGAAGACGAAGCGCGCCTCCGAGTTGCTCGCCACCCACTCGCACTCCTCGGTGGAGTTCGTCGGGTAGATGGGCACCACGACGCCGCCCGCGCTCGCGATCCCGAAGCTCGTGTACGTCCATTCGGCCCGCGTGCTGCACAGCACCGCGGCGCGGTCGCCGGGCGCGAGGCCGAGGTCGATCAGGCCGCGGGCGATCTCCGAGACGATCTCGCCGACCTCGCGGTAGGACACCTCCGCCCACTCCTCGCCGCGCTTGAACGTGACCGCCGGCCGGTCGGCGTACCGCTCGGCGGCGCGCGCCATCAGGTCGGCGATCGTCCGCGAGCCCGTCGACTGCGGGCTTGCCGTGCTCGATTCCATGCGCTCCTCCTCCGGGGAACTCTCAGAGCGCGATTCTATGTGGGCGCCGCTCGAGGGGGCGCCGGAGGTGTCTCAGGCCGTGGCTACCTGAGCTCTGGTACTCGTGGCTGCGAGCTGCTCGCTGACGTTGGCGAGGAACAGGGTCTTGTCGATTCGGCCCTGGAAGATCGGCACGCCCATCTCCATGCACTTCTCGATGACCTCGCGTCGCTCCATACCGGCTTCGCGCGCGAGCTCCGTGGGCGTGAGGTGGATTGCCATCAGACCGGTGCCTCCTGTGAGGTTGCCACGTGGTCCGGCACGGTAGCGCGTGCCGTGGACGGCATCAACAACAACTGCTCAATATGTCCTAAACATTGCGCTAGGTCCGGTCCGTCACACCGGATTCGGGATGTCGATCCAGACGTGCTCGATCCCGAACCGGTGCGCCAGCCAGTCGCCGAGCGCGCGGATGCCGAAGGTCTCGGTCGCGTAGTGGCCGGCGGCGATGAAGTGGATGCCGGCCTCGAGCGCGTCGGCCATCACGTGCTCGCGCGGCTCGCCGGTGAGGAAGGCGTCGAGCCCGAGCTCGATCGCCTCCGTCAGCGCGTCGGCCGCGCTGCCCGACACGATGCCGATCCGGCGGACGCGGTCGGGGCCGCCGGCGAACACCGTCGGCTCGCGGTCGGTCAGCTCGCGCACGCGCGCGAACAGGTCGAGCCGCGGGGATGCCGTCGCCCGGGAACGTGCCGGCGCGGCCGATCGGCGTCCCGCGGTAGGCCCGGAACGGCTCGTGGCGCTCGCAGCCGAGCCGCTCGGCGAGGATCGCGTTGTTGCCCAGCTCGGGGTGGCCGTCGAGCGGCAGGTGGTAGGCGGCGAGCGCGATGTCGTGCTTGAACAGCGGGCGCAGGCGCTCGGCGAGCGTGGGCGTCAGCCCCGTCGGGTGGAACTCCCAGAACAGCCCGTGGTGGACGAGCACGAGCTGCGCCTGCTCGGCCACGGCGCGCTCCACGAGCGCTTTCTGGGCCGACACGCCGGTGACCACGCGCCGCACATCCTGCGGTCCCGGGACCTGCAGGCCGTTCGGTCCGAGGTCACTGAACGCGGCAGGCTCGAGCAGCTCGTCGAGCGCGGTGATGATCGAATGGAGTCGAGTCATGCAAAAACGGGAACACAGAGCTACGTGTCCTCGCGCTTGGCGGAACGCGGGACGCTTGAAATCGACCGAGCGTGGGGAAAGGGAAGCTGCAAGGTGGGTAGCGCATTGAGCGGCGTCGCCGAGGCGCCAAGCATCGTTGCAGACGACGTCGACGAGGATCGCCTCGTCGCGGCCGTCCGGCGCGGCGACGATCGGGCCTTCGAGGCGCTCTACAGCTGCTACCAGCGGCGCATCCACGCCTATGTGGTGGGCATGGTCAAGGACCATGGCCGAGCCGAGGACGTCACGCAGGAGGTCTTCGTGTCCGCGCTGCGCCGCATGCGCGCGACCGAGCGGCCGATCGCGTTCAAGCCGTGGATCTACGAGATCGCCAAGAACGCGTGCATCGACCAGTACCGCCGCACCCGCCGCACCGAGGAGGTCTCGCTGGAGGCCGACGAGGGCCTCGCGCCCGCGGACTACGGCAAGCTGGTGAACTCCGACCCCACGCCCGAGGCGGCCGTCGCCAACAAGCAGGACCTCGACAACCTCTGCGGCGCCCTCGGCGGGCTCTCGGACGCGCACCACGAGATCCTCGTGCTGCGCGAGTTCGAAGGGCTCTCCTACCAGGAGATCGGCGAGCGCATGAACATGAGCCGTGCGGCCGTCGAGAGCACGCTGTTCCGCGCGCGGCGCCGCCTGACGGAGGAGTTCGACGAGCTCGTCACCGGCGCGCGCTGCCTGCGCATCCAGAGCCTGATCGCCACGGCCTCGGAGAGCCGCCTGGGCACGCGCGAGACGCGCCGGCTCTCGCGTCACATCTCGCACTGCCAGCCGTGCCGCCGCGAGGCCATGGTGGCGGGGCTCGACGCCGCGATCCTCACCCACGTCCCGCTCGGCCGCCGCGCAGCGGCCAAGATCGCCGGCCTGCTGCCGTTCCCGCTGTTCCCGCGCGGTCGCGGCGGCGGTGGCGGCGATGCCCCCGGCACCTCGGTGGCGAGCTCCTCGGGCGGCGGCTGGATGGCCAACCTGCCGCTGCTCTCCGATCAGCTCGCCGGCGGCTGGGGCAAGCTGGCGACCGCCGCCGTGGTCCTGGTGGCGGGCGCGGGTGCGGCCGGCGTGGGCTCGCAGGTCGTGGCCGCCGGGCCCGACAACGAGACGCGGGACCGTCCCGCGCTCGAGCGCAAGGGCGGCGCCGGCGACCGGGGGTCGTCGTCGGCGAAGGCGCCTGCGCTCGCGCGGTCTGCGGAGGGGAAGCGGACGGCCGGCCGCGCCGGACGCGCGGCCGCCGACCGCCGCAAGGCGGGGTCCGGCAAGCGCGACGCCTCGTCCGGCGGCGCCGGCGGCGGTGGCACCGGCGGCGGCGGCACCGGCGACGCGGTCGAGTCCGTGGCGGGCGGCGCGATCCAGGCGGCGTGGTCGACCGGTGGCGGCGCCGTAGGCGGCGTGGTCGATCGCGTGACCGCGCCCGCGGGCGGCACGCCGTCGATCCCGAGCGTCGAGCTCCCGACCGGAGGCACGACGCCGACGATCGAGCTGCCCAAGCTCCCGTCGACCCCGACCCCCCGTCGCTCCCGGCGGTCCCGAAGGTCGACGCGGCGCCCAAGCTCCCCGCAGCGGCGGCGGCGGAGCCAGCCTGCCTGAGCCCATCAAGGGCACGGTCGAAGGCGCCAAGGGCGCCGTCGAGAGCGCCACGGGCGTCGGCCTCCCGTAGCCCTAGGGGCCCGTAGTCCGTTCAACGAACCCTAGTCCGGCGGCTAGACTGCGAAGCCTCTCGGGGCGTGGCGCAGCCTGGTAGCGCGCGCCGTTCGGGTCGGCGAGGTCCCCGGTTCAAATCCGGGCGCCCCGATGAGCCTCCAGGACTGCCATCGCGGCGTTGCGGCCGGGGATGCCGCTCACGCCGCCGCCGCGGCGCGCTCCGGCGCCGCCGAGGTGGACGGTGGGGAGCGCGGTCTCGGTGCCCCAGCGGCCGATGTCGTCCTCGTGCTCGGCGAACGGCCACGCCAGGTCGCGGTGGAAGATGTTGCCGCGCGGGAGCGCGAGCTCGTCCTCGAGGTCCAGCGGTGATTTGACCTCCAGGCACGGTGAGCCGTCCGGCGCGCGCAGCAGGCAATCCTCGATCGGCTCCGCGAGCACCGCGTTCAGCGAGGCCAGGGCGCCTGCGAGCGCTTCGCCGGTCGCCGCCTCGCGCCCGTGGTCGAACAGGCGCGCCGGCGTGTGGAGCGCGAACAGCGTCAGCGTGTGCCCGCGGACGTCCGGGCCGAGGATGCTCGGGATCGGTCAGCGAGTGGCAGTAGACCTCGCACGGCAGCGGAGACGGGAGGCGGCCGGCGGACGCGGCGCCGAACGCCGCCTCGAGCTGCGCGTAGCCCTCGTTGACGTGGAAGGTCCCCGCGAACGCCTCCTCGGGCCGCACCGCGCCGTCGCGCAGCCGCGGGAGGCGCGAGAGCAGCATGTTGACCTTCAGCTGCGCGCCCTCGGGGAGCGGTCCGCTCTCGACGCCCAGGAGCCGGTCGAGCACCGCGGGCGCGCAGGCCGCGATCACGGCGTCGCAGCTGACCGCCGCGGACTCCGTGCGCACGACCGCGCCCTGCTCGTCGGCGTCGATCGCGACCACCTCCTGGCCGACCTCCAGCTCGGCGCCGGACTGCGCCGCCAGCGCGTCGGTCAGCGCCCCCATGCCGCCCACCGGCACGTCCCAGTCGCCCGTGCCGTTGCCGATCACGTGGTAGAGGAAGCAGCGGTTCTGCCGCAGCGTCGGCTCGTGTGCGCTCGCGAACGTGCCGATCAGCGCGTCGGTCATCACGATCCCGCGAACGAGGTCGTCGCCGAACGCCGCCTCGACCGCCTCGCCGAGCGGGCGCTCGACGAAGGCCTCCCACGTCTCGTCGTCCCCCAGCCGCGCGCGCAGGTCGTCGCGGCCGGCGAGCGGCTCGAGCAGCGTCGGGGACATCACCTGCGCCAGCCGCGCCGTCCGCGCGTAGAAGGCCTGCCACGCCTCGAACGCCTCGTCGGAGCCGGTGACGCTGCGCATCGAGGCGCGCGTGCGCTCCGCGTCGGTGGCGTCGATCAGCAGCCCGTCGTAGGTGCCCGGCAGCGGCGTGTAGCTCGAGATCCGGCGCCGTCGCGTCTCGAACGCCAGCCCGAGCTCGCGCACGAGCCGCCGCGGCAGCAGGCTGACCAGGTACGCGTAGCGCGAGAGGCGGGCGTCGACGCCCGCGAACGGCGCCTCCGACACCGCCGCGCCGCCGACCTCGTCGCGCCGCTCGAGCACGAGCACGGACCGCCCCGCCCGCTTCAGGTAGGCGGCGGCGACGAGCCCGTTGTGGCCGCCGCCGACCACCACGACGTCGTAGCGGCGCCTCATGCAGCGGCGGTGACGGGGACGCCCACGAACCACATCGCCAGCATCGCGCGGTCGTCGACGGCCGTGCCGGCCTGGAACTCGTGCAGCGCGCGCTCGACCTCGGCGAGAACCGCGGACGATCCGGGGGCGGCGCGAGCGAGCGCTTCGGCCAGACGCGCCTCGCCGAAGCGCTCGGCCCGCCCGGCGTCTCGGTGACGCCGTCGGTGTAGAAGAGCAGCGTGTCGCCCGGCTCGACCGGCAGGACGACCTCCGTCCAGTCCTCGGCCTCCTCGACACCCAGCAGCACCCCGTGCTCGCCGACCGGTTCGGAGACGCCGCCGGCGCTGCTGTCGCAGCGGCAGCGGGTGGCCGGCGGATGCCACCGTCAGGCGTGGCTTGCCGCCGACGTCCTCGAGCAGCGCGCACACGGCAGTGACCAGCGACAGGCGCGTCTGCTCGCACAGCACGTCGTTGATCAGCGACAGCACGCGCGCCGGGCGTGGATCGAAGCGCGCCGCCATCCGCGCCGAGTAGCGCACGAGCGACGTCAGCGCCGCGGCCTCCACGCCCTTGCCGGTGACGTCGCCGAGCACGATCAGGTGCCCGGCGTCGACCGGGATGACGTCGTAGAAGTCCCCGCCCACCGCCGAGCCCGCGCTCGCCCGCTTGGTAGGCGGCGTGGATCTCCCAGCCCGGCAGTGCCGGCAGGCGCTCGGGCAGCAGGCTCGCCTGCAGCGTGCGCGCCACGCGCTGCTGCTCCTGGAACAGCCGCGCGTTCTGAACCGCGGTGGCGGCGCGCAGCGCCAGGTCCTGCGCGAACAGCAGGTCGTCCTCGTCGTACCGCCGTCCGCTCTCCGCGGTCACGAACGAGATGGCGCCGAGGGTGACGTCGCCGATCCGCATCGGAACCGCCATCGCCGACTTGAGGCCGACCTCGCGGATCACGCGCAGGTGCTCCTCGTCCTGGGCTCCGGCGACGAGCAGCTCGTCGGGGATCTCGGGGTAGAGCTCGGCGGGACCGCCGCGCACGATGGCGGGCACGCCGCTCGGCGCATCCATTTCCGGCGGATACCGCCGGCGCAACTCGTGCGCGAGCTCGACCTTGGCAGGATCGACGTGGGCGACCGCCACCTGCTGGAGCTCCCCGTCGTCGTCGACCATGTCGACGCCGCACCAGTCGGCCAGCCGCGGCACGACCATGCGCGCGACGCGCTCGAGCGTCTGCTCGTAGTCGAGCGAGGAGGCCAGAAGCTGGCCCGCCTCGGCCAGGAACCGCTCGCGCAGCTCCGCGTCCTTGCCCTCGGTCACGTCCTCGATGATGTTGATCGCCAGGCGGGCGCCCGCGGGGTCCCGGTACAGCGTCGCCTTGGTGAGCAGCCAGAACGCTTCGCCGTCGTCGCGGATGCTGCGCGTGAGCAGCGACGGGGTGGCTTCCCCGGCCATCAGCCGTTGCCCGGGCATGTCCGCGAGCGACAGCGGGCCGCCCTCCTCGTCGGTGATCGTGAACCGGCCGCCGAGCTGCTCCGGCGGGGCGTTCAGCACCTCGTCGACGGTCGCGTAGCCCAGCAGGTCGGCGGCCGCGCGATTCGCGTAGACGACCTGACCGCGTTCGTCGTGCACGGTCACGGCCTCGGCCATCGCTCCGAGGATGCCGTCGAGCCGCGCGCGGGTGGCGCTCAGCTCGCCGGCGAGCTCCTCGTTGGCGGAGGCCAGCGCCGTCGCCCGCTGCCGCGTCCGGGCCGCGAGAATCGCGAGCCCGCCGAAGACGGTGAAGAAGCCCACCCGGTAGACGTCCTGGCTCAGGGCCGTGCGTCGTGTTCCACGTGCTGCTCGCCACGCCGATGGCGACCGCCACGACGCCGGTGATCGCGACCTCGCGCCAGTCGCCGATGACGGCGAGCACGAGCGGCACCAGGAGCACCGAGCCGGTGATCGTCAGCGGGTTCGCGGACAGCGCGACGTCGATCGCCGTGAACACGGCCTGGACGGCGAGGGCGATGCCCAGACGCCGCGCTGAGAAGGTGCTCGTCGTGGCCCCGGGCATGCGCGCTCGGGGCGATGCTAGTGCGCGCGCAGGCGCTTGGGGCCGTTTATCCCTGCTGGCGGCCGGCGATCTCGCCGCGCAGCGTGGCGATCTCGGTGACGGCGAGGCCGACGAAGGTGCCGGTCACGGCGACGATCTCGGCGTCGATGTCCTCGCGCAGCTCGGCGTCTACGGTCAGCGCGCGCTCGGCGCGGAGCTGCTCGAGGTGGGCGCGCTCGTCGGCGGCGGTCGTGGTCGGGATCGTGAACGGGAGCATGGCCGTGATCATGCGGCCCGGCGCCCCCTGCCGGCATCAGGGAAACCCCTGGATCGACCCCTGGGTGGCGTCCTCGAGCTCTGAGACGATGGCCGCGTGGCGACGTGGCCGGGGGAGGACTTCGAGGAGCGGGCGGGAGACATCGCCGGCGCGGCAGCCGTGCTGCTCCGCCATCCGGCGTGGCGCCACCGCCGCGTGGAGACCCTGACGGTGTTGAGCCATGAGCAGGTGCGCCGTCACGTGTCGGTCGACTTCACGGTGCCGCACGAGCACCACGAAGAGCTCCGCCTGTCGGCCGAAGAGTTCGTCGTGCCGCTGGCGTGGCTCGTCAAGCGGCCGCTGGTGCATTTCGACCTCCGCAACGAGGAGGGCCATTCGATCCCGCTGCTGACGGCCGAGCAGAACGCCGCCGATCGATCGCGAGCTCCTGTACGCGATCCTCGACGAGGACCTCGTCACCCAGGAAGCCGCGGGGACGACTGAGGTCCTGCTGGCCGCCGCCCCGCTCGTCGAGGCCGTCGTCGGCACCGGTGCCGAGCCGGGCGATGTCGAGCGGCTCGAGCTCGAGCACGGCCTCGAGCCGCTGATCGAGTTCCGGAGCATGGTCGCGACGCTCTCCCGGTCGTTCGTGCTGTGGGCCGTTGTTCGCGGGCTCGAGCGGCGCCGCGTCTTCAAGTTCGCATACGACGAGCCGTACGCGCAACAGCCTGGACTCGACTACGTCTACGAGGCGCCCGGCTGCTTCGAGGCGTGGAGCTATCACGCCGAGGTCGCCGTTCCGGTGGACCTCAAGGCGCGCACCACGCGCCTGTGGGACGCCGCGACGGGCGAGGTCCTCGCCACCGGCGCTCGCGACGCCGACCGGCCGGCGCTCTACGTCTCGATAGACCCGGAACGACGGCTCGAACGGCCGCAGGTCGTCGTCGACTACGCGGCGGAGCGTGGACGATTCCTGGCGCCGGCGGCCATCGTCGCCACGGTGATCACGCTGCTCGTGGCCCTCCCCTGGGTGTTCGCCGATCTCGAAGCGCTCGCGGCGAGCTCCGGTCCCGCGATCGGCCTCGTGCTCTCGACGTCGGCCGTGTTCTCCGCGCTCGTCCTGCGCACGGACGAGCACCCGCTGCTCCGCCGGCTGCTCGTCGGCTACCGCCTGGCCTCGTGGCGAGCACGCTCGCGGCGCTCTTCGCGGCGGCGGCGCTCGGCTTCCAGGCGGAGTCGTGGATCATCGAGATCGACATGGGGGGTCGCCGCGGTTGTCTCGGCCGCGACCGCCGGTATCCTGGTGAGAGCGGTCCTGCGATCGCCATCGTCATGAGGATCCCCATCATCCATCGCCGCGAGCGCACCGTCGCCGAGATCGCCGCCAAGGCGACCTACGTCGGCTCGGCCGAGGCCATGGGGCCTCAGCTGGGGCCGACGAAGCGAACCTCCGCCGAGCATCGCGAGGCGATCAAGCGCATCCAGCGTCTGCGCGCTAACGACGCTTCGCCCAGCTGACGAAGAAGTCCAGCGCCTCGGGGTTCGCGAGCGAGTCGCGGCTGGCTGCCTGCTCGGGCGGCGTGCCCATGAGGATGCGCTTGACGGGCAGCTCGAGCACCTTGCCCGAGAGCGTGCGCGGCACCTGCTCGACCGCGACGACCTCGTCCGGCACGTGCCGCGGTGAGCAGTCCTCGCGCACGCGGGTGCGGATCCGCTTGACGAGGTCCTCGTCGAGCCCGGCGCCGTCGCGCAGCACGACGAACAGCGGCATGAAGCCCTCGACGTCGACCACCAGCGCGTCGACCACCTCGTCGACGGCCAGCACCGCGGAGTAGATCTCGGCCGTGCCCATGCGCACGCCGCCGCGGTTGATCGTGGCGTCGGAGCGGCCGCTGATGATCGCGGTGCCGCGCTCCGTGATCTCGATCCAGTCGCCGTGGCGCCAGACGCCGGGGTAGGTGTCGAAGTAGGACTCGCGGTAGCGCTCGCCGCCGGGGTCGTTCCAGAGGTAGAGCGGCATCGACGGCATCGGCTTGGTCACCACCAGCTCGCCGACCTCGCCGACCAGCGGGCGGCCCTCCGGGTCCCAGGCCTCGACGGCGGCGCCGAGCGAGCGCGCCTGCAGCTCTCCCTCGTAGACGGGCAGCAGCGGGCAGCCGCCGACGAACGCCGTGCAGAGGTCGGTGCCGCCGCTGGTCGAGAACAGCCACGTGTCGCTCGCCCACGTGGTCGTAGACCCAGCGGAAGCCCTCGGGCGAGAGCGGCGAGCCCGGTCGAGCCGACCGCTCGCAGCCGCGACAGGTCGCGGCCGTCGCCCGGCTCCACCCCGGCCTTCATGCACGCGGCGATGTAGGCCGCGCTGGTGCCGAAGCAGGTGACCTGCGCGCGCTCGGCGAGGTCCCACAGCACGCCCATGTCCGGGTGGCCCGGGCTGCCGTCGTAGAGCACGATCGCGGCCTCGGTGAGCAGCCCGGAGACGAGGAAGTTCCACATCATCCAGCCGGTCGTGGTGAACCAGAAGATGCGGTCGCCGGCCTGGGCGTCGACGTGCAGGTGGAGCTTCTTGAGGTGCTCGAGCAGGATCCCGCCCTGGCCGTGGACGATCGCCTTCGGGAGCCCGGTGGTGCCCGACGAGTACAGGACCCACAGCGGGTGGTCGAACGGGACGCGCTCGAAGGTCGAGCTCGTGGCCGGCTGCTCGAAGCCGGCCTCCCAGCCCGAGCCGTCGAGGTACCCGAGCCGCACGAGCCGGCCGCCGACCTCCTCGTGGATGCCGCGCACGGTGTCCGTGCGGTCGAAGTCGCGGCCGTTGTAGCGGTAGCCGTCGACCGCGAGCAGCACCTTCGGCTCGATCTGGGCGAAGCGGTCGATCACCGAGCGGGCGCCGAAGTCCGGCGAGCAGCTCGACCACACCGCGCCGAGCGACGCGGTGGCGAGGAAGGCGGCGACCGCCTCGGGGATGTTCGGGATGTACGCCGCCACGCGGTCGCCGCGGCCGACGCCGAGCGCTCGCAGCCCGCCGGCGATGCGCGCCACCTGGTCGCGCAGCTCGCCCCAGGTGAGCTCGGCCTGCTCGCGCAGCTCGGAGGCGTGGACGATCGCCACGCGCGTCGGGGTCCTTGCCGCGGAAGAGGTGCTCGGGGTAGCTCACCTGCGCGCCCGGGAACCACTCCGCGCCGGGCATCGCCCGCGAGCCGAGCACGCGGTCGTAGGTGCCCTCGACGCCGAAGAACTCCCACACCGCGCCCCAGAAGCCCTCGAGGTCGTCGACCGACCAGCGCCAGAGCGCCTCGTAGTCGTCGAACCCGCGCTCGCGCATGAAGCGCGTCATCACGGCGCGCTCGACCAGCTCGGGCGGCGGCTCCCACAGCAGCGTCGGCATCGGGCGCCATGATGCCAGCCGTGCTGCGGACGGTGACCGCCACGCGCTACGTCACGCCTCTGCGGGAGGGCGGGTCGCTGCCCGCGATCGTGGAGGCCGACGACGACGGCCTGTACGTGTGCAAGTTCCGCGGCGCCGGCCAGGGCCCGCGGGCGCTCGCCGCCGAGGTCGTCGCCGGCGAGCTCGCGCGCGGGCTGGGGCTGCCCGTGCCGGAGCTCGTGCTCGTGGAGCTGGACGCCGAGCTCGCCCGCGCCGAGCCCGATCCCGAGATCCAGGACCTGATCCGCGCCAGCGCCGGGCTCAACCTCGGCGTCGACTTCCTGCCGGGCGCGCTGCCGTACTCGCCCGCCGCGCCGCCCGACCCGGAGCTGGCCGCCGCCGTCGTGTGGCTCGACGCGCTGGTGGAGAACGTCGACCGCACGCCGCGCAACCCGAACCTGCTGCGCTGGCACGGGCGGCTGTGGCTGATCGACCACGGGGCGTCGCTGTTCGTGCATCACGGGACGGCCGATCCGCTCGCGCTCGCGCGCCGGCCGTTCCCGGCGATCGCCGACCACGTGCTGCTCGGGGCCGCCGGCTCGGTGCGTGGACGCCGACGCGCGGCTGGCCGAACGCGCCGACGCGGCTGCCGCCGCCGCGCTGGTCCCGCGCGGCGTGGGCGGACGGCGCGCCGTACGCCGCAGCACCTCGAGCGCCGGCTCGAGGCGCCCCGCGAATGGGTCGAGGAGGCCGAACGTGCCAGGTCGTGAGACGTTCCAGTACGCGATCGTGCGCGTCGTCCCGCGGGTCGAGCGCGGCGAGGCGCTGAACGCCGGCGTCGTGCTCTTCTCGCGCCGCCACCGGTTCCTGGCGGCGCGCACCGAGCTCGACGAGGCGGCGCTGGCGGCGCTGGCGCCGGGGTGCGACGCGGCCGAGGTGCGCACGCACCTGCTGACGCTCGAGCGGGTGGCGGCCGGGGACGCGGCGGGCGGCCCGATCGCGGCCCTGCGAGCCATCCGAGCGCTTCCACTGGCTGACCGCTCCGGCGAGCACGATCGTCCAGCCCTCGCCGGTGCACACCGGCCTGACGAGCGACCCGCAGGCGGAGCTCGAGCACCTCTTCACGCGCCTGGTTGCCCGCTAGCGCAAGAATGCCCACGACCCGCCGTTTCAGCGGGAGCCGGGCCAAGGAACGAGTCGGGTCGGCGACAGGCGTGGCGCCCGCGACCGGCGGGCGCGCGCGCCGCGCCTGTCATCCTCGTCGCGGTGAGGCGTTCTCGACTGCTGGTCGCAGCCGCCGGGGTGTCGTTGCTCGGCTGCGGGGGCAGCGGCCAGGACGCCACCGCGCGCGCGACGCCCACCCCGACCGCGGCGGCGCCCACGGCCACGGCGTCGCCCGAGGCGACCGCCGCCGCGCCGCGGCCCGGCCTGCGCCTGCGGCGCGTCGGCACGTTCGACAGCCCCGTGTACGTCACCTCGCCGCCGGGCGACCGCCGCCGGCTGTTCGTCGTCGAGCAGGGCGGCCGGGTGCGGGTCATGCGCGACGGCCGCACGCTGTCGCGCCCGTTCCTCGACCTCCGGGGCAGGATCTCGGCGGGCGGCGAGCGCGGGCTGCTGTCGCTCGCCTTCGCGCCGGACTACGCGCGCAGCGGCCGCTTCTACGTCTACTACACGGCCCGCGACGGAGCGATCCGGATCGTCGAGTACCGCCGCCGCAGCGCCGAGCGCGCACGGCGCGGGTCGGCGCGGGTCGTCCTGTCGCAGCCGCATCCCGGCGGGCAACCACAACGGCGGGCTGCGTGCTGTTCGGGCCGGACGGGATGCTCTACGCCGGGCTCGGCGACGGGGGCGGCGCCGGCGACCAGGACAACAACGCCCAGAACCTCGGCACGGTGCTGGGCAAGATCATCCGCATCGACCCGCGCCGCCAGGGCGGGCGGGCGTACCGCGTGCCCCGCTCGAACCCGTTCGTGGGGCGTTCGGGCGCGCGCCCCGAGATCTACGCGTACGGGCTGCGGAACCCGTGGCGGTTCGCGTTCACGCCGGCCGGCGACCTCGTCGTCGCCGACGTCGGGCAGAACGAGGTCGAGGAGGTCTCGATCATCCGGCGCGCGGGTGCCAACCTCGGCTGGCGCGTGTACGAGGGGCGCAGCCGCTACACCGGGGGCACGGCCTCGGGCCACGTCCCGCCGGTCATCGAGCGCTCGCACTCGGCCGGCAACTGCTCGATCACCGGTGGCGTCGTCGTGCGCGACCCGGTGCTCTCGTCGCTGCGCGGGCGCTACGTGTTCGGCGACTTCTGCCGCGGCCAGCTGGAGTCCGCCCGTCTGATGGGTGGCCGTGCGCGCTCGGCCCGCGGTCACAGCGTGTCCGTCGACCAGCTCTCCTCGTTCGGCGTCGACGGCCGCCGGCGCGTCTACGCGACCTCGCTGAGCGGCCCGGTCTACCGCCTCGTGCCGCGCTGAGGCCGTGGGGCTCGCCGCCCACGGCATCGCGCTGCTGCGCGCGGGCAACCCGGGCCCGCTGACCCTGACCGGCACGAACACGTGGGTGGTCGACCAGCTGGGTGATCGACCCGGGCCCGGCGATCGACGCGCACCTCGACGCGGTCGCCGCCGCCGTCACCGCGCGCGGTGGCGCGAGCGGGATCGCGCTGACGCACGACCACGCCGACCACGCCGAGGGCGTCGGCGGGCTGCAGGAGCGGCTGGGCGGCGGCGTGCCGGTGGTCTCGGCGCGCGGAGGTGCGCGCGACGGCGACGTCGTTCGGCCCGCTGCGCGTGCTCGCGCTGCCCGGGCACTCGGACGACCACCTGGCGTTCGTTGCCGGGCGGGCGGGGTTCACCGGCGACGCCGTGCTCGGCGAGGGCAGCGTCTTCGTGGCCTCCCAGCTCGCCCGCTATCTCGACGGGCTGCGCGCGCTGCGCGAGCTCGACCTCGACGTGCTGTGCCCGGGCCACGGGCCGCCGGTGTGGGACGTGCGGGCGAAGCTCGACGGCTACCTGGCGCACCGTCTGGAGCGGGAGCGGCGGCTGGTCGAGGCCCTGGAGCGTGGGCTGAGCAGCGAGGACGAGCTGCTCGACGCCGCGTGGGGAGATGCGCCGGCGGCGCTGCGCGAGTTCGCCGCGATGTCGTTGCGGGCGCACCTCGAGAAGCTGCGCCTGGAGGGGCGAACGTCAACCCCGGCTGGGTAGGGAGGCGAGGGAGCCGGCGTGGCCGGCGATCGCCCGAACCTCGTGCTGTTACCGTCGGTTTCCGGGGGTAACTTCACGGATTTCGTGATTCGCCCGTCGACCGCGCGGGCATTCCTCGCGCGGCGGTTGGCTCCCCAGCCTCCTACCCAGCCGCAGTTGACGTTGCCGGCGGCACCGCGCCGCCGCCGCCTCGCCCACCCGTCGCCGTGCGATCTCCGTCGCCGCGGCGAGCGGCGTGACGCCCGTGGCCTCCGCGTGGTCGAGCACCGTGCGGACCGTGTCGCCGACCGCGCGCACGCGCGTCTCGGCGCGGGCGGGGTCGTAGCCCTCGGGTTCGAGCTCGACGCTGATGTTGACCACGCCGCCGGCGTTGGCGACGAAGTCCGGCACCCAGAGGATGTCGCGCTCGGCGAGCTGGGCCGCGACCGCCTCGTCGGTGAGCTGGTTGTTGGCGGCGCCGGCGATCGCGCGAGCGTGGAGCTGCGGCACGACGTCGGCGCTCGAGCACGCCGCCGAGCGCGCACGGCGCGAGGACGTCGACGTCGGCGATGAGCGCGGACTCGGGATCGGTCCAGCGGGCGCCGAGGCGGTCCGCGAGGGCGCGGCGGCGCTCGTCGATGTCGGCCAGCACGAGCTCGGCGCCGGCCTCGGCGAGCAGCTCCGCCAGCCGCCCGCCGACGCTCCCGACGCCGACGACCGCCACGCTGCGGCCGGCCAGCGACGCGCTGCCGAAGACCCGCTCGCAGGCGACGCGGATGGCGGCCTCGACGCCGAGCGCCGTCCACGGGCTCGGGTCGCCCGAGCCGCCGCGCTCGACGTTCAGCCCTGTGACGTGCGAGGTCGCCTCGGCGATCACCTCCATGTCCGGCTCCGAGGTCCCGACGTCCTCGGCGGTGAGGTAGTCGCCGTCGAGCGTGGCGACCGTCTCGCCGAAGTCGAGCAGGACGGCGCGCCGCTCGTCGCCGGCCGGCGGGGCGGCTCCCGCGGGCAGCATGATCACGCCCTTGCCGCCGCCGAGCGGCAGCCCCGCGACCGCGGACTTGAAGGTCATCGCGCGTGACAGGCGCAGGGCGTCGCGGACGGCCGCGCGCGAGTCGGCGTAGGTCCACATGCGGCAGCCGCCGAGCGACGGGCCGCGCGCCGTCGAGTGGACGGCGACCATCGTGAAGAGACCCGATCGCCGGCCCCGCCGGACGTGCAGCGCCTCGTGGTCGAGGGGTTCGGTGTAGCGATCGATGGCCGCGAGGGTACCGTGCGCGGCCGTCAGCGCCGCGAGGGCGGCGCGGTCGGCGCGGGCGGCGCGGAAGCCGGCTCGGCGGTCGGCGCGTCGGTCTACGCCGGGCGCGACCGCGGGCTCCTCGCTCGGCGTCCGCCGCCTCGTCGTCGGTGGCGGAGGCACGGCCTCCTCGTCGGCGGGCGCGGTCTCGCCGGCCGGCGCCTCGACGCCCGCCGGTCTCGCCGGCGGCCGGCAGCGGCTCGAGCTCCTCCGCGGCCGGCTCGGGCTCCTCCGCGGCCGGAGCGGGCTTCTCGACCACCGCGGGAACGGGCGCCGGGCGCGGCTTGCGCAGCGGGCGATCGAGCACTGGGGCGGGCGTTGCGGGAGCGGTCGCCGGCACGGCCTGCGCCACGCGCGCCGCCGGGGCGGGCTTCGGACGCTCGCGAGTGCGCTCGCGCACCTCGACGGCGCCGCCGGCCGTCAGCGCCGCGGTGCAGACCACGGCGGCGACCTTGCACGCGCCGAAGCGTCACCGCGCCGCCCCCGCGCCGCCGAGCCGCTGACGGCCGCGGCGCCGCCGCCGACCGCCGCCGAGCCACCCGAGCCGAGGCCGACGAGCTTGGCGACGGCGAGGGCGAGCGGGCCGGCGTTGAGCGCGGCGAACGAGCGCCGGACGCCGCGCAGCGCGACCCGGTACTCGCGGCAGCCGGAGCAGTGGCGCAGGTGCTTGCGCGCGTGGGCCGAGGCCTTGACGCCGCGGTCGTAGCTTCCGAGCGAGGTCGGCGCGGATGTCCTCGCAGGCGGCGTCGCGCGCCTCCGCGGCCTCGACGAGCCCGACGCGTGCGCGCACGAGCAGCGACTTGACGGCGGGCACCGTGACGTCGAGCGTGCTGGCGAGGTCGGCGTACGACATGCCGTCGATCTCCCGCATCAGCAGCGCCGACCGCTGCTGCTCGGGAAGCCGGCCCGACGTCCTCGACCAGGCGCGCGAGGTCGTCGCGGCGCTGCGCCTCCTCGATCGGGTCGCGCAGCGGCTTGCGCGACAGGTCGAAGACGTCGGCCGGCGGCGGCACCGGCCGGCGCAGGTGGTCGATGCAGCGGTTGTGGGCGACGCGGTACAGCCACGCCCGCAGGTGCACCTCCCGCGCGTCGGCCCGCAGCGCGCCGTACGCGCGGACGAACACGTCCTGGAGGAGATCCTCGGCGTCCTGGCGCGGCCCGGCCCACAGCATCTGGCGCACGTACGCGAACAGGCGCTGGCGGTAGCGGTCGTGGATGACGCGGAAGGCCTCGTCGCTGCCGGCGCGGAAGAGCGCGAGCAGCTGCTCGTCCGTGCGCAGGCGGAGCAGCGGCACCCCGAGCGGCCGGAGGCCGGTACCGGCCGGCGCGCGCACTGCTGAGGCTTCCACCGAGCTCGCTCCGTTCCTCGACTGCGGTCCCCGGCGACTCTAACGGCCGACGCGGCCAGAGTTGCCGTGTTAACTAACCCGCGACATGGCCGATCGGCTCGACATCCGCTCCGGCGTGGCCATCCCGCTGTCCGAGGTCGAGCTGCGCACGAGCCGCTCCTCAGGGCCCGGCGGTCAGCACGCGAACGTCACCGCCTCGCGGGTCGAGGCGGTGTTCGACGTCCACGCCTCGGCCACGCTCGACGACGCCCAGAAGGCGCGGATCGCCGGCCGGCTCGGGCCGCGCGTCACCGCCTCGGCGCAGGACACCCGCTCCCAGCTGCGCAACCGCGAGCTGGCGCTCGAGCGCCTTGCGGCGCGGCTGGGCGCGGCGCTCGAGGTCCGCCGCGCCCGGCGGCCCACCCGCCCGACGGCCGGTGCCAAACGCCGCCGGGTCGACGCCAAGAAGCAGCGCGGCGAGGTCAAGCGCGGCCGCCGCCGCCCGGCCGCGGAGGAGTGACGCGAGGTTGCCTCGCAGGCATCGCGAGCTAGGATCGCCCGTAGGAAGGGAGGAAGGTTGGCGAATCGGAAGCTCACGATCCTGCTCGGCTCGGTGCTCGCCCTGGGGGCGGCGGCGCCCGCGAACGCGGCGCTCGTCTACGTCAAGGGCGCGGCCTCGACGAGCCCGAAGGTCTACGTCGCGGACGACGATGGGACGGACCGGCACGAGCTGGGGCCGGGCCACTCGCCGACGATCTCCGACAACGGCCGCTGGGTGGCGTGGGTCAAGCCCGCCTCGCCCGATCGCGTCGTCATCCGGCGCGCCGACCGCCGCGGCCCGGCCCGCCGCGTCGGCACGGGCACGCTGATCGGCGACCTGCACTTCTCGCCCAACTCGCGCTGCTGGGCAGCGTGCGCGACCGCAGCCTGCGGGTCTACAACATCCGCGCGCGGAAGGAGACCCGCACGGCGCGCGGCCACATCCGCGGCTTCTCGTTCTCGCCCGACTCGCGGACGCTCGTGTACGGCCGCGCGGGCCGCAGCCGACTTCGGCGCGCCCTCGGACCTCTACACCGCGCAGGCCGACGGGGACGAGCGGGAGCGGATCACGCGCGACCGGCGATCGCTGAACCCGCTGTGGACGGTCGACGGCATCGTCCACGACCGCCAGCGCTGGCGGTCAGAACGACGCTCCCGCGTACAACCTGTTCGAGATCCAGGCCGACGGCGGCGACTTCCGGCGCATCACGCGGCTGCGCATCCCTCCGCTCGTCAGCGGGCTCGTGCCGCTTGAGGCGAACGCCAACGGCGCCCGCGTGCTGGCAAACTTCTTCGGCCAGGACACCGAGGTCGGCTTCCGCGTGAACGCCGGTTCCGGCAGCGTCAAGTCGCTCGACTCGGACTTCGAGAACGGCTTCGTCGCCGCCGACCTCACGGACGACGGCCGCACCGTGCTCGGCCACACCGGCGGGCCGAACCCGTTCCGGCGCCACCACGTGGTGGCGATGCCCTACCGGGGCGGCGAGCAGATGGTGCTGGTCCGGCGCGCCATGTCGCCGGACTGGAGTCGCTGACCCACGCCCGGAACCGAGCGCGCGTGTGAGAATCCGCAGATCGCAGTAGCGCCCGCCCCGCCCGAGCTCGACCTCGCGGTCCTCGACCGCGTGCAGCGCCGCGTGCTGTGGCTGGCGACCGCGATCGTCCACCACGCCAACCGCGTGCGGCCGAACCGGTCGGGCGTGAAGGTGGGCGGCCACCAGGCGTCGAGCGCCTCGATGGTGTCGCTGATGACCGCGCTGTACTTCGCGATCCTCGAGGCGCCCGACCGGGTGAGCGTGAAGCCGCACGCGTCGCCGGTGCTGCACGCGATCAACTACCTGCTGGGGCGGCTCGAGCGCCAGTATCTGACGACGCTGCGCGCAGTTCGGCGGCCTGCAGTCCTACCCCTCGCGGACGAAGGACCCGGACCCCGTCGACTACTCGACCGGTTCGGTCGGGATCGGCGCCACGGCGCCGATCTGGGGCGCGCTCGCGCACCGCTACGTGGCCGGGCACTTCGACGTGCCGGTGGGCGGCCGCCAGATCGCTCTGATCGGCGACGCCGAGCTCGACGAGGGGGCGATCTGGGAGGCGATCGCCGACCCGATGGTGGCGCGTCTCGGCGAGGTCATGTGGGTGATCGACCTCAACCGCCAGTCGCTCGACCGCGTGGTCCCTGACATCGCCGCCGGGCGCCTCGCGGCGATGTTCGAGGGGGCGGGCTGGCACGTGGAGATGGTCAAGTACGGCCCGCTGCTGCGGCGGCTGCCCGAGCTGCGCGCGCGCATCGACGCGATGCCCAACGAGGAGTACCAGCGGCTCCTGCGGGCGGACGCCGGCGAGCTGCGGCGGCGGCTCGAGGTCGGCGATGCTCCCCGGCGACGACGCCGATCTGCTGGCCGCGTTCCGCGACCTCGGCGGCCACGACCTCGGCACGCTGATCGACGGCTTCCGGACGGCCCACGAGGTGCGCGACCGCCCGAGCGTCGTGTTCGCCTACACGATCAAGGGCTGGCGGCTGCCGACCGAGGGCCATCCGGCCAACCACTCGGCGCTGCTCTCGGCCGAGCAGTTCACCGAGCTGGCGGCCGTGCTGGGCACCGATGCGGACGACCCGTGGGCCGGCTTCGAGGACGACTCGCCGGAGGCGACGACTGTGCGCGGACGCCGCCGCGCGGCTGCGGCGGGAGCCGGTCGAGCTGCGCGAGCCGCCCGCCGTGCCGGCGTCGCTGGGGCGCGAGCACCGCGGCCGCGAGTCGACCCAGCAGGCGTTCGGGCGCTTCTGGGTGGACCTCGAGCGCGAGGCGCCGGAGGTGGCCGCGCGCGTGGTCACGGTGTCGCCCGACGTCGGCACCTCGACCAACCTCGGCGGCTGGATCAACAAGGCCGGGATCTGGTCGGTCGGCGACCGCATCGACTGGTTCGCCGACGACACCGACACGCTCGTGCGCTGGCGGGAGAACGACCACGGCCAGCACATGGAGCTGGGGATCGCCGAGGTCAACCTCGTCGGGCTGCTCGGCGAGCTGGGCGCCACCTGGTCGCGCGCCGGCCAGCCGCTGCTGCCGGTCGGGCACGATCTACGACCCGTTCCTGGCGCGGGCGCTCGAGCCGTGGTCGTTCGGCATCTACGCCGGCGGGCAGTCGATCCTCGTCGGCACGCCGAGCGGGGTCACGCTCGGGCCCGAGGGCGGCGCGCACCAGTCGGTGGTCACGCCCTCGATCGGGATCGAGCAGCCCGGCTGCGTGGCGTGGGAGCCGGCCTTCGGGCGCGACTTCGAGTGGACGTTCCTGCACGCGCTGTCGCGGCTCGGGCGCCCGGACGGCGAGGCGGCGTACTTCCGGCTCTCCACGCGGCCGGTCGACCAGGGCCTCGCGGGAGATCCCTCGCGCGAGCACGTGCTCGCCGGCGGCTACCGCCTGCGCGAAGGCTCGCGGGTGACGATCGCGGTCATGGGCGCGCTCGTGCCCGAGGCGATGGAGGCGGCGGAGGAGCTGGGCGCCGAGGTCGTGTGCGTCACGAGCGCCGACCTGCTGTTCCGCGCCTTCCAGGCACGCGCCGGGCTGGGCGAGGGCGACCCGTCGATCCTCGCCGAGCTGTTCCCGGAGGCGCGCCCGATCGTCACGCTGCTCGACGGGCACCCGCACACGCTCGCGTTCCTGGCCGCCGTCCACGGCGTCCCGGTGGCGTGCCTGGGCGTGCAGCGGTTCGGCCAGTCGGGCGACCTCGCCGAGCTCTACGAGCATCATCAGATCGACGCCGAGGCCGTCATCGGCGCCGCGCTGGACCTCATCGGCTAGTGCACGACGTCGTTGTCGTCGGCGGCGGGATCGTCGGGCTCGCGACCGCCCGCGCGCTTGCCCTGCGCGGCATGCGGGTGGTCGTGCTCGAGCGCGAATCGTCGCTCGGCAGCCATCAGACGACGCACAACAGCGGCGTCATCCACGCCGGCCTCTACTACGAGCCCGGCTCGCTCAAGGCGCGCCTGTGCGTGGAGGGCGCGGCGGCGCTGTACGAGTACTGCGACGAGCGCGGGATCGCGGCCGAGCGGTGCGGCAAGCTCGTGCTCGCGACCCGGGCCGCCGACCTCGAGCGCCTGGACGACCTCGAGCGGCGGGCGCGGGCCAACGGGGTTCCCGGCGTCGCGCGCATCGGGCCCGACGAGGTGCGCGCGATCGAGCCCGCCGCCCGCGGCCTCGCCGCGCTGCACTCGCCGGCCACCGGCATGGTCGACTTCGGCGTCGTCGCCGCAGCCTATGCCGCCGACGTCGTCGAGCACGGCGGCGACGTGCGCACCGGGGCCGGCGTCCGGGCGTTGGTCGAGCGAGGCGATCGTGTCGAGGCCGTCCTCGAGGCGGTCGACGAGTCGTCGGGCGGGCGCGGTGAGTCGTCGCGAGACACGGGTGTCGTCGCCGCGCGCCACGCGGTCGCGTGCGCGGGCGCGTGGTCGGACCGGCTCGCGCTCCGCTCCGGCGCGCGGCCCGACGTGCGCATCGTCCCGTTCCGCGGCACGTACCTGACGCTGCGGCGCCCGGAGCTCGTGCGCGGGCAGATCTACCCGGTGCCGGATCCGGCGCTGCCGTTCCTCGGCGTGCACCTCTCGCGCACGATCGCCGGCGAGGTGCTGATCGGCCCGACGGCGCTGCTCGTCCCGCAACGGCGGAGCCTGCGATGGCCGGGCACCGCGCGGCTCGCGCGCCGCTGGTGGCGAACCGGCGCGCGCGAGATCGCGCACGCGCTCAGCCGGCGGCTGCTCGTCCGCGAGGCCGCGCGCTTCGTCCCGGAGATCGGCCCGGCCGACGTGCGACCGGGCCCCGCCGGCGTCCGCGCGCAGGCGCTCGGACGCGACGGGGCCCTGGTCGACGACTTCCTGCTCGCCCGCACCGGCCGGGCCGTGCACGTGCTCAACGCGCCCTCGCCGGCGGCGACCGCCTCGCTCGCGATCGGGGAGCTGATCGCGAGCGAAATCGGGGAACACTGGCCCTAGAGGGCCAGGTTCCCTTGCGGGTATTCGCCCAGAGGGCGAAACCCGCGGGATTCGCCCAGAGGGCGAAACCCGCGGCCGAATAGGGACCCGCGCTCCTAGGCGGGCTGGGGGAGCGCTCCGGCGGGGATCGAGTCCTCGGCCGGCATCTCGGCCGCGGTGCCGAAGTGCTTGGCGATCAGCCAGGCGGCGGCGACCGCGCCGATGAGCGCGAGCGCGGCTCCGGCGTACAGCGCGTCGTGCAGGCCGGCGACGTAGTCCGCCGCCGAGCCCTGTCCCAGCGCGGCCTCGGCCGGGATCAGGGCGCCCAGCGCGGCGACGCCGACGGCGATGCCCGCCTGACGGGCGGTGTCGTTGACGCCGGCGGCCAGGCCGCTCTGCTCGACCGGCACGGAGCCGAGCGCCACGTTCGAGAGCGCCGGGTTGAAGAACCCGGTGCCGATGCAGGCGACCAGGATCCCGGGCAGCATCACGGCCCACGACGAGTCGGTGCCCGGCGAGCGTCATCAGCAGCATGCCGGCGGCCACGAGCGCGAGCCCGCCGCCGACCATCGTGCGCGCCGGGATCCGAGCGCCCAGCTGCGCGGTGGCGGCCGAGACGACGAGCATGACCAGCGTGCCGGGCAGGTACACGAGGCCGGCCTCGATCGCCGACAGCCCGAGGATCTGCTGCAGGTACAGCGTCATGTAGAGGAAGATCGCGAAGAACGACGCCGAGATGGCGAACGCCGCGATCTGCGCGCCGGTGAACGTGGCGTCGCGGAACAGCCGCATCGGGAGCATCGGCTCGCGCACGCGCAGCTCGACGATCACGAACGCGATCAGCGCGGCCACGGCGCCGGCCAGCTCGGCGACGATCAGCGTCGACGTCCAGCCGTCCTCGTTCCCGCGCAGGAGCGCGAGCACGAGCAGGCCGAGGCCCGCCGTGAGCGTGATCTGGCCGGCCCAGTCGATGCCGTGGGCGTTCGGGTCGCGCGACTCCTGCACGTACGTCCGCGTGATCCACAGGCAGAGCGCCCCGATCGGCAGGTTGACGAGGAAGATCCACTGCCAGTCGAGGCCGCTGGTGAGCACGCCGCCGACCAACGGGCCGAGCGCGAACGACGCACCGATGGCGGCGCCGTACGCGGCCAGCGCTCCGGCACGCTCGCGGGCGCCCGGGAAGGCGTGGGCGAGCAGCGCGAGCGAGACGGCGAACATGATCGCCGCGCCGATGCCCTGCACCGCGCGGGCGCTGTTGAGCATCGCGATGTCCTGGGCCAGCCCGCAGGCCAGTGAAGCCAGGGTGAAGATCGCCAGGCCGATCGTGAACAGGCGGCGCCGCCCGAGGCGGTCGGCGAGCGCACCCGCGGTCAGCACCGTGCTGGCGAGCGCGAGCGTGTAGGCGTCGACGACCCACTGCAGGCCGCCGAGGCCGGTGTCGAGGTCCTCGGCGATGCGGGAGAGGGCCGTGTTGACGACCGCGATGTCGAGCATGAGCATCGCGGTGGCGGCACACACCACCACGAGGGTCCAGCGCTGGATGTTCATCGAGGCTCCAAGAAGAGGGAGTGGGGAGTACGGGCATCCTGCCGCGCCCCGACCCGCGCTCGCATCAGGGAACCCCCTGAACCTCGCCCCCCATCTCTTGGCTCAGCCGCCCTGCGGGAGCACGAGTCCGCATTCGTAGGCGAGCACGACGGCCTGCACGCGGTCGCGCAGCCCGAGCTTGGAGAGGATGCGCGTGACGTGCGTCTTCACCGTCGCCTCGCCGAGGTAGAGCTCGGCGGCGATCTCGGCGTTGGAGAGACCGCGGGCGATCGCGCGCAGCACGTCGACCTCGCGCGCGGTCAGCTCCTCGAGGCGGGCGGGGACGCCGTCGGGGCGCGGCGGGTGGCGCACGTAGGTCTCCACCAGGCGGCGGGTGACGGCGGGCGCGAACAGCAGCTCGCCGGAGTGACAGGCGCGAACCGCGGCGGCGAGCTCCGCGGGCGGCGTCGTCTTGAGCAGGAACCCGCTCGCCCCGGCGCGCAGGGCGGCGAACACGTACTCGTCGAGGTCGAACATGGTGAGCACCACGACGCGGCACTCCGGTCGCGCCTCCACCACCCGGCGGGTGCCCTCGATGCCGTCGACCACCGGCATCTGCACGTCCATCAGCACGACGTCGGCGAGGCGGGCCGTGGCGAGGTGGACGGCCCCGCCCCCGTCGGCCGCCTCGCCGACCACCTCGATGTCGTCCTCGGCGTCGAGGATCGCCCGCAGGCCGCCGCGGATCAGGTCCTGGTCGTCGACGAGCGCAACGCGGATCACGCCGGCGCTCCGGCGCGCGTGGGCAGCCGCGCGGAGACCGCGAACCCGCCGCCGGGCGCCGGGCCGGCCGCGATGTCGCCGCCGAGAGCGCGCACCCGCTCGGCCAGGCCCACGAGGCCGAAGCCGCCGCCCTCGAGGCCGGCGTCGCCGGCAGCCTCCGCCCTCGCGCCGCCGTCGTCCACCACGGTCACCGCGAGGCGATCGGCGCCGGTCTCGAGCGCGACCTCGACGCGGCTGCCCGGCGCGTGGCGGGCGGCGTTCGTGAGCGCCTCCTGGACGATCCGGAACGCAGTGGCGACGAGCACGGGGTCGGCCGGCACGTCGGGCGGCACGGTCACGCGCACGTCGAGGCCGCCGCCGCGCATGCGCTCCGCGAGCGCGGTGAGCGCGGCGCCGAGGTCGCGCTCGTCATGCGGGGAGGCCAGCCCGGCGGCGTCGAGCAGCCCGAACAGCACGGCCAGCTCGCTGATCGCCTCGGCTCCCGCGGTGTCGACGCTGCGCAGCGCCTCGCGGGCGGCGGCCGGCGTCGCGCTCGCGCAGCGCGAGTGCCGCGCCCGCCTGAAGCACCATCGCCCCGACGGCGTGGCTGGCGACGTCGTGCAGCTCGCGAGCCAGCCGCAGGCGCTCGGCGCGGACGGCGCGCTCGGCCGCCGCCTCGTGCTCGCTGCGCAGCCGGCTGGCTGTCGCCAGCGCGGCTGCGCCCTCGCGGTCGCGCCGGCCGTAGGCGTGGCCGGCGATACCGGTGAGCGCGAAGGCGCCGAGCAGGATGCCCTCGTTGCCGGGCGAGTCCGCCCGCACCGCGAGGAGCGTGATCACGACCAGCGTGGCGAGCGCGGCGAGCGTCCGCGGGCGGCCGTCGGCAGCGGCCGACCACGCCAGGACGCCGGACGCGAGCGCCGTCGAGAAGCCGTACGCGATCGGCGCGTCGAAGGCGGCGGCGAGGATCGAGGGCACCGCCGCGGCCAGGCAGGCCAAGCCGGCGTCGACGGGGATCAGCGCCACCGTGGCGGCCAGCGCGAGCGTGAGCGCGATCGCCCCGGCCTGGACGCCCGCGTACCAGGCGACGACGTCGACGGCGGCGAGGGCCATCAGCGCGGCGGCGAGCAGGAACAGGTGGGCCGGCGGCCGCCTCCGGCGGGGCACGGACGGCGCCGGCTCCGGCTCGGCCCGCAACAGCCCGAGCAGGCGGCGCAGCTCGGCCACCGCGGCGCTGCCCTCCTCCTGGATGGCCTGCAGCGGCTCGCGGTCGAGCGCGCGCTCGGCGGCCCGCGCCTGGCCGCGCATCCGCTCGACCGACGCGCGAATGATCTCGAGGGCGTCGCCGGCGATGCGGGCGCGCTCCTCGGCGACGACCCGCGCGGCGATCCGCTCCGGGTCGCGCGCCGCCAGCTCGGCGGCCGTCGCCGCGGCGCGCTCGGCCCGCTCCGTGCGGCGGCGGACCAGGCGGCCGCACCCCCACGTGGCGGTGAGGATGAAGAGCACGAAGACGATGTCGGCCGCGGCCGCTCCGTCCGTCGCGGTCAGGGCGGCGCCGAGCGCAAGCACCGGCGCGTAGCCCGCTACGCCGTGCGTGTGGCGGCCGAGCGTGTAGATGGCGAACAGCCCGGCGGCGAGCGACGCCGGGCTCTCCTCGGAGACGCCGGCCGCCAGCGTCGCGAACGTGACGGCCGAGACGGCGAGCGTCGCGGCGACCGGGTGCGTGCGGGCCGGGAGCACCGCCAGGCCGAACAGCGGAGCGAAGGCGAGCGCGGCGCCCTCGCCGGCCAGGAAGACGGCCGCCCAGGCCGCGCAGAGCACCGCGATCCCGATGTCCCTTCGTGTCGCCACGTGCCGACCTTAGCCCCGGCCGGGCGGCCCCGCGTCAATCTCGAGTCGGACACCGCGATCACCGTCTCGGGGGACGCGATCGGTCCGCGGTGGCCGGTTCGGCGGCGGGCTCGTTCCGGCGCGTCACGCTGGCGAACGTCAACGGCGGCTGGGTAGGGAGGTGGTGAGCCGAGGCGGCGGCGAGGGGTGCATTTCGTTCCCTCGATGACCGTCGAGCCGGCTCGAGGAACATTGCGCACCTCTACGGTGCGCTTCGTTCCCCGCGGACCACGGAACGGCGAGAGTGGAACGAAATGCACCGTCGCGGCGATTCACGCTGCAGAAGATCCCGCCGCCCCATCCGAACCCACCCCTCAATGCTGCCGTTGACGTTCGCCGGAGCGGCCCCGCGACGACCGGCCCGCGACGTACCCACCTAGCCGCGGTCGACGTTCGCCGGACCCGACCGCGCGGGCCCATGAACCCTCGTCGGTGGCACCGGCGCCTACGCCGGTGCCACCGGCACCGTCCGCGTCACCGAGGGACGGCGGCGGACGGTGTTCCGCTTCACCCTCGGGTGACCCGCAGGTCGTCGACGGCCGCCTCCACCAGGCTCGCGGTGGAGGCGTCCGTCGCCTCGATCCGCAGCCGCACGGTCTGTCCGGCGAAGGCGTTCAGCGACGCGGTCGCACTCGCCCACGCCCCGTTGACGTTGGTCGCCGCCCCGAGCCGCTCGTACACCACCGCGTTCGTCGCGCCGAGCACGCGGATGCGCAGGCTGTCGGCGTTGCTCGAGTTCGAGCCGTGCGCGAGGTACGAGGAGAAGCTCAGCCGAGTAGCTCGATCCGCCGCTGAGCGCGATCGGCGGCGACGTGATCGTCGTCGTCCCGCCGTCGACGTCGTGGTCGCCCGCCGCGGCGCCCGCCAGCCGGCCGGTCACGAGGTCGTTCGTCCCGTTCACGGTGGTGCCGAGCTGCTTCGCGCCGCTGCTCGTGGTCGCGGCCGGGTCGCCGCGCTCGAACAGCCCGGCGGTCGCCGTGTCGGTGCCCTGGAGGTTGCGCACCCAGCCGCGGTCGGCCTCGAAGTCGTCGGCGAACAGCGTCACCGGCGCCGGGCCGCCGCAGGTCTGGCCGAGCACGCGGTACACGCAGTCGGCGGCCTCGGCGAGGATCAGCACTGCCTCGCGGTTGCGGCTCGTCTGGGCGCCGATCACCTCGTCGGGCGGGTAGAAGCCCGGGCTCGAGGTCCGCGGGTACATCTCGAACGTGTAGTTGGCGATCCGGTGGACGCCCCACAGCCAGTCGTTGATCGTGCCGTCGGCGATGTAGAGGTCCGAAGACTGCTCGGGCGTGTAGCCGTTCGTGGTCGCCATGTTGCGACCCAGCGTCGAGAGCATCGCCTGGTCGTTGGCCGTGATCCCGTTGCCGGTGTCGGCGGTGGTGTAGCCATACGGCCAGAGCACGAGCTCGGAGTACGTGTGGAAGTCGATCGCCGCCTTGATCTGCTGCGTGCCGCCCACCACGCGCGAGCTCACGAAGTCACGCAGCCGCTGGGTCTCGGGCGCCGAGAACGCCGACGACCCGCGATACGTCTCCGAGGAGAAGGCGCCCGACGAGCCGCCGCAGCAGCCCCACTGGAAGCCCCAGTTGCGGTTGAGGTCGGTGCCGACGTACGGCGAGGTGCCGTTCGGCTGGCGGTTCTTGCGCCACGAGCGGTAGGCGCCGGTGGCGATGTCGTACTCCACGCCGTCCGGGTTGACCATGAAGACGATCCAGATCTCGCGGCTGTCGACGACGTTCTTGATGCGCGCGTCGGTGGCGTACTTGGACGTCAGCTCGCGCAGGGTGTAGAGCGCCATCTCGACGGTCAGGTGCTCGCGCGCGTGCTGGTTGGCGGTGAACAGGACCTCGGGCTCGGCCTCGTCGGCGGCGACGTTGTCCGAGACCTTGGCCGCCCAGATCTCGCGGCCCTGGTGGGAGACGCCGAGGCTGAAGCGCGACACGATGCCGGGGTAGGCGGCGGCCGTGCTCTGCACCTCGGCGGCCATCTCGGCGTAGTCGTGATAGGCGGCGTCGGCGGGCGGGAACGCGGCGGCGCGCGCCGTGCCGCGCCGCTTGGCGGCGCCGATGCGCTCGACGGCTGAAGCCCGCGCGGCGCAGGCGTGCGACCGTGCGCCGGTTGGCGGTGACGACGACCTCGCGGTGGTGGACCTCGACGATCGCCGCGCCCGCGACGGTCACCTTCGACCGGTCCAGGACGTCGCGCACGTCGCTGACCGTGTAGCTGCGGACCTTCGCGGTCGCCGCCTGCGGGACGACCACGATCAGTGCTGCGGCTATGGCCGCCACCAGTGACGCACGCACCATTGCTCAGCTCCTCCTCGCTCGGGCGCCCAGCATCCTCCAAGGTCGCTCGGGCGTCAACTAGACGAGACCGCGTTCGCGCGCCGCGTTGACGGCCGCGGCGAGCGTCTCGGCGGCGTCGTGCCGCGGATGCCAGCGCAGGTCCTTGCGCGCCTTCGCCCAGCTCATCAGCACGGGCACGCGGAAGGCGTTCAGCCACTGGGCGCGCGCGGGCACGAGCGGGAGGCCGGCGCCCGCGGCGGCGACGTCGACCGTCGCGCGCGGGATCGGGAACGAGCGCCAGCCGAGCTCGCGCGCCAGGTCGCGCGCCGTCAGCTCGCCCGCGCCCGCGAGGTTGTAGATCCCCGGCGGGCCGGCGCCGCGCACGGCCGCCACGAGCGCGGTGGCGACGTCGTCGTGGTGGACGAGCTGGAAGCGCGTGCCCGGGTCGGGGATCACCGGCACGGGCGCGCGCCGCACCGGCCACGGGATGCTCTCGAACATCGCGACGGCGTCCGGGCCGGCCACGATGCACGGCCGGAAGACGTACGTGTCGAGCTCCGAGCCCGCGACCGTCTCGAACAGCGTCGCCTCGAGCTCGGCCTTCTGCGCCGAGTAGTAGTGCGCGTCGCTGCCGCGCGCCGCCACGTCCTCGGTCAGGGGCTGCGGGTTGTCGGCGTGGAAGCCGTACGCGGCGACCGACGACGTGTAGACGAGCCGCCGCGCCCGCCGCGCGGCGGCGGCGGCCGCGAACACCGTCCGCGACCCCTCGACGTTGATGCGGCGGGTCTCCTCGAGCCCGCCCATGATGATGAAGGCGAGGTGGACGACGACGTCGGCGTCGGCGACCAGGCCGTCGACCGCGCGCCGGTCGAGCACGTCGCCCTCCCGGTACTCCGTCTTGCGCAGCCCGAGCGCGCCGGGATCGAACGGCCGCCGCGCCATCCCGAGCACGCGGCCGACGCTGCGGGCGCGGTCGCAGGCGCGCAGAAACGCCCGGCCGATGTCGCCGGTCGGTCCCGTCACCGCGACCGTCAAGGGTTCAGCCGCGATAGCCCGGCTCTCCCGGCATGACCACGCGGGCGACCTCGCCCTCGCGCACCACCTGCGGCTCGATGCGTCACGACCTCGCGGCCGTCGGCCCACGCCAGCAGCTCGGCGGCGGACACGAACGCGCGCAGCTGCTCGAGCGTCTTGACGGTCGGGAACACGAGCTCGAGCTCTCCTCGCCCGTGCGCCTCGAGCGCGTCACGCGGCGCATACCAGCGCAGGTCGACGGTCTCGCCGCCGTCGGGGCGCGGCTCGGCACCGTCGGGCAGGGCGGCGAGGAAGAACAGCGTGTCGAAGCGGATCGGCACCTGCGGCGGCGTGATCCAGCGCGAGAAGCCGACGAGCGCCGACGCGTCCGGGAGCGTGACGCCCGCCTCCTCGGCCACCTCGCGCACGCCGGCAGCGCGATGGTCCTCGGGGCCGTCGAGCGCGCCGCCGGGGAACACCCAGGCGCCGCCCATGAAGCGCGCGTTCGGATTGCGCTGTACGAGCAGCACCTCGAGCCGCTCCGCGCCCCCGCGCAGGACGATCACGGTGGCCGCCTGGCGCGGCTCGGTCGGGCTGCCGTCCACGGCAGCGAGGGTACCCTCTGGACCCATGACGACGAGCACCGTGCAGAAGTGGATCTGCCAATCCTGCGGGTTCATCTACGACCCCGACGAGGGCGACCCGGACGGGGGCATCCCGCCCGGCACCGCGTTCGACGACATCCCCAGCGACTGGTTCTGCCCGGTCTGCGGCGCCCGCAAGGCCGACTTCGAGCCGCTCGAGGACTGAGGGGCACTCCCGTCTCGACCACCGAGCCAGCCACCGCTTCTCCCGGTCGCCCCGTCGAGGCGGGGCGGCGCCTGCCGCCGCTCGAGCTGCTCGTCTTCTCGGTCGGCATCGCCACGCTGGGCGGTGAGATCGCGGCGGCGCGGCTGATGGCGCCGTTCTTCGGCGCGTCCACGATCGTGTGGGCGAACACGATCGCGATCGTGCTCGTCGCGCTCTCGATCGGCTACTGGTTCGGCGGTCGCATGGCCGACCGGCACCCGAGCCTGCGCGCGCTCTGCGGCACCGTGCTCGCGGCCTCCGCGCTGTTCGCGCTGATCCCGTTCGTCGCCGACCCGTTCCTGTCGCTGAGCGTCGAGGCGTTCGACTCCTACTCGGTCGGTGCGTTCGCCGGCTCGCTGTTCGGCGTGCTCGTGCTCGTCGCCGTGCCGGTGCTGATGCTGGGGACGGTGTCGCCGTGGGCGATCCGGCTGAAGATGCACGCGGTCGAGGACTCCGGGCAGATGGCCGGGCGGATGTACGCCATCTCCACGGTCGGCTCGCTGCTCGGCACGTTCGCCGCCTCGCTGCTGCTGATCCCGCTCGTCGGCACCCAGCGCACGTTCCTCGCGTTCGCGCTCATCACCGCGTCGGTGGCCGCGCTCGGCGTGCGGCCCCGCTGGGTGCTCGTGCCGGCCGCCATCGCGGCGCTGATGGCCGTCCCCGTCGGCACGGTGAAGGACGCCGGCGACGGCCGGGTGCTGTACGAGGCGGAGACCGAGTACCAGTACGCGCGGGTGGTCGAGATGCCCGACGGCGAGCGCCGCCTCGAGCTCAACGAAGGGCTGGCCATGCACTCGGTCTACCGCCCCGACACGGTGCTCACGGGCAACGTCTGGGACGGCTACCTGATCGAGCCGCTGTCGGTGCTCTCCGAGCCGCCCGAGCGGATCGCGATCCTCGGCAACGGGGCGGGCACGACCGCGCGCGCGTACGCCGAGTACTTCCCGGACACGCGGATCGACGGCGTTGAGATCGACGGCGAGCTGCACGACATCGGCAAGCGCTACTTCGGCCTGCGCGAGCGGCCCGAGCTGGCGCTCTACACGGAGGACGCGCGGCCGTTCCTGCGGCGCGTCGACCGGCGCTACGACGTGATCATGGTCGACGCCTACCGGCAGCCGTACATCCCGTTCTACCTGACCACCACCGAGTTCTTCGAGCTCGCCCGCGACCGGCTCACCCCGGGCGGCGTGCTGATCGTCAACGTCGGGCATCCCGAGGGGTCCGAGGAGCTCGAGAAGGTGCTGTCGGCGACGCTCGGCACGGTCTTCCCGAACGTCAGGCGCGACCCGATCGAGGACGTCAACACGCTGCTCGTGGCGTCCGAGCGCGAGCCGCGGGAGCAACCTGCAGCGTGCGGCGACCACGCTCCCGGCGGACCTGCGGCCACTGGCGCTGCAGACCGCGGCCGGCTCGCTCCGCCGCTGACCGGGGGCGAGGTCTACACCGACGACCACGCCCCCGTCGAATGGCTCATCGACGCCTCGATCGTCCAGGAGGCGGCGGGCGGCGCCGGTAACTAAGGCGCTCGCGCGAGCTTGCGAGTGCGAGTAAGCCGCATGCGCCCTTACGCGGCGCGCTGCAGGTCGTCGTAGTGGGCGAGCGCGACGGGGCCGCTCGCGCCCGGCCGGACGCCGGCGCGCAGCGCGGCGCGAGCCAGCGCTCGGGCGGCGTCGCGCAGCTCGGCGCGGGTGTGGGAGGCCATCACCGCCAGCCGCACGCGCGCGGCGCCGTCGGGCACCGCCGGGCGGGAGCACGGCCTCGGCGAACACGCCCTGCTCGAGTGCGTGGTCGACGATCCGGGCGGCGGGCTCGGCGTCCCCGACCAGCAGCGGCACGACGTGGGCGCCCGCGCCCGCGACCTCGAAGCCCTCGCGCGCGAGCTCGTCGCGCAGCGCCTCGGCGTTGCCGAGCAGCTTCTCGACCCGGCGCGGCTCGGCCTCGAGCAGCTCCAGCGCCGCCATCGCGGCGGCCACGGCCATCGGCGGCGGCGCGGTCGAGTGGTGCAGCGTGCGGGCGCTGTTGACCAGGAAGCGGGCGGTGAGGTGGTCGCAGCACGCGAAGCCGCCGTACGAGCCGAGCGCCTTGCCGAGCGAGCCGGTGACGACGTCGACCTCGCCCTCGAGCCCGGCCTCGGCGACCGCGCCGCGCCCGCCGGGCCCGAGCGAGCCCAGGCCCTGGCGCCTCGTCGACGAGCACGCGCACGTCGTAGCGGTGCGCGAGGCGCACGATCTCCTCGAGCGGCGCGACGTCGCCGTCGAGGCCGAACACGCCGTCGGTGGCGATCAGCGCGCCGCGGCCGTCGGCCTGCGCGAGCCCCCACGCCAGGTGCTCGGCGTCGGCGTGGCGGTAGGCGAACACGTCGGCGCCCGCGAGGCGGCAGCCGTCCACGATCGACGCGTGGGCCAGCTCGTCGTGGAAGACGACCTCGCCCTTGCGGGCGAGCGCCGGGATGACGCCGAGGTTGGCGAGCGAGCCGGAGCCGAAGACGACCGTCGCGTCGGCGCCCACGAAGCGCGCGAGGCGCTCCTCGAGCCGGCGGTGGAGCGTCATCGTGCCGGAGGTCACGCGGCAGGCTCCGGCGCCGACGCCCCAGCGCATGGCGGCGTCGGCGGCCGCCTCGCGCACCCGCGGGTGGTCGGCGAGGCCGAGGCTGTTGCCCGAGCACAGCACGAGCACCGGCCGCCCGTCGAGCACCACCCGCGGGCCCTGTGGGCCGCTCACCATTCTGGTGCGGCGGTAGAGGCCGAGCTGCTTGAGCTCGTCCAGGCGGTCGTCGAGGTCCAGCATCCGCGCTCCTTGGGCTTGCCGACGCGCGGAAAGCTACGGCTGCGCTCGGACGGCTACTCGAGCACGATCAGCGTGTCGCCCTCGGAGACCGCCTGGCCCTCCGCGACGAGGATCTCCTTGACGGTCCCCTCGTCCTCGGCCTCGACCGGCATCTCCATCTTCATCGACTCGAGGATGAGCACCGTGTCGCCCTCCTCGACGGTGTCGCCGACCGCGACCTCGATCTTCCAGATGGTGCCGGTGATGTGCGCCTCGATGCCGGCCACGCCGCTCCTCTCTCGGGGATGGGAAAGGAGGGCACCATACTCTCGCCATGGCCTACGTCACGCGCGAGGCGCGGGAGCAGCTGCTCGGCACGATCGCCGAGGCGACCGAAGAGATCGGCGTCGCCGTCGCCGCGCTGGGCGCGGCGTACGAGCAGCTCGACGAAGCGAGCGGCGACCGTCTGGAGGAGCAGCTCTTCCGGCCCGTGCAGGCGGCGTACGGCCGCGCCCAGCGCACCCACGCGGGCTTCGCCGAGCGCCACGAGCTGCCGGGGCGGGCGTTCGCGGCCGCCTCGGCCGGCCGGCCGTCGCAGGGGGCGCGCGGGTTCGTCGAGCAGACGGCGGACGCGCTCGAGGAGGCCGACGACATCCTCGTCCGAGCTGCAGGACTCGATGATGCCCGTCGAGGTCGGCGACGCCGAGCTGCGCGCGGGGCTCGCCGCGGTGCGCGAGCAGATCGCCGACGGGCCGGACCGCGCGCGCCGCTTCCTGAGCCTGCTGGGGCGTTAACGCGGCACAATGACGCGATGACGGAGGAGAAGCTTGCCCCGATCCGGGAGCAGGTCTACAAGGACCCGCGCCCGGCTGAGCATTTCGCGCGCTTCCACGAGCGCTCCCGCACCCGCGACCCGGACTGGGTCTACGAGGCCGTGCGGATCACCACCACGCTCTACGCATGGGTGTTCTTCCGCGCGCGGGGTATCGGCGCCGAGAAGGTGCCCGCGTCGGGCCCGGTGATCCTCGCGCCCAACCACTCCTCGTTCATGGACCACTTCTTCGTCGGCACGGCGATCCGTCGCAAGGTCCGGTTCATGGCCAAGTCGCAGCTCTTCGTGCCGCCGCTGCAATGGATCTACACCCACGGCGGCGTGTTCCCGGTGCGGCGCGGCTTCGCCGACGAGGAGGCGTTCGCGACCGCCAACAGCGTGCTGAGCCGGGGCGGCTGCGTCGCGATGTACAGCGAGGGCGGCCGCTCGCGGACGGGCAAGCTGTCGGACACCGTCCGGCGTGGGATCGGGCGGCTGGCGCTCGAGTCCGGCGCCACGATCGTGCCGGTCGCCATCCACGGCTCCTCGCAGGTGCGCAACTGGAAGCGCCTGCAGTTCCCCAAGGTGACGATCCTGTACGGCGACCCGATCCGCTGGGAGCGGATACCGGAGCCGACCCGCGACCAGCAGCAGCAGGTGGCGAACGCGATCTTCGCCGAGGTGCGCAAGCTCTACGCCCAGCTCGACGCCGTCGGGCGGCGCGGGGTGGCACGCGAGCGCCGCGAGCTGCGTCGCGCGTGACGGAGGTCCTGCGGGCAGGCCTGCTGGCCGGCGTCCGCGTGCTCGTCGCGACGCCGCCCGGCGTAGCGAGCTTCGCGCCCGTCGTGGCCGCCCGCGCCACCGCCCTCGGCGCGGCCGTCGAGCAGACCCAGGTCGACCCCGCGGGCGACGAGATCGGCGTCGAGGGCGAGGTGGGGGTGCTCGTCTGGGACGCATCTTCGGCCGGCTCGGCGCTGAGCGCGATCGACGGGGCGTGGCTCGCCGTCCGGCCGGTGGCGACGCGCGCGATGTCCGGCGGCGGCCTGATCGTGCTGCTCGCGCCGCCGCCGGGCGACGCGCAGGCCGAGGCGTCCCGGGCCGGCCTGGAGACGATGGCGCGCACGCTCTCGATCGAGTGGGCACGGCTCGCGATCCGTCCGGTGGCGATCCTGCCGGGCGCGGCGACGCCGGCGAGCGAGGTGGCCGAGCTCGTCGCCTACCTCGCGTCGCCGGCGGGCGCGTACTTCTCCGGCTGCCGCTTCGACCTCGGCGCCGTCTCCGAGGCGTAAGGTCGGCGCATGGTGCTGCTCGTGCTGTTCGCGTTCGTGGCGGGCGCGGGCACGGCGCTGAGCCCGTGCGTGCTACCGGTGCTCCCGGCGGTGCTGTCGGCGGGGGCGACGGGCGGCCGGCGGCGGCCGCTCGGGGTGGTGGTCGGGCTCGCCGCTACGTTCACGGTGACCATCGTCGGCTTCGGTGCCGTGGTCGACGGAGTGGGGCTCGGCGACTCGGCCCTGCGCACGCTCGCTGCCGTCGTGCTGCTCGCTTTCGGGATCGCGCTGGTGGTGCCGCGGCTCGGTGCGCTGCTCGAAGGGCCGCTGTCACGGCTGCCGCGGGTCGGGCCGCGGGGGCGCGGCGATGGGCTGCGGTCTGGCCTCCTGGTCGGCGCCGCGCTGGGCCTCGCCTACGCGCCGTGCGCGGGGCCGATCCTCGCGGCGGTCATCACCGTCAGCGCCGCCGCCGAACGCACGCTGCCGATCGCGCTCGCGTACTCCGCGGGCTCGGCCTGCGTGCTGCTCGCGCTCGCGCTCGGTGGGCGCCGCGTGGCGGGACGCGTCCGGCGCGCCGGCCGTGGGCCGGTGGTCCAGCGCGCGCTCGGCGCCGTGATGGTCCTGACGGCGGTGGCCGTCGCCGCCGACCTGGACGTGCGCTTCCAGACGGCGCTGGCGACCAGCTTCCCCTCCGCGATCGTCAACCCCACGGGCGCGCTCGAGCGCTCCGATGCGGTCGAGCGGCGGCTCGCCGATCTGCGCGGCCCGGCGCGCTTCGAGGCCGCCGCCGCTGCCGACGCAGCGGCGCTTCCCGCCCTCGGCCGCGCGCCCGACTTCACGGGCACCCAGCGCTGGTTCAGCACTCCGGGCGAGCGCCCGCTGTCGCTCGCCGGACTGCGCGGGAAGGTCGTGCTCGTCGACTTCTGGACCTACACGTGCATCAACTGCCTCCGCACGCTGCCGTACCTGAAGGCGTGGAGCGAGCGCTATCGCGCCGACGGGCTGGTCGTCATCGGAGTGCACACGCCGGAGTTCCAGTTCGAGCACGAGGCCGGCAACGTGGCGGCCTCGATCCGGCAGAACGGGATCCGC
Organism: uncultured Solirubrobacteraceae bacterium; assembly: GCA_963838655.1. Lineage (GTDB taxonomy): Bacteria > Actinomycetota > Thermoleophilia > Solirubrobacterales > Solirubrobacteraceae > DASSUW01. Next base: position 39,286 of record CAWIRW010000008.1, on the reverse strand, counting down.
TACCCCGTCGCGCAGGACAACGAGTACGCGACCTGGCAGGCCTGGGGCAACCAGGCGTGGCCGTCGAAGTACCTCGTCGACGCGCGCGGCCGTGTCCGCTACGCGCACGTCGGCGAGGGCGCCTACGAGGAGACCGAGGCAGCGATCCGCGCGCTGCTCGCCGAGGCGGGCGCGGACCGGCTGGGCGACGGCGTCCGCGTGCCGCCCGGCGAGCGCGCCTGGCGGATGAGCACGCCGGAGACGTATCTCGGCGCCGCGCGCGCCCGGGGCTTCGTCGGTACGCCACAGCTCGGCGTGCACGACTATGCGAGGCCCGGCGCCCGGCTGGCGCGCCACTCGTTCGCTCTCGGGGGCCGCTGGCGCGTCGACGAGGAGTCGGCCGAGGCCGTCGCGGACGCCCGCCTCGACGCCCGCGTGCTCGGCAAGTCGGTCTACCTCGTGCTCGGCTCGCACGGCGACCGGCGGCGTCATGTCCGGGTGCTGCTCGACGGCAAGCCGATCCGCGCCGACCAGGCGGGCGCCGACGTGCGCCGCGGGCGCGTCACGGTCACGCGCCAGCGGCTCTACCGGCTCGTCTCCCTGCCGCTGGCCGGCGAACATCGCCTCGCGCTGCGCTTCGACCCCGGCGTCACCGGGTTCGCGTTCGCCTAGGCGGCGGCGGGGACCGGGTCGCCGATCGGGGCCTTGTCGCGCCGCGGCCTACCGGGCACGAAGAGGGCCGCCAGCGCTCCGGCGGCGAGCACCGCGGCGCCGACCCAGACCGCGCTCGTCATGCCGTCGGTGTACGCCTGCGGCGACTCGTAGGAGCCGTTGGAGGCGAACACGGTGGCGAGGACCGCGATGCCGAGCACGCCGCCGAGCTCGCGGACCGCGTTGGTGGCGCCCGAGGCCTGCCCGGCCTCCTCCGGCCGGACGGCCGCGAGCACGGCGTTGGCGGCCGGCGCGAACACGAGCGCCATGCCGACGCCGGCGAGCACGAACGGGACCACGAAGTCGCCGTACGGCGTCGTCGGGGTCGACACCGAGGCCAGCCACCCGATCGCCACCGCCTGCAGGGCGAGCCCGGTCGCCATCAGCGGCCGCGAGCCGATCCGGTCCGAGAGCAGCCCGGCGATCGGCGCCACGATCATCGGCATGCCGGTCCAGGGCAGCGTGCGCAGGCCGGCCTCGAGCGGCGAGTAGCCCTGCGCCACCTGGAAGAATTGCGCGAGCAGGAAGATCGAGCCGAACACGCCGAAGTACATGGCGAGCGACACGACGTTCACGGAGGCGAAGGCGCGCGAGCGGAAGAAGCCCAGCGGCAGCATCGGCTCGGGCGTTCGCCGCTCCCAGGCCAGGAAGGCGACCAGCAGAGCGACGCCGGCGAGCATCGAGCCCAGCACGGTCGCGCTCGTCCAGCCCAGCTCCGCACCGCGGACGATCCCGTAGACGAGCCCGAGCAGGCCGGCGCTGGCCAGCGCCACGCCCGGCAGGTCGAGCGACCGCGCCGGCCCGTGGCTCTCGGTCAGGCGGCGGAGGGCGACCGGCAGCAGCGCGAGGCCGATCGGCACGTTGATCCAGAAGATCCACTGCCACGAGATGCCGTCGACGACGGCGCCGCCGATCAGCGGCCCGAGCGCGACGGCGAGGCCGGAGATGCCCGACCACGCGCCGATCGCCAGGCCGCGGCGGCCGACCGGGAACGCGTCGGCCAGCAGGGTGAGCGTCAGCGGCGTGACGACCGCGGCGCCGACGCCCTGCACCGCCCGTGCGGCGATCAGCGCGCCGGTGGTGGGAGCGAGCGCGGCGGCGGCGGACGCGGCGGTGAAGAGGGCGAGGCCGAGGACGAACATCCGGCGCCGGCCGAAGCGGTCGCCGAGCGCGGCGCCGGTCAGCAGCAGCACCGCATACGAGAGCGTGTACGCGTTGACCGTCCACTGGAGCGACTCGATCGTCGCGCCCAGATCGGACTGGATCGAGGGCAGCGCGGTCGTGACGACGAGGTTGTCGAGCACGACCATGAAGAGCGCGATCGACACGATCGCGAACGTCCAGCGAGGTCGAGCTTGTGAGTGATCACTCTGCATAGCTTGTGAGTATTCACTCAGCTTGGTGATCTGTCAAGGGTGTGGCCCTGCCGGCGAACGTCAACGTCAACTGCGGCTGGGTAGGGAGGCTGGGGTGTCGGCCGCCGCTCGAGGAACACGCGCGCGGTGGGCGGGCGGTCGCGAACTATCCCCGATTAGCCGCGGAAACCGCGGCCTAGGCGGGATAGTTCGCGAACTATCCCCGATAGCCCCGGGAAACCCGGGGTGATCCGCGATAGTTCGGGCCATAGCCGACCACGCTGGCTCCCTCACCTTCCCTACCCAGCGCAGTTGACGTTCGCTCGAGCGGACTCAACCCGCCCAGGGAACCTCGACCGAGTCCTCGGTCGGCGAATCCCGGGCGACGACGTACTCGGCGGCCTCGGATTCCGACAGGTTCTGGAGGAAGTGGGTCTCGCGCGGGGGGACGTAGACCATGTCCCCCGGCCCGATCGTGACCGTCTGCTCGAGCTGATCACCCCACCGGACCTCGAGGCTGCCGGACAGCATGTAGACGGCGCTCTCGCAGGAGTCGTGGTAGTGGGGGCGCGACTGGGCGCCCGCCGGTACGCGGAAGACGCCCATGTAGAGGTTCGTGGCTCCCGTGGTCGCCTGCGAGATCTCGGCGCCGCCGACCACGCCGCGAGGCGTCTCGCGGTGGTGGCCTTCTGGCTTGACGACCTTCATGCGAGCAGATTATTGCCACGCGCGTCCGAGCTGCGCCAGCCCTCGGCGGCCCCGGGCGGCGAGGTCAGGTCGTCATCCCGGTGAACTGGCCGCCCGTGACGTTGAGCACCTGCCCGTGCACGAAGTTCGACCACGGCGAGCAGAGGAAGAACACGCCGCCGGCCGCCTCCTCGGGCGTGCCGCTGCGACCCAGCGGGATCAGCATCGACTTCATGCCGCGCATCTCGTCAGGGATGCCGAGCTGCACCCGCTCGCCGCCGATCTCCATCGTGTTCTCGGCGTCCTTGGAGGCGGTCAGCCGCGTCTCGATCCAGCCGAACGCGACCGCGTTGACGTTGATCTTGAACTGGCCCCACTCCTTCGCCAGCGTCTTCGTGATGCCGACGACGGCGCTCTTGCCGGCCGAGTAGTTCGCCTGGCCGGCGTTGCCCATCGTGCCCGAGATCGAGGACACGTTGACGATCTTGCGGAAGACCTCCTCGCCGCGCTCGCGCTCCGCCTTGGCCGGCTCGCGCAGGTGCGGCGCGGCGGCGCGGACGACGCGGAACGGCACCACCGTGTGGATGTCGAGCATCTTCTGAAAGGCGTCGTCGCTCATCTTGTGGATCGGCGCGTCGACCGTGTAGCCGGCGTTGTTGACGATGATGTCGAGCTTGCCCCAGGCGTCGATCGCGGTCTGCACGAGCGCGTCGCACGCGCCCGGAGCGGTGAGGTCGCCGCCGTGGACCACCGTCTCGCCGTCGATCTCCGACGCGGTCTGGGCGGCGAGGTCGGCGTCGAGGTCGTTGATGAGGACGCGGGCGCCGTGCTCGCTCAGCAGCTCGGCCGTCGCGCGGCCGATGCCGCGCGCCGAGCCGGTGACGATCGCCACCTTGTCGTCCAGCACTCCCATGTCAGCCTCCAGTCTCAGTTCAGGAGGCGGGATCGTGCCAGCTACGCCGCGAGCGGCGCTGCAGCAGGCTCGACCACGCGGCCGCCGTCGAGCTCGACGACGCGGTCGGCGACCGCGGCCGCAGCCTCGGCGTCGCGCGTGAAGAGCACGACCGTGACGCCGTCCTCGTGTGCGATGTCGCGCAGCAGCTCGAGCAGCGCGGCGCCCTCGGCCGGGTCGAGGTCGCCTGCCGGCTCGTCGGCCAGGAGGACCGCGGGGCTGCCGGCGATCGCGCGCGCCAGCGCGGCCCGCTGCCGCTCGGCAGGGGTGAGCTCGCCGGCGCGGTCGTCGCGGTGTGCGCTGAGGCCCACGCGGTCGAGCAGCGCGTCGATCGTGGCGGCGTCGTGCTCGCGGCGGGCGATCAGCAGCGGGAGCGCGACGTTCTCGCGCACGGTGATCGTGGGGAGGACCGACGCAGCTGGGAGTAGGAGGCCGATGTGCTCGCGGCGCAGGCGCGTGAGCTCGAGCTCGTTGAGCCCGCTCAGGGGGCGCTCGTCGACGCACAGCGTTCCGCCCGCGGGGCGGTCGAGGCCGGCCAGCACATGGAGGAGCGACGTCTTGCCTGAGCCCGACGGCCCGACGACGGCCGTCAGCCGGCCGGCCGGCGCCTCGAGCGAGACGTCGCGGAGCACGTCCACGCGGGTCCGCAGGTCCCCGACGCGGTGGAAGAGATTGTGCGCAATGACTCCAGGCATGGCCCGGAACTCTCCCACCAGGCCGTACCACGCAAAGGACGGCTAACCGAACCTTTGGGGTGCGCCTCGCTCCCCAATCAGAGCCCGTACGAGCGGCCGATGACGTCGAGCATGATCTCGTCGGTGCCGGCGCCGATGCGGTTGAGCCGCAGGTCGCGCCACACGCGCTCGATGCCGTACTCCTGCATGTAGCCGGCGCCGCCGTGGATCTGCAGGCACTCGTCGGCGACCTCGCATGCCATCCGCGACGCGTACAGCTTCGCCATCGAGATCTCGCGCACCGGGTACTCGCCGTTCATGTGGCGCCAAGCGGTCGTGTAGACGAGCTGGCGCCCCGCCTCGATCTTCGTGGCCATCTCGCCGAACTTGTGGCGGGTGACCTGGAACTTGCCGATCGGCCGCCCGAACGCGTGCCGCTCGCCCGCGTAGGCGAGCGTGCGGTCGAACACGGCCTGCGCGGCCGCGACGGCCCCCGCGGCGCCGATCAGCCGCTCGCCCTGGAGCTCCCACATGATGTGGTAGAAGCCCTTGCCGACCTCGCCGAGCACGGCGCTGTCCGGCACGCGCACGTCCTGGAACGCCAGCAGCGCGGTGTCGGACGCGTGCATCCCGAGCTTGCGCAGCCGCTCCTCGCGGATCACGCCCGGGGCGTCCATGTCGACGATGAACAGCGTGAAGCCGTCGTAGCCGGCGTCGACGTCGGTCTTCGTGACGAGCACGATGAAGTCGGCGCGGTGGCCGTTGGTGATGTAGGTCTTCGAGCCGTTGATCACCCACTCGTCACCGTCGCGGACCGCGCGCGTCTTGATCCCCGACACGTCTGACCCCGCGTCCGGCTCGGTGATCCCGAGGCAGGAGATCTTCTCCCCCCGGATCGACGGCACGAGGTATGCCTGCTTCTGCTCCTCGGTGCCGAACGCGAGGATCGGCGGCGTCGCCATGTCGGTGTGGACCGCGAGGCCCATGGCCAGGCCGCCGCAGTCGGCGTGCACGATCTCCTCGGCGAGCACGAGGTTGCACGGGTAGTCGCCGCCCTGCCCGCCGTACTCCTGGGGGAACGAGAGGCCCAGCAGGCCCAGCTCGCCCATGCGGGAGAACACCCAGTCCGGGAACGTCGACTGCTCCCACTCGGCCGAGTGCGGGCGCAGCTCCTTGCGCACGAACGCCCTGATCGACTCCCGCAGCTGCTCGTGCTCGTCGGTGAAGATGAAGTGCCGCCGCGCGGCGGAGTGGTCCGGCTTGAGGACGTCGGTGGCGGCCATGGGCCAAAGCTAGCCCATGGCCGCCACGCGTCACGTCAGTCGAGCAGGTGCCCGAGGATGCGCTCCATCACCACCTCGCGGCTCGCGCAGGTGGAGATCCCCTCGAACCCGAACCCCATCAGCAGCGAGTCGGGCGTGCTGATGGCAGACCCGACCGGGAACCCCGAGGAGTCCGTGCGGGTCCAGTTGTTCGCGTTCGGCCCGCTACCGGGCGGCGGGCCGGTGACCGCCCAGCCGTCGAACCCGGCCTCGAACGACGTCGACGTGCCGTCCGGCGCCGCGATGTCGTCGAGGAACACGCCGAGGTTCTGCACCGACCAGTCGCTCGCGTAGGCGATCGAGATCTCGACCGTCTGCCCGGCGTAGGCGCCGACGTTGATCGTCCACTGCTGCCAGCCGGCCGAGTTCCCGGACGCGGCGTGCCACTGGCCGCCCGCCGAGCCGACCGGCGTGCAGGTGCTGTCGCCGTCCCAGGTCACGTAGCGCTCGAGCTGCCGGTGCAGCTCGTCCACCCGGCCGCCAGCTGTCGCCGGTCTCCTGCGTGGTGTGCCGTTGGCGTCCGGCAGCGTCGTCCAGTCGTCGCCGCCGGCCGTGCGGGCCTCCACGAACAGGTGGTCCCAGTGCGACTCCGTGTCATACGAGGTCCAGAACGTCAGGTTGCCGCCGCCGGCCGGTACGGCGATCTCCCGCGTCAGCCGCTTGTACGACACGTCGGCGAGCTGCGAGTAGACGTACTGGGTGCCCGGTGCGGCTCGAACGGCCCGCCGGGCTTGTCCCAGCGCGCCGACGGCCAGCTCTCGAACTGCGGGAACTCGTCCGGCGGCAGGATGCCGCTCGTCGCGACGAACGAGCCGCCGGTGTTCTGGTTGTCGGCGCTGTCGGGGCCGTTGAAGCTCCACTCCAGGCCCGCGAACGGATCGTCGAGGCCGTTGACGTCGAACACGCCGCCGGCGCCGTCGGCGCCGTCGTTCGCCACGTACACGAACCCGCCGAGCCAGTACTCGAGCACGTCGTTCGTGCCGTCGCCCGAGCCCTGGCAGCAGCAGGCACCGCCGCGGATCGGTGCCCGGCGGCGGCGTCGGGGCGCACGCGATCTCGCCCTTCGGGTCGTAGAACTGGTTCCCGGCCGCGGGCGAGAACTGGAAGCCGGCCTGCTTGCCCGTGTAGAGCACGCGGCCGCCCTCGTTCATGTACGCCCGCGCCTCGAGCATCTGGTCGAGCGCGAGCCGGTCGGCGTTGCCCGGGACTGCCCGGCCGTGCGCGTGACCGCGTCGTTGCCGGTGTACCAGAGCACCGCGTCGTAATGGCTGAGCACGCCGAGCTGATCCGGGGCGGTGCGGCCGCTGGCGTCGATGTCGTAGACGTCGGCCGCGATAGCCGGCGTCCGCCACGGCGTCGACGTAGAAGCCGGCGTAGCTCCCGGGCGCCTGCGCAGTCGAGGCGCCGGTGCGGTCCTCGGCCGCCACGACCAGCACGCGGTTGTTCGTCTCGGACACGGCCCGGTAGGTGAACGGGTCCGAGCGGTAGAGCACCCCGCCCTCGTCGCCCTCGAACCACACCTCGACCGAGTCACCGGGGTTGGTGCCGACCACGGTGCCGTTCATCACCCGGTAGTGCACGTCGGCCGGGCTGAAGCGCTCGCCGCCGCCCCACTCCTGGGTGGTACGGGTCTGCGTCGCCCCGCCGTTGATGCGGTACTTGACGTCGACCGCGCCGAGGCTGCGCTTGGCCACCACCCGCACGGGCTGCGGGTCGCCGTAGGAGTGCTTGAACGTGAAGTTCGCACCCGGCAGGCCGTCCTTGTACGGGTCGTCGCTCTTGACGTACAGCGGCTTGGTCTGGATGCCGAGCGACGAGTCCGGGTCATCCGGGTCGTCGGCCGACTTGGCGACCGAGAGCGCGAACGGCAAGTTGCGCTCGAACTCCTTCTGCACCTCCGCCTCGTCGTCTGGGAAGACGAACCCGCAGTCGGTCGTCGGGCAGCCGTCGCCGAGCTCGGGCGTCCACGCCAGCGCGCCCGTGGTGGCGTGCGCGTAGTCGGTCGTCTCGCCGTTGGTGACGTACAGGACGTCGGAGCTGAGCCCCGGGTGGAAGCCCGGGATCGCCGGCCGGTCGAGGTTGCCCGACAGCGCGAAGTAGATCGGGTCGTCGGCCGTCGGGGTGGCGATCTGCCAGCCCTCGGCGTACAGCAGCCATTCGCCGACCGAGTGGTAGTTGACGTGGAACTCGAAGCCGACGCGGTCGAGCAGGCCCTTGAGTGCCTGCGTCTCGGCCTCGGAGGCCGGGGCCGTGCCGCGGTAGGTCTCGCTCGAGAAGATCGACGACGAGCCCTCCTCGTCGTACTTGAAGTGGCTCGGCCAGTTGCGGTTGGGGTCGACGCCGTCGGCGATCGAATGGGCCGGGTCGCCGTCGTTATTGCGCATGTTCTTGCGCCACAGGCGGTCGCCGTCGTGGGTGTACTGGTAGCCGTCCGGGTTCGCGACGAGCACGAACCACAGCTCGGTCGTCTCGAGCAGGTCCTTGATCGCGGGATCCTCGGCGCGCCAGCGGTCGACGTACCAGTTCATCAGCCGGCGGTTCGTCTCACCCGCGATCCACTCGCGCGCGTGCTGGACCGAGCTGTAGAGCACGGCAGGTCGCCTGCCGTCGCGCACGCCGCGTGCGCCGGCCGTCAACTTGATCGCGAGGATCTCGCGACCCTGGATCGTCGTCCCGAGCCGCACGAGCTTCGCAATGCCGCGGTGGCGATCCGCGAGGGCGTACATCTGGTCGCGGAAGCCCCCGGGCTCGTCGTAGGAGCGCCAGACCGTGAAGCCGGCGAGCGCCTGGCGGGCCGCGAACTCCTGCACGGTGAGGCCGCCCTGCACCCGCGTCAGCTGCGTGCGGACGCCGTCGCGCGCGAGCTTCGCGCGCTGGTGCTTGGTCAGCACGAGGCCGACCTCGATGCCGCCGGCGACCTCCCGCTGGCCGGTGGCGTCGAACCCCTGCTCCGCAAGCATCGCCAGCTGGCCGGCCTGCACGACCGCCGTGTAGGCGTCCAGCCGGTCGCGCGCCGCGACCTTGGCCGTTGCGGCCTCCGCAAAGACAACGAACAACATCGCGGCAGCAATGGCCGCGCACGACGAACGTCGCATATGTCCCCCCTCGTACCGAGCTACTCGCCTGTTACCCGCGACGATACACACCCGAACCTGGCGCAGCGCCACTACTCGTGGGCAGGCGCATCGCCGGATCGCTGGCGACGTCCCGCCGGTAACGTCCCGCCGGTGCCTGGAACCGTCCGCTACGAGCGCGCCGACCGCATCGCGACGATCGCGCTCGACCAGCCCGACACGCGCAACGCGCTCTCCGACGAGCTGCTCGACGACCTGATCGCCGCCTTCGAGGCCGCGCGCGACGACGATGACGTGCGCTGCGTCGTACTGACCTCGACGCACGACAAGGTGTTCTCGAGCGGCGGCAACCTCGCGGGCTTCGCGTCCGAGGCGCCGCTCGTCCACAAGCACTTCGGGACCGCTCGCTTCCCGCGGCTGTTCCGGCTGATCGGCGAGCTGGGCAAGCCGACGATCTGCGCGGCCAACGGGCACGTGCTGGCCGGGGCGCTCGGCGTGGCGCTCGCCTGCGACCTGATCGTGGCTCGCGAGGGCGTGCGCTTCGGGACGCCGGAGATCAACGTCGGGGTGTTCCCGTTCATGGTCATGGCGCTGATCTACCGCAACGTGCCGCGCAAGCAGGCGACCGAGCTGCTGCTGCTGGGCGAGCAGATCTCGGCCGAGGAGGCCGAGCGGATCGGGATCGTGAACCGCGTCGTGCCGGCCGGCGAGTTCGAGGGCTTCGTGCGCGACTGGGCGGAGCGGCTGGCGGCCAAGTCGCCGGTGCTCATGCGGCTCGGCAAGGACGCCCTGTTCCGCCAGCAGGACATGGCGCTGGCCGACGCGCTCGAGTACCTGCACGCACAGCTCACGCTCGCGTTCTCGACCGACGACATCCAGGAGGGCGTGAAGGCGTTCTTCGAGAAGCGGGAGCCGGAATGGACAGGCCGCTGAGAATCACGTGCCTGCGAGCGCGGACGTCGGACCGCACCGACGGCGCGGGCGCCGGGGCCGAGGCGCTTGCGCGGGCGCTCGGCGGCCGCGTGGTCGGCGAGGCCTCGCCGGGCGCGCCGCGCGACTGGTCGGAGGACTTGCCGAACTCCCGTCCGGTGCTCGAGGCGGCGGCGGCCGAGGTCTCGGCCGCGCTCGACCAGGGCGAGCTGCCGCTGCTGACGGCTTCCGACTGCACGATCTGCATCGCCACGCTGCCGACCGCGGCGCGGCGCGTGCCCGGGCTGCAGGTGGTGTGGTTCGACGCCCACGGCGACTTCAACACGCCCGCTTCGACCCCGAGCGGCTTCCTCGGCGGCATGTGCCTGGCCGCGGCCTGCGGGCGCTGGGACGCCGGCTGGCCGGACACGATCGATCCGGCCGCCGTGTCGTTCGTCGGCGTGCGCGACCTGGATTCCGGCGAGCGGGTCGAGGTGGAGCGCGCCGGGGTCGGAGAGGGCGTGCCGGACGACGGGCCGGTGTTCGTGCACCTCGACGTCGACGTGCTCGACCCGTCGGTGATCAATGCCCAGTTCCCGGTGCCGGGCGGGCTTCAGCCCGACGAGATCCGCGACGTGCTCGCGCGGTTGCGCGGCGAAGGCCGGCTGGTGGGCCTCGAGGTCACCGCACTCGAGGACCCCGCGGCAGTCGACCTCGTCACCGAGATCCTCGAGCCCGTCACCCGCTAGTGCTCCGGCCGCTCGTCGACGACCTTCGGGAGCGCCGCGCGAAGGCGCTGCTCGGGGGCGGGGAGGAGCGGATCGCACGGCAGCACGAGCGGGGCAAGCTGACCGCTCGCGAGCGGATCGCGCTGCTGGTCGACGAGGGGACGTTCACCGAGCTCGGCATCCACGCCGGGATCCACCACTCGGTGCGCGGGCTCGAGGATCGGGAGGCGCCCGCCGACGGCGTGGTCACCGGCTACGGGCGGGTCGACGGGCGGATGGTGGCGGTGTGCGCGTACGACTTCACGGTCATGGCCGGCTCGATGGGGACGACCGGAGAGCTGAAGGTGGCCCGGCTGCGCGAGCTGGCCCTGACCAAGCGGATGCCGTTCGTATGGCTGCTCGACTCCGCGGGCGCGCGGATCCAGGAGGCGGTCGGCTCGCTGTTCGCGGGCTCCGGGCACCTGTTTCGCGAGGAGGTCGTGGCCAGCGGGGTGATCCCGCAGGTGGCCGCGCTGATGGGGCCGTGCGCGGCGGGCACGGCCTACATCCCGGGCCTCGCCGACTTCGTGCCGATGGTCTCCGGCCGCGGCTCGATGGCCCTGGCCGGCCCGCACCTGGTGCGGGCCGCGGTGGGCGAGGACGTCACGCAGGAGGAGCTGGGCGGCGCGCGCGTGCACTGCCGCACGTCGGGCGTCGGCGACCTCGAGGTGGCCGACGACGAGGAGTGCATCGCGCGCATCCGCGAGTACCTCTCCTACTTCCCGTCGCACTGCGAGGAGCGGCCGCCGGTGCGCTCCAGCGACGACCCGGTCGACCGCATGGACGACGAGCTGCTCGACGTGCTGCCCGCCTCGAACCGCCAGGCGTACGACATGTACGACGTGATCCGGCGCGTCGTCGACGACGGCGAGTGGCTCGATCTCAAGCCGAAGTTCGCGCGCACGATCATCACCTGCCTGGCGCGGATGGGCGGCCGGCCGGTGGGCATCGTCGCCAGCCAGCCGAAGCACCTGGGCGGGATCCTCGACAACGACTCGGCCGACAAGGCGGCGCGCTTCGTCAACCTCTGCAACGCGTTCGGCCTGCCGCTGGTGTTCCTCGTCGACGTGCCGGGCTTCATGGTCGGCACCAAGGTCGAGGCCGCGGGCATCATCCGCCACGGCGCGAAGATGCTCCACGCGGTCGCCAGCGCGACCGTGCCCAAGGTCACCGTCGTGATCCGCAAGGCCTACGGCGCCGGCTACTACGTGATGAACGGCCGCGCGTACGAGCCCGACCTGATCGTCGCCTGGCCGAGCGCCGAGATCTCGGTCATGGGTCCCGAGGGCGCGGTCGAGATCGTCTTCCGCAAGCAGGTCGAGGAGGCCGAGGACCCGGCCGCCAAGCGAGCGGAGCTGATCGAGGCCTATCGCGGCCTGATCGACGTCTACGTGGCCGCCCGCAACGCCATGGTCGACGACGTGATCGACCCGCGCGAGACCCGCCCGACGATCATCCGCGCCCTCGAGATGGCGGAGGGCAAGCGCGTCCAGCGACCGTTCAAACGCAACGGCGTCGTCCCCGTCTGACGCTAGTCTCGCCGCCGTCGTGATCGGCATGGACGGCTTCACGCTGCTCGGCGCCATTCCCGTCGGGCTGCAGATCTGGGGCGAGGAGCCCGGTGGCGTGTCCCTGCGCTGGGCCAATCACGACGACGCGCGCGAGGTCGGGCGCTCGGCGGCGGTCGCGGCGCTCGGCGGTGAGGCCGTGGACGCGGTCGAGGACTGCGGCGGGGCGGGCTGGTGCCGGGTGCGGGCGCGCCCGCTCGGGAACGGGACCGTGCTGGTCAGCCTCGAGGACTTCACGGACGTGCGCGAGCGCGAGCAGATCGACGCCGCGATCGTCGAGAACCTGCAGGACGGCCTGGTCGTCGTCGACCTCGCCGGGCGGATCACGCGCGCCAACCAGCCGGCCGCCGAGCTTTTCGGTGCCGGCGACCTGGTCGGCAGCCGGCTGCGGGACCTGCCCGTCGAGCTGCGCCGCCGCGGCGGCGCCCGGCTCGAGGCCTCCGCGTCGCCCGTACGGCGCGCGCTCGCCGGCGAGACCGTCCGCGGCGTGCTCGTCCAGGTCGAGCGGGCCGACGGCAACGCGCTCTGGGTCGAGGTCGACGCCAGCCCGCTGACCGAAGCCGACGGCCGGCAGTACGGAGCGCTCAGCACGTTCACCGACGTGACCGGCCGCGTCGAGCGCGAGCGGCGGATCCTGCAGGAAGCGGACACCGACGAGCTCACCGGCGCGGCCAACCGCCGTGCCCTGCAGCGCATGCTGGGCGCCGCGCTGGCTCGCGCGCGGGCGCACGGTCACATGGTCGCGGTGCTGGTGCTCGACCTCGACGGCTTCAAGGAGCTCAACGACCGGCTCGGCCACGCGGCGGGCGACGAGGCGCTGCGCGAGATCGCAGCGCGGCTGCGGCACGCCGTCCGGGAGCGCGACCTCGTGGCGCGCGCCGGCGGCGACGAGTTCGTGGTCGTGCTGCCCGACCTGCCGCCAGGAGACGGCGTCGCCGACGAGGCCAGAGCGCGCGTTCAGGCCGCCGTTCGCCGAGCCGCTCGAGATGGCGGGCGGGCGCGTGCGGCTGGCGGCGTCGGTGGGCATGGCGTGCTTCCCGGACGACGCCGACGAGGTCGACGAGCTGCTGGCGGTGGCCGACCAGGCGATGTACCGGCGCAAGGGGTCGGGCCGCTTCCTGCGCCGGGCGTCGTGAGCCTCGACGACCCGGTCATCCTCACCTGCGCGATCTCCGGCGCGGTTGCGGGGCGCGACCAGTGTCCCGCCATCCCGTACACGCCGGAGGAGTACGCCGCCGAGGCGCGGCGGATCGTCGACGAGGGCGGCGCGATGATCCACATCCACGCCCGCCGGCCGGACGGCACGCCGTCGCACGAGGTCGAGGACTTCCGCGCGATCACCGAGGCGATCCGGGCTGAGGTCGGCGACGTGATCGTCAACTACTCCACGGGTGCGATCGGCGTGCCGGTGGAGAAGCGGATCGCCTACCTGCGCGAGCTTCGGCCCGACGTCGGGGCGCTCAACATGGGCTCGATGAACTACGCGAAGTACTCGCGCCGCCGCCGCGATTTCGTGTTCAAGGCGGTGTTCGAGAACTCGTTCGACACGATCCTCGCGCTGCTCGCCGCGATGAACGAGAGCGGCATCCGGCCCGAGCACGAGTGCTTCGACTCCGGGCACCTCGCGAACCTCGATCCGCTGCTCGACATGGGCGTGCTCGAGCCGCCGCTGCAGGTCTCGTGCGTGATGGGCGTGACGGGCGGGATCCGGCCGACCGCGCGCAACCTCGCGCACATGGCCGAGCAGGTGCCGGACGTGCCCCACCAGTGGGGCGTGATCGGGATCTCGCGCGAGCAGTGGGGGCTGGTGGCCGCGGCGCTCGCGCTCGGCGGCAACGTGCGGGTCGGGCTCGAGGACAACTTCTACCTGCCCGACGGGACCATGGCGCGGTCGAACGGCGAGCTGGTGGCCAAGGCGCGGACGATGGCCGAGGACGCCGGGCGGCGGGTGGCGACGGTCGCCGAGGCGCGCGCGCTGCTCGGCCTGCCGCGATGAGCGCTCTGGCCGGGATCCGGGTGCTCGACCTCTCGCGGCTGCTGCCCGGCGGCTTCTGCTCGCTGCTGCTGGCCGACTTCGGGGCCGACGTGATCAAGGTCGAGGACACCGGGATGGGCGACTACGTGCGCTGGGCGTCGCCGCGGTACCCCGGCGCCGAGCCGAGCGCGGGCGGCGCGATGTTCCTCGCGCTCAACCGCGGCAAGCGGTCGGTGCGGATCGACCTCAAGACCGAGGGCGGCCGCGAGGTCATGCTGCGGCTGGCGCGCGACGCCGACGTGCTGCTCGAGTCGTTCCGCCCCGGGGTGATGGAGCGGCTCGGCGTCGGCTGGGAGCGGCTGCGAGAGGAGAACCCGCGGCTCGTCTACTGCGCGGTCACCGGCTACGGCCAGGACGGCCCGTTCGCGGGGCGCGCCGGGCACGACATCGACTACCTCGCGCGCGTCGGGCTGCTGGGGATGACGGGCGACCCGGACGGGCCGCCGGTGCAGGCGGCCGGCCAGATCGCCGACCTGGGGGGCGGCGCGCTGATGGCCGCGTTCGGGATCCTCGCCGCGCTGCGCGAGCGCGACCGGTCGGGGGAGGGCCAGCTCGTCGACGTCTCGATGGCCGACGGCGCGCTGTCGTGGCTGGCGATGGACGCGGCGCGCGTGCTCGCGGGCGGGGCGACGCCGGGCCGGGGGCGGGCCGAGCTCGCCGGCGGGCTGCTCTGCTACCGGCCGTACCGGTGCGCCGACGGCTGGGTGGCGCTGGGCGCGCTCGAGCCGAAGTTCTGGCGGGCGTGGTGCGAGGGCGTCGGCCGGCCCGACCTCGTCGAGCGGCAGTTCGACGCGGTCGGCTCGGACACGCACCGCGAGGTCGAGGCGGTCTTCGCCGGCCGCACGCGGGCCGAATGGGAGGCGTTCAACGACGAGCACGACTGCTGCCTCGAGCCCGTGCTCGGGCTCGACGAGGCGCTCGAGTCCGAGCTCGTGCGCGCGCGAGAGATGGTCGTCGAGGTCGACCAGCCGGGCGCCGACGCGCCGGTCCGGCTCCTCGGCACCCCGGTCAAGCTCTCCCGGACGCCCGCCGACCCGCCGCGCGCCGGCGGCCCGGCCCTGGGGGCGGACACCGAGGCCGTGCTCGCCGAGGCCGGGCTACTCGGCCGCCGAGATCCGCGCGCTGATGGAGGCCGGCGCGATCGCCGGCCCGTCCGCCACCGCCGACGGCTCGTTCCTGTCGTGAGCGCGTTCTTTGTCGCGCTCGGCGACGGGCGGTTCGCGGCGACGCCGCACACGCGCGGGCCGTGGAACCCGCGCACCAGCACGCGGGGCCGCCCGCGGCGCTGCTGGGGCGCGCGCTCGAGCGCTGCGAGCCGCGCGAGGGCATGCGGCTCGCCCGGCTCACGTTCGAGATCCTGCGACCGGTGCCGGTCGGCGAGGTGGCGGTGGCCGCGCGGGTGATCCGGCCGGGGCGCTCGGTGCAGCTGCTCGAGGGCGAGCTGACGGCGGGCGGCGAGCCCGTGGTGACCGTGCGCGCGTGGCGCGTCAAGGCGGCGGACGCACCCTCGGCCGGCGCGGACGGCGCGCCGCCGGCGCGGCCCGCCGACGCGACGCCGCCCCCGCCGCTCGAGGGCTTCGGCTACGGCGACGCGGTCGAGCTGCGGTTCGCCGCCGGCGAGCTGGTTCGAGCCTGGCCCGGCGACGGTCTGGACCCGCCTGCGCGTGGCGGTCGTCGAGGGCGAGGAGCCTACGGGCCTCCAGCGCGTGCTTGCGGTCGCCGACTCGGGAAACGGCGTCTCGGGAGTCCTCCCGCTCGACCGCTGGCTCTACATCAACCTCGAGCTCACCGTCCACGTGCTCCGCGAGCCGCTCGGCGAGTGGATCTGCCTCGACGCCGCGACCGCGATCGTCGCGGGAGGCGCCGGGCTCGCGACGTCCGTGCTCAGCGACGACGACGGGATCGTCGCCCGCGGCGCGCAGTCGCTGCTCGTCATGCCTCGGTGAGCTACCCAGCCGCCGTTGACGTTGACGCCCGCCGGCGACGCACGGCGATCCGCGGGAGACCGATGACCGCGACCAGCAGGCCGAGCCAGATCAGCGCCACGAATCCGATCGCGACCGCCTTCTCGGCCGGGAAGCCGCCCGACGAGGCGGCGACGACCGGCGAGACGTCGGGCGCCGGCAGCGGGATCGGATTCGGCGTGGCATCGCCTGTGGTCGGCACGACGATCGGGGCCATCCGGTGCTTCGTCGTGTCGGCCCAGCCGTCGAAGAGCTGGGTCTTCCACGTGCCCTTGGCCGGGAACACCACGTCGACGACGTAGGTCCCCGGGCGGCCGGCGTGCTCGGCGAAGAACTGCTTCGTCTCGCCGCGCCCGTTGTCGATCAGGATGCTCGGCCGCGCGTCGTCGAGCGGCGTGATGCCGTGCTGCTTGACCACGAGCGTCGCCCGCCAGGTGTCGCCCGGCCCGATGCCGCCTGGCGGTGCGGCCACCTCCACCGTGGCCCAGCCGCCCGCCGCCGCGGCGGCGGGGAACGCGAGGAGGACGAGCAACGCGAGGGCGATCCGGCTCACAGGTCTCATACGACCGCTACACCCGCCGCGGTCCCGCGGTTCCCTACCAGCGCACGTCGTGCCGCTCCATCACGCCCCACCCCTCCCGCAGCCCCCCGGCGACCGGCAACTCGCCCGCGAACGTGCCGAACGGCTGCTCGTACTCCGAGCGCAGCACGAGCAGGTTCTCGCGCCGCGCGCGGACGGCCTCGGCGGAGAAGCGCAGCCCGCCGACCGCGGACCTTCGCCGGAGGGCGCGACTGCGGGCGACCGACGAGAGGTCGGCGGCGAAGGCCACCGGGCCGACCTCGTGCGGCCGGCCGTCGACCCAGACCGTGCGCTCGGACGCCTCGGCCGCGTCGTGGATCCCGTCGACGAGGTTCCATGCCACGGCCGCGCCCGACGCGGCGACGCCGACGCCCGCCGACCAGCGCCACGAAGTCCGGCGCGCGTGGTAGCCGGCCGACTCGTCGACGATCGCGCGCAGGTCGAGCGGGCGCCGCTCGCCGTCGAGCTCGAGCCAGCCGCGGGCGCGCACGCCGCCGCGCTTGCGCGTCCAGACGTACTCCTTCCCGTGCGGCGACACGACCTCGATCGGCTCGCCGTCGTCGATCTCCAGCTGCAACCCGACACGACGGCCCGCGACCACGAGGCGCCGCGCGTCGACCTCCACGCCACCCCGCCCGCGGGCCGTGCGCGCGAGCATCCGCCCGGAGCCGCGATCCCACACCGCCCACCACGCCACCGGGACCGGCCCGACCCGCGCACGGGCCGCGCACAGCATCACGTCCGGCCCGTACGCGCCGACGTAGGTCCACGCCTTCAGCGGCCGGCCGCCGCGCCAGCCGGGCATCGGGTCCGGCGGGACGGGGACCGGCGGGCGGCCGCGCGACGGGCGACGCGACGGACGGTCGGAGGATCGGGATTCCCGCCCACCCCGCGCCACGGAAGGATCGGCATCGCGTTGTATGCTGGCGATTCCACGGGTTGACTGACGAGTCAATCTCGGGGGAAGGAGAAACCGTGCGCGTCGCCGCCGTCCAGCTCACCTCCACCGCCGATCGCGAGCGCAACCTCGCCACCGCCGACCGGCTCACCCGCGCTGCCGCCGCGGCCGGCGCCGAGCTCGTCGTGCTGCCGGAGAAGTGGGCGGTGCTGGGCACGCCCGAGGAGACGGCCGCCGGGGCCGAGCCGTTCGACGGACCGGCGCTCACCTGGGCGCGCGCCGCCGCCCGTGAGCTGGGCATCGACCTCGTGGCCGGCTCGATCGCCGAGCGCGTGCCCGATCGCGACAAGGGCTCCAACACGTCGGCCCACATCGGCCCCGACGGCGAGGTCCATGCGGTGTACCGCAAGCTGCACATGTTCGACGTCGAGGTCGGCGGGCAGACCTACCGCGAGTCCGAGCACGAGGAGCCGGGCGACGAGATCGTGGTCAGCGAGACCGCCGAGGGCGTCGAGCTCGGGCTGACGGTCTGCTACGACCTCCGCTTCCCCGAGCTGTACCGGATCCTCGCCGTGCGCGGCGCCCGCATCGTCACCGTGCCCGCCGCCTTCACGCTCGCGACCACGCGCGACCACTGGGAGGTGCTCCTGCGCGCCCGGGCGATCGAGGACCAGGCGTTCGTGATCGCCGCCAACCAGATCGGCGAGCACGCGCCCGGCCTGCGCTCCGGCGGGCGCTCGATGGTCGTCGACCCATGGGGCGTGGTGCTCGCGCAGGCGCCCGACGTCGAGACGTTCGTCACCGCCGACCTCGACCTCGAGCGCCAGGCCGAGATCCGCCGCACGCTGCCCTCGCTCGCCAACCGCCGGCCGCAGGCCTACGCCTGGCCGCAGGAGGCGCACGCCTAGTGGCGACCGCCGCCGTCGACAAGCGCCGCATGATCCTCGACGCCGCCGTCCGGGTGTTCGCCCGCCAGGGCTTCCACACGTGCCGGGTGTCGGACATCGCCGACGAGGCGGGCGTCGCCTACGGGCTCGTCTACCACTACTTCGGATCCAAGGACGAGGTGCTCGACACGCTGTTCCTCGAGCGCTGGGACGTGATGCTCGACGCCATCCGCGAGGTCGACGCCGGCACGGCCCCCGCGCGCGACAAGCTGTACGCGATCGCCTCGTTCATCGTGGACTCCTACCGTCACGACCCTGACCTCATGAAGGTGATCATCGTCGAGGTCACGCGCGCCGCGAACTCGTTCGGCGCGGTGCACCTCGGCAAGATCGCGGAGGCCTACGCCCAGATCAGCGGGATCGTCGAGCAGGCCCAGCGCAACGGGGAGTTTCGCTCCACCGTCAGCGCCGAGTTCGCGGCCATGGCGTTCTACGGCGCGATCGAGCAGGTGCTCACCGGCTGGATCTTCGGCACCCTCGAGCAGGGCGAGGATGCGTACGACCGCGCCAAGGAGTACGTGGTCGAGACCATCTGCGGCGGCCTCAACTCCTAGTATCCGCGCCATGACCGACAACGACATGGTCAAGCGCCTGCTCTGGGCCGGCCTGCTGGCCGGGCTCGGCGCCGTCGCCTCGATCGCGACCACGAAGGCGGCCGGCCTGATTTGGCGACGCGCATTCGGGGAAGATCCCCCGGAATGAGCTCAGAGGACCGCACCCGCTCGATGGCGCGCGGCGAGGAGCTGCGCGAGAACCTCGCCGACACCGACGCACGCCGTGCGGAGGAGGAGGCCGCCAAGGCGCAGGAGGCCACGGCCGACGCCGCCGCCGAACAGGAGAAGCGCGAGAAGGAGGCCCAGCAGGAGCGCGACCGCGCCCGGCGCGTGCACGAGGCGTCCGACGAGGCGCGCGCACGGGCCGACGACGCGGTGGCCGCCGCGGTCCGGCCGCCCGGAGCCGGCGCCTTCGGCCGGCGCCTACGCCGCCGGCAACGGATCCACCTCGTCGGTTCCCGGCCTCGACAAGCTGCCGCCGGCCGCCCAGCGCCCCGAGGTCCTCGTCGGCGCGGCGTTTGCCGGGTCGTTCATCCTCGCCCGCGTGCTCAAGCGCATCTTCGACTGACATGGCCGGCGATCACGACACCTCCGAGCTCGGCCAGGCCGTCCAGGACGTCACTGAGCGGGCGAGCCTGCTCATCCGCGAGGAGATCGAGCTCGCCAAGCGCGAGGTGACCGAGAAGGTCACGAAGCTGATCAAGGGCGCCGTGGTCGGCATCGTCGCCGGCATCTTCGCCGTCTTCGGCCTCATCTATCTCCTGCATGCGGCGTCGTGGGCGATCTGGGACCTGATCGGCGGCCGCAGCAACTTCTGGCTCGGCTTCGTCATCGTCGCCGCGCTGCTGTTCCTGCTCGGCGGCCTCGCCGGCTTCGTCGCGACGCGCTTCCTCAAGCGCGGCTCGCCGCCGACGCCGCAGATGGCGATCGAGGAGGGCAAGCTGATCAAGGAGACCGTGACCGGCTCGCACCCCGCGATGCCGCAGGGCCCCACGACCGAGACCCGCACGAAGGTGCCGCGCTGATGGCCGAGATCCGCTCACCCGAGGAGATCCGCCAGTCGATCGAGGCCAACCGCGCCGAGCTCGGGCTAGCCGTCGAGCGCCTGCGCAACGAGGTCACGAAGGCCACCGACTGGCGCGGGCAGTTCGAGCGCCACAAGAAGGAGGTCCTGATCGGCGCCGCCGTGACGGGCTTCGTCCTCGGCGGCGGGATCGCGGCGGTCACCGGGCTGCTCACCGGCCGCCGCCGCAACCGCGACCGCTTCTAAGCGGGAGGCCTTCGCCGGCCTCCGGCGAATGGCGGGCAGATGAGCTCGCGTCCGGCGCAACGCGACGAGTTCCCGAGCATCCGGGCGGTCCTCCGCGTCGTGCTCACCGTCGTCGTCGTCGTCCTGACGCTGCTGCTGATGTACCTGCTCCGGCGCCCGCTGACGTGGCTCTTCATCGCCGCCTTCATCGCCGTCGCCCTCTCGGGCCCGATCAACGTGCTCGCGCGCCGCATGCGCCGCGGCTACGCGATCGCGCTCGTGTACCTCGCGCTGATCCTCACGCCGTTCGCGCTGATCGGGCTGCTGGTGCCCCCGATCGTCACGCAGGCCGACAACCTGATCCAGAACCTGCCCGAGTACGCCGAGCAGGTGACGGAGTTCGTCAACGACAACGAGCGCCTGCGCGCGCTGCAGGAGGAGTACGACATCACCGGCCGGCTCGAGGAGGAGGCCGCCAAGCTGCCGAGCCGGGCCGGCGACGCCGCCGGCGTGCTGAGCGACATCGGCGTCGGGCTGATCAACTCGATCTTCGCCGGGGTCACGATCCTCGTGCTGTCGATCTTCATGCAGGGCAGCGGCCGGCGGTTCCTCGACGCGTGGGCGCGGCAGTACCCGCCCGACCGCGAGGACTGGATGCGCAACCTGTTCCAGCGGATCGGCAACGCGATCGGCAACTACGTCGCGGGAGCGCTGCTGCAGGCCACCGTGGCCGGCTTCACGAGCTGGTTCGTGCTGCTGATCCTCGGCGTCGACTACGCGCTGCCGCTCGCCGTGATCGTGTTCCTGCTCGACCTCATCCCGCTCGTCGGCGCCACCCTCGGCGCGCTGATCGTGGGCGTCGTCACGCTGTTCTCGGACTTCCCGATCGACACGATCATCTGGGCGATCTACGCGATCATCTACCAGCAGGTGGAGAACAACATCATCCAGCCGCGCATCCAGGCCAAGGCCGTGCAGCTCGACCCGCTGATCGTGCTCGTCTCCGTGCTGTTCGGCTCGACGCTGTTCGGCGTCCTCGGCGCGCTGCTGGCGATCCCGGTGGCCGCCTCGATCCAGATCACCGTGCGCGAGTACATGAAGCAGCGGCGCGCGGAGGGCCCGGCGCCGCCGACGGGCGACGCGCCGGTCCCCGTGTGAGACGGGAATAACGCGAGCGCTCGCATCGTCATCCAGGAGCGATGCGCATCCTCATGACCTCGAACACGGGCGCCGGCCACGTCGGGCCCGCTGGTCCCGTTCGCCCGCGCCTTCCTCGATGCCGGCCACGACGTCCTCCTCGCCGCGCCCGCCAAGGCGCGGCCGACCGTCGAGCGCGCCGAGCTCCCGTTCTTCCCGCTCGCCGACCCGCCCGCCGAGGAGACCGACGCGATCTTCGCCGAGCTCCCCGAGCCTCCCGCAGGAGGAGCAGAGCGTGCGCGTGATGCGCGAGATCTTCGCGGGCATCGACGCCCGGACCTCGCTGCCCGGCGTGCTGCGCGCCGTCGGCCGCTACCGGCCCGACGTGCTGCTGCGCGAGCCCACCGAGTACGCCGGCCTGCTCGCGGCCGAGCGGCTCGGCGTGCCGCCACGGGCGGATCGCGATCATGGCCGCGGGCACCGAGACGTGGGGCGTGCCGGTCGTCGCCTCGGTGCTCGACGAGCACCGCAAGCGGCTCGGGCTGCGGCCCGACCCGGACGGCCGCCGGATCACCGAGAGCCCGTACCTGACCGTCATCCCCGAGGCGCTCGAGGACCCGGACGACTTCGGGCCCGTGCACGCCGTCCGCTTCCGCGAGCCGCGGCCCGAGCCGCGCCCGCTGCCGAACTGGTGGGACGGCGACGAGCGCCCGCTCGTCTACGTCACCTACGGCTCGGTCACGCCGACGCTGCCGTTCTTCCCGGCGCTCTTCCGCGCCACCGTCGCCGCGCTCGGCGAGCTGCCCGTGCGCGCGCTGTTCACGGTCGGCGTCGACGTCGACGTCGACGCGCTCGGGCCGGTGCCGGCCAACGTGCGGATCGAGCGCTGGATCCCGCAGGCGGACGTGATGCCGCACGCCGCCGCGATGATCGGCCACGGCGGCGCGGGCTCGACGCGGATGGCGCTGGCCGCCGGCGTGCCGTCGGTGATCGTGCCGGGCTTCGCCGACCAGTTCCGCAACGCCGAGCGCGTGGCCGCGCTGGGCGCGGGCCTGCAGGCCGGCCCCGAGGATCTCGTCAGCGCGCTGCGGCGGGTGCTCGGCGAGCCCGTGCACACGGCGAGGCCGCGCGCCGCGTGGCCGCCGAGGTGGCCCGGCTGCCGCTCGTCGACGAGGCTCCCGACGTGCTCGCCGGGTGGCTCGAGGCCGCGCGAGCCGCGTAGCTTCTACACCGGGCCGAGCAGCGAGCTCGGCAAGCCGGTGACGCCGAACAGGCCGGGGCCGACGTGGGTGCCGATCACGGGCCCGAGCTCCGACACGAACTCTGGGTCGCGGCCGTAGATCTCGCGGCCGCGCTCGGCCAGGCGGTCGGCGACGTCGTGCGCCTGGATGTGCTGGATGACGAAGACGTCGGCGCCCGACTCGCGCGCGGCGGTCAGGTGGTCGACCAGCCGCTCGAACGCGCGGCCGGCCGTGCGCACGCGCTCCATCGGCTGGATCTCGCGCTCGATCGTGAGGATCGGCTTGATCTTGAGCGCCGAGCCGACCCACGCCTGGGCGGCGCCGATGCGCCCGCCGCGGCGCAGGTACTCGAGCGTGTCGACGGCGAAGATGATCCGCATCCGTTGGCGGAGCGCGGTGGCGGCCTCCGCCGCGCCGCGCAGGTCGGCCCCGTCGTGCACTGCGTTGTGCGCCGCGATCGCCATCAGGCCGTGGCCGGCGGCGCCCGTGTCGGAGTCCAGCACCTCGATCCGCTCGGCGCCGTCGATCCCGCCCTCGACCAGCGCGTCGCGCGCCTGTTGGGCGGCCTGCACGGTGCCCGAGATCCCGCCCGAGAGGTGGACCGAGAGCACGTCGTCGCCGGCCTCGAGCAGCGGCTCGTAGACCGCCAGGAAGTCGCCCACCGAGGGCTGCGAGGTGCTCGGGAGCGTGGTGGCGGTGCGCAGGTGGTCGTAGAAGCCGTCGTAGTCGGGCAGTTCGCTCTCCCGATCGGTGCGGCCGTCCCAGTTGACGTACAGCGAGACGAGGTGCAGGTCGTGGCGCTCGACCACCGCGGCCGGCAGGTAGTGGGTCGTGTCGGTGACCACCGCGACGCCGGACATGGCGGGCAGCCTATCCTCGCGCCGTGGCGCGAGTGCTCGTGACTGGAGGGACCGGGTTCATCGGCGCGCACGTCGTGCGCGCGTTGCTCGCGCGCGGCGACGAGGTGCGCGTGGCGGTGCGGGCGTCGTCGCGCGGCGAGCTGCCCGATGGGGTCGAGCGGGTGACGGCCGACGATCGCCGACCGCCGGGCCGTCCGGCGCGCGGTGCGCGGCGTCGAGCGCGTGTTCCACGTGGCCGGCACGACGCGGCTGGGGCTCGACCCGGCCGAGCTCCTGCGCGTGCACGTCGACGGCACGCGGGCGGTGCTCGACGCGTGCCTGGCCGAGGGCGTCGAGCGCGTCGTGCACGTCTCCTCGGTGGCGGCGATCGGCCCGGCGCGGCCCGGCGGCGCGCTCGACGAGCGGCACGTGCGCGCGGGTCCGCTGGGCATCCCGTACGCCGACGCCAAGCACGCCGCCGAGGTCGAGGCGCTGCGGGTCGCGGCCCACGGCCTCGAAGTGGTGGTGGCGTGCCCGGCGCATGTGTTCGGCCGCGGGGACGAGCGGCGCTCGTCGACCGAGGTCGTCCGCCGCTTCCTGCTGCGGCGGATCCCGGCGTACGTCGACGGCGCGCTCAACATCGTCGACGTCGAGGACGTCGCCGCCGGGCTGCTGCTGTGCGACGAGCGTGGCGTGCCGGGCGAGCGCTACATCCTGGGGACGCGCAACTACACGTGGCAGCGCCTGTTCGCCGAGCTGCAGCGGATCTCGGGCGTCGAGGGGCCGGTGATGCGAGTGCCGCGGTCCGTGGCGCTGGCGCTCGCCGAGGGCTCGGCGCGGCTGCCCGGGGTCCCCAGGCTCGGAAGCCCGGAGGAGATCCGCGCCGCCGCGAAACTGGTGGACGTACCGGTCCGCGAAGGCCCGCCGCGAGCTGGGCTGGACGACGCGGCCGCACGAGGACACCGTCGAGGCGACGGTGCGGTTCCACGAGGAGCTCCTCGGCGATCGCCTGCTGCGCGTCGGTCGCCGGCAGCCGCTCGCCTGGCGGCTGGCAGGCCGGGCCGTGCGCGAGGTCGTGCGGTGAGCGCGCTGCTCTACCGCTGCCGGACGCCCACCGACCGGCTGTGCCCGTGCGGGCGGGTGGCGCGCGAGCTGCGGCGGCGCGGGATCGAGTTCGAGGAGCGGCGCGTGGCGCGCGGCGAGCGCGAGGAGGTCGACGCGCTCACCGGCCAGGATCGCGTGCCGCTGCTCGTGCTGGGCGAGACGGAGGCGATCTGCGACTCGCGGCGGATCGTCGAGCACCTGCGGTGGCTCGACCGCGATGAGCGTCTACGCGCCAGCTTGGTCGCTTGCGCGGGCGGGTTCCGTCGGTAGGGTGAACGCGACGCGGAGGGCGTCGCCCGACGATCGGAGGACGTCATGAAGTACCTGCTCACGATCTACAACGACGAGCGCCGCTGGACCGACGTGTCACCCGAGGAGGTGGGCCAGATCATGGCCGCCTACGAGGCGTTCGGCCGCGCGGCGGCCGAGGCCGGCGTGCTCGTCGGCGGCGAGGGGCTCCAGCCCACGAGCATGGCCACGACCGTGCGCGTGCGCGACAGCGAGACGCTGACCACCGACGGCCCGTTCGCGGAGACGCGCGAGCAGCTCGGCGGCTACTACCTGCTCGACTGCGCCGACCTCGACGACGCGATCGGCTGGGCCGCCCGCATCCCGGACGCCTCGAGCGGCTCGGTCGAGGTGCGGCCGGTCATGGACTACGAGGGCACCGCGACGCCGGACGAGGCGCGGCAGGCCGCGCAGAGCGGAAGCTGAGCGCACCCGGGGCAGCGATCGACCGCCTGTTCCGGCGCGAGTCCGGACAGGCGGTGGCCGCCCTGGCGCGCGCCTTCGGCGACCTCGACCGCGCCGAGGAGGCGGTCCAGGATGCGTTCGTCGTCGCGCTCGAGCGCTGGCCGCGCGACGGCATCCCCGCCAACCCGGCGGCGTGGATCGCGCTCACCGCTCGCCGCAAGGCGATCGACCGGCTGCGCGCGACCCGGCGGGAGTCGCCGGCCGAGCTCTCGATCGAGGGCGACGCTCCTGCTGCGGAGCTCCTGGAGGACGAGTCGGCGCCGATCCCGGACGAGCGGCTCGAGCTGATGTTCGCGTGCTGCCATCCGGCGCTGGCGCCCGAGGTGCGGGTCGCGCTCACGTTGCGCGCGCTCGGCGGGCTGTCCACGCGCGAGGTGGCGCGCGCCTTCCTCGTCTCCGAGGACGCGATGGCGCAGCGCCTCCAGCGCGCCAAGCGCAAGCTGCGCGGCGCCGGCATCCGGTTCGAGCTCCCGCGCGAGCGCGACCTGCCGGCCCGCCGCGCCTCCGTGCTCGCGACGCTCTACCTCGTCTTCGGCGAGGGCTACGCGGCCACCGCGGGCGACGCGCTCGTGCGCCGCGAGCTGTGTGCCGAGGCGATCCGGCTGGCGCGCGTGCTGTGCGCACTGATGCCCGACGAGCCCGAGGCGCTCGGTCTGCTGGCGCTGATGCGGCTGCACGACTCGCGCCGCGACGCGCGCGTGGGCGAGGGCGGCGAGCTCGTGCTGCTCGAGGACCAGGACCGCTCGCGCTGGGACCGCGCGGCGATCGCCGAGGGGTCGGCGCTCGTCGAGCGCGCGCTGGCGATGGGCGGCGACGGCCCGTATGTGCTGCAGGCCTTCGTCGCGGCCGAGCACGCCCGGCCCGGCGGCCCCGACTGGACGCGCGTCGCGGGTGCCTACGACCGGCTGCTCGCGGTCGCGGGCGGTCCGGTCGTGGCGCTCAACCGTGCGGTGGCGGTCGCGATGGCACGGGGTCCGGAGGCCGGCCTACGACTGGTGGACGCGCTCGCCGGCGAGCTCGACGGCTACCACCTGTTCCACTCGGCCCGGGCGGACCTCCTGCGCCGCCTGGGGCGCTCGGACGAGGCGTCGGCGGCCTACTCGCGCGCGCTCGAGCTCGCTGCCAACCCGGTCGAGCGGGCGTTCCTCGCGCGCCGCCTGGACGAGACTACGGCTCGACCACGGCCTTGAGCGCCGCGCCCGAGCGCTGGGCCTCGAGCGCCGCG
The DNA here is from genome assembly GCA_963838655.1 of uncultured Solirubrobacteraceae bacterium. Lineage (GTDB taxonomy): Bacteria > Actinomycetota > Thermoleophilia > Solirubrobacterales > Solirubrobacteraceae > DASSUW01. The sequence continues at coordinate 12,762 of CAWIRW010000008.1, read as the reverse complement.
CCGGTCTCGGCGAGCCCGAAGCGGTGCGTGATGAGCTCGCCCGCGCGGACGGCGCCGCGCTGCAGCAGCGCCAGCGCCGCGCGCCACTCAGCAGGACCGGCCGACCAGCTCGCGGTGATCTCGCAGCTCGCGCGAGAAGACCGTCCAGCCGTCGATCAGGAGCGGGCGCCCGGGCTCGCCCGGCGCGTAGAGGCAGAGCCGGCCGCCGGGGGCGAGCGTCTCGGCGGCGGCGGCGATCGCCTCCGGGTTGTCCGTGCAGACGACCGCCACGTCGACCGGCTCGTTGCCGTGGGCGGTGGCGCCCCAGATCTCGGCGCGCGAGAGCCGCACCGCGTCCGGCTCGCGCACCCAGACGGCGTCGACGCCGCGCGCGTGGGCGGCGGCGATGTGCAGGAGCCCGCTGCAGCCGGCGCCGACCACCAGCAGGCTGTCGCCGGGCCGGACGCCGGCCCGTGCCTGGGCGCGCAGCGCGCAGGCGAGCGGCTCGGTGACCGTGGCCGTCACCGGCTCGAGCCCGTCGAGCGGCAGCAGCTCCGGCACGAGCGCGGCCTCGACGCGCACGTACTCGGCGAAGCCGCCGGGATCGAGCGCGGTGGAGCGGAACCGCTCGCACAGCGTCTCGTGGCCGTGGCGGCAGCGGCGGCACTCGCCGCACGGGACGTGGTGGTGGATCGCCACGCGCTCGCCCTCGCTCACGCCGGTCACGGCCGCGCCGACCGCGACCACCTCGCCGACCGGCTCGTGCCCGAGCACGGCCGGCAGCTTGCGGGTCACGTACGAGCCGTGCACGTCCGAGCCGCAGGTGGCGCACGCGAGCACGCGGCAGACGACCTCGTCGGGGCCGCACGCCGGGTCGGGCCGCTCCTCGAGCACCGTCTCACCGGGAGCGACGGTGAGCGCGACCTTCACGCGACGGCCGCCACGCTGTCGGCGGTCACCGGCGAGGCGACGCCGCGCTCGGTCACGAGCGCCCACACCAGCTCGGCGGGCGTCACGTCGAACGCCGGGTTGCGGCACGCGGTGCCGGAGACCGTCAGCAGCGCTCCCGCCGCCGAGCGCACCTCGTCGGCCGGCCGCTCCTCGATCTCGATCGCGTCGCCGGTGGCGAGCCGCAGGTCGACCGACGACGACGGTCCCGCGGCCGCGAACGGAACGCCGGCGGCGTGTGCCGCCAGTGCCAGGCCGTAGGTGCCGACCTTGTTGGCGACGTCGCCGTTGGCCGCGACCCGGTCGAAGCCGGTGACCACCGCCGCGGCCGCGCCCCCGCGCAGCAGGCCGGCGGCGGCCGCGTCGACGAGCAGGGCGTGCTCGATGCCGAGCCGGCGCAGCTCCCACACCGTGAGCCGGGCGCCCTGCAGGAGCGGCCGCGCCTCGCAGGCCAGCACCCGCACCTCGCGGCGGTCGGCGAGCGCGGCGATCACACCCAGCCCCGTCCCACGGCCGGAGGCGGCCAGCGCCCCCGAGTTGCAGTGCGTCATGACCGTGACCGGGCCGCTCGGGAGCACGGCCTCGAGCGCGTCGGCGCCGTGGCGCGCGAGCGCCGCGCTGGCGGCCTCGTCGTCGCGCTGGATCGCCTCGGCGGCAGCCCGCGTGGCCGCGACCAGGTCGTCCGGCGCCGCCAGCGCGGCCGCCACGACGCGCTCGACCGCCCAGCCGAGGTTGCGCGCCGTCGGCCGCGCGGCCGTGAGCACGGCGGCGCCGCGCTCGAGCGTCTCGATGGTCGGCTCACGCGCCACGTCCATCGCCAGCCCGTAGGCGGCGGCGACGCCGATCAGCGGCGCGCCGCGCACCGCCAGCCGCCGGATCGCGTCCGCCGTGTCCGCCGCGCCCGACAGCGTCAGCACCGCCTCCTCGGCCGGCAGCCGCGTCTGGTCGAGGATCCGCAGCGCCGTCCCGTCCCAGTGCAGCGGCGGCGGCGCATCGACGCGAGGCGGGGCGACCATCCGCCACGATGCTAACCGTGTCCGTGCTCGAGGCCCATGACCTGAGGAAGTCCTACGGCTCGATCGAGGCGCTCAAGGGCGTGAGCCTCGAGGTCGGCGAGGGAGAGCTCGTCGGGCTGCTCGGCCCGAACGGCGCCGGCAAGTCGACGCTCGTGAAGATCGCCTGCGGGCTCGTGCGGCCGACCGGCGGGAGGGCGACGATCGCGGGGTTCGGTGCCGGCGAGCCGGAGGCGCACCGCTCGCTCGGCTACCTCGCCGAGCTGTTCCGCTTCCCCGACTGGCTGAGCGCGGACGAGCTGCTGGCGATGCACCAGCGGCTCGCCGGCGCCACCGGCGGGGCGGCCGAGCGTGAGCGTCTGCTCGCCGCCGTCGGCCTGACGGAGGCCGCACAGCGTCGGGTGGGCGCGATGTCGAAGGGCATGCAGCAGCGCCTCGGGATCGCCCAGGCGATGATCGGCGACCCGCGCGTGCTGCTGCTCGACGAGCCCACCAGCGCGCTCGACCCCGCCGGCCGCCGCACCGTGCGCCGGCTGCTCGAGGACCTGCGCGCCCGCGGCGTGGCGGTGCTGCTCAACTCACACCTGCTGTCCGAGGTCGAGCTCGTGTGCGACCGCGTGGCGATCATCGACCACGGCGAGCTCGTCACCGCCGGCACGCCCGAGCAGCTCAGCCGGGCGAGCGGCGTCGAGGTCGACACGGGCAACGGCACGCGCGTGTTCGAGCTCGCCGGTCGCGACGAGGTGCCGGCGATCGTGCGCGAGCTCGTGGCCGCCGGCGAGGAGGTCTACGGCGTGCGGGTGCTGCGCTCCACGCTCGAGGACGCGTACCTGGAGGCGGTGGGCGAGGAATGAGCGGCGCGCGCGTGATCGCCGTCTTCTCGCTGCAGGAGTCGCTGCGGCGCCGGGTGTTCGTCGTCGTCGGGCTGCTCACCGTCGCCTTCCTCGCGCTCTACGGGCTCGGGACGTGGCAGCTGTTCACCTCGGTGGGGGAGTTCGACGAGCCGATCGAGGGCGTCGAGGCGAAGACCGTCGCGGGCGCGACGATCCTCGGGCTGGCGATGTTCGCCACGCTCTTCCTCGGCTGCGTCCTGGCCGTCTTCCTGACGCTCGGCGCGGTGCGCGGCGACGCCGAGCGGGGCCTGCTGCAGCCTGTGCTCGTGCGGCCGCTGCGGCGACGCACGGTGCTGGTCGGCCGCTTCGCGGGCGCCGCCGGCGTATGCGCCGCCTACGTCGTCGTCGTCTTCGTCGCGACCACCGTCATCACCTGGGCGTTCAGCGACTGGTGGCCGGACCGCACGCTGGTGCCTGCGCTGCAGCTCGCCGCGGCGGTCGTCGTGCTGACCGCGATCTCGCTCGCCGGCTCGGTCGTGCTGTCCTCGACCGCGAACGGGATCGCGGTCTTCATGCTCTTCGGCGCCGGCCTGGTCGCCGGGCTGCTGGGCCAGATCGGGGAGGCGCTCGGGTCGCGCACCCTGGACGACGTGGCGAGCGCGGTGAGCTGGGCGCTGCCGTTCGAGGCGCTCTACCAGGCAGCGCTGGCCGCGATCACGGTCGACACCGTGGGCTTCACGCGCCTGGCGATCGACCTCGGGCCGTTCGGCGGCGCCGAGGACGCGAACGCGCTGCTGTGGCCGTGGGTGCTCGCTTACGTGCTGCTCGTGGGCGCAGCCGCTTCGGCGGCGTTCGCCCGGCGCGACCTGTGACCCCGGCTACGAGCGGTCGACGAGATCGTTCTGGATCTGGAGCGGCGGCGCGCCCGGCTCAGCCGCCTTCGGGGCGTGCTCCGGCGCCTCGGCCGGCTGCTCGACGCCCATGACCTCGAACAGCTCGCCGGTCTCGTACATCTCGGTGATGATGTCGCACCCACCCACCAGCTCGCCCTTGACGAACAGCTGAGGGATCGTCGGCCAGTTCGAGATCTGCGAGAGCTCCTGGCGGATGCGCGGGTCCGGGAGGATGTCGACCGCCGCGAACGGGTGGCCGACGGCGTCGAGCGCGGCCACGGTGCGCGCGGAGAAGCCGCACGCGGGGCGCTCCGGCGTGCCCTTCATGAAGAGGATCACGTCGTGGTCGCGGATCGCTTCGGCGATCGCGTCGCGGATGGGGTTCTCGGTGGTTTCGCTCATGTCACTCCGCTCGCGTTTCGAGGGACAGCGCGTGTATCGGCCCGCCGATGTCGGTGCCGAACACCGCGTACACCCTGCGGTGCTGCTCAATTCGGCTCAGGCCGGCGAACTCGGGCGCGGCGACGGCGGCGCGGAAGTGGTCCCCGCCGCCGGTGAGGTCGGTCACCTCGGCACGTGCGCCGGGGATCGCCGCCTCGATCCGCTGCCTCAGGTCATCGGTCGTCGGCACCGATAGAGACTGTAGCGAGCGCTATCCTTTCTGAAGCGATGATCACCTTCACCGACAAGGGCGCCGAGAAGGTGCAGGAGTTCCTATCCGGCCAGGGCGCCGAGATCCAGACCTCCGGCCTGCGGGTCGGCGTGCGTGGCGGCGGCTGCTCCGGCTTCCAGTACGCGCTCGCGTTCGACAGCCAGCGTGACGGCGACCAGGTGTTCGAGGACCACGGCCTGAGGATCCTGGTCGACGGCCCGAGCCTCCCGTACGTGCGCGGCGCGGTCGTCGACTACGTCGACGGCATGCAGGGCGCCGGCTTCAAGGTGGACAACCCCAACGTGATCGCTGCATGCGGCTGCGGCTCCTCGTTCCGCGTGGCGGACGAGGAAGAGGTCTCGGCGGTCTAGCCGCCCTCGCGGTCCTCATCGCCGTCGTTCTCGCCGTCGCGGGAAGCGACGGAGACGAGCCGCGCGTGGCCGCACCCCCGACGCCCAGCCCGACGCCGGCGCCGGCGTCGCTCGACGAGCCGGCCGACGGACCGTCGCTCGCGCTCGGCGTCACCGAGCAGAACCCGAACCTGCTCGTGCCGCTCGCTCCCTCCGCGACCGCGGAGCCGTGGACCCGCTGGCGCGACGCGCTGACCCGCGTGGATCCGGCGGTCTACCGCCTGCTCGTCGTCTGGTACGAGGTGCAGCCGGGCCCCGACGCGCCGCCGAACCTCGCGATCCCTCAGACCGGCTGCATGCGCGAGCGCCCGCCGTGCGCCGAGTTCGCCGGCGTGCGCGACCAGCTGAAGGCGCTCGCCGCACGCCAGCGCGAGGGCGGCTGGGAGGGCCTGCTGAGCGTCACGGGCACGCCGGAGTGGGCGGCCGGCCCGACCAGCGGCTGCCCCGGCAACCGCCAGACCGGTGCGCCGCGGGCGGACGCCATCCCCGCCTACCGGCAGCTGCTGGCCGACGTCCTCGCGCTGGCCGCCGAGGTCGGCGCGAGCCTGCGGTACGTCAGCCCCTGGAACGAGCCCAACCACCCGTACTTCCTCTCGCCCCAGCGCGCGAGTTGCGACGCCGCTGCGGCGCCGCGGGCCGTGGCGCCCTACGCGCGCCTCGTGCGCGCCGCGCAGGCCGAGATGGGCGATCGCGAGCTCGTGCTCGGCGAGGCGGCCGGCGTGGTCGACCCGCAGGCGCGGGCGCTGTCGGTCGGCGAGCTGATCGGCGGTCTCCCGCGCGAGATCGTCTGCGACGCCCCGGTGTGGTCGCAGCACGGCTACGTCGGCGGCCGCGACCCGGTCGCGGCGGCGACCTCCGCGCTCGCCGCCCGCGACTGCCCGCGTGAGCACGCGATCTGGATCACGGAGACGGGCGTAGGCACCGCTCCCAGCGGGCTCTCCTTCGCTCGCGAGGTCGGCAGCGAGCGCGAGGGCTGCCGGCTGCTGCACGAGCGGCTGTTGGCCTGGCACAACGACCCGCGCGTCACGCTGGCCATGCAGTACACGCTGCGCGAGGACCACCTGTTCCCGACCGGCCTGGTCACGACCGACCTGGTGCGCGCCCGGGCGGCGCTGGGGGAGTGGCAGGCGTGGGGCGCCCGCCCGGAGTTCGCGTCGCCGCCGCCGAACGTCAACTGCGCTGGGTAGGGAGAGCGAGAGAGCCGGCGTGGTCGGCGATCGCGCGAACTATCCCGGATCGGCCGCGGTTTCCGCGGCTAATCGGGGATCGTTCGCGAAATCCGTGAAGTAGGCGTCGGTTTCCGGGGGTAACTCACGGATTTCGCGATCCGTCCGCTCGCCGCGCGCATCTTCCCCGCGCAGCGGTTGGCTCCCCCAGCCTCCCTACCCAGCGCAGTTGACGTTCGTCTACTAGCCGGCCTGGCTCAGCAGCCACAGAGCCAAGGTGGTGAAGCCGACCATGATCCCCAGCATCCAGTACTGGGACCGCACAGCGAGCTTCGCCTGACCGTAGAGGGCCAGCGCGCGGTCGTGGGCGAGCACGAGCCCGGCCACGTGGCCGAGCACGACACAGGCCACCATGGCGTACCACTGACCGTTCTGGGAGAGCAGCGAGTAGTCGATCCCGGAGCTCGCCGTGCCGAACAGGTCCCAGCCCTGGCCGAAGGGGTCGGAGGAGAGGTAGATGATCTGCTGGCCGCTGAACAACAGGTAGGTCAGGTAGTGGGCGGCGACGTAGGCGGCCGCGATCGGGACGAGGGTGTGCACGAACGCCCGCCGCAGCTCCGCGGCGGAGAAGCCTCCGCCGACCGAGCGCGCGCCCTCCATCCCCAGCCGGTAGAAGCCCGCGACCAGGCCCACGCCCGCGAGCAGCCCCAGCGTGCCGACCACCTTGGGCGCCGCCGAGGCGCCGATCCCGACGTTCGTGAGCGCGTCGACCGCCCAGCTCGAGATATCGCCCCATGCGGGCCCCTGCTCGAAGCCGTCGAACGTCACCGTCCCGATCATCACGGCGAGCAGCCCCACCGTTCCGGCCGCCGGGTCGAGCCGCGGCAGACCGCCGAGCAGGGGCCGCAGGCCCACGACGCCGTCGCGCGTCTCGAACGGGCTGAGCCGCGAGAACAGGTTGAAGTAGACCGAGAACGCCTCGCCGCGGCGGGTCCACGTCTCGACGCCCCACACGGCCTGGGCCGCCAGCGTCACGATCGTGTAGCCCACGATCAGGCTCCCGACCGTCCGTGGCAGCACCGTCCACTCGCTGACCAGCTCGACCCACGTGAACGCCAGCAGCCCGACGGCGGCCGGCCAGCGCCCCAGCCGCTCCGGGTAGGGCCGGTGCAGCGGCGCCCGGCGGCCGAGCATCGCCCCGGTCGCGCGGCCGATCGCCCGCCAGGGGTTCAGCGCGCGGAAGACGTCGCCGAACAGCAGCGACGCGAACACGAAGCCGACCCAGCAGATGATGAAGACGAAGGTGGGTGTGAAGTTGCCCGCGCCGGAGTCCAGCCCGACGAACGCGGCCACGATCACGAGCGCGAGCATCGCCACGCCGATCGCGCCGCACGCGACGTCCACGCCCCGGCTGCCCAGGAACCGCCCGAGGCCGAGCGGCAACGGGCGCCAGGACGGCTGCTCGAGCCGCGGCCGCGGCCACAGCACGGCGAGCGCGGCGAACGAGATCACGAGCACCGCCGCGGCCGCCCAGCCGAACAGCCACTCGGGGATCGGCAGGTTCTGCCGCGCGCTCAAGCCGCTGTGCGCGAACAGCAGCACGGCCTAGAGCGCGGTCTTGAGGGCGTTCTCGAACGCCGCCAGGCCGAACGATCCCTCGAGACGCGAGGTGACGCGCCCGCGCTCGTCGACGACGAACAGCCAGGGCTCGGTGGGGAGCCGGAACGCCGCCAGCGGCTCGCGCAGCCCGGCGTTCGGGTCGTTGTCGACGTACACCTCCTGATGGATGAACTCGACCCGGTCGCCGTACTCGGCCTGCAACTGCAGCGCGACGTCGGTCACCGGCCCGCAGACGCGCGACTGGCAGAGCTGGGGCGTTGCGAACAGCAGCGCGACGGGCTTCGAGCCCACGACCTCGTCGAACGACCGCTCGTGCATCTCGCTCGGCGGCGTGCGCGTGTCGAGCAGGTCGCGGTTGCCCTTGACGGACTCGAGCGTGTCGGTCTTCACCTTCGGGGCGGCCTCGCCGACGTCCGGGATCGGGTCGGCCTGCTTCGTGCGCACGGTCAGCTCGGCGGGCGCGGCCACGTACGAGCTCCCGCGGCGCGTGACGACCAGCAGCGACTGCTTGCCCGTGCGCCGGAACGGGACCTGGGCCTGGTAGACGGCCGCGAACGGGTCGGTCTCCTCGGCCGCCTGGCGCGAGCGGTAGCGGGCCTCGGTGACGAGCACGTCGGCGGGTGCCGCGAACGGGCCCTGGGCGGGAGACTCGGGTGTCGGCGCGATGTAGACCGCGGTCGGGCCGTACACGAACTGCCCCTGGTCGTCGATCATCCCGAACGCCAGCCGGCCGCGGCCGACGGTGAACACGGAGGTCGCGAGCCCGACCTCGACCGAGCCGCCGCCGCGGATCTCGTCTGCGACCTGCTGCAGCGTGCGCCCGCCGGCGTCCGGGAAGTCGGACGCCTCGACGGCCTGCGCGGAGCGGACCTGCTCGCGCAGCCCACCCTCGGCGGGCACCTGATCGACTCCGTTCTCCGACGATGCCTCGCCGCCCCCGCACCCGCCCAGCGCGAGCAGCAACCCTACGAGCACCAGCCTTCTCATCAGTCCGATGAGGATAGGGGCTCGTTGTCCAGGCTCCGCCAGAGGTACAGGCACGCGCGCGTGCGGTGCGGGCGCCACGGCTCGGCCAGCACCTCGAGATCGGCGGGCGCGGGCGGGGCCTCGAGCCCGTACGCGCGCATCGCCGCGTTGCGCACCCCGAGGTCACCCGTGGGCAGGACGTCCGGGCGGTGGAGCGTGAACATCAGGAACATGTGCGCCGTCCACTCGCCGATGCCCTTGACGGCGGTCAGCTCGCGGATCACCTCGCCGTCCGGCAGGTCGTCGAGCCGGTCGAGCTCGATCTCGCCGGCCAGCACGTGCTCCGCCAGCGACCGCAGGTAGGTGACCTTGGCGCGCGAGAACCCGCACGCCGCGCGCAGCGCCTCGGGATCGTCGGCGAGGATCTGCTCCGGCGTCGGCGTGCGGCCGCCGAAGCGCTCGAGCAGCCGACCCCAGATCGAGGCCGCCGCCTTGACCGAGAGCTGCTGCCCCGTGATCGAGCGCACCAGCGCCGCGTAGCGCTCGTCCGGGCGGCCGCGACCGTCTCGATCGGCCGGCAGCGGGCCGCCGAAGTCGTCGATCAGGCCTGCCATCACCGGATCCGCGCGGCGCAGGTGGGCGTCGGGGCCTCGCACGGCGGGGCAGGCTAGCCTGATCCCGATGGGCCGCCCCGCTCCGCTCGCGCTCGTCGCGGCGCTCCTCCTGCTCGCCGGTTGCGGGGGCGGCGGCGAGAGCAGCCCGACGAAGGAGCGCTTCGTCGACGACGCCAACGAGATCTGCCGCGAGGGCGAGGCGAAGATCGCGGAGGTCGCGCGCGAGCAGCAGTCGAAGCTGCGCGAAGCGGCCGACCAGCGGCGGGCGGTCGCCGACGTGCTCGACGAGACCGCGGAGGAGTACGAGCCCTACTTCGCGCGGCTGCGCGAGCTCGAAGCCCCGGGCGACCTCGAGGAGGACTGGAGCGCGTTCCTCGACCGCGTGGGGGAGGCCTTCGACCTGATCCCGGAGCTCGCCGACGCCACCCGCGAGCGCGACCGGGCCAAGCTCACCGAGCTGACCACCAGGTTCTCCCAGATCGCGGCCGACACGCGGCCGTTTGCCCAGCAGAACGGGCTCAGCGACTGCCTGCCGGACTCAGGTCAGCGCTGAGCGGGGTGCCGTCAAGGGCGTTGAGCGCGCGCTCGACCGAGCACGCCACGCACGTGAACGTCGGCGTGTCGCGCTTGGTGTAGGCCGACGCCTCGGTCGTGCGCAGGCGCTGCACGAGGTCGAGGAACGAGGCCGGCTCGTCGGTCTCGAACGCGACCACGAACTCCTGGTCGTCGAGGCCGAAGGAGTAGCTCGTGTTGAGGTCGATGTCCGGGTACTCGCGGCCGACCTGGATGTGCTCCTGCATGATCCGCCAGCGCTCGTCGGGCGGGATCCGGTACCACTCGCGCGTCTTCACGAACGGGTACACGAACAGGTACTTGGAGTGCGCAGGGCGGACCTCGAGGCGCGACTCGTCGGAGTACTCGGACGGCTTGGTGAGCGCCAGGTACGAGTACGGCGTGTCGCACCACTTCATCAGGCCGCTCTGCCCCAGCACGACGTGGAACTCGTGGATGCGCTCGAGGTTGGTGGCCTGGCTGAGGAGCATCAGGTCGGCGTCCCCGCGCGTGCCGACGAGCGAGAACGCGCGCAGCAGGCGCTCGCCCGCGAAGTCCTCGCATGCGGCCAGGAACTCGCGCTTGTGCTGGGTGCGCTCGGCCTCGTCGAGCCGGCGCCACGCGGGATCGAGCTTGAGGAACGTGTACTTGACGAAGTGACGCTCAGGCATGGCGCTGGTTCAAGCATAGGGTTAGCCGAACCGATCGCCTCCGCGCCTGTCCGTAGGATGCGCTCGATGAGGGTCGCCCTCGTCTCCCCGTACTCGTGGACGTACCCCGGCGGCGTGACGCGTCACATCGAGGCGCTCGCGGCCGAACTGGGCGCGGCCGGCCACGAGGTGCGCGTGTTCGCGCCGTTCGACCGCGCGGGCCGCGCCGCGGCCCTGCGCCACCGCGGCGCGCCCCCGCAGCGACGGGACGTGCCCGACATGCTCGTGCCGCTGGGCGGGACGATCGGCTGGCCCTTGAACGGCGCGGTCTCCAACCTGGCGGGCACGCCCTCCGCGATATCGGCGCTGCGCCGGGAGCTGCGTGCCTTCGCGCCCGACGTCGTGCACCTGCACGAGCCGGTGGCGCCCGTGATCGGATGGGACACCCTCACGAGCACCGACGCCCCGCTCGTCGGCACCTTCCACTGCTACTCGGAGTCCGTCCCCCCGCACCTTGTCGCCGCCCTGCTCGGCGCGCGCCGCAAGCTCAACCACCTGACGCTGCGGCTCGCGGTCTCCGAGGCCGCCGCCTGGACCGGCCGGCGCTTCTACGGCGGCCACTACCGGATCGTCCCCAACGGCGTGGCGCTGCCGGAGGGCGGCGTGCCCGGCCCGCGTGCCCGGGCCGCGGACGAGCCGCTGCGGATCGCGTTCGTCGGCCAGGCCGTCGAGCGCAAGGGCCTGCCCGTGCTCCTGCGCGCGTTCGAGGCGCTGCGCTCCCAGGTGCCCGCCGAGCTCACGATCGTGGGCGCGACCGGCGAGGAGATCGCCCCGCTCGTCCAGGACGGCGACGGCATCACGGCGCTCGGGCGGGTCGACGACGTGGCCCGCCACGCGGCGCTCGTGGGCTCTGACCTCCTGTGCGCGCCGTCGCTCGGCGGCGAGTCGTTCGGCATGGTGCTCACGGAGGCGTTCGCCGCCGGCCGCCCGGTCGTCGCATCCGACATCGCGGGCTACCGCGACGTGGTCGCGGACGGGCGCGACGGCGTGCTGGTCCCGCGCGGCGACGCCACGAGGCTGGCCGAGACGCTGCGCGACCTGGCGCTCGACCCGCGGCGGACCGCCGGCCTCGGCTCCGAGGCCGCGCACAGCGCCGCACGCTACGCGTGGCCGCGGGTCGCCGAGCAGGTGGTGTCGGCGTACGAGGCCGCCTGCGAGGTCCCCGCGCCCGAGGGCGCCGCCCGTCGCGCCGCGCTGCGCGTGGGCGCGCTGCCCGCCGACGGCGGGGGGCGCTCGCCCGCTCGCCGGCTGCCCTCGCTCGAGCCCGCCGCCCGCGGCGGCCGCGCCTGGCGGATCGCCCGCCGAGCGGTGGTCGGCGCCGCCCTGGCCGGCGCGGCCGGCGGCACGCTGCTGGCGCTCGATCGCATCGGCATGCGCCCGATCGCGACCGCGCTCGTCGACTCCCAGCCCGTGTGGGTGCTGGTCGGGCTCGCGCTCATGTGCGCGTCGATGCTCGCGCGCGCCGTCGCCTGGCACGCGATCCTGCGCGCTGCGGTCCCGGACGCCTTCCCGCGTCTCGTCGACGCCATCCAGGGCACGACGATCGGCGTCCTCATGTCGGCGACGCTGCCGGCCCGGCTCGGCGAGCCCTCGCGCGCGCTGATCGTGGCCCGCCGGCTCGGCAGTCCGCGCGAGCGCCTGCCCGCCGTGCTCGGCACGCTCGTCTCGCAGACGCTCCTGAACGTGCTCGCGCTCGTGATCCTGGGCGCGGTCATGTTCACCACCGTCGGCCTGTTCGCCGGCCGCCAGCAGGCGCTCGTCTGGTACGCCGTGGCGCCGTTCGTCGTGCTGTGCGCGGTGCTGGTCGCGCCCGCCCTGCTGCGCTCCGGCCTGCCGTCGCGCTCGGCGCGCGTGCACCGGTGGGTCGTCCAGGCGCGTGCCTCCCTCGCCCGCGTGCGCTCCGGCCTGCGGGTGTTCCGCTCGCCGCGGCTGGGGGCGGAGGCGACCGCCATGCAGCTCGGGGCGTGGGCGCTGCAGTGGGTCTCCTGCTACGTGCTGCTCGTGGCGCTCGGGCTCGACCTCGACATGGGCGCCGCCGCCGCGGTGCTGTTCGCGGTCAACGTCACCGCGGTGCTGCCGCTCACGCCCTCCAATCTCGGCGTCTTCCAGGCCGCGTGCCTGGCGGTGCTCACGGGTGCCTACGGGATCGACCCCGCGCAGGCGCTGGGCTACGGGATCATCCTGCAGGCGGTGGAGATCGCCACCGCGGTGATCATGGGCGCTCCCGCGCTCGTGAAGGAGGGCCTCTCCTGGCGGGAGGTGCGCCTGCGCGCGCTGCACACCGCGCCGGTCTCGCTCGGCCCCGCGCCGCAGCAGGCCAAGGCCTGACTTCTCGGTTTCCGGAGGTTTAGGCGCAAGTTCGGCGGGATACCCGCGTTGGCACCATCATGCGCCGACTCGTCGCCA
>CAWIRW010000007.1:0-122580 GCA_963838655.1 uncultured Solirubrobacteraceae bacterium | reverse complement strand
GGTCCTCGACCTCGGCGACCGTGACGGCGCCGTTGCTGCGCAGCGATTCGACGATCTCGAGCCGGCGCGTCTCCGCCAGGACCTTACCTGTTCGTTTCTGTTCGATTTGACGACCTAACCACGACGAATGGAACCTGTCAAGCCCGATAACGACAGCTTGACAGGACTCGAACGTTCTGTTTTGATCTATTTTGGGTGGAGCGGAGGAGAGCATGATCGAGCTGCGTGACGCGGCGAAGTCGTACGGCGCCGTGCGGGCGCTGCACGACGGGAACCTGAGCCTGCGCGCCGGCGAGGTCCGGGGGCTGATGGGCGAGAACGGCGCCGGCAAGTCGACGCTGGTCAAGGTTCTCGGCGGCGTCGTGCGCCGCGACGCCGGCGACATGCTCGTCGACGGCGCGAGCGTCGACTTCCACTCCCCGCACGACGCGCGCGACGCGGGCATCGCGGTCATCTACCAGGAGCCCACCCTCTTCCCCGACCTCAGCGTCGCGGAGAACGTCGTCATGGGCTACCACCCGCTGGGCGCGCTGAAGCGAATCGACCGCCGCGCCATGCACCGCCAGGTCCAGGGCCTGCTCGACCGCCTCGGCGTGCGCCTCGACCCCGAGCGGCCGGTGCGCGGCCTGTCGATCGCCGACCAGCAGATCGTCGAGATCGCCAAGGCGCTCGGCTTCGACGCGCGCGTGCTGATCATGGACGAGCCGACCGCCGCCCTCTCCGGCCCCGAGGTCGAGCGGCTGTTCGGCGTCGTGCGGACGCTGCGCGAGCACGGCTCGGCGGTGCTGTTCATCTCGCACCGGCTCGACGAGGTCTTCACGATCTGCGACACCGTCACCGTGATGCGCGACGGCGCGGTCGTGCACGACGCGCCGATCGCCGAGATGACACCCGACGAGCTGGTCAAGCGCATGGTCGGGCGCGAGCTGACCACGCTCTTCCCCAAGCAGGACGCGACGGTCGGCGAGCCGGTGCTCGAGGTCCACAGGCTCACGCGCGAGGGTGTGTTCTTCGACATCAGCTTCGACGTGCGCGCCGGCGAGATCGTCGCGCTGGCAGGACTCGTGGGAGCCGGGCGGAGCGAGGTCGCGCGCGCGATCTTCGGCATCGACAAGGCCGACGCCGGCCATGTCGAGGTGTCGGGGCAGCGGCTCGCGGCCGGCCGTCCGCTGGCAGCGATGCGCGCCGGGATCGGCTTCGTGCCCGAGGACCGTCGCCAGCAGGGCCTGGTGATGGACCTTTCGATCGCCCGCAACACGGCGCTCACGCGCCTGCGCGCGCTCTCGCGCGGCGGGCTGATCAGCAGCGGTGCCGAGCACAGCCTGGCGCGTGAGTGGGCGGCCCGGCTGCAGCTCAAGTTCCACCGGCTCGAGGACAGCGTCGGCACGCTCTCGGGCGGCAACCAGCAGAAGGTCGTGCTCGGCAAGTGGCTGGCCACCGACCCGAAGCTGCTGATCGTCGACGAGCCGACGCGCGGCATCGACGTCGGCACCAAGGCCGAGGTGCACCGACTGATGGGCGAGCTCGCGGGCCAGGGCGTGGCCGTGCTGATGATCTCGAGCGAGCTGCCGGAGGTGCTCGGGATGGCCGACCGCGTGCTCGTCATGCACGAGGGCCGAGTGACCGGCGAGCTGTCGCGCGCCGACGCCGACGAGGAGAGCGTCATCCGCCTCGCCACGGGCCGCGCTGAGGCCGCATGAGCGTCGTCGCCGAGGGCGCACGCGCGCGGCGCCTGACCGAGTGGGTCATCCGCGTCCGCGAGCTGGGCATCGTCGTCGCGCTCGCGCTGCTGATCGCGGTGACGGCGGCGATCGAGCCGCGCTTCATCGAGACCGACTCGCTGCGCAACCTCGCGCTCAACGCCTCGATCGTCGCGATCCTCGCGGTCGGCCAGACGCTGGTGATCGTGACCCGCAACGTCGACCTCTCGGTCGGCTCCGTGCTCGGCCTCAGCGCCTACTTCGCGGGCGACCTGCTGTCGGGCAACCAGGGCATGGCGTTGCCGCTCGTGTTCGCGCTCGGCATCGCGCTCGGCGCGGCCTGCGGGCTGCTCAACGGCATCCTCGTCACGTGGGGCCAGGTGCCGGCGCTCGTCGTGACGCTCGGGACGCTGTACATGTTCCGCGGGCTGGCGTTCCTGTGGACGGACGGCCGCCAGGTCAACGCCGAGACGCTGCCGGACTCGTTCCTCAACCTCGGCAGCGACTCGATCGCCGGCGTGCCGATCCTCGTGCTGTTCGCGCTCGTCGTGCTCGTCGTCTGCGGCCAGTGGCTGCGCGACTACCGTGCCGGGCGCGAGCTGTACGCGATCGGCTCGAACCCCGAGGGCGCGCGGCTGGCGGGCGTGCGATCGCAGCGCCGCGTGCTCACCGCGTTCGTGCTCGCCGGCGCGCTCGCCGGGCTCGGCGGTGTTCTCTTCACCGCCCGCTTCGGGACCGTCGACGCGACCGCCGGCTTCGGCTACGAGCTCACCGTGATCGCCGCCGCGGTCGTGGGCGGGGTGGCGATCTTCGGCGGCACCGGCAGCGTCTACGGCGCCGCGCTGGGCGCGCTGCTGCTCGGCACCATCACCTCGTCGCTGATCGTCCTGCGGGTGCAGGCCTTCTGGCAGCTGGCCGCGATCGGCGCGCTGCTGCTGGTCGCGATCGCGTTCGACCGGCTCGTCGGCCTGCGCGTCGACGCCGCCCTGCGGAGAAGGAGCGCACGCCGTGCTGGCTGACACCGCCACGCAGGGCACCCCGCCGGCGGCCGCGCCCGCGCCGCCCGGGGCCGCCGCCGCACGCTGGCGCGCGGCGCTCGGCCGCTGGGAGGTCCTGCTGCTCGGGCTGATCGCGGTCACGCTCGTCGCCGGCTCCGGGCTGTCCTCGGAGTTCCTGACCGCGGACTCGTTCACCACCGGCTCGCTCGACCTCTCCGAGGTCGCGCTGATGGCGCTGGCGCTCACGCTCGTGATCGTCGCGGCGGAGATCGACCTCTCGGTCGCCTCCATGCTCGCGCTGTCGAGCGCGCTGATGGCCGACCTCTGGAACCGCGGCCTGCCGCTCGAGCTGATCATGCCGATCTGCCTCGTCGCGGGGGCGCTGTGCGGCGCCTTCAACGGCTTCCTCGTGACGCAGCTCGGCCTGCCCTCGCTGGCCGTGACGATCGGCACGTTCGCGCTGTTCCGCGGCCTGGCGTACGTGGTCATCGGCGACGAGTCGGTGACCGACTTCCCGGCCACCTGGACGGACCGGGGGTTCGGCAACTTCGCCGGCACGTTCATCCCCAACACGATCGTGCTGTTCGCGATCCTCGCCGTCGCGTTCGGCGTGCTGCTCCATGCGACGCCGTTCGGGCGCTCGATCTACGCGATCGGCGCCAACCAGGAGGCGGCGTACTTCGCCGGCCTGCGCGTGAAGCGCATCAAGCTGATCCTCTTCACGCTCTCCGGCGTCGTCGCGGCGCTCGCCGGGATCGTCATCACGCTGCGCAACTCGACGGCGGCCGCGAACGTCGGCCAGGGGTTCGAGCTGACGGCGATCACGGCCGTGCTGCTCGGCGGCGTGTCGATCTTCGGCGGCCGCGGCACGATCGTCGGGGTCATCCTCGCGCTGTTCCTGCTGGGTGCGATCCAGAAGGCGATCCTGCTCAGCGAGTCCATCTCGTCCTACTGGATCCAGATCGTCACCGGCGCGCTGCTCGTCGGCTCGGTGCTGGGTCCGAACGTTGCCCGTCGCGTCACGGAGGCGCGCCGGCGTCAGGCACATCAACATCCTCTGGAGGAGGGTCAGTGACCATGTCCGCACGCAAGAGCGCCCTACGCGCTCTCCTCGCCGCGCTCGCCCTGGTGGCCGCGCTCGTCTTCGCCGCCTGCGGCGAGACCCAGGACGATGAGAGCTCGTCCAGCTCGTCGTCCTCGTCGGAGTCAAGTGGCGAGGCGGATCCCAACGCCGAGATCCCGTCCGGCCTGAAGACCGTCTCGATCCCCAAGCAGCTCGGCAACCCCTACGAGGAGTTCGAGCACTCGGGCATCGACGAGGCGCTGAAGGAGCTCGGGGGCTCCAACCGGATCTCCGGCCCGACGGAGGCGTCCGCGTCGTCGCAGATCTCGATCATCAACGCCGCCGTCCAGCAGAAGCCGGACGCGATCATCATCGCCGGCAACGACCCCGGCGCCGTCGCGCCGGCGCTCAAGCAGGCGGCGCAGCGCGACGTGAAGGTCGTCGGGATGGACTCCGACGTCGCTCCCGACGCCCGCAGCGTGTTCGTCAACCAGGTCACGACGCAGCTGGTCGGGGAGAACCAGGTCGAGTCGATCGGTCGCCAGATCGACTACAAGGGCGAGATCGCGATCCTCTCGGCGACGGCGAACGCCACCAACCAGAACGCCTGGATCAAGGTCATGGAGGAGACGCTCAAGAAGCCCAAGTACAAGGACATGAAGCTCGTCAAGATCGCCTACGGCGACGACGACGACCAGAAGTCCTTCCAGGAGACGCAGGGCCTGATCCAGGCCTACCCGAACCTCAAGGGCATCATCTCCCCCACCACCGTCGGCGTGGCGGCGGCGGCCCGGTATCTCTCCACGTCGCCGCAGAAGGGCAAGATCAAGCTGACCGGGCTGGGCTTCCCGAACCAGATGCGCAAGTTCGTCAAGGACGGCACGGTCGAGGAGTTCCAGCTCTGGGTGCCCAAGGACGTCGGCTACCTCGCCGGCCAGGCTGCCGCCGCGCTCGTCGCCGGCCGCATCACCGGCAAGGAGGGCGAGAAGTTCACCGCCGGGCGTCTCGGCGAGTACACGATCGGCGCCAACGGTGAGATCGTGCTCGGGCCGCTGACCACGTTCAACGCCGAGAACATCGCCGACTTCGACTTCTAGGAAGCCGGAGTGACCGCCACGGACACCACTACGCCGCCCACCGTCGCACGCCGGTCCGCCCCCCGGGCCAGGATCGGCGTGTTCGGAATCGGGCTCGCCGCCTACTGGCCGCAGTTCTCGGGGCTCAAGGAGCGGATCGAGGGCTACCAGCGGCGCGTCGAGGAGCGCGTCGCGGAGCTCGGCGGCGACGTGGTGTCCGCGGGCCTGGTCGACTCGGAGCAGGCGGCGCGCGAGGCGGGCGACCGCTTCGCCGCCGCCCAGGTCGACCTCGTGCTCTGCCACGCCGTCACCTACGCCACCTCGAGCACGGTGCTCCCGGTGGCGCAGGCGGCGAAGGCGCCGGTGGTGCTGCTGGGGCTGCAGCCCACCCCCACGCTCGACTACGCCAACACCGACACCGGCGAGTGGCTCGCCAACTGCGCGGCGTGCTGCGTGCCGGAGATCGCGGGCGCCTTCACCCGCGCGCGCATCCCCTACGACACCGTCGCCGGGACGATCGACGGCGACGAGCGCGCGTGGGAGAAGATCGGCGCGTGGGTGCGGGCCGCCGGCGTCGCCCGCGACCTGCGCCGCTCGCGGATCGGCTTCCTCGGCCACGTGTATCCGGGGATGCT
This sequence comes from uncultured Solirubrobacteraceae bacterium, assembly GCA_963838655.1. Classification (GTDB taxonomy): domain Bacteria; phylum Actinomycetota; class Thermoleophilia; order Solirubrobacterales; family Solirubrobacteraceae; genus DASSUW01. Next base: position 117,108 of record CAWIRW010000007.1, on the reverse strand, counting down.
CGACATGTACACCGACTTCACGGCGGTGCATGCCCAGGTCGGCGCGCACGTCGAGGTGCTCGAGATCGACGACCTCGGCGCGCGCGTCGGGGCCGTGACCGATGCGCAGGCGGCGGCCAAGGAGGCCGAGATCCGCGAGCTGTTCGCGTTCGCGGACCCGTCGGCGGATCCGATCGCCGGCCCGATCGAGCCCGAAGCGCTCGACTGGTCGGCGCGCGTGGCCGTGGGGCTCGACAAGCTCGCCGCCGACTTCGAGCTCGACGCGCTGACGTACTACTACCGCGGCGTCGGCGGCAACGAGGCGGAGCGCCTCGGCGCCGGGGTGATCGTTGGCAACTCGCTGCTCACGGCCCGGGGTGTGCCGACGGCCGGCGAGGCCGACCTCAAGACCAACCTCGCCCAGCTGATCCTCGACCGCCTGGGCGCGGGCGGCTCCTACACCGAGTTCTACGCGCTCGACTTCGACGACGACTTCGTGCTCATGGGCCACGACGGGCCGGGCCACGTGGCGATCGCGCAGGAGCAGCCGACGCTGCGCGCGCTCAAGCTCTACCACGGAAAGCGCGGCGCCGGGCTGAGCGTCGAGTTCAAGGTCCGCTACGGCCCGGTGACGATCGTGGGCTGCACGCAGACGGCCGACGGGCGGCTGAAGCTGATCGCCGGCGAGGGCGAGTCGATCCCCGGCGACACGTTCCGGATCGGCAACACCAACAGCCGCCTGCGGTTCCCGCTGGCGCCCGCCGAGTTCCTCGAGCGCTGGTGCGCCGAGGGCCCGACCCACCACGTCGCGCTGGGCGTCGGCCACGTCGCCCCCGAGGTGCGCAAGGTCGCCTCGATGCTCGGCCTCGAGTACGCCGAGGTCCGCTGAGGTGGAGCGGGTCTGCTTCCTCCTGCGCGTGCGGGCCGACCGCCTCGACGAGTACCGGGAGCGCCACCGCGAGGTGTGGCCGGAGATGCTCGAGGCGCTGCGGAGCACTGGCTGGAGCAACTACTCGCTCTTCCTGCGCCCCGACGGGCTGCTCGTCGGCTACCTCGAGACCGAGGACTTCGCGGCGGCGCTCGCCGGCATGGACGCGACCGACGTGAACGCCCGCTGGCAGGCCGACATGGCGCCGTTCTTCGAGCAGGGACCCGGCGACGGGTTCGAGCGCCTCGACGAGGTCTTCCACCTTGCCTGAGTACGGCGCCGTAGACCTGGGCGCGACCAGCGGGCGCGTGTTCGCCGGCTCGCTGAGCGACGGGCGTGTGGCGCTGCGCGAGCTGTGCCGGTTCGAGAACCGGCCCGTGCGCCTGCCCGACGGGCTGCGCTGGAACCTGCTCCGTCTGTTCACCGAGGCGCTGGCCGGCCTGCGCCGGGCGGGCGCGCTGGCGGGCGTGGGCGTCGACACCTGGGGCGTCGACTACGCGCTGCTGGACGGCCGCGGCCGCGTGCTCGGGCTCCCGTTCCACTACCGCGACGAGCGCACCGCCGGGATGGTGGAGCGGGCGTTCGCGCGCGTGAGTGCCCGCGAGCTGTACGACGTGACCGGCATCCAGACGATGCCGATCAACACGGTCTTCCAGCTGCTCGCCGACGAGGGCTCGGCCGCGCTCGACGCCGCCGAGCGGATCGCGCTCGTGCCCGACCTGCTGGCGCTCTGGCTCTCGGGCGAGCTGGCCAACGAGCGCACGAACGCGTCGACCACCGGGCTGCTCGACGCCCGCAGCGGCGAGTGGGCGCACGACGCGATCGCACGGCTCGGGCTGCCAGGCCGGCTGTTCGGGCCGCTCGCCGACCCCGGCACGGCGCTCGGCCCGGCGCTCGCCCACCACGAGCTGGGGACGCCGACCGTCTACGCGGTCGCCAGCCACGACACAGCCTCGGCGTTCGCCGCCGCTCCGATCGCCGACGAGCACGCGGCCGTGCTCTCCAGCGGCACGTGGTCGCTGCTCGGCCTCGAGCTGCCCGAACCGGTCCTCTCCGACCGCGACCTGACCAACGAGCGCGGCGTCGACGGCACCACGCGGCTGCTCAAGAACGTGATGGGCATGTGGCTGCTGGAGGAGTGCCGGCGGGCATGGGGCGACGTCTCCTACGAGGAGCTGCACCGGCTCGCCGAAGCCGAGACCGGCGAGGCGGCGCTCTTCGACCCGGACGACGGGCGGCTGCTCGCGCCGGGGGACATGCCGGGCCGGATCGCCGAGGCGTGCGGGATCGACGCGGGCGACCGCGGCGCGATGGTGCGCGCGATCCTCGTCTCGCTCGCGTGCAAGTACCGCTGGGTGCTCGAGCGGCTCGAGGCCGTCACCGGGCGCGAGCTGCGCCGCATCCACGTCGTCGGCGGCGGCGCCCGGAACGCGCTGCTGTGCCGGCTGACCGCCGATGTCACCGGGCGCGAGGTGCTGGCCGGCCCGGTCGAGGCGACGGCGCTGGGCAACGTGCTCGTGCAGGCCCGCGCCGCGGGCGAGCTCGGCTCGCTCGCCGACGTGCGCGCCGTCGCCGCCGCGTCTGCCGCGCCCGACGTCTACGAGCCCGCCGGCGACGACGGCACGTACGCGCCGCTTCCTGGACTGTCACCGGACTGCCGATCGAGGAGAAGACACTGTGAGCGACGTCGAGGCGCGCCTGCGCGAGCTCGTGGTCGAGACGCCCTCGTGGGGCTACGGCGACTCCGGCACCCGCTTCGGCACCTTCCCCCAGGCGGGTCGGCCGCGCGACGTCTTCGAGCGCGTCGACGACGCCGCCGAGGTGCACCGCCTGACCGGCACGGCGGGCGCCGTCGCGTTCCACTTCCCGTGGGACGCGGTCGACGACTACGGCGAGCTGCGTGCGCACGTCGAGAGCCGCGGCCTGCGCGTCGGCGCCGTCAACCCGAACCTGTTCCAGGACCCGGACTACAAGCTCGGCTCGATCACGCACCCCGACGCCGCGGTCCGCCGCAAGGCGGTTGAGCACCTCGTCGAGTGCCTGGGGATCGCGGACGAGCTGGGATCGACTGCGCAGTCGCTGTGGTTCGCCGACGGCACCAACTACCCGGGCCAGGACGACCTGCGCGCGCGCCGGCGCCGGCTGCTCGACGCGCTGAGGACCGTCTACGAGCAGCTGCCCGACGGGCAGGAGCTGCTGCTCGAGTACAAGCTGTTCGAGCCCGCCTTCTACGCGACCGACCTCGCCGACTGGGGCTCCTCCCTGCTCGCCTGCCAGAAGCTCGGCGAGCGGGCGCGGGTGCTCGTCGACCTCGGGCACCACGCGCAGGGCGTCAACATCGAGCAGATCGTCGCCCTGCTCGACGACGAGGGGCGCCTGGGCGGCTTTCACTTCAACAACCGCAAGTACGCCGACGACGACCTGATCGTCGGCTCCGTCAACCCGTTCGAGCTGTTCCTGATCTTCTTCGAGCTCGTCGAGCCGGCTGCCGCGCCTGACGATCGACCAGTCGCACAACGTCGAGGCCAAGGTCGAGGCGATGGTGCTGAGCGTGGTCAACCTCCAGGAGGCGTACGCCAAGGCCCTGCTCGTCGACCGCGACGCGCTGCGCGAGGCGCAGGAGGCCGGCGACGTGCTCGCCGGTCACGAGCTGCTGCTCGACGCCTACCGCACCGACGTCCGTCCCCTGTGCGGGCGCGTGCGCGTGGAGTTGGGCGCCGCCGAGGACCCGGTCGCCGCCCTGCGCGACTCGGGCTACGCCGAGCGTGTGGCGGCCGAACGCTTCAGCCAGGAGATCGCCACATGAGCACCGTCACACCGCCGCTGGTCGACGCCGTCGCGGACCTGTGGCCCGACGCGGCGCCGCCGACGGAGGCGCTCGACCAGCTCGTGCTGGCCTCCAACCTGCTCGGGGCCAACCGCGCGGTGTCGAACTACGGCGGCGGCAACACGTCGGTCAAGGGCCGGGCCGTCGACCACACCGGGCGCGAGATCGACGTCATGTGGGTCAAGGGCTCGGGCTCGGACCTCGCGACGATGGGACCCGAGCACTTCACGGCGCTCAAGCTCGACGAGGTGCTCCCGCTGATCGAGCGCGACGCGATGAGCGACGAGGAGATGGTCGCCTACCTCGCACGCTGCCAGCTCGACCCCGCGATGCCGCGCTGCTCGATCGAGACGCTGCTGCACGCGTTCGTGCCGGCCGCGCACGTGCACCACACGCACCCGGACGGGATCAACGTGCTCGCGGGCACGGCCGACGGCGAGCGCCTCGTGCAGGAGTGCTTCGGCGACGCCGCGGCCTGGATCCCGTACATCCGCCCGGGCTTCACGCTCTCCAAGCAGGTCGGCGAGGCGGCTCGCGCCAACCCGGATCTCAAGCTCGTCGTGCTCGCCAAGCACGGGCTCGTGGTGTGGGGCGACAGCGCCGAGGAGGCGTACCGGCGGACGATCGAGGTCATCAACCAGGCGGTCGCGTTCGCCAACGAGCGCAGTGGCGAGGTGCCGCGCTTCGGCGGGCCGCACCCAGCGGCCGGGCGAGCGCGCGGCGAGCTCCTGCGCGAGCTGCTGCCGACGGTTCGGGGCGCCGTCTCCAGCGAGCGCCACAAGGTGCTGACCGTCGACACGTCGCCGCGTGCGGTCGAGTTCGTCTCCTCGGTCGAGGCCGAGCGACTGGTGACCGTGGGCGCGCCGTGCCCGGACCACCTCGTGCACACCAAGCGGCTGCCGCTGTGGATCCCCTACGACCCGGAGGCGGACGACGCCGGCGCGCTGCGGGCCCGGATCGCCGAGCGTGCCGAGCGCTTCCGCGCGGACTACCGGGCGTACGTCGAGGCGTTCGGCGACGAGACCACCGAGCCCGCCGACCCCGACCCGCGGATCGTGCTCGTGCAGCACCTCGGGCTGATCGCCACCGGCACGACGACCAAGACCTCGCAGATCGCGCGCGACCTCTACCACCGCGCGATCGAGGTCATGGCCGGTGCTCAGGCGCTGGGCGAGTTCGTCTCGCTCGACGCCGAGGAGAGCTTCGCGATCGAGTACTGGCCGCTCGAGCTGTACAAGCTCGCCCAGGCGCCGCCGCCGGGCGAGCTGCAGGGCCAGGTGGCGCTCGTCACCGGCGGTGCCGGCGGCATCGGCCGCGCGGTCGGGGACGCGCTGGCCGCGGCGGGCGCGTGCGTGGTGGCGTTCGACCTCGACCAGGCGGGCGCCGAGGAGGCCGTCGCGCCGTACGGCGACGCCGGGCTGGCGGTCAGCGGCGACGTCACCAGCGAGGATGTCCGTCGCCGCCGCCTTCGCCGCCGCGGTCGAACGCTTCGGCGGCGTCGACATCCTCGTGTCCAATGCCGGTGTGGCGTCGAGCGCCGCTCTGGAGGAGACCTCGCTCGCCGAGTGGGAGCGCAACCACCGGATCCTCGTGACCGGCTACTTCCTCGTCGCGCGCGAGGCGTTTCGGCTGCTCAAGCAGCAGGGCCGGGGCGGCTCGCTGGTGTTCGTAGCCTCCAAGAACGCGCTGGTGGCCGGCAAGAACGCCGCGGCGTACTCGTCGGCCAAGGCCGCCGAGCTGCATCTCGCCCGCTGCCTGGCCGAGGAGGGTGGCGCGGATGGCATCCGCGTCAACACGGTCAACCCCGACGCGGTCCTTCAGGGCTCGCGGATCTGGGGCTCGTCGTGGCGCGAGGAGCGCGCCGCCGCGTACGGGATCGAGCCGGACGAGCTGGAGGAGCACTACCGGCAGCGGACGACGCTGCGTGGTCAACATCTTCCCCGAGGACATCGCGCAGGCGGTGCTGCACTTCGCCTCGCCGGCGCGGTCGGGCAAGAGCACGGGCAACCTGCTCAACGTCGACGGGGGCGTCCCGGCGGCGTACGCTCGGTGACTTGCGGGTCGCGCTGTTCATCACGTGCGTGAACGACACGCTGTTCCCGGACACGGGGCGGGCGACGGTTCAGGTGCTCGAGCGCCTCGGCCACGAGGTCGTGTTCCCGCTCGAGCAGACGTGCTGCGGGCAGATGCACGCGAACTCGGGCTACCAGCTCGAGGCGCGTGCCGCTGGTGCGGCGGTTCGTGCGGGCGTTCGGGGATCCGTCGTATGACGCGGTCGTGTGCCCTTCGGGGTCGTGCGCGGCGATGGTGCACGACCAGTACGCGCGGCTGGCTGAGCTGAGCGGGGACGAGGAGCTGGCGCGGGCGGTGGCGGCGCTGGCGCCTCGGGTGCACGAGCTGTCGCAGTTCCTCGTCGACGTCCTGGGCGTCGAGGACGTCGGCGCGTACTTCCCGCACCGCGTGACGTACCACCCGACGTGCCACTCGCTGCGGCTGCTGAAGGTCGGCGATGCGCCGCTGCGGCTGCTGCGCAACGTGCGCGGGCTGCGGCTGGTGGAGCTGCCGGAGGCGACGTCGTGCTGCGGCTTCGGCGGCACGTTCGCGGTCAAGAACGCGGACACGTCGACGGCGATGCTCGCCGACAAGCTGCGCTTCGTGGTCGGGACCGGCGCCGAGGTGTGCGCGGCGGTCGACAACTCGTGCCTGATGCACATCGGCGGCGGCCTGTCGCGCCAGCGCACCGGCGTGCGCACCGTGCACCTGGCGGAGATCCTGGCGGGCACCGAGTGAGCCGCCCCTTCCCGGAGGCCGCGCGCGAGGCGCTGGGCGATGCGCAGCTGCGCCACAACCTGCGCGTGGCGACGCACACGATCCGCGGCAAGCGCGACGCGGTCGTGTCCGAGGTCCCCGACTGGGAGGCGCTGCGCTCGCAGGGGGCACGGATCAAGGAGCTCGCGCTGCGCCACCTCGACGTCCACCTCGAGCAGCTCGAGCGCGTCGGTGACCGCCGCCGGCGGCGTCGTGCACTGGGCGCGCGACGCGGCCGAGGCCAACGCGATCGTCGCGCGGCTCGTGCGGTCGGCGGGCTCGCGCGAGGCGATCAAGGTCAAGTCGCTGGCCACCGACGAGATCGGGCTCAACGACGCGCTGGCACTCGAGGGGATCACCGCGCACGAGACCGACCTCGCGGAGCTGATCGTGCAGCTCGGGCACGACCGTCAGTCGCACATCCTCGTGCCGGCGATCCACCGCAACCGGGCGGAGATCCGCGAGCTGTTCCGGCGCGAGCTGCCGGGCACCGAGGACCTCACCGACGAGCCGGCGGCGCTCGCCGAGGCCGCGCGGCGGCACCTGCGCGAGACGTTCCTGCGCGTCGGCGTGGGGATCAGCGGCGCCAACTTCGCGGTCGCCGAGACCGGCACGGTGTGCGTGGTCGAGTCCGAGGGCAACGGGCGCATGTGCACGACCCTCCCGGACGTGCTGATCACGGTGATGGGGATCGAGAAGATCCTCCCGCGCTTCGCCGACCTCGGCGTGATGCTGCAGCTGCTGCCCCGCTCCTCGACCGGCGAGCGGATGAACCCGTACACGTCGCTGTGGACGGGCGTCACGCCCGGCGACGGCCCGCAGGCGTTCCACCTCGTGCTGCTGGATGCCGGCCGCACCGACGTGCTCGCCGACGAGATCGGCCGCCAGGCGCTGCACTGCATCCGTTGCTCGGCGTGCCTGAACGTGTGCCCGGTGTACGAGCGCACCGGCGGGCACGCGTACGAGTCGACCTACCCCGGCCCGATCGGTGCGATCCTCACGCCCCAGCTGCAGGGGCTGAGCGCCGCGCCGACGCTCCCGTGGGCGTCCACTCTGTGCGGCGCGTGCTACGAGGTCTGCCCGGTCAAGATCGACATCCCGTCGGTGCTCGTCCACCTGCGCGGCCGGGTGGTGCGCGAGGCGAAGGGCGACGGCTGGCGGGCGAAGGTGGCGGGCGAGCGGCTGGCGATGCAGGCGATGGCGCGGATGTTCGCGAGCCGCCGCCGGTACGAGGCGGCGCAGCGCATGGCGCGCCTGGGCGCGTGGCCATTGTCCCGCGACGGGAAGATCGAGCGCCGCTTGCCCGGCCCGCTGGCCGGCTGGACCCAGGCCCGCGACCTCCCGGCCCCGAAGGAGTCGTTCCGAGACTGGTGGCGCCGTGAGCGCGCGTGACGAGATCCTCGCGCGGATCCGCACCGCGCTCGCCGACGTGCCGGGTGACGAGCCGGCCGCGGCGCCCGCGCCGCGCGTCGACCCCGCGCCCGCCGACGTCGACCGCTTCGCCGAGCGCGCCGCCGACTACCAGGCGACGGTCGTGCGCGTCGCCGCCGGCGAGGTCGCAAGCGCCGTGGCGGCCGCCTGCGAGCGCCACGACGCCCGGCGCCTGCTCGTCCCGGAGGGCCTGCCATCCACGTACGCGCCGGACGGCCTCGAGCTGCTCGCCGACACGCCGCCCCTCGAGCGGGACACCGTCGCGACCGCCGACGGTGTGCTCACCACCTGCGCACTCGCGATCGCCGAGACCGGCACGATCATCCTCGACGCCGGCCCCGGCCAGGGGCGCCGAGCGCTCACGCTCCTCCCCGACCTGCACATCTGCGTCGTCCCAGCCGACCGCATCGTCGCGAACGTCCCCGACGCGATCGCCCAGCTCAGCGGCGCGACCACCCCGATCACCTTCATCTCAGGCCCCTCGGCCACCTCCGACATCGAGCTCAACCGAGTCGAGGGCGTCCACGGCCCCCGCCGCCTCGAGATCATCGTCGCCGGCTAGCCGAGCTGCTTCGAGAGCGGGGACGGGAAGCGTGGGAGGAAGCGGGTTCCGGCGAGCCAGGAGGTGAGGCGGGCGGCTTCGGCCTCCAGGGCGCTGAGGGCCTCGGTGCCGACGTCCTCGAGCGGTTGCAGGATGACCTCCCCGTCCTCGCCCTGGCGCCAGCCGCCGACGATGCGGCCGTCCCACCACATCGTCGGGCCGGCGTTGCCGTTGGTGTCGAAGAGCTGGGCTTTGTAGGGGCCGAGGTACCAGTCGCGCTCGAACCAGCCCATCGTGGTCGGGTCGAGCGGCGGGAGGAGCGCAGCCCAGGACTCGACCGGCTCGACGACCTCGAGATCGTCGGGCAGCAGGTAGCCGGTCTGGCCGTCGAGGTCGACCTCGACCGCGTCCAGATCGGAGAGCGCGCGGCGGACGGCCGTCAGCGTGGAGCCGAGCCACCACTTGATGTCGGCGGCCGTTCCCGGGCCGAAGGCACGCAGCCAGCGCTCCACCAGCCCCGCCACCCCCTCTACCGCGGACGAAGACTCAATCTCCTCTCCCAACCATGCCGCCGTCGCCGCCCAGCGCGGCCGTGACACCGTCCACCCGCCGTCGTTGGACGCCCGCACGATGCGGCCCGCCGCCGAGAGCGTCGTCAGCACGCGCGGGCCGATGGCGACCTGGCCGCCCCACGACTTCCCGACCCCGTACGTGATCGAGCCCTCGAGCAGCGGGATCTCTGCGCGCAGCTCGGACGACGTGGCCTCCCGCCCGTCCGACAGAACCTCGAGCACGGCGGCCGACGCATCCGCGAGCCAGCGCTCGCCGTCCGCGAACAGCTCAGCCGCCTCGACGTCGCGGATCAGCCGGCGGCGCTCGGTGTCGGCGACGCGGTCGCTCGCGCCCGCCTGGGCGGCGCCCAGGACATCGCGCGGGAACACGAACAGCGTGCGGCGCATGGCCAGGTGCTTGACCAGCGAGCGGTCGGCGTACAGGGCGCGCTCGAGGTCGGCCAGCGAGAACCCGTCGACGCGCGCCCACGCCGACAGGTACACGGTCGACGGGTCGGTCCCGTGCAGGCACACGATGCTGCGCGTCGCGTCCACGACGTCGCTCGCCCGGTGATCGGGAGCGAGCCGGTGCCGCCGCGCCAGCCGCGCGCGGCGCTCCTCGACTCCGATCGTCCTCACTACTCGACCGCGACCTCGCGCAGCGCGTGTGTGTCGACGTCGTACACGAAGCCGCGCACCTGGCCGGTGTGCAGGAGGAACGGCGAGCGCCGCACGCGCAGGACCGACTGGCGGACGTCGGCGTCGAGGTCGGAGAACGACTCGATCGCAAACGCCGGCGCGAGGCCTGTGGCCTCCTGCAGCTCGGCGCGAAAGCCGTCGTCGGAGAGCGACAGCATCCCGCAGTCGGTGTGGTGGACGAGCATCACCTCGCGGGTGCCGAGCCGCCGCTGGGAGACCGCGAGCGAGCGGATCACGTCGTCGGTGATCACGCCGCCGGCGTTGCGCAGGACGTGTGCCTCGCCGTGCTGCAGCCCGAGTGCGGCGAACACGTCGAGGCGACAGTCCATGCAGGTCACGATCGCCAGCCGCCGCCGCGGCCGCACATCGAGATGCTGGGCAGGGAGCGACGCGGCGAACGCCCGGTTGTTGGCCACGAGGGCGTCGATGACGTCCACGCGCCGCACCCTAATGCCCGGCTCGGTGCGCGGCGGCCCGGCGTTCGACCGACAGGCGAATAAGCCACACTGCTGGGATGAGCGATCCCGGCCTGATGCTGGTGGCCGAGCTACACGGGCTGGTCGGCCGCCAGAGCGAGCTGCGCGAGCTGCTCGACGCGCTCGCCGAAGACGCGCGCGCGGAGGCGGGGTGCAGGAGCTTCCGGGTCCTCGTCGCCGAGGAGCCCGGCGAGTGGGTGCTGCTCGCCGGCTGGAGCGACGAGGCCGCGCTCCGCGCCCACTACGGAACAGCCCACTACCGCCGCTACCGCGACGCCGTCGGACCGCTGCTGGCACGGCCGAGCGACGTCGTCGTGCACCGGCTCGGCGGCACGCTCCACGCCCAAGACCCGAACCCGCCGGATCCCGGAATGCTGGGCTAGCGCCGATGGCCTTCGTCCCGCCCGCACGACACCTTCTCCGCGCGCGGGATCTCGCCGACGCACGGTACTTCGAGCCGCTCGACGTCGACGACCTCGCCCGCGCCGCGGGCCTCTCGCGCGCGCACTTCAGCCGTGAGTTCCGGCGCGCGTTCGGCGAGTCGCCGCACGCCTACCTGCTCACCCGCCGGCTCGAGCGGGCGGCGGCGCTGCTGCGGACGACCGACCGCTCGGTCGCCGACATCTGCTTCTCGGTCGGCCTCCAGAGCGTGGGCTCGTTCACGACCAGCTTCACGCGCACGTTCGGCGTCCCCCCCACCGCCTACCGCGCGACGTTCCCGCCCGCCGCGCAGCGCGTCATGGTCCCCAGCTGCGTGGTCCGCGCCTACGCGCGGCCGCAACGCAGCACGTTTCGAGAAGACAACGGGGCGACGCGCGTTTAGCGTGGCCCACGTCAACTCCCCTCGATCTCCCCAGGAGGACCACTCATGAGAATCGCCAGCGCCCAACTGTGGGTGCACGACCAGGACGACGCGCTCGCCTTCTACACGAAGAAGCTCGGCATGGAGGTGCGCAGCGACGTCACGGTGCCCGAGCTCGGCAACTTCCGCTGGCTCACCGTCGGCCCCGCCGGTCAGCCCGACGTGGCGATCGCGCTGATGGCCATCCCCGGCGCGCCCGTGTTCGAGCCCGAGACGGCCGAGCAGGTGCGCGAGCTGATGTCCAAGGGCGCCGCGGGCGCCGTGTTCCTGACCACGGAGGACTGCCGGGCCGAGTACGAGGAGCTCAAGGGCCGCGGCGTCGAGTTCACGGAGCCGCCCGAGCACCGGCCCTACGGGATCGACGCCGGCTTCCGCGACCCCTCGGGCAACGCCTTCCGCCTGACCGAGCTGCGGAGCGACTTCGCGAACGCGTAGACGGGCGGGTGCCAGACTCCGACTCCATGCGCGTCACGCTCTGCGACGTCGGGCCCCGGGACGGGCTCCAGAACGACGCCGCCGTGCTCGCGCCCGCGACCCGGGCCGAGCTGTGCGAGCGGCTGGCCGCGACGGGCCTGCCGCGCGTGGAGGCCGCGAGCTTCGTCCATCCGAAGCTCGTGCCGCAGATGGCCGGCGCCGAGGAGGTGTTCGCCGCCCTCGAGCGCCGCGACGGCGTCACCTACGCCGCGCTCGCGCTCAACCGCAAGGGCCTCGACCGGGCCGTCGCGGCGGGCGCGGACGAGCTCCACCTCTCGTATCCGCTGACCGAGACGTTCGCGCGGCGCAACCAGAACATGGGGCTCGAGGAGGCCGCCGACGCGAACGTCGCGATGGTGGGCGTGGCCCACGCCGCCGGCCTGCGGGCCACCGTGACGCTCGGCGTGGCGTTCGGCTGCCCGTTCGAGGGCCGCGTCGACCCCGGCGTGGTCGTCGAGCACGCCGCCCGGATGAACGAGGCGGGAGCCGACGAGCTGCTGCTCGCCGACACGATCGGCGTCGGCGTGCCCCGCCAGGTGCGCGACCTCGTGCCGCGGGTGGCGGGCGGCGCGCCGGTCGGGCTCCATCTGCACAACACGCGCAACACCGGCTACGCCAACGCCGCCGCCGGCCTCGAGCACGGCGTGAGCGTGCTCGACGCCTCGCTCGGCGGGCTCGGCGGGTGCCCGTTCGCACCCCGCGCCACCGGGAACATCGCCACCGAGGACCTCGTCTACCTGCTCGAGGGCGAGGGCGTCGAGACCGGCGTCGACCTCGACGCGCTGATCGGCGTGAGCGAGTGGCTGTCGGGGGTGCTCGGCCGGGACCTCCCCGGCCTCGTCGCGCGTGCGGGCGGGTTCCCGCAGGTCACGCAGGACGTCTGACGCCTAGCCAGGCGCCCGGCTCCCGTTGGCGCTGAACACGCCGGCGGCCGCCGCCTCGCGCGCGAAGTCGGCGAAGTCGCGCGGCTCGCGACCGATCGCCCGCTGGACGCCGTCGGTCAGATACGCATTGCGCCCGTCGAGGACCTCGCCGAAGAGGTACTGCATGAACTCGACGATGTCGCCCGGCACGCCCTGGCCGGCGAGCCCGGCGGCGAACGCGTCGATCGGGATGGTCTCGTAGCCGACCTGGCGGCCGGAGGCGCGAGCGATCTCGCCGACGGCGTCGCCGAACGTCAGCATCCGCGGGCCGGTCAGCTCGTACAGCTCGCCGACGTGGCGGTCGTCGGTGAGCGCGGCGACCGCGACGTCGGCGATGTCGTCGGCGTCGACGAACGGCTCCGGGACGCTGCCCGCGGGCAGCGCGACGTCGCCCGCGAGCACCGGGTCGAGGAAGAAGCTCTCGCTGAAGTTCTGGTTGAACCAGCTGCAGCGCACGATCGTCCAGTCGGCGCCCGAGGACTGGAGCGCCTGCTCGGCGAGCTGGGCCTCGGTCTCGCCGCGGCCGGACAGCAGCACCAGCCGGCGCACGCCCTGGGCGAGCGCGTGCTCGGTGAACGCGGCGGTCGCCTCGCGCGCGCCCGGGACCGCGAGGTCGGGGTAGTAGGAGACGTACGCCGCCCGCACGCCCTCGAGCGCCGGCGTCCAGGTCGAGGGGTCATCCCAGTCGAACGGCGGCTCGGCGGTGCGCGAGCCGACCCGCACGGCCTCGCCGCGAGCCTGCAGGCGGTCAACGACCCGGCGGCCCGTCTTGCCGGTCCCGCCGAGCACGAGAATGGTCCTGTCGTCGGTCATGGGTCGAGTATTCGCGGCGCCCGCGGGACTGGCTATGACCGCCTGTCGCCACTTCATGCCCGATCGTCTAGCTTGCGTCCGCACCCACGATCGCAATAGCGTCGCCCCCGATGCGGCGCGCGCTGCGATCGACCTGGCGCAACCACACCGGCAACCAGTCCTGCCAGCCGCTCCAGGTCTGCGAGCCGGACGGCCTCGACGAGCTGGTGGCGCTCGTGCGCGACGCCGAGGCCGACGGGGTCTCGGTGCGGGCCGTCGGCTCGGGGCACTCGTGGTCCGACGTCGGGCTGACCGGCGGCTTCCTCGTGCTGCCGCGCGGGCTCGCGGGCGAAGCCGTCGAGGTCCTGCGCGACGACGAGCGCCCGCTCGTGCGGGTGCAGGCCGCGACCCGGATCCGCGAGCTCAACGAGCAGCTCTGGGACGCGGGCTACGCGCTCCCGAACATGGGCGGCTACGACGGCCAGACCGTCGCGGGCGTGGTCTCGACGTCCACGCACGGCTCCGGGCTGGCCTACGGGCCGCTGGCGGATCTCGTGCGCTCGCTCGACGTCGTGGTCGGCGGCGGGCGCCTGGTGCGGCTCGAGCCACGCGACGGCCCGACCGATCCTCTGGATCCCGATCGTGCCGGCGAGGGCTGGGAGCTTGTCCGCGACGACGAGCTGTTCGCGGCGGCGCGCGTGGGGATGGGCTGCATGGGCGTCATCTACGCGGTCGTGCTCGAGGTGCGGCAGTGCTTCCGGCTCACCGAGACGCGCTGGATCACGACCTGGAGCGCCGTGCGCGACGACCTCGCCGACGGGCGCGTGGCGGCCGGCCACGATCACTACGAGCTGCTCGTCAACCCGTATCCCGGACGCGACGGCGAGCACCGCGTCGTCGTCACCGTGCGCGAGGAGCCGGCGGTCGAGCTGCGGCCGCAGGGAGACGACCGAGAGCGGCCGCGGCTCAACGAGCTGCTCTCGTCGCTGCCGATCACCCACGCGGTGGTCGACCTCGCGCTCGACTTCGACCCTGACGGCATCCCGGGGGCGATGGACCGCGTGCTCGAGGGCCTGGTCGACGACGCGTACACCGACCGCAGCTACCGGGTGCTCAACATCGGCGCGGCCAACGACCTCCCGGCGTACTCGTCGGAGATCGGCGTCGGGCTGGACGGCACGACGCCGCGCGACGCCGTCGAGACGATCTTCGCGGTCGCCGCCAAGCACCGCCGCCTCGGCAAGGCGTACGCCACGGCGCCGTTCGCGCTGCGCTTCGTGCGCCGCTCGCGAGCCCTGCTCTCGATGATGCACGGGCGCGACACGATGATGATCGAGCTGATCATGCAGACCGACACCGAGGGCGGCTACGAGCTGCTCGCAGCCTACGAGCAGGCGCTGTACCGGTTCGGCGGGCGACCGCACTGGGGCCAGTTCAACGTGCTCACCGAGCGGCGGATCGAGGAGCTGTACGGCGCGGCGCCGGTCGCGGCGTGGCGCGCCGCCGCGGCGACGCTCGATCCCATGGGCACGTTCTGCGGCGCCTTCTCGCTGCGCTGCGGCCTCAGGTGACCCGCCGGCCGCAGCGCACCGGTCATAGTCATCGGCATGCTCGCGGCCGCCCTGCTGCTCGCCTACGCGATCCCGTACGCGGTGCGCGCGCGCACGCTCGCCCGGCGCGGGCGGCCGGTGCCGACGTGGCGGATCGCGTGCTTCGGCGCGGGCGTGGTCGTGCTCGCGTTCGCCGTCAGCCCGCCGGTGCTCGACCTTGCGGGCTCGACGTTCGCGGCGCACATGACCGAGCACCTGCTGATCGCGGACGTCGCCGCCGTCCTGCTCGTGCTCGGCCTCACCGGGCCGGTGCTGGCCCCGCTGCTGCGGGTGCGTGCAATCGACCGCCTGCGGGTGCTCGCCCATCCCGTGATCGCCTTCGCGCTGTGGGCCGCCAACCTCTACCTGTGGCACCTGTCGTGGGCGTACGAGGGAGCGCTCCGGTACGAGCTCGTCCACGTCGGCCAGCACGTGCTCTTCCTGCTCGTCGGCATCAACCTGTGGATGCCGCTCTTCGGCCCGTTCCCCAAGCCCGAGTGGTTCGGCACCGCGGCGCAGCTCGGCTACGTCGTCGTCGTGCGGCTCACCGGCGCGGTGCTGGCCAACGTCTTCGTCTGGTCCGGGACGGTGTTCTACGGCTGGTACGGCGACCTCGCGGACCAGAGCGCGGCCGGCGCGATCATGATGGTCGAGGAGAGCATCGTCACCGTCGTGCTGTTCGGGTGGCTGTTCCTGAAGTGGATGCGCGAGGGCGGCGAGCGGCAGGAGATCCTCGAGCTCGCCGACGCCCGCGGCGTCGAGCTCGACGAGCGGCGCGTCGCCCGCGCGGTCGCCGCGGGCCGCGGCGCCGAGCTGCGGCGCCGGCTGGCCTGACTCGTCATCCGCCGCAAGTGCGCGGGATCGTCACGACCTGCTCGCGCTCTGGGCCGGCGCGACCGGTGATCTTGCAGAACGCGTAGCGGCCGCTGCGGAAGTCGACGCGCGCGCGGTATCCGTGCCCGATGACCCCGCCGGGATTCGCCGCCGTCCGCTCGAACTCGGCGGTGACGGCGACGCACGAGAAGCGGCCGGCGCGTCGCGAGAGGTCCTCGTCGGCGCCGGTGCCGCCGACGGTGCGCGGGAACGGCTCGCAGGTGACGCGCCGGATCGTGCCGGTCAGCTCGCCGCGGCGCGTGCGGCCGCGAGCGTCGGCGCCGATGGCCGCGGCGAGGTCGCCCATGACTGCCGCGCGAGCGGCGAGCCCGGGCGCCGCCCCGCCCGCGTCGGAGCGACCCGTGACAGGACGTTGCTCGGCCTCGAGTCGGCGTACGAGCTCGGCGCGCTGCGCCGCCCGCTCGCGCTGGGTGCGTTCGTCGGCCTCGCGCTTCGACTCGCGCAGGCCGGGAACGGTGACCGCGGCCGCCGCGGCGACGACCAGCACGGCGAGCGCGGCCACGATGCGCGCGGGCCGGCCCATCTTCCGCCACAGCCAGCGGGGGAGCTCCGGGAGCGCCGGCAGCGGCTCGTAGCGATCGCCAGGCTGTGCCACACGACCGAAGGGTGTCGCGGTGTGAGCGCAAGCACAAGCACCGATGTCTTGCGGTGAGCGTAAGCTGAGCTTCACGATGCTCGATGTCCGGCGACTGCGGCACCTGAGCGAGCTCGCGCGCCGCGGCACGATCGCCGAGGTCGCCCGCGCGATCGGCTACACGCCCTCGGCGGTGTCGCAGTCGCTGCTCCAGCTCGAGCGCGAGGCGGGCGTCGCCCTGCTCGAGCGCGACGGCCGCCGCGTGCGGCTCACGCCTGCCGCGCACGGGCTCGTGGCGCGCACCGAACGCGTGCTCGCCGAGCTCGACGCCGCCGAGGCCGAGCTCGCGGCCGACCAGCAGGCGGTGCGCGGCCGGGTGGTCGTCGGCGCGTTCCCGAGCGCCGCGACGCAGCTGGTCATCCCGGCCACCCTCGAGCTCGCGCGCGAGCACCCCGAGCTGGCCGTGTCGGTGCGCGAGCACGAGCCCGAGGACGGGATCGGACTGCTGCGCTCCGGCGAGCTCGACCTCCTGGTCTCTGAGAGCTACGAGGGCGTGGATCCCGCGCCGGTCGGCGGGCTCGATGCGCAGCTGCTGCTGCGCGAGCCGCTGCTGCTCGCGCTCCCCGCCGACGACCCCGCGCACGCGCCCGTCTCGCTTGCCTCGTACGGCGGCGCCGCATGGATCGGCGGGCTGGCCGGCACGCAGTACGCGGTCGCGGTCGAGCAGGGGTGCCGGAGCGCAGGCTTCACGCCGAGGGTCGTTCACCGCGCCGACGAGGCGTCGCTGATCCAGGCGCTCGCGGCGTCGGGGCTGGCGGTCGGCTTCGTGCCGGCGCTCGCGTGCTCGGGGTTCGAGGGCGTCCGCTACGTGGAGGTCCTGCCGGCGCCGCCGGCGCGGCTCGTGTTCGCGGTGGTTCGCCGCGGTGCCGTGCGGCGGCCGGCACTCGCGGCCGTGCTCGACGCGTTGCGGACCGCGAGTGGAAGTCAACGAGGGCGCCCGCGGGGCACCGGGCGCCACCGGTCGGTGAGCTCGTCCGAGGACGGAGGCGCGGCCGGAAGCGAGCCATCACGCGTGCGCAACCCGTCCAGGGCGAGCTCGAGGTAGCGGCGACGCAGCTCCCGGCGACGGGCCTCGTCCCCGAGCCGGATCGACGCCAGCTGCTCGAGGATCATCGCCAGATCGTTGACGTCGGCATCAGCCCGCACCGCGCCGGCAGCCTGGGCGGCGCCGAACAGCTCGACGTTGAGCTCGCCGGCCCGCGCGGCGGCGCGGTACAGGTCCTCGGTGGGCGTGAACGTGCCGGCGAGGCGCACCGTGAGGCTGCTGGCGTCCGCGTCGACGGCCGCGCGCATGAAGGCGGCGAGCCGATCCCAGGGGTCGGCATGCGAGGCCAGCGCCGTCTCGGCGGCGTCGATGTAGCGACTCAGGCCTTCCGCGCAGAGCGTGCGCACCAGGTCTTCCTTGCTCGGGTAGCGCCGGTAGAGCGCCGCGATCCCGACCCCCGCGTGCTTGGCGACCGCGCCGATCGGCGCCGTCGGGTCGGCGACGAACACCGCGCGCGCGGAGGCGAGGATCTTGCGATCGTTGAGCGCCGCGTCGCGGCGGCGGCCCTCGGGGGGCGAACCCGCACCGGTCACGGGGGGTAACTCTACTAGAACGGAGCGTTCCGTTCCGTTAGAGTTCCAAGCAGAACGGAGCGTTCCGCTCACACCCGCGATCCGAGAGGACCAACCGCATGGACTTCAGGCTCGAGCTCGTCGCCGTCCCGGTCTCCGACGTCGACCGCGCCAAGGCGTTCTACGTCGACCAGGCCGGCTTCAACGCCGACCACGATCACCGCGTCAGCGACGAGATCCGGTTCGTCCAGCTCACGCCCCCGGGCTCGGCGTGCTCGATCGCGCTCGGCCAGGGGGTCGTCGACACGCCTCCCGGCTCGGTTCAGGGACTGCAGCTCGTGGTCGACGACATCGAGGCGGCGCACGAGAACCTCAGCAGCCGCGGGGTCGAGGTGAGCGACGTGCAGGACTTCCCGTGGGGCCGCTTCGTGTTCTTCCGCGATCCCGACGGCAACGGCTGGGCCGTACAGCAGATCGTCTACCCCGAGGGGTAGACGATCGAGAGGGTCACGCTCGGTCTCGGTGCCCGACGCAGTTGGGCACCGTGCACGGCGCGGTCATGGGCCGCGCCGTCGGCCGGGGAGGCGCGGCGACGTCGTCGGCCGCCGGTTGACGATGGGGCCGGACGGCCGAGGAGCGGCGCTCGCGGTGCGGCGGCTCGCCCGCCGTCGACGGGCTGACGGGCTCGTGCGGGTCACGCGCGAGCTGCCAGAGGATGAGCGGATGGATCACGGCGGTTCCTTTCTCGGTGTGGTGTGGGTCGTGTGGGGCGCCGGCATCCGTACCGGCGCCCCCACGGGGGTATGGGTCAGACGGCCACGCGGCGCGCGCGCAGGCGCGTGCGGCGTGAGATACCGGCGGCGCCGCCGCCGACGAGTCCGGCGCCGGCCAGGCCGCTGAGGACCAGCAGCCACACGCCGACGTCGCTGCCGTCATCGTTGGTCGCGGGCGCGGTCGCGTTCAGGCTGCGCGGCGGCAGCGGGTCGTGGTAGGTCGGGAAGACCGGCTGGCCCGGCTGCAGCTTCGCGTCCTGGGCGGCCTGGAACGCGGCGTCCTTGGCGCGCTCGCCGCGGAAGTCCTGCTTCGGCGTCGGGTCGGTCGTGCCGGCCAGGCTGCTCGTCGGGCTCTCGTACCGGTTCGAGCCGTCGATCGGCCCGTCGACCGGCTTCGCCATCGCCGGCGTGGCGGCGAGGGCGCCGGCGGCCAGGGCGGCGGTGAGCGTGTACTTCAGGTTGGTGCGGCGGATCATGGTGTGCTCCTTGCGGGGCGGGGTGGTCAAGTGGGATCACCATCCGCTGACCCGCTTTCAGCGCACTTGCGGCTCGCTGACACGTTGCGCCGGGGCGCTTGCAGCGGTCCCACAGACCGGAGTAGCGTCCGCAGTGCACATGGAGTTCAGGATCCTCGGTCCGCTCGAGGTGCACGGCGAGCTCGGCCCAATCCGAGTGAGCGGGCGAAAGCCGCGGGCGGTGCTTGCCGTCCTCCTCCTCCATGCGAACGAGCCCGTGAGCCCCGAGCGCCTGGCCCTCGCGTTGTGGGGCGAGGAGGCGCCGAGCGGCGCGGTGAGCACGGTGCAGGTCCACGTCTCGCGCCTGCGAAAGGCGCTGGGGGACGGCGAGCTGATCGCCA
Organism: uncultured Solirubrobacteraceae bacterium; assembly: GCA_963838655.1. Classification (GTDB taxonomy): domain Bacteria; phylum Actinomycetota; class Thermoleophilia; order Solirubrobacterales; family Solirubrobacteraceae; genus DASSUW01. The sequence goes on along the minus strand of CAWIRW010000007.1, from coordinate 97,514 downwards.
CCTCGCCGGCCGGCTACCGGATCCGCGTCGAGCCGGGCGAGCTCGACGCCGAGCGCTTCGAGCGGCTCGTCGAGGACGGGCGCCGGGCGCTGTCCGCCGGGCGCGCCGAACAGGCGGCGACCGTGCTGCGCGAGGCACTCGCGCTCTGGCGCGGCCCTCCGCTCGCGGACCTTGCGTTCGAGCCCTTCGCCCAGGCCGAGATCGCACGACTCGAGGAGCAGCGGGTGGCGGCGATCGAGGCGGGCATCGAGGCCGAGCTCGCCGCCGGCCGGCAGGCGGAGGTCGTCGGCGAGCTCCGACGGCTGGTGGCGGAGCATCCGACGCGCGAGCGGCTCGCGGGCCAACTGATGCTCGCCCTGTATCGCTGTGGGCGCCAAGCGGAGGCGCTCGACGCCTTCCGCGACGCCCGGCAACGCTTGGCCGAGGAGCTGGGGATCGAGCCCGGGCCGGAGCTGCGCGCGCTCCAGGACGCCGTGCTGCGCCACGATCCCTCGCTCGAGCTCGAGGCGTCGACGCTCGAGCTCCCCGACCGTCTCGACGTCAGCGCGGCGGCGCCGCTCGTGGGCCGGGACGCCGAGCTGGACTGGCTGCGGGGACGGTGGGACGAGGTGCAGCGCGGGGCAGGCGGCCTCGTGACGATCGCGGGCGAGGACGGGATCGGCAAGACGCGGCTCGCGGCCGAGCTCGCGACCGAGGTCCACCGCCACGGAGCGGCGGTGCTCTACGCCTCGGGCGCCGGTTCGGCACGCCAGGTGCTCGAGACCGGCAGCCATGCGCGGCGGCCACTGCTGGTCGTGCTCGACGACGCCGACCGGGCCGGCGAGGACGTCGTCGCGGCGGCGCGCGAGCTCGCAGGCGGCGAGGCGCTGGTGATCGCGCTCGCGCAGTCTCCCGAGACACCCGACGGCGGCACCGTACTCGTGCTGGAGCCGCTCGACCGCTCGTCGGTCAGGGCGATCGTGACCCAGTACGCGCCGCCGGAGGCGGTCGACGACGCTCCTGTAGATCAGCTCCTGCTCGAGAGCGCGGGCATCCCGCGCCGCGTCCACGACGCCGCGAGCCGGTGGGCGCGCGCCGAGGCTGCGCAACGAGTGCGAGCGGTCGCCACGCGCGCCGCCGCGGGACGCGCCGAGCTTCGGTCGATGGAAGCGGAGCTCGCCGGCGGAGTGTTCGACCTTCAGACGACGCGCGAGCAGGGCGAGCAGGGCGAGGACGGAAAGCCGGTGGTGTGCCCGTTCAAAGGGCTCGCGTCGTTCGACGCCGACGACGCGCCGTACTTCTTCGGGCGCGAGCGGCTGGTGGCAGAGCTCGTCGCCAGGCTCGTCGGCGCGCCGCTGCTCGGCGTCGTCGGTGCCTCCGGCAGCGGCAAGTCCTCCGTGGTCAGGGCCGGCCTGCTGCCTGCCCTTGCGAGCGGCGTGCTCCCGGGCAGCCAGGCGTGGCCGCGCACGTGCATCCGGCCTGGTGAGCACCCGCTACGGGAGCTGCGCAAGGCCGTCGACGAGCTCGGCGCGCCGGGTCGAATCGTGCTCGCCGTCGACCAGTTCGAGGAGACGTTCACGACCTGCCGTGACGAGGACGAGCGGACGGCGTTCATCGCCGAGCTCACACGAGCGACCCGGGGCGACGCCGGCGCGATCATCGTCATCGCCATCCGCGCGGACTTCTACGGCCGCTGCGCCGCGTACCCGGAGCTGGCGCGCCTGCTGGCCGCCAACCACGTGCTGGTGGGCTGGATGGGCCGCGATGAGCTGGCCCGCACGATCGTGTGCCCCGCCGAGCGCGTCGGCCTCCGCGTCGAGCCGGAGCTCGTCAAGCAGCTCGTCGACGACGTCGAGCACGAGCCGGGAGCGCTGCCGGTCCTCTCGGCGGCGCTGCTCGAGCTGTGGCAGAACCGCGACGGGCGGCGGCTCCGCCTGGCCGCCTATGAGCACCTCGGCGGCGTGCGCGGAGCCGTCGCGCGGCTCGCCGACGAGGCATACGGCCGGCTCGACGACCCGCAGCGTGCGCTCGCCCGCCGCATCCTGCTGCAGCTGGTCGACGTAGGCGAGGACGGGAGCGTCGAGCGCCGCCGCGTGCCGCTCGCGGAGCTCGACGCCGCAGGCAACGCAGACCTCGCCCCCGTGCTCGGCCTGCTGGCAGATAGCCGGCTGCTCACGATCAGCGATGACGCGGCGGAGCTCGCGCACGAGGCACTCCTGCGCGAGTGGCCGCTCCTGCGCGGCTGGATCGAGGACGACCTCGAAGGCCTCAGGGTCCACCGCAGCTTGAGGTCGAGTGCCCGCGAGTGGCGAGACGTCGACCGCGACGACGGCGCGCTCTATCGAGGGGCGCGTCTCGAGGAGGCGCGCAGCTGGTCGGACCGCGACGATCCGAGCCTGACCGAGCTGGAACGCGAGTTCCTCACGGCGAGCCTCGACCGGGCGCGCCATGATCGCCGCGCCCGCCGCCGAAGCCTCGCGACCATCTTCGGCCTGCTCGCCGTCGGGGTCGTCTCGCTCGCCGCCGTCGCGATCATCGCGATCAACGAGCGGCAGGACGCCGAGCGCCAGCGCGACATCGCCAACTCGCGCGAGCTGGCGCTGCAATCGGTGAACACGCTCGAGGGCGATCCCGCGCTGGCGCTGACCCTGGCGCTCTCGGCGGTGGATAGCTCACACACGGAGGAGGCCGCGGCGGCGCTGCGGCAGGCGACGCTGGCCGTCCGCGAGCTTGCGGTGCTGCCCGCCGACTCGGTCGACGCCTACACGGCCGCCTATAGCTCGGACGGGACGCGCGTGGTGACCGGCGGAAGCGAAGGGATCGTGCGCGTGTGGGACCCCCGTACCGGACGTGAGGAGGCTCGTCTCGACGCGGGCACCGGCGTGCTGACCGCCGCGTTCGCTCCGGGTGACCAGCAGCTCGCCGTCGGCCTCGAGGACGGGACGCTCGCAGTCACCGACGCGTCGCTCGACGCACCGCGGTTGGTCCCGCTCACGACGCGAGGTGCGGCGGTGGCGCGCTTGGCGTTCTCGCGCGATGGTGAGCGGATCGCCGCCGCGCTGGGTGACGGCACCGTACGGGTTCTGACTGTGAACAGGTCTGGGCGTGATGTCCAGTTGACCGGCCACCGCGGCGCTGTCCTCGGCGTGGACATCAGCGCCGACGGAAGCCGTGTCGCGAGCGCCGGGGCCGACGGGACGGTCCGGCTCTGGGACACGACGAGCGGCGAGTCGCGGATCCTCCTACGTGGTGAAGCCGACCAGACCGACGTCGCCATCAGCCCGGATGGAACGCAGCTCGTCAGCACAGGGGCGGACGGCCTGCTCCGGCTCTGGAACGCCCGGACCGGAGACGTGGAGAGGCTGGCGCGAGGCGGTGAGCGGAGGCTGACGACGGTTGCGTTCAGCGCCGACGGGCGCCGGTTCGCCGCCGGCGGCTACGACGGTGTGGTCCGCGTCTGGAGCCTCGCGGGCGGCCCGCCGGTGGCCGTCCTGCGCGGCCAGCGCGCGCGTATCTACGACGTCGGCTTCGGCCCGAGCGGCGACCGCGTCGTCAGCGCAGGCGACGACGGCACGGCGCGGCTCTGGGACGCGGGGCGCACGCAGGTGTGGACCGGGGCGACGCTGACGCGCAACATCGACTTCAATCCGAACGGCCGGTACATCGCCGGCGGCTCCGACGACGGCACGGTGCGCGTCTGGGATACGCGCACCGGGAAGCTGCACGCGAGTCTCGCGGGGACCCCTGGGTACACGACGGGCAGGTTCTCGCCCACCGCCGACGAGGTCGTCGTGGCGAGCGACGGCGGATCACGCGTCCTTGTCTGGCCGTTCTCTCAGCCGGAGGCGGAGATCGTCGCGCAGCTTCCGAAGGGCCGGGGAATGAACGTCGCGCGCTTCGACCCCACCGGCGAGCGCATCGCCTACGCGGACGCCAAGGGCGCCCTGGTGGTGCATGACCTCCGCTCAGGCCGCGACGTCACGCTCACGGGTGCGCGCGAGATCGTCTACGACCTGCAGGTCAGCCCCGACGGCACGGAGGCCGTCGCGGTCACCGAGAGCGGCAAGGCGCCGGTCTGGCGCATCGACCGCCCGCAGAGGCCCGCGCGCGTGCTCACGGGTCATCGCGGCCACATCAACGCGGTCGCCTACAGCCCCGACGGCCGCATCGTCACTGCCGGCGCAGATCGCACGGTCCGCGTCTGGGGACCGAGCGGAAGCCCGCCCGTGGTGCTTCGGGGCCACGGCGACGAGGTCACCACGGCGATCTTCACGCCGGCCGGCAACCGCATCCTCAGCTCGAGCAGCGACGGAACGATTCGCCTATGGGACGCGCGCGGCGGAGAGGCGCTCGCCGTGCTGCAGACCGGCGGCGGCGAGATCTACGATGTCGATCTGAGCCGCGACGGCCGGATCGCGACGCTCGGCGAGGGCGAGGTCGTGCGCGTCTTCGAGTGCGAGGTCTGCGGCAGCATCGACGAGGTGCGGGCGCTCGCGCGCTCGCGCGTCACACGACCGCTGACGCCCGAGGAGCGCGAGCGTTTCCCCGCCGCCGGAAGCTGAGCCTCAGCGCGTCTTCTTGCCACAGCAGCCGGGCGTCTGGACTTCACAGAGAAGCCCGGTGGCCCGTGAGAACGTTCCGCCGGTCAGCGAGGCTGAAAAGTCGCCGGCGCCGATGAAGTCGCCGCGCACGAACTCCGCCTCCAGCTCGTGCAGCCTGGGGGGACCGGTTCCCTCAGTCACGGACGCGGACGACCTCAGCCAGATGACGTCCCGCTCGCCGAACGGCGCCGTCGCGTCCGTGGCGGCCTCGCGCAGCACGATGTCGTCCTCGCCTACGAATATCCATGTGAGCAGCTTCACGTCGAGGTAGAAGAGACGCCACACCACGTTCTTCGAGTCCATGAGAGAGCCGCCGAGGAACCCGGCGAACGCCACCAGTGGCGGGACCGTGGGGTCGGCCGCGAGGCTGTCGGCCACGGTCATGGCGGCCGTGTCCGCGTTCTTGCGGTCCTTTTCCGCCTGCTTCTGCTGCGCCGGCGTGGCGCCGGTGCCCTTCGCCGTCTGGCGGGACAGCTTCGCGGTGTCTTCGGCCTTCTTGTATGCCGTGACTTGCTGCGGGGTGAGGTTCGCCGGATTGAGCCCTTCAGCGAGAGCCGTGACGAGCGGATTCGGCGGGTAGTCGGTCATCGCGAGCCGGTCCTGCCGAACCTACGCCTAGGCGGGCACGGCTGTCAACCGATCGGGAAGCGCGAGCGGTGACGGGGTCGCCGGGTCGTGGAGGCGCAGGAACAGCCAGCCGATTCCGCTACTCCCGAGCAAGAGCGCGGGCGTGGCCAGGCACGGCCAAGCCCGGTCGACCGCGTGACGCTCGAGGGCGACGTGACCGAGCTCGGCGGCCAGGTCACCGTCGTTCGCGGAGAGGAGCACGTCCGCGGCCCCCGCTGCGCCGTGACAGAGCGACAGGTCCTCGATCTCGTGCGGCAACGCCGCGGCGAGCCACCGCCGGGTGGTTTCGAGCGCGACCTCGGCGTCGTGGCCGCAAGGTTCTGGGCCGAGGACGTCGACCGCGCGCAGCCGGGTCAGGGCGATCCCGGCTTCGCCCTGACACCACGTGCCGGTGGTGGCGGGCGGGCTCGACCGCGCAGATCCGCGGCGCTGACCGGGGATCCGCAGGTCCGGCCACGTGCCGGAGTCGAGGTCCAGCCACGATCGCTCGTACGCGAACGCTCCCTCGGCACCGTCGCGGAAGCGCTCGTCGCCGGTGGCGGCGAAGAGCTCGAGCAGCGCCAGGCCGATTCCGGCCGCACCGTGCGAGAGCCCGCAGAGATGGCCCGGAGCCCATGACCAGCCGTGGCGCGTGACCCGGGCGCGAGCGAGCAGCGGCTCGCCGGTTGCGATCGCGGCGTCCACGCGGCCTAGCGCGAGGAGCGCGAGGACCGCGCCGGCGGCGCCCATGCCCACGTCGGGGCGCCGACCGGGCTCGATCGGCGGGAGCGCCGTGGGAGCGCTCGCGCGGAGCTCCTCCTCGTCCAGCAGCGCGGCGGCGCGGGCGGCCGCCCATGCGATGCCGAGCGACCCGGAGTGGAAGCCGTCGTGCGGCACGACGTGCCGCACGGCGTGCCGCAGGGCTCCGACTGCCGTGCGACGGGCCGTCGGATCGGCCGTCACAGCGCTGAGCTGCGCAAGAAACAGCCCGATGCCGGCGGTGCCGCCGTAGAGGTCGGGACGGAGGGCGGAGAGCTCCGCACGGTGCGGCATGACCGGCTCGGCAACGGCGCCCACCCAGTTGCAGCATCCGTCGTACCAGACGGCGTCGGAGGCGATGCGCCGGCCGATCGCCACCGCCGCGTCGAGGAACGGGCCGTCAGAGGACATGGCGACCGGCGAGCGTCGGCTCGCGGTATGGCGCGTCGAGGTCGACGCCGTCCTCGGCGAAGCGGCCGGCTACGACGTCGAGCGCCTTCGACGTGCGCTGCTCGTGCGCCCGCACGATCCCATCGGCGAGCAGCGCGCAGCGCCGGACGCCGAAGCTCTCGCTGGCGCCGTCGTCCTCGGCGAGCCCGACGCCCGGCGCGAGCTCGAGCGTGAAGGCCGGGGTCCCGCGGCGGCAGGCGCGTCGAGCGCGCGACCTCGCGGAGCATCGCGCGCAGCGCGCCGAACGCCTCGAGCGGCAGGTACAGCACCGCGGCATCGCAGCGGTCGAGGCGCGACGGATGGTCCGCAACCTTCAGCCGGAACGGGACACGGCCGGCGTTCAGTCGCGAGGTGAGCGCGAGCATGAGCGCGCGGCGCGCCCGCACGTGCGACGCTCCAGTAGACGCGCACGATCGCGCCGTCACCGGCACCGGCATCGGCATCGCCGATCGCGGTGTAGAACCCGGGCGACAGCGAGGGCCGCTCCTTCGGCGCACGAAGGCCGACGGCGGTGCCGGGCCTCAGCGAGCCGCGGCAGTCGCCGACCGCGCACGCGCCCACGAAGCCGGCCGTTCACGACGACGGCCTCGTCGCCCTCGACATGGTCGACGGTCCACCCGCGCTCCCAGCGTCCGCGGCCTCCGTTGGCCTCGGACAGTGCGGAGAGCAGCCACGGGTCCCCGGCGACTGGCTGGGGCTCGCCCCAGCGCGCCGGCACCGGAGATCCGTGGCAGTAGAAGGACGCGTACAGCTCCTCGCGCAGGCACGCGACGAGGTAGTCGCGGCGCTCCTCCGCGTCGAGGGCCTCGCGCACGCCCTTCGGCAGCGGCCGGCTCCGGCTCCCCAGCCACGAGTACCGCGTGTCCCCGAGGATCCTCACCGCCTCCAGCGCGGCTGCGACCTGCCGGCGGTACGCGGCTCATTCGTGCAGCCCCAGGAGAAGCGCTGCCGCGCCCGCGGGATCTCGGAGGAGGTTGTCGGCCACCTGTACGAGCGTCATCACGTGCGCCGACACGACCGACAGCCCCTGCGCCTGCTCGACGGCCGTCTGCAGGAGGCACACCGCCGTCAGCTCGATCAGCCGGCGGAGCGGGGGATGGAGTGGATTCCCGAGACAGTACGCCGCCCAGAAGGCGGCGACGGCGGGCCGCATGTCCCGCAGCGGATGCCCCGCCCACGGCACGAGCCGGCCGGGATCGGCGGGCTCGACGATCGGGATCGAGCCGACCCACACGCGCAGGTACTCGGCGAGGACGGTCGCGACGTCGAAGCCCGCCGCCCCGGGACCGGCGAGCTCCCAGTCGACGAGCACGATGCGCGTCCGGCGCCTCGAGCCCGGACGCGGGACCGCGAGGCAGTTGTCCCAGCGGAGATCCCCGTGTACGAGCACGTCGTCGGTGCGCGCGTCACGCAGCTCGTCCAGCCGGGCGCAGAGGGCGCGGCTCGCCTGCACGCGGCCCACGAGGTCGAGCGCTCCGGCGCTGAGGTCGAGCAGCAGCTCGCGCGGCGGCTCCGGGAGCGACAGCGCCCACATCCGGTCGATGCCGGCGGGCAACGGCTCGACGCCGTCGACCGGAAGGCGCATGGAGCGCGGCCAGCGTCCGGCCGAGGATCCGCGCAGGAGCCGGCGAGAAGCGGCCGGCCGCGTGATGCTCGTTCCAGTCCCGAGCGCCGCCGGGCGTGCGCAACACCAGGCGGGCCGCGCCCGGCTCGTGATCGACGACTGCCGGGACTCGCTCGGCGAAGTCGCCCGTGGCGAGGAGGTTCAAGACGGCCGCTTCGTGCGCGAGCGTGGCGGCGGTGCGGGCACCGGCCTGCTTGACGACGAACGTCGGGCCGGTGCTCGTCGTCGCGAGGAACACGCAGTTCCGTCGCGACGCGTCGACGACCCTGAGATCCCCGTCGACGACGTCGCTCGGCTTGACAAGGCCGAGCGATAGGAGGTAGAGGGGGATCTCTGACTGTTCGAGCACGAGGACCCAGCCGCGAAGCAGCCTCTGCGACGAGCAGGCCGCACGTCAAGCCTGCTGGCCGCCGGGCAACGAAAGGAGTGCCTGTGCCGCTCACCGACTACGTCGCAGTCGTCTCACTGACCAGCGAGGTCTCGAACAGGAGCCTCATGCAGGCGGCGGCCGCGCTCCAGAAGCAGGTGACCCGCGACTTCAGCCCGTACTGGGGGCTGCCGGCCACCGTCGACGCCTTCGAGGATCTCGCGTCGGTGCCCAGCGACTACTACCACGTGGTCGTGTTCGGCGATCCCGGCGAGCTTGCGGACCAGCTCGACCTGGAGATCGGCGCGGACCGCGCCGCCTCGCTGATGCAGCGGTTCGAGCGCGAGGCGCTGCAGGGCATCCACCTCAACGCGTTCACCCGGCAGCCGTTCGCCCTCGTCGCGGCGTCGGACACGTGGACGGTGTCGCTGAGCCACGAGGTGCTCGAGCTGCTCGCGGACCCGTTCGGTAACCGGCTCGTCGCCGCCGCCCATCCGCTCCGGCCCGACCAGCGCGTGAAGTACCTGCTCGAGGTCTGCGATCCCTGCCTGTCGGCGTGGTACCCGGTGAATGGCGTACCGGTCTCCGACTTCTACACCCCGCGCTACTTCGATCCGGTGCGCGTCGACGCCATCAGCTACAGCTTCACGGGCGCTCTCGAGCATCCGCTCGACATGGTCGAAGGCGGGTACCTCACCTGGATCGACCCAACGGATTCGGGCCTCTACGCGCTCCAGCAGGGAGAGACCCAGCCGACGCTGATCGCCAGCCTCGCCGAGCTCGCGGGGAGCAGCGTTCCGCTGCGCACGATCGTCGACTCCGATCCGCGCACACCGCGCCCGAACCCCGAGGGGCTGAGGCCGGCCGACTCGGCCCCCACCGCGGTCGACTCGCGCGCGGCCGTGCTCGAGGCCTCGCGAGGCACGGCGCTGCGCACCGCGCAGGCGGCGCTCTCGCTCGCCACCGGCGCGGGCTGAGCCCCGGGTCAGAAGACCGGCGTCTCGGTGTAGGCGCCCCAGACCTGCTGGAGCGCCTGGACGATCTCGCCCTCGGCGGCGTGGGCGCGGGCGCAGTCGAGCAGCGGCGGCATCAGGTTGGCGTCGGTGGCGGCAGCCTCGCGCAGGGCGGCGAGGGTCGACTCCACGGCGGCGCCGTCGCGGCGCGCGCGCACGGCCTCGATGCGGCCGATCTGCTTGCCCTCGAGCGCCGGGTCGATGCGCAGGATCTCGAGCGGCTGCTCGTCCTCGTGCTGGTAGGCGTTGACGCCGACCACGATCCGGCGCTCGCGGTCGATCTCCTGCTGGAGCTCGAAGCTGGCGTCGGCGATCTCGCGCTGGCAGAAGTTCTGCTTGACGGCCTCGACCATGCCGCCGAGCGCGTCGATGCGCTCGAAGTAGTCGTAGGCCTGGCGCTCCATCTCGTCGGTCAGGGCCTCGACGAAGTACGAGCCGCCGAGCGGGTCGATGGTGTTGGTCACGCCGGTCTCGTGGGCGATCACCTGCTGCGTGCGCAGGGCGACCCGGGCGGCGCCCTCGGTCGGCAGCGCGAGCGCCTCGTCGTGCGAGTTGGTGTGCAGCGACTGGGTGCCGCCGAGCACGCCCGCGAGCGCCTCGATCGCCGTGCGCGCGATGTTGTTGAGCGGCTGCTGGGCGGTCAGGGAGACGCCGGCGGTCTGCGTGTGGAAGCGCATCAGCACGCTCTTGGGGTTCTTCGCGCCGTAGGTCTCGCGCAGCTCGCGCGCCCAGATCCGGCGCGCCGCGCGGTACTTGGCGATCTCCTCGAAGAAGTCGATCTGCGCGTTGAAGAAGAAGCTCAGCCGCGGCGCGAAGTCGTCGACGTCGAGCCCGCGGTCGATCGCCTGCTCGACGTAGGTGAGCCCGTCCTTGAGCGTGAAGGCCAGCTCCTGCGCCGCCGTCGAGCCGGCCTCGCGGATGTGGTAGCCGCTGATCGAGACCGGGTGCCAGCGCGGCATCTGCAGCGAGCACCACTCGATCAGGTCGCCGAGCAGCCGCATCGCCGGGTCGACCGGGAAGCACCACTCCTTCTGGGCGATGTACTCCTTGAGGATGTCGGCCTGGATCGTCCCGCTGAGGCGGTCGCGCGGGACGCCGGCCTGCTCGGCCGCGACCACGTAGAAGGCCATCATCACCGCGGCCGGCGCGTTGATCGTCATCGACACGCTGACCTCGCCGAGGTCGATGCCGGCGAACAGGTCGCGCATGTCGTCGAGCGTGTCGACCGCGACGCCCTCGCGCCCGACCTCGCCGAGCGAGCGCCGGTCGTCGGAGTCGTGGCCCATCAGCGACGGCATGTCGAACGCGGTCGAGAGACCCGTCTGGCCGTGGTCGAGCAGGTAGCGGAAGCGCTCGTTGGTCTCCTCGGCGGTGCCGAAGCCGGCGAACTGGCGCATCGTCCACAGGCGGCCGCGGTACATGCTCGGGTAGATGCCGCGCGTGAACGGATACTCGCCCGGGAAGCCGATCCGCTCGGCGTCGGGCAGGTCGTCCTGCGTGTACAGCGGCTGCACCGGGACGCCGGAGAGCGTGGTGAACGGCGCGTCGCGCTCAGGCGTCGCCTCGTAGCGGCGGCGCCAGTCCTCGCGCCCGGATGTCGTGGGGGCAGCCATCCCCCCAGTCTGGCATCCGATTGTCGGAAGTCCAAGGACTTCTAGACGAAATCGCCGGCGGCCTCCCGCAGCGGCCGCAGGAGCGCGAACAGCTCGTCGCACCGCTCGTCCGACAGCGGCCCGGTCCCGAAGCGCTCCTCGTTCAGGCGCTCGGTCGCCGCGCGCGCGACCTCGCGGCCCTCGGGCGTAATCCGCGCGAGCACGCTGCGGCGGTCGGTCGCCTGCGGCAGGCGCTCGACGAGCCCCTGCTCCTCGAGCCGGTCGACGACGTTCGTGATGCTCGCCTTGTGGACCTGCAACCGGTCGCCCATCTTCCCGAGCGGCAGCGCCCCGTGACGGCTGTAGAGCAGCAGCATCAGCGCCTCGTAGCGCGGAAAGGTGAGCTGCCACGGCTCGAGCAGCTCGTTCAGCCGCGCCATCAGCACCTGCTGGGCGCGCATGACGGAGGTCACGGCTCCCATCGGCGCGGTCGCGTCGTCGCCCCAGTGCGCGTCCCACTGGCGCTTCGCCTCGGCGATCGGGTCGAACGGGAGCGGCGGCGGCACGGTCGCCCAGTCTCTCGCACATCCCGGTTGAATACGCCGGGCACGCATGATCTACGACTCTGACTGAGCGCGTGACCGAGGAGTTCCGGCGCGACGGCGCGTGCGTCGTGCGCGGGCTGCTGGACGGCGACGAGGTCGCGCGGCTGCGCGAGGGCGTCGAGCGAGAACCTCGCCGCGCCGAGCGAGCGGGCGCTCGAGGGCGGCGGTGACGGCGGCGGGCGCTTCTTCGAGGACTTCCGCAACTGGACGCGGATCACGGCGTACGAGGAGGTGCTGCGGAGCTCGCGCCTCGGCGAGGTGGCGGCGGCGCTGATGGGCTCGCGCACGGCGCGGCTCCATCACGACCACCTGCTCGTCAAGGAGCCGGGGACGACGATCCGCACGCCCTGGCACCAGGACCAGCCGTACTACAACATCGACGGCTCGCAGACCGTCTCGTTCTGGATCCCGCTCGACCCGGTCGCGCGCGAGAGCACGCTCGAGTTCGTCGCCGGCTCGCACGCGTCGGGCACCTGGTACATGCCGCGCAGCTTCTTCGACGACCGCGCGCTCGTGTTCGAGGAGGGCACGTTCGCGGAGGTCCCCGACGTCGAAGGCGACCGCGACGCGCACACGATCCTCGGCTGGGCGCTCGAGCCCGGCGACGCCGTCGCCTTCAACATGCTGACGCTGCATGCCGCGGCCGGCTCGCGCCACCGCCGGCGCGCGTTCTCGGTGCGTCTGGTCGGCGACGACGTGCGGCTCGCCGAGCGCCCGCACGCCACCAGCCCCACGTTCCCGGAGCTGGAGGGCGTCCTCGCCGGCGGCGACGCGCTCGACCATCCGCTGTTCCCGCAGCTCTGGCCGCGGGTACAGTGATGGGGCGCCGCTCGGGGGAGCGGCCGCCGATCATGGGAACCGCGCTACAGCTGCTCGTCGAGCTGGACCACGACGCCATCCGGGCGACCACCGAGCTGCGGTGGAACCCGGCCACGGCGAGTTTCGCGCTCGCGTCGTGGCTGAACGTGCTCATGGGGCGATGGCGGGACGCATGGCGGGCCTATTCGGTTGCTGACGCAACGTAAGGCCGAAAGCTTCCGCCGCCCATGGGGGCCGTCCGCACGCGGCAGCTGGGATGACCCCCGAGCGTGCGTGCGGTTTCCCCCACCAGCGGGACTCCCCCAAGGACCAGCCCGGCAATACGGACGGATGTCCGGTACCCGTGCGTCAAGTGCGAGCTATCACGAGCCGATTACCCCGGACAATGGTCCGTCGCATCGTTCTGCTCGCATGCACGCTCGTGCTCGTCGCCGCGCCCGCCGCGCAGGCCGCGACCGCGTCGATCTCCGGCGCCACGCTGACGTTCGCCGCGGCCGACGGCGAGGCGAACCAGCTCGCCGTCTCACTCGCCGCGGGCACCTACACGCTGACCGACGCCGTGGCGCCCATCACCGCCGCGGCCGGATGCACGCAGCTCCTGCCGGACACCGTGACCTGCCCATCGGCCGGCATCACCGCGCTCGTGCTCGAGGGACGCGACCTCGACGACGCGATCACGCTGTCCGGCGTCGCCACGCCCGCGACGCTGTCGGGCGGCGGCGGCAACGACGTCCTCACCGGCGGTGACGGCGTCGACACGCTCAACGCCGGCGCCGACGCCGACCGCCTCGACGGCGGCGCGGGCAACGACACGCTCAACGGCGACCCGGGCGACGACGTGCTGACCGGCGGAACCGGCGCCGACGTCTTCAACGGCGGCACCGGTACGGACCTGGCCGACTTCTCGCTCCGCAGCTCTCCCGTGACGGTCTCGATGGACGCGGTGGCCAACGACGGCGCGCCCGCCGAGGCCGACAACGTCAGGACCGACGTCGAGAACGCCACCGGCGGCACCGGCAACGACGTGCTGCTCGGCGGCACCGCGGCCAACCTGCTCGCCGGCGGGCCGGGCGAGGACTCGCTCGACGGCGACGCCGCGAACGACGTGCTCGACGGCGGAGCCGACGCCGACGTGCTCACCGGCGGCGCCGGGACCGACACCGTGACCTACGCCGCGCGCGTCGCGCCCGTGACCGTCTCGCTCGACGGCCTCGGCGGCGACGGCGAGGCCGGCGAGGACGACACGATCCGCACCGACGTCGAGGGCGTGGTCGGCGGCGCAGCCGACGATCTGCTCGTCGGCGGGCCGGCGGTCGACACTCTTTCGGGCGGCCAGGGCGCCGACGTCCTGCACGGCGAGGCAGGCGCCGACGTGCTCAACGGCGACGACGGCGACGACGTCCTCGAGGGCGGCAGCGCCGGCGACAGCTTCGTTGGCGGCGCGGGCGTTGACACCGCCGACTACTCGGCGCGTACGGTCGCGCTCACGATCGACCTCGACGGCGCGGCCGACGACGGCGAGACGGTGGAGAACGACAACGTGCGGCCCGACGTCGAGCGCCTGCTCGGCGGCTCCGGCGACGACACCCTCACCGGCAACAACGCCGTCAACGTGCTCAGCGGCGGCGCCGGCAACGACCTGCTCGACCCCGGCCGCGGTGCCGGCGACCAGCTGATCGGCGGCCTCGACGTCGACACCGTCACCTACGCCACCCGCACCGCCACCGTGACGCTGGATGCCGATGGCCTGGCGGACGACGGCGAGGCGGGCGAGGCGGACGCGATCGACACCGACGTGGAGAACCTCGTCGGCGGCTCCGCCGCCGACCGGCTGACGGGCACGACCGGCGCCAACGTGCTCAGCGGCGGCTCCGGCAACGACGTGCTGGACGGCCGCGACGGCGCCGACATGCTGCTCGGCGGCGCCGGGACCGACACGGCCGACTACGCCGCGCGCGCAGGCGCGGTCACCGCCGACCCGGACGGGGCCGCCGATGACGGCGAGCTCGGCGAGGGCGACACGATCGAGACCGACGTCGAGGGGCCTGGCCGGCGGCGCCGGCAACGACGTCCTGACCGGCGGGACCGGCGCGAACGTGCTGACCGGCGGTGGTGGCGCGGACGTCCTCGACGGCGTTCAGGGCGACGACGACCTCGACGGCGGGCCCGGCGACGACGACGTGACGGGCGGGTCGGGCTCCGATCTCGTGCGCGGGGGCGCGGGCGCCGACCAGCTGCGTACGCGCGACGGCGCCTTCGACCACGTCCGCTGCGGGACCGAGAGCGACACTGCCGTGCTCGACGCCGTCGACGACGTCACGGCCGAGTGCGAGAGCACCGACGTCGCGTCGGACGGGGCGACGGGTCCGGCCGGCCCGGCGGGACCCACTGGCGCGACCGGTGCCACCGGGGCGACCGGCTCAACCGGCGCGACCGGCGCCGCCGGGCCTGCCGGCCCCGCGGGGCGCGACGCGGTGGTGACGTGCAAGCCGACCAAGGGCACGGGCGCGGCCAAGAAGGTGACCGTGGTCTGCAGCGTCAAGCTCGCTGCGCGCGCTCGCGCGAGCGTGCGCGGCGTGCTCAAGCGCGGCGGCCGGGCGGTCGCCACGGCGCGCGCGAGCCGGCGCGCGGGCAAGCTCGCGCTGCGGCTGAACCGGCAGATGACGCGCGGCGTCTACGACCTTGTGCTCACCTGGACCGAGCACGACCGCCGCGCGCACGTCAAGTACCGCGTCCGGCTCGGCTGAGCCAGATCAGCGCCAGGCGACCGGCGTGACGTCCCGGCCGCCGGCCACCCACTCCGGGAGCCCCGGCGGGCGGTAGGCACCGTCGCCGTCGTGGCGCTCCTTGGCGCTCGACGCCAGCGAGCCCCCGTCGACATCGGCGCCGCCGTCGCCGCACAGCCGTCGGTCGTGGGCCGGCAGCAGCTTGTAGAACTTCGTGCGCGAGTCGTGCAGCGGGCCTCCCGGATCGGGCGCCACCTCGATGCCGGCGCGGCGCTGCAGGCGGTCGACGGCCTCCCCCTTGCGCACGAGGCGATCAGGCCGGAACGCCAGCCCGCACGCCCGCGCGTTCTCGGCCATCCACAGCAGCGGGATCTCTGACAGGTCAGGCTCGCGGTAGCCGCCGCCGACGTCGCAGTGGACCCCGGCGAACCACACCTGCCTCAGTGTCTGCTCCGGCGCGTCGTCCTTCTTGATCCACAGGGTCGGCTTGAACGGGGCGCGGCGCTCGTCGATCGCGATCGCATGGAAGGCGTTGCGCACCGAGCGGCTGAGCGTGGTGTCGTGGAACGACCAGCGCTTGGTCAGCAGCGGCGGGCGGAAGCCGTCGATCGGGATCCCGAGCGCGCCGACCGTGTCCCAGACGCCCACGAACTGCACGTGCGCGTCGGGATGCGAGTACGAGCGCCGGAACAGCCCGGCGGCGATGCCGTTCGGCCCGCTGTCCTCGTCGCGGTTCCGGTACAGCTCGTAGGCCTCCGCGATGCGGTCGCGATTCGCGCGCCGCAGGATGCCGCTGTTGCGCACGAGGCCGACGGTGCTGCGCGCGGTGAAGGCGCCGCGGCTGAACCCGAACAGGTACAGCTCGTCGCCGGGCTCGTAGTTGTCGACCAGGAAGCCGTAGCACTCCTGCACGTTGCGGGAGAGCCCGATGCCGAACCCGCCGCCGCGCAGGCGCTCCCAGCGGCGGGTGCCGACGCCCGGCTGGTAGTGGACGAGCTGGGGGTTGCCGGCATCGTCACCATCCGCGAGCGCCATCGCGATCTTGGCCACGTTCGTCGGCGCCGGCTCGCCCCGGTCGAGCTGATCGGGCCGGTTCCAGGTCCCGTCGCAGCACACGATCAGGCGCTTCATCTACCGCGCGACGTTACCGCCTGGCGGCACCGCCGCAAGGCGAGCGAGCGTGAGCGCGCCGAGCATGAGCCCGAAGTCCCGCAGCGCGATGTCGCCGTAGCCGCCCACGATGAGCAGGTTGACGATGATGCCGCCGAGCCAGCCGGCGACGAGCAGCCCGCCGAAGCGCGGCGCGACGGCGACGACGAGCCCGGCGAGGATCTCGACGACGCCGACGATGTGCATGGCGTCGGAGGCGCTGCCGGGGATGACATCGTTGAACGCGGGCGCGAGGTAGCGGGTCCAGTCGTCGGTCAGGACACCGGCGAACTTGTCGAGGCCGAAGAGGATCGGCGCGACGGTGAAGCCGACCCGCAGCAGCAGGAACGCCTGCGCGACCGGATCGCCGCGCAGCGCGCTCGCGCTCGGGAACGGGACGGGCCGCAACGCGGCGGCGACGGCACTGGTCATGGTGCTCCTCCTTCGGAACGTGTCAGCGGTCATGGTCGATCTGCGTCGTCAGCGCCAGGAACTCCTGGCGGGTGCGCGGGTCGTCGCGGACGAGCCCGTGCAGCGCGGACGTCACGGTCCGCGCGCCGAACTTCTGCACGCCGCGGAGGGACATGCACAGGTGCTCGGCCTCGAGCACGACTCCGACGCCCCTCGGGTCCAGCTCCTTCTGCAGCCAGTCGGCGATCTGCACCGTGAGCCGCTCCTGAACCTGCAGGTCGCGGGCGAACAGCTCCACGACGCGAGCGAACTTCGACAGCCCGAGGATCCGCTCCCCGGGCAGGTAGCCGATGTGCGCGACGCCGTGGAACGGCAGCAGGTGGTGCATGCACAGCGAGTGGAAGGGGATCGAGCGCGAGACGACGAGCCCGTCGTAGCCCTCGTCGTTGGGGAACGTCGTCGCGCGGAACGGCTGCGGCGTGAGCAGCTCGGCGTACGCCGCGGCCATCCGCCGCGGCGTCTCGCGCACTCCGTCGTCGGCGAGGTCGGCGCCGAGCGCGACGAGCAGGTCCTGCGCCGCTCGTTCGGCGGCCTCGAGGTCGAGGCGTCGCCCGGAGCGGTCCATCCTCGGCAGGGCGGCGAGCGCTGGTTGACTCATGACGCCCTTCGTGTCGTGCGGCGCGCGGTTCTTACGTCGTCGCACGTAAGGAACGGCGCCCTGCCGACACCAAGGGTTCATGCTCGTCGGCACGATGCCCGGCCTCGACGCGCCCAGCCCGCGACGGGCCCGACTCGATGCAGACTCTCAGGCGTGGCTCGACCGGCTCAGCCCGCACAGCCGCGAGCGCGAGGACGCGATCGCGGCCCTGCACGCGCTGCTGCTGAAGGCGGCCCGCTTCGAGGTCAACCGGCGCCGCGCGGCGTTCCCTCACCTTCGCGGCGACGACTACGACGACCTCGCGCAGCAGAGCGCCGACGACGCCCTCGTGGCCGTGCTGGGCCGGCTCGGCGACTTCCGCGGCGACAGCCGCTTCACCACCTGGGCGTACAAGTTCGCGCTCTACGAGGCGGGCGCGAAGGTCCGCCGCCGTGCGTGGCAGGGGCGCGAGCTGCCGCTCGAGCCCGAGACGTGGGCGCGGATAGCCGAACGTCGAGCGACACCGCAGGCCACGGTCGAGACCGGCGAGGTGCTCGCCGTGCTGCAGGACGCGATCGAGCGCGAGCTCAGCCCTCACCAGCGCGAGATCCTCGTCGCCGTCGCGCTCAACGACGTGCCGATCGACGTGCTGGCGGAGCGGCTGGACACGACTCGCGGCGCGCTCTACAAGACCATCCACGATGCCCGCCGCAAGCTCCGGGCCGCGCTCGCCGATCGCGGGCTGACCGAACCACAGACGCCATGACCACACCAGACAACACCGATCGCGACCGCCTCGTGGCGCGCCTCCTCGGGCCGACCGGGCCGGAGCTGACGTGCGAGCAGTGCTTCGCGCAGCTCGACCGCTACGTGGAGCTCGAGCTCGCCGGCGCTACGGCCGACGACCTGGTCCCCGGCATGCGTGCGCATCTCGAGGGCTGCCCGGCCTGCGACGAGGATCACGAGAGCCTCCTCGCCTTCGTGGCCGGGCAGCGCGAGAGCTGACGATCACCCCGCGACGCGGGCGAAACGTGCGGTTAGCCGCACTCCGCTTGGGCGGGAAGCCCGCATGGGCCATTTCGGTTGGCTGGGCCAAAGTGGGCGGTCATGACGCGCTTTCTCACCCGCCTCGCCGACCTCTCCTACCGCCGCCGGGGCCGCATGGTCCTCGCCTGGATCGCTGCAACCGTGGTGATCATCGGGGTCGGCTCCTCGTTCGCGGGCGAGTACAACGCCGACTACAACACCCCCGGGTCGGAGTCCAAGGCGGCGAGCGAGCTGACCGAGGAGCGCTTCGCGGGCTACTCGGGTCAGGAGATCTACGTCGTCTGGAAGGACCCAGCCGGTGCCGAGAGCGCCGGCGCCCGTGAGCGGGTCGACGCGTTCCTGGCGGAGGCCACCCAGGTCGACAACGTCGGCGAGCAGACCCCGGTCCGCGTCTCCGAGGACGGCACCATTGGCGCGACCACGCTGCCGCTGACCGTCGCCGGGTGGGACGTGCCGAAGGAGGACGGCGAGAAGCTGATCGCCGCCGCGGAGGCCAACAGCGGCAACGGGCTCCAGATCAAGCTCGGCGGGGATCCGATCTACGCCGCGCAGGAGACGACGAGCCCCGAGGGCATCGGCTTCATCGCCGCGGCGATCGTCCTGCTGATCGCCTTCGGGTCGGTGGTCGCCGCGGGCCTCCCGCTCGTCGTCGCGCTGCTCGGCCTCGGCATCTCCTCCGGCGGCCTGATCGTCCTGCTCGCCAACGTCATCGACGTGCCCGACTGGACCACGGCGGTGTCCGGGCTGATCGGCATCGGTGTCGGGATCGACTACGCACTGCTCGTGCTCACGCGCTTCCGCGCCGCGATCCACGCCGGCAAGGACCGCCACGACGCGGTGGTCGAAGCCGTCACCACCGCGGGGCGCAGCGTCATCCTCGCGGGCGGCACGGTCGTGATCGCCGTCCTCGGCCTGTTCCTCACCGGCCTTCCCTACATGTACGGCGTCGCGATCTCGGCCTCGCTCGCCGTGCTCGTCGTGATGCTCGCCGCCGTCACGCTGCTCCCGGCGCTGCTGTCCTACCTCGGCCCGAAGGTCGACCGCCTGCGGCTGCCGCTCGTCGGCCGTCGCACGCCGGCCGCCGAGGGCAACGAGCACTCGCCGGCGGCGCGCTGGAGCCACGCCGTGCAGCGCCGCCCGTGGACCGCGGTGATCATCGCGACCACGGTGCTGCTCCTGCTGGCGGCGCCCGCGCTCGGCATGCGCCTCGGCTTCCCCGACGCCGGCAACGACCCGCCGAGCACGATGACCCGCCAGGCCTACGACCTCAACACCGAGGGCTTCGGCCCCGGCACGAACGGGCCGCTCGTGATCGCCGCCGACCTGCCCGACCCGTCGGCGCAGGGCGCGATCGAGTCGTTCGCGCAGCAGCTGCGCGACGAGCGTGGCGTCGCGTTCGTCCCCGAGCCGCAGATCAACGAGGCGGGCGACGCGGCGATCGTCACCGTGATCCCGACGCGGCTCGCCCCAGGACGCGGAGACGGAGGCGCTGGTGGAGCGCCTGCGCGAGGACGTCGTGCCCACGACGCTCGCGAGCGAGGGCATCCGGGCCGAGGTGGGCGGCGTGACCGCCGCGCTCGAGGACCAGAGCAACTTCATCACCGACCGCATGCCGCTGTTCATCGCCGGCGTCGTCGGCCTCTCGTTCCTGCTCCTGCTGGTCGCCTTCCACTCCCCGCTGATCTCGCTCAAGGCCGGGCTGATGAACCTGCTCTCGGTCGGCGCCGCCTTCGGCGTGATGACGATGGTGGCGAACGGCGGGGCGGTCGGCGAGCTGATCGGGATCGACCGCGAGGTGCCGATCGCCCCGTTCATGCCCGTGATGATGTTCGCGATCCTGTTCGGCCTCTCGATGGACTACGAGGTGTTCCTGGTCTCGCGGATCCGGGAGGAGTACCTCAAGCACGGCGACACGCGCCGGGCGGTCGCCGACGGGCTGGCGAAGACCGCACGCGTCATCACCGCGGCTGCGGCGATCATGGTGGTCGTCTTCCTCGCCTTCCTCGCGGCGCCGGACGCCTTCCTGAAGCTGTTCGGGATCGGCCTCGCCTCGGCGATCTTCCTCGACGCCACGCTCGTGCGGATGGTGCTCGTCCCCGCCGTCATGCAGCTGCTCGGCAACTGGAACTGGTGGATCCCGAGCTGGCTCGAGCGGATCCTCCCGGAGCTCGACGTCGAACGCGCCGCCCTCCCCGCGGAGGGCCGCGCGTAGGTCGGCTCGGGCGGCCTCGCCGCGCTGATGGCGGCCGAGAAACGCCTGGAGGCGGTGATCGCCGCGCGCTTCGAGCTGCCTGAGGCAGCCGCGCTGATCAAGCCCGTGGACAGGGCCCTGCTGGCGGTCGAGCGGCAGCGGTTCAGCAGCGTGGCGTGGCACTGGCCCGAGCTCGACGGCGCCGAGCCGCTCGAGCTGACGATCGAGCCGTGGGACCCGCCGCGCGCCGCCCGCGAGTTCCTCGACCGCTACGAGCGGCTCGCCGCGCTACGAGCGGCCGAGACGCCGGCACGTCAGTCGCGCTCTCAGTGACCGCAAGGGCATGTGGTCACATGTGACTGCTAAAGTGACCACATGGCCGATGTCGGGGTTCGCGAGCTCAAGCAGCGGCTCTCGGAATACCTCGATCGCGCCGAGCGCGGTGAGCTCGTTCGGGTGACCGAGCGGGGACGTCCCAAGGCCATGCTGGGCCCCCTGCCCGGGCACGCGCGGGTCGACGAAGGGGTCAGCGATGGCTGGATAGCGCCCGGAACGGGTGCGACCCTCGGGGCCGTGAAGCGGTGGAAAGCGCGCCGGTCGGTGCTCGACGTGCTGGGAGAGGACCGCGGAGAGTGAGCCTCTATGTGGATTCAAGCGCCCTCTTGAAGCGGTACATCGACGAGCCCGATTCCGAGACAGCCGAGTCGCTCCTCCGCAGCGATCCGTCCCTGCTCACGGCCCGGCACACGATCGTCGAGATCCGCCGCAACCTCGCTCGCCTCCTTGCCGAGCAGGATGCAGCCGCTGCCCGCGCGGCGTTCACGGAGGACCTGAAGGTGCTCTCGATCGTCGAGCTCGACGAGGTCACGTGCGAGACGGCCGCAGCCATCGCCGAGCTGACCGGCGTGCGAACGCTCGACGCGCTGCATCTGGCGGCCGCCCAGCGTGTGGGTGGCGCGGCCGTCCCGTTCCTCACCTTCGACCTGCGTCAGGCGCAGGCCGCGCGCGCCCTCGGGCTCATCGTCGTCGGCGCCTGACGACGATCGCGCCTGGTCAGGCGGTCAGTCAGCCCAAGGCCCTATCCCGCCCACCCGCTCGACGGCAATCCGCACCCGGACGCCCGGCGGCGGATCGTCCATCGGGGGAAAGCGGACATCGGGACCGAGGTAGACACGTGCCAGCTCCTGGAGCAGCTCGGCTGCGCCGCCTTCCTCGATCGTCGCCTTCCCGTGCACCACCAGGTGCTCGCGCAGGCCGGGCGGGCGGATCGTGCTCCCCTCGAACGAGACCGTCACCCGCGGGTCGCGGCGGATGTTGGCGAGCTTCCGCTGTCGCGGATTCAGGTGAGCAGTGAGCAGGTCATCGCCGTCGACTGCGACCCACACGCACGTCACCTGCGGAGCCCCACCATCGCCGATCGTGACGAGGTGGCCGAGCGCGCCCGAACGGATCAAGTCCTTGGCACTACCAGGGAGAGCCATGGCGGGCCGAGTCTACGCCCGGGGCGAGCTACACCGACTCCGGCTCGGCCGTGGCGTGGGATTCGCCGACCCGGCGGCGTGCGCCGCGTAGTCCGACGCATCCCACGCAGCCCACACAGTCCACGCAGTCGACGCACGCTACGCACGCAACGCAGCGCGTGCAGCCCACGCACGCCAGCGTCGCCGCACACATCCAGATCCCTGCGCCGAGCACGGTCAGGGAGCTGAGCGCGACGCCCGCGCCGGCCACCGTCGCGACGCTGCCGGCGACCGCGACGCTACCCGCCGTCGCCGCGCTCCCCGCCACCGCCACGCTGCCGGCGGTCGCCGCGCTTCCGGCCACGGCCACGCTCCCGACCGTCGCGGCACTGCCCGCAACAGCAACGCTGCCGGCGGTGGAGACGCTTCCGGCCACAGAGATCACGAGGGGTGAGCGACGGGATTCGAACCCGCGACCGCCGGGACCACAACCCGGAGCTCTACCAGCTGAGCTACGCCCACCAAGCGCGGTGCCGAGTCTAGCGGCGATCCGGGGGGCGAATATCATCGGCTGATGGAGCTCCTGCAGCCCGAGACGTGGGAGGAGGCGCTGGAGGCGAAGGCCGCCAGTCCCGGTGCGATGCCGCTGTGGGGCGGGACCGACGTGATGGTGGACATGAACTTCGCCCGCGCGAGGCCGGAGGCGATCCTCGATCTCACGCGCGTGCGCGACCTGACCGAGCACGGGCCGGACGACGGCCTGCTGCGGGTCGGCGCCGGCGTCACGTACACGCGCGCGATCGCCGAGCTCGGCGACCGGCTGCCGGGGCTGGCGATCGCCTCTCGCACGGTCGGCTCGCCGCAGATCCGCAACCGCGGGACGATCGGCGGCAACCTCGGCTCGTCCTCCCCCGCGGGCGACGCGCTGCCGCCCCTGTACGCGTCGAACGCGCAAGTCGAGCTCGCGTCGACGCGCGGCAGGCGACGTGTCCCGATCGAGGACTTCGTGACCGGCCCGAAGCAGAACGTGCTCGAGCCGGACGAGCTGATCGCGGCGTTCACGGTCGCTCCCGCCAAGGGCGGCCAGCAGTTCAGCAAGATCGGCACCCGCAACGCGATGGTGATCGCCGTCTGCTCGTTCGCGATCGCGCTCGACGACGAGCAGCGCGCCGTCGGGACCTGCCTCGGCTCGGCCGCGCCCACGCCGAGACGCGCGCGCGAGGCCGAGGACTTCATCGCGCAACGTCTCGACTGGGACAACCGGACTGCGATCGACGAGGAAGCGCTCGGCCGCTTCGGCGAGCTGGTGGCGCAAGCCGCCGCCCCGATCGACGACCAGCGCGGCAGCGCCGCCTACCGCCGCCACGCGCTCGCCGTGATGGCCCGCCGAACCCTCACATGGGCGTGGGCGGCATGAGGCTGACCTGCACGATCAACGGCGAGCGCCGCGAGGTCGACGGCCTCTGGGAGGGCGAGAGCCTGCTGCACGTGTTGCGCGAGCGGCTCGGGCTGCCGGGCTCGAAGAACGCCTGCGAGCAGGGGGAGTGCGGATCGTGCTCGGTGTACCTCGACGGCGAGCTCGTGTGCGCGTGCCTGGTGCTCGCCGGCCAGGCCGAGGGCCGCGAGATCGTCACCGTCGAAGGGCTGGCGCCGGGCGAGGACGAGCTGCACCCGATCCAGGAGGCGTTCCTGCAGGCCGGCGCCGTGCAGTGCGGCTTCTGCACGCCCGGGCTGATCGTCGCCACCCACGACCTGCTGGCCCGCAGGGCGGGTGGGGATCCGATCACCGACCCCGAGATCCGCGAGGCGCTGGCCGGCAACCTGTGCCGCTGCACGGGCTACGAGAAGATCCTCGACGCCGTCCGGCTCGCAGCCGCCCAATGAGCGACCGCATCGTCATCGAGCACTGCGCGATCGCCACGGTCGACGCCGCGGGCACCGAGTACGCCGATGGCCACGTCGTGATCGAAGACGGACGCATCGAGGCCGTCGGCGAGGGCTCCGCCACCGCCGAAGGACGGCGGATCGACGCCGGCGGCTGCCTCGCCACCCCGGGCCTCGTCAACTGCCACCACCACCTCTACCAGTGGGCCACGCGTGGCCTCGCCCAGCAGGCGACGCTGTTCGAGTGGCTGCAGGAGCTGTACCCCACGTGGGCACGCGTGGACCCGGACATCGAGCGCGCCGCCGCCCGCGCCGGCCTCGCCGCGCTGCTGCGCTCGGGCTGCAGCACGAGCACCGACCACCACTACGTCTTCCCGCAGAACGCCAAGAACCTGCTCGAGGTCGAGATCGAGGCGGCGAGCGAGCTGCATGCGCGCTTCCACCCCTGCCGCGGGTCGATGGACCTCGGCCGCTCCGACGGCGGCCTGCCGCCCGACGAGGTGACCGAGGACCGCGACGCGATCCTCACCGCCTGCGCCGACGCGATCGACCGCTTCCACGACCCGGCCCCGGACGCCATGGTCCGAGTCGCGCTCGCCCCCTGCTCGCCGTTCAGCGTCACCAAGGAGCTGATGGCGGAGACCGCGACGTTCGCGCGCGAGAAGGGCGTCCGCCTCCACACCCACATGGCCGAGACGCTCGACGAGGAGGCGTTCTGCCTCGAGCTGTTCGGCGTCCGCCCCGTCGAGTACCTGGAGGAGCTGGGCTGGCTCGGCGACGACGTCTGGCTCGCCCACTGCGTGCACCTCGACGAGCGCGAGATCATGCGCTTCGGGGAGACCGGCACCGGCGTCGCACACTGCCCGTCCTCGAACGCCCGGCTCGGCGCGGGCATCGCGCCCGTCGCCGCGCTCACGGCGGCCGGCGCGCCGGTCGGCCTCGGGGTCGACGGCCCCGCCTCCAACGAGGCCGGGGAGCTTGGAGGAGAGCTGCGCCAGGCCCTGCTGATGGCGCGCGCCGCCGGCGGCCCGCAGGCGCTCACCGCCCGCGAGGCGCTCACGCTCGGCACCATCCACGGCGCCCGCTGCCTCGGCCGCGAGCAGGAGATCGGCTCGCTCGAGCCGGGCAAGCTCGCCGACGTCGCGCTCTGGCGGCTCGACGGGATCGACCACGCGGGCATCGCCGACCCGGTGGCGGCGCTCGTGCTCGGCCCGCGCCCGCTCGTCGACACGCTGCTGGTCGGCGGCAAGCCGGTAGATCGAGGACGGCCGCCTGACCACCGGCGACGAGGACGAGATCGCGCGCGAGCTCCAACGCGCGTCCCGCAAGCTTCAGGAGGTGCCGGTGTGACCGTCGAGGCACCACCCCGCGGAGGCATCGGCGAGAGCGTCCGCCGCCCCGACGGCATCCCCAAGGTCAAGGGCGACTTCGCGTACTCCTCCGACCTGTGGGCCGACGGGATGCTGTGGGGAGCGACCCTGCGCAGCCCGCACCCGCGCGCGCGGATCAAGGAGATCAACCTCGCCCCCGCGCTCGCGGTCCGCGGCGTCCACGCGGTGCTCACCCACGACGACGTGCCCGGCCGCAAGACGTACGGCCTCGAGATCCCCGACCAGCCGGTGCTCGCGATCGACCAGGTCCGCTACCAGGGCGAGGCGATCGCGATCGTCGCCGCCGACCACCCGGAGACCGCCCGTCACGCGGCCGCCCAGATCGAGGTCGAGTTCGAGCCGCTGCCCGCGGTGACCGACCCCGAGCAGGCCGCCGACGCCGACCCGCTCCACCCCGGCGGCAACCTCCTGCGCCACGTGCACATCGAGCACGGCGACCCCGGGCGCGACGCCGACGTCGTGGTCACCGGCGAGTACGAGGTCGGCATGCAGGACCAGGCCTTCCTCGGCCCGGAGTCGGGCCTCGCGGTGCCGGCCGAGGACGGCGGCGTCGACCTCTTCGTCTCCACCCAGTGGCTGCACGTCGACCGCGACCAGGTGGCCGCCAGCCTCGACCTGCCGCCGGACAAGGTCCGGATCACGCTCGGCGGCGTCGGCGGCGCGTTCGGCGCGCGCGAGGACCTCTCGATGCAGGTCCACGCGTGCCTGCTCGCGCTCCACACCGGCAAGCCGGTGAAGATGATGTACGGCCGCGAGGAGTCGTTCTTCGGCCACGTCCACCGCCACCCCGCACGCATGCGCTACGAGCACGGCGCGTCGCGCGACGGCAAGCTCGTGTACGTCAGAGCGCGGATCCTGCTCGACGGCGGCGCCTACGCGTCCAGCTCGACCGCCGTCTGCTCGAACGCCGCCTGCTTCGCGGTCGGGCCGTACGACGTGCCGAACGCCCTCATCGACGCCCACGTCGTCTACACCGACAACCCGCCGTGCGGCGCGATGCGCGGCTTCGGCGCCGTCCAGACCTGCTTCGCGCACGAGGCGCAGATGGACAAGCTCGCCGCCGAGCTCGACCTCGACCCGCTCGAGCTGCGCCGCCGCAACGCGATGTCGCAGGGCTCGGCGCTCCCGACCGGCGCCACGATCAACTCGCCGGCCCCGGTCGAGCGGCTGCTCGACAGCGTCGCCGACCGGCCGCATGCCGGACGACCCCGGAGGCTTCCCGGGCGGCCACTCGAACACCACCCGCGGCGAGGGCGTGCGCCGCGGGGTCGGCTACGCCGTGGGCTTCAAGAACGTCGGCTACTCCGAGGGCTTCGACGACTACTCGACTGCCCGCGTGCGGCTGTCGGTGGCGGGCGGGGAGCCGCTCGTCGAGGTCCACACGGCGGCGGCCGAGGTCGGCCAGGGGCTGGTGACCGTGCAGGAGCAGATCGCGCGCCACGAGCTCGGGGTCGAGCGGGTGATCGTGCTGCCCGCCGACACCGCGGTGGGCTCGGCCGGCTCCTCCTCGGCCTCGCGCCAGACGTACATGACCGGCGGGGCGGTCAAGCTCGCGTGCGAGGCGGTGCGCGAGGAGCTCGAGCGCCGCGGGATCCGGCGACCTCGTCGACCTGATCGGCGACGAGCCGATCGACGTCACGCGCGAGCACCACCACCGCCCCACGTTCCCGCTCGACGAGAAGGGCCAGGGCGACGCGCACGTGACGTTCGCGTTCGCCGCCCACCGGGCGATCGTCGACGTCGACACCGAGCTCGGACTCGTTCGCGTCGTCGAGATCGCCACCGCCCAGGACGTCGGCAAGGCGATCAACCCGCAGGCGGTCGAGGGGCAGATCGAGGGCGGCATCGCCCAGGGGCTGGGGCTGGCGCTGATGGAGGAGATCCAGGTCGTCGACGGCGAGGTGCGCAACGCGTCGTTCACCGACTACCTGATCCCGACCGTGCTCGACATGCCGCCGGTGGCGCTCGAGGTGCTCGAGCTGGCCGACCCCGGGGCGCCCTACGGCCTGCGCGGCGTCGGCGAGCCGCCGACCATCTCCTCCACCCCGGCGGTCGTCGCCGCGGTCCGGGCGGCCACCGGCGCGGCGCTCACGCGCGTGCCGATCCGCCCCGACCACATCGTGGGCCTCTGATGCCGGTGCCGCCCGGCCGAGCTGTCGGTCCAGCTGACGATCGACGGCCCGGACGCCGCGCGGGAGGCGGGCCGCGCGGCCGCCGCGCCGTCCGGCCTGGCGCGCGAGGCGGGGCCGGACGAGACGCTGCTGGCCGGCAGCCGCGCCGAGGTGCTGGCCGCGCTCGGCGACGCCCTCGCCGCCGCGCTCGAGGCGGGCGCAGATGCGATCGACGTCCGCGTCGAGACGCCGCGGTGAACCGCGCCCACCTGATCGCCGTGGCGCGCGGCGACGAGGCGCCCGACCTCGTGATCGCGGGCGCGCAGGTGTTCTCCGTCTTCACGCGCGAGTGGCTCGAGGTCGACGTCGCGGTGGCCGGACGGGCGGATCGCCGGGCTGGGCTCGTACGACGGCGGCGAGCGCGTCGACGGCAGCGGCCGGTGGCTGGTGCCGGGCTTCATCGACGCGCACGTGCACATCGAGTCCTCGAAGCTCACGCCCGCCGAGTTCGCCCGTGCGGTCGTGCCGCACGGGACGACCGCCGTCGTCACCGACCCGCACGAGGTCGCCAACGTGCTCGGCCGCGAGGGCGTCGAGTGGATGCTCGAGGCGTCCGAGGGCCTGCCGCTCGACGTGTTCGTGATGGCGCCGTCGTGCGTTCCGGCGAGCGAGTTCGAGTCCCCGCTGTACCCGCTCGAGCCGGAGGACATGGAGGCGATCCTGCGCCATCCGCGGGCGCTCGGCGTGGCCGAGATGATGAACTTCCCGGGCGTCATCGCGGGCGCGCCGTCGCAGCTCGAGCGGCTCGAGCTCAGCGGCCACGTCGACGGCCACGCCCCGGGAGTGGCCGGCCGCGCGCTCGACGCCTACGTCGCCGCCGGGATCCGCTCGGACCACGAGGCGACGACGCTCGAGGAGGCTTTGGAGAAGCGGCGGCGCGGCATGTGGGTGCTGATCCGCGAGGCGTCCAACGCGCGCAACCTGCGCGACCTGCTGCCGCTGGTGCGCGAGTACGGGCCCGAGCACTGCGCGTTCTGCACCGACGACCGCGAGCCCGACCTGCTCTACCGCGAGGGCCACATCGACCAGATGTGCCGGATCGCGGTGGCGGAGGGGATCGCTCCCGAGGACGCGCTGCTGATGGCGACCCTGCATCCCGCACGGGCGCACCGGCTGCTCGACCGCGGCGCGGTCGCGCCCGGGCTGCGGGCCGACCTCGTGCTGCTCGAGGACCTCGAGAGCTTCCGGGCGGCGGCGGTGTTCAAGGACGGGAAGCTGGTCGCCGAGGACGGCCGCGCCGCCGACTTCCCGCGCCCGCCGGTCCCGGACCGGGTGCGCTCGACGATGCGCGCCGCGCCGGTCGACGCCGCGACGTTCGCGATCCCGGCCGTCGCCGCGCGTGCGCGTGATCGAGACCGTGCCCGCCCAGCTGATCACGCACGCGCGCGAGGAGGAGCCGACGGTGGACGGCGGCCCAGGTCGTCGCCGACCCGGAGCGCGACCTCGCGAAGATCGCGGTGATCGAGCGCCACCACGCGACCGGCCGCGTCGGCCTCGGGCTCGTCCGCGGCTTCGGGCTGACCGCGGGCGCGTTCGCCTCCACGGTCGCCCACGACGCGCACAACCTCGTCGTCGTGGGGGTCGCCGACGCCGACATGGTGGCGTGCGCGACGCGCCTCCAGGAGATCGGCGGAGGGATCGCGGTGGCGCGCGGCGGCGAGGTCCGCGGCGAGCTGCCGCTCCCGGTCGCCGGCCTGCTCTCCGACGAGCCGGTCGAGGACGGTCGTCGAGCGCCTCGAGGCGCTGCACGCGATGCTCGCCGAGCAGGGCGTCGACGACCCGGCGCCGTTCATGACGCTCTCCTTCCTCGCGCTGTCGGTGATCCCGTCGCTGAAGATCACCGACCGCGGGCTCGTCGACGTCGACCGCTTCCAGCTCGTCCCGCTAGCCGTGTAGGACCGCCGCCCGAGCGCGGCCGATCTCACCCCCTCAATGCCGCCGTTGAGAGCCCTAGAACACGTTCACTTCGAGCCAGTCGGCGGCGAAGAACGCCACGAAGAACGGCGTGATGGCCCACATCAGCAGGTGGATCTCCCTGAGCCGACCGACCGCGGCCATGACGACGACGTAGCTGATCACGCCCAGCCCGATCCCGGCGGCGATCGAGAACGTCAGGGGGATCCCGGCGATCGTGAGGAAGGCCGGGATCGCGCTCTCCGGGGCCGTCCAGTCGATGTCGGCGACGATCCGGATCATGAGGTAGCCGACCATCACCAGCGCGGGTGCGACCGCCGGGTGGATGAAGGTCTCGTCCCCCACCTGCACGTCCTGCCCCACCAGGGCGATGATCGGGACGAAGAAGATCGCGAGCACGAACCAGCCCGCGGTGACGAGCGACGCCAGCCCCGTGCGGGCGCCCTCGGCGACGCCGGCGCCGCTCTCCACGTAGGTCGTCACGCTCGAGGTGCCCAGAGCGCCGCCGAGCGCCGCCGCGCCCGAGTCGACGAGCAGCAGGCGGTCGGAGTTCGGGAGCCGGCCCTGCTCGTCGGTCAGGCCGCCGGCGCGCCCGACGGCGACGGCGGTGCCGATGGTGTCGAAGAAGTCGGTCATGAAGAGCGCGAAGATGACCGGGATCAGCGAGACGGCGAGCGCGTCGCCGAGCCAGTCGGGGTCGAGCGCGTCGCCCATCGTCGAGAAGTCGTCGGACCCGGGAGCGTCGATCACGCCGTCCGGCCCTTCGAGCACCCCGAAGATCAGCCCCAGCGCGGTGGCGGCGAAGACGCCCAGGATCACGGCGCCCCGGACGCGCCGAGCGACGAGCACGGCAGCGACCAACACGCCGCGCCAGCGAGATCAGCGCCGGCCCGGACGTGAGGTCACCGAGCCCGATCCCCGTCGCCGGGTTGTTGACCACCACGCCGCCCTCGCGCAGCCCCACCAGCGTGATGAAGAGCCCGATGCCGACTCCGATCGAGAGCTTCAGCGACAGCGGGACCGCCTCCATGATCGCCGTCCGCAGGCCGGCCAGCACGAGCACGATCGCGATCACTCCCTCGATCACCACGATCGCCATCCCGACCTGCCACGGCAGGCCGCGGCCGAGCACGATGTCGAACGCCACCACGGCGTTGATCCCGAGCCCCGGCGCGAGCGCGAACGGGAGGTTGGTGGAGAGCGCCATCGCCGCCGTGGCCACCGCCGCGGCGACCGCGGTCGCCACCGCCACGGCGTCGAACGGCATGCCCGCAGCCGACAGGATCGCCGGGTTGACGAACAGGATGTAGCTCATCGTCAGGAACGTGGCCGTCCCGCCGAGCGCCTCGGTTCGTGGGTTGGTCCCCCGGCGGCTGAGCTGGAAGCGATTCTCGAGAAATGCCATCGTGGCGCGAAAGTACCAGTGGCTCCGGCGACTGGTTGAATCCACGCGATGGACGACCGCGCGACGTTCGTGGAGCGGTACGGAGCCCTGTTCGAGCACTCGCCCTGGGTGGCCGAGGACGCGTGGGACAACGGACCGTTCCACGATCGCGAGGCGCTCGCGCAGGGCCTGGAGAACGCCATGTACGCCGCACCCCGCGACCGCCAGCTCGCGCTCATCCGCGCCCACCCCGACCTCGCCGGCCGGGCCGCCGTCGAGGGCAGCCTGACCGCAAGCTCTCAGCGAGAGCAGGCCGCGGCCGGGCTCGACCGCCTCACGCCGCAGGAGTACGAGACCTTCACGCGCACGAACACCGCCTACCGCGAGCGCTTCGGCTTCCCGTTCGTGGTCTGCGCCCGCGAGCACACCAAGGACTCGATCCTGCGCACCGCCGCCGAGCGGCTCGACCACGAGCCCGAGCAGGAGATCGACATCGCGCTCGGCGAGATCGCCAAGATCGCCCGCCTGCGGCTGGAGGACCTGACGTGAAGATCTCCTACGGCAAGCTGCGAGTGCCGGTGCACCGGATCGCGGGCGACGACGTGTTCGCCTGCGAGGTCGACGTCGAGGTGCTGGGCGACAACTTCGCGCCCGCCTACACCGAGGGCGACAACTCCGCCGTCGTCGCCACCGACACGATGAAGAACTTCATCCTGCGCGAGGCGCTGGGCCACGACGGCGACACGCTCGAGGGCTTCCTCGGCTACCTCGGCGACCGGCTGCTGGCCACCTACCCGGTGATGGAGGCCGTACGCGTGAGCGGTCGCGAGCTGCGCTTCGACCGCGTCACGGGCAAGGTCTTCTCCCGCTCGGCCGACGACCACGCGGTCGCCACCGTCGAGCTCGGCCGCGACGGCGTCCCGCGCCGTGCAAGCCGGCCGCCACGGCCTGCTGCTGCTCAAGACCAGCGGCAGCGCCTTCACGCACTTCGCGCGCGACGAGTACACGACGCTGCCCGAGCGCGGCGACCGGCCGCTGTTCGTCCGCATGGACGTCGACTGGCGGTACGCGCAGCCGGACGCGCACGTCGACCCACTCGCCGTGCGCGACCACCTCGCCGCGACGTTCGACGACTTCGTCTCGGAGTCGATCCAGCACCTCGTCCACGAGATGGGCCGGCGGCTGCTGGCGGACTACGAGCAGCTCGCCGAGATCTCGTTCGTCGCCGAGAACCACACCCGCGACCCGGTCGGCGAGCAGGACGGTCGCAGGGTCTACACCGACCCGTTCCCCGCCCAGGGCCTGATCACCCTCACCCTCACGCGATGAGCCTGAGCACGCATGTCCTCGACACCGTGCGCGGCATCCCGGCGGCCGGCGTGGCGATCGAGCTCCGGCGCGGCGACGAGGTCGCGGGCTGCCGTGACGACCGACGCCGACGGGCGGGCGCGGCTGCTCGACGAGACGCCGGCCGGCGAGTACGAGCTCGTCTTCGCGGTCGGCGACTACTTCGGCGAGAGCGCGTTCCTCGACCGCGTGCCCGTGCGCTTCACGTCGCCGACCCGAGGCGCACTACCACGTGCCGCTGCTCGTCTCGCCCTGGTCCTACAGCACGTACCGCGGCAGTTGAGCGGCGCCGCGCGGGTCCTCGAGCGGTGCGCGCAGCTCGGCGCGATCAGCGAGGAGAGCGACCGCCTCACCCGGCGCTTCGGCACCGACGCGATGCGCGCGGCGAACGCCCTCGTCGGCAGGCTGGATGCGGGAGGCCGGCCTGACCGTGCGCGAGGACGAGGTCGGCAACCTGATCGGGCGCCGCGGCGACGGGCCGCGTGCTGATGCTGGGCTCGCACCTCGACACGGTGGTCGACGCCGGCCGCTACGACGGGCCGCTCGGCGTGCTGGTCGCGATCGAGGCGGCGGAACGGGTGCAGCGCGACCTCGAGGTGGCCGGCTTCGCCGACGAGGAAGGCGTGCGCTTCGGCACCGCGTACCTCGGCTCGTCGGGCCTGGCGGGGCGCTTCGACCCCGTCTGGCTCGAGCTGCGAGACCGCGACGGCGTCCGGCTCGGCGACCTCGTCCGCGGCGTGCCGGCGGCGCGCGACGACGTGCTCGGCTACGTCGAGGTCCACATCGAGCAGGGCCCCGCGCTCGAGCTCCTCGACGAGCCCGTCGGCGTGGTCACCGCGATCGCCGGCCAGAGCCACGCCACGCTCACGTTCGCCGGCGAGGCGGGCCACGCCGGCACCGTGCCCATGGACGCCCGGCGCGACGCGCTGGCCGCGGCGGCGGAGTGGGTGCTCGCCGTCGAGCGCGCGGGCGGCACCGTCGGACGGCTCGAGGTCGAGCCCGGCGTGCGCAACGTCATCCCGGCCGAGGCGACCGTCACGCTCGACCTGCGCGACGCCGACGACGCCGCGCGCCACGCGCGGCTCGCGAGACTGCGGGACGAGGCGACGGCGATCGCGCGGCGACGGGGCGTCGACGTGGCGTGGATGGACACCGGCGACGTCGCCGCCGTCGCGATGGACGAGCGGCTGTCGGCGGCGTTCGGCGTCGACGTCCGGCTGCCGTGCGGGGCCGGCCACGACGCCGCGATGATGGCCTACATCGCGCCCGCCGCGATGCTGTTCGTTCGCTGCGCCGGCGGCATCAGCCACAACCCCGCCGAGTCCGTCGATGAGGCCGACGTCGCGGTCGCCCTCGACGCGCTCGAGCGCCTCCTCCGTGCCGTCTGACCTGCTCATCCGGGGCGCCTCGGTCGTGCTCCCCGGCCTCGCGCCGGTCACGGCCGACGTGGCGATCACGGACGGCACGATCGACGCGATCGGCCCCGAGCTGCCCGCCGCGCGCGAGGAGATCGACGCGCGCGGCCTGCACCTGCTCCCCGGCGTGATCGACGCCCACGTGCACTTCAACGAGCCCGGCCGCACCGACTGGGAGGGCTGGGACACCGGCACCCGCGCGCTGGCCGCGGGCGGGGCGACGGCGTGCATCGAGATGCCGCTCAACGCCCATCCACCGACGACCGACGCCGCCACCTTCGACGCCAAGGTCGCGGCCGCCGGCGCATCCGCGCACGTCGACTTCGCGCTCTGGGGCGGCCTGACTGAAGGCGCGCGCCTCGAGGAGCTGGCCGAGCGCGGCGTCGTCGGCTTCAAGGCCTTCATGTGCGACAGCGGGATCGAGGACTTCCCGGCGGCCGACCCCGACACGCTCGGCGACGGCATGCGGCGGGCGGCGAAGCTCGGGTTGCCGGTCGCCGTCCATGCCGAGAGCCCCGCCAAGCTGAAGCGACCGGCCGGCACGACCTGGCGCGACTTCGTGGCCTCGCGGCCCGTCGAGGCCGAGCTCGAGGCGATCGAGCAGGCGCTCGCGCTCGCGCGCGAGACCGGCTGCGCGCTGCACGTCGTCCACGTCTCCTGCGGCGCGGGCGTCGAGCTGGTGGCGAACGCCAGCGACGTCGACGCCACGTGCGAGACCTGCCCGCACTACCTCACGCTCACCGAGGACGACCTCGAGACGCTCGGCACGCGCGCCAAGTGCGCGCCGCCGCTGCGCCCGGCCCACGAGCGCGAGGCCCTCTGGACCCACCTCGCGGCCGGCCGCATCAAGCTCGTCGCCTCCGACCACTCGCCGTGCCCGCCGGCCATGAAGGAGGGCGCCTTCACCGACGCGTGGGGCGGCATCGCCGGCTGCCAGTCGCTGCTGCAGCTCGTGCTCGAACGGCTCCCCCCGGCCGCCGCGGCGCAGCTCACGTCGGCCGCCGTCGCCGAGCGCTTCAACCTCCCGAAGGCGCGCCTCGAGCCCGGCGCCGACGCCGACCTCGTGCTGATCGACCTGCGCGAGCGCCACGCGCCCGAGCTGCTCGACCGCCATCGCCTGAGCCCGTTCGCCGGCCGGCCGCTCAAGGGCCGCATCGTGCGCACGCTCGTGCGCGGCACGACCGTCTACCGGGACGGCCAGATCGTCGCCGAGCCGCTGGGACGCCTCCTCAAACCGAAAGGACCCGCATGAGCGACCTGCGCATCACCGCCGGACCGTTGACCTTCGGCGCCGACTGGGTCGCGGACGCGCCGACGACGTGCGAGGCGTTCGGCGCCCTGCTCCCGTTCCGCAACAAGGTCATCCACGTGCGCTGGAGCGGCGAGTCGGCGTGGATCCCGCTCGGCGACATGCAGACGAACGTGACGTTCGAGAACCACACGAGCCACCCCGCTCCCGGGGAGATC
The DNA here is from genome assembly GCA_963838655.1 of uncultured Solirubrobacteraceae bacterium. Lineage (GTDB taxonomy): Bacteria > Actinomycetota > Thermoleophilia > Solirubrobacterales > Solirubrobacteraceae > DASSUW01. Next base: position 62,505 of record CAWIRW010000007.1, on the reverse strand, counting down.
CTGCTCTACCCCGGCGGCTACAGCGAGACCGAGATCCTGTTCCCGTACGGCGGCACGTGCTTCTCGAGCATCGTCGGCCAGCTCGCCGGCAACCACTTCCTGACCGTCACCGAGGGGCGCGAGCAGCTGCGCGAGCTGGGGCGCCTCGTGCTGTGGGAGGGCGCGCAGGACATCGAGTTCGCCCGCGCCTGAGCTGTTACCTGCTCACCGCGAGGTGCGCATGACGGTCATCCCGTCGCGCCGGATCACTACCCTGCGCCCCAACTTCTAGGGGAGGTCTATCGATGAGACGTACGGCACTGGCCCTGGCGGCTGCGTTCGCCTTGGCGCTGGCGGGCTGCGGCGGGGACGACTCGGATTCCGAGGAGAGCGCGGGGCAGGACACCGCGCCGGCGCAGCAGGCCAAGAAGGGCGGCGACCTGACGGTGCTCTACGCCGCGGACGTCGACAAGATCGACCCGGGCGTCACGTACTACCAGTACGGCTTCCTCGTCGCGTACGCGACGCAGCGCCCGCTCTACTCGTTCAAGCCCGACGACGCCATCAACCCGGAGCCCGACCTCGCCGAGGGCCAGCCGGAGATCTCCGAGGACGGCAAGACGGTCACCGTGAAGATCCGGCCGGGCGTGAAGTTCAGCCCGCCCGTGGACCGGGAGGTGACCTCGGACGACGTGGCGTACGCGATCGAGCGCGGCTTCACCAAGCAGGTCGCGAACCCGTACTTCCCAGCCTTCATGGGCGAACTGGTCGGCCTGAAGGCGTTCCAGGACGGCAAGGCCGACAGCATCGCGGGCATCACGACGCCGGACGACCAGACGATCGTCTTCGAGCTCTCCAAGCCGCGCGGCGCGATCGTGGCCGGCGTGCTCGCGCTGCCCGGGTCGGCCCCCGTGCCGCGTGAGTACGCGGAGAAGTTCGACCAGAAGCTCCCCACCCAGTACGGCCAGAACCAGGTGGCGACCGGCCCGTACATGATCGAGAACGACGCGTCGGGTAAGGCCACGGGCTACAAGCCCGGCGTCGAGATCAAGCTCGTGCGCAACCCCAACTGGGACGCCTCGACCGACTACAAGCCGGCCTACCTGGACTCGATCACGATCAAGCAGGGCTCCAAGCCGGAGGTCGCCTCGCGGCAGATCCTCGACGGCTCGCGGATGCTCTCGGGTGACTTCCAGCTCCCGCCGACGATCCTGCGCTCGGTGTCGCAGGGCGACAACAAGGATCAGCTCGTCACGACCCCGCCGACCGGGCGCTACCGCTACATCGCGCTCAACACGCGCGTCGAGCCGTTCGACAACCCCGACGTGCGGCGCGCGATCGTCGCCGCGTTCGACCGCAACGCGCTGCGCCAGGCGTTCGGCGGCCCGCTGGTGGGCGACCTCCCGACGCACTTCATCCCGCCCGGCCAGCCGGGCTTCGAGGAAGCGGGCGGCGAGGAAGGCCCGGGCGTCGACTTCCTGGCCAAGCCGGACGGCGACCTCGCCCTGGCGGCCGAGTACATGAAGAAGGCCGGCTTCGCGTCGGGCAAGTACGACGGCGACAAGACGTTCTCGGGCGTCTCCGACAACGCCACGGTGCAGGCGCAGGTCGGCGAGGTCGCCGTCGCCCAGTTCGCCAAGCTCGGCTTCCAGGTCGACATGAAGTACGTCACGCGCGACTCCATGTACACGAAGTTCTGCCAGGTGCCGGGCAACCAGCCCGATGTCTGCCCGAGCGTGGGCTGGCTGAAGGACTTCGCGGACCCGGAGACGCTGCTCGGGCCGGTGTTCAACGGCAAGAACATCCTCGACGAGGGCAACTCGAACTTCTCGCTCCTCGACGAGCCCGACCTGAACAAGATGATGGACGAGGCGGAGTTGCTCACCGACCCGGAGGAGCGCAGCAAGGCCTGGGGCGAGATCGACAAGGCGATCACCGAGACGGCCCCGGGCATCCCGTACCTGTGGGACAAGCAGCCGATGCTGCGCTCGAAGGACGTCAACGCGGTGGTCAGTCAGTCGAACGCGGCGTTCGACCTGACGTTCACCTCGGTCCAGTGATCTAGGGAATCTCCCTGACCATGATGAGGTTGGTGGCGCCGGGCGTTCCCGTCCGGCGCCCCGCCGTCAGCACGACGTCGGTGCCGCTCGCGATCCCGCCGAAGTCGCGCGCCGTCTCGAGCGCCATGTCGATCATGTCGTCCACGGTCTCGGCGACCTGCATCATGGTCGGGTAGACGCCCCACTCGAGCGTGAGTTGGTTCGCCACGCGCGGCTCGTGGGCGGGCGCGATGATCGGCAGCCGCTGGCGGTACTTCGAGACCGCGCGGGGCGCGCCGCCGGTCGAGGTCGGGACGACGAGCGCACCGGCGTCGATCTCGCCCGCGAGGTTGACCGCGGCGTGCATGACGGCACCGGCCGCGCTCTCCGGCTCGACGTTCAGGGCACGCCCGTGGATGACCGGGGAGGCCTCGGCCGCCTCGGCGATCTCCGCCATCGTCTTGACCGCCTCGACCGGGTAGCTGCCGACGCTCGTCTCGGCGGAGAGCATGACCGCCGACGTGCCGTCGATCACCGCGTTGGCGACGTCGGTGGCCTCGGCGCGCGTCGGCTCCGGCGCCTGGATCATCGACTCGAGCATCTGCGTGGCGGTGATGACGAGCTTGCCGGCCTGCGTGGCCCGGAAGATCGTGTCCTTCTGCATCAGCGGCACCCGGGCGACGCCGGCCTCGACCCCGTAGTCGCCGCGCGCGACCATGACGCCGTTGGCGACGCCGATGATCTCGTCGAGCTGCTCGTAGGCCTCGACCTTCTCGATCTTGGCGATCGTGCGGGCTCTCGAGCCGAGGTCGCGGAGGCGCTGCGCGAGCTCCTCGATGTCCTGCGCGGAGCGGACGAACGAGAGCGCCACGAAGTCGGCACCGAGCGCGACCGCGGTCTCGAGGTCCTCGGCGTCCTTTTCGGTGATGGCGGGCAGCTCGGGGCGCGCGTGGGTGACGTTGATGCCCTTTCGGGGCGCGAGGCGGCCGGGCGAGATCGTGCGGCAGTCGACCTCGCCAGGGCGGATGTCCTCGACCGCGAAGCGCGGCACGCCGTCACCGATCACGATCTGGCTGCGCTCGGTCACGAGCCGGGAGAAGCCCTCGAAGTCGACGAGCACGCGGCCGGGCCCCGGACCGTTCTCCGCGAACGTGATCGTGTCGTCGGGCTGCATGACCTGCTCGGCGGTGTCCTTCGAAAGGCGCAGCTTGGGGCCCTGGAGGTCGAACAGCAGGCCCAGCGGGCGCCCGCAGCGCTCGGCGGCGGCACGGACCTCTGCGGCGCGGCGCTTGAGCGCGTCGGCGTCGCCGTGGGAGCAGTTCAGCCGCGCGCAATCCATCCCCGCCGCGACCAGGCGGTCGAGGACGCCCGGGGCGTCCGTGGCGGGTCCGAGCGTTGCCACGATCTTCGTGCGCCGTTCGAGCATGCGCGGCAGTCTCCCAATTCGGAACGACTTCGTGACAGAAGTGGCACGAAGCCGGTGTCACCTGTCACCGCCCGCCTGGCACGGTGACAGGCATGCAGATCAGCGAACGACATCGAGACGTGGAGACGCGCTTCCGCGCGCTCGTGGCCCGCGGTGGGCTGCCGGAGCCGGACGAGGTGCGCTACGAGCCGGAGGCGGTGATGTTCATGTGGCACGAGCCGAAGCTCGCGGTGTGCGTCGACTTCGACGAGGCCGAGGACCTGCCGAATGCGGCCTGAAACGACCTGGATTCTGGTCGATCGGGGAGTGCGCCGCGCTCGCCAGCCTGCCATGCTTGGCCTGCGTGGGCGCTCTGCGCGACCCCGGCACTTACTTTGGAGAACGGTCGCCCAGGAGCGGCCCGAGACCGGAGCCGCGCAGAGCGCCCGCGTCGACGCTATGCGCGTGCCGGTCCTGCTTCGGCAGGATGCGCGGCCGCCTCAAGCGGCTATGTCACGATCCAGACCGCGCTCGAACCTGGTCTGCCGGTCGAGCGGCTCGCTGCGGCGGTCCGAGTGCGACGACGCGCGGCGGCTCAGGCGCTCGAGCAGCTCCACGTCGCGGGCGGCCAGCCCGCGCTCGCGGTTCGTCGCGACCGCGACCGTCCCCGCGATCTCGTCCCCGGCCGCGATCGGGACCGACACCACGGCCCACGCCGGCGCGTCGAAGCGATCCTCGATCAGGAAGCGCGACTCGGGGCCCGCGCCCCAGCCGAAGCCGCCGGTCACCGGGACCGTGCTGCCCACCAGGTCCGGCCGCCCGCAGCAGGCCTCGACCACGCCGGTGCCGGGAGCGTCCGGGTCGTGCATGATGACCGCCACGCGCTCGACCCCGAGCGCGCCGAGCACGTCCTCGGCCAGCCGGCAAACGAGCTCGCCCGTGGCCTGGACGTCGGCCGGCTTTCGCTCCGGCCGTCCGGCGCGCATCGCTCCCAGTACGGCGACGAGGGCGATGTTGCTCAGCGCCCACGCGCCTGCGGCGAGCAGTGATCCAGCGCGAGCGTGCTCATCGCCAGCTCCGGTCGGGACGCGTTCGTGAAGTGTGTGATCGCAAGGGCACGGCCTCTCGGTGCGGGCGGTCCTGGCTGTCCGCGACGTCTCCGTGCCCGCTTCTCCACGACGGGCTTGCTCTACGGCCTCGCCGGGGCGAAACCTTGCTCGAATCCATCGAACGTCTCAGTCGGATACCCCTCCAACCGGTCTTCCTAACGCGGCGCAGTGTACATACCACTTACATCGACGCCAACTAGTTCGCTCGATTTAGGAGCGTTGGCGCGCCAGAATGCGGCACGAGCAGCACGTCGACGGCGTTGCGGCCGGCGCGGAAGGCGTCGGGCGGGACGAGCGCGGAGAAGCGCTCGTCGCCCTCCCAGGGGAACGACTGCGCGGTGGTGGCGATGCGGCCGTTGACGGCCAGAGCGAGGTCGTGGCGGCCGGCGCCGGCCCCGTCGATCGTGCCGGTGACCATGATCGGCAGCGGGCCCCGGAGGTCGACGTCCTCGAGCTCGGACGTGACGTCGATCGTGGCCGTGGCGCCGCCGGCGGCCGCCAAGCCGGTCACCGGCCGTCCGAGCAGACCGGGGCGCACGCCGGCGCTGTAGAGGTCGTCGCCGAGCAGGTCGTGCATGCGGTCGAGCGCGGCGCGCCGACGGCGCTCGAGCGTTGCGGCGTCGACGCGCAGCGGCTCCCAGTCGCGGGTGAGCATGTCGGCGGCCGGGCGGTCTTCTGGGGCCTGCTCGGCCGGGCGGCCGTCCACCTTCCAGGGCATGCGGACGCCGAGCGCGTCGGCGATCGTTGGCAGGACGTCGATCGTCTGCACCGGGCCGGTGGACACGCGCCCGCGGTCCTGCCCGGGTGCCTTGACGAACAGCGGGATCGGGGCGATGTCCTCGACGTTCTCGGCCGTGACGGCGCGCCGGTCGGACTGGCCGACGCGGAACGACACCCCGTGGTCGGCCGTCACGACGACCAGCGCCCGATCCCACAGGCCGGTCTCCTCGAGCCGGGCGATCAGCCGGCCGAGCAGCCGGTCGGTGTAGCCGAGCTGGAGCAGGTGGCGCTGGTAGAGCTGGCGGACCAGGAACGGCTGCTTCATCGCCTGCTCGTCCGCGAGGCCGGCCGGGCGCCCGCCCCCGCGCAAGTACCCGCGGCCGTCGGGGATGTACTGCCACGGCACGTGCGGCAGCAGCACGTGCTTGAAGTTCAGCGCCGGCTGCGAGGACGGCCGGATGTCGCGCAGCCAGTCCTCGAAGCGCCCCGGCCGCCCGTTGTCGCCGAGCATCTCGAGCGCCGCCTCGGCCCTGTCGCCGCCGTTGAAGTCGCCCCAGCCCTCCGAGACCGACGGCAGCTCGTCCTCCAGCGCCGACGGCAGCACCATGTGGGCGTACACGACCCCAAGATCCTCGCTCAGCGAGCGCATGCGCTCGCCGAGGCTCGGCTGCGCGGCGTCCGGGCACAGCCGCGGCGGGCACAGGTAGGTCGCCTCCTCGGAGACGTTGAGCCGGTAGGAGTCGCCGAGCAGCGTGAACAGGTTGCGCGGGTGCTGGGCGAACGTCGGCAGCGACCCCTCCTGCGCGCGCCGCCCGTCGAGGATCGCCGGCACCGCGTGCGTCGTCGAGTCGAAGACGGTCGTGGCCTGCGAGTACCACGTCGACCGCTGTGCGAGCTCGGCGAAGCTCGGGTACCGCTCGCGGTCGATCCGGCCGTCGCGGTCGAGCAGCGAGGTCGTCGGCAGCTCGTCGAACACCACCATCACGACCGGCGCGTCCGACCGCACGTTCGCGGTCGCCACCTCGGCGTCGTCCGGCAGCACGAGCTCGGTCACCGGCGAGGCGAGCAGGAACAGCGCGAGGAACAGCACCGGGGCGGCGGACAGGACCGTGGCGAACGTGCGCACGGGCCGCACGCGCCGGACCGCGAGGGCGTAGGCGAGCGCCGCCCCGGCGGCGAGCGCGAGCACGAGATCGAGCGCTGCCGGCAGCGCCCCGATCCGCTTGACGACCTGGATCGCGATCAGCGCTCCGACAGCCGTGACGAGCACCACATGAACGATCGCCTGCGCGCGTTGGCCTGCCAGGCCCGCCAGCGCCTCCACCGCGATCAGCAGCAGCGGCGGCAGCACCACCAGCGCGATCGCGAACAGCACGATGTCGCCGCTCGGACGACCCGCGCACGGCGAAGAACTCCGGGTTGTCCCCGAGCAGCTCGAACAGCGGCTGCGCGACGGCGAACCCGCAGAGGGCGACGAGCTCGAGCGACCGCCGCCCGAGCCCGTCCGGTCTCACGGGCGATCGCTCAGGGGAGTCTCCAGCCTCGGAAGCCACGGCGACGATCAGCGTACGAGGGAGGCGTGCCGCATCCCGGTCACGCGCCGAGCGGACCGCGGAGCGCGGGGCGGTAGCGCGTGCCGCGCTCGGCCATCGCGTCGGCGACGGCGGCCTTGAGGCGGACGAGTGGCGGGCCCGCTCGGAGCTCGCGCTCGAGCACGGAGATCTCGTCCTGGAGGCGCTCGGCCTCGTCCTGGCGATCCTCGGCGAACGCGCGGGCGAGTGCGACGACGAGGTCCGGGTGCAGGTTGGCGAGCGCGGCGACGCTCCCGCGGGAGCCGCCTCGCAGCGAGCGAAGCAAGAGCGACGGCGAGCCGACGAAGATGTCGATGCCGGGGGCGGCGGCGAGGTACTCGGCGTGCCGGTCGGCGTCGCCCGTCGAGTCCTTCAGGCCCGCGAGCCCGTGCTCGGCCAGCGCGGCGAGGGCGTCGGCGCCGAGGTCGTTGCCCGTCCGCGCAGGGAACGTGTAGGCCAGCAGCGGCGTCTCCCCCGCCGTCTCGATCAGCGTGCGGAAGTGCGCCACGAGCTGTCGATCGTCGAACGCGTAGTAGTACGGGACGACCGCGGCGACCGCATCGACGCCGGCGTCGCTCGCACGCTCGATCAACTGCTGGGTGGCGCGCGTGCTCGGCCGCCCGACGTGCGCGACGACCTTCACGCGCCCGGCCGCGGCGTCGACGACGGCGGCCACAACCTCGAGCACCTCCTCCGGCTCCAGCAGCGCGGTCTCGCCGGTAGTGCCGCACGGCATGATCCCGTCGACCCCACCCTCGATCACGAACTCGACGTGCTCCCGCAGCGCGGACCGATCGATCCCGCCGGTCTCGTCGAACGGAGTCAGCAGGGCCGGGAGGACGGCGGGAGCATCGAACAGCACGCCCGTCAGCGTACGAACCGCGCTAGTGCTCAGTTGCGCTTGGTGTCGGGCAGCGGCTCGGCCAGGTGTCGCGATGCGGAACCGTCCTCGTTGAGGATCGGCTCGGAGGAGTACTGGGCGACGTAGGTGCGACGGACGCGATCCGTGGTGTTGGGGCCGCTCCGGTGGAACAGCGTGCTGGAGAAGCAGGCGATGCTGCCGGCGGGGACGACGACCGGATCGCCGGGGTCGTCGCCGGAGTACCCGATCCTGTCGTGGGTGTCCTCGTCCTCGATGTGCTCGACCAGATCGCGGCCTCCAGAGCGCGAGTACGGCAGCAGGTAGACGGTGCCGTTGGCCTCGGACACGTCGTCGAGCGCGATCCAGCAGGTGAGGTACGGCTGGTGCAGATAGTCGATGAAGCCGCCGTCCTGGTGCCAGCCGAACGTCATGCCCCGCTCGGCAGCCTTGACCACGTACTGCTCGTTGAACAGGTAGACGGTCTCCCCGAGCGCGGCCCGTGCGATCTGCGCCATGAGGTCTGAGAAGACGAACCTCCGAACCACCTCGCTCTTGTCGTAGGCGTGGAGGAAGTAGCGGCGGCCACGGTGGTCGAGGTCGAGCTTCTCGACGCCGAGGCGATCCATCTCCTGATCGCGCTCGTCGAGGAGCCGCTGGCATTGGCCACGCAGGGCGTCGAGGTCGCTCGCGGGCACGACGCGCTCGAGCACGAAGAAGCCTTCGTCGCGAAAACGACGCGTGTGCTCAGGCGTCACGACGGGATCAGACACGGACCACGCTGCTCTCCTCTCGCTTGGTTGAAGATCACAGAATCCGCCACCAATGACCCTGTGTCTTCACGGGAACGCGCAGGTTCTTATCGTTTCTTGCGATGAGCGAAGACCTCGGACTGCCGGAAGACGTCGACGGACGGGTCGTGCGACACGTCGCGGGCGACCACCGGCCGCGCCCGCATCGGCACGCCGAGCTCGAGCTGAACCTCGTCGTCCGCGGCCGCGCCACGTACCTGCTCGGCGAACGCCGCTACGAGCTCACGCCGGGCACGCTCACCTGGCTGTTCCCGGGTCAGGAGCACGTGCTGGTCGACGAGTCCCGCGACCACGAGCTCTGGTGGGCGGTCTTCCGCCCCAGCCTCATCGCCCGGACGGCGACGACGCCGCAGATGGAGGTGCTGCACGAGGAGAACCCCGCCGGCGAGTTCTCGCGTCGCCTCGCCCCCCAGCGCGCGCGACGCCTCGAAGCACTCCTCCGAGAGCTCCGTGCAGCGGCGGAGGTCGACCATGCCTTGCTCAACGCAGGGCTCTCCTACCTCCTCGGGCTCGCCTGGCGGGCGTTCGTAGACAGCGACGAGGTCATCGAGGGAGTCGACGTGCATCCAGCGGTGGAGACCGTCGCGCGCATGCTCCGCGCCGACCCGAGCGCCGGCGACCTCACTGCACTCGCCCGCGCCGCGGGTGTGAGCCCGTCGCATCTGAGCCGCCTGTTCAAGTCACAGACCGGCACGTCGATCACGCGCTTCCGCAACCAACAGCGGGTCCGGCGTTTCATGCTGCTCTACCGCGACGGGCGACACACCACGGCGCTCGCGGCCGCCCTCGAAGCCGGCTTCGGCAGCTACGCGCAGTTCTACCGAGTGTTCCGCGCCGAGACGGGCGATCGCCCGGTGCGTGCAAGCGGCGGCCCGATCTCACGCCCCCGGCAGGACTCGAACCCGCGACCTGCGGGTTAAAGCCGGCGCGGGAGCTTCGATGCGTCCCGTTGCGTCTCGCGCTTTGCCTGCCAATCCGCCAGATCCGCCGTCATGACATCCGTTGAGGCCAGCGCCACCGAACGCGGCCGAAGCTCCCACTTCGTTGCCACCTCCGGCCGCCGCGGACGTCGTTTCTCGCTCATACGCAGACTGCCGCGTCTGCCTCGAAGCAGCATGGCGTCGGCGAGCCTTGTGCGGTGCCAGGCGCTCGCGCCTGTCGCGCGAACGCTTGCGGCGACGGGAGGGTTTTCGAGCTAGGGACGCGGCTATGCGGTGCTGGCCTTCTGCGCCCGAAAGGTTTGCGGTGCTGACCTTTTCGGTAGGACATGTATTAGGCAGAGCTTGAATGGCAACGCCGCGCTCTGCCTCCCTGATCCATGCCGGCCCCTGCGGTTGCGGGGCGGGCGGCAAACTACCTGAAGGAAGTTCTCATGGCAGCAACAGATGTGAACGGCGGCAGTGTCCGTGCGGATCGAGATGGTTCGTCGGTAGGTCGAGATGGTTCCCCGGTCGGTAGCGCCGCGCGCCGGCTCGCGACCGAGACCAAGCAGGCATTCAAGACCACCGAGTTCTGGGCGATGGCCGCCCTGGTCGTGACCATCCTCGTCAGCGCCGCTGTCATCAAGGGCGGCGACGACGGCACGGACCAGTTCATCGCGCGCCAGGCATGGCTGTACGTGTCGATTCTCGGCGGGGCGTACTTCATCTCCCGCGGGCTCGCCAAGTCAGGCACCAGCGAGCCGTACACCGACGACCGCTCCTAAGCGCGGTCGAGACAAAGCAGCATCCGCGCGGGGCCCGTCGCGAATCGCGCGGCGGGTCCCGCTTTTCCTTTGAGCAAGAGATTGGAGACGACTCGATGAGTCAGTCTGAGCAGCACAAGCAGCAGCAGAAGATCGTGCAGTATCTGAACGAGGCGCACGCCACCGAGCATGCGCTCGTGCGGGTGCTGCAGTCGCAGATCGCGATGACGCCGCGCGGCAGCTACCGCGCGGCGCTCGAGACCCACCTGCGCGAGACGCGCAACCACGCCGAGCGCGTCGGCAGCCGCAGCGCCGAGCTGCGTCAGGGTGGCAACCCGCTGATGGCCGTCGTCGGCGCCGCCGAGACCGTGATCGGCCAGGCGCTCGCGCTCGGCAAGACCCCGCTGGACCTCCTGCGTGGTTCCGGCGGCGAGGAGAAGGTCCTCAAGAACGCCAAGGACGCCGCGGCCACCGAGGCTCTGGAGATTGCCACCTACACGGCAATCGAGCGCCTGGCCCGCGCCGTCGGCGACGACACGACGGCCACCCTCGCCGCGTCCATCCGCGCCGACGAGGAGAAGATGCTCGCGCGCGTGCTGGGCGAGATCCCGAAGCTCGCTGACGCCGTGGTCGGCGCCGATGTCAGGGGCAACGGCAGCTACGACGTGACCAAGACGGGCGCCGCTGACACCACCCGCGCCGCCGGCCGCAAGGCCAAGGGCGCCGCGCGCAAGACGAGCACGGCCACGAAGCGCAACGCGCGCCAGGCCCGCAAGGTACCGGGCGTCGCTCGCGCCGAGGGTCAGGTCAAGGGCGCTGTGGCCTCCGAGGGCGACCTCGCGATCGCGCGCTACGACACGCTCACGGCCGACGAGATCACCAGCCGGCTGGCCGAGCTGTCGCAGATCGACCTGGCCAAGGTCGACGCCTACGAGCGCAAGAACCAGAACCGCACCACGATCCGGAGCCGTATCACGTCGCTGCGCGGCGACGAGCCGTGGGCGGGCTATGACGAGCTGACGGCCAGCGAGGTGCAGGCCGTGCTCTCCGAGAGCGACGACGAGCGCGCCAAGCAGGTGCGCACCTACGAGCGCGCCCACAAGAACCGAGCCGGGGTCCTCACGGCCGCCGAGCGCGAGCTCACAAACGCCTGATCCGGGCGCCCCGACCGCGACACCGAAGGCCCAGCACCCGCCCGGCCTTCGGTGTCACCCGAGGGGGTTGACCCACCCGCCTGAAAGGACGACCTCGTGTTCCTCTTCTTCTCAAACCGACTCGGCTGCTTCGGCTCCCTCGTCCTATCCGTGGTCCTCACGGTCGTTCTCTTGCTGATCCTCAACGTGATCTGACAGCCGCGTTCGCCTCGATGCGGTCGCGACAGAGCCACGCGCCGACGCTGCTGCCCGTGCCCCTCGAAGAAGTCGGCGCGGGCACCGGCGGTGCGCGCGCCAAGACGCTCGTCGTGGGCGGATTCCGGGTAGGGCCTCCACTATGCCGCCAACGGATACCGCCCGTGATACACGCCGTCGAAGCTCGACCTCCTCGGCTGATCATGGCCTCGGCCAGCCGGCTGAAGTCCCCAAGGGAGGGTGGCGTGACCGCGTGCGCTCCAAGCCCGGCGTCGGTCAGGCGTATCGCGTTGGCGTGTTCGTCGCCGGCCTGGTGTGTATTGCACTCGGCTTCGCGCTCGCCGTCTTGCCCGGCCCGCTGACCATCCCGCCTGTCCTGCTCGGTCTCTGGATCTGGTCCACCGAGTTCGGCTTTGCCGAGCGGTTGTTCGACTCGTTCAAGCGCAAGGCTCGGGAGGCGTGGACCCATGCCAAGGCGCACCCGGCCAGCTCCGCGGCGATAACCATCGGCGGTCTCGCCGCGGCCGGCGTGGCGATGTGGGCCGTGTCTCACTATGAGCTGGTTGTCAAGGGCAAGGACGCAATCGGAGGCTGAGCCCGGCGCCGCGCTGGACACCAGTCTGCTGCTTTCGCCTGACCGCGAGAGCGCGGTGGCAGCCTCGCTCGCTTGCGCTTTGCGGGAGAAGGAGTAGTCCAGGCGCGGCGCTGGCGGCTGTTCCTTCTGCCTCGAAGCAGCAGCGCGGCCTACGTCGGCTCCGACCGCTCGCCGCGCCGCGACCTGATGCTCATAGCAGCAGCGCGTGGTCTTGCCCCGATGAGCATTTGTGGCTCCTATTCGCGGGCCATCATCGCGACGGCTTCGCGCTCCAGGTCGACGTAGGGCTCGCCGCTGACGTCGATCGCGACGCGGTTGATCGTGCCGCCGGTGAACGCGTGCGGCGCGGCGCCGGGGTAGTCGTCGGTGACGGGGTCGTTGCTGTCACGTCCGACGCACAGGCCTTCGCCGCCGATCGAGAACTTGCCCGGCTGGGTCTTGATGCGGCCTTCGCCGACCTTGACGTCGCCGTGGAAGAGCGACAGCGTCCCGACCGACACGCCGGGCGGGTCCTCGCCCTCCTTGTCAAACGCGGCGGAGAGGATCAGTTGCTCTCCGGTCGGCAGCTCCTGGTCGGAAGCGATCTTCTGCTCGACTCTGCCAACGAAGCTGTTGACGTAGTGCAGGCGGTTGTCCTTGACGTAGAGGGCGTGCCCGCCGAAGCGCGAGCCGTGCGCGAACAGCACCCCCTCTGCGCCGGCTTCCGGGATGTCGACCACCGCGGCGATCGCGAACGAGCGGTTGCGGATTGCAGCCGCGCATCGGGCGGCACTACGGTCGGCGAAGCGTCCCCTCGGGGCAAGCTGCCTATTCGGGAGGCTCCTCCGCGGCCGTCGCGCAGGGACTCCCAGCATGGCGCCGTGGACTCGGCTGCCCGCCGAGGTTGTCGTTCGCTTGAGCCTAGTCGGTCGTGGACGGCGCGGCCGGGCAGCCTGCACTCGGCTCGCGTTGCGGCTATCGTCGCCCTCATCGGCGCGGGCGTCGAGCCTGGTCAGCAGGCACGACCCAACGCCTCCGGAGGAGCGCCGCGTGCTGCCGGTCTCCGGCATCTGACCGCTCCTTTCGCCTGGATGCGGCAGCGTGCCCGCATGGGGGCCGGCTGCGGCATTTCATGCCCTGGGGCCGGACCCCCATCCGAGCCGGACCGCCGGACGGCGCGCACCCGCGTCGCAGTCTGTACGCAAACGGGAGTCCGAAACCTGCGACGAACCCCGGCGAAACGTGCGCAGTCCGGGCGAGTTCGCCGGCCAGGTGTCAACGGCGAGTCCGAACCCAACGTCTGCACGGAGCGAACCGACACGCCGCACGCCCAAGGGCGAATCCGGCGCGGGCGGGCTACTCGACGGTGAACACGTCAGGTTGAGAGGGCACCCCCTTTCATAGGACGGTCTTGACTCTGCCCGGGGCATTCGATCCCGGCGCGAGGAAGGAAACCGGCTATGGATACCTCCGCAGCGAGCTCAGACACGACACGCGAGTGCCCTTACTGCAACGAGGACATCAAGGCCGAGGCGATCAAGTGCAAGCACTGCGGCTCCCGCGTGCAGCCCGAGACGCCACGGCACGGCGGTGTCTGTCCTTTCTGCAAGGAGAGCATCAAGCCGGAGGCTGTCCGCTGCAAGCACTGGAGATCCGACCTGCAGCAGCCCATCGACGCGGGCTCACTGGGATGCGCCGAATGCAAGGATCGCGAGGCGGAATTCCGCTCGACGTCGTCTCCAGCGGCTTCCGGGTTCAACGCGCCGCGGCGCCCACACGTTTGGGGGAGGCGGGAGCACAGGGGGCGTCCTCATCCTGTGCGATAAGTGCACAGACTATGAGTGGGACTGCAAGACCGTGGGCGGCGATACCACATGCACAAAGGTCTGCAAGGCTTGGCAGTGTCGCGAGGTGCCGGCGGCGTTCGTTGCGTGAATCGCTCGCTCAATCACGATTCCTGAGCACGTGGAGTTCGGAGTGGGGCAAAGCCCGCGACTGGCAGATCCTGACCCGACTGGAGTCCGCGTGCGCGCGGGCCTCGCGGCGCGCAGGATCGCCGTCGCGTCGGATGGGATCGTCGCGCGCCTGCGGCACCCGGGCAGGGGTCCAGCCGTGACCGCACGCTGCAGGGAACTCGCGGGCGGCGGGGCGGGACATGCCCGCCCGCGCGGCCCGCCCGGCTCGGATGTAGCCGGGTCACCCCTCGCCGCGCCGGCGGCCCATCAGCCCGGCGATCACCACATAGGCGAGCACCAGGAAGGCCGCGAGGATGACGACCTTCTCGATCACCCTCGGCAGGAAGGCAATCGCCCAGCCGTCGATCAACACGATGAGCAGCAACGCGGCGGCGAACGACACGAGAATCGACGTCCAGCGACCGACCACGCCAGCATCCTACGGGCGCCCCACCGTCCAGGGGGGTAAGGGCGAGGATTGGCGGTCCGTGCGTCCTCGCGCCCGCCCCGGCGTGTTGGTAGCCGGTCGATTGGTTGTAGGCGCCCGGCGTGGGCGAGTTCGCCGGGGACGCGCCACCGGCCTGCCCGCAGCCGGGCACGCGCAAATAGGACGAGAGCGGCCCGGAACTCGTCACGCTGCCACGCGGCGCGAACGTGATCCCCACGCCCGCCGTGCAGTCCATCGGCGCACCGCCGCGCTCGACGGCGAACGCACCATCGTGGTCAAGACCTACCTTGACCGCCGGCAAATCGCGGAAGCCGTGGCGCAGGAAATCTCCGACCGCAGGGCGCGCCGGTAGCCGGCTACTCGGGCACGTCCAAGCGCTCACGTAGCAGCGTGCGAGCGCCGCGCAGCAGTTCGATCCACGCGTTGAGCCGATCCAACTCGTAGCCCGTGCGCCGATAGTCGGCGTAGCCGGCCCACCCCTGCCGGTGCAAGTAGCTGGCCCACAACACGCCGGCCGGCTCGCCGGCCTCCATCCACGCGGTATTCCACTTCGCCACGCGGGCGCACAAGCGGTCTACGGCCGCGATGGCGCGCTCCTGGTCCGATGACTTGCGCGCTGGCCGCCCCGTGAACCCGGCCCACGACTCCACTTGCACGTGGTCGGCGCCGGCCCTGATCGCGTCGGCGGCGGCTCGCATCGCGCGCTCGCTGCCGAACGTGGCGAACAGTTCCCATCGTGTTGCGCTCATGGCTCCGGTTCGTAATCGGGGTGGTCGGGGTCCAGACGCCAGGCAGGGCGTATCGCCTCCGTGACCAAGGCGTGGACGCGCTCAAGCACGGCCAGCGTCGCTTCCACGCGCGCCAGTCGGGTGCGGGCGCGGCGCTCGGACAATCCGGCAATGGCCGCGTCCAGCGTTTCCAGTCGCGGCGGCTTCACGCCAAGCGTGCCTTGGAATCCGCGCAGGGCGAAGCCGCGCACCATGCCTTGAAACTCGGCCGGGGGCGTGGCGGCCAGGGAGATAACCCCCGGCCACGCGTCCACCGTAGAACGCGCTCAGCCGTTCGTGAGTCACGAACCGCCGCGTGTCTCGCCGCGTGACTTGGAGGGCCGAGAAGGGGCGCAGGGGCCGTGATCAGAAAATCCGGGTCCGGGTCCTGAAAGTCCGTCAGGACCGCGTGGGAATGCGGGTTCGGGGCACCACGTGCGCCACCAGGACGGTTCGTGACGGCACGCGGTGCGAAATGCCCCCGGCAGGACTCGAACCTGCGACCTGCGGATTAGAAGTCCGCTGCTCTATCCAGCTGAGCTACAGGGGCCGGCGTGGCGCAGCTTAGAGTGCCGTTGGGACCTGGATGCGGGTGTAGACGCGGCCTGGGCGGCCTGGGCCTTCGGTGCGTTGCTCGTCGGTTGCCTCGAGCAGGCCGGTGGCCCGGACGTCGCGGCGGAAGTTGGCCGGGTCGACGGTCTCGCCGCTGAGGGCGACGTAGAGGCGCTGGGCCTCGCCGAGGGTGAAGCGCTCCGGGAGCAGGCCTCCGCCGACGCTGACGAACCAGTGCTTGTCGGCGACCCGGGCGCGCAGGCGCCAGAGGCCGTCGTCGACGATCCGCGCGTGGTCGAGCGCGAGCTCGGGGAGCGCGTCGACGGCGTGCCAGCCCGCCTCGCGGTCGGCAGGGCGTTCCTCCGGGAGCGCCTCGGGGGCGACGAGCGCCATGTACGCGATCGAGGGGAGCCAGCCGCGGGGGTCGCGGTCCGGCTCCGCGTACGTGCGGAGCTGCTCGAGGTGCACGGGACCGACGCCGGTCTTCTCGCGCAGCTTGCGCTCGGCGGTCTGCTCGGGCGACTCGTCGTGGCCGACGAAGCCGCCCGGGAGGGCGAACATGCCGCGCTGGGGCTCCTCGAGGCGGCGGGCCAGCAGCACGCACAGCCGGCCGTCGGCGAGGGTGAAGACGACCGGGTCGGCGGTCAGGCCGATCGGAGCGTCGTAGCCGGCGGTGTTGCGCGCGTCGATCCGCTGCACGCCTCCACTATGTCTCGACGAGCGCTCCGGTGTCGGCGTCGACGACCTCGATCGCCATCGCCGGGCAGGCGCGGGCGGCCTCGAGGATGAGGTCGTCGGGGCCGTCGCCGATCACGACGGCGACCTCGTCGACCCGGAACACGCCCGGGGCGATCGCGGCGCAGTCGCCGTGACCGCAGCAGGAGAACTCGTCGACGCGGGGCAGGAGGGTCATGCGGCGATCCTTTCGGGTACGGCGTCGGTCGCCAGGCGGCGGCGCCAGGTGGGCAGCTCGCGCGGCCGGCCGACCAGCAGGGCGCCCACGAGCGCCCCGTGGCGGCGCAACACCGCGGTGAAGTCGCGCGACTCGAGGTCGCCGTCGATCTCGACCGAGTCCGCGCCCGCGGCGTGGCCGACGAGATGGATGCGGATCCCGTACTGGTCGCTCCAGAAGCTCTCCGGCGGTGCGGCGGCTGCCGGCAGGCCGAGGATCGAGCGTGCGGCCGCGGCGCCCATGCGGGCCGCCGGCTCCCAGTGCTGGCCGCGGGCGACATCGCCCGCCGCGTACACGTGCGGGACCACGGTGCGGGCACATCCGTCGACCGCCACGCTGTCGCCCGCCAGCGGCGAGCCGGCGAGCCAGCGCGTCTCCGGCGCCACGCCGACGCCGACGAGCACGGCGTCGACGGCGATCTCGCGGCCGTCGGCGAGCACGAGCGATTCGACCGGCGCGCCGCCGACCGCGGGCAGCGCGACGGCGAGGCCGGCGCCGAGCTCGACTCGCACGCCCTCCTCCCTGTGGAGTGCGGCGAACCAGGTTCCGAGCCGCTCGCCGAGCACGTGCGCGAGCGGGACCGGGGCCGCCTCGATCAGCGTGACCTCGACGCCGAGCCCGCGCGCCGTGGCCGCGACCTCCTGGCCGATGAAGCCCGCGCCGACGATGGCGAGCCGGGCCCCCGGCACGAGCGCGGTGCGCAGCTCGCGGGCGTCGGCCAGCGTGCGGAGCACGTGCACGTTCGGCCGGCCGGCGAGCATCGGCAAGCGCCGCGGCCGGCTGCCGGTGGCGACGATCAGCTCGTCGTAGCCGAGCGCCTCGCCGTCCTCGAGCGACACCCGTCGCCGGGAGACGTCGAGCCCCGCCGCCCGCCGCCCGAGCAGCAGCTCGACGCCCTGCTCGGCGTACCAGGCGTCGGGACGGAAGCGGGGATCTCCCTCGCCCGTCGCGAGCAATTCCTTGGAGAGGGGCGGGCGGTCGTACGGTGCGACCGGCTCCGCGCACACGACCCGGATGGGACCGTGGTGGCCACGGGCGCGCAGCGTCTCGACCGCGCGCTGGGCGGCGAGACCGCCGCCGACGATGAGGACGCTCTGCTGCACGGAGGGCAGGATCGGCAGCGCCCGGGAAAGCTCGGGCAAAGGGCGGTGGAAGGCTTCGTCAAAGCTCGACGAGAACGTCCGCGCGGCCGCGCGTGGTGGCGACGAGGTCGGCGTTGCGCTGGTCGGTCGAGAGCGACCACGCGCGCGCCACCTCGGGCGCCTTGCCGAACGCGATGTGGCGCGCGATCAGCCAGTCGACGCGCACGGCCTCGTCGGGCGCCACGAACCATGCCTCGTCGAGCAGCCCGCGCACCTCCGCCCACGGCCCGTCGGGCACGAGCAGGTAGTTGCCTTCGGTGACGACGAGCGGGACCTCCGGCCCGACCGGGATCGCGCACGCGATCGGCTCCTCGATCTCTCGCCGGAACTCGGGGGCGTAGACGGTCTCCCCACCGGGAGCGCGCAGCCGGCGCAGCAGCGCGACGTAGCCGGCGGCGTCGAACGTGTCGATCGCGCCCTTGCGATCACGCCGCCCCAGCCGCTCGAGCTCGGCGTTCGCCAGGTGGAAGCCGTCCATCGGCACGAGCACGGCCGCGCCGCCGAGCGCGTCCACGACCCGCGCGGCGATCGTCGACTTGCCCGCCCCCGGCGCGCCCGTGATCCCGAGCAGCCTGCGGCCTCCCGCAGCCACCAGCGCCCGCGCGCGGCCGATCAGCGCGTCGATGTCGCCGATCGTCGTCAAGCGGCCACTGGCTATCACAGCCGCAGCAGCCGCGTCGCCGAGGCCTTCCAGGTGGCGATCGCGGTCGCGCCCGGGACGATGCCCAGCTCGTGGATCGAGGCGTCGCTCAGCTCGGCCACCAGCGGCTGCGGCGCGGCGAGGCCGGCGCGCACGCGAGTGCCGACCGCGGTCACGGAAACGACGCTGACCGGCAGGTGGTTCTGGGCGGACCCGGAGCGCTCCGACCCCGCGGGGGCGAGCGCGATCTCCCACGGGTAGACGCTGACGGCCACCGGCCCCTCCCCCGTCTCGGTGCTGAACACCGTCCCGCCGCCGTCGAGCGCCACGCGCGTGAGGCCTCCGTCGACCGCGCGCGCGGTCCCGGTGAGCACGACCGCGCCCGTGAAGTCGGCCACGAACGCCGATGCCGGCGTGGCGGCGAGCTCGGCGGCCGTCCCCTCCTGGATCACCCGGCCGCCGTCGATGACGCCGACGCGATCGCCGAGCAGCGCGGCCTCCGTGAAGTCGTGCGTCACGAGCAGGGCGGGCACGCCGGCCTCGGCGAGCACGGCCGCCAGCTCGCGGCCGGCGTGCGCGCGCAGGCGCGGGTCGAGCGCCGACAGCGGCTCGTCGAGCAGCAGCGCCGCGGGCCGCCGGGCAAGCGCGCGGGCGACCGCCACGCGCTGGCGCTCGCCGCCGGAGAGCGAGCGCGGCCGGCGATCGGCGAGGTGCTCGATCCCGAACCGCGCCAGCAGCTCGTGCGCGCGCCGTCGGCGCTCGGCCCGGTCGACGCCGCGCAGCGGATAGGCCACGTTCTGCCACGCGCGCAGGTGGGCGAACAGCGCGTACTCCTGGAACACGTAGCCGCAGCGCCGGCGCTCCGGGACGACGTCGATCCCGCGGGCGGTGTCGAGCCACACCTCCTCGCCGCAGCGCACCACCCCGCGGTCGGGACGCACGAGGCCGGCGACGATCCGCACGACCGACGTCTTGCCGGCACCCGACGGCCCGGCCAGCGCCAGGCATCCGCCGGCCGGGACCTCGAGCGCCACGTCGAGCTCGAAGGTCCCCAGCCGGGTGCTGGCCTCAACGCGCAGCACCGCCGAGCCACGCCGAGCCGCTCAACAGCTTCACGGAGAGCAGCAGCGCCGCCGACACCGCCACGAGCACGGCCGAGAGGGCGAGCGCGCTCGTGAAGTCGGTCGAGAAGCGCTCGTAGATCGCCAGCGGCACGGTCTGCGTGATCCCGCGGAACGAGCCGGCGAACATCAGCGTCGCGCCGAACTCGCCGAGCGCCCGCCCCCAGGCGAGCGCGAGGCCGGACACGAGGCCCGGGCCGGCGGCCGGGATCGCAACCCGCAGGAATGTGCGCGCCTCGCCCGCGCCCAGCGTGCGCGAGGCGTCGAGCCACGTGCGGTCGACCGCCTCGAACCCGGCCTGCGCCTGGCGCATGTAGAAGGGTGCGGCGACGAACGTGAGCGCGAGGATCACCCCCGCGGTGGTGAGCACGACCTGTACGCCCGCGTCCTCGATCAGCCCGCCGAGGACGCCGTTGGGGCCGAGCGCCGCCAGCAGGCCGATCCCGGCGACCGCCGGCGGGAGCACGAGCGGCAGCTCGATCAGCGTCACGACCGCGGCGCGGCCCCGAAAGCGGCGGGTGGCCAGCAGATATGCGGCGGGCGTGCCGACCGCGACGATGATGCCGACCGCGACGGCGCTGCAGAGAAGACTCAGCCGCAGCGCCTCGAGCGCCCCCTCCTCGCCCAGGCTCGCGATGAGGTCACGCGGCGGCGTGTCGACGAAGATCGCGACGATCGGGAGGATGAGGAACAGCAGCGCAACCGTCAGGGCTGCGACGAGGAGGGCGCCGAACCAGCCGCTCACTGCGCGGGCGGCGGCTCGAAGCCGGCATCCTCCAGCGCCTGGGCGCCCGCGCCGTCGAGCAGCCCGGCGATGAACGCCTGCGCCGCCTCGGGCTGCTTGGCGCCCTTGACGACCGCCACCCCGTAGGCGACGTCGGGCTGGAGGTCGTCCGCGAGCTCGATCGCCTCCAGCGCACCGTCGGTCGCGCGAACGTCGGAGATGTAGAGGAAGCCGGCATCGACGGCGCCCTGGGTCAGCTTGCCGGTGATCCCGGCCACGTCCGGCTCCTCGGTGCGGACGTTCGCCAGGATGGCCTTGCGCTGCGCGCCCGGGAGCTTGTCGAGCACGGTCCGTGTGTACGTGCCGACCGGCACGTCCTCGGCTCCGATCGCGAGCTTCACCCCCTCCTGTTCGAGGTCCTCGAGCGTGGCGACCTTGTCGCCGTCGGCGGGCACCGCGAGCACCAGACGGTTGCCGGCGAACACCGTCGGCTGCTCGACGAGGCCCTTCTCGTACAGCGCGTCGGGGAGCTTGGTGTTGGCCGCCGCGTACACGTCCGGCTTGACGCCCTGCTCGATCTGTGCCGCGAGCTCGTCGGAGCCGGCGAACGAGAACCGTGCGTCCGCCTCCGCGAACCGCTCGCCGTAGTTCGTGAACGCCGTCTTGAGCGACGCGGCGGCGGACACCGTGAGCTGCGGCCGCTCCGCCGCGCCTTCGTCGTCGTCGCCCCCGCACCCCGCGAGCGCGAGCACGAACAGCACCAGCAGCAGCCGGACTCATCGCTCGCCCCTCTCGATCATCACCGACGTCGCCTTCACCGCCGCGGTCGCCCGCGCGCCCTCGACCAGCCCGAGCTCCTCGACCGCATCGCGCGTGATGGCCGCCGTGATGCGGTGCGGGCCGGCCTCGATCTCGACCAGCGCCATCACGCCGTCGACCTCGACCGACGTCACGACCCCCGGGAACCGGTTGCGCGCCGAGAGGCGGTCGCCGGCCGCGTGGCGCGCCGGGCGGCTGGTGAGCCGCTCGACCTCGGCCGGTGGCACCCGCCGCCGGTTGCGCTCGTCGCGGACGGTCGTGAGCTTCCCCGCGCGGTCCCAGCGGCGCAGCGTGTCGACGCTGACGCCGATCGAGCGAGCGGCGTCGCCGAGGGTGAGATCGGCCATCTGCCTAAGCATTGCATAGGTAGAGGGCTCGGAGGCGGCCCGCGTGAGTGAGTCGGGGCGGCCGGATTCGAACCGGCGGACCTCCGCGTCCCAAACGCGGCGCTCTACCAGACTGAGCTACGCCCCGGCGCGGCGAGTATGGCAGCCACAATGCCCCGGCCATGCAGCACGCCGACCGCCGTCCCCGCCTGGGCTACCTGCTCGCCGCCGTGGCCGCGGCGATGTTCGCGCTCAACGGGTCGCTGGCGCGCTTCGTGCTCGACGACGGCGTCTCGGCGGCGCACCTCAGCCAGCTGCGGGTGACGCTGGCGTTCGTGCTGCTGGCCGGCACCCTCGCGGTCGTGGACCGGAGCCGGCTGCGGATCGCTCGGCGGGACGTGCCGCGGATGGCGTGGCTGGGGATCATGGGGCTCGCGGTCGTGCAGTTCACGTACTTCGCCGCGATCGACCGGCTGGCGATCAGCGTCGCGCTCGTGATCCAGTTCACGGGGCCGCTGATCGTGCTGCTGTGGCTGCGGATCGCCCACGGCCGGCGGCTTCGACCCTCCCTGTGGGGCGCCGTCGGGCTCTCCGTGCTCGGCTCGGCGCTCGTCGTCGAGGTCTACGACGCCGGCGCGCTCGACGGCCTCGGCGTGCTGTTCGCGGTGATCGCCGCGGTGGGGTTCGCCGTGTACCTCGTCGGCTTCGAGCGGGCCGGCCGCTCGTACGACGCGTTCACGACGCTCGCGTGGGGGCTCGGCTTCGCGACGCTCGCGTGGCTCGTCGTCAGCCCGCCGTGGACGATCCCGGTCGGCGACCTCGCGAGCCTCCGCAACACGGTCCTCGTCGTCGGCATCGTGCTCATCGGGACGCTCGGCGCGTTCCTGCTCAACCTCAGCGCGCTCCGCCATCTGCCGGCGACTCGGGTGGGTGTGGTCGCGACGCTCGAGCCGCCGCTCGCGACGGTGATGGCGTGGGCCATCCACGGCGAGTCGCTCGCGCCCGTGCAGATCGCCGGCGGCCTGCTCGTGGTCGCCGCCGTCGCCTGGACGCAGCTGCATCCGCCCGCGCCCGAGGTCGAGGCGGTTCCGGGTTGGAGCGCCGCCCGCTCAAGCGCGCGCGGCGCCGCGCCGATGACCTGGAGGCGGTGTCGTCCCGGGTTCGCATCCTCACCCTCCTGGCGCTCATGACCGTCATCGCGACGGCCGCGGCGGCTGCCGAGGCCAAGCGACCCTCCGCCGCCAAGCTGCGCTCGATCGCCACCCAGGTGTGCGCGGACGCCGACCTGCAGCCCACCGCCGAGAACCTCAAGCGGATCCGGCAGGCGGTCCGCTGCCTGCACAACAAGGTGCGCGCCCAGCACGGCCTGGCCCCGCTGCGCGGGAACCCGCGGCTTCGTCGCGCGGCCGCCGGCCACACCAAGGACATGGTCGCCGCCGGCTACTTCGAGCACACCTCCCCGGGCGGCACGACGATGGTCGACCGCATCCTGAACGCCGACTACGTCCGCGACGGCCAGGGCTGGATGCTGGGCGAGAACCTCGCCTGGGGCACCGGCTCGCTCGGCACCCCGCGCGGCGCGATGAAGGCGTGGATGGACTCCCCCGGCCATCGCGCGAACATCCTCAAGCCCCGCTTCCGCGAGCTCGGCGTCGGCGTCGTCGCGCAGGTGCCCGAGTCGGGTGACGCCGGCGCGACCTACACGGTCGACTTCGGCGTTCGGCGGTAGCCGTCGACGAACGTCAACTGCGGCTGGGTAGGGAGAGTGAGGAGATCGGCCGCGGCGAGGGTGCATTTCGTTCCACTCGCAGCGACTCGGCTCGCGAGTCGAGGACGTTAGGCACCTATAGCGGTGCGTTTCGTTCCACTCACGTCCGAGAACCGCGCGAAGTGGAACGTTATGCACCCTCCCGTGCACCCCTCAATGCCGCCGTTGACGTTCGCCCGGGCCAACACCGCCGCTAGCCTGCGAACCGCATGGCCGACGTCCAGCCCTTCCGCGCGCTGCACTACGACCTCGACCGCGTCGGCGGGCTGCAGGCCGTCGCGGCGCCGCCCTACGACGTCATCGACGCCGAGCAGCGGGCCGCGCTGATCGCCCGCTCGCCGCACAACGTCGTCGAGATCGACCTCCCGCAGGGCGACGAGCCGTACGCGCACGCGGCGCAGGTCTTCGAACGCTGGCAGGCGGAGGGCATCCTCGTCCGCGACGACGAGGAGGCGCTGTGGGTGCTCGAGCAGGAGTACACCGGCCCGGACGGGCACCCCCGCACGCGCCGCGGCTTCCTCGCCCGCGTCGGCATCGAGGAGTACGGCCCGGGGCGGATCCGGCCGCACGAGCGCACGCATCCCGGCCCCAAGGAGGACCGGCTGCGGCTGACGCGCGCCACGCACGCGAACCTGTCCCCGATCTTCTCGCTCTACGACGACCCCGACGGCGCGGCGCAGGAAGCGCTCGACGCCGCCAAGGGCGACCCCTGGGACGAGGTCGTCGACGAGGACGGCACAGTCCACCGCCTGTGGCGCGTCCCGGACCGCCAGGCCGCCGAGACCGTCAGCAAGGCGCTCGCCGACACCGAGCTGCTGATCGCGGACGGCCACCACCGCTACGAGACCGCGCGCGTGCACCACGCCGAGGGCGGCGCCGGTCACGTGCTGATGTGCCTCGTCGCCCTCCAGGACCCGGGCCTCACCGTCTTCCCCACCCACCGGCTCGTCACAGAGCTCGACGACGAACGGCGCGCCGCGCTCAGGGACGCGGTCCGGCGCGACTTCGAGCTCGCCGAGGTGAGCGCCGAGCAGCTCGAGCCCAGCAACGGCACCGGCGACGTCCGCATCGGCTACCTCGACGCCCATCACCGCCGGCCGCTGATGCTCACGCTGCGCGACGCGGAGATCGTGCGACGCGCGCTGCCGGACAAGCCCGAGCCCTACCGGGCGCTCGACACCGCCGTGCTCGAGGCGCTGATCCTCAAGCAGGCGCTGGGGATGAGCGAGGACGACATCTCGCACCTGCACGGGCTCGACTACGCACGCGACACCGCGCAGGCGCGCCGGCGCGTGGAAGCGGGACAGGCCGAAGCCGCGTTCTTCATGGGTGCGACGCCGGTCGCACGCGTCCGCGACGTGGCGGCGACCGGCGAGAGCATGCCCCCCAAGAGCACGTATTTCTTTCCGAAGGTCTTAACCGGCATGGTGTTCAATCCACTGGACGACTGATGGCTCTCCTGAACCGAACCTCGAGCGACACCCGCGCGATGCGCGCCAGCGCCCGCCAGCGCGAGAAGCTGACCCACGACGTCAAGGCCGGCAACCACCAGCTCACCGTCGACGAGCCAGTCGAGTCCGGCGGCGGCGACCTCGGGCCCAGCCCGCAGGAGCTGCTCGCCGCGGCGCTCGCCTCGTGCACCGCGGTGACGATGGAGATGTACGCCCAGCGCAAGGGCTGGGACGCCAGCGGCCTGGCGGTCGACGTCCGCTACACGCCGGCCGAGCGCGGCTGCCCCACGCGCTTCGACCTCGTCATCAAGATGCCGCCGCACCTCGAGGACGAGCAGATCGAGAAGCTGCGCACGATCGCCGCCAAGTGCCCGGTGCACCGGACGCTCGAGGGCGAGGTCGCCTTCGACGAGCGGGTCGAGCTGGCCTGAGCGCCGCCGCCGACGCGCTCGCCGCCGCGCTGCTGGCGCCGGACGAGGCGCTGGCCATGGACGTGCACGGCGGCAAGGACGCCGCCGTCCTCGTGCCCGTGTTCGAGGACGCCGCCGGCGAGCTGCACGCGGTCTTCACCCGCCGCCGACACGACCTGCGCCGCCACGCGGGCGAGATCTCGTTCCCGGGCGGCCGCCAGGACGCGGGCGAGACGCTGCTCCAGACGGCGCTGCGGGAGGCCCACGAGGAGGTCGGGCTGCCGCCCGCGGACGTCCGCGTGCTGGGCGCGCTGCCGCCCACGCCGACGTTCGTCACCAACTACGCGATCTATCCGTTCGTCGGGCTGATCGAGCCCGGCTTCGCCTGGGTCGCGCAGCGCACCGAGGTCGACGAGGTGCTCGAGCTGCCCCTCGCAGGCCCTCCAGGACGGCTACGGCGAGCGCCGGCTGATCCGCCGCGGCATCGCGTTCCGCACGCCGACGTACGAGACGGGCGGCCACCTCATCTGGGGGGCGACCGCCCGCATCCTCGGAGAATTGCTGTTTCGCCTCACCGCCACCACCAGGTGACGGGCCCAACGTTCGTGGTGGCGGTGATGCGACGTTACGTTCGCTCGATAGGCACGCCCACGAGGTTGCCCCACTCGGTCCACGAGCCGTCGTAGTTCTTGACGTCGTCCTTGCCGAGCAGCTCGTGCAGCACGAACCACGTGTGCGCCGAGCGCTCGCCGATCCGGCAGTAGGCGATGATCGGCTCGCCGTTGGTCACGCCCTTGGCGCTGTAGAGCTCGCTCAGCTCGTCGGCCGACTTGAACGTGCCGTCCTCGCGCACGGCCTGCGCCCACGGCACCGACGCGGCGCCCGGGATGTGGCCGCCGCGCTGGGCGCCCTCCTGCTCGTAGCCGGGCATCGCGATCACCTCGCCGGAGAACTCCTGCGGCGAGCGGACGTCCACCAGCCGCGTCGAGGACTCGAGCGCCTCGAGCACCTCGTCCGAGCCGGGCGCGGATCGTGTCGTCGCCGGGCTGGGCGCTGAAGCGGGCGGGCTCGTGGCTCGGGACGTCGGTCGTCGTCGGCCGGTTCTCGGCCAGCCACTTCTCGCGCGGGCCGTTGACGAGCTTGACGTCGTCGTGGCCGTAGTACTTGAGGTACCAGTAGGTGTAGGCCGCGAACCAGTTGTTGCGGTCGCCGTAGAGGACGATCGTGTGGTCGCTCCCGATGCCGCGCGAGCCGAACAGCTCGCCGAACGCCTCCGGCCCGAGGAAGTCGCGCTTGAGCTGGTCCTGCAGGTCGTTCTTCCAGTCGAACCCGATCGCGCCCGGGATGTGGGCCTCGGCGTAGAGCGCGGGGTTCTCGTCGACCTCGACGATGCGCACGCTCGGGTCGTCGAGATGGTCCTCGACCCACTGGGTGTCGACGAGCACGTCGTTGACGTAGTCGGCCACGTTGCTCCTCCTAATTCCTATCGGCTTTACGGGGTTTCGATCATCATAGCCCCAGCAAACGGTCCACCGCCGCCCGCGCGTCGGCGCCCGGCGAGATCACCTCGACCGGCATCTGCCAGCGCTCGGCGGCGTCGCGGGCGATCGCCTCGCCGGCGGCCGACCCGCGCTCGTAGACCACGCCGCGAACCGGCGTGTCGACCAGCTTCTCGAACAGCATCCGCAGCCGCCCGTCGTGCAGGTCGGGCTCGTCGACGGTCCCCAGCAGCCAGCAGACCACGGTCACCCCGGTGAGCGCGCCCATCAGCGTGCCGATCCGGTCGGGGTCGCCCACGTAGGGCTCGGCGCCCGCCTCGGCGATCGCCGCCGTGCCCGCCGCCGAGCGCGTCGTCGCCCGCACGGCGTGCCCGCCGGCCACCAGCGCGCGGGCGAGGGAGCGCCCGCGGCAGCCGCAGCCGACGATCAGGACTCGCGCCACCGGCGCTTCTCCGCCTCGTCCTCGCGCACGCGCCGCTCGATCTCCTCCTCGCTGATCTCGGGCGCGCCGCGGCGGCGCTTGAGCTCGTTCTGCGCCGCGATCATCTGCGCGACGTCGTCGAGCTCGTTCTGCGCCTCCGCCTCGGGCGAGCGCGTCGGCTTCCAGTCCAGGTACTCGCGCGGCGACCGCTGCGAGAAGATCCCGAGCAGCACGACGGTGATGACGAAGAAGGCCAGCGTCCCGCCGAAGACGACCGTGAACGCGTCCACCCGGCGAGTCTAGGATGGCCACGTGGGCACGGTGTTCATCAGCCATCGCCGGACCGAGCAGCGCGAGGCCGAAGCGCTCGTCGAGCGCCTCCGCGGGCGCTGGCGGGTCGTGACACATGCGGTCGACCCAGCGGCGGCGCGTACCTGGCAGGCGGACTGCCGTCGCCACATCGCCGACTCCGACGCCGTCGTGTGCATCGTCGGCCCGGACACGGCGCTGAGCCCGAACGTGGACTGGGAGCTCGAGACGGCGTTCGCGCTCGGCCGGCCGGTGATCGCCGTCAGCGCTGCCGACGCGGGCTCGCCGCGCCTACCCGCACCGCTGGCGGCGCGCGGCGCCGGGCTCCACGAGCTCCACGAACTGCCGGAGCGGCTCGACGAGGTGGCACTTGAGCGCGCAGGTTGAGGGTGAGCTGTTCCCCGACGGCCGCCCGGCGACGCCCGCCGGCCTGTCGGCGGCGATCGAGCAGTACAAGCTGATCCTCGGCACGACCGAGTCGCTCGAGTCGCGCCGCCAGACGCTCCATACGTTCTTCATGTCGATCAACTCGCTGTTCCTCGCCGCCATCGGCCTGCTCGGGAAGGAGAGCCTCGACAACTCTGCGGTCGCGGTCGGCGTGATCGTGCTCGCGCTCGCCGGCTGCCTGCTGTCGGAGTCGTGGCGCCGACAGGTCATCTCCTACGGCAACGTGGCCGCCAGCAAGTGGACCGTGATCAACGCCTTCGAGGCCTGTCTCCCGAGCAGCCCGTTCTGCGCCGAGTGGCAGGCGTTACAGCGACGCGACTACCGGTCCTTCACCGCGAACGAGACCGCGATCCCGGTCGCCTTCGTGGTCCTCTACGCCGTCGCGATCGTCGCAGGCGTGCTCCTGCTCGCGGGCGTCGGCTAGTACACCGCGTGTACTAGCGTCACCGCCATGGATTTCGACCTGACCGACGAGCAGCAGCTGATCCGTGAGACCGCGCGGTCGTTCGCCGATCGCGAGCTCGCCGAGCGCGCCCGGGAGAACGACCGCAACCACCACTTCGACACCGAGCTCGTCGCCAAGATCGCCGAGCAGGGCTATCTCGGCGCGATCGTGCCGCAGGAGTACGGCGGGGCCGGCCTCGACTACATCACGTACGCGATCGTGGTCGAGGAGATCGGCCGCCACGACTCGGCGATGCGCACGGTCATCTCCGTCCAGACCTCGCTCGTGTGCTCGTCGATCCTGCGCTGGGGCAGCGAGGACCAGAAGCAGCGCTACCTCCCGAAGCTGTGCTCCGGCGAGTGGCTGGGCTGCTTCGGGCTGACCGAGCCCGACACGGGCTCGGACGCCGCGAACCAGAAGACCCGTGCGCGCAAGACCGACTCCGGCTGGGTGCTGAGCGGAAACAAGATGTGGATCTCGCTCGGCACCCGTGCCGACGTCGCGATGATCTTCGCCCAGACCGATCCGGAGAAGAAGCACCGCGGCCTCGCCTGCTTCCTCGTGGAGACCGACACGCCGGGCTTCTCGGCGCAGGACATCCACGGCAAGATGGGACTGCACGGAATGGTCACCGCCTCGATCGCGCTCGACGACGTGGAGGTGCCGGACGACGCGCTGATGGGCGAGGTCGGCGAGGGCTTCAAGGTGGCCATGAGCGCGCTCGACTCAGGGCGCTACTCGGTCGCCGCCGGCTGCGTCGGTGTCTGCCAGGGGTCGCTCGACCACTCGGTGGCGTACTCGAAGGAGCGCGAGCAATTCGGCCGTCCGATCGCCTCCTTCCAGCTCGTCCAGGCGATGATCGCCGACATGCGCGTGCAGACCGACGCGGCGCGCCTGCTCGTCTTCCGCGCCGGCTGGCTCAAGGACAACGGGAAGCCGAGCACGACCGAGACCTCGATCGCCAAGCTGTACGCGACCGAGGCCGCGCAGAACTGCTCGCACCTGGCGATCCAGGTCCACGGCGGCTCGGGCTATGTCGACGACCACCCCGTCGAGCGGTACTTCCGGGACGTGCGGGTGACGACCCTCTACGAGGGCACGTCGCAGATCCAGAAGCTGATCATCGGCCGCGCCGAGACCGGGATCAACGCGCTCGCGTAGCCGCCGGCTCGGCCGCGACCGGCGCCCACTGCTCCTCGGCGAGGTCGCCGGTGCCCTCGAGCGCGCGTGGCGTCGGCACCGCGGGGTTGTCGCGCAGGTACCACTCGGCGTCGAGCGCGGCCATGCAGCCGGTGCCGGCGGCCGTGACGGCCTGGCGGTACGTGTGGTCGACGAGGTCGCCGGCGGCGAACATCCCGGGCACGTTGGTGCGCGTGGACTTGCCCTCGGTCAGCACGTAGCCGCCGGAGTCGGTCTCGACGATGCCCTCGACCAGCTCTGACTGCGGCTCGTGGCCGATCGCGATGAAGGCGCCGTTCATCGGCAGCTCGCGCTGCTCGCCGGTCTCGACGTGGCGCAGCCGCGCGCGGTCGAGCACCCCGGCCTCGCCGGCCAGGAACTCCTCGACGACGTACGGCGTCAGGAACTCGATGTTGTCCATCGAGCGCGCCCGCTCGAGCATGATCTTCGAGGCGCGGAACTCGTCGCGCCGGTTGACGATCGTGACCTTGGAGGAGAACTTGGCGAGGAAGATGGCCTCCTCCATCGCCGAGTCGCCGCCGCCGACGATGATCGTCTCGCGGTCCTTGTAGAACGCCGCGTCGCACGTCGCGCAGTAGGAGATGCCGCGGCCGCCGAGCTCGTCCTCGCCCGGCACGCCCAGCTTCTTGTGCTCGGCGCCCATCGCCAGCACCACCGAGCGCGCCTCGTGGACGTCCTCGTCGACCCACACGCGGAACGGCTCGCCGGGGGCGGCGGCGGGCTCGACGCGGGTGACGTTCTCGGTCACGAAGCGCGCGCCGAAGCGCTCGGCCTGGTCGCGCAGGTCCTGCATCATCTGCGGGCCCATGACGCCCTGGGGGTAGCCGGGGTAGTTCTCGACGTCGGTGGTCTGCTGGAGCAGGCCGCCCCACATCCAGCCCTCGATCACCAGCGGCTCGAGGTTGGCGCGGGCGGTGTAGAGCGCAGCGGTGTAGCCCGCCGGCCCACTCCCGATGATGATCACGTTCTCCATGTTTCCTCTGTCCCCGTTGACCCCGGATTCCTTACTTCACTTTGTATAGCTTAGCGACCAGTGCTCGACCGTCTTGCCGCAGCTGGAAGTACGCGATCACGCCCGGGATCAGCGGCAGCCAGAACGTGAACGCGCGATAGACGAGCACCGCCACGACCGCGAGCCCGCCGTCGACCCCGAAGGCCACGAACGACGCGATCATGCCGCCCTCGACCCCGCCGACGCCGCCCGGCATCGGCAGCAGGTTGCCGAGCATGCCGACGAAGAACGCCTGCACGAGCACCGCGGCCGGCGGCGAGGAGCCGAACGCCCGGAACGCCGCCCACAGGACGAGGATCTGCGCCGCCCAGAACAGGATCGCGCCCAGCAGCGCGGGGTCGCGCGAGCGCACGTGCGCGAGCGCGTCGCGCATGCCGGCCGACGCCGATGCGGGCGCGTTGGCCGCGACCTGCGCGAAGCGGGCGAGCCGGCCGTGGCTGGCCGCCCAGCCGCTCAGACGCCGCTGTAGGTCCGTGGGCACGAGCGCGATCGCGAGCCCGATCGCGAGCGCGATGCCCGCCAGCGTGGCCGGGACGACCGTCAGCCCGAACGGCGCCTCGCCGCTGAAGATGCCCAGCCGCAGGCCGAGCCCGCAGACGATCACCGCCAGCACGTACGGGAAGTAGGTGAGGATCAGGAACGAGAGCGTGCGGTCGGCCACGTGGCGCTTGCGCAGGCCCGCCCGGCGCAGCGCCCATGCCGTCAGCACCAGCCCGCCCGCACCGCCGGCCGCGAAGATGCGCGACGCCGCGAGCCCCGCCAGCGTGATCTGGTAGCTCTCCCGCCAGCCGATCCGCTCGCTGCCGGGTACGCGCGCGAACACGCCGCGGAACATCATCACGTAGCCGGCGAACATCCCGAGCGTGAACACGAGCGCGAGCGAACAGCCAGTACGGGCTGCCGTCCTCGATCCGGTTCCAGGTGTCCTCGAGCCCGGCGAGCTGGGGCAGCAGGTAGTAGAGCGCGGCCAGCGAGGCGACCAGGAAGGCGCCGAGGACGAGCAGGTTGCGGGCGCTGAACTGGAGCCGTGGCGGCGCGCCCTCGTCGGGCTCCTCGGGGTCGGGGTTGGGAGTCGTCACGGGAGCCGTCGTGTCGCTCATCATCGCGCCGCGCGCTCCAGCGCCTGGACCGCCCGCGACAGCGTGCCCGCCGGCCCCGCCAGCGCCGGAGCGCCCACCCGCACGCCCTCGGCGAGCGCCAGGCCCACGGCGAGGTCGACGACGTAGTGCTCGCCGAGGTAGACGAGCGCGACGCCGAGCAGGACCGCGTACGCCCATCCGAAGCGCCCGGCCGCCGCTCCCCGTCTCCGCCAGCACGTGAGCAGCCGAGACGGATGTCGCGAAGTGCAGGGACGGCATGGCGGCCAGCGGGTTGCCTCCGAGGACACCGTACAGAGGGGCCCAGCCGGAGCGCCAGAAGTGCTCCCCGTACTCGACCATCATGCGCCGCAGCTCGGGCGTGCGGCCGTCCTCCATCAGCCCCTCGGCGGAGGCGTACCACGGCGGCGCGGTGGGCACCGCCCAGTAGCCGATCAGCCCGATGTCGAAGGTCGCGTAGATCCGGGCGGCGCCGTTCGGGAAGCGCTCCGGGTGGCGCAGCAGCAGGTAGACGACGGTGCCGTGCGGGAACGCGAACCACAGCCAGTGCGACCAGATCAGCAGCTTCTCCCAGGCGCGAAAGGCGCCCGGGGTGCCGAGCGCGCGCTGCAGCCGGAGCGTCGGCGTCGTGCCGCCGCCGATCAGGCGGTCGGCGCGCACGGGGTAGGCGATCCGCACGCGGGCACCCAGCGCCTCGGGATCGTCGTAGGGCATCTTGTACGCCGCCACGTAGGCCCACATCTGCAGCAGGCAGGTCCCCACGTCACGCGCGCGCGTGCGGGGGAGCAGCACGCAGAAGGCCACGGGGGCGGCGGCGGAGGCCGCGATCACCACCGGCGGGCGCAGCCCGAGGCGGCGGCGCACAAGCGGAGCCGCCACGCCGGCGGCCAGCACTCCGAGCGCCGCGGCGCGGACGAACGAGCTGCGCACCTGGCGAGCCTAGTGCGCCGTGAGGACGGGAGTGATACGGGCAGCCGTACGTGGGTGATAGGACGTGCGGCCATGGAGACCATCAGCCTCGAGAAGCGCGGCGCCGAGCTGCGGATCACGCTCAACCGCCCGGAGGCCATGAACGCGTGGGACAAGCAGTTCGGGTTCGACCTGCTGGCCGCCGTGCGGGAGGCGGAGGCGGACGACGTGCGCGCCGTAGTCATCACCGGCGCGGGCCGGGGCTTCTCCTCCGGCGCGGACCTCAAGGCGGGCTTCGACCCGACGCCCGAGGGCCATCCGGACGTCCTCACCACGCTGACCGAGCGCTACCACCCGATCATCGTCGGGCTGCGCACGCTCCCCAAGCCGGTGATCGCCGCCGTCAACGGCCCCGCCGTCGGCATCGGCTGCTCGCTCGCGCTGGCGTGCGACCTGATCGTCGCGCGCGAGTCCGCGTACTTCCTGCTGGCGTTCGTGAACATCGGCCTCGTGCCCGACGGCGGCTCCTCGCTGCTCGTCCCCGAGCGCGCGGGCCTCGCGCGGGCCACCGAGATGGCGATGCTCGGCGAGCGCATTCCCGCCCGCCAGGCGCTCGAGTGGGGGCTGATCAACCGCGTGACGCCCGACGACGGGCTCGAGGCCGCCGTCGACGAGCTGGCGGCGCGGCTGGCGGCCGGGCCCACGCGCGCATACGCCGGCATCAAGCGCCAGCTCAACGCGTGGCTGTTCGAGCGCATGGGCGCCCAGCTGGAGCTCGAGGCCGAGATCCAGCAGCAATCCGCGGCGTCGGGCGACTTCCAGGAGGGCGTCCTGGCGTTCCTGCACAAGCGCCCGCCCGCCTTCGAGGGGAGATGAGGGTCCGCTCCGGCGGCCTCCGTCCATATACTGCCGACGCCGTGGCTCCCGAGTCCCGCCGACGTCTGCGCGCCCTCGCCGCCGCCCTTCCGGCAGCGCTCGCTCGGAGCGTTGATCCTGGCCCCCGCCGCGTCGGCCGGCTGGTTCGTGCCGGAGTCCGCCGGCTCGCCGAACGCCGACGCGATCCGCACGCTCTACATCCTGATCGCGCTGATCGGGCTCGTGATCTTCGTCGGCGTCGAAGGGCTCCTGATCTACTCGCTGATCAGGTTCCGCGCCCGCAAGGGCCGGGTCGCGGCGCAGATCCACGGCAACACCCAGCTGGAGATCGGCTGGACGGTCGGCGCCGCCGCGATCCTGATCTTCCTGACCGTCTTCACGTTCGTCCTGCTGGGCGACATCAAGGACCCGGCGGCTTCCCAGATCGACTCCGAGGGCAACCCGGTGGCGAGCACCGCGACCTTCGCGGCGCTCGACCAGTCGGCGCCGCCGGAGGGCAGCGCGGCGATGACGATCAAGGTCGTCGGCGAGCAGTACGCCTGGAGCTACTTCTATCCCCAGGGGGAGGACGAGGAGCGGGTCTTCGCCTACAACGACATGTACGTCCCGATCGGGATGACGGTCATCCTCGACGTGCAGGCGAAGGACGTCGCGCACTCGTGGTGGATCCCGCCGCTCGGCGGCAAGGCCGACGCCATCCCGGGGTACACGAACAAGACCTGGTTCCGGATCCCGCTCGACGCGCTCGAGGAGGGCGAGGACCGGGTGGTCTACGAGGGTCAGTGCGCCGAGCTGTGCGGGCGCAACCACGCGGACATGCTCGCCAAGGTGATCGGGCTGCCCTACGACGACTGGGTCGCCTGGCGTGACCAGCAAGGCGGAAGAGATCCAGGCCGCGCAGGACGCGGCCGCCGCCGAGCGCGAGGAGATTCGAAGCTTCACAGGGAGGCGAGTAGGTGGAAGCCGCGACCGCGACCGCAAGGCCGCAGATCATCGCCCACGAGGTCGACCGGCCTCGGCGCGGGTGGGTGAGGTGGCTGACCACCACCGATCACAAGAAGATCGGGATCCTCTACCTGCTCACCGTCTTGGTCTTCTTCATCATCGGCGGCGTCGAGGCGCTGCTGATGCGGATCCAGCTCGGCGTCCCGGAGAACACGTTCCTGACGCCCGAGAAGTACAACGAGATCTTCACGCTGCACGGGACGACGATGGTCTTCCTCGTCATCGTGCCGGTGTGGGCGGGCTTCGCGAACTACTTCCTGCCGCTCATGATCGGCGCGCGCGACGTGGCCTTCCCGCGCCTGAATGCGTGGTCGTACTGGATGTTCCTGTTCGGCGGGCTCGCGCTCTACGGCTCGCTGTTCTTCACGCCGCCGGAGGCCGGCTGGTTCTCCTACGTGCCGCTGTCGCTGAAGGAGTACACGCCGTCCAACGGCCAGGAGGCGTGGATCTACATGGTCCACCTCACGGGCCTGGCCTCGGTCCTCGGCGCGATCAACTTCATCGCCACGATCCACAACATGCGCGCGCCCGGCATGGGCTGGGGCCGGATGCCGCTGTTCGTGTGGACGATGCTGATCTACTCGTACCTGGTCATCCTCGCGCTGACCTCGCTCGCCGCGACGGTCACGATGCTGCTGCTGGACCGCAACTTCGGGACCAACTTCTTCGATCCCTCCGAGGGCGGCTCCGCGCTGCTGTGGCAGCACCTGTTCTGGTTCTTCGGGCACCCCGAGGTCTACATCCTCGTGCTGCCGGCGTTCGGGATCTTCTCCGAGGTGCTGCCGGTGTTCGCGCGCAAGCCGATCTTCGGCTACAAGGCGATCGCCGCGGCCACGGCGGGCATCGCGTTCCTCGGCATGCTCGTGTGGGCCCACCACATGTTCGCCACGCCGATGAGCACGGTCGTGCTGGCCTTCTTCATGCTCTCGAGCTTCCTGATCGCGGTGCCCACGGGGGTGAAGATCTTCAACTGGGTGGCGACGCTGTGGCGAGGAACGATCGAGTACCGGGTGGCGCTGCTGTTCTGCGTCGGCGGCATCGGGACGTTCCTGATGGGCGGCATCACCGGCATCTTCCTCGCCGTGTTCCCGGTCGACTGGCAGCTCACCGACACGTACTTCGTGGTCGCCCACTTCCACTACACGGCGTTCGGCGCCTCGGCCTTCGCGATGGTCGCCGCGCTGTACTACTGGTTCCCGAAGATGACCGGCCGGCTCATGAACGAAGGGCTGGGCAAGCTCTCGTTCTGGCTGTTCCTGATCGGCTTCCACCTGACCTTCCTGATCCAGCACTCGGCGGGCCTCGACGGCATGCCGCGCCGGATCTACGAGTACGCCGAGAGCGCCGGCTGGAGCGAGATGAACCTCATCTCCTCGATCGGCGCGTTCGTGCTCGCACTCTCCGTGCTGATCACGATCATCAACATGGTGCGCTCGCTCAAGCGCGGCCCGGTCGCCGGCCCCGACCCGTGGAAGGGGAACACGCTCGAGTGGTTCACGCCCTCGCCGCCGCCGGAGAACAACTTCGACGCCGTCCCGCGCGTGCGGTCGGTGGAGCCGATGAAGGACATCCGCCGCCAGATCGAGCGCCAGAGCGGCGTCCCGCAGCGGTTCGAGTCCGGCAAGCCGATGGTGAACGCGTAGCGGTATGGAGGCGTCGCGCGCTGTAGCGGTGGAGGTCGGCGGCGTCCGCCAGGTGGTCGCCGACTACGTCACGCTCACCAAGCCGCGCGTCCAGCTGCTGCTGCTGCTCACGACGGTGGCGACGATGTACGTGGCGGGCGACCCGTCGCTCTCGCTCGTCGCCCTCACGGTCGTCGGCGGCTACCTGTCGGCCGGCGGCGCCGGCGCCGTCAACCACTACTGGGACCGCGACATCGACGCCCGCATGGCCCGTACGGCCACGCGGCCGATCCCGTCCGGCCGGGTCTCGCCTCGCGCCGCCCTGCTCTACGGGCTCGCGCTGTCCGCACTGTCGTTCCTGTTGCTGGCGACCACCGTCAACCTGCTGTCGGCGTTCCTCGCGCTCGCCGGCTTCCTCGGCTACGTGCTCGTCTACACGATGTGGCTCAAGCGCTCGACGCCGCAGAACATCGTGATCGGAGGCGCCGCGGGGGCGGTGCCGCCGCTGGTCGGCTGGAGCGCGGTCACCGGCGGCCTCGACCCGGCCGCGCTGTACCTGTTCGCGATCGTCTTCTACTGGACGCCGCCGCACTTCTGGGCGCTCTCGCTGCTGATGAAGGACGAGTACGCGCGCGTGGGCGTGCCGATGATGCCGGTGGTCCACGGCGAGGCCGAGACGCGCCGCCAGATCGTCCTCTACACGGCCCTGCTCGTCGTGCTGACGCTGCTGCCGGTCGCCTTCGGGTTCTTCGGCGGCCTCTACGCGGCCGCGGCGGTCGCGCTCGGCAGCGCCTTCCTGGTGCTCGCCATCCGCCTCCAGCATCGCGCCGACCGCCCGAGCGCGCTGCGCACCTACCTCTACTCGCTCGCCTACCTCGCGCTGCTGTTCTGCGCGATGGTGCTCGACGCGCAGTTACTCGCCTAGGACCCTGACGACGGCGGCGCACGCGTCGTCGGTGCCCTTGGCGCAGCTGCGCGAGCACGTGGTCGGCGACCTCCTGGGCGCCGGCGGCAGGGTCGACCGACTCGGAGTAGTCGAGCGAGATCCCGTCCGTGGCGAGGACGACCGTGTCCCCCGGCTCGAGGGCGACGGTCATGACGCGGACGCGCGGGAGGTTGAAGCCGACGACGCCGCCGAGCACGAGCGGCGAGCTCGGGCGCGCACCCGCGCGCACGAGCCGAGCCTCGACGTTGCCGACGCCGGTCCACTCGAGCGAGAGCGCGTCGACGTCGAACCACGCGAGCGTCATCACAGCGCCGCGGGTGGCGCGCAGCGCCCGGTCGCACGCGTCGAGCAGGTCCTGCGGGGCGTCGTCGGCGCTCCTGCGCACCACCTCGGCCGCGGCCTCGGCCGCGTCGGCGGCGGGGTCGCCGTGCCCGAGCCCGTCGATCACCGCCAGCAGCCCGCCGCGCCGACACGGCGCGAACACCGCCACGTCACCCGAGCGGCCCTCGCCCTGGTGCGTCAGCCCCGCCACGCCGCGCTCGAGGACCGGCGGCCAGCCGTCGCTCATGCCGCGCGGGCGTTGTCGCGCTCCCACATGACGAGCGTCACCTTCGTGCCCTGTCCGGGAGCGGTCTGGATGTCGAAGTCGTGCACCAGCCGTCGCGCGCCCGGCAGCCCGAGCCCGAGGCCGCCGCCGCTCGTGTAGCCGTCCTGCAGCGCCAGCTCGAGGTTCTCGATTCCCGGCCCGTCGTCGCGAGCGATCACGCGGATGCCGCGCCGCCCGCCGTCGTCGTCGTGCACGACGCTGAGCAGCACCTCACCACGCGTGGCGTAGGTGGTGATGTTGCGGGCGACCTCGGAGATGGCGGTCGCGAGCAGCGTCTGGTCGGTGCTCGTGAGCTCGAGCGTGCTCGCCATCGCGCGCGCCTGCTGGCGCGCTGCCACGACATCGTTGTCGGACTCGATCCGGATCACGGCCTCGCCCTCATCCGGCACCGTCGCCGGCCTCCTTCCGCGGCCGCTGCAGCAGCGCGAGCCCCTCCTCGAGGTCGAGCGCCGTGAGCACGTCCTCGAACGCCATGCCGAGCTGCACCATCGCGAACGCGACCTCGGGCTGGATCCCCACGATCACCGTCTCGGCGCCGCGCAGGCGCGTCATGCGCGCGATCCCCTGGAGCGAGCGCGAGACGAACGAGTCCATCACGTCGAGCGCCGTGACGTCGACGATGATCCCGCGCGAGCGGTGCCGCGTCACCTGCACCATCACGTCCTCCTGGAGCTGGATGACGTCGGTGTCCGTGAGCGCCGCCTGGATGGTGGCGATCAGGAACGGGCCCTGCTTGAGGATCGGGACGGCCACTACAAGGCCTAAACGGGGA
The DNA here is from genome assembly GCA_963838655.1 of uncultured Solirubrobacteraceae bacterium. Classification (GTDB taxonomy): domain Bacteria; phylum Actinomycetota; class Thermoleophilia; order Solirubrobacterales; family Solirubrobacteraceae; genus DASSUW01. The sequence continues at coordinate 24,162 of CAWIRW010000007.1, read as the reverse complement.
CGGCGTCGAGAGCTGGCGTCTCCAGGGACACCTGATAGCCGAGCAGCCGCTCGGCCTCCTCGATCCCGCCCTGCAGGTCGCCGACCGCGTTCACCTTGCCGAGCTCGACGCCCAGCGTCACCAGCGTCTGGGCGATCTCCGGCGACAGGCCGGTGATGATCACGTTGGCGCCCATCAGCCGCGAGGCGTCGACGGTCTGCACGAGGTGGTTCGCGACCGTCGAGTCGATCGTCGGCACGCCGGTGATGTCGATCACGACCACGCGAGCGCGGTTGGCGCGGATGGCGCGCAGGAGCTGCTCGGTGAGCTGGCGCGCGCGCTGGCCGTCGAGCACGCCGATGATCGGGAGGATCAGCAGCCGCTCGCGAACCTGGAGCACCGGGGTCGAGAGCTCCCGGATCGCCTCCTGCTGCTGGCGGATGACGCGCTCGCGCTCCTGCACGAAGTTGATCGCCACGGTGTTCGCGATCCGGTTGGCGGCCGGCTCGTAGACGTCGAGCACGCGGTTGAAGTCGTCCTGGTACTTCTCGAACAGCGAGCGGGCCAGCACGTCGCGCAGGAGCAGCACGATGCCGAGCACCTCGTCGGTCTCGACGCCTCGGGGGATGATGCGCTCGGAGAGGTTGCGCGCGTAGTCCTGGAGCGCCTCCACCGAGCCGGTCTCGAGCACCTCGACGTAGTTGTCGTAGACGGACGTGGCCTCGGAGAAGATCTCCTCCTGCGTGAGCGCGGTCAGCAGCCGCGCCTCGCTGATGCGCCTGGCCCATTCCTGCCGGAGCTGCGTCCGGTTGTTGCGCAGGTGGGCGACGAGCTCGGTGAGCAGCTCGGCCTGGGACTCGCGGTTTCCGTCCGCGGTCGTGTCCGTCGGTTCTGCCATCAGGTACCTCCGTCGATGGGGCGGCCGGGAAGGATAGGGCCATCGGCGCCGGGAGTGGGCCCGAAGGCGAGGATCGCCATGTCGTCGCGCAGGCGGCCCTCCGAGGCCGCGATCACGGCCGCCTCGATGCGGTCGACCACGCGCGTCCGGCGGCAGGCCGCCGCAGTTGCGCAGCAGCCCGGTCAGCTCGGCGTGGCCGAACACCTCGCGGCGGCGACGGCGGACCTCGGTGACGCCGTCGGTGTAGAGGACGAGCACGTCGCCCTCGGCGAGGTCGACGACGACGTCGTAGAGCTGCGGCTCGATGTCGGTGCCCAGCAGCGTGCCGAGCCTGCCCACGGGCTCGACGCCGCCGTCGGCGTGCAGCACGAGCGGCAGCGGGTGGCCGCCGCAAGCGAGCTCCACGCGCACGCGGCCGCGCCCGATCTCCAGGTGCGCGTGCGCAACCGTGCAGAAGCGGCCGTCGGCCCGCTGCTCGCGCAACGCCTTGTGCAGGAGCGCGAGCACGCCGCTCGGCCGGGCCTCGTAGGCCGAGCCCGCGCGCAGGGTGTGACGGGCCAGCGCGGTGACCGCGGCCGCGTCCGGCCCCTTGCCCTGCACGTCGCCGATCAGCGCCGCCCACACGCCGTCGCGGGGCTGGTAGAGGTCGTAGAAGTCGCCGCCGAGCTCGATGTTCTCACCGGCCGGCCGGAAGCGCACGGCCGCCGAGAGGCCGGGAACGTCGGGGAGCGCGCCGGGCCGCAGCGAGCGCTGGAGCGTCTGCGCGATCGTGCGCTCGCGCTCGTAGAGCTGGGCGTTGGCGATCGCCACCGATGCGAGCTGCGCAAGCTGGGTGAGGATCGACTTGTCGCGCTCGGAGTACTCGCGACCGTGCTGGTCGACGACCTCGAGCCGGCCGAGCTCGCGACCGCGGTCGGTGAGCTCGGCGCTGAGCCGGGCGGAGTCGGCGCGCCCATACGACGAGCAGCGGCGGCGCGGTGGCGGTGAGCTGGCGCAGGCGCGGGTCGGGCGCGACGATCGAGACCGTCGCGCGGCGAACGCCGATCAGCGAGCGCGCGGCGTCGGCCGTGACCTGCAGCGCCTCCTCGACCGTCAGCGTCGAGTTGAGCGCGACCGAGGCGGCGGCCAGCGCGCGCAGCTGCTCGACGTGCTGGTGCTCGATCCGCGCGACCTCCTGCACCTCGTGGTAGCCGCGGTGCACGCTCTCGAAGATCGACAGGCTCTCGCGCAGGAAGTCGGCGCCCGCCTGCAGCGTGGCCTCCGGGTCGCGCGCGCCGGAGTGGAGCGCGGCGCGCACCGCGGCGTGGTGGGCCTCGGCGAGGTCGAGCACGCTGAGGTGCTCGGCGACGGCCTGGCGGCCGAGGTCGTAGGCCGCGCCCAGCTCGCGCTCGACGGGGTCGGCGAGGTAGGCCGAGAAGGCGCTGGCGTACCGCGTCGCCAGGTCCGGTAGCGACGTTGCGCCGGACCGTTCGTCACCCGGAAACCTAGCGCGCGCTCGATCAGTGATGCGAATGCTCGAGCGGGAGCTCGGCGATATCGCGCCGCACGTCGCGGATCCAGCGGATCGTGGTGGCGACGAAGACGATCATCGCGGCGCCGACGATCCACCACGACAGCGTGATGGCCACGATCGCGAGGGCGAGCGCCGCCGCGTTGATCAGCGGGATGATGCTCGGGGCCGGCATGTGGACCTCTTCGCCGACGGGCGGGGTCCCGGTGTGCTCGACCTCGCTCATGCCACGTAGAGCAGGGCGGCGACGAAGGTCAGCGCGAACATCAGCAGCCCGATCACGGACGTGATCAGCGCGGTCCGGAGGTTGCGGCGCGCGAGCCGGCGGTCCATCGGCCGGAGTCTAGACAACGACTCCGCGGCTTGGTGTGATCCGCTTCGCCGCGTTCGTGCGTAGGAACGAGTGTGCCGACGCAACGACCCTCAACCATCCGCCTCAGGGCCAGCCTGCTCGACGAGGCGAACGCCATCGTCGAACGTGATTTCGCATCGGACCTCGCGCTCGACGACATCGCGCGGCGTGTTGCCTCGTCGCGCCGACAGCTGCAGCGCGCGTACGCCGAGATCGGCGGGACGACGTTCCGCGACCACCTGACCGAGGTTCGGATCCAGCGGGCCGCCGAGCTGCTCGAGACGCGGGCGCTGACCGTGCGCGAGGTCGCCAACCGTGTCGGCTACCGGCAGCCGGCGCAGTTCGCCAAGGCGTTCCGCCGCCACCGGGGCGTGGCGCCCTCGGAATACCGCGCCGGGAACGGCGCGCTCGCGCAGCCACGCCGCCTAGCAGCGACTGCGGCGTCCGCCGCACCGGTTGCATAGGATGCGCCCTTCATGGGCGTGGAGAGGAGCCGATGAGCGAGCAGGCGCCGGTCGCGTCGCAGGAGAGCCGCGCCCAGCTCCGCCAGATGCTGCTGATCGGGGCGGTCGCCTCGGTCCTCGGCATCGCGCTCGCGCTGCTGATCGACTGGTTCCCCGTCCCCGCGTCCGAGCAGGCGGGGCCGATCGACACGCTGTGGGACGTCCTGCTGATCGCCTCGGTGCCGGTGTTCGTGCTCGTGGAGACGATCGTCCTCTACAGCGCGATCAAGTTCCGCATGCGCCCCGGCGATGAGCTCAAGGACGGGCCGCCGATCCACGGCAACACGCGGCTCGAGATCATCTGGACGGCGATCCCCGCGATCCTGCTCGTGGGGCTCTGCACGTACGCGTACGTGGTGCTGACGGACATCGAGGGGGAGGCGACCGCGAGCGAGACGCTCAACGTGCGCGTCGTCGGCGAGCAGTTCACGTGGACGTTCTTCTACGAGGGTGAAGGCGGCGACGAGATCGCCTCGCCGCAGCTCTACCTGCCCCAGAACACGCCGGTGGACTTCACCGTCCAGTCCAAGGACGTGATCCACGACTTCTGGGTGCCGGCCTTCCGCATGAAGATCGACGCCGTGCCGGGGATCGACACGCACCTGCGCGTGACGACCACCGACCGCATGGGCGAGTTCCCTGTCGTCTGTGCGGAGCTGTGCGGCCTCGGGCACTCGACGATGCGCCAGAGCGCTCACGTCGTCTCGCGCGAGGACTACGACGCCAGGCTCGCCGAGCTGGCGCGGGGCCCGCAGGCCGAGGGCGGAGGGGGCGGGGGCGGCGGCGGCGAGACCGACGGCAAGACGCTGTTCACCGACGCCGCGCAGCCGCAGGCGTGCGGCGCCTGCCACACGCTCGCCGACGCCGGCACGACGGCCGCCACCGGGCCGAACCTCGACGAGGTGATCCCGGATCTCAGCGCCGCAGAGATCAAGCAGTCGATCGAGGACCCCGACGCGAAGATCACCGAGGGCTTCCAGTCGGGGCTCATGCCGCGCTACGGTGACAGCCTGTCGCCCGAGCAGGTCGACGCGCTGGTTGAGTATCTGACGGAGGTGGCCGGCAAGTGAGGACGATGCGAGCCCCGGGCCTGACGCGGGGCGGTTTCTACTTCGTGATCGGCGTGCTGTTCTCGGCCGCCCTCGTCCTCGTCATCCGCGCCGCGTACGGCCTCGAGAGCTTCGACGGCGGCCTGACCGGCAACGCGCAGGACGCGATCCTGCTCGTCTCGCTGCTCGCCGCGCCGCTGTTCTTCCTCGTCGGCATCGGGGCGTTCGACTACTGGGGCTACTACATCTCGGGCCGCCCGACGCGCCCGGAGGACCACTCGAGCCACGGCGCCCACTCCTGGCGCGACTACTTCCGGGTCAACACCGATCACAAGGTGATCGGGATCCAGTACGTCGTCACGTCGTTCTTCTTCATGCTCGTCGGCGGGCTGCTGGCGATGATCGTGCGCGCCGAGCTGGCGGCCCCGGGCCAGCAGTTCGTGGACTCCAACGCCTACAACGGGCTCTTCAGCGTCCACGCCTCGCTGATGATCTTCCTGTTCATCATCCCGGTCTTCGCCGGGCTGGCGAACTACGTGCTGCCGCTGATGATCGGAGCGCCCGACATGGCGTTCCCGCGGCTGAACGCGCTGTCGTTCTGGATGCTGCCGATCGGCGGCATCATGATGACCGCGTCGTTCTTCGCCCCCGGCGGCTCGTTCGCCACCGGCTGGACGGCGTACGCGCCACTCTCCACGAACGTCCCGATCGGCCAGATGTTCTTCACGATCGGGGTCCAGTTCGCGGGCGCGTCCTCGATCGCCACGGCGCTCAACTTCCTCGTCACGATCATCACGATGCGTGCGCCCGGCATGTCGTTCTGGCGCATGCCGCTGCTCGTGTGGGCGAACTTCTCGACCTCGCTGCTGGTCGTCATCGCCACGCCGTTCATCGCCGCGTCGCAGTTCTTCGTGCTGCTCGACTACGGGCTCCACTTCAACTTCTTCCGCGCGTCCGGCGAGGGCGACGTGCTGATGTACCAGCACGTCTTCTGGTTCTACTCGCACCCGGCCGTCTACATCATGATGCTGCCGGGCTTCGGAATCATCTCCGAGGTCATCGCCGTCAAGTCGCGAAAGCCGATCTTCGGCTACCGGATGATGGCCTTCTCGCTGCTTGCGATCGTGCTGCTGGGCTTCACGGTCTGGGCCCACCACATGTTCGTGTCCGGCATGCAGGAGTGGATCCGGATCCCGATGATGGTCACGACGGCGATCATCGCCGTGCCCACCGGCATCAAGATCTTCTCCTGGCTGGCGACACTGTGGCGCGGCATCCTGCATCTGGATACGCCGATGCTGTTCGCGCTCGGCTTCCTGACGATGTTCACGCTCGGCGGGATCTCGGGCGTGATGCTCGCGATGGTGCCGCTCACCATCCACGTCAGCGACACGTACTTCATCGTCGCCCACATCCACTACGTGCTGTACGGCGGCTCGCTGTTCACGATCTTCGCCGGCGTCTACTACTGGTTCCCGAAGATGACGGGGCGGATGTTCGACGAGGGCCTCGGCAAGCTGCATTTCTGGCTCACGTTCATCGGCTTCAACCTCACGTTCGGGCCGATGCACCTGATCGGCGTGCAGGGGATGCCGCGCCGCGTGGCCGACTACCCGGAGCAGTTCGCGAGCTGGAACCTCTTCATCTCGCTGAGCTCGTTCCTGCTCGGGATCGCGACGCTGGTGTTCGTCTACAACATGGTCGCCTCCTGGCGCGGCGGCCCGATCGCCGAGGCCAACCCGTGGCGGGCGCTCACGCTCGAGTGGCAGGTCTCCTCTCCCCCGCCGATCTTCAACTTCGACCGCGTGCCGACCGTGGTCGGCGGCCCGTACGAGTACGGCGTCGATGGGGCGCAGCACGGCATCTTCCAGCCGCCGGCGGAGGCGCGGCCACGACAACCCGCCGGAACGCCTGAGAGGGAGAGCGAGCCGTGAAGACGATCCTGATCCTCGCCAACGAGACGATCGCCGGCAAGGGGATGCTGGACGCGATGGTCGCGCATCGCGGCGAGGACGTTCGCTTCCACATCGTCGTCCCGAAGACGCGGCCCAAGCACGGCAACGTGATCTACGACGAGGCGGTGCGCTCGAGCGCGCAGGTGCGAGTGGACCTCGCGCGCGCGTTCCTGCGCGAGCAGGGGATCAAGAGCTCGGGCGAAGTCGGCGACCCCGACCCGTTCCTGGCCGCGACCGACGCCATCGCCGAGCACGCCGTCGACGAGATCATCGTGTCGACGCTGCCGGCGGCTGCCTCGGGCTGGCTGCGGCGCGACCTGCCCGGGCGCCTGCGCGAGGAGACCGGCCTGCCGGTCGAGCACGTGATCGTCGACCTCGCACGCGAAGGCCTGCCGTTCGACGTCACGCTCGTCGTCGCCAACCAGACGATGACCTCCGGGCGGCTCTCGGAGCGGCTGCACGAGCTGGCCGCCGAGGGCCCGCGCCGCTTCATCGCGGTCGTCCCCCAGGCCGCCGCCCACGGTGGCGCCGTCGCCCAGGCGCGCGAGCGCCTCGCGGCGCTCGTGAAGTCGCTCTCGGACGACGGGATCGTGGCCGCGGGCATGATCGGCGACCCCGACCCCTACATCGCGATCCTCAACGCCGTCCAGTACTTCGCCATCTCGGAGATCGTGATCTCGACGCTGCCGGCCAGCCAGTCGAAGTGGATGGCCGACAAGCTCGTCGAGCGCGTGCAGTCGGCCACCAACAAGACCGTCGAGCACATCGAGCAGTCCGAGGTCGGTGTGCAGGTCTGATGGAAGCGCACGCCGTCGAGCACCATCACGGGCCGCCCGAGGCGCACCGGTCCTCGCGCGTCGACGCGCGGACGCTCGGGATGCTGCTTTTCATCATCTCCGAGGTGATGGTGTTCGGGGCGTTCTTCACGGCGTACTTCTTCATCCGCGTCGTGGGCGGCGCCGACTGGCCGGCCGAGGGGACCGAGCTGCCGAAGCTGATCGCGGGCGTCAACACCGCGATCCTCATCTCCTCGTCGTTCACCATGCACTGGGCGCTCGAGTCGGTCAAGAGCGACAACCGCTGGGGCCTGCAGGCCGGGATGGTGACGACGTTCCTGCTCGGCGCCACGTTCCTGTTCGTGCAGATCAACGAGTACGTGCACATCGGCTTCTCGCCGCAGGACCACGCGCAGGGCACGATCTTCTACGGGCTGACCGGGCTGCACGGCGCCCACGTGTTCATCGGGCTGACGCTGCTGGCGATGGTCACCGTGCGGGCGTTCCGCGGGCACTTCTCATCGCAGATGCACCTCGGCGTCGAGGTGCCGGGCATCTACTGGCACTTCGTCGACGTCATGTGGGTGGTCGTCTACACGACCGTCTACATCCTGTGATCAACCCGCTGCGCTCGGAGCGCGAGGCGTTCCGGCTGCTGGTCTACGTGCTGGTGGTCGCGGCGTTCGTGATCGCCGTCGCACTGATAGTGCAGGCGCTGTAGGAATCGGCGGCGGCCCCGCCCAACGGGCCATTCCGTGTGGAGCGATGTCCCGTTGGGCACCCCCGAATCACTCGACGGTGAGCGTGCCCTCCATGCCGCCCTCGCGGTGGCCCTCGACCGAGCAGTAGAACTGGTACTCGCCGGCCTCGACGTCGACCTGGATCTCCGAGACGCCGCCGTCGGCGACTACCGGGCCCTCCTCGTCGACCCCGCCGCCCTCGAGCGCGATGTTGTGGTCGACGGAGGACGGGTTGGGCGACTCGATCGTCAGCTGGCCGGCGGGCGCGGTGGCGTCGGCGAACGTGTAGAACAGCGCGCCGCTGTCGTCGGCGGGGATCTCGAGCACGCCGCCTTCGGCCTCGGCGGTGCCCTCGGGGCCGCCGCCCACCTGCGCGAGTGCGCCCGTGTCCTCGCCGCCGCGGGCCGCGACGCTCGCGACATACGCCGCGACGTCCTCCGCGTCCTCGCCGGTCACCAGATTGGCCGGCATGAGATCGAGCTCGCGACCGGTCTCGGGGTCGCGCTGCGGGTTGATCGCGGGATAGAGGATCTGCTTGTGGACGAGGCCCTCGAACGTGCTCTCGCCGAAGCCATCCTGGCGCGCGCGCTGGAACGCCTGGTCGAGGTTCGGGCCGATGCGCCCCGTTCCGCCCGCGCGTGCGAGCACGTGGCAGCGCGCACACGCCTCGATGAACTGCTCCTTGCCGTTGACCAGGTTGGTGCCGGAATCGGTCAGCTCGCAGCCGCCGAGTCCGGCCGCCGCGACCGTGATCGCCACCATCGCGAACCCGTTTCGCACCCCTCTCCTCATGGCCGCGGAATCCTAGTGGTTCCTCCGGAGGGTCGCGCTGCCCTCGGGCGGTCGCTGGCGCCGCCTGGCAAGGACGCAGACCCGCAGGAATCCCTCTGGGATTTCAAGTGGTCGAGGACACAGCCAGGCGGTGATCAGCGGCCGATCCGAGGGCGGCGGGACTCACCGGAGGGGCCACCGTGGTTCAGGTGGCGGCGGGGCGCGGCAGCGCGTCGAGATCGCCCTGTGCGGCGGCGATCACCGAGCGGGCGACGCCGTCCCAGGAATAGGCGTCGCGCGTGGCCGCCACGATCGCCTCGCGCGTGCCGGCGCGCACGTCCGCGGGCGCCGCCAGCCAGCCCGAGAGGTTGTCGGCGAGCTGGTGCACGGCTCCGGGACCCACCTCGAAGGTCAGCCACGGGCGCGCCTGTGCGGGAGCCGTGCGCGCGAGCGTGCGCGCGACCTCGGCGAGGCCGGAGTGGGCGGCGACCACAGGGAGCGCGCCGCAGGCGGCGGCCTCGGCGGCCACCATGCCGAACGCCTCGGGGAAGGTGCTGGGCACGGCCATCGCCTCGGCCGCGGGCAGCACGTCGGTGAGCTCGGCGTGGTCGAGCCGCCCCGCCCACGCGATCCGCTCGGTCATGCCGGCGGCCGCCGCCTGGTAGTCGTCGCCGGCGTCCTCGAGGAACGCGGCCAGCTGCGGCAGCTCGCCGCCGTGCTCGGCGCGCAGGCCGCGCGCCGCCTCCAGGTCGCCGGCGGCGAGCGCCGCCGCGAGCCGTTCGAGGTCCGGCCGGAACGCGCCGAAGCCGACCACGAGCAGCCGCGCACGCGGCTCGCGGGCGAGCACGAGCGGCCACGCGGCCAGCAGCAGCTCGACGCCCTTCGACGCGATCAGCTTGCCCACGAACACCACCAGCCGGTCCCCCGGCTCGACCGTCCCGAGCGCCGCGGCCGCCTCACCCGCGGAGCGGGAGAACGAGTCGCCCCCGGTCGGGGCCGCGTCGCCGACCGGCGTCCCCGCCGCATCGTCGGCCTCTCCCAGGCGGGCGCGGAGGCGCTCGAGGCCGGCGCGCGCCTCGTCGGGCTCGCGCGGCGCGAAGCGCTCGACGTCGACGCCCGGCGGGCCGAGGCGCGTGCGGTCGGTGACCGTCGGGTCGTCGAGCGCCGCCCACAGGCTCTCCGCCGTGTGGCGCGAGCCGACGAGGATCCCGCGGGCGCGCTCCAGCCCTTCGCGCGCGTACGGCAGGAAGCGCGGGTAGGGCTTGACCGTGTACTCGAGCGCGCTGCCGTGGATCTTCACCGCGTACGGCACGTCGTCGAGCGCGCGGGCGAGGATCGCTGGGCCCATCACCAGGTGGTTGGCGAGCGCCACGTCGGGGCGGGCGCGCGCCGCGACCTCGCGGACGGCGGCCACGTTGGCCTCGACGTAGCGCTCGACCTCGGCCTCGGAGAGCTCCGGGAACGCTCTCGCCTCGACACCCTCGTAGCGGTCGGCGACGTAGACCGGCAGCAGCCCGCCGATGTCCGGCCGGTACACCGTCGCCCGCGCCGGCTCACGGCGCACGGTCAGCTCGAGCCGCCCGCCGTCCCAGTCGCCGGCGGCGTCGACCCACTCGAGCGCCAGCGGGTCGCGCTCCTGGCTGAGCAGGTGGACCTCGTGGCCGGCCCGCACGAGCGCCTCCGCGAGCGCGCTGTTGTAGACGTTCGAGCCGGTCCCGGCGAGCAGATAGCCGTGGAAGATGAGCACCCGCACGCCGCGGCACTCTACGAGTTGTCGTCGGAACCCCTTGCTAGGCTGCGCCGCGATGTCCGGACAGATGTATCGGCTTCGCGCGCCGTCGTCGGGCCGGGAGATCCTGCTGGAGGCCGAGCCGGGCCGCGTGTACCGCGACCGGGAGACGGGCGAGCCGCTCGAGGTGGTCGGCAAGCTGCTGCCGCTCGTGCCGTCGCGCTCGCGGCTGCCATGGGCGGTGGAGACGCTCCGCTTCTGCAACTGGTGCGACCAGCCGGCGCAGCGCGATCTCAACGACTGCCCGACCTGCGGCCGGCGCATGTCCGCGCTGCCGCGCGTCACGGAGGAGTGAGCGAATGCGCATCAGCGCGCTCCTGATCGCCGTGCTGCTCGCCTTCGCCGTCGCCGGATGCGGCGGCGACGACTCGCTGGCGCCCCAGGTGCCCGGCCCGCCGGCCGACGTGACCGTGCCCGACGCCGGCGTGTCCCCCAGCGGCGACGCCGCGGAGGAGGACGCGAGCGCGACCGACGAGTCGGCCGACGAGAGCGGCGACGAGACCGCGACGCCTGAGGCGGCCCCGGAAGGCACCGGCGGCACCGGCGCCGCCGAGCCGGACGCGAGCGGCGGCACAGCCGCCCCCGCCGAGCCGCAGGCCGACGACGGGCCGGCGAACGACACCGCACCGCCCGAAGGCTCGAACGCCCAGCAGTTCGAGGACTTCTGCGCCCAGAATCCGGGCGCCTGCTAAGCCTGGATCCACCGATGACCCGTGGATGCCTCGCTGCGAACGGCACCGTGGGAGGCGCCGCGGGGATCGGTGGATTCAGGCTAAGCCTGGGCGCCGCGACGGCCGATACAGCCCCCGACGTATCCCCGCTCGGGAAGGCTGAGCCGTACTCGAATCGACCACACGCCAACCGGCCGACATGGCCCTTAGCTCGCTTCAGCGCGTCGCCCGCGCCGCGGCGAGCGCGTCCGACCCGGCCGAGCTGGGCGCGGAGCTGACGCACGCCGTGCGCGACGCGGTCGGCGCCGACCGCGTACACCGCTTCGAGGTCGCCCAGGACGGCACCGTGGGCGAGGGCACCGACGGGCTGGACGCGTACACGATGGCGCTCGGCGACGCGCCGTCCGCGATCGCCCGCGTCGTGGGCACGGGCCGCACGCTGCACTCCCCCGACTGCCGCGCCGACGGGGCCCTGCGCCAGGACATGGTGGAGCGGTTCGACGTCGCCTCCGCGCTGTTCGTCCCGGTGGTCTGCGAGCGCGAGGTGCGCGACGTCATGATCGTCGTCTCCCACCGCCTGCGCACGTTCTCGCCCGCCGAGATCGAGCTCGTGGAAGGGCTCGTGGACGTGGCCGCCGCCGGGCGCTCGCGGCTGGACTCCGAGCGCCGCCAGGCCGCCCGCGCCGCCCACGACCATGCGCTCGTGCGCGCTGCGCGCGCGCTCAACGCGTCGCTCGAGCTCGAGGAGGTGCTGCGCACGCTCGCCCACGAGGCGGCGCTAGCTGTCGGCGCCGAGTCGACCGGCGTGTACCTCGGCAACGCCCAGGACGGCGGCGTCGCGACCGCCGGCTACAACGTGCCGGACGGGTGGCAGGGCGTCACGGTGCGCCCGGGCGACGGCGCCGTTGGCCATGCCCTGCTCACGGCCTCGACGGCCACGGCGAACGACCGCCAGGACGGCGTGCCCGGCTTCCGCACCACCGTGGCCGTCCCGATGCGGTGGAACGAGCACCTCAAGGGCGTGCTCTCGGTCGTCTGGCCGGCGATGCACCGCGTCGAGGAGGAGGACCGCTCCACGCTGGAGGCGATCGCCGACCTCGCCACCGTCGCGTACCACAACGCCGAGGCGCACGACAAGGCCCAGCGCGCCGCGCGCACCGACGGCCTCACCGGCCTGCTCAACCACGCCGCGATGCAGCTGCGGGTGCGCGAGGAGATCGCGCGGGCGCAGCGGGACGGGACGCCGTTGAGCTACGTGATCGTCGACCTCGACGACTTCAAGCACGTCAACGACGTTCGCGGCCACCAGGCCGGCGACGAGGTGCTGCGCCAGGTCGCCGAGGTCCTGCAGGCGGCGCTGCGGCCGTACGACCAGGTGGCCCGCTACGGCGGCGACGAGTTCGTCCTGCTGCTGCCGGGGACGGACGAGGCGGGCGCACGGATCACCGCCGAGCGCGTCCGCGACGCGATCGCCGAGGAGTTGATCGGCGCCTGCTCGCTCGGCGTCGCCGAGTGGCAAGAGCCGCTCGACGCCGACGCCCTGCTCGAGCACGCCGACCGCGCGCTGCTGGTGGCCAAGCGCACCGGCAAGGGTCGCGTGGCGGTGGCGAACGCCGACGTCGAGCGCGAGCTCGCGCTGCTGCAGGCCGAGCGCGGCTCGCCCGCCGCCGTGCAGGCGCTCGCCGCGGCGATCGAGGAGCGCGACGACTACACCCACCAGCACTCGCAGGACGTCGTCCACCTCGCTCGCGGCGTCGCGATGCTGATCGGGCTGCCCGCCGACTGGGCCGAGCGCATCGCCCACGCCGCGCTCCTGCACGATGTCGGCAAGCTCGCCGTGCCGCACGAGATCCTCCACAAGCGCGGGCCGCTGACCCGCGAGGAGTGGGAGGTCATGGCCGAGCACCCGGTCGCCGGCGAGCGGATTCTGCTGCGGATCCCCGACCTTGCCGCGATCGCGCCGGTGGTCCGCCACGAGCACGAGCACTGGGACGGCAGCGGCTACCCCGACGGCCTCCGCGGCCGCCTGATCCCGATCGGGTCGCGGATCATCCTCGCGTGCGACGCCTACCAGGCGATGATCGTCGACCGCCCCTACCGCGCCGCGCTGTCGGCCGAGGAGGCGGCTGCCGAGCTGCGCCGCGGGGCGGGCGTGCAGTTCGACCCCGACGTCGTGGAGGCGCTGCTCGACATGCTCGGGCACGACCCGCCGATCGTGCCCAACCGCGCCGAGGGCGTGCGGATGCCCGTGGCCCCGCCGCCGCCGCGGCCTATTCGGCGGAGCCGGCGGTCGGCGTCGGGCTCGTGATCAGCGTCGCGCTGTAGTTCAGGCGCGCGGGGTACTTGCAGCCGTACTTCACGCGGTCGCCGACGTCGGTCTGCGCGGTCTGCCGGCTGGTGTTGCGGCAGCGGTTCTCGGCCCGGCTCGCGCGCCACAGCGAGCCGTCCGACGTCAGGGCCGTGAGAGCGGGCGCCCAGGTCGGGACCGTAAGGGCCACGACGAACCCCTTCTGGACCGGGATCGAGGTCGCGAGCGGGAACTGGACCTTCTGGCCGAAGTACGGCGCCAGCGACTGGACCGGCGAGCGGCCTACCACGCGGTGGATGAGCCGCTTGCGGCGGAACTTGTTGCGACGCATCACGGTCAGGCTGGCGGACGCCGCGCCGAAGCGCGAATCGAAGTAGGCGAGCTGGTCGGCGTTGGGCGCGCCGAGGCCGATCGTCCACGCCACGATCCGCCCGTTGGCGGGCACGAGGAACGAGCGCTTGCGCTTGACCACCTGCGCCTGGTAGCCGGTCGTGCGCGAGACGGCCACGCACGGGGTTCCCGGGCAGGTCGACTCGATCGCGGGCTCGACCGCCCCGATCTCGATGATCCGCGCAGACGCCGGCGCCGCCAGGACGAGCACGGCGAGCACGGCGAGCGCGGTGAGAACGCCGGTTACGGCGATGGGTCGTGGGCGATGTGGCATCCCGGCATTGAACACGACGGGTCGGCCGGGGTTGCTGTGCGGCGGCGACGAGATGGGGGCCCCGCCCACCGGGACATGCGGTGTGGAGCGATGTCCCGCTGGACACCCCCTAGAGCTTCTGCACGTTGATGGCCTTCGGCCCCTTGTCGCCCTGCTCCTCTTCGTAGGTGACCTTCGCACCTTCGGCCAGCGACCGGTAGCCGTCGCCCGTGATGCCTGTGAAGTGGACGAACAGGTCCCGGCCGCCCTCGTCGGGCGTGATGAAGCCGAAACCCTTGTCGTCGCTGAACCACTTGACCGTGCCCGTGCCCACTGGCTGAACCCTCACGTCTGGACTCGACCGGCTGGTCACCGGTCCCGACGTGAAGAACGTATCCGGGTTGCGGCGCGCCGCGCAAGTGCTTCAGGCGGTGAGCTGCGCGGCTGCGGAGGCGATCTCATCAGGGTCGCCGGGACCGGGCACCCACGGCAGCCGCAGCGGATCGTCCTCGTAGCGAGGGATCACGTGCACGTGGAAGTGGAAGACGGTCTGCCAGGCCGCCGCGCGGCAGGAGTTGAGCAGGTTCACGCCGTCGGCTCCGAGGCGGTCGAGGGCGCGGCGGGCGAGCCGCTGGGCCATCCGCGCGCACGCTTCGAGGTCGGCCTCCGGCACCTCGAGCAGGTCGACGGCGTGCTCGCGCGGGACGACGAGCAGGTGGCCGCGCGTCGCCGGGTTGATGTCCATGAACGCCACCGTGCGCTCGTCCTCGTCCACCCGCGTCGCCGGGATCTCGCCCGCGACGATCTTGCAGAACAGGCAGTCGGGGTCGGCGCTCATCGCCAGTGCTCGAGCAGGTCGGCGTCCGGCACGTCGCGGATCACCCGCGCAGGGACCCCCATGGCCACGCCCCGCGCCGGCACGTCCTTGGTGACGACCGCGCCGGCGGCCACGAACGCCTCCTCGCCGACCTCGATCCCGGGGGTGATCACGACGGCGCCGCCGACGCGGCAGGCACGCCGCAGCCGAGCGCCCTCGATCGGAAAGTCGTCGTCGTGGCGGGCCATCGTCGAGTCGTTCGTCGTCAGCACGCCGGGACCGACGAAGACGTCGTCCTCGATCACCGAGTAGGCGGTCAGATAGACGTCGGTCTGCACCCGCACTCGCGCACCGATCTCGACGTCGTTGTCGACCGCGCTGCCGCGCCCGACCACGGATCCCGGCCCGAGCGTCGAGCGCTCGCGGAAGAAGGCCTGGTCGCCCACGATCGCTCCCGCGCCGATCCGCGCGCCGGCCAGGACGACGGCCCCGCAGCACACGACCGCGCCGTCCTCGAGGACGAGCGGGTCGTTCCCCCCGCGCGGCGCCGTCGAATGGCGGGCGAGCTTCGGCGGCTTGCCCAGCACCGCGCCGTCCTGCACCTCGCAGCCCTCGCCGATGACCGTTCCGGGGTGGACGACGACGTGGGCGCCCAGGCGCGTCCCGGCGCCGATCGTCGCGGTCTCGTGGACCACGCAGTAGGGCCCCAGCTCGACGTCGGAGGCGACTCGATCCAGATTCGACATGGCGCGCGAACCTAGCGCATGAGCCGCTCGCGGGCGCGAGCGATCGCCTCCTCGCGCGTGCGCACCTCGCCCGCGTAGCGGTCCTCCTCGAGCGCGCTCAGCAGCTCGCCGAGCTGCGGGCCCGGGCGGATCCCGAGCTCGCGCGCGAGGTCGTCGCCGCGCACGAGCGGCTCGCGCGGCGGCTCGGCGAGCGCGGCGGGCAGGACCTCGCGCGCGAGCGCCATGTGGGCGTCGATCGCCGCGTCGGCGTTGCGCCCGCGCGTGGCCAGGCGGTCGGCGACCGTGAACAGCGTGACGTCGGCGCTGTAGGGCGCCGTCGCCCGCAGGTAGCGCCACAGCGTGCGCCGGTCCAGCGGCTGCTCGTGGACGAGGAAGCCGAGCCGCAGGTGGTGCCGGGTGAGGGCCGCCACGTAGTCGACGAGCCGCTGCGAGGCGCGCAGCCGGCGCATGACGTCGCGAGCCAGCTCGGCCCCCTGGCTGTCGTGGCCGATGAACGTGATGCGGCCGTCGGGGCGCACGCCGCGGGTCTGCGGCTTGGCCGCGTCGTGCAGGAGCGCCGCGAACCGCATCGCGCCCCCGCGCGTGAGCTCGTCGGCGAGCGGCGCGGCCAGCAGGGCGGCCACCCCCTCCCCCGCCTCCCGCAGGCCGGCGGCGGGCGCGTCACGCTCGAGCGCCGCGACCGCGTCGAGGACCTCGAGCGTGTGGTCGTGCACGTCGGCGTGGTGGAACTCGTTCTGGCGCACCCCGTGCAGCGCCGCGAGCTCGGGCAGCACCACGTCGGTCAGCCCGTGCGCGGCCATCAGCTCCAGTCCGTCGCGGGCGGCGTCGGCCGTCACGACCCGCTTGAGCTCGGCGAACACGCGCTCGGGCGCGATCCGGGCGATACCGGCGGCGTGGGCCGTCACCGCCGCCGCCGTGGCCGGGTCGAGCTCCAGGCCCAGCTCGGTGACGAGCCTCACGGCGCGCAGCGTGCGCAGCGGGTCCTCGGCGAGCGCGTTCTCGGAGACCATCCGCACGCGGCGCGCGGCCAGGTCGGCGCGGCCGCCGTGGGGGTCGAGCAGCTCGCCGCCGCCCAGCGGCTCGGCCATCGCGTTGATCGTGAAGTCGCGCACGGCCAGGTCGGCCGCGATGTCGCCCTCGCGCAGCGTCACGAGGTCGACGTGCCAGGCCTGGTCCGGCCCGACGGCCCGCCAGGCGCCGAACGCACCCGAGAGCTCGAACGCCGTGCCGCCCACGGCGCCGGCGATCTCCCGGGCCGCCGCGCGCAGATCGCCCTCGAGGGCCACGTCGACGTCGTCGGTCTCCCGGCCCAGCAGGCGGTCACGGACCGCGCCACCGACCAGCCACGCCTCGCGCCCGGCGAGCGCCGCTCGGGCCGCCTCGAGCGGCCCCGCGTCGCCGCGCTCCGTCATTCGTAGTACTCCCGTGGGACGCGTGGTGAGATCCCGCAGGTGATCTCGTAGTTGATGGTGCCGAGCCGCCGGGCGAGGTCCTCGGCGAGAATCCGCTCGCTGCCGCGGGTGCCGATCAGCACAGCCTCCGCGCCCGGCTCGACCGGCTCGTCGCCGAGGTCAACGGTGACGTTGTCCATCGACACCGTGCCGACGAGCGGCACCCGGCGCCCGTCGACGAGCACGTCGGCGTTGTTCGTCAGCGCCCGGCGCACACCGTCGCCGTACCCGATCGGCAGCGTCCCGATCCAGGTCGCGCGGTCGGCGACGAAGCGCCGGCCGTAGCCGGCGCTCTGCCCGGGCTCGATCCGCTTGACCGCGGCGACGTACGAGCGCAGCTCGAGCGCCGGCTCGAGCCCGTGCTCGGCCGGGTCGCGCTGGAACGGGTCCATCCCGTAGACCGCGATGCCGCAGCGCACCATGCCGAGCCGCGACTCGGGCTCGCCCAGCGCCGCCGCCGAGTTGGCGGCGTGGACGAGCAGGCCGTCGTGGCGGCTCGCGAGTGCCTCCGCCCACGGCCGGAAGGCCGCGAGCTGCTCGCGCATGAACCCGGGATCGTCGTCCGCCGTGGCGAAGTGGGTCATCGCGCCTGCCAGCCGCAGCCCGCCGGCGGCGGCGACCGCCTCGGCGACGCGGTCGGCCTCGGCGACGTCGCGCGTGCCGAGCCGCCCCATCCCCGTGTCGAGCTTCACGTGCACGCCCGCAGGCCCGCGCGCGGCGATCGCGGCCACGAACTCCTCCCGCCAGGCCACGACGTCGGCCCGCGCGCGCAGCGCCACCTCGAGCTCTTCGCCGGTCAGCGCGCCCATGACGAGCAGAGGGCCCGCGAGCCCGGCGGCCCGCAGCCCTTCGGCCTCGGCGGCGGTCGCCACCGCGAGCCACCGGGCGCCGCCGGACTGCGCCGCCCGCGCCGCCGGCACCGCCCCGTGGCCGTAGCCGTCGGCCTTGACGACGGCGCACAGCTGCGCGGGTGCCACGGCTGCGGCGAGGCGCGCGCAGTTGCGCTCGATCGCGCCCAGGTCGACCCGGGCCAGCGCCCTCACCCGGCTACTCCTCGTCGTCGGAGGTCAGCGCGTCGAGCACGTCGACGCGCGTCACGACGCCCACGAGCCGGCCGTGCTCCACCACGGGCAGGCGGTTGTGCTTCTTGCGGGCGATCAGCCGCGCGGCCTCGCGCACCGTGGCGGACGGCTCGATCGTCACCGGGTCGGGGGTCATCATGTCCTCCGCCGTGGAGGCGAAGGCCTTGCGCAGGCGCTCCTCGAAGTGCGAGATCGACTCCAGGAACACGACCCCGCCGAACAGCTGCACGTAGTGCGGCAGGTGCAGCTCCTCGTCCTCGCCCGCGATCACCAGGTCGGCCTCGGTGATGATCCCCACGCACCGCCCACCCTCGTTGACCACCGGCACCCCGGGCAGCTCGTACTCGCGCAGGACGCGGATGACCTGCTCGACCGGGTCGACGACCGTCACGAGCGGCACGTCGTTCTCCATGATCTCGCGAACGGTCAGCGGCATGGCCGGGACTCTAGATCGTTGCCACGCGGGGGGTCCCGGCGAACGTCAACGTCAACTGCGGCTGGGTAGGGAGGCTGGGGTGCCGTCCGCCGCGCGGGGAAGGTGCGCCAAGGCGGGATTACGTGTACTTCGGCGAGCCGGGGATCATCGAAATCCACCTTTGTGCTCGTCTAGAGCATCAAAGTGGATTCGGGCGAACCTGGCCGACGCCGATTGACACGTAATCCCGCCTTGACGCTGCCCGCCGCCCGAGGCCGACCAACCACGCCGGCACCCCACCTCCTTACCCAGCCGCAGTTGACGTTCGCCGGGAGGCCGCTGCCGGGAGCGCGGCGATCACGTCCGAGGCCACCACGCCGTCGGGCCCGTGCGGCTCCGCGGCGATCTGGCCCGCGCGCAGATGCACGTATACGGCCGCGCACGCGGCCGTGAACGGATCCAGCCGCTTCGCCAGCATCGCCGCCGTCACGCCCGACAGCACGTCGCCCGTGCCCGCCGTGGCCAGCGCGGGCGCGCCCCCGGGCGAGACCGCCACCCGGCCGTCGGGCGCCGCGATCAGCGTGTCGTCGCCCTTGAGCACCACGACCGCGCCGGCCCGCTCGGCGGCGGCGCGCGCGTGCGCGAGCCGCCTCCGCCCGATCTCGGCCGACTCGATGCCCAGCAGCCGGCCCAGCTCTCCCGCGTGCGGGGTGAGGACGGTCGGCGCGCGTGCGGCGCGGCAGATCGCCCGGGAAGCCCTCGGCGAGCGCGTTGAGGCCGTCGGCATCGACCACCAGCGGGGCCTGGATGCGCGTCAGGATCGCTCGCGCGAACGCCTGGGCGCCCGCCGCACGGCCGAGTCCCGGCCCGAGAACCGCGGCGTCGGCGCGCTCCAGCCGCGCGAGCGCCGGCTCGACGGCCGCCGGCGTCAGCGCGCCGTCCTCCTCGGGCAGCCCGACCGTCATCGCCTCCAGCAGCCGCACCGAGAACGCGGTCTCGAGCGAGGCCGGCGCCGCGACGGTCACGTAGCCGGCCCCGGCGCGCATCGCCGCCATCGCGGCCATCGTCGGCGCCCCGGTGAGCCCGGACGAGCCGCCCACGACATCCACGGCCCCCGAGGAGAACTTCGTCGAGTCCGCCCCCCGGCGCGGCACCTCCTCCAGCACGGCGGCCGTCACGAGGCCGATCGGCGGCGGCGCCGGGCCGCCGCCCGGGATCCCGATGTCGACGACCACCACCTCGCCGGCGTGTGCCTTGCCGGGATGGACCCACAGCGCGACCTTGGCGGCGTGGAACGTGGCCGTGGCCACGGCGCGGACGGCAGCGCCGGCCACTTCGCCGGTCGAAGCGTCGACGCCCGAGGGCATGTCGGCGGCCACCACCGGCGCGCCTGCCGCCGTGATCGCCTCGATCGCGGCGGCGGCCTCGTCGCGCGGGGCACCCGTGCTCCCAGTGCCCAGGAGCGCGTCGACGATCGCGCTCGCGCCCTCGAGCCGGCCGGCCTCGAACGGGGCCGGCGCGGCTCCCGGCAGCCGCCGCAGCTGCTCCGCGGCGTCCCCGCGCAGGCTGTCGGGCGGCCAGACGGCGAGCACGTCGACCTCCCGGCCGGCCGACCGCAGCAGCCGGGCCGCGACCAGCCCGTCGCCGCCGTTGTTGCCCTTGCCGCACACGATCGCGATCCGGCCGCCCGGCGCGTGCCGTCCCACCACCGCCGCCAGCCCCTCCCCCGCCCGCTCCATCAGCTCGAGCGACGCGATCCCGCGCTCCTCGATCGCCCATTGATCGGTGGCGCGCATACGCTCGGCGTCGTAGAGCGGTTCGAGCCAGGGCGGCAAGCGTCATCCGGCGACCGCCACGGCTCCCGCCATCCCGCGCGTGTGCGTCAGCGACACCGTGACCTCGACGCCGAGCTCGCGCGCGCGCTCCCCGACATGCCCTGTCAGTCTGATGACCGGGGGACCTCCACCGCCAACGATCTCGATGTCGTGCGGATCCCAGCTCTCGATCGACAGCGCCTTGACGACGGCCTCCTTGGCGCAGAAACGCGCGGCGAGCTGCATCGCGGGCCGCGCGCAGCCGGCGGCGTAATCGAGCTCCCCAGGCGTGAACAGGCGGGCGGCCAGCCGCGGTCGCCGCGCCAGCGCGCGCTCCAGCCGGTCGATCTCCAGCAGGTCGATCCCAACGTGCCCCATTCGCGGGCGCCGACTCTACCCGCCAGATTCTCATCGTCGTACCGTTATCGCCCTTGACGGATCGCATGCCGATGAGGGATTCTGAAGTGGCGCAATGGACCAGTGTTGTATGTGGCGGATCGTTTGCTCCTGCGATGCTTGCGCTGTCGGAACGGATGTTCGGCGACCCCGGCCCGGAGGTTGGTTGTAGGCATGACGCCATCGGAACGAAGTGCGCAGTCGGCGGTGACGCTGCGCGGAGACGCGCTGCGCTCCGGTCGGCGCGCTCGAAGCAGGACAGAGAGGTCACAGGCAATGCTGGAGCTTGAGGCGGAGCGGCTCACGGCGCGGGTCGAGGAGCTCGAGCGCGAGAAAGCGGCGCTCGAGGCGTTCGCGGCGGTGGCGGCGCACGAGCTCGTCGAGCCACTTGGTGATGACCGAGGCCTACGTGGCGATCGTGACCGACCGCCTCGACGCGTCGATGCACGCGGACTCCCGGCGCGACCTCGCCACGATCAGCCGCGCCGCGTCGCGCATGCGGCTGCTGCTGGAGGCGATCCTGCACGACGCGCGGACGACCGAGCGGCGCGACCCGCCGCGATCCGGTCGACCTCGGCGCCATCGTCACCGAGTGCGTCCAGATGCTCCGCCCGGAGATCGAGCAGCGTTCGGTGCGCCTGCACGTCGGCGCCCTGCCGACCGTCTCCGGCGACGAGGCCCTGCTGAGCGGGCTGCTCGCCAACCTGCTGATCAACGCGCTCAAGTTCAGCCCTCGTCACGAGGCCTCGATCGCGCTCGGCGCGTCGCTCGAGGGCCCCCTGTGGAAGGTGTGGATCGAGAGCGACGGCCCGGTCATCCCGCCGGAGGACCGCACCCGCATCTTCGAGCCCTACCAGCGCGGCCAGGGCGAGCGCCGCGCGCGCGGGGCCGGCCTCGGCCTCACGATCGCCCGCCGGATCGTGGAGCGTCACGGCGGCAAGATCGGCGTCGTCCCCGCCGAGGGCGGCAACCGCTTCTACTTCACGCTGCCGGCCGGTCAGCCGGTCGGCTAACCGGCGGCGCGGAGGCGCTCGGCCTCGCCGACCGCCTGCTCGCGCGAGTTCACGCCGAGCTTGCGGTAGATGCTCTTGACGTGGGACCGCACGGTCTCCGTCGAGAGGAACAGCTCGTGCGCGATCTCGTCGATCGTGTTCCGTGTCGCACAGGAGGTCGAGAACCTCCCACTCGCGCGCCGTCAGCGAGCTGCGCACCGGGCGCAGGCCGTTGCCGTTGGCGCGCGCCGGCGTGCGGCGCAGCTGCTCGATCAACACCGCGCCCATCGTGCGCGAGATCGCGGCCTCGCCCACCATCGCGCCCTTGAGCGCGCGCGGCAGGGCCTCGATGTCGACGTCCTTGTTCAGGTAGCCGCCGGCACCCGCCTGCAGGCCCGCGAGCCCGATCTCCTCGTCGGCTCCCGTCAGCAGGATCACGAGCTGGTCGGGCCGCGCGTCGACGATCCGGCGCGTCGCGCTGATCCCGTCGAGCTCGGGCATCACGACGTCCATGAGGATGGCGTCGGGGGCGTAGTAGAGGGTCAGCTCGACCGCCTCGCGGCCATTGCGCGCCTCGGCGACGACCACGAAGCCTGCATCCTGCAGGGCGCTTCGGATCATCCGGCGCGCGAGCGGATCGTCGTCCGCCACGATCACTCGGAGAGCTTCCATGTCATCCGTTCTGTTCATCCGCCATCCATGAGGGTCATCCAGCGCTTGAAGCGAAGCCGGAACGAGAGACCATAACCCGAACCTCGCCGTCTGACTAGGTATCGGCTGTCCGAATTCCGTCCATGAGACAACGAATCGCTGCAGCCAGGGCTGCATATCCCCCTGAGGGGCGAGACATGGGTGAGGTTCCTCCCCTGGACGAACGGCCAGGGGCCATCCCCCAGACGGTCGGAGATTGCCCTCAGGCCGCGCGCGAAAGTTCCCCTGTTCGGATGGGTGGCTCCGACGGACAGTGGGAGCCGTGCCGTCAGAGCGATTCGAATCCGCCATCAGCCTCAGCGAGCTCCAGAGCGCCCACGCCGCCGGCGCGACGCTCCAGAACCTGCTGAGCGCGCTGAGCGCCAAGATCGACGCCTGCTCGCGGCTCAAGCTCTTCGAGTACGAGGCGGGCAGCGAGGGACACCTCCACTGCGCCGCCGCATTCCGTGCGCTCGCTGAAACCGAGCGCCAGTCGTTCCAGACCCTGCTCGTCTGCCTGCGGCAGCACCTCGACGAGGTGTCGCCGGTCGCGGCCGAGTCCGTCCAAGGAGGTCAAGGATGACCCGAGTCATCGTCGTCGCCGACGGCGGACCGACGCTGGAGGCCCTCACACGGACCCTCCACTGCCTGAAGGGCGTCGACATCGTCCGTCACCTGAGCGCCCGTCCGCCGGTCGAGCTGATCCGGCGCCTGGAGCCCGATCTCATCTTCATCGACGAGCTGGCGTTCCCCAGCCGCTGCCTGGAGGCAGTGACACGGGCCCGCCTCGCGGCTCCCGCGGCCGCGATCGTCGTGCGCACCGCGGCCCCCGACGCGGGCTGGCTGCCCCGCGCGCTCGAGGCCGGGGCTGACGCCGTCCTTCCGGCCGTGGCCGACGAGCGGACGCTCGAGCTGGTGCTCGGCGAGGTGCTCGCGGCCCGCAAGCCGGTCCTGGAGACCATCGACCCGCTGCTGGCGGCGTAAGGAGGTAGGGCGATGCGAATCCTGATCGTCGCGGACAGCATGATGGCCGCCGAGGTCATCCGGCGGGAGCTCCGCCACAGCTCGTGCCAGGTCATCGGCTTCGTCGGCGGGCGCGACATCTGCGCGATGACCGTGGCGCGGCACCGGCCGGACGTGATCGTCGTCGACGACGCTCGCGGCGACGCCTCGCTCGGCCACCTGCGCGCCGTCCGCACGGCCGCGCCGGCCGCCAAGGTGGTCCTGCTGACGACCAACATGGACCCGGTCTGGCTGGCCGATGCCAGCGCCGCCGGCGCCGACGCGGCGCTCGCCAAGACCGTCGCCCACGCGAGCCTCGGCCTGCTGCTGCGCGAGGTCGCGTGCGGGAACGTCTTCCACGCGTTCGCGCCGGCCCGCCCCCGCGGCCAGCAGCCCGACACCGTGAGCATGCTCACCCCGCGTGAGCTCGAGATCCTTTCGCTCGTCGCCCAAGGCGCATCCAACAGCCGGATCGCCGGAACGCTGTGGGTGACCGAGCAGACGGTCAAGTTCCACCTCTCGAACGTCTACCGCAAGCTCGGCGTGGCCAACCGGACGCAGGCCAGCCACTACGCCCATCTCCACGGGCTGCTCCATCCCACCTCACTGGCCGGCGCGGACGGCGACTCGCCGCTGCGCGTCGCGGCCTGAACCGACACGGATGAACCGCGATTTACGACATGGAAGGCAAGACACGATGATCGATGCTTTGAGGGCGCATGCCGACGAGCTGGGATCGACCCGGCCGACGGGGCGCTTCAGGACCCACACCAGCCTCGAAGACGGCCCTGCGCGCGAGCGGCGCGCGGTCAC
>CAWIRW010000006.1:0-448717 GCA_963838655.1 uncultured Solirubrobacteraceae bacterium | reverse complement strand
GGCGTAGTCGATGGACAACAGGTTGATATTCCTGTACCACGTCGCAGTCATTTGACCGATGGGGGGACGGGGAAGGCTATGGATATGCAGGCGATGGTCGTCCTGCGGCAAGCATGTAGGGGTGGGCTCAGGCAAATCCGAGCCCGCATAACCTGAGGTGTGATGCTAGCTGGCTACAAGCCGGCGAGTTCCGGAAGCCATGCCCCCAAGAAAAGCCTCTAGGGAGACTGCACGTGCCCGTACCAAAACCGACACAGGTGGGCAAGTAGAGAATACTAAGGTGATCGAGATAACCCTCGTTAAGGAACTCGGCAAAATCGCTCCGTAACTTCGGGAGAAGGAGCGCCCCAGTAGGGTGAAGCCGCTTGCCGGTGGAGCCCGAGGGGGCCGCAGTGAATTGGTTCAAGCGACTGTTTACCAAAAACACAGGTCTCTGCTAAGTCGCAAGACGACGTATAGGGGCTGACGCCTGCCCGGTGCCGGAAGGTTACGTGGAGGTGTTAGGGCTTCGGCCCGAAGCACTGAAACTAAGCCCCGGTAAACGGCGGCGGTAACTATAACCGTCCTAAGGTAGCGAAATTCCTTGTCGGGTAAGTTCCGACCTGCACGAATGGCGTAACGACTTGAACGCTGTCTCAACGAGGGGCTCGGTGAAATTGCAGTCTCGGTGAAGATGCCGAGTACCCGCGGCAAGACGGAAAGACCCCGTGAACCTTTACTACAACTTGGTATTGGAGTTCGGTGCATCTCGCTCAGGATAGGTGGGAGGCTATGAAGCGCCGGCTGCGGCTGGCGTGGAGCCAACCTTGAGATACCACCCTTGTTGTATTGGGCTTCTAACAGGACACCGTGAATCCGGGTCCTGAACAGTGCCAGGTGGGTAGTTTGACTGGGGCGGTCGCCTCCTAAAATGTAACGGAGGCGCGCAAAGGTTCCCTCAGCACGGTTGGAAACCGTGCGTAGAGTGTAAAGGCAGCAAGGGAGCTTGACTGTGAGACCGACAGGTCGAGCAGGTGCGAAAGCAGGCCTTAGTGATCCGGCGGTTGCAAGTGGAAGTGCCGTCGCTCAACGGATAAAAGGTACTCCGGGGATAACAGGCTTATCGAGTCCAAGAGTCCACATCGACGACTCGGTTTGGCACCTCGATGTCGGCTCGTCGCATCCTGGGGCTGAAGTAGGTCCCAAGGGTTGGGCTGTTCGCCCATTAAAGCGGTACGCGAGCTGGGTTCAGAACGTCGTGAGACAGTTCGGTCCCTATCTGCCGTGGGCGTTGGAGAGTTGAGAGGAGTCGTCCCTAGTACGAGAGGACCGGGATGAACGCACCTCTGGTGTATCTGTTGTCCTGCCAAGGGCACTGCAGGTTAGCTACGTGCGGATCGGATAACCGCTGAAGGCATCTAAGCGGGAAGCCGACCTCGAGATGAACTCTCCCATCTCCTTGAGAGAGTAAGACCCCTGGTAGACCACCAGGTTGATAGGCCGGATCTGGAAGCGCAGTAATGCGCGCAGGAGACCGGTACTAATGGGTCGAGGGCTTGACGGATTTGATACCCGCTTGTTGGCAGGCTGTGCAGCTTTGAAGGCCCGCGCCCCTGGCGCGCCGGCCGCTCGCGCGACTCGTTGTCGCCGGCGGCCGCTCGGTCTTGACAATTTCGGTGGCTTTAGCGTGGGGGAAACACCTCTTCCCATTCCGAACAGAGCAGTTAAGCCCCACAGCGCCGATGGTACTTGGCCTTCGCGGGCCTGGGAGAGTAGGTCGCCGCCGTTTCTTTGAATCGAGCCGCCCCTGGGCGGCTCGAGCTCGTTAACGGTCAGGGCGCCGGGTACCAGTGTTCGTCGTCCGGGTCGGCTGACCGCGGGCGGCTCGGCGTCGCTGCTGCGGCGTCCGAGGGCGAGCGCCGCGGCGCTCGCGAGGATCGTGAGCGCCAGGAACGCCATCAGTGCGAGCTGGACGCCGCGGGGGAGAGGGTCGGCGCGGGTCGCGCGCTCGGGCGGCGGGAAGTCCGGGAGCGGCGGTGACGTCGACCTGCCGTGTCTCGCGGTCGATGAACGCCATCGGCGTGCCGCGGTAGTGGACCGTGATCTGCCCGCCGGGGTCGGGTTGCAGCGTCAGGTTGCCGAGGTTCGAGTCGCCCTCGAGCACGTCGAGGTCGAGGCAGAGCGCCTTGCGCCCCACCGTGTCGAGCGCGTGGACGAACGGGTGGGATCCACCTCCGTCGTAGAGCGTGTACTCCCACCGCCCGTTCCCGGTCGTCGCCCGCGTCAGCGCGTACCCGCGCATGGCCTCGTCGGGCTCGGTCGGATCGACGATCGGCTCCGGGAGCATCCGGCCGACGCGGAGGTCGTACGCGCGCACGGCGTAGCTCTGCGGATCGCGACGGGACGTGTACTGGATGAGATACAGCCAGCGACCGTTCGGCGAGAGCGCGTCGAAGCTGTAGTCGCCCTCGAAGTCGAGCACGGTCCGCACTTTCAGCGTGCGGGCGTCGAGCACGATGAACGCGGTGCGCTCTCGCGGGAACGTGCGCCGGGGGTTGATGAGGACGAGGGTGCGCCCGTCGGCCGACAGGCCGCTCGGGGTGCCGTCGAGCGCCACGACCGGGATCGTGTACCGGCCGGACACGAGCCGTGAGCGGACGACCGTCCGGTCCGGGCCGCGGAGCTCGGAGACGCGGGTGTTCGCAGCCGCCTTCCGCGTCACGAACCGCGTGTCGCTGCCCGGGGCTGGGACGCCGGCGCGACCGCCGTCGACCCCGATCACCGGCAGCCCGTCGGCCGCCGCCGCGGCCGGCATCGTCGCACTCACCGCCAGCATCAGCCCGATCACACGACGCTTCATGCCCGGTATACGACGGCCGGCGTCGGCGGAGGTCCGGCGATGGCGCACTGCGCGCGCGCGAAGGTGGCGGGTGCGCGACGGCGCAACGTCAACTGCCGCTGGGTAGGGAGGCTGGGGAGCCAACCGCCGCGCGAGGAATGTCCGCGCGGTCGGCGGCGGATCGCGAAATCCGTGAAGTTACCCCCGGAAACCGACGCCTAGTTCACGGGGGTCGCGAACGATCCCCGATTAGCCGCGGAAACCGCGGCCGATCCGAGATCGTTCGCGCAACCTTGTCCATTTGCCCCCGGAAACCGGGGTAATCCGACAAGGTTCGCGCCATCGCCAACCACGCCGGCACCCTCACCCTCCCTACCCAGCGCAGTTGACGTTCGCCGGGCGCGCTGTCACCGCACAGTCGCCGTTCGCCCAGGCCCACCACGCCGCTAGCGGCGGACACCCGCGGCTCGTGGAGCGGCCGCGCGAGGAGACTGCCGCCGCCCGACGATCGCGCCGGGCGGCGGAGCTTGGTGCCGCCCGGGGGCGGTGAAGTTGGTCGGGCTCCAAGCGCTCGAGCCGCCCGCAGGCGGCCCGAGGGCGTTGGAGCTCGAGCCCGGCCGGCCTTCCCCGTCCTCCCAGACCGGGCGCCGGCGGGCTGGTCAGTCGCGCCGCGCCGGGTGATGGGGGACCGGCGTGACGCAGACCTGTGCGCGACTCGCCGGCGATCCTGGCCGGCGTGCGCGCGGGTGACGACCGAGTGGCCGGCGGTGCGGGTGCTCGCGCGTGGGGGCGGTGGGGGCCCGGGGCGCAAAGCGCTCCGGAGCCTGTGCCTCACCCAGCGTCGCGAACGACGCGGCCGTGTCGACGGCGCCGCGCACCAGCTCGCGAAGCGAGCGCTTCTTCGGGCGGCCTGTGGTCGTCGGGGGGAACATGCGTTCGCCAAGCTACGGCGGGCGTCGGACGGAACGCGCACGTTGCGGACGATCGCGCGACGATCGCCACGGATTTGGCTCGGCAGCGCGCCTCGCGCCGCCTCGAAGCTGCAATCGATCTTGCACCCGGGGCCACCGGCGACGGCCCTGCGGGCGGCCACGACATCGTGGTGGGGCGCAGGGCGGGGTCGGGAGGCGCGGCGGGTACGCTCGCCGGAGCATGGTCCACCTGCGGATCGTCACGCCGCCCGATCGCACCGACCAGGTGATCGGCATCCTCGACTGCACGCCGTCGGTGATCAACATCATCCAGCTGCCGGGCGCGGCGCGGCGGCCGGACGGGGATGTCGTCCTCGCCGACGTCGCGCGCGAGGACGCGAGCGTGATCCTCGAGGACCTCAAGCGCCTGAACATCCACGAGGACGGCTCGATCTCGCTCGAGCTGATCGACACCGCGATCTCGCGCCACGCCGACGCCGCCGAGAAGCACGCGCCCGGGGCACCCGCCGACGCCGTCGTGTGGGAGGAGGTCGAGCAGCACACGAGCGAGAACGTCGAGCTCTCCGGCGTCTTCCTGCTCTTCATGGTGCTGGCGGCGCTGATCGCCGCCGTCGGCATCTTCCTCGACTCGGAGATCCTGATCGTCGGCGCGATGGTGGTGGGGCCGGAGTTCGGCCCGATCGCGGGCCTGTGCGTCGCGCTCATCTCGCGCCGCGGCCGAGCTCGCCGCCCGCTCCGGGCATCGCGCTCGCCGTCGGCTTCCCGCTGGCCATCAGCTGCGTCTACGTCGCGACGCCTGATCTTCAAGGCCACCGACCTCACGCCGGACGACTTCCGCTCCGGCGAGCACCAGGTCGCCGACCTGATCGCCAGCCCGGACGTCTTCTCCGTGATCGTCGCCGTCTGCGCGGGCGCGGCCGGGATGCTCTCGCTCTCGACCGCCAAGTCCGGGCGCCCTGATCGGGGTTCTGATCTCGGTCACCACGATCCCCGCCGCCGCCAACATCGGCGTCGCCGCCGCCTACCAGGACGAGGACGGATGGACTCGGCTCGATGGAGCAGCTCGGCATCAACCTCGTGGCCATCCTCGTGGCCGGCACCGCCGTGCTCGCCGTCCAGCGCAGGCTCTACGAGCGACGACGGCGGCACCACCTGCGCACCGACAACCCGCCGCTCCCGCGCGACAGCTCAGCGCGCGCCGAGCGATGACCAGACGTCGACCTTCGTGCGCACCTTCTCGACCACGGCGTCCGTGAACTCCGTGGTCGTCGCCGTGCCGCCCAGGTCGAGGGTCTTCACGCCCGTCGCCACGGTCTCCAGCACGCCCTCGTAGACCGCGCGCGAGGCCCGCTCGGCGCCCGCCACGCCGCCCACGGCCGCATACGACAGCACCGCGCCGCACGCCAGCAGCATCGCCATCGGGTTCGCGAGGTCCTTGCCCATCAGCGAGGGAGCGGTGCCGTGCGGCGCCTCGGCCATCGCCACGTCGACCTCGTAGTCCTCGTCGAACGCCAGCAGGACGGACTCGGCGCCGGCGATCGAGCCGAACATCGGCAGCACCATGTCCGACAGGCAGTCGCCGTCGCGGTTCAGCGCCGGGATCACCAGCGGCGTCTCGGCCGCGCCCGTCAGCAGCCCCGCGTACGTCGCGTCGATGAGCACGGGCGAGTACGAGACGTCCGGGTGGCGCTCCGCAGCGGCGTCCATCTCCTCCTTGAGCATGCCCTCGTACACGGGGGAGACCGTCCACTTCGGCCCGCCGTACACCCGGGCCTCCATCCGCTCGGCGGTCTGGAACGCGTACTCGGCGACCGCGCGGCAGGTGGAGCGCGTGACCTTCTCGGTCCGGAACGCCACCTCGTCGTCCGCGCCCTCGGAGCCCTCGCGCCACTGCTTCGCCCCGTAGGCGTCCTCGATCGCCATCCGCACGACCGAGATCGGATGATGGACGCCGGAGACCGGACCCACGACGCCCGGGATCCGCCGTCCTGTGCGCACGATCACCTTGCCGCCGACCTCCTCGCGCAGGATGCGGTTGGGAGAGCCGACGTCGTCCTTGCCCTCGGGGGTGATCGTCGCCGCCTTCAGGCCAAAGCCGGCGGAACGCATCGCCCGCGCGGCCTCCAGCACCACCTCGTTGCGCGTCTCGCGCCGCCGCTCCAAGGAGAGATCGAAGCGCTCGATCTCCAGCTCCTGAACGCCCAGAACCGAGGGATCCAGCACCCGGACGGCCTGCTCGAGCAGCTCCTGTCCGGTCTCGTCGCCCTCGAGCACGACGATCCGCATCAGGCGACCGCCTCGCGACCCCCGAGCCCGAGCTCGTCGGAGCGCCCGTCGAGCGCGGCGATCACGAACGCCACGTGCTCGTCGAAGTCCACGCCCAGTTCGGACGCACCCTCCCGCAGCTCCTCGCGGTTGACCGCGGCCGCGAACGCCGGCGTCTTCATCTTCTTCTTGACCGACTTCGGCGTCATCCCGTGGATGCCCTCCGGCCGCACGAACGCGCACGCCATCACGAAGCCCGACAGCTCGTCGACCGCGAACAGGGTCTTCTCCATGAGGGAGTCGCGCGAGACCTCCAGCGCGTCCGCATGCGACGCCACCGCGCGGATGAACTCGGGGGAGAACCCCTGCTTCTCGAACTCCTCCAGGGCGATCCGCGGATGCCCGGTCTCGAGGTCGGGATAGCGCTCGTAGTCGAGGTCGTGGAGCATGCCGACGAGCCCCCACTGCTCCTCGTCCTCACCGAACTTCCCGGCGTACGCGCGCATCGCCGCCTCGACCGCCAGCACGTGCCGCCGCAGCGACTCAGACTCCGTCCACGAGCAGAAGAGGTCCCAGGCCTGATCGCGCGAAAGGGGCTCTGACATGGCTGTTACCCTAGCCCAGCCTCGGGGCCCCAGCCCCTCCACCCTTATGGAAAAGCTCCTGATCGAGGGCGGGGTGCCGCTGTCCGGCACGATCGTGCCCGCCGGCAACAAGAACGCCGCATTGCCGCTCCTCGCGTGCAGCCTCCTCACGGACGAGGAGGTGGTCCTCCACAACGTGCCGCGCATCCGCGACGTCGAGGCGATGCTCGAGCTGCTGGCCGGCCTCGGCGTGAGCACCGAGTGGCGCAACGAGAACACCGTCAGCCTGCAGGCCGACCAGGTCCGCGACACGCACGTGGACGCCGGCCTCGCCGAGCGCATCCGCGCCTCGTTCCTCGCCGCCGGCCCGCTGCTCGCGCGCTTCGGCGAGGCGCACATGCCGCCCCCCGGCGGCGACGTGATCGGCCGCCGCCGGCTCGACCCGCACCTCGACGCCTTCCGCGCGCTCGGCGCCACCGTGGAGCACGACGCCGCGGAGATCCGCATCCTGGCGCCAAACGGCGGCCTGGCAGCGTGCGACTTCCTGATGGACGAGCCGTCGGTCATGGGCACCGAGAACGCGCTCATGGCCGCGGCGCTGACCGACGGCACGACGGTCATCCGCAACGCCGCCTCCGAGCCGCACGTCCAGGACGTCGCGCGGATGCTGAACAAGATGGGCGCGGCGATCGAGGGGATCGGCTCCAACGTCATGCAGGTCCACGGGATGGGCAAGCTCGGCGGCTGCGAGCACCACGTGACGCCCGACCACATCGAGATCGGCTCGTTCATGGCGCTCGCGGGCGTGACGGGGGGAGAGCTGCGGATCGAGGGCTGCGTCCCGGACGACATGCGGATGATCCGGATCGTGTTCTCCCGCCTCGGCCTCAAGAGCGAGCTCGACGGCGACGACGTGATCATCCCCGGCGGTCAGAAGCTCGTCGTGGCGCGCGACGCCGGCGACTACCAGAGCAAGGTCGAGGACGGCCCGTGGCCGGCGTTCCCGGCCGACCTGACGAGCATCGCGGTGGCGCTCGCGACGCAGTCCGAGGGCTCCGTGCTGATCTTCGAGAAGATGTTCGAGAACCGCCTGTTCTTCGTGGACGAGCTGATCACGATGGGGGCGGAGATCACGATCTGCGACCCGCATCGGGCAATCGTCATCGGCCACCGCCGCCTCCGCGGCCAGCGGCTGTCCTCCCCGGACATCCGCGCCGGCATGGCCAAGCTGATCGCCGCGCTGTGCGCTCAGGGGACGAGCGAGATCCACAACGTCCAGCAGATCGATCGCGGCTACGAGCGGATCGACGAGCGCCTGCGGGCGCTGGGCGCGCGGATCGAGCGCGTCGCGGCGTGATCCACCCGATCCCCAGCGGCACGCGCGACGTCCTGCCGGACGAGCTGCGCGAGCTGCGGGCGATCACCGAGGCGATGCGCGAGGTGTTCGACGCCGGCGGCTACGGAGAGATCGCCACGCCCGCGCTCGAGTACGAGGCGACGCTCACCCAGGGCGACGCCGCGGCCGCCGACCCCGCCTACAAGCTGTTCGACGAGCACGGCAACGTGCTCGTCCTGCGCTCGGACATGACGATCCCGATCGCGCGCGTGGTGGGCACCCGCTACGCCGCCGCCGAGCCCCCGCTGCGCTTCTGCTACTTCGCCAACGCCTACCGCTCGGTCAGGCCCCAGCGCGGGCAGGCGCGCGAGATGCTGCAGGCGGGGGTCGAGCTCGTCGGCGCGCCCGGGCCGGACGGCACCGCCGAGGCGCTCGCCGTCCTGTGCGCGGGGCTCGAGGCGGCCGGGCTCGAGAACTACCGGGTCGGCCTCGGCGACGCCTCGCTGTATCCCCGCCTGCTCGATCGGCTCGGCGTGCCCGCGGGCGCCCGTCCCCAGATCCTGCACGAGCTCGTGAGCCGCGACTTCGTCGGGTTGGAGCGCGAGCTGGCGGTTCACGGGCACGACGAGCTGCTGCGGGTGCCGCAGCTGCGGGGTGGGGTGGAGGTCCTCGACGGCGTCCCCGAGGCGACCGAGCTGCGCGCCGTGTTCGACCGGCTGGAGCCGGCGGTGGCCGAGCGCGTGATCTTCGACCTCGGGCTGATCCGCTCGCTCGGCTACTACACGGGCGCGGTGTTCGAGGTCTACGACGCCGCGCTCGGCGCTCCGATCGGCGGCGGCGGGCGCTACGACGACCTGCTGCGCCGCTTCGGGCGCGACCTGCCCGCCTGCGGGTGGGCGCTGAACGTGGAGCGACTTCACATCGCTCGCGTCGGGAAGGTCATGAACGACACTGAGCGTCGGACTGGCGAGCGCACGCGGAGCGGAGGTCGGTGAGTCTCGAGGGGCTTAAGCTCGCCGTCCCCCGCGGGGCGCTGATGCGCGACACGCTCGACCTGCTCGACCTGCTCGGGGTCGACACGGCGGAGGTCCGCGCCAACGACCGCAAGCTGCTGTTCGAGAACG
Source organism: uncultured Solirubrobacteraceae bacterium (assembly GCA_963838655.1). Classification (GTDB taxonomy): domain Bacteria; phylum Actinomycetota; class Thermoleophilia; order Solirubrobacterales; family Solirubrobacteraceae; genus DASSUW01. The sequence goes on along the minus strand of CAWIRW010000006.1, from coordinate 439,658 downwards.
CCGGACTGATCACGATGCGGCCGTCCGACGTGCCCACGTACGTCGAGGCGGGTGCCGCCGACATCGGGGTCACGGGCAAGGACGTGCTCGCCGAGCAGTCCGAGCGCGACGTCTACGAGCTGCTCGACCTCGGCTTCGGGCCGTGCCGGATGGTGTTCGCCACGGTGGCGGGAGAGGACCCGGCGGCCGAGGCACTGCGGCGCCTGGGCGTCATGCGCGTGGCCACCAAGTACCCGAAGATCGCCGCGCGGCACTTTGAGCGCACCGGCCGCCAGGCGGAGATCGTGGAGGTCAAGGGCTCGGTCGAGCTGGCGCCGCTCACCGGCCTCGTCGAGGGGATCGTCGACCTCACGGCGACCGGCACCACGCTGCGCGAGAACGGGCTCGTGATCCGCGAGGAGATCGCGGCCTCGACCGCCCGCCTGATCGCGAACCCGGTGTCGCACAAGCTCAAGGCGGCGGCGATCGACCGGCTGCTGGAGCGGATCCGTGCGGCCTAGCTGCACGGTCGCCGACGCCGCCGAGGTGGCCGCACGCGTGCGCGCGAGCGTGTCCTCGCCCGCCGACGTGGCCGACGAGGTGGCGGCGATCGTCGCCGACGTGCGCGCGCGCGGCGATGCCGCGGTGCGCGAGTACGAGCAGCGCTTCGGGGGCTCGCGAGCCGCCGGCGGCCGAGCCTCGATCCGGCGGTCCGCGCGCGGGCTCGAGACGGCGATCGCCAACGTGCGCGCGGTGGCCGAGGCGGGGCTCGACGACGAGTCGATGGTCACGCTGCCCGAGGGTCAGACCGTGCGGCTGCGCGAGGTGCCGGTCCGGCGGGCAGCCGTCTACGCCCCCGGCGGGCGCAACCCGTATCCGTCGTCGGTGATCATGGGTGCGGTCACCGCGCGCGCGGCGGGCGTCGACGAGGTCGTCGTCGCCGCTCCCGGCCACCCGCTGATCCTCGCCGCAGCCGAGCTGTGCGGGGTCGACGCCGTCTACCGCATGGGCGGCGCGCAGGCGATCGCCGCGCTCGCCTACGGCACCGAGACCGTCCGGCCCGTGGACGTGATCGTCGGCCCCGGCAGCCTGTGGGTGCAGGAGGCCAAGCGGCAGGTGTCGGGCGTCGTCGGGATCGACGGCTTCGCCGGCCCGAGCGACCTGACCGTGATCGCGTCGGCGGGCGCCGATCCCGCGCCGCTCGCGCTCGACCTGCTCGCCCAGGCCGAGCACGGCCCCGGCTCGCTGACCGTCGCCGTGAGCGACGACGCCGGGCTGCTCGACGCCTTGCCGGGCACGACGGTGCTGGCCGCCGACATGGAGGCCGCGCTGGCGTTCGCGGAGGCGCTGGCGCCCGAGCACCTGCAGCTCGCGGGCGCCGCCGCCGAGGCGCTGGCCCCGCGCGTGCGCAGCGCCGGCTGCCTGTTCGTCGGCATCGAGTCCGGCACCGCGTTCGGCGACTACGTGGCCGGCTCGAACCACACGCTGCCCACGAACGGCGCCGCGCGCTTCGCGTCCGGCCTCTCGACGCGCCACTTCCGGCGCCGCATGGCCGAGGTCCGCGTCGGGCCCGCGGCCGCGGCGCTGGCGCGTGCCGGCGCGCCGATCGCGCGCGCCGAGGGCTTCGAGCACCACGCCGCCTCGATGGAGATCCGCGAGAATCAGCCGTGATGCGCAGCGCCCAGATCACCCGCAAGACCGGCGAGACCGACGTCGCGCTCACGCTCGGCCTCGGCGGCACCGGCGTGGGCACGCGCAACACCGGCGTGGGGTTCCTCGACCACATGCTCGACCTGCTCGCCCGCCACGGGAAGCTCGACCTCGACGTCCAGGTCGCCGGCGACCTCGAGACCGGCGCGCACCACACGGTCGAGGACACCGGGATCGTGTTCGGCCAGGCGCTCGACCAAGCGCTCGGCGAGCGGCGCGGGATCGTGCGCTTCGGGCACGCCGTGATCCCCATGGACGAGGCGCGTGCCGCCTGCACGATCGACATCTCGGGCCGCCCGTTCGCCGCGATCGAAGGCTTCGCACGGCTTCCCGCCGGCGACCTCGCGGGCTTCGACTACGACCTCGCGGAGGAGTTCTTCCGTGCCGTCGCCTCCGCCGCCCGGCTCACGCTGCACCTCGAGCTCCAAGCCGGCACGAACGCCCACCACATGATCGAGGCGTGCTTCAAGGCGTTCGCTCGCGCGCTGCGGACGGCGGTGACGGAGGACCCGGACGAGACCGGCGTGCCGTCGACCAAGGGGACGCTCACGTGATCGCGATCGTCGACTACGGGATGGGCAACCGGCGCAGCGTCGAGAAGGCGCTCGAGCACGTCGGCGCGCGCGCCGTGATCACCGCCGAGCACGACGTCGTCCGCTCCGCCGACGGCGTGATCCTGCCCGGCGTCGGCGCGTTCCCGCGCGCGATGCGCAACATCGAGGCCACCGGGCTCGTGGAGCCGCTGCTGGACCGCTACATGGCGGGTGGGCCGATTCTCGGCGTGTGCCTGGGCATGCAGCTCCTGTTCGGCCGCTCCGACGAGCACGAGCGGTCCGCCGGGCTCGACTTCCTGGCCGGCGAGGTCCGGCGCCTCGACAGCCGCGGGGAGCGGCTGCCGCACATCGGCTGGAACCTCGTCACCTTCAGCCGGCCGTCCCCGCTGACCGAGGGCCTGGGCGAAGCCGCGGCCTTCTACCACGTGCACTCGTTCGCCTGCGAGCCGGCGCACAGCGAGGATGTCGTCGGCCTCGGGGAGTACGGCACGCCGTTCGTCTCGATCGTCGAGCGGGAGAACCTGATGGGCGTGCAGTTCCACCCGGAGAAGTCCTCGCGCGACGGGCTCACGCTGCTCCGCAACTTCGCGCGGATCTGCGACCGGGTGGCCGCGTGATCCTGTACCCGGCGGTCGACATCATGGGCGGCCACGCGGTGCGGCTCGTCGAGGGCCGCTTCGAGGACGCCACGACCTACCACGACGACCCGCTCGAGGCCGCGCAGAGCTGGGTCGACGCCGGCGCCCGCTACCTGCACGTGGTCGACCTCGACGGCGCCCGCGAGGGCGAGCCGCGCTCGCTCGAGCACCTGCGAAGGATCGCCGCCGGAACGGGCATCCCGATCCAGTACGGCGGTGGGCTCCGCACCGTCGACGCGGTGCGCGACGCGCTGCGCGGCGGCGCCGAGCGCGCCATCGTGGGCACGGCGGCGTTCCGCGACATCGACTTCCTCGACGAGATCGTGGCCGCGTTCGGGCCGCGGATCGTGGTCTCGGTCGACGTCCGCGGCGGGTTCATCGCCACCGCCGGCTGGACGCAGACGACCGAGCTGCCGGCCGCGGAGGCGATCCACCTCCTGCACGATCGCGGCGTGAGCTCGTTCGTCTACACCGACGTCGACCGCGACGGCAAGCTCGAGGGCCCCGACCTCGACGAGGTCGCGGGCGTCGCCGACGCCGTGCGCGGCCACTTCCTGTACTCGGGCGGGATCGGCCGCCGCGAGGATCTCGAGGGCCTGGCGAGCCTGCGCCAGGTCAACCTGTCCGGCGTGATCGTCGGCAAGGCGCTGTACGAGAAGCGCTTCACGGTCGCCGAGGGGCAGGCGGCGCTCGACAGCGCGCACTGACGTCGCCACGATGGCGACATGCTGCTCGAGCGCGACGCCACGCTGACCGTGCTCGAGGGCGCTGTCGCGGCCGCGGCGGCGGGGCGCGGCTCGGTGGCGCTCGTGTCCGGGGAGGCCGGGATCGGCAAGACGAGCCTCGTGCGCGCGTTCGTGGCCGACACGGCGGGCCGGGCGCGGCTGCTGCTGGCCGCGTGCGACGACCTGATGGCGCCGCGCACGCTCGGCCCGCTGCGCGACGCAGCGGGCGTCGCCGGACCGCTCGCGAAGGCCATGGCCGGCGACGTGGACGGCGTCTTCAGCGCGCTGCTCGACGAGCTCGGCGCGTCGCCGCCGACCGTGCTCGTGATCGAGGACATCCACTGGGCCGACGACGCGACGCTCGACGTCCTCGGCTACGCGGCGCGGCGCATCGACGGGGTGGGGGCGGTGCTGGTGCTCACCTGCCGCGACGACGCCGGGCTGCGGCAGTTCCTCGGCGCGCTGACGGCCGCGCCCGTGCATCGGCTCCCGCTCGAGCCGCTGAGCCCTGCGGCCGTCGCGCGGCTCGCGGACGGCACGGGGGCCGACGCGGCGGCGCTGCACCGCGCGACGGGCGGCAACCCCTTCTTCGTCACCGAGGCGCTGGCCTCGCCGGGCGAGGCCGTGCCGGCCAGCGTCGTCGAGGCGGTGCTGGCCCGCGTCGGGCGGCTCGGGCCGGAGTGCCGCGACGCCCTCGAGCGGCTCTCGGTGGTGCCGGCGCAGGTCGGCGACGGGCTCGCCGCCGCGCTGCTCGACGGGGCGGGAATCGAGGTGCTCGAGGAGGCCGAGCGCGCGGGCGTGCTCGAGGCGCGTCCCGGCAGCCTCGCGTTCCGCCACGAGCTCGCCCGCCGGGCGATCGAGCACAGCCTGCCCGCGCTCCGCCGGCGGGCGCTCAACGCCGCTGTCGTCCGCGCGCTGCAGGCCGGCGGGCGGCCCGAGCTCGCACGTGTCATGCACCACGCCGTCGAGGCGGGCGACGTCGAGACGATCGTGGCGGTCGGGCCGGCCGCGGCGCGCGAGGCCGACCACGCCGGCTCGCACCGGCAGTCGCTCGCGCACTACGAGTCGGTCCTCCCGCACGCCGATCGCCTGGGAGCGCGCGAGCGCGCCGACCTGCTCGACGGCTACGCCTGGGAGCTCTACAACGCCCATCGCTTTCGCGAGGCGGTCGACGCGGGCCGGCAGGCGGTAAAGCTCTACGAGCAGGTGGGCGACGTGGTGGCTGCTGGGGAGTGCCTCGTGCGGGTCTCCCGGCACCTGTTCATGGCCGGCGAGACCGACGAGGCCGAGCACGCAGCGTCGCGCGCCGTGCTGCTGCTCGAGCCGACCGGCGATCCGGGCGCGCTCGCCCACGCGTCGCTGTACGAGGGGGCGATCCTGGCGCTCACGGACGAGCACGATCGCGCAGCCGGCATCCTCGCCTCGGCGCGCGATCTGGCGTTGCGTGCGGGCCGCGGCGACTTCGCGGCGCTGTCGCTCAACTACCTCGGCATCGCGCGCTTCGAGCAGGGCGAGCCCGGCGGCCTCGAGCTGCTGCGCGAGAGCATCGGCGCGTCGATCGCCGGGCGCGACTACGAGTACGCCGCCCGCGGCTACTGCAACCTCGGCGAGCTGCTGTTCCGTGCCGGGCGGCTCGACGAGCTCGACGCCTGCGTGCGCGAAGGACTCGAGTTCACGCGCGAGCGCGGCTTCTGGTCGCACGCGTACAACCTCGAGGTCCATCGCTGCCTGGCGCTGCTGCGGCGGGGCCGGTGGGATCCGGCGCTGCGCGGGCTGCGCGAGCTCGCGGAGGGCGTCGGCGATCCGGGGATGCTCTACGCCTACAGCATGCCGTGGCTGGGGCGGCTGCTGGCCCGCCGCGGGGATCCGGCGGCGGGGGAGATGCTCGCCGCGGCCTGGGACCACGCGCGCCGCCAGCGGCTGCTGCTGGGCGTTGCCTACGCCGGGCTGGCGTACGTGGAGTGGGCGTGGCTGGCCGGGGACGTCGGCGTCGCGCGCGAGGTCGCTGCCGTGCTCGAGCCGCGCACCTCGCATCCGGGGGGCGCGCCGTTCCGGGCCGAGCTGCGGCGGTACCTGGCTCGCGCGGGGCTCGCGGGTGAGCCGTTCGAGGGCTGCCCCGAGCCATGGGCCGCCGGTCTGCGAGGAGACTGGCGCGCGGCGGCCGCCGGCTGGGAGGCGGCGGGCGATCCTTACGAGCGCGCGCTCGAGCTGGTCGGCTCGGGGGAGCGGGAGGCCTCGCTGGAAGGGCTGCGGATCCTCGACGGGCTCGGCGCGGCGGGGGCGGCCGCGCCGGTCCGCAGCCGCCTGCGGGCTGCTGGCGAGCCCGTGCCGCGCGGTCCGCGGTCGGCGACGCGGGCCAACCCGGCGGGCCTCACGGCGCGCCAGCTCGCGGTGCTCGAGCTGCTGCGCGAAGGGCGGACGAACGCCGAGATCGCGGCGCGGCTGGTGGTCTCGGTGCGGACGGTCGACCACCACGTCGCCGCGATCCTGGTCAAGCTCGGCGTGCGCTCGCGCCGGGAGGTCGACGAGGCGGCCTCGCACCTGGGTTTCTAGGCGGCGGCGAGGGCGGGCTCGCCGAGCGCGCCGACGAGCTTCGTGCGGGCGCGGTGGAGGCGGCTCATCACGGTGCCGATCGGGATCTTCAGGCTCGTGGCGGCCTCGGCGTACGACGCGCCGGCGACGTCGATCGTGGCGACGACCTCGCGCAGCGGGTCAGGGAGCGCGGCGATGGCGGCGTAGACCTCGCGCGCGGCGAGCGCCGCCTCGGGGGTCGTGCCCCCGGGCACGGCCGGCGGGTCGGCGACCGGCACGGGCCACCGGTGCGCATTGCGGTGATGGTCGGCGTGGACGTGGCGCAGCGTGGTGGCGAGGTAGGCGAACTCGCCACCGCCGCGCAGGCGCCGGGGCCGCGCGAGCACGCGGGCGTACGTCTCCTGGGTGAGCTCCTCGGCGAGCTGACGGGATCCGCACAGCGACCAGGCGAAGCGGAGCAAGCGCGGCAGGTGGGCGGCGGCGCGTTCGGGGTCGAGCGTCGATGACATGGTGCGCCGACTGTCGCTTAAGGGCTTCAGGGCGCGCATCGGCAACGATCACCGATCTTTGGCAGGGGCCTACCTACTCTTCAGAGCCCGTGCACTACAAGCGGATCATCCCGTGTATGGACGTCGACGCCGGTCGCGTCGTCAAGGGAACCCGGTTTATCGACATCCGTGACGCCGGGGATCCCGTTGAGCTTGCCGCTCACTACGACAAGACGGGCGCGGACGAGCTGATATTCCTCGACATCACGGCGACGTCGGACAAGCGCGCGACGGTGGTCGAGCTGGCGCGGCGCGCGGCTGACCAGGTGTTCGTGCCGTTCACGATCGGCGGCGGCGTGCGGGAGGTGGCCGACGCGCAGGCGGTGCTCGACGCGGGGGCGGACAAGGTGGCCGTCAACTCGGCCGCCGTCGCCCGGCCCGAGCTGCTGTCGGAGATGGCGGGCGTGTTCGGTGCACAGTGCGTGGTGCTGGCGATCGACGCCAAGCGGCGCGAGGGCTCCGGGTTCGAGGTCTACGTCGCCGGCGGGCGGACGCCGACGGGGCGCGACGCCGTCGAGTGGGCGCGCGAGGCGGTCGAGCGGGGGGCGGGGGAGATCATGCTCACGTCGATGGACCGCGACGGCACCAAGGACGGCTACGACCTCGAGCTCGTGCGCGCGATCAGCGGCGCGGTCGAGGTGCCGGTGATCGCCTCCGGCGGAGCCGGCGAGCCGGCGCATCTCGTCGACGCGCTGGGCGCGGGCGCGGACGCCGCGCTGTGCGCCTCGATCTTCCACTACGGCGAGTACACGATCCCGCAGGTGCGCGCGGCGCTGGCAGGCGCGGGGATTGCGATGCGCCCGTAGTGCGGTACCGTTGGCAGCGAAGGCCTCTGCGCTCGCCTCTCTCACAGCTCCTGTTCGCCGCGGACCGCTCCTGAGCGGCCCGGCCGCGCCTACCGCGCGGCCGTGGCCTCCAGCGTCCGTCCTTTCGTTCTCGCTCAGGAGCTCCAGTTGTCTTCACATCCGCTCGCGCGCCTCGGCTGGCGCGCGGAACTGCAATCCGACCTCGACGCGATCGGTGACCCGTCCCTGGTCGCCGCGCGCGTCACCGCCGTCGATCGCGGCAGCGTGATCGTCGATACCGGGGTGCGCACGTGGCGCGCCCCACTCTCCGGTCGCCTGCGCCGGGCGTCGGCGATGCCCGCCACCGGCGACTTCGTGGCCGTGCTGCCGGACGACGGTCCGGTGCGCGCCGTGCTGCCGCGGCGCGGCGTGATCGCCCGCCGGGTCGACGGCGGTCGCGCGCAGGTCCTGGCCGCCAACGTCGACCTCGCCCTGCTCGCGACGTCGCTCAACCGCGATCTCAACCCGCGGCGGATCGCGCGCTTCCTCGCGATCACCGCGCGCGGGGACGTGGATGCCTTGGTGTTGTTGACCAAGGCGGACCTCGTCGACGATCCGGAGCGGTTCGCCGCCGCGTTCGGAGACATCGGCGCCTTGGCGGTCAGCGTCGTCGACGGCCGCGGGCTCGATGCGCTGCGGACGCTGCTCGAGCCGGCCCGCACCGCGGTCATGCTCGGCACGTCGGGCGTCGGCAAGTCGACGCTCCTGAACGTGCTGCTCGGCGAGGAGCGCCAGCCCACGAACGAGATCCGGGCGAGCGACGACCGCGGACGCCACACGACCGTCCGCCGCGAGCTCGTGCCGCTGCCCGGCGGCGCGCTGCTGATCGACACGCCGGGGCTGCGCCTGGTCGCGCCGCTCGAGGACACCGACGAGGAGGTGCCGCTGCTCGACAAGAGCCAGCTCAAGCGCGAGCGCCGAGCCCGCGAGCGGGAGTTCCACCGCGGGGTGTACCGGGAGCTGCGCGAGAAGCGGCGCAGCCGGGAGCGGCGGGATCGGCGCGCTGGTTGACCTTGGTGAACGTCAACGTCAACGGCGGCTGGGTAGGGAGGCTGGGGAGCCGGCCGCCGCGCGGGGAAGATTACGTGCGGTGGGCGGGCGGATCGCGAAATCCGTGAAGTTACCCCCGGAAACCGACGGTAACTCTCACGAGATGGTTCGGGCCATCGCCAACCGCGCCGGCTCCCTCACCCTCCCCACCCAGCCGCCGTTGACGTTCGAGAGCCGGGCGGTCAGTCGCGAGCCGCGCGGCGGCGCTTCTTGGCCTTGCGCTTCTTTGCGGCCTTCTTCTGCGCGCGCTCGGCGGCCGCGCGCTCCTGCGCGGCGGTCTTCGGGATGAACGCGGCGACGGAGGAGTAGCCCGTCAGGTAGATGATCTCGCCGTCCGAGACGACCGCGTTGTATGCGCCGCGCGACGAGTGGAACGCGCGCTTGCCCGTCCGGGCCCACATGCCCTGGGTGTCGCCGTTCCCGCGGTTCGAGTAGTAGACGATGTCGCCGACCACGGTCGCGGCGCCCGAGATGTTGCCGCCGTCGCGGTGCGACCAGCGGGTCGCGCCGGAGCGGGCGTCGAGCGCGTAGAAGGTGCCGTCGTAGCTGCCGAAGTAGACGGTCGGCTTGCCGCCGCGAACCTGGGCGACCGCCGGGGAGGCGTAGACATACGACCCGGTCCCGCGGCGCCAGGCGAGCCGGCCCGACTCGGCCGAGAACGAGTACATGTTGCCGTCGGTGTTGCCGAGGTACACGCGCCCGTACGCGACCGCGGGGGTCGAGTAGAAGTTGCCCGCCGACAGCCCGAGGTTGGCGCCGCTCGTGCCGGCGTGCCAGATCTCGCGGCCGGTGCGGCGCGAGATCGCGTAGACGTGGCCGCCGTAGGTGCCGAAGAAAAGCCGGCCCTCGGACAGCGCCATCCCACCCTTGGCCGCGCCCGCGGCGTCGAACGTCCACTCGATCGCGCCACCGCGGGCGCGCATCGCGTAGACCGTGCCGTTCTCGGCCCCGAAGTAGATCGTGCCGTCGACGAACAGGGGCGAGGACTCCGTGCGGCTGCTGAGGTCGCGCGACCACTCGATCTTGCCGTCGCGTGCGCGCAGCGCGGCCACCCGCCCACCGCTGCCGCCGCCCCGGTCGCGCTCGAGCACGGTCACGTAGACCTTCCCGTTGCCGTAGGCGGGCGACGACGCCGCCAGGTAACCCATGTCGCGCTGCCACACGCGCTTGCCGGTCTTGCGGTTGAGCGCCGTGACCACGCCGGCGTTGTCCATGATGAAGAGCCGGTCGCCGACGATGATCGGGGAGAACTCGAGCAGGACGCTGGCGCTCCAGCTCCACTCGCGCTTGAACGGCGGGCGGACCGACGGCTTGGCCTGCAGGAAGCGGCGCCGGTCGTCGCTATAGCCGTACGTCGGCCAGGCGAAGCCCGCCAGCGGGTTCACCTTCTTCTTGCGCTTGCCGCGGGCGGGCTCCTCGGCGACGGGCGTCGGAACCGACGTCTGGGCCGGCTCCTCGCGGAACTCGACGTCGCTGTTGAACACGTCACCCGGGCGGGTGACTGCGAAGACGGCGGCTGCGCAAGCGAACACGGCCGCAAGGGCTCCGAGGGCGATGACGAGCCGCCGCCGGTACCACGGAGGGCGCTCCGACGACACGCGTTCCAGGGTACCCAGCCGCCAAGATGCCTCCTGTGAGCGACCTGCTCGAACGCCTCGGACGGCCACCGGCCGTCGCAGCGCTGGACGGCGAGGACGCCGTGTACGTCGTCGGTGGAGCCGTGCGCGACCTGCTGCTCGGCCGCCGGCCGCACGAGCTCGACTTCGTGGTCGAGGGCGACGCGGTGGCGGTCGCCCGCCGGGCCGCCGAGCGGATCGGCGGCCGGGTGACGGTGCACGAGCGGTTCGGGACGGCCACGGTCGCCGCAGCCGAGATCACCTTCGACCTCGCCGCCGCGCGGCGGGAGCGCTATCCCGAGCCCGGAGCACTGCCGGAGGTCGAGCCTGGCGCGAGCCTGCGCGAGGACCTCGAGCGGCGCGACTTCACGGTCAACGCCATCGCCCTGCACCTGGCCGACGGCGAGCTGATCGCGCTCCCGGGAGCCGAGGACGACCTGGCCGCGCAGCGCCTGCGGGTCCTCCACGCGGGCTCGTTCCGCGACGACCCGACGCGGCATGCTCCGCATGGCGCGCTACGCCGCGCGGCTCGGCTTCGAGCCGGATCCGGAGACCGACGCGCTCGTCGACCCGGAGCTGCTGCGTACCGTCACGGGCTCGCGGCTCGGCGCCGAGCTGCGGCTGCTGCTGCGAGAGCCCCAGCCCGCCGCCCTGCTCGCGCTCGAGCGCCACGGCCTCGGCCGTGCGCTGCTCGGCGACGAGTTCGCCGTCGACCCGCAGCTCGTGACGCGCTCGAGGGGTCTGACCCCGCCCGACGCCCGCGCCGACCTCGTCGCGTTGGCGGCGACGATGAACGCGGCGACGGCCGAGGAGTCGTCCGCCGGCGCGCGCGTGCGCGCGCGGCTCGACGACCTCTCGTTCCCAGCGCACGAGCGCGACGTCCTCGTGCGGGCGGCGACCGCGACCCCCCTCCCGGCGGCCGACGACGTGGCGCTCTGGCGGCGGCTCCGGCGAGAGCCCGCGGAGGCCGTGGCGGTCGCGGGCGCCCGCGGCGACGAGTCGGCGGCCCGGCGCTGGCTCGCCGAGCTGCGGCACCGGCGGCTCGCGATCACCGGCGACGACATCGTCGCGACAGGGCTGAGCGGACCCGCTGTCGGCGAGGCGCTGGACGCCGCGACCGAAGCGATGCTGCGTGGCGACGCTCCCGACCGCGAGAGCCAGCTCGCCGCCGCGCTCCGGGGGCGCGCCTAGCATTGAGCGCCATGGCGACCGCCACACTCCCGCAGCTCCGCGAGCCGTTCCGCTGGGAGGGCGAGCACATCGCCGCCGACCTGCCGGGTGCCAAGGCGCTCTTCACCACTCGCCGCGGCGGCGTGTCGAGCGGCCCGTTCGCCTCGCTCAACCTCGGCCGCCTGACGGCTGACGACGGAGCCAACGTCGACGAGAACCGGATCCGGGTGGCCGCGATCACGGGCGCGCCGCGCGAGCGCTTCCTCTACGGCCGCCAGGTGCACGGCGCCACGGTCCGCCGCGCCACCGAGCCGCCCGGCCCGGCCCGGCCGCCCGCCGAGGAGGACGGGCAGGCGACCGCGCTCAGGCATTTCCCGGCGCTCGTGTTCACGGCCGACTGCACGCCGCTGCTGCTTGCCGCCGACGGTGCGGTGGCCGCCATCCACTGCGGCTGGCGCGGGGTGGCCGCAGGCATCGTCGAGGAGGGCGTGGCTGCGCTGCGCGAAGCCGGCGGCACCGGCCCCGTCACCGCGCTGATCGGCCCGGGCGCACGCGGCTGCTGCTACGAGGTCGGCGAGGAGGTGCACGCCCACTTCGCGGCGTACGACGCCCGCCGCGGCGAGCGCAACCTCGACCTCCCGGCAGTCATCGCGGCGAAGCTCGAGAATGTGCACGACCTTGGCATCTGCACGATGTGCTGGTTCGGCCTGTTCTTCTCCCACCGCCGCGACGGCGGGGTGACCGGCCGCCAGGCAGGGGTCGTGTGGCGGGTCTGATCACCGGGCTCGACGCCGGGCGGATCAGCGAGAACCTCGCGCGCATCCGCGAGCAGCTGCCCGCGGGCGTCGAGATCCTCGCCGCGGTCAAGTACGTCCCGCTCGAGGAGCTGGAAACGCTGGCCGAAGCGGGCATCGAGCTCGTCGGGGAGAACCGCGCCCAGGACCTCGAGGCCAAGTCCACGGCGCATCCCGGCGTGTTCCGCTGGCACTTCATCGGCCAGCTCCAGAGCCGCAAGGTGAAGGCCATCCTCCCGTATGCCGAGCTGATCCACTCGGTCGCGTCCGACTCTGCGCTGCGCCAGCTCGAGCGCCACGGCACGCCCGAGACCGAGATCCTCGTCGAGGTCAACGTCGCCGGGGAAGAGGGCAAGGCGGGGGTCGCGCCCGCCGAGCTTGGCGACTTCCTCGCCCGCAGCCCCGTGCGCGTGAGCGGCCTGATGACGATGCCGCCCTTCACCGAGGATCCCGAGCCCAGCCGTCCGTACTTCGCCGCCCTGCGCGAGCTCGCCGCCGAGCACGGCCTCAGCCGGCTCTCGATGGGCACCTCACAGGATTACCGCGTCGCCGCCGAGGAAGGCGCGACGCTCGTGCGGATCGGCACGAGCCTCTACGCGTAAACTGCCTGCGAGCAGGGAAACCGCGCTTTCAGGCGAACCTCTCCCGCGCATGGCCTTCCGAGACACCTGGCACCGCACGCTCGTCTACTTCGGCTTGGCCGAAGACCGCGACACGTACGAGGACGAGTCGGTCGATCCTCGCGAGCCCGAGGCCGAGCTGACGGACCGCTACAGCGAGCGGCCGAACGTCCGCCGCCTGTCGCGCCGCCGGCGCGACGAGATCGATGACATCTTCGCCGACGAAGCACCGTCCGAGCGCAGCACCACCGTCCTCCGCCCCGTCGGCACCGCGGCGCGGGCCGCCAACGGCCGGGGAGACGTCCGCGTGCACCTCGTGATCCCGAAGTCCTTCAACGACGCCCAGGACGTGGCCGACAAGTTCAAGGACTCGATTCCCGTGATCCTCAACCTCCAGGGGTCCGACGCGGACCTCTCCAAGCGCCTGATCGACTTCGCCTCCGGGCTCACCTACGCGCTCGACGGCGGCATGCAGCGGATCGCCGACAAGGTCTTCCTGCTCACGCCGCGCAACGTCGAGGTCTCCGCGGAGGAGCGCGCGAGGCTGATCGAGAAGGGCTTCTTCAACCAGTCCTGACACGGTAACTGCCGATCTGCGGCAACGACGCAGTCGGGGCCGCGGATCGGCCGCCGATATGTTTTGGCGTGATGCAGGTTGGTTTCATCGGCGCCGGGAACATGGCTCGAGCACTCGCTCGCGGCTGGGGCGAGCCGGTGCTGTGCACGGACTCCGGGTCCGGCCGGGCGCAGGCGCTGGCGGACGAGCTGGGAGGCGAGGCGCTCGCCTCCAACCGCGAGCTGGCCGAGCGCGCCGACCTCGTGATCCTCGCCCACAAGCCGGCGCAGCTCGCCGACATCGCACGCGAGGCGGCGGGCGCCAAGGCCGTCGTCTCGCTGCTCGCGCGCACGACGCTGGCCGATGTCCGGGCCGCGTACCCGGGCGTGCCGGCGTTCCGCGTGATGCCGAACACGCCTGTGGAGCTGGGCCGGGGCGCGATCGCCATCGCCCAGGCCGACGCCGACACAGACCTCTACGCGCAGGTGCGGGAGCGGTTCGAGCGCGTGGGCACGGTCGTGGAGGTCCCGGAGAAGCTGATGGGCGTCGCCGGTGCCTGCTCCGGCGTCGGCCCGGCGTACTGGGCGCTGCTGGTCGAGGCGCAGGTCGACGCCGCCGTCCGCCGCGGATTGCCCGCGGCGCTGGCGAGCACGCTCGTGGTCGAGACGATGGCCGGCTCGGCCGAGCTCCTTCGGGCACGCCAGGGCGACACGTTCGGCGTCCGCCGCGAAGTGACGTCGCCCGGCGGCACCACTGCCCAGGGCGTGGCCGCGCTCGAGCGCGGCGGCGTGCGCGCGGCGTTCGCCAGCGCGCTGGACGACGTGGTGGGAGCCTGAGATGGAGGCGCGCGAGCAGATCGCCGACTTCCTGTCGACGCTGATCTGGGTCTACACGATCATCGTGTTCGCGTGGGTGATCACGTCGTTCGTGTTCGCGATGGGCGTGCGTGTCCCGTACTCGCGGGCGCTCAACGCCGTGCTCGACTTCCTGCGCGACACCGTCGAGCCGTACCTGCGCATCTTCCGCCCGCTCCCGCTGCGCGTCGGGCCGCTCGACCTGACGCCGATCGTGGCGATCCTCGCGCTGCAGATCGTCGGCGGCATCATCGTGGGCCTGATCAGGCCGTGACGCCGGGCGGGCGGGCGGCGGCCGTCGCGCTGGGGACCGTCGCCGCCGACCAGGCCGTCAAGGCGATCGTGCGAGCGACGATCGAGCGCGGCGAGGAGGTCGAGCTCGTGCTCGGCATCCAGCTCGTCAACGTGCGCAACCGCGGGATCGCGTTCGGCCTCTTCGCGGGCGGCGGCGTGGTGCTGGTGGTGTTCGCGCTCGCCGCGCTGACCGCGCTGCTCGTCTTCTTCGCCCGCCACCGGCACCGGCCGCTGGTGTGGCTGCCGACGGGACTGCTGATCGGCGGCGCCGTCGGCAACCTCATCGACCGCACGGTCGAGGGCGCGGTGACCGACTTCGTCGATCTCCCGCTGTGGCCCGCCTTCAACCTCGCCGACGTGGCGATCACGTTCGGCGTGCTGACGCTCCTCTACGTGCTCGAGGGGCCGCCTCGCCATGGACGGCGATGAGCTCGTCGTCGGGCCGGCGGCGGCTGGCGAGCGGCTCGACGTGTTCCTCGCCCGCACGGCCGGCTCGCGCGCGGCCGCGCAGCGGCTGATCGCCGCCGGCCTGGTCCTCGTCGACGGCGAGCCGCGCGCCAAACGCCATGTGGTCGCCGCCGGCGAGCGCGTGCAGGTCACGCCCGAGCCCGAGGCGCCCGCGCCCGAAGTGCCGGACGCGCGGTACGCCGTCGCCTACGAAGATGAGCACCTGCTGGTCGTCGACAAGCCGCCCGGCGTGGTTGTGCATCCGGCGCGGGGTCACGTAGCGGGCACGCTCGCCCAGGCGCTCGCGGGCCGCGCCAGCGGCGGCGAGGATCCGCGCCGCGCGGGCATCGTCCACCGCCTCGACCGCGACACGTCGGGGCTGCTGGTGGTCGCGCGCACCGAGGCGGCGTTCGCGGCGCTCAAGGAGCAGCTGCGCCGGCGCGAGGTCACGCGCGAGTACCTCGCGCTCGTCGAGGGCCGTCCCGGGGCGCGTGCGGGGACGATCGACGCGCCGCTCGGCCGCGACCGCCGCGTCCGCACGCGCATCTCGACCGACACCGACGAGCCGCGCGCTGCGGTCACGCACTTCGAGGTCGAGCAGCCGCTCGAGGGCTTCACGCTGCTGCGGGTGCGCCTCGAGACCGGCCGCACGCACCAGATCCGCGCGCACCTGCTCGCGATCGGCCACCCGGTGGCCGGCGACCCGGAGTACGGTCGCGCCGGGCTGCTCGACCTGCCGCGCCAGTTCCTGCACGCCGAGCACCTCGCGTTCGCCCATCCGGTGACGGGGCGGCCGGTGGAGGTGCGCTCGCCGCTCCCGCCCGAGCTTCGCGCCGTCCTCGATAAGCTGGTCAACGTTTCGTAAACCGACCCCGGGCGCCATCCAACCGTCCCGAGGCCGCGGCCCTGCCCGGCGAACCTCGCCGGGTCCGCATCGCCTCGATCGCCCGGGTTTGCAAGTCCAACTTCACAAAGGGAGCAATTCCGTGGCTCAGGTAGGCATCCGCGAGCTGCTGGAGGCCGGCGTGCACTTCGGCCACCAGACGCGCCGCTGGAACCCCAAGATGCGCCGCTTCATCCATGGCGAGCGCAGCGGCATCTACATCATCGATCTGCTGAAGACCGAGGCGTTGCTGGCGCAGGCCCAGCGCTTCGCCTCCGACGTCGCCCACCGCGGCGGCACCGTGCTGTTCGTCGGGCACCAAGAAGCAGGCCCGCGACGGCATCAAGGAGATCGCGGAGTCGGCCGGGCAGCCGTACGTCAACCACCGCTGGCTCGGCGGCCTGCTGACGAACTTCCAGACGATCTCGCTGCGCATCAAGCGCCTGCACGACCTCGAGCGCTACGCCGCCGACGGCCAGCTCGCGCTGCTGCCCACGCGCGAGCGCCTGTCCGCCGAGGCCGACCTCGAGAAGCTGCAGGCCAACCTCGGCGGCGTCAAGAACATGCAGCGCGTGCCCGACGCGATGTTCGTGGTCGACCTCAAGACCGAGGCGATCGCGGTGCGCGAGGCGCAGCGCCTGCGGATCCCGATCATCGGCCTCGTGGACACCAACTGCGATCCCGACGGGATCGACTTCGTGGTGCCCGGCAACGACGACGCCATCCGCGCCTGCGCGCTGATCACGCGCGCGATCGGCGACGTGGTCGCCGAGGGCCGCAACCGCTTCCGCGCCGAGGAGGAGCAGGCGCGTCGCGAAGCCGAGGAGCAGGCTCGCCGCGAGGCCGAGGAGCGCGCACGCCAGGAGGCCGAGGAGCAGGCGCGCCGCGAGGCCGAGGAGCGTGCGGCCGCCGAGGCGGCGGAGCGTGCGGCCGCCGAGGCGGCGGCGGCGCCGGCCCCCGAGCCGGTCGCGGAGACTCCGGCGCCCGAGCCGGTTGCCGAGACGCCCGCGCCCGAGCCGGTCGTCGCGGAGACTCCGGCGCCTGAGCCGGTAGCGGAGACTCCGGCGCCCGAGCCGGTTGCCGAGACTCCCGCGCCCGAGCCGGTCGCGGAGCCCGCCGCGCCCGAGCCCGTCGCGGAGGTGCCGGCCGCCGAGCCCGAGGCTCCGCCCGCGGAGGCGCCGGCCGCCGAGACGCCCGCCGAGCCGAAGCCGAAGAAGCCACGGACGAGAAAGAAGAAGGAGCCGGAGGCCCCGGCCGAGACCACAGAGGAGACCAGCAAGTGAGCGCCCCGATCACCGCTTCGCAGGTAAAGGAGCTGCGCGACCGCACCGGCGCCGGCATGATGGACTCCAAGAACGCCCTTGTGGAGACGGGCGGCGACATCGACGCGGCCGTCGAGGTCCTGCGCGTCCGCCTCGGGGACAAGGCGCTCAAGGTCGGCGGCCGGGAGGCCACCGAGGGGACCGTCGCGTCGTACATCCACGCCGGCGGCAAGGTCGGCGTGCTCGTCGAGGTCGACAGCAACACCGACTTCGTGGCCCGCAACGAGGACTTCCAGGCCTTCGCGCGCGAGGTCGCGATGCACATCGCCGCCTCGCCGACGACCCAGTACGTCTCCGAGGACGACATCCCCGCCGACGCCCGCGACGCCGAGCTGCGCGTGTTCGAGCAGCAGGCCGCGGACAAGCCGGAGAACGTCCGCTCCAGGATCGCCGAGGGCAAGCTGCGCAAGTGGATGGAAGAGGTCGTGCTGCTCAACCAGCCGCACGTGAACCTCGACAAGTACGACGGCAAGACAATCGAGCAGCTCCGCGCCGAGCTGTCCGGGACGATGGGCGAGAACGTCGTGATCCGGCGCTTCGCGCGGTTCGCGGTCGGCGCGTGAACGGGCCAAGCAAGCATGGCGTGAAATCGGCTGACGCCGATTCCATTGCGAGTTCGCTTCGCGAACATCGCGACGAGGTGGCCCTATGAGCGAGGCCCCGGCGTTCCAGCGGGTCCTGGTCAAGCTCTCGGGCGAGGCCCTGATGGGCGACCTCGACTTCGGCACGGACGCCGGGACCGTCGAGGCGATCGCCCGCCAGCTCAAGGGCGTGCACGACCGGGGCGTCGAGGTCTCGGTCGTGCTCGGCGCCGGCAACATCTACCGCGGCCTCAAGGGCGCGGCCGGCGGGATGGATCGGGCGACGGCGGACTACATGGGCATGCTCGCGATCGTGCTCAACGCGCTCACGCTGCAGGACGCGCTCGAGAAGCAGGGCGTCCACACCCGCGTGCAGTCGGCGATCACGATCTCCGAGGTCGCCGAGCCGTACATCCGCCGCCGCGCCATGCGCCATCTCGAGAAGGGGCGGATCGTGATCTTCGCGGCCGGCACCGGCAACCCGTTCTTCACCTCCGACACAGCGGCCGCGCTGCGCGCGCTGGAGATGCATGCGGAGATCATCCTGATGGCCAAGAACGGGGTCGAGGGGGTCTACACGGCCGACCCGAAGCACGATCCCGACGCCGAGTTCATCACGGAGATCACGGCGCGCGAGGCGCTGCAGCGCAACCTGCGCGTGATGGACTCCACGGCGCTCTCGCTGTGCATGGACAACCACCTCCCGATCGCCGTCTTCAACATGAACGACGAGGCGAACATCGACCGGATAGTCTCCGGCGAGCGGGTGGGGACGCTGGTGAAACCGGAATGATCGACGAACTCCTTCAAGACGCACGGGAGCACATGGAGAAGTCCGTGGACGCCACGCGCGGCAAGTTCGGCTCCGTGCGCACGGGCCGCGCCAGCACCGCGCTGCTCGACCGCATCACGGTCGACTACTACGGCGCCCAGACTCCGCTGCGGCAGCTCGCCACCGTCTCCGCTCCCGAGGCCCGGCTGCTGACCGTGCAGCCGTACGACAAGGGCTCGATCAAGGGCATCGAGAAGGCGATCCTCGAGTCCGACATCGGCCTGACGCCGAACAACGACGGCCAGATCATCCGCCTGCAGGTCCCCGAGCTCACCGAGGAGCGCCGCAAGCAGCTCGTCAAGGTGGTCCGCAACCTCGCCGAGGAGGGTCGTGTGGCGATCCGCAACATCCGCCGCGACACGATGCACGACCTGCGCGAGCTGCGCGACGCGGGGGAGGCCGGCTCGGACGACGAGCATCGCGCCGAGGAGGCGCTGCAGAAGCTCACCGACGAGAAGGTCACCGAGCTCGACGCGGTCCTCAAGGCCAAGGAAGAAGAGATCCTCGAGGTGTGAGCGCCTCGTACGTCGCCATCATCACGGATGGCAACGGACGCTGGGCCCGGCAGCGGGACCTGCCCGTGGAGAAGGGTCACCAGGCCGGGGCCGACACCGTCAAGGCTCGTCTCCGTGACGCCGTCGACCTCGGCGTGCGCGAGCTGACGGTCTACTCCTTCTCGACCGAGAACTGGTCGCGCGCGCCGGAGGAGGTCGCGGCGCTGATGGCGATGTTCTCCGAGCGCATCCTGGCCGAGACGCCGGAGCTCGACGGCGAGGGCGTGCGGATGCGCTTCATCGGCCGCCGCGAGGGCGTCGCCGACGAGCTGCTCGAACAGATGCGCTGGGCCGAGGAGAAGACCGCGGCCAACGAGCGGATCACGCTCTTCGTGGCGTTCAACTACGGCGGGCGGGCCGAGATCGTGGACGCGGCGCGCGCGTTCACCGGCACGACCGAGGAGGAGTTCCGCCGGCACCTGTACGCGCCGGACATGCACGACCCGGAGCTGATCATCCGCACCAGCGGGGAGCAGCGGCTCTCGAACTACCTGCTCTGGCAGTCGGCGTACTCCGAGCTGCACTTCACCGAGGTGCTGTGGCCGGACTTCTCGCGCGAGGACTTCGAGGCCGCGCTCGGCGAGTTCGAGGTCCGCCGGCGCCGGTTCGGCGGGCGATGAGCACGCGACGGGCGCGTCGTCCGCCGCGGCGCGGCTTCGGCGACCTCAGCCGCCGCGTCGTGTTCGCGGTGCCGGCGATCGCCTACGCGATCGCGATCATCGTGGCCGGCGGCTGGATCTTCGCCGCCGGCATCCTCTTGCTCGGCTTCGTGTGCCTGCACGAGCTGTTTCGCATGTACGACTCCGTGCGGCCGGTGCGGCTCGCGGGGTTCCTCGCGCTCGCGGGCCTCGCCGTGGCCGCGCTCGAGGGCGGCGAGCGCCAGGTGCTGCTGGCGACCGTGGCCACGCTGCCGCTGATCTTCCTGCTCGGCCTCGTCATGCCCCGTCGAGAGAGCGCCACGCTCACCGAGGGCATGGCGATCACGCTCTTCGGCACGTTCTGGGTGGGGATGGCGATCGCCCACGCGATCATGCTGCGCGAGCTCGAGCATGGGGACGGGATCGTCGTCGACGTGCTCGTCGGCACGTTCCTGGGGGACACCGGGGCCTACCTCGGCGGGCGGTGGTTCGGGACGCACCGCCTGTCGCCGCGGATCTCCCCGAACAAGACGGTCGAGGGGCTGGTGATCGGCTTCCTGACCGCGGTGCTGTTCACCTGGGCGGCCGGCCTCTACCAGGACTGGCTCACTCACGGGCAGGCACTCATCCTCGGCGCCGCGGTCGGCATCGTGGCCCCACTCGGAGACCTCGTGGAGTCGGCGGTCAAGCGCGACGCGGGCACGAAGGACGCGGGAGCGATGTTCGGGCCCCACGGTGGCGCTCTCGACCGCCTCGACGCGGCGTTCTTCTCGCTCGTGACCGGGTATTACGTCTGGCTGGCGCTGCTATGACCGACGAGGAGGACCACACCGAGCGGCAGATGGCCGAGCTCCTACAGGAGCTGCGGGTCGCGCTTCCCGGGGTGCAGATCCTCTTCGCGTTCCTGCTCACCGTGCCGTTCGCGCAGGGCTTCTCCCGCGTGACGGCGTTCCAGCGCAACCTCTTCTTCGCCGTCCTGCTGGCCACCGCGGCTTCGACCGTCTTCCTGATCGCCCCGACGGCGACGCACCGCCTGCGCTTCCACAAGGGCGACCGCCCGTACGTGATCGAGTCCGCTCACAAGCTGATGATCGCCGGTCTCGTCTTCCTCGCGCTCGCGATCGTCGGCGCGGTCACCCTGATCACCGACTACATGTTCGGCCTCTCCGGGCAGTGGTACTGGCCGCTGCTCGTCGCTCTGGGAATCGTGGCCTTCTGGTTCGCCCGCCCGCTGCTGCGCCGCAGTTCATCGGGCCCTTAGCAAGCCGTTGCCACAATGGGTCGCCGATGAAGCGGCTCCTCATCCTCGGCTCGACTGGGTCGATCGGTACCCAGGCGCTCGACGTCGTCGCCCGTGCGGGTGACGCGTTCGAGGTCGTCGGCCTGTCCGCGGGGACCGACCACGACTCGCTGGTCGCGCAGGCGCGCGCCCACGGGGTGCGGCGGATCGCGCTGTCGGACGAGGCCGCCGCCGCGCGGGCGGGCGAGGCTTGGACCGACGGGGAGGTGCTCGGCGGCCCCGAAGGGCTGGTCGAGCTCGTCGCCGGCTCCGATGCCGATCTCGTGCTCAACGCCATCGTCGGCTCGGCCGGGCTCGGCCCCACGATCGTCGCGCTGACCGAGGGAATCGACCTTGCGCTGGCCAACAAGGAGTCGCTCGTCGTGGGCGGCGAGCTGGTGACGGCGCTGGCCGAGGCGACCGGCGCCCAGATCATCCCGATCGACTCCGAGCACACCGCGATTCACCACCTACTCGCCGGGGAACCGCCGGGGACGCTCGAGCGACTCACGATCACCGCCTCGGGTGGCCCGTTTCGCGGGCGGTCGCGCGACGAGCTGTCGAGCGTGACGGTCGACGAGGCATTGCGCCATCCGACGTGGGCGATGGGCGGGAAGATCACGATCGATTCGGCGACGCTGATGAACAAGGGCCTTGAGCTGATGGAGGCCCATCATCTGTTCGGGACCCCCTACGAGCAGATGGAGGTCGTGGTCCACCCGCAATCGATCATCCACGGGCTCGTCAGCCTCTGCGATGGCTCGACGCTCGCCCACATGGGATATCCGGACATGCGCGTGGCGATCGGCTACGCGCTGTTCCATCCCGACCGCGCCGACCTGCCGATCCCGCAGCTGGATCTGGTGAAGGTCTCCGAGTTGACCTTCGAAGCGCCCGACGAGGATGCGTTCCCGGCCCTGCGGCTCGCCCGTGAGGCGGCGATCGCCGCCGGCACCGGGCCATGCGTGCTCAACGCCGCCAACGAGGTCGCCGTGCACGCGTTCCTCAACGAGCGGCTCGGGTTCATGGGGATCCCCGCGGTGATCGAGGAGACGCTCGAGCGCGTCGGCGCCGAGCGCGTGCACGGCTTCGACTCGCTGTACCGGGCGGACGCCGAGGCCCGTGGCGTCGCCGGGGAGCTCGTTGCGGTGCACGCATGAGCTTCCTGCTCGCGTTCCTCGGCTTCGCGCTCCTGATCATCCTGCACGAAGCCGGCCACTTCGCGGCCGCCAAGACGGTCGGCATGCGCGTGGAGCGCTTCTCGCTCTTCTTCCCGCCGCTGATCGCGCGCAAGAAGCGCGGTGAGACCGAGTACGCGATCGGGGCGATCCCGCTCGGCGGCTACGTGAAGATCACCGGCATGAACCCGGCGGAGGAGATCCCGCCGGCCGTCGCCCACCGCGCCTACTACCGCCAGCCGGTGTGGAAGCGGATCGTCGTCATCGGCGCCGGCCCGGCGGTCAACATCGTGCTCGCGTTCCTGATCCTGTGGGTGCTGATCTGGGCGAACGGCGTCGGCCAGCCGAGCACCACGATCGAGCAGATCAACGCGCCCCCGGCGCGCGGCGCGCTCGCGACCGGCGACCGGATCGTCGCGGTCGACGGCGTGCGCGGCGACTTCGAGGCGCTGAAGGCGCAGATCGCGTCCCATCGCTGCGCCGAGGAGACCGACGGCTGCCGGGCGAGCACGCCCGCCGCCATCACGGTCGTACGCGGCGGGGAGGAGCGGACGCTCAGCCTGCGGCCGGTCTACGACGCCGACATCGACGACATGCTGGTCGGCTTCGGGGTCGGATCCACCCCGGTGGCGGTCGGCCCGGTCGACGCTGCCGGGCGCTCGGTCTCGGAGCTGTGGTTCTTCACCACCAAGACCGTGGAGACGATCGCCGGCGTGTTCGAGGCCGAGAAGCGCGAGGACATCTCGGGCGTCGTCGGCTCCTACGAGGTCACCCGCCAGACGATCGAGCTCAGCTTCGAACGCGCGATGTACCTGCTGGCGATCATCTCGCTGTCGCTGGGCGTGATCAACCTGTTCCCGTTCCTGCCGCTCGACGGCGGGCACATCTTCTGGGCCCTGGCGGAGAAGATCCGCGGCCGGGCGATCCCGTTCAGCGTGATGGAGCGCGCCGGCTTCATCGGCTTCGTGCTCGTGATCGGCCTGTTCATGATCGGCCTCACGAACGACGTCGGCCGGCTCACCGGCGACGGCTTCGGCGTCAGATAGCTCCTAGACTGGACCCATGGCTTCTGAGCGGTCGGTGAGCGTCGGCGGCGTGCAGATCGGCGGCGGCGCGCCCGTCGTCGTCCAGACGATGACGAAGACCGAGACCGCGAACCTCAGTGCGACGATGGAGCAGATCCGCACGGTGGCCGACGCGGGCGCCGACCTCGTGCGCGTCGCCGTCCCGCGCGACAAGGACATCGAGGCGCTGAAGACGATCGTCGTCGAGTCGCCGATCCCGGTGATCGCCGACATCCACTTCAACCACACGCTCGCGCTCAAGGCGATCGACGCCGGCGCGCACTGCATCCGCCTCAACCCCGGCAACATCGGCGGGCCGGAGAAGGTCGCCGAGGTCGCCGACCGGGCGCGCGCGGCGGGCACGCCGATGCGCATCGGCGTCAACTCCGGGTCGCTTCCCAAGCACCTGCACGAGCTCGAGCGCGAGAACCCCGTCGAGGCGCTCGTGACCGCCGCGGTCGAGTTCGTCCACCTGATGGAGCGCCTGCGGTTCGAGAACTTCAAGGTCTCGATCAAGTCGACCAACGTGCCGTACACGATCGCCGCGAACCGGCTGCTGTCCGAGCGCATCCCGTACCCGCTGCACCTGGGCATCACGGAGGCGGGGACGAAGTGGACGGGCTCGCTCAAGTCGGCCGTCGGGCTCGGCACGCTGCTGGCCGACGGGATCGGCGACACGATCCGCATCTCGCTCTCGACGTTCCACGCCGAGGAGGAGGTCAAGGTCGCCTGGGAGATCCTCAAGGCCTTGAAGCTGCGCGAGCGCGGCCCGGTTCTGATCGCCTGCCCCACGTGCGGCCGCCTGCAGTTCGACATGGACACGGTGGTGGCCGACATCGAGCGCCGGCTCGAGGCCTATGAGGACCCGATCGAAGTCGCCGTGCTGGGCTGCGCGGTGAACGGCATCGGCGAGGCCTCGCACGCCGACTTCGGGATCACCGGCGCCAAGAACGAGGGCCTGATCTTCTCGCGCGGCAAGGCGCTCAAGAAGGTCCCGCAGGAGCGGCTCGTCGACGAGCTGTTCCTCGAGATCGACAAGTACGCGCAGACGAAGCGGATCGACGTCGACGCCGCCGAGCAGGCCGAGGGCGCCGAGTGGCTGCAGCGGATCGAGGACGAGAACGCCGGCGAGCTCACGCCAGAGCGGCTCGCCAAGCTCGAGGCCGAGCGGGCCCGCGCGGACGCCGACGCGATGGACGACGTGCTGCTCGACGAGGAAGCGTCGCCCACCGAGGGGCGACGCTTCACGCGTGCGTAGGGGCCAGGAGGCCGCCGAGAAGCGCTCGGCCACCTTGTCCCAGTTGACGACGTTCCACCACGCGTCGATGTAGTCCGGGCGCTTGTTCTGGTACTTGAGGTAGTAGGCGTGCTCCCAGACGTCGACGCCCAGCAGCGGCGTCTGGCCGCTGGAGATCGGGTTGTCCTGGTTGGCGCTGCCGACCACCGCGAGGCCGGAGCCGTCGTGCACGAGCCATGACCAGCCGGAGCCGAACTGATTGACGCCGGTCTCCTTGAACGTGCCCTGGAAGTCCGAGAACGAGCCGAACGCGGAGTTGATCGCGTCGGCGAGGGCGCCGCTCGGCTCACCGCCGCCGTCGGGGCTCATCCACGTCCAGAAGAGCGAGTGGTTGTAGTGGCCGCCGCCGTTGTTGCGGACCGGCTTCTGCTTGTCGGCCGGCAGCGCGTCGAGGTTCTGGAGGACCTCCTCGATCGGCTTGCCGTCCCAGTCCGTGCCCTCCAGCGCCGCGTTGGCCTTGTCCACGTACGCCTGGTGGTGCTTGTCGTGATGCACCCGCATCGTCGCCTCGTCGATGTGCGGTTCGAGCGCGTCGTACGCGTAGGGAAGCGCGGGGACCTCGTAGGCCATGCGTTCAGCTCCTCTCGATCGTCGATATCCGTCTACACACTAGGCTCTCGGACCCGATGACCAGGCTCTCCCGCTACTTCCTGCCCACGGAGAAGCAGGCACCGGCCGACGCCGAGGCGCTCTCGCACCGGCTGATGGTCCGCGCGGGCCTGATCCGACAGCTCGGGGCGGGCATGTGGACCTGGCTACCCGCGGGCTGGCGAGTTCATGAGAACGTCGCCCAGATCGTCCGCGAGGAGCTCGACCGGATCGGCTCGCACGAGATGCTGATGCCGGTGCTCAACCCCGCGGAGCTGTGGCAGCGCAGCGGGCGCTACGGCATCGAGGAGCTGTTCAAGCTCAAGGATCGCCGCGGCGCCGACCTCGTGCTGGCTATGACCCACGAGGAGGTGGTGACCACCCACGTCGCCCCTGCCGTGCGCTCCTACCGCGACCTGCCGCTGTTCCTCTACCACTTCCAGACCAAGGAGCGCGACGAGCCGCGTCCGCGCGCCGGCGTGCTGCGCACGCGCGAGTTCATCATGAAGGACGCGTACACCTTCGACCGCGACCGCGACGGGCTCGACGCGTCGTACGACAAGCACCGTGAGGCCTACGACCGGATCTTCGATCGCGTGGGGCTGGAGTGGTACCGCGTGGAGTCCGACGTGGGGATGATGGGCGGCGTCGGCGCGCACGAGTACATGGCGCCCTCCCCGGCGGGGGAGAACGACGTCGCGCTCGCGCCCGGCTACGCCGCCAACGTGGAGGTCGCCAGCGCGCAGGCCCAGCCGGTCGAGCTGCCCGGGGGCATCGCGGAGCCCGAGCTGGTCGACACGCCGGGTCTGACCACCGTGCAGGAGGTCGCCGACCGCATGGGCGTCGCCCGCGGCGCGCTGCTGAAGGCGTTCCCGGTGGTGGTCGAGGACCGAGGGCTGGTGATGGTGATCGTCCGCGGTGATCACCGCGTCAACGAGATCAAGCTCGCGAACGCGCTCGGCGGCGCCGTTCCGGCCGGCGCGCGAGGAGGAGTTCGCCGATCGCATCGGGCCGGCGGGGTACATCGGGCCGGTCGGGATCGACATCCCGATCCTGCTCGACGAGGCGGTCGAGCCGGGGGCCTACATCACCGGCGCGAACCGCGACAACGCGCACCTGCGAGGCGTCGAGCCGGGGCGCGACTTCCCGTTCAAGCGCGGCGACGTGCGGCGCGTCGAGCCCGGCGACACCGTCGACGGGCAGCCGATCCGGATCGAGCCGGCGATCGAGGTCGGCAACATCTTCAAGCTCGGCACGCGCTTCTCCGAGCCGCTCAACGCCACCTATCTCGACGAGTCGGGCACGCCGCACCCGATCTGGATGGGCTCGTACGGGATCGGCCCGGCGCGCATCACGGCCGCCGCCGTCGAGCAGTTCGCCGACGAGGCGGGGATCTCGTGGCCGCGCGCGATCGCGCCGTTCGACATCCACTTGGTGGGCCTCGGCAAGGACGACAGCGAGGAGCGCGAGCTGGCCGAGAAGCTCTACGCCGAGCTGGCGGAGACCGGCCTGCGGGTGCTCTACGACGACCGTGCCGTCGGCCCGGGCGAGAAGTTCGCCGACGCCGAGCTGCTGGGCGTGCCGCTGCGGTTGACGGTCGGGCGGCGGACGCTCGCCAACGCTGAGATCGAGGCCCAGGTGCGGCGCGGGCGCGAGACGCGCACACTGGCGCTGGAGGGGGCCGTCGAGGCGGCCGTGGGCCTGTGGCGGACCCTTCCCTGAAGGGCACGCCGGGCGAGCGGGCCGCCGAGGCGGCCGAGCGCGCGCGGCTCACGTTCCGGCGGCTGTTCGGGCTCGACCGCTCCGGGCCCCCGCCGCCGCAGACGCTGCGCGGCCAGCCGCTGCACCCGTGGACGATCCCGAACGCGATCGGCTACGTCCGGCTGGCGCTGATCCCGGTCTTCCTCGTGCTCGCGTTCTCCTCCGACGACGGCCAGAGCGCGCTCGCGGTGATCGTCTTCGGCGTCATCGGCTGGTCGGACTACTTCGACGGCATCGCGGCGCGGGTGACAGGCCAGTACTCCCGGCTCGGCGCGCTGCTCGACCCGCTGGTGGACCGCATGCTCGTGCTCGCGGGCGCGATCGTCTGCTGGCACTTCGAACTGCTGCCGCGGTGGGCGCTGGCCGTGCTCGCGCTGCGGGAGCTGTTCATGCTCGGCCTCGTGCGCTGGGGCCTGCGTCAGGGAGCGGACATCAAGATCAACTGGCTCGGCCGGCTGGGCGTGTGGCCCGTGATGAGCGCCCTCTTCTTCGCGATGGCGGGGCTCGAGACGGTTGGCGCCGTGCTGCTCTACATCGGGGTGGCGATGACGCTCGGGTCGACTGCGCAGTATGTGCGCGAGGGGTTCAGATTCCGCGCCTCACGACCCTCAAGTACAGGTTGATGAATTCGCTATGCTCGCCGACATGGACACCTTTCCCGACCTCGGCTCCCTGTCCGACCAGGAGCTCAAGGACTTGATCCAGCAGCTCACGGACGAGGAGCAGGAGGTGTCCTACCGGCGGCGGATCCTGCACGGGAAGATCGACATCCTTCGCGCCGAGCTGGTCAACCGGCTGCGAAAGAAGCACGAGGGCGGTGAGGACGTCATCTCCGGGGCCGATGTCCAGCGCCTGACCGACATCCTCGCTGGCCGCGCGGCCGGCGGGGGGGACGAGGTCTAGCGCCCGGGAGCGTCCCGGATGGCGCGCCACTGCCCCGAGTGCGGCTTCGTCGTCAACGAGGGAGCGAACTACTGCACGCGCTGCGGCGCCTTCGTCGGGACGCGCGAGCCGCGCGACGACGTGACGACCGCGACGTACATCATCGACGAGCAGACGGGCGAGCTGCGGCCCGTCGACGTCGGCGACGTGGCGGCCGAGAGCGGCGCGCTGGTGATCCGCTCGGGCGGCGGCCGCGTCGGGCAGTCGTTCCCGCTCGTCGGTGAGCGGATGACGATCGGCCGCTCCCCCGAGGCGGAGATCTTCCTCGACGACGTGACGGTCTCACGCGACCACGCGGTGCTCGTGCGGCGATCGGGCGAGTGGTACCTGGACGACTCCGGGTCGCTGAACGGGACCTACGTCAACCGCCACCGGATCGACTCGCACAAGGTCGAGGACGGCGACGAGCTCCAGATCGGCAAGTACAAGCTGACCTACCTGGCCCGGTAGCGGTGTCGGACGACCCGCTCATCGAAGCCCCGCTCCCCGCACCAGCCGAAGACGAGGCGCCCCGCAAGTCGCTGACCATCGGCGCGGTCTGCAAGCAGCTCTCGCAGGAGTTTCCGGACATCTCGATCTCGAAGATCCGGTACCTGGAGGACCAGAAGCTGCTGGCCCCGCGCCGCACGCCCGGCGGGTACCGGCTCTACGCCCAGACCGACGTCTCGCGGCTGCGCACGATCCTGCGGCTGCAGCGCGACGAGTTCCTGCCCTTGCGCGTGATCCGCCAGGAGCTGGCGGCGGGCCGCGCCGAGGACGAGGCGCCGGCGCCGGGCGGCGCCGCGCCCGCACCGGACGCCGCCCGCCCGGGCGCCGCACTGCGGCGGCTGACGTTCTCGCTGCGCGACCACGGGGCGCTGTACTCGCTCTCGGACGTGGTCGAGGAGACCGGCGCCGAGCCGCGGCTGGTGCACGAGATGGAGGAGTTCGGGATCGTGCGCGGCGAGGTCCGCGGCGGCACGCGCTACTACGACGAGACCGAGCGCGAGATCGTGCGCGCGGTCACCGAGTTGGCGCGCTACGGGGTGGCGGGGCGCAACCTGCGGGTGTTCAAGACGTCGGCCGAGCGCGAGGCCGCGTTGTTGCAGCAGATCCTCGCGCCGTCGCTGCGCTCGCGGAACCCCGAACGGCGCAAGGAGGCGATCGAGGCGCTCGAGAACCTGGCCGCCGTGGCGTCGCACCTCAAGCACCTGCTGCTGGTGCGCGACCTGCGGCGGATCGCCAAGTGAGCGACCTCGGCGAGCACATCCGCGACATCCCGGACTTCCCGAAGCCCGGGATCCTCTTCAAGGACATCACGCCGCTGCTGCTGGACGCCTCGGCCCTGTCCGACGCGATCGGTCAGCTGGCCGCGTGGGCCCGGCCGCTGGAGGTCGACTTCGTGGTGGCCGCCGAGGCGCGCGGGTTCATCCTCGGCGCGGCGATCGCCCGCGAGCTTGGCGCGGGGTTCGTTCCGGCGCGCAAGCCGGGCAAGCTCCCGCACGAGACGATCTCGGCCGAGTACATCCTCGAGTACGGCGTCGACGCGCTCGAGATGCACGCCGACGCGCTGGCGGACGGCGCGCGGGTGCTGCTGCACGACGACCTGCTGGCCACGGGCGGCACGGCGCGCGCGCTGGCCGAGCTGATCGAGGGCGCGGGAGCGCGGATCGCGGGCTGCGCGTTCCTGGTCGAGCTCGCGTTTCTCGGTGGTCGCGAGCGGCTCGCCGGCTACGACGTGCACGCGCTGTTGTCGTACGACGGCGAGTGATCGTCACCCGCTCCCGCACCGTCGCGGCCGCGCCCGAGCGGGTGTGGGCGGTCGTGGGCGAGCCGCGTGCCCTGGCCCGCTGGTGGCCGCGCGTCGAGCGCGTGAAGGCGATCACCGCCGACGGCTGGACGACCGTGCTGCGCTCCGATCGCGGCCGCGCGGTGCGGGCGGACTGGCGGCTCGACGGCCAGGAGGCCCTGCGCCGGCGGGCGTGGGCGCAGGAGATCGAGGGCACGCCGTTCGCCAAGGTGCTGGCCGAGCGGCGGGTCGAGGTCGTGCTCGAGGAGGCGGGGGAGGGAACCCGGGTGACCCTGGAGCTGCGCCAGCGCGGCCGGGGAATGGCGCGCTTCGGACGCTTCATGCTGCGCCGCGCGGCGCGGCGGGAGCTCAACACGGCGCTCGAGCGGCTCGAGCACGCGGTCCGGTGAGGCGCCGTCCTACGATCTCGTCGCGCCGCGGTTCGCGCTCGTGAGACGGGAGCAGGTGTTCTGGGGCTGGGGGGAGCCGGGGGCGGGGCCGTCGCTGCCCGAGCACCCAGCGGACTTTCTCCGCTCGGAGCTGGGGGTCGGAGGAGCGGTCGTCTCGGCGCCGGTGCCGCTGGAGGCCGTGCGGCTGCGCGAGCCGGCGCTGGACGGCGCGGTGCGGACGCGGCTCGAGGCCGTCGTGGGCGCCGCGCATGTGCGCGACGACCGGGAGGCTCGGGTGCTGCGCTGTCGCGGCAAGTCGTACCTCGACCTGCTCGCCCAGCGCGCCGGGTCTTGCGAGGACGCACCCGATGCGGTGGTGGCGCCGGCGAGCCACGAGCAGGTGGCGGCGGTGCTCGCGGCCTGCGCGGAGGCCGGCGTGGCGGTCGTGCCGTTCGGCGGCGGCACGAGCGTGGTCGGCGGCCTCGAGCCGCTGCGCGGTGACTTCGCATCGCTGGTCTCGCTCGACCTCGCGCGAATGGACGGCGTGCTCGCGGTCGACGAGCGGTCGCTGACCGCGACGCTCGGGCCGGGTCTGCGGCTGCCGGAGGCCGACCGCGCGCTGGCGGCGCGCGGGCTCACCCTCGGCCATGTCCCGCAGAGCTACGAGTGGGCGACGGTGGGCGGCTGCGTCGCGACTCGGTCCTCGGGCCAGGCCTCGACCGGCTTCGGGCGGATCGACGCGAACCTCGTCGGCGCGCGGATGGCGACGCCGGCCGGCGAGCTGGCGGCCCGGACACTGCCCGCGAGCGCCGCGGGGCCGGACCTGCGGCAGCTCGTGGCGGGCTCCGAGGGGACGCTCGGGGTGATCACCGAGGTCGCCCTGCGGGTGCATCCCGTGCCCGCGGAGCGCCGCTACGAGGCCTGGGTGATCGCGGGCTTCGAAGCGGGCTGCGAAGCGCTCCGCGCGCTCGAGCACGCCGGCGCCGCCCCGGACGTCGCACGGTTGTCCGACGAAGACGAGACTCGCATCACGCTCGCCTTCGCCGGGACCGGCCGCGTGGCGCGCGCGGCGATCCAGGCACGAGCCCGCGGCGCGGGCGGCCCGTGCCTGCTCGTGGTGGGCTGGGAGGGGCGGGTCGAGCGGAGGTCGGACGCCGACGGGCAGCTTCGCGCGGCCGGTGCTCGGAGCCTCGGGCAGCGGCCCGGGCGCGCGTGGCGGGCGTCGCGGTTCGCCGGGCCGCACGTGCGGGACGACCTGCTCGACCGCGGCGTGATGGTCGAGACGCTGGAGACCGCCGCGCCGTGGTCGCGGCTGGCCGCCGTGCACACGGCCGTGCGCGCGGCGCTGCCCGGCATGCTCGTCAGCTGCCACGTGTCGCACCTGTATCCCACGGGCGCGTCCCTGTACGTCACGGTGCTCGCGGCGCGCGACGACGCCGATCCCGCCGGTCAGTGGCGCGCAGCGAAGGCCGCCGCCACCGACGCCCTGCTCGCCGCCGGCGGCACGCTCACCCACCACCACGCCGTGGGCCGCGACCACGCGCCCTGGATGGAGGCGGAGGTCGGCGCCGTTGGCGTCGACGTCTTGCGCTCCGTCAAGGAGCGCTGCGATCCCGCGGGCATCATGAATCCGGGCAAGCTGCTCGGGGCGAACGTCAACGTCAACGGCGCTGGGTAGGGAGGGCGAGGGAGCCCGCCGGGTCGGCGAACTATGCCGGATTGGCGTCGGTTTCCGACGCCTATCGGGGATCGTTCGCGAAATCCGTGAACTAGGCGTCGGTTTCCGGGGGTAACTACACGGATTTCGCGATCCGCCCGCCCGCCGCGCGCAATTTCCCCGCGCGGCGGTTGGTTGCCCAGCCTCCCTACCCAGCCGCAGTTGACGTTGACGTTGATGGGTTCACACCGGCGGCCGGGAGCGGATCGCGGCCACGTCGCCACGCAAATCGCCCGCCCCGGCCGCAAACGGCACCAGCACGACGGACCCGCGCCCGAACGGCATCTCGCCGCCGCCATCGGTGGTCAGCGTCCCGGCACCGCGCGTGCCGACCAGGATCGAGAAGCCCGGGTCGAGCGTGGCGCCGCCGCTGAGCCACTCGGCGCGGAAGAACTCCCCGGCCTCCTCCGGCAGCACGCGGCCGGGCGGCTCGACCGCCGCCGTGTCGAGGGCCCGCAGTGCGCG
This sequence comes from uncultured Solirubrobacteraceae bacterium, assembly GCA_963838655.1. Lineage (GTDB taxonomy): Bacteria > Actinomycetota > Thermoleophilia > Solirubrobacterales > Solirubrobacteraceae > DASSUW01. The sequence continues at coordinate 407,468 of CAWIRW010000006.1, read as the reverse complement.
GTCCCAGCCGAGCTCCAGATGGCCCTCGGCCTCCGTGAGCTCGAACCCGTCCCACTCGAGCAGCACCGAGAGGTCGGTCGGTTCCTGGAGCTCGACGATCAGGAGGCCCGCGCCGATCGCGTGCGGCATGCCGGCCGGGACGAAGATCGCGTCGCCGGCGCTCACGGCAAGCTCGTTCAACGCGTCCAGCATCGCCGCCGAGTCCTGGTCGCGCATCCAGCCGCGCACCTCGTCGAGCCCGACGTCGCGGCGGAAACCGGCCCATACCGTGGCGTCAGGCTCGGCGTCGACGACCAGCCACGCTTCCGTCTTGCCGTACGTGCTGCCGAGCGCCTCGCGGGCGAACGCGCGGTCCGGGTGGAAGTGGACCGGCAGGCGCTGCCCGGCGTCGAGCAGCTTGACGAGCAGCCCGGGGTCGGCGCCGTAGCGGCTGACGTGCTCCGCTCCCAGGTAGCCCTCCGGATCGGCGGCGATCGCGTCGCGCACGAGCGTCCCGTCCTCGAGCCGGCTCAGCCCGCGTTGCTCGTGCCCGAACGCGGTGTTGACCGCGCCCAGCCATTCCTCCGGCATGTGGTCGGACGCGAGCTCGAGCCCGCGGAGGGCGGCGATGCGGGCGCCGCCCGCGTAGAAGTGGCGCAGCACGTTGGGTGGCAGCACCTGGGGCCTCACGGTGGCGGGACCTCCCCGGATCCTCGGATGACGAGCTCGGTGGGCACGACGACGCGACGCGGCGGCTCCTCGCTTCCGTCGAGCCGGGCGAACGCGATCGCGGCGGCGGCGGTGCCCAGCCGCTGGCTGTCGTGGCGCACGACGGTCACGGCGAGCAGGTCGGCCAGCTCGAAGTCGTCGAAGCCGACCAGCGCCAGCTCGTGCTCGGCGCCACGCAGCGCGCGCAGCGCACCCACGCTGTTCCGGTTGTTGCCGGCGAACAGCGCCGTCGGGCGCCGGTCCGGCGGCAGCGCGAGCAGCTCGTGCACGGCCGCCTCGGCGTGCTGGGCGTCGTGCGTGCCGGTCCGGACCAGCTCCTCGCGGACCGCGATCCCGGCAGCCTCGAGCGCCTCGCGATAGCCGGTGAGCCGCTCGGCGGCGGTGTAGAGCTCGCCGGGGTCGGCGACCATCGCGATTCGCCGATGGCCGTGCGCCAGCAGGTGCTCGACGGCCGCCCGCGCGCCGCCGAGGTTGTCGAGCAGCACCACGTCGGCGTCGAGCCCGGCCGGTGGACGGTCGACGAAGACCACCGGCGTGCCCTCGCTGCGCGCGGGGTCGAGGTAGCCGTGGTCGCGCGACGCGGGGACGAGCAGCAGCGCGTCGACGCGGCGGCGAAGCAGCGCCTCGACTAGCTCGCGCTCGCGCCGCGGGTCCTCCTCGCAGGAGGCGGTGATGAGCATGAAGCCGCGTGCGCGGGCGGCGGCTTCGACCGCCTGCGCGATCGCGGAGTAGAACGGGTTGGCGACGTCCTCGATGACGAGGCCGAGCGTGGACGAGGTCCGGCCCTGCCGCAGGGACCGGGCGAGGTCGTTGCGGCGGAAGCCGAGCTCGCTGATGGCCTCACCGACGCGGCGGTTGGTGGCCTCGGCCACCCCAGGCTCCTCGTTGATGACGCGCGAGACGGTCTTCAGGCTTACGCCCGCGAGCGCGGCGACGTCGCGCATGGTCGGCCTGCGGTCACCCGACAACGTTGTCAGGCCGCGGAAGCTATCAGCCGGCGCCGGCGGGCAGCGTGCCCTCGAGCACCGTGGGCCCGGGCGTCTTCGCCTTGGCGTCGGTCTCGCGTGTGACCAGCACCTTCTCGTACGTGGCGAACCAGCGCGGGAACTCGTCCTCGTCGCCCTTCTGTGGCCCGCCGGTGGTCAGCACGCCCTCCTTCGTGACCTGCGACTGCGCGAACCCGAGCCGGCGCGGCGTGCTGCCGTCGCGCGTGAACCACACGGCGTACACCTCGCGCCCCTTGTTCGCCGGGACGTCCTGGGCGGCGATCGCGAACTGCACCGCGCCGTCCTCGCGCCGGATCAGCCGCATCAGGCCGGCGGCCTTCGAATTCCCGGATCCCTGGAGCACGATGTCGTTGCCCGTGGCGGTCGGCGTCGCCGTGGCCGCCGTCTCGGAGGCGGGAGCGGTGGCCTGCGGCTCGTCGTCGTCGCCGCGGCCGAGGATGAGGTAGAGCGCGCCGCCGACCACGAGCACGAGCACGGCGATCAGGACCGCGCCGCCGAGGCGCGACGAGCGCGGGACGCCGGCCGCGGACCCGCGCGAGGGGCGCTCGCGCTGCTCGCGCGGGCGCGGCGCCGCCGCGGCGGCGGACGACTCCGTGGCGGGCGTCGCGGCCGGCTCGTCGCCCGATGGCTCGTCGTCTCCCGGCACCGCAGGTACCGCGCCGCCGAGCTCGCGCAGCTGCCCGGCGGCGACCGCCGCCCAGTCACGGGCCAGCGGGCTCCGGGCCACGGCCGCGCGCGTGCGCTCCGCTTCGGCGTCGGGCTGCTGGCCGAGCAGCCAGTCGGCGATGCGGCCGCTGTCGACGCCCGCCTGCGGCTCGCCGGCCAGCGCGCGGACGCCGGCGTCGGCCCGCGCGCGGACGTCGCGCTCGGGGATCGCCAGCAGCTCGGACAGCTCGCCGTAGGAGCGGCCCTGGCGCAGAACGAGCTCCAGCACGGCGCGCTGATCCGGGGCAAGGCTCACCGGCCTGAGGGTAGTGTGCCCCACCTGATGAGCACCCCGTTCGAAGGCTGGCCCGTCGGCTTCGACCGCCTCTACGGTCTCGAGCTGCTGAGCTACAGCGACGAGGAGGCCCGCGCCGAGGTCAAGGTGCGTGACGAGCTGCGCCAACCGGCAGGCCTCGTGCACGGCGGGGTGTTCGCCTCGATCGCCGAGACGCTGGCCTCGATGGCCACCTGGGTGGCGGTGCACGAGCAGGGCCAGAGCGCGCAGGGCCTGTCCAACCAGACCAGCTTCCTGCGACCGATCGTGGACGGCACGATCCACGCCGTCGCCCGCCGTCGCCACAGAGGCCGCACGACCTGGGTGTGGGAGGTCGAGATCACCGACGACCAGGACCGCCTGTGCGCCCTCGTGCGGATGACGATCGCCGTCAGAGAGCTACCGGCGGGCGCCGACCCGGCCGGTACGCGTTCGTGATCGGCATCCGCCGGTCGCGCCCGAACGCACGCGGGGTGATCTTGATGCCGGGCGGCGCCTGGCGGCGCTTGTACTCCGCGCGGTCGACCAAAGCGATCGCCCGCTCGATCGCGTCGCTGGGCAGGCCCGCCCGCTCCATCTGATCGGGCTCGAGATCTTCCTCGATGTAGTACTCGAGGATCGAGTCGAGCGTGTCGTAGTCGCCCAGCGAGTCGGAGTCGCGCTGGTCGTCGCGCAGCTCGGCGCTAGGCGGGCGGTCGATCACCGAGCGCGGCACCGGCCCCCATGCTCGGCGTCGCGGGCGTTGCGGAAGTCGACGAGCCGGTAGACCAGCGTCTTGGGCACGTCCTTGATGACCGCGAAGCCGCCCGCGGAGTCGCCGTAGAGCGTCGAGTAGCCGACCGAGTTCTCCGACTTGTTGCCGGTCGTGAGCACCAGCCAGCCGAACTTGTTCGAGAGCGCCATCAGGATGTTGCCGCGGATCCGCGCCTGCAGGTTCTCCTCGGTGATGTCGCTCTCGCGATCGCCGAAGGCGTCGGCCAGCAGCTCGTCGTAGACCTCCATCACCCGGCCGATCAGCGATCTCCAGCAGCTCGACGCCGACGTTCTCGGCGAGCGTGCGGGCGTCGTCGCGCGTGCCCGACGAGGAGTAGCGCGACGGCATCGACACGCACGTCACGCGGTCGGCGCCGAGCGCGTCGACGGCCACCAGCAGCGTGAGCGTCGAGTCGATGCCGCCCGAGAGGCCGATGACGACGCGCTCGAAGCCGTTCTTGGAGACGTAGTCGCGGGTGCCGAGCACGAGCGCGGCGTAGACCTCGGCCTCGGGCTCGAGCAGCGGCGCGACGTCACCGCCCACCCGGCCGTCGCCAGCGTCGGCGCGCGCGAGCGGGCCGATCCGGCGCACCTCCGGCAGCGCTCGGCGTACGGGCGTGCGCAGGCGGGTGTCCCGCAGCCGCGCGGTCAGGGCCGCCTGCAGGTCGACGGTCGCCACGGTCAGCGCCTCGGCGAACTGCGGCGAGCGGGCGAGCACCGTGCCCTCGTGGTCGATCAGCAGCGAGTGGCCGTCGAAGACGAGCTCGTCCTGTCCGCCCACCATGTTGCAGAACGCGACGGCGGCCAGGTTGTCGCGCGCGCGCTGGATCAGCATCCGCTCGCGGTCGATGCCCTTCCCGGCGTGGTAGGGCGACGCCGAGGCGTTGAGGATCAGCGCCGCGCCCGCCAGCGCCTCGTCGGAGGCCGGCGGCCCGGGCGTCCAGATGTCCTCGCAGATCGACAGGCCGAGCCGCGCGTCGCCCAGCTCGAGCACCGCGCCGCCCTCGCCGACCTGGAAGTAGCGCTGCTCGTCGAACACGCCGTAGTTGGGGAGCTCGACCTTGCGGTAGGCGGCCTGGAGCGCGCCGTCGGCCAGCACGGCGAGCGCGTTGTGGACGTCGTCGGCGCGCTCCGGGAAGCCGACGAGCGCCACGATCCCCTCGGCCTCGCGTGCGAGCTCGCCGATCGCCTCGCGCGTCGCCTGCAAGAAGTGCTCCTTCAGCAGCAGGTCCTCGGGCGGGTAGCCCGTCAGGGCCAGCTCGGGGAACAGCACCAGCTCGGCGCCGGCGTCGCGCGCGGCCTCGATCTGGGCGGCGATGCGGGCGCTGTTGCCCTCGAGGTCGCCCACGCGCGAGTCGATCTGCGCGAGCGCCAGGCGGAGGGGCGAGATGAGGCCGGCCATGCCCCTAGTTTCCCACTCCTCGTCCGAGCCACTCCTCCGCGAACGCCTGCAGCTCGGCAGGATCGTCGGTGCGCAGCAGGCGGCGCCACGCGAGCGCCGTCGTCGGGCCGTCGTGGCGGGCGAGGATCACGGCCTGGCCGGCGGCCGCGACCTCGGCGTCGAACGGCCCGGCGACCTCGTCCTGGAGCGCAGCGAGCTCGGGCCCGATGCGCGCGGCGAGGATCACGACGTTGCCCAGCTCGAGCGCGTGGATGAGCTGGTCGTCGGTCAGCGGCCGCCGGTCGCGGGTCACGAGGTCGGGCCGGTGCGTGCCGCTGGTGGGCGGCTCGTCGCCCGCCGCGCGTGCCGGGCTCCCGTGGGCGGCGCCGCGATCCGGGCGCAGCTCGCCGGGTCCCTGCGCGGTGCCGACCTCCGCCTCGTCGCGCCCGCCGAGGATCAGCACCAGCGCCAGCAGGGCCACCGCGGCGGCCACGATCCCGAGCGCGGCCTGCTTCAAGCCGGGCTCTTGGTCCGCCGCCGGGCGGGGCGCGCGCGCCCGCTCCGCTTGCTGCCGGGAGCCGGCACGCCCGCGGCGGCGGACAGCTCGTCGATCGCCAAGTGCAGGTCGGCGGCCAGGTCGTCGATGTCGGCCATCGCCTCGTAGTCGCCGAGCAGGCCGAAGAAGATGCGCCCGTCGTAGGACATGATCGCGATCCCGAGCGCCGTGTTGAGAACGAGCGGCACCTCGGGGTAGAACGCGCGCAGGCGCCGCCCGAGCATGAAGATCGGGAACTGCGGGCCGGGCACGTTGGTGACCGTGACGTTGAACAGCCGCTGCATTGCCTGCAGGCGCGCGCCCTGGTCGAGCAACGTCGGCGCCGCGAAGCCGGCCATCTGGGTCAGCGTCTCGGCGCCGATCGCCTGGGCGGAGCCCTTGAGGTCGCCGATCGCCTCGTGGACGGTGCGGTAGCGCTCGAGCGGATCCTCGATGCCGACCGGCAGCGGCGCGTAGATGGCTGCCACCTTGTTGCCGAGCGACCCGCGCTCGTCCGCCGTGCGCACGGACACCGGCACCATCGCCTTGAGCTCGATGCCCTCGGGATCGCGGCCGCGGCGGATCAGGTGCGCGCGCAGCGCGCCGGCCACGACCGTGAGCACGACGTCGTTCACGGTGCCCCCGACCGCGCCCTTGACAGCCTTGAAGCGGTCGAGGTCGGCCTCCACCCACGCGAACCGCCGGTGCGAGCCGATGCGCACGTTGAGCGGGCTGGCGGGCGCGCCGCCGAGGCCGGCGCCGGCCATCGAGGCAAGCCCCGCGACCGTGCGCGCGAGCCGCTCGCCGGCCCGCCGCGGAGCGGCGACCGCGCCTGCCGCGGCCCGCACGGCGTCGAGCGGGGCGGCGGCACGCTCGGCGAGCGCATCGGCGAGCAGCGTCGCCCCCGAGGGCTCGGGGCGCGGGTACCAGCCGGGACCGGGGTCGCGCTCGGGCGGCTCGGCCTCGAGGTCGAACAGCACGGTCATGATGTCGACGCCCGAGATCCCGTCGACGAGCGCGTGGTGGGTCTTGCACACGAGCGCGAAGGCGTCCTCGCCGACGCGGTCGACGAGCCAGATCTCCCACAGCGGCTTCGCGCGGTCGAGCTGCTGCGAGAAGACTCGGCCGGCCAGCCGCCGCAGCTCGCTCTCGCTCGCGGGCGCCGGCAGCGCGGTGTGGCGAACGTGGTAGCGGACGTTGAAGTGCGGGTCGTCGACCCACACCGGTCGCGCCTGGGCGAGCGGCGGGAACGCGAGCTTCTGCCGGTAGCGCGGGACGAGGTGCAGGCGGCTCTCGATCATCGCCGCGAAGTCGTCGTACGGCGGCGCCTGGCCGTCGAACACCAGCACCGAGCCCACGTGCATGTGCGCGCCGGCCTTCTCGAGGGCGAGGAAGGAGGCGTCGAGGCCGGTGAGGCGATCGGGGTTCCCCATCGCAAGCGATTCTGGCGCGTCCTGGAAGGTTCCACAAACTTTGGACAGCATGTGACGTCAACCTTCTGCATCGTGTAGACTCTTGGCTTGTGAACCTCTCGGACCCCAACACGTTCGCCCGGGTCTACGACGAGCACGCTCCGCGCGTGTATGCGGCGGCGTACCGGATCCTGGCCGACGGCGCCCGCTCCCAGGACGTCGTGCAGGATGTCTTCCTGCGCCTCTGGCGCCGGCCGACGACGTTCGACGCCCGGCGCGGCGAGCTCGGCTCCTACCTGCGCCTGATGGCGCGCTCGCGCGCGCTCGATCTGTGGCGCGAGACACAGGCCGCCGGCCGTGCGTCGGACCGCCTCAAGATCGTCGTCGCCGGCGACGACGGACGGCCGGAAGAGCGGCCCTCCGACGCCGCCGAGATCGGCGCCGCCCGGTCGGTGGTGCGCGCCGCTCTCGGGCGGCTCCCGGAGGCCCAGCGCGAGGCGCTCGTGCTCGCGTACTGGGGCGGCCTCACGGCCGACGAGATCGCGCGCCGGTCCGCGGTGCCGCTGGGCACCGCCAAAAGCCGGATCCGCCTCGGGCTCGCCAAGCTGCGCTCCGAGTGCGGCGACGAGCTCGCCGTGGCTGCTGTGTGACGTCGCTCACGAAGTTGCGCGAGCAACCATTGCTACTCTGCACGGCCGCTTGGCCATGCCGAGCCGCGGCGCAGGAGGCGTCCGCGGGCGGGGGGATATGCATCCCCGGCGCGCTCGATGGCGCGTCTCAATCCCCCTCGTAGGCACACCGGCCGCGATCCAAGGAGGTCCCTTGCGACCGCGACCCATGCTGCGCTCCGCCCTTGCGGCGGGCGCACTGAGTCTCACACTGCCAGTTGCGCCCGCTGCGGCGCAGTCGACCGCGACGATCGCCGCCACCGGGGTGGTGAAGAAGCGCATGCACGTCCGCGCCGGCACGCCCGTGGTGGTCGCCGGCGCCGCTCGCCCCGGCACCTCGGGCGTCGTCGCCTCGCTGGAGATCAAGCGCGGAGGGCGCTGGCGCACGCTCGACCGTGACCGCACCGGCGCGGCCGGCCGCTACAGCCTGGGCGAGCGCGTGTGGCGGCCGATGAGCGCCCCCGCCCGCGTCCGCGTGGGCACCGCCCGCCGGCACGTCGGGCGGCTCAACGTCTACCGCACGGCGTACGCGTCGTGGTACGGCCCCGGCCTCTACGGCAACGCGCTCGGCTGCGGCGGCCGCCTGGCCCCGGGCCGGCTCGGCGTCGCGCACAAGACGCTGCCCTGCGGCACCAAGGTCACGCTCCGGCGCGGCACCCGCACCGTGCGCGTGCGCGTCATCGACCGCGGGCCGTACGTGGCGGGGCGCGAGTACGACCTGACCGAGGCGACCGCGCGCAAGCTGCGGTTCACCGGCCACGGGTCGATCCTGACTACGCGGTAGCCGCGGTTCACGAACGTCAACGGCGGCTGGGTAAGGAGGGTGAGGGAGCCGGCCTGGTCGGCGATCTCGCGAACCTCGTGAAGTAGGCGTCGGTTTCCGGGGGTAACTTCACGGATTTCGCGATCCGCCCGCCCGCCGGGCGTGCTTTCCCTGCGCAGCGGCCGACACCCCAGCCTCCCTACCCAGCCGCCGTTGACGTTCCGCCGGTCCGACACCGGGCGTACGCTTGTTCGCGTGCCACCGAAGCGGGTGATCGCCCACCTCGACTGCGACGCGTTCTACGCCACCGTCGAGCTGCTGCGCCGCCCGGAGCTGGCCGGCAAGCCGGTGATCGTCGCCGGCTCCGGGCCGCGCGCCGTGGTGACGACCGCGAGCTACGAGGCGCGCGAGTTCGGCGTCGGCTCGGCGATGCCCGCCTCGCGCGCGCGGCGTCTGTGCCCGGACGCGATCACGATCCCGCCCGACTTCACGGCCTACCGGGAGACGTCGACGAAGGTCTGGGAGGTGGTCGGCGAGCGGCTCGACCGCGTTCAGCAGCTCGGCCTCGACGAGGCGTACGCCGACCTCACGGGCGTGGAGAAGCCGCTGCGGGTGCTGCGCGCGGTGGTGGCGGCGGTCAAGGAGGCGACCGGGATCGTCGTGTCCGTCGGCGTCGGGCCGTCGCGGCTGATCGCCAAGTGCTGCAGCGACCTCGGCAAGCCCGCCGGGTTCGTCGCCATGGGCCGCGAGGAGGCGTGCGTGCGCTTCGCCACCGCGCCGACGACCCGCGTGCCCGGCATCGGCCCGAAGACTGCGGACCGGCTCGCCGAGCTCGGGATCCGCACGCTCGGGCAGCTCCAGCAGGCCGACGAGGAGCGCCTCGCCGGGCGTTTCGGCACCAACAGCGCCCGCTTCCTGATCGCGCGCGCGAACTTCGAGGACGACTCGGAGGTGGAAACGGAGCGCGGTGCTGCGAAGTCGCGCTCCAACGAGCGGACGTTCGACGAGGACATCGCCGACCATGCGCGGCTGGAGGGGCTCCTGCGCGAGATGGGCCGCGAGCTCGCCGAGGCACTGCAGCGGCGCGGCCGCCGCGGGCGGACGATCGCGATCAAGGTGCGCCTGAGCGACTGGACGACCGTCACCCGCGCGCGCACGGTCGAGGCCGCGACCAACGAGCCCGCGGTGGTGATCGACACCGCGGTCGAGCTCCTGCGGGCCTACGCCCCAGACCGCCCGGTCCGCCTGCTGGGCGTGCGCGTGGCCGGCTTCGAGGACGTCGCGCCGGAGCAGCGCCGCACGGTGGCTGCGCCGGCAGGCCAGCTGGCGCTCGACGTTTGAGGGTCTGGAAAGACCCAGCCGCCGTTGACGTTCGCCCATGGCACGCCGACGCAGGTAAGATCGCGAGGCGCGCCCGGGCGAGCGCGCCTGGCTCGCAGGCAGGACCCGAGGTCCGTCGCCCGTCGCAGGACCGCCTGAACCGCCGCTCGCGATCGACCTCGGGCGCACGGGCTGCGAGCACCAGCGCCGACGGAGGTGATCGTTGATGGACATCGACCTCGACCAGGCGCGCCGGAGGGCCAAGGAGCTGCTGCGCGCGGCCCGCGCCGGGAAGGCGCAGCTGCGCGACGACCGCGCCCCGCGGCTGGCGGACGCCCAGCACGCCGTCGCCCGCGAACTCGGCTTCTCGTCCTGGCCGGCGCTCGTCGGCCACGTGGAGGCGTCGCGGGGCGACCGCGGCGAGCGTCGTTCGCGGCTCGTGCGCGCGGCGCTGGGAGGCCGCGCCGACGTCGCCGAGCGCCTGCTCGCCCACGACCCGTCGCTGGCCCGCGCGGGCTTCGACGTGGCGCTCGTGCTCGGCGACGCCGCCGCCGTCGTCACGGCGCTCGACGCCGATCCGGAGCTGATCGACCGCGACGTGGACGGCGTGGGGAGGAGGCCGCTCTCCTGTGCGTGCCATTCGGTCTTCCTGCGCCCGTCGTCGCCGCGAGCGCCCGGCGTGCGGCGGACCGTCGAGCTGCTGCTGGACCGCGGGGCCGACGTCAACGAGGTGCACCACAACGAGTACGGCGCGATGTCGGTCCTCTACGGGGCGGCCGGCGTGGCGCACGACCTCGAGACGACGCGGCTGCTGCTCGACCGCGGCGCCGACCCCGACGACGGCGAGTCCGTGTACCACGCCGTCGAGGCCGAGGACACGGCGTGCCTGGAGCTCCTACTCGAGCGCGGCGCGACCGTGCGCGACACGAACGCGCTCGGCAACGCGATCGAGGATCCCGTCAAGGTTCGGGTCCTGCTCGAGAAAGGCGACCTGCGCCCGTCGGACCCGGAGCTGCGGGACGCGCTGCTCCATGCGCAGTACAACGCCGTCGCCGAGCTGCTGATGGCTCACGGAGCCGCCCTCGACGCGCGCGACCGTGACGGTCTGACGCCTTACGCCCGCGCGGCCCGCCGTGGCGACACGTCGCTGATGGAGCTGCTGGCCGCAGCCGGGGCGCCGACGGCTGTCGACCCGCTGACGGAGTGGATCGCGGGCGTGGTCCGCGGCGACCCACACGCGCCGGAGCCGCCGTCACAGTTGCGCCCGGCCGACGCCGAGCTCCTGCCGATGCACGCCAGCGACGGCAACGACGTCGTCGTGACCCGACTGCTCGACGCCGGCGTCCCGCTGGACGCGCGGGGGATCGACAACGGCACCGGCCTGCACTACGCCGGCATGTGGGGGCGCCCGTCGACCGTCAAGCTGCTGCTCGACCGCGGGCGCCGACGTCGAGGTCGCGAGCGCGCACGGCACGGCGCTCGGCTGGACCGCCTGGGGCTCACGCGAGCTCCCGAGCGCGGCGGAGCGCCTCGAGGACTACCTCGAGGCAACGCGCGTGTTGCTCGCGGCCGGCGCGCGCGTGGAACCCGGGATGATCGAGATCGCCGCCGACGACGTCGCGGTGCTGCTCGAGGAGGCGTCGCCGCTGTCGGCGGCGCGTGCCGGCTGGGGCGAGCGGGGCGAGATCGAGCTCGACACCGGCCTCGTCTACGCCCTCGGGAAGCCGGTCCGGGTGCACGTGCGCAAGCGCGGCGGGACTCGCTACGAGCTCGACGACCTCGGCGGCGCGCTGGCCGCGGCCGCCGAGCCGGAGGGGTGGATGCCTGTCGCCGAGCGCGTGGTCGAGCAGTTCGGGCTGAACGTCAACCGACCGGGGCGGGTGTTCGTGACGGCACCCGAGGGGCGTGACCTCGACCGGCTCGTGCGCCAGGTCGCCGAGACGTCGGTTGCGGTCTACGCCGCGCTCCTCGAGCTGTGAGCCACTCGAGGGAGCGGGGGCGGCCGCAGATGCGCCGCCACCCGGCGAAGGCGTGCTCGAGCTCGTCCTCCGTGAAGCGACGAGGCAGTACGTGCACGCCGCCGCCGCGCAGGCCGGGGCGCACGTGCTCGAACAGGTACAGCTCGCCGGTCTGCTCGACCCAGGCGGCACGGAAGGTGGCTCCCGCGCGGCCGCGCCACCACAGGCCGACGTCGCGCTCGCGCGAGCTGCGGCGGCGGTCGTCGGAGGCGTAGAAGGCGTCGAGGGTCGGATAGGTCATCCGCGATGCACCTCCGTCGCGCCCGATCGCGTTGAGCGCGGAGAGCTCGGCGATGTCGCGGCGGAACAGCGCCGCGGTCAGCCAGTCGGTCATCACGCGCGAGCGGCGGGTGATGGACGGGAGCTGCAGCAGGTGGTAGCCGCGCGTCACGACCCAGCCGGCGTAGCCGCGCAGGCGCATGCCGGGGATCTGGGCGATGCCGCGGCGGTGGCCGAGCGAGGCGACCTGGCCGAGCGTGCGGTAGCCGTACGGCTTCGCGCGCCCGCGCAGGTTGCCCGCCAGCCGCTTGGCCTGCCGCAGCGCGTGCTGGCAGGTCGCCGGGTCGAGCACGCCGGGGGTGGCGGTGTTGGGCACCGCGGCACAGTCGCCCAGCGACCAGGCGTGCGGCATGCCCTCGATCCGCAGGTACTCGTCCACCACCACGCGGCCGGAGTCGTCGGTCGGCAGCCCGAGCGTCTCGCTCAGCGGGTTCGCGGTCACGCCCGCGGCCCACACGAGCGTCGCCGTGTCGAACCGCGTGCCGTCGGACAGCAGGGCGCCGTCGGCGTCCACGCGCTCGACCCGCGTGCCGAGCCGCACGTCGATGCCGCGGCTGCGCAGATCGCGCTCGGCGTAGTCGCCGAGCCGCTCGGGCGCCTGGGCGAGCACGCGCTCGCCCGCGTCGACCAGCAGCCAGCGCGGCTCCACGTCGCGCAGGCGCGGATAGTGGCGCAGCGCGCCACGCACGAGGTCGTGCAGCTCGGTCAGCGCCTCGACGCCCGCGTAGCCGGCGCCGACGAAGGCGAACGTGAGCCGCCGCTGGGCGGAGTCGAGGTCGGCGTCGGCGAGGTCGAGCTGGTGCAGCACGTGGTTGCGCAGCGCGATCGCGTCGGCGAGGTCCTTGAACTCGAGCGCCTGATCGCGCACGGCCACGGGCGGCGTGCGCGAGAGCGCGCCGAGGGCGATCACGATCTCGTCGTAGGTCACGCGCACGTAGCCCGTCTCGGTCTCGATCAGCGCGGCCCGCTGGTCGGCGTAGATCTCGCGCACGGAGCCGACGAGCAGCTCGGCGTCCGGGCACATGGTCCGGATCGGCACGGCCACGCGGCGTGGCTCCACGGCGCCGGACGCGGCTTCGGGTAGAAGCGGCGTGTAGAGCATGAAGTTCGTCGGGTTGACGATCGTCGCGCCCGCACGGCCGAGCCGGCGCGCGACGTAGCTGCCGGCAAAGCCGCCGCCGACGATGAGCACGCCACCGCGGGCGGCGCGGCGGGAGGTGGGGAGGAGCGAGGTCATGCCGCCAAGCTACGGCTGAGCGACCCTGGTCGAATCCGGAGAGTCACCAGTCGGCACCCCAGTCTGCGGCGAGGGTGCCGCGGGAGCGGTCCCACGACGTCCCCCGCCAAGGCGTAGGATCGGCTCATGCTGATCGGTCGGGAGACCGAGACGGCAGGGCTCGGACGACTATTGGAGGCGGCCCGGGGCGGCACGAGCGGGGCGCTGCTCCTGCGCGGCGAGGCCGGGATCGGCAAGACCGCGCTGCTCGAGCAGGCCGCGGCGGCGGCGGAGGGGTTCCTCGTCCTGCGGGCGACCGGCATCGAGTCCGAGGCCGAGCTGCCGTACGCGGCCCTGCACCAGCTCCTGCGGCCGCTCGAGGACCGGATCGAGCACCTGGCCGGGCCCCAGGCCTGCGCGCTCGGTTGCGCGCTGGGCCTGTTGAGCGAGGGGGACACCGATCGCTTCCTCGTAGGCGTCGGGACCCTCACGCTGATGGCCGACGCCGCCGACGAGCAGCCGGTGCTGGCGATCCTCGACGATGCAGCATGGTTCGACCAGGAGTCGGGCCACGCGCTGGGCTTCGCCGCGCGGCGGCTGCAGGCCGAAGGCGTCGTGCTGCTGTTCGCGGTGCGCGACGAGCCCGGCCGGCGGTTCGCGCTCCCGGGTATCGCGGAGATGCGCATCGAGCGGCTCGCCGAGGAGCCCGCGCGCGACCTGCTGGCGGCCCGCTACGGCGACGGCCTCGACGGCTCCCGGCGCGACGACGTCCTGCACCGCGCCGCCGGCAACCCGCTGGCGCTGCTCGAGCTGGCGCGCGACGGCACGACGGCCAGCGGCGCCGAGCAGGCCTTCGGCGAGCGCGTCCTCGAACTGCCGGCCAGCACGCAGGAGCTGCTGCTGATCGCCGCGGCCGACGCGACCCGCTCGCTTGCCGTGATCGGCCAGGCGGCGCATGACCTCGGTCTGGATGCCGCGGCGCTCGAGCCCGCGGAGACGGCGGGGCTGGTGCACGTGGCGCACGGGACGTTCGAGTTCCGCCATCCGCTCGTGCGCTCGGCCGTGTACAACGGGGCGCCGTTCGGTGCGCGCGCCCGCGTGCACCTGGCGCTCGCCGGCGCCCTGACCGCCGACGAGGACGCCGACCGCTGCGCCTGGCACCGCGCGAGCGCCGTCCTGGGCACCGACGAGAAGGCGGCGGGCGACCTCGAGTGCACCGCCGATCGCGCGCAGGCCCGTGCCGGCTACGCCGCCGCCTCGGCCGCGCTTGAGCGCTCCGCTGAGCTGACGGCCGACGGGAGTGTCCGCACGCGACGCCTGGTGGCCGCCGCACGAGCCGCCGGCATGGCCGGCGAGAACGAGCGCGCGCTCGCGCTCGCTAACCGGGTCGGCACCATCACGGACCCGGGCGATGTCGCACTCGTAGCGCTCATCCGCGCGGCGAGCGCGATGCATCGCACGTCGCCACGCGAGTGCCTGGACTGGTGCATGCGTGCCCTCGAGGCCGGCCACGAGGCCGCCCCGGCAGTCGCTCTCCAGGCGGCGATCATCGCAACGGAGGCATGTGCTCAGGGGCGCCTCTGGGAGCGGCTGCCCGATCTGCGGGCGCTGGTCGAGGTCAGCCGCGCAGAGACGGACGACGAGCGCGCCGCACTGGCGACGGCGCGTGGCTTCTGCGCGTTCGCAGCCGACGACTTCGACGTGGCCTTCCCGGCGCTCGAGCAGGCGCTGGTCCTCGGGGCTGAGTCCGACGACCCGCTCACACTGCTACACGCCGCCTGGGCCGCCGCCTACACCGGCGACCTCGTGCAGCCGTCGGCGCTGGCGGCCCGCGCCGAGCGCGCGGCTCGGGCGACGGGGGCGCTCGCGCCCCTGAGCGTCATCCTCACGACACGAGCGACCTGGGAGAACGCGGCCGGGCGCTACGCCGCAGGCGAGTCAGCCGCCATCGAGTCGCTCGCCCTGGCGAAGGAGACGGGGCAGGACGGCCTCGCAGCCGTCAACCTCGCGATGCTCGCGCTCGCCGACGCGGTCCGGGGGAACGAGGCGTCGTGCCGCGAGCGCGCGGCCGAGGCGATCGCCGCAGGCGAGGCGTGGGACAACTGCCATCCCGTGTCGGCGGCAACGGCGGCGCTGGGCCTCCTCGAGCTCGGCATGGGTCGGCCCGCCGAGGCCGTCAGGCGGCTCCGCGCCGTGTTCGAGGACGGCCACATGACGTATCGCCACACCGTGGTCGACGACCTGATCGAGGCCGCCGTGCGCGCCGGACAGCCCGACGATGCGCTCGACCCGCTCGCTGCATGGCAGCGCTGGGTGCGCCACTCCGACCTGGTGGTCGGCGACATCGTCATCGCGCGCGCCCGCGCGCTCCTCGCGCCGCCCGAGGACGCCGATGAGCGCTTCCTCGAAGCGCTCGCCGCGCACGAGCGCGTCCCCTGGCCGTTCGTGCACGCGCGGACGGAGCTGGCGTACGGCGAGTTCCTCCGGCGCGCACGGCGCAAGACCGACGCGCGCGTGCAGCTGCGATCGGCGCTGGCGCGATTCGAGGCGCTGGACGCCGCGCCGTGGGCCGACCGGGCGGCGGCGGAGCTGCGGGCAACGGGGGAGACGGCGCGTAAGCGCGATCCGAGTGCGCTCGCGCAACTGACGCCGCAGGAGCTGCAGATCGCGCGGCTGGTGGCCGAGGGCGGGCGCAACCGGGAGATCGCGGCGCGGCTATTCCTGAGCCCGAAGACGGTCGAGTACCACCTGCGCAAGGTCTTCCAGAAGCTCGATATCGCCTCCCGGAACGACCTGATCCGGCTCTTCGGGGGCGGTCAAGCGCCCTCCGAGCTCGTGCCAGCCGCACCCTAGCCCGCTCACTAGGGACGGCACTCGGGACGTTCCTGATTCGACCTGGGGCGGTCGCTGAGACCTTCCCCGGCCATGAGCACCGCCGTTGCCCTCCCGAGGCCCCGAGCGACCTCGAGCCGGCTCCGCTTCGTCTTCTCAGAGCTCGCGCTGTGGCTCGCCCTGTATCCGATCTACCTCGCGATCCGTGGCCTGTCGATCGACAGCTACGGGACCGCCCTCGCCAACGCCCATGAGCTGATCTCGGTCGAGCGGGCGCTCTCGATCTTCCACGAAGGCGCCGTCCAGGACGCGCTCGCCGGGCTCCACGGGCCGCTCTCGAGCTACTACATGCTCGGGTTCGGCCCGGTCGTCGCCGGCACGCTCGTCTGGCTGGCGCTGAACCGGCCCGACCTCTACCGCCGCCTGCGCACCGCTCTGCTGGTGTCGCTGGCCTTCGCGGCCGTCTCCTACGCCCTGCTGCCGATGGCGCCGCCGCGGCTGGTGCCGGAGATCGGCATCGCCGACACGGTCGGCCTCGCGAGCGGCCACGACACCGGCTCGTTCGGCGGCGTCGTCCCGTTCAACCCGTACGCCGCGATGCCGAGCATGCACGTCGGCTGGAGCCTGCTCGTCGGGATCTTCGGCTTCCGAGCCCTCCGCGGCCGCCCGCTGCGCTGGGTCTTCGCGGCCCACCCGGTCGTGATGGCCGTCGCCGTGACGGCCACCGGCAACCACTACTTCCTCGACTCGGCGGCCGGTGTCGCCGTGGTCCTCAGCGCCCTCGTGGCGATCCGGCTGTTTCAACCGCAAGGAGAGGTGAACCTGATGGCAAACCGCCTGTATCGGCTCGGAGGCTGGGCCTTCGAGCACCGCAAGCGCGTGGTCGCGCTGTGGGCACTCGTACTCGTCGGCGTGATCGCCGCGGCCGCCGCGTTCGGCGGCAAGACCAACGACAAGTTCTCGGTGCCCGGCACCGAGTCGCAGGAGGCACAGGAGCTGCTCGAGCAGAAGTACCCAGCGGCCTCCGGCACGTACGCCCGGCTCGTGTTCGCCGCCCCGCAGGGCGAGAAGCTGACCGACGCCGACAACAAGGCCGCCGTCGAGGCGAGCCTCGCCAAGGCGGTCGAGGCGAAGGACGTCTCAGGGGTCACGAACCCGTATGAGACGAAGGCCTTGACCGAGGATGGGCGCGTCGGCTACGCCGACGTCATCTACCCGGTGACCGCCGACAAGATCGACGACGCTCGCCCGCGAGGAGCTCGAGGCGACCGGCACACCGGCCGAGGAGGCCGGGATGCAGGTCGAGTTCGGCGGCGGCCTCGTCGCCGACGAGTCCGAGGTCAACTCGGAGTCGTTCGGGCTGATGATCGGCTTCCTCGTGCTGGCGATCACGCTCAGCTCGCTGCTGGCCGCCGGTCTGCCGCTGCTGACCGCGATCGTCGGCGTGGCCACCGGCCTGATCGGCCTGCAGGCCTTCACCGGCGTCTTCGAGATCTCCGAGACCGCGCCGATCCTGGCGACGATGCTCGGCCTCGCCGTCGGCATCGACTACGCGCTGTTCATCCTCACCCGCTACCGCCAGAACCTCTCCGAGGGCAAGGACGGTCGTGAAGCCGCCGCGCACGCGACCGCGACCGCCGGCAGCGCCGTCGTGTTCGCCGGCGCGACCGTGGTGATCGCCCTCGTCGGCCTGCTGGTGGTCAACATCCCGTTCCTGACCGTCATGGGCATGGCGGCGGCCGGCACCGTGAGCATCGCCGTGCTGATCGCGCTCACGCTGCTGCCCGCCATCCTCGGGTTCGCCGGGCACCGCGTGGCGCGCTCGAACCGCGTGGTGTCGTGGCGGCCCCGCCGCCGCGCTGCCGGCAAGGACAGCATGAGCGTCCGCTGGGCGAAGCTCGTCACGCGCCGGCCGCTCGCGGTCGTGGCGGTGAGCGTCGGCCTCCTGGGCGTGATCGCCATCCCGGCCACGCACATGGAGCTCGGCCTGCCGGACGCCGGCTCGGACCCGGCGACGTCGACCGAGCGCCAGGCGTACGACCTGCTGACCGAGGGCTTCGGCCCCGGCTTCAACGGGCCGCTCACGATCGTCGTCGACGCGCCGAACCTCCCCGCCGACGAGCAGAAGCAGGTCGCCGGAGCCGTCGCCGAGGGCCTGCAGGACTTCGACGGCGTCGCCGCGGTCTCGCAGCCCACCCAGAACGAGGCGGGCGACCTGACGGTCGTCTCGGTCACGCCGACGAGCGGACCGACCACGGAGGAGACGCGCAATCTCGTCACGCAGCTGCGCGACAAGGCCGACGAGGTCAACGCGGAGAGCGGCATCGACGCCTACGTGACCGGCCAGACGGCGATCAACATCGACACCGCCGACCGCCTCAACGCCTCGCTCATGAAGTACATGCTGGTCGTCGTCGGGCTGGCGCTGATCCTGCTGACGATCGTGTTCCGCTCGATCCTCGTGCCGGTCAAGGCCGCGCTCGGCTTCCTGCTGAGCATCGGTGCCTCGCTCGGTCTCGTGGTCTGGGTGTTCCAGGACGGCAACCTCGCCGGGCTGTTCGGCGTGGCGAAGCCCGGGCCGATCCTCAGCTTCCTGCCGATCCTGCTGATCGGGATCCTGTTCGGGCTGGCGATGGACTACGAGGTCTTCCTCGTGTCCCGCATGCGCGAGCGCTTCCTCAAGACCGGCAGGGCGAAGGAATCGGTGATCTCCGGCTACGGCGAGAGCGGCCGGGTGGTGACAGCGGCCGCGATCATCATGACCGGCGTGTTCGCCGCGTTCATCCTGAGCCCGGACCCGATCACGAAGTCGATCGGCCTATCGCTCGCCTTCGGCGTGCTGGCCGACGCCTTCATCGTGCGGATGACGATCGTGCCCGCGGTGATGGTGATGCTCGGCGAGCGGGCGTGGAAGCTGCCGCGCCGGCTCGGCCGCGTCCTGCCCCACGTCGACATCGAGGGCGAGGGGCTGGCCAAGGCGGCTTAGTACAGAGCGCTGGCCAGCTTGCGGCGCGACTCGCGAGCCAGGGGGTGTTCGACGCCGAGCTCGTCGAGCACCCCCACCACCGCGCGCCGCAGGTCCTCGCGGCGGTCGCCGTCCCCGTTGGCGGCGATCGCCGCGATCAGCTGCTCGACGCCGCTCTCGGTCTCGCCGGCATCGAGCGCCTGGAAGGCGGCGGTGGCGTCGGGATCGGACGGCTCGAGCCGTAGCCGGGCCGCGAGGCCGTCGGCGGCGAACGAGCCGGTGACGTTGCTCAGCACCTGCACGGCCTCGTCGCGCTCGCCGCGCTCGATCAGCACGCGCGCGAGCGGGACGGCGGCGTCGGCCCGCCCCGGCTCGAGCTCGAGCGCCTGCCGGAGGGCGGTCTCGTCGCCCTCCTGCACGAGCGCGTCGGCCTCCGAGGGGACGAGCTGGTCGAAGAAGCGCTCGACCTGCGCGGGCGGGACGGCGCCGACGAACTCGTCGACGACCTTGCCGTCCTTGAACGCCTTCACCGCAGGGATCCCCTGGATCTGGAAGGCGGCGGCGATGCTCTGGTTGGCGTCGGTGTCGAGCTTGGCGAGGGCGACCTGGCCCTCGCGCGCGGTGGCGGCCTTCTCGAGCACGGGGGTGAGCTGGCGGCAGGGACCGCACCACTCGGCCCAGAAGTCCACGACCACGGGCATCTGGCGCGAGCGCTCGAGGACGTCCTGCTCGAAGGTGGCCTCGGTGGTGTCGAAGATCACGTCTCCGAGGATAGTCTCCGCGCGTGGCCGGCCTGGCGATCGAGGAGGCGGGGGAGGGGGTCCCGGTCGTCCTCCTGCACGGGCTGACCGCGACGCGCCGCTACGTCGTGATGGGCTCGAAGGCACTGGAGCGAAGCGGGCATCGGGTGATCGCCTACGACGCGCGCGGCCACGGGCAGTCCGAGCCTGCCGCGCCGTACAGCTACGAGGCGCTGGCCGACGACCTGCGGGGCGTGCTCGACGGCGCGGGCATCGAGCGGGCGGTGCTCGCGGGGGCCTCGATGGGCGCGCACACGATCGTGCGCTTCGCGCTCGACCATCCGGACCGCGCGCTCGCGCTCGTCCTCATCACGCCGGCGTTCGATCCCGAGGACGACGACCACCGCGACCTCGATCGCTGGGACGCGCTCTCCGACGGCCTGCGCACCGGAGGCGTCGAGGGCTTCGTGGCCGCCTACGGCGAGCCGCAGGTGCCGGAGGCGTTCCGCGACACGGTGCGCACCGTTCTGCGCCAGCGCCTGTCCGCCCACGAGCACCCCGACGCGGTGGCCGACGCGCTGCGCGAGGTCCCGCGCTCGGACGCGTTCTCGGCCTGGGCGGATCTCGCGGGCCTCGACCTGCCGGTCACGGTCGTCGCGAGCCGCGACGAGGCCGACCCTGGCCACCCGTACGCCACCGGGGAGCGCTACGCGGCAGAGATCCCGGGCGCGCAGCTCGTCTCCGAGGAGCCCGGCAAGTCGCCGCTCGCCTGGCAGGGAGGCCAGCTCTCGCGCATCATCGCCGAGACCGCCGCGCGGGCGGGTTAGGATCGGCCCGTGCTGCCGGTGGGCGTCGCCAACTCGGTCGAGACGTTCTTCACCACGCGGTTCGCGTTCCTATGGCGGCTCGTGGAGCGGATCCCGGCGCTGCACCGGCGGGTCAGCGCGCTGCTGATCGACCGCGCGATACGCAAGATCCCGACGCGGCCGAACCCGCTGAGCACGATGAGCGACTACACGTCGTGGGCATCGCTCACCGACCGGGCGTGGGACTCGCGCCACCTCCCGCCGGCCGAGGACCGGGCACTGCCGCGCGCGGAGGCGGTGGCCGCGCTCTTCAACCGCGACGGCGAGACGATCCCGTGCCCGAAGTCGACCGTGCTGTTCCCGTACTTCGCGGAGTGGTTCGTCGACGGCTTCCTGCGCTCCGAACGCCCGTATCGCGACCCGGCGCGGCGAGGTCCGGCGCGACCCGGCGCGCAACGAGTCCAACCACGAGATCGACCTGATCCAGATCTACGGGCTGAACGCCGCGGTCACCCAGCAGCTGCGCGCGGGCGAGCACGGGCTGCTGATCTCGCAGGAGCTGGGCGGCGAGGAGTACCCGCCGTACCTCTACGAGGGCGACCGCAAGCAGTTCGACAGGGTCACGGTCGTGCGGGCCGACCAGATCACCGACGATCAGCGGCGGCAGCTGTTCGCGTTCGGCAGCGACACGGGCAACCTCCAGCTCGGCTTCGTGCTCATGGGCGTGCTCTTCCTGCGCGAGCACAACCGGATCGCGCGGGCGCTCGAGCGCGAGTACGGCTGGGACGACGAACGGCTGTTCCAGACCGCCCGCAACATCCTCACAGTGATCCTGATCAAGATCGTGGTCGAGGAGTACATCAACCACATCTCGCCCTATCACGTGAGGCTGCTGGCCGATCCGACCGGCTTCCGCAACCCGCGCTGGTACCGGCAGAACTGGATGGCGATCGAGTTCAACCTGCTCTACCGCTGGCACAGCCTCGTGCCGTCGCGGTTCGTGATCGCGGGCCGCGAGGTCGCCGTGCAGGACACGCTGTTCAGCACAGACCCGGTGGTCGAGCACGGGCTCGGCGCCTGCCTGGAGGACGCTTCGCGCCAGCGCGCCGGCCGCGTCGGCCTCCTCAACTCGCCGCCCGAGGTATGGGACGCCGAGCTCGCGAGCGTGCGCCAGGCGCGCGCCGTGCGGCTGGCGCCGTACAACGAGTACCGCGAGCTCGCGCGCTTCCCGCGCGCGAGGCGCTTCGAGGACGTGTCGAGCGACCCGCAGGTGATCGGCGGGCTGCGCGAGCTGTACTCGAGCGTCGACGAGATCGAGCTCTACCCGGGCCTGTTCGCCGAGGACGTCCGGCCCAATGCCGTGTTGCCGTCGCTGATCGGCCGCCTGGTGGCGATCGACGCGTTCTCCCAGGCGCTCACCAACCCGCTGCTCTCCCCGCGCGTCTTCAACCCCGGCACGTTCTCACCGCTCGGATGGGAGCTGATCCGCTCCACCAGCACGCTCTCGGATCTGCTCCACCGCAACGTGCCCGGCGAGCGGCGCTACGAGATCACGATGACGCGACCGGACTGGGTACGAGCGTGAGCGCTCGGGCGGCGGCGGTCAGGGCGGGCTCGGGCAGCGCGGCGTAGCCGAGCAGCAGGCCCGCCGCGGCCGGCTCGCCGAGGTAGTGCTCGGTGAGCGTCGACACGAGCACGTTCCCGGCGGCGGCTCGTTGTTCGGCGTCCCGGTCCGGGAGGACGAGCGTGAGGTGCAGGCCGGCCGCCGCGCCGGCGATCTCGCGCGGGTGCAGCGCGCCGGCCAGCGCATCGCGGCGGCGACGGTACGCGATCCGCGCTCGGCGCAGGTGCCGGTCGTAGCCGCCGGTGGTGAGCAGCCGGGCAAGGGCGAGCGCGTCCAGCGTCGCACAGCCGAGGTCGGCGAGCCGCTTGCGCTCGCGTAGGTCGTCGAGCAGCGCGCCGGGGGCGACGAGCCAGCCGAGGCGCAGGGCGGGGGAGAGGGTCTTGCTCACGGAGCCGGCGTAGATGACCCGATCGGGCGCGAGTCCCTGGAGCGCGCTGACGGGCGCACGGTCGTAGCGGAACTCGGCGTCGTAGTCGTCCTCGACGATCCAGCCGTCCCAGGCGAGCAGCGCCGCGCGGCGCGCCGGGCTGAGCACGACGCCGGTCGGGTACTGGTGCGCGGGCGTGACGAGCACGGCCTCGGCGCCCGAGCGGCTCAGCGCCGCCACGTCGAGCCCGTCGCGGTCGACGGGCACAGGCTCGACCTCGAGCCCGTTCGCCGCGAGCACCTCCCTCGTTCCCGGGCTAGCCGGGTCCTCGACGGCGATCCGCCGCACCCCGCGTGCGGCGAGCGCGGCGGCGGCGAGCCCGATCCCCTGGGCGACGCCGGCACACGCGATCAGCCGCTCGGGAGCGGCCAGCACTCCGCGGACACGGCCGAGGTACTCGGCGAGCGCCGTGCGCAAGGCCGGCGGACCGGCGGGATCCGGGTAGCCGCCGAGCTCGGCCGCGGTTGCCGTGGACAGCGCGTGCCGGTGGGCGGCGAGCCAGGCGCGGCGGGGGAACAGCGACGGGTCCGGGCGCCCTGGCCGGAGGTCGTACGCGGAGGTGCGCGCCGCCGGGGCGACAGCCTCGTCGGCTCGCGCCGACGGCGCCTTGAGGGTCGCCACGCGCGTCGCGGACCCCTGGCGCGCGACGAGGTACCCCTCGGCGACGAGCTGGCTGTACGCCTCGACGACCAGCGCCCGCGACACCCCGAGCTCGCTCGCGAGCCGCCGCGACGAGGGCAGCGCCGTCCCGCCGCGCAGCCGTCCGGACCGGACGCCGTCGCGCAGGCTGCGGGTCAGCTGCGCGTGGAGCGGGGTGTCGTCCGCCCGGTCGAGCACCGCGAACAGCTCGGCCGAGCCGACGGTCGAAGTGGTCTGCGATTTGGGCATTCGAATGGTTCTACCGCACATGCCAGTCGCGCCGTAGCCTCGCGGGGCCGTGGGCCTTCCGACGCTCTCCCATCGCCGCGGCCCGCGCGCGGCCCCGTGCTGGTCAGCTCCCTGTTCGCCGTCGCGGCGCTGACCGCGGTCGGGACGAGCTTCGCCGCCGCGGGCGAGCTCACGGGGTATCCGGCCGCGGGCGGTCAGGCACTCCGCTACGCGGTCGGCGGTGCGCTGCTCGTCGCGATGCTGCGAGGCCGCCTGCCGCGCATCGACCGCCGCGAGCTCGCGCTGCTGCTCGCCCTCGCCGCCAGCGGGCTGGCGGCGTTCAACCTGCTGCTGCTGGCGGCGGTCGAGCGGGCGGACGCCGGCAGCGTCGGCGTCGTGGTCGGCTCGGTGCCGATCGTGCTCGCGATCGCGGGCCCGCTCGCAGACCGCCGGCGCCCCGATCCGCGGCTGGTGCTCGCCGCGTTGGTGGTCGCCGCCGGCGCCGCGGCGGTACAGGGCCTCGGCGGCTCGATGAGCGCCGCGGCGCTGCTGCTCGCCCTCGGCGCGCTCGCGTGCGAGGCGGCGTTCTCGCTGCTGGCCGCGCCACTGCTGCCGCGGCTCGGCGCGCTCGCCGTGTCTGCTTGGGCCTGCGTGCTCGCGGTGCCGCTCTTGACGGTCTACGCGCTGTTCGCGGACGGATTGGCCGTTCCCACCGCTGGCGAGGCCGCCGCCCTCGGCGTACCTCGCGGTCGTCGTCACGGCGCTGGCGTTCGTGGCGTGGTACACCGCCGTCCATCGCCTCGGCGCCGAGCGTGCCGGTCTCTTCTCCGGCGTTCTGCCGGTCAGCGCCCTGCTGGCTGCCGCCGCGCTCGGCTCCTCGACGCTCACGCTCTCCCGCCTCGCGGGGGTCCTGGCCGTCGCGCTCGGCATCACCGCCGGGCTCGCGCTCGCAAAGCCCGGCTCAGGAGCCGGTGTGCGAACGCCCGCCGGTGGCGGCCGCGGCGCCGCCGATGCCGATCAGGAGCAGCCCTGAGCCGATCCGCTGGCGACGCCACCAGCGCGGCGAGCGGCGGACGAAGGCTGCGAGCCGCCCCGAGAGGACCGCGACGACGACGTCGGCGGCCGAGTTGAGCAGCACGGAGACGCTGCCCAGCAGCAGGAGCTGGAGCACGACGGGTCCGCGCTCGGGCTGCACGAACTGCGGCAGGAAGGTGAGGAAGAACAGCGCCGTCTTCGGGTTCAGCGCCTCGGTCAGCGCGCCCTGGCGCAGCGCGCGCTCGCGGCCGGTCGCTCCCGGCTCGGGCATCGCGCCGGCGCTGCGCAGCGTCCGTACGCCGAGCCAGATCAGGTACGCGGCGCCGGCGTAGCGCAGCAGCTCGAACGCCGTGGCGGAGGCGGCGATGATCGCGGACACGCCGAGCGCGGCGGCGAGGACGTGCGCCAGCCCGCCGACCGCGGTCCCGGCCGTCGACCGCAGCCCGGTGCCGACGCCGTCGGCCAGGCTCCGCGCAAGCACGTACAGCATGCCCGGGCCCGGAACGACGGCGAGCACGACCGCGGCGGCTGCGAACGCGGCGAGATGAGCGCCATCGGGCATGCCGGTGGACGATACTCGGGGCCGATGAGCGCCCCGGCCGGCTACAGCGGCACGCCGCTGCCGAAGAAGCTCGGCATCAAGCCCGGGCACAGGCTGCTACTGCTCGCTGCGCCCGACGGGTTCGAGCGCGGGACGCTCGGGGAGCTGCCCGACGACGTGACGGTCGGGCGCACGGCGCGCGGGCCGGCCGACGTGATCCTCTCCTTCCACACCGAGCGGGCGGAGCTGGCGCGGCGGATGCCGGTGCTGCGAGCGGCGATGCGCCCGAACGCCGGGCTGTGGATCGGGTGGCCGAAACGGGCCTCGAAGGTGCCGACCGACCTCACCGAGGACGTCGTGCGGGAGCTGGCCCTGGCCAACGCGCTCGTCGACAACAAGGTCGCGGCCCTGGACGAAAAGTGGTCCGGCCTGCGGCTGGTGATCCGGCTTCGCGATCGTTAGCTTGGATCGCATGACGGATCTCCCCGCCGACCAGCGCCTGAAGGACATCTCCTCGAAGGCATACGAGCACCCCGCCGACCGCGCCGCCACCGCCGCGCTGCAGTCGATCCCGATGCTCGACACGGTCGTGCGCAAGCTGATCGAGTTCGGCTACGAGCGCGCATTGCGGCAGGTGTTCCTGGCCGGGTCGGTGCGCCTGGGGTCCGAGCAGCTGCCGGAGGCGTGGGCGTCGCACCGCGCCGCGATCGCCCGGCTCGACCTCCCCGACGTCCCCGATCTCTACCTGACCCAGTTCCCGGTCACGAACGCGGCGGCGATCGGCTCGGGCCGGCCGATGGTGATGGTCAACTCGCGCACCGTCGAGCTGCTCGACACCGACGAGTTGCGGACCGTGCTCGGCCACGAGGCCGGGCACATCCTGTCCGACCACGTGCTCTACCGGACCGCGCTGATGATCCTGCTCTCGCTCGGCGTGGGCGTCGCGCGGCTGCCGCTGATGGCCGGCCTGCCGCTGCTGGCGGTCAAGCTCGCCCTGCTCGAGTGGTTCCGCGCGGCCGAGCTGAGCTGCGACCGCGCCGCAACGCTCGTCAATCGCGACCCGCTCGTCACCTCCCGCACTCTGATGGTCCTTGCCGGCGGCGCGGCCTCGCGCAAGCTCAACCTCGACGCCTTCCTCAAGCAGGCCAACGAGTACGCGGAGTGGGAGCCGGGGTGGGACAAGCTCTCGCGCCTGCGCGTGGAGCTCGCCCAGACGCACGCCTTCCCGGTCAAGCGCGTCTCCGAGCTGATGAAATGGGTCCGCTCCGGCGACTACGACGCGGTCATGAACGGGGGCTACGTGCGGCGCGGCGACCCGATCGACCCGCGTAACGAGGCCGGCGACGCCGCCGAGCACTACGCCGAGCGCTTCCGCAGCCTGTTCAAGGAGGCCGGCGTGGGCGTCGACAAGGCCGGCGACAAGGTCGGGGACGCCGCCGAGAAGGTCGGCGAGTGGGTGCGCGGCCGCCGCTGACGGCGACCGCGCTGGGCCGGCTCTCAGTGGCCGGGCTTGATCGGGTGGTTGGAGCGGAAGAGGTCGCCGGCGTCGTAGCGCGCCTTGAGGCGGCTCAGACGGCGGTGGGAGACCTCGTCGTAGAACGAGCGCGAGTCGACGGTCGTCTCCTCGAAGTTGAGGTAGCCGGTGCCGGCGTCCCACGCCGCCATCGCCGCCTTGAAGCGCGGCAGCTCGGCCCGCAGGCCGGCGACCATCTCGGGCGAGAAGGCGGGGCCGCCGCCGAAGAACAGGTAGTCGGCGTCGAGCTTGCCGAGCGCGCCGTGGCCGGGCTCGACCCGCCCGAGCGCGCCGCCGAGGTGGCGGATCTCCGCCATCATGCAGGCGGGAGCCCGAGTCCGGGCCGGCGATCGGCGAGGAACGCGTCGACCGCCTCGGCCGGCAGGTCGCGCAGGAGGCGGTGCTCGGTGAGCACCGGCATCGGCTCCTCCGGGTCGCCGTGGATCCGGGAGAGGGCCACCGGCGGCACCATGTCGAAGCGTGTCGATCTCGGGGCCGAGGTCGCGCAGCGCGGCGATCACCTCGGCGCCGTGGGCGCGGTCGCCGATCACGGCGCCGTCGATCGTCACGAAGCTGCGGCCGCGCAGGAACTCGGGGACCTCCTCCATCGGCGGCATCTGCATGATGCGGATCGACGTGGTGGCCTCCTCGGGCGCCGTCTCGGTCCACTCGCGCCAGCGGTGCAGGACGTCGGCCGAGCGCTCCCACGGCCACCACATCGCGCCGGCGTAGATCTCGGCGTGCGGGTACAGCGCGATCTCCATCGCGGTGACGACGCCGAAGCTGCCGCCGCCGCCGCGCAGCGCCCAGAAGAGCTCGGGCTCGTTGTCGGCGTCGACGCGGCGCAGGCGCCCGTCGGCGGTCACGAGCTCGATCGCGAGGATGCTGTTGGCTGACAGGCCATGCTTGCGGCCGAGCCAGCTCACGCCGCCGCCCAGCGAGTAGCCGACGACGCCGACGTCGGGCGAGGAGCCGGACAGCGGCGCGAGCCCGAGCTCGGACGCGACCTCGGTGACCTCGATCCACAGCGTGCCGGCGGCGACGCGGGCGCTGCGCGCCTCGGCATCGACGCTCACGCCGCGCATGCGCGAGGTGCTGAGCAGGATCGTGTCGTCGAGCGAGCCCAGCGAGCCCGCGTTGTGGCCCGTGCCCTGCGGCGCGACGCGCAGGCCGTTGCGGCTCGCGTACTGCACGATCGCCACGACGTCCTCGGCGCTCTCCGGGAAGGCGACCAGCTCGGGCCGCTGGTCATGGGCGAGGTTCCAGGGCCGGCGGGCGTCGTCCCAGCGGTCGTCAGCGGGGGTGACGACCTCGCCGTCGATCAGGTCACGGAGGGCGGGGAGGTCGCGAAGCGCGCGCTGGCTTGAGAGCATCGGGGAGGTTCTCCTGGGGCGGGGGAGGGGAGGAGGACGATCCTGATCCCGGCGCGCGGAGGTCGCATCGGGGGGTTCCCTAGTCCCCGAACGTCAACGTCAACTGCGGCTGGGTAGGGAGGCTGGGGAGCCAACCGCCGCGCGGGGAAGTTGCGCGCGGTGAGCCTGGCGCGGGGGCGCGAACGATCCCCGATTGGCGTCGGAAACCGACGCCTATCCGGGATGGTTCGCCGAACCTTGTCCATTCACCCCCGGAAACCGGGGGTAATCCGACAAGGTTCGCGCGATCGCCGGCCACGCCGGCTCCCTCACCCTCCCTACCCAGCCGCAGTTGACGTTCGCCGGCGCCCTACGAGGCGAACGCCGCCAGCCGCTCGGCCTCGGCCTGCAAGGCCCGCCGCGTGCCGACGGAGAGCCGCACGAACGGCTCGAGCGCGACCCGGCCGTCCGTCCAGCCGCCAGGCGCCCGCCACGGCGCCGTCGACCAGGAACGTCGAGACGCCGTGCGGGAGCTTGATGCTGAAGACCCGGGGGCGCAGCTCCTCCGGCAGGATCTGCGTGCGGCGGGCATGCACGAGCAGCGTCGCGTCCCACACCGGCAGGAACCGGACCGGCGCAGGCGTGTCCGCGTCGGGCAGCGGCGCGTCCGGCAGATCGACCAGCTCCTCGCCGCCCGGGCCGCGGAACCGGCGCAGCTCCATCCTCGCGAGCGCGGGCTTGACGTCGCCGAGCTTGAGGCCGGCCCAGTTCGCGATGTCGCCCGCGGGCGCCGGCCCGAAGCCGCTCAGGTAGCTGCGAATCACGTGCTCGACCGCCTCGGCCTTCGACACCTTCACCGGCGCCAGCCAGCTCTCGGCCAGCCCGTAGAGGTCGGCGCGGCGCCGCTCCCAGGTGCCGAGCGGCGGCACGCGCACGAGGTCGAGCCACAGCCCGACGCCGCGGGCGGCCTCCTTGTCGAGTAGCGCCTCCACGTCCCGCCGCAGCAGCGGCCCGTCGGCCAGCCGGCCGCGCAGCTTCCGCGCCGCGCGCGCCATGGCCGCCGGCGGCGGCGCGTCGGGCCGGCCGCGCAGGAAGCTCTCCCGCCGGGCGCGGCGAACGGCGATCGTCCACGGCCAGAAGTCATCCGCTGCGACGAGGTGGATCGTCGAGCGCAGCAGCGTCGCCTGGACGACCGAGCGGTCCTCGAGCGCGCGCGTGACCGCGTCGCGCTCGAGGTCGGCGACGCGCGACCACAGGCCGAGGTACATCGCGGGCGCGTACTGCGCCTGGATGCCGCCGATCCGCCGCAGCGCGGCCGGCAGGTCGGGCGGGAAGCGCTCGAGCAGGCCCTGGCGGGCGAGCAGTGCGCGGTTGAGGTCGCGCTGGCCGAGGGTCACAGCCGCAGCGGGGGCGGCCCGAACCGCTCCTCGGCGGCACGCAGGGTTCGCGTCGCGTCCTCGACCGTGCGCAGCCACTCGAAGGCCACGCCCTTGCAGTGCAGGATCTCGACTCCCGCCCGCAGCATCTGGTCCAGGCCGCGGCGGTGCTCGACTTCACCCGTCGTGTAGGCGGCGTCCTCGGGGACGACGACGCGGAAGCCGAGGTCGTGCAACTGGATCGCCGACTGCGCGACGCATGTGTCGGTCTCGAAGCCGCCGACGACCGCGGTCCGCCGCCCGGTGTCGCGGATCGCCGCGACCGCGCCGTCCTCGGCGACCAGGCTGAACGTCTCCTTGGCGAACACGGGCGTGCCCGGCGCGAGCCGCTCGAGCAGCTGCTCGTCGGTCGAGCCGTTGCGCGCCGGCCCCTCCTCGACGACCACCGCCGGCACCTCGAGCAGCGCTGCGAGGCCGGCCAGCCAGCGCAGCCGCTCGAGCGCGGCGGCGCCCTGCGCGCGCTCCTCGTCGGTCATCGCGTGCTGGTCGAAGAACACGCGCTGCGCGTCGACCACGACGAGCGTGCTGTCGGCGCGATCGACGAGCGGCATCCGCCTAGCGTACGCGCAGGTACAGCCGGCGGCGGGTGCTGCCGACCTGCGCGACGATGCGGTAGCTGCCGCGGGCGCGCGGCTTGATCGAGGCGCGGAACGCGCCGTCCCGCACCGGGATCGTCTTCACGCGCTCGCGCCTCCAGCGGCGCCCGATCCGGCGCTGGGTCTTGACGCGCACCTGCGTCGCGGGCTCGGCGCTGCCCACCAGCCGCACGCGCCGCCCGAGCCGCATCTCCCGGCGCCCGAGCGCGGCCGTCATGTCGGCCGCGACGAAGACCTTGCGCGGGTTCGACGCCATCGGCGCGCGCGACGCGTCGCCGCGGAAGATCGCGCGGACGGTCCCCGACGACGGGAACTCGAGCGTGGTGCGGTAGCTGCCGTCGGACCGGCAGACGGCCGTGGCCAGCGGCCCCCACGCGGCACCGGTCGCCGCGCGCGGGAGAAACTCGACGTCGACGCGCGCGCCGGCGGCGGCCGACCCGTCCGGGAAGCGCAGGTAGCCGGAGACGTTCACCGGCCGCAGCCCGCGCAGGCGCGTCAGCGTGTTGAGGCTGAGGCCGACGAGCGGGCCCGAGAACTGCGCGGCCGCGCTGCGCAGCGCGTCCAGCTGGCTGTACAGCACGGTGCCCGGGCAGCTCGTGTTGTTGCCGTCGCGATGCCCGGAGATGCGCTGGAAGGTGACGAGCGCGCCGGCGGGGTAGCGGTTGCTCGAGCCGCCGGCGGAGGTGACCGTGACCTCGCCCTGGGTGGGCACGGCGTGGACCGACAGCTTCCACCCGATCAGCCGGGCGAGCGCGTCCATCGCCACCGGCGTCTGGGCGATCGTCGAGAAGTCCCCGAGGCAGGCGATGCCGGTCGAAACGCTGTTGTAGCCCTGCGCCTGGGCCCCCACGACGGCCGCCTCGATTCCGCCGGCACGGCCTTCGAACACCTGGCCGTACTTGTCGACGAGGAAGTTGTAGCCGATGTCGTTCCACCCGTTGCCGTTGCGGTGGTAGCGCGCGATCCCCAGCACGATCGCGGCCGAGTCCTCGGGGTCGTACTCGTTCGCCGTCACCGTGTGGTGGACGAACGCGAGCTGGACCTGGCCGTAGATCGGGGCCTCGCGCGGTGGCACGGCGGCCGCGCCCCACGCGGCGCGAGGGATGATCGAGGGCGCGCTCGTCTGGGCGACGCGCGCCATGCCGCCGCCCAGGCGGCGGGCCAGCCGGCGCGCAACGCGCCCGGTCGGCAGCGCGCGCACGAAGCGCGCCCGCAGGTGCCGCGGGTTCCCGCGCAGGCGCAGCTGGAACTGGTCGGCGGCGCCGACGAAGGCGGGATCGGTGCCCGCCGGAGCGCGTCCGCGGTCCGGCCCGTGGTCGCCGGCCGGATGCAGCGCCGCCCACTCCGTCCAGCGCCCGCCGCGGCGCCGCGCGCGGATCTGCGCCTCGGCCGCCGAGCCGCGCGCCCAGGTCAGACCGACGAGGTCGAAGCGACGGGGAGCGTCGAGCACGCCGGTCGTCCGCCAGCCGCGAGCCGCGGCGGTCGCGGCACGTGCCGGGAGCCCGATCGAGCGGCATCTCGAACAACGCCGCGGGTCGGGCGGCGAGCGCGGGGGAGGCGGGGCGAAGGCCGGTCGCGGCAGCGATCGCGGCGCCGGCGCGGAGAACCTGCCTGCGGGTGAGGGAACGGCGGGGCACGACGAGTTGCAACACCTAGATCGGCAGAAAGGTCCGCACTTTGTTGCCTGCACGAACCCCTGCGGACGATAGCCCTCGGGGATCCGCCGAACGGGCCATTCCTTTCACCGCGATGGCCCGTTGGGCGCCCCTAGCGCGCGGAACAGTCCGGGCAGGCGCCGCGCAGCACGACGTCGTGCGCGCCCACCTGGTAGCCGAGCCGCTCGCCGACGTCGTGGAGCAGGCGCTCGATCTCCGCGTCCTCGAACGGGTCGAGCTTGCCGCAGCGGTCGCAGATCGCGTGGTGGTGATGGTCGCCGCTGGGGTCGGCGGGCTCGTAGCAGGCGATGCCGTCGACGTCGATCCGGTGCACGAGCTTGAGCTGGGCGAGCACGTCGAGCGCGCGGTAGACGCTGGCCAGGCCGACCGGCTTGCCGCCGCCGCCGCGCAGCTCGTCGTGGATCTCCTGCGCGCTCAGGCAGCAGTCCTGCCGCGAGAGCAGCGCGAGCACCTCCTCGCGCGCTCCGCCGGCGCGGTGCCCGGCGCGAGACAGCATCTGGTGGGCGTGCTCCGTCCACGAGCTCACACCGCAGATTGTATTGAGAATGAGAATGACTTTCAATAAGATCCGCGCGCCGTGCTCCGCGTCCTCGCCATCGTCGCCGTGCTGCTCGCCGCGGCTTCGGCCGGCTGCGGCGAGGACGACTCCGGCGCTGCGGGCCGCGCGCTCGAGGTCGTGGCCACCACGACCCAGGCGGCCGACCTCGCGCGCAACGTCGGCGGCGAGCGGGCCTCGGTGACCGGCCTGCTGAGCGCCAACAGCGACCCGCACGACTACGAGCTGCGCCCGCGCGACGTCGAGGCGATCGCGGACGCCGATCTCGTCGTCCGCTCCGGCGGCGAGGTCGACGAGTGGCTCGAGGAGGCGATCGAGGCCTCCGGCACCGACGCGCCGGTGCTCGACCTGTCCGCGCACGTCCGGCAGCGTGGGGAGGACCCCCACTGGTGGCAGGACCCGACCAACGTCCTGCGCGCTGTGCCCGCCCTGCGCGAGGCGATGGCGCGGGCGGACGCCGCCGGCGTCGCGGCATACCGCGACCGCGCGCGCACGTACGCGGCGCGCGTGCGGCGGCTGGACGCGGCCGTCGAGCGCTGCGTCGCCGGCATCCCGGTGGCCGCGCGCAAGCTCGTCACGTCCCACGACGCGCTCGGCTACTACGCCGACCGCTACGGCATCGAGGTCATCGGCACGGTGATCCCGTCGCTCTCGACCGAGGCCCAGCCGTCGGCCGGCGACACCGCGGCGCTGATCGACACGATCCGCGACGCCGGGCGTGGAGGCGATCTTCGCCGAGAGCTCGGTGAGCCCGAAGGTCGAGGAGGCGATCGCGCGCGAGGCGGGCGCGCGGGTGGGCGCCGAGCTGTGGGCCGACTCGCTCGGGCCGCCCGGCTCCGGCGGGGACACGTACCTGCGCTCGATCGCCGCCAACACGCGCGCCATCGTCGACGGGCTCGGGGGGCGCCGGTGCTCGCTGCCCTCGTAAGCCTGCCCGAGCCGTTCGACACGCCGTTCATGCAGCGCGCGCTGCTGGAGACGCTGCTGCTCGCGGTGCTCGGCGGCGTGCTCGGCTCCTGGATCGTGCTGCGACGGCTGGCCTTCTTCACCCATGGGACCGGGACCGCCGCGTTCCCGGGGCTCGTCGTCGCCGGGCCGTGGGGCGTGCCCGCCCAGGCCGCAGCGTTGGGCACCGGGCTGCTGTACGCCGGCTCGGTCGAGCGACTCGGCCGCCGCGCAGGGCCGGACGCCGCCACCGGCCTGCTGCTCGCGGGCGCCCTGGCGCTCGGCGTGGTGCTGGCCAGCGACGTGTACGAGTCGGGAGCGGGCGTCGACCGGCTCCTGTTCGGCAGCGCGCTGGCGATCAGCGAGCGCGACCTGTGGCTCACCGCCGCCACCGTCGCCGCCGTGCTGGGGCTCGACGCCGCGCTGCGCCGCGCGTGGCTGGCCGGCGGCTTCGACCCGGTCGCGGCCCGCTCGCTCGGCGTCCCGACCGCCGGCCGCCGACCGGTTGCTGCTCGCCGCCGTGGCCGTGGCCGTGGTCGTCGCGCTGGACGCCGTGGGCTCGCTGCTGGTGACCGCCGTGCTCGTCATCCCGGCCGCCACGGTGCGGCTGGTGGCGCGCGACCTGCGGACGCTACGGCTCGGGGCGGTGGCGCTGGGCGCGGCGGAGGCGGTCGCCGGCCTGTGGCTCGCCGACGCCTTCAACGTCGGCCCCGGCCCCGCGCTCGCGGTGCTCGCCGCGGCCGTCTTCGCCGTCGTCGCCGTCGTCACGCGATGAGTGCCGTGCGCGTCACCGGCCTCGGAGGCGGCTACGCCCCGGGCGACGACGCCCTCGCGGGAGTGGAGTTCGCGCTCGAGCCCGGACGGATCGCCGCGGTGCTCGGCCCCAACGGCGGCGGCAAGACGACGCTCTTCCGCGCGCTGCTGGACGAGCTGCCGCTCCGCCACGGGAGCGTCGAGCTCGCCGGCCGGCCCGCGTACGTGGCGCAGACCGACCGCACGCGGCTCGACTTCCCGGTGAGCGCGCTCGACGTCGTGCTGATGGGCGCGTACGGGCGTACGCCGTGGTGGCGCCGGGTCGCGCGCGCAGACCGTGCCGCCGCACGCGAAGCGCTCGCCCGCGTCGGGTTGGCCGACGCCGCGCGGACGCGCTTCGGCACGCTCTCGGGCGGCCAGCGCCAGCGGGTGCTGATCGCGCGCGCGCTGCTCCAGGACGCGCCGGTGCTGCTGCTCGACGAGCCGCTCTCGGGCGTCGACGCGGTCAGCGGCGAGCGGATCGAGGCCGTCTTCCGCGAGCTGCGCGAGGAGGGGAGGGCGCTGCTCGTCGCCACCCACGACGTCGAGCAGGCGCGCGCGTGGGACACGGTGCTGTGCCTGCATCGCCGCCAGATCGCCTACGGGCCGCCCGCCGAGGTGCTCACCCGCGACGTCCTGCAGGAGACCTACGGCCACGAGCTGGTGGTCATCGGCGAGCGCCGTGCGATCGCCGTCGAGCACCACGAGCACTGATGGTGTCCTGGCTCACCGATCCGTTCGCGACCGACCTCATGCGACGCGCGCTCGTCGAGGTCCTGATCCTCGCCGTCGCCTGCGGGCCGCTGGGCGTGTGGGTGCTGCTGCACCGCCAGAGCTATGCGGCCGAGTCGCTGGCGCACGGGATGCTGCCGGGGCTCGTGCTGGCGGCACTCGCGGGAGCGCCGCTCGTGGCGGGCGCGGCGGGCGGGGTGCTCGTCGCCGCCGCGGCGATCGCGCTCGCGGGGCGCGACGAGCGGCTGGGCGGTGACGCCGGCGTGGCCGTCGCGGTCACTGGGCTCGTCGGCGTCGGCGCCCTGCTGGCGCTCTCTCCGGACGTCCCGGCGCGCCTCGGCGAGCTGCTGTTCGGCGACCTGCTCGGCGTGACCGGCCGGGACGTCGCCGAGGCGGCAGTGCTGACGGCGGTGGTCGTGGCCGCCCTCGCGCTCGCCCACCGGCGGCTCGCGATCAGCGTGTTCGACCGCGCGGCCGCGCCGTCGCTCGGTGCGCGGCCGGCGCGCTGGGAGGCGTGGCTGCTGGTCGTGCTGGCGGTGGCGACGATGGCGGGCGCGCGCGGGCTCGGCAGCCTGCTGGTGGTCGCGCTCATCCTCGCGCCCGGGGCCGGCGCGTTGAACCTGGCGGCACGCCTGCCGGTGGCGCTGATCCTGGCGGCCGGCCTCGCAGCGCTGGCGGGCGTCGCCGGCCTGCTGGTCTCCTACCACTGGGAGGTCGCCGCCGGAGCGTCGGTGGCGCTCGCGGCCGTCGTCCTGTTCGCCGTCACGCTCGTCGCGCGGAGCCCAGGTTTAGGCGTGCCATAATCTGTGTCATGGCCAGCCGCGACAACGCGTTCTCCCCCGCCGTGGAGGACTACGCGAAGGCGATCTACCAGCTCGGCGAGCGGGCGGGTGGGGCTGTCAGCACGACCGCGCTGGCCGAGCGGCTCGAGGTCACGGCGGCGTCGGCGTCCGGCATGGTCCGCAAGCTCGACGAGCTCGGGCTCGTGGCCCACGTGCCGTACCGGGGCGTCGAGCTGACGGACCGCGGCGTCCGGCTGGCGCTCGAGGTGCTGCGCCACCACCGGCTGCTCGAGCTCTACCTCGCCGAGGACCTCGGCGTCCCGTGGGACCGGGTGCACGACGAGGCGGAGGTGCTCGAGCACGTGCTCTCGGAGGAGCTCGAGGCGCTGATCGCGGCCAAGCTCGGCAACCCGACGCGCGATCCGCACGGCGATCCGATCCCGTCGGTCGACCTCGTGATCGACGAGGAGCCCACCCGCTGCCTGGCCGACCTCGAGCCGGGGGCGGCCGCGACCTTCGTGCGCGTCTCGGACTCGGACCCGGCGATGCTGCGGTACCTCGCCGAGCGGGGGATCGCTCCCGGGGACGCGTTCGAGGTGGTCGACAAGCAGCCGTTCGACGGGCCGTTGTTCGTGCGCTTCGGGGACGCCGTGCACGTGCTCGGGGGCGCGCTCGCGCGCGCGATGCGGGTCGAGGGCACGGGGTGAGCGCTCAGACCTCCGCTTATGGGTATTGACTTGGCACGGGCGCGCGAGGACCATCGCGCGGGATGGCGGCGCACGCGATCACCCCTCCGCCGCACCGGCGCTGGCCCGCTCGGGTGGCGGCGCTCGTCGCCACCGCCGCGCTGCTCGGCTGCGGCGTGGCGATCGCGGTGATGGTCATCCCTTCGGCCGACGAGGAGGTCGCGGCTCCGGCGCCGTCGCCGGTGGCCGAGCAGCCCGCGGCCGAGGCGCCGGCCAAGCCGACGCTCACGCGCGCGCAGCGTGCCGAGCGGCGCGCCGCCGTCGCGGCCCTCGCCGAGGAGGGCTTCAAGCCGGTACGGCTGGCGGACTGGAAGGCGGCGGCCGAGTTGCGGGTGCTCGTGGGGCGCCACGAGGAGGGCGGCAACCGCGCGTTCTTCTTCGTCGGGAGCGACCTCGTCGGCTCAGACGACCCGCTGGTGAGCGGCAAGGTCCGCGTGGCCGAGGCCCGCAAGCGCGCGGTCACGCTCGCCTACGGGCTCTACGAGTCCGGCGACGAGCCGTGCTGCCCGAGCGGCGGCGAGACCGAGGTGTCGTTCCGCTGGCAGGACGGCGCGCTGGTGCCCGAGGGGCCGGTCCCGCCGCTCGAAGAGCGCCGCGCCACCTCGTAGCCTGGATCCCATGTGCGGGCGCTACACGCTGACCACGCCCGGCGGGCGCGCGCTCGCCGAGCGCTTCGTGCTCTCCGACCCCGACGGTGTCGAGCCTGAGACGCTCGAGCGCTTCAACGTGTGCCCGACCGAGCCGATCGCGATCGCGACCGCCGACGGCGAGGGCCGGCGCGTCGCCCGCACCGTGCGCTGGGGTCTCGTGCCGCCGTGGGCGCGCGAGCTCAAGGGCTTCCAGCCGATCAACGCCAAGGCGGAGACGGTCGCGGTCAAGGCGCCGTTCGCCGAGCTCTACGAGCGGCCCGAGCGGCGCTGCCTCGTGCTCGCCGACGGCTGGTACGAGTGGCTGAAGGCTGAGCGAAACACGGGTGAGCGGCTCCCGTTCCGCTACACGGTCGACGGCGGCGAGCCGTTCGCCTTCGCGGGGCTGTGGCGGCGCACCCGAGTCGGCGGCGAGCTGGTCCACTCGGCCTGCATCCTCACCTGCCCCGCCAACGCCGTCGCCGCGCCCGTGCACGACCGCATGCCGTGCGTGCTCGCCGGCCCCGACGAGGAGGCCGCCTGGCTCGAGGGCGACCCCGAGGGCCTGCTCGGCCCGCTCGATCCCGCGCGGACCTCGGTGGCGCCCGCCAACCCGGCTGTGAACAAGGCCGGGGTGGAGGGCGCCGAGCTGCTGGTGGCGCCAGCTGCGCCGCAGCTCAGCTTCGACGCCTAGCGCCCGCCGTTCTGGCAGGGTTCCCGCCACGTGAACGACGAGGGACAGCTCGTCCTGATCGTCGGGGTGCTGCTGGCGGCCGGGCTCGCCGCCTCCCTGGCGGCCGGGCGCCTGCGGATGCCCGGCCTGGTGCTCGTCCTCGCGCTCGGGATGGCGATCGGGACGGACGGGCTCGACCTGATCGACTTCCGCGACTTCGAGCTGGCCCGCCAGATCGGCGTCGTCGCGCTCGCTTTCATCCTGTTCGAAGGCGGTCTGTCGGCGGGGTTCGACGAGATCCGGCCCGTGCTGCGCGCCTCGATCCTGCTCGCGACTCTGGGAACGCTGGGCACCGCCGCGCTCACCGCGTTCGTGGCCGAGCTGCTGTTCCCCGAGCTCGAGCCGCTGGAGGCGCTGCTGCTCGGCTCCACCGTGGCCGCCACGGACGCCGCCGCGGTGTTCGCCGTGCTGCGCGGCTCGACGCTGCGACGCCGGCTCGCGCGCACGCTCGAGGGCGAGTCGGGCATCAACGACCCGATCGCGATCCTGCTCGTGATCGGCTGCATCGAGGCGCTCGAGGATCCGACGTGGCGGCTCGACGACGCGCTGCTGCTCGTCGTGGAGGAGCTCGGAATCGGCTTCGTCGTCGGGCTCGCCGTGGCGGCGCTCGCGGTGCTCTTCCTGCGGCGCGTGACGCTGCCGTCGGCCGGCCTGTATCCCGTCGCCTCGGTCGCCACGGGGGCGCTGGCGTTCGGGGCCGCGGACACGCTGCACGGCTCCGGGTTCCTGGCCGTGTTCCTCGCCGGCCTCGTCCTCGGCACGGCCTCGACGCCCGCCCGCCGGACGATCGTGACCTTCCATGAAGGCCTGGCCTGGGTCGCCCAGCTCGGGCTCTTCCTCACGCTCGGCCTGCTCGTGTTCCCTTCCGACGTGATCGATTTCGCGTGGCAGGGCACGCTGGTCGCCATCGTCACCGCCGCCCTCGCGCGGCCCGCGGCGGCGGTGCTCGTGACGCTGGGCGAGGGGTTCGAGCTGCGCGAGCGGCTGATGCTCGGCTGGGCGGGCTTGCGTGGCGCGACGCCGATCGTCTTCGCCACCTTCCCGGTCACGGCCGGGCTGGAGGACGGCCTGCTGATCTTCAACGTGGCGTTCTTCGTCGTCCTGCTCTCGACCATGCTGCAGGGCACGACGATCGAGCCCGTGGCGCGGCTGCTCGGGGTGACCTCCGACGAAGCGGCGATCCCGGTCCCGCTCGTCGAGCCCGTGCTGCTCAGCCGCCTCGGGGCCGAGGTCGTCCAGTTCCCCGTGCGCCGCGGGCACGCGGTCGAGGGCCATCCGGTGCGCGAGCTCGGCCTGCCCCGCGAGGCCCTGCTCAACGTCATCGTGCGTGGCGAGCGGGCGATCCCGCCCCGCGGCTCGACGATCATCCAGGCCGGCGACCAGCTGCACCTGATCGTGCGCCAGGAGGTCGCGGTCGAGTTCCAGGAGCTGCTCGCGCGCTGGCGCACGGGCCCGCTCGAGGCCCACAAGCGCCCGCGCCCGCGTGTGCTCAGCCGGCCGGCGGTCACCAGCGTGCGCCCGTGGGAGGACGAGGACGGCGACGCTTCGCGGCCGCGTGCGGTCGCCGGCATCGAGGTCGTCGACCAGCTGCGGACGCGCCGCGACGAGCCGGGAGCCCTGGTCGCGCTCGCCGACGGTCGCTTCGCGGTCACCGGGCGGCTGCTGGCCGTCGGGCCCGCCGGGGAGCTCCAGGGCGTCGCCCGGCGGCGGCTGGCGCGCGCCGACTCACCGGGGGAGCGGGCGTGGTGGCAGGAGGTCATCGGCGCTTTGGCGCGGTAGCCGGGGTTGAACGTCAACGTCAACGTCAACTGCGGCTGGGTAGGGAGGCTGGGGAGCCAACCGCCGCGCGGGGAAATTGCGCGCCGTCGGGCGGGCGGATTCGCGAACTATCCCCGTTGCAGTTACCCCCGGAAACCGCCGCCTGTCATACTCTCACCGAGGTTCGCGAACTCGATCGCCGACCACGCCGGCTCCCTCACCCTCCTTACCCAGCCGCCGTTGACGTTCGCCGGCGCCACGAGGACGCGCCGAAGGCCAAAACCGGGCGCGCGAACGCTAGGCCGGCTCGCGCTCGAGCAGGCCGCTGGCCTGCGCCGCGGCCACGGCGGCCGCGCGATCGCAGACCCCGAGCTTGCCGAACGAGCTCAGGAGGAGGGTGTTGACGGTGGCGGGGCTGAGCTGCAGGCGGCCCGCGATATACGGCGAGGAGAGGCCGTCTGCGGCCATCAGCAGGACGTCCCGCTCGCGGCTGGTGAGCTCCTCCAGCTGCACGCCCTCGTGCACCATTGACCGCCACGGTAGCGCGTTCGACGGCGGAACCGGTAGATCGTCACTCGACGGCGCGGGCGACGCGGCCCTGGCCCGCCGCGACGAGCTCGGCGACGAGCGCTCCCGGCGCCGCCTCCTTCGCCAGCAGGGCGACGGCGCCCGCGTCGGTCGCGGCGGCCGCCAGCGCGCCGTCGGGGGCCACCGTGATCAGCACCACGCGTGTGTGCGGCGCCGAGCCGTTGGCGCGCAGGCGGCGGCAGACCTCGAGGCCGTCGAGGCCGGGCATGCGGACGTCGACCAGCGCCACGTCGGGCTGCAGGCGCAGGATGTCGCTCAGGGCGGCCGTGCCGTCGGCGGCCTCGCCGACGACGTCGAGCCCTGGCTGCGCGCCGAGCAGGCGCGCCATGCCGTCGCGATAGCTCGCGTGGTCGTCCGCGATGAAGACCCGCATCCTGCGGCCCGTGGTTTCCGATCCGTCGGTCACCGACACCGATGGTGATCGGCGCGGGAAGGTGGCGCCACCCCCGTTCGGCGGGGCGTCAGAATGGCGGCGTGGACCCGCATTCGATCCTCGGCGTGCCCGCCGGCGCGGGCGAGCGCGAGCTGGCCGCCGCGTACCGCTCGCAGGCCAAGCGCTGGCATCCGGACCGGGGAGGAGGCGAGGGGGCCGCGCGCCGGATGGCGGAGATCAACGCCGCCTACGACCTCCTGCGGGCCGACCTGGCGCACCGGGCCGCCCCGGCGCGCCGCGCGCCGCGCGCCGGCGCCCAGCGGGCCGGCTCGTGGCTGCCCGATGCGGTCCGGCGGGCCCTCGGCCCCGAGCTGATCGAGGCGCTGCGCGAGCGCGAGAGCGTGCGGCTGGTGACGCCCGCGAGCACCTGGGCGAGCCCGCGGGCCGTGCTCGCGGTCACCGAACGACGGCTGCTGTGGCTGCTGGACGACGCTCCCGTCGCGCGCGTGCGCTCGGTCCCGTTTCGCGACGTCGCGGCGGTCAGCCTGCGCGAGCACCGGCTGCGCCGGCACGCCGCCACGCTGAGCCTGCGTACGACCGGCGGGCGTCGCGTCAGCTTCGCCGGCCTGCGGCCGCATACCGCGGCCGCGATCGAGCGCCACGTCCGCGAAGGGCTCGGCGTCGACGCACCACCTGCTTGACGGCTGCTTCGCAACCCGCATAGGGTCGCTCTGGCACGAGCTTCGGCTGCTCTCACGACGTACACCCCAAGGAGGGAGCCATGACGCCGAACCGCATCGTGGCGATGCTGACCCCCGTCTTCGCCCTCGCCGCCGGCGCGTGCGCCACGTGGCTCGCTGAGCACTTCCCGGCGCTCGACGTCCCGGCGAGCGCGCTCGAGGAGATCTTCATCGCCGGAGCGCTGGCCGTCCTCGCTCCCGCGCTGCAGTGGCTGTACGGCTGGCAGAAGTTCGAGGCGCGCGAGGCGGAGGCTCAGGTGGCGGCCGACAAGGCCGAGGCCGGGGTGCCGGACGTCGCCGTCATGGTCACGACCGACGAGGCCGACGACGAGCTCGAGGACCTCGACGACCTCGACCTCGGCGCGGACGACGAGGAGCTCGAGGCCGAGCTCGCCGCGCTCGAGGCCGACGAGACGGTCCCGTCCGGCGGCTGAGGGAGCGCACGATGGCCGATCCGAAGCTCATCCAGCGGCTCCAGGCCGGCGGCATCAAGGTGCCCGAGATGGCGATCGCCGAGTCCCGCCGGGCCGGGCTCGACC
Organism: uncultured Solirubrobacteraceae bacterium; assembly: GCA_963838655.1. Classification (GTDB taxonomy): domain Bacteria; phylum Actinomycetota; class Thermoleophilia; order Solirubrobacterales; family Solirubrobacteraceae; genus DASSUW01. The sequence goes on along the minus strand of CAWIRW010000006.1, from coordinate 366,109 downwards.
TGGCGTACGCGTGCGCGTTGCTGCAGAAGGAGTCCGGCGGCGGCGCCAACGTGTTCGGGCACGACCGCGACCGCAGCGGCCGCTACATCTTCCCCGCGCGCGACGGCGCGGTGGCCGTCACCGAGGAGCTCTACCGCGAGTACAAGCGCCGCCGCGGCCCGACCGGCAAGGGCGGCATGCAGGGCGTCGGCCCGACGCAGCTCACGTGGTGGGAGTTCCAGGACGAGGCCGACCGCGAGGGCGGCTGCTGGAAGCCCGCGGTCAACATGCGCGTCGGCTTCCGCCGGCTCGCGGCGCTGATGCGCGAGCACGGCGAGGCGGACGGCGCCCGGCGCTACAACGGCTCGGGCGACGCCGCCGTCGCCTACAGCGCCGACCTGCGCGAGAAGGTGCGCGCGTGGCAGGCGCGACTGGCCGGCGTGCCCGTGCCGGCGGCGCCGCAGCTGCTGCGCCGGGGCGACGAGGGCCGGCTGGTGGAGAAGCTCACCAAGCGGCTCTCGTACGTGCGGCGCAAGGGGTCGCGCGAGCGGTACCTCGACGGCGCCCGGAAGCGGCTCGACGCCGAGGCCGAGGCCGCCGTCAAGGCGTTCCAGCGCGACCACGGGCTCGACGACGACGGTGTCGTGGGGCCGAAGACCGCGCTCAAGCTCAACCGGGCGGTCAGGCTCGAGATGGCGCGGCGCGAGAAGGAGCGCAAGGACGGCCCGGCCGCCGACCCCCGCGCCGCCCGCTCCGGTCCGGCCGCCGCGGCGCCGCCGCAAGGCGCGGCTGCCCGCGCTGGTCGAGCAGCTCAAGCAGCACGACGCCGAGTCCGACCGGGCGTGGACCGCGATCGCCGCCTACGGGGATCGCCGCCGGCGGCTGCTCGAGCGGCTCCAGGAGCGGCGTGGGGGGCACCGCGGCGCCCGCCGCGCCCGAGGGGCTGGCCGAGATGACGGCGATCCTGCTGCGGATCGAGTCCAAGCTCACGCAGCTCGTCGAGGCCGAGCAGCGCGAGGCCGTCGGCACCGAGCCATCGCCGCCGTCCGGTAGCGGCGGCGGGACGACGGAGCTGCGCGCGGGCGACGGTCCGACCGTGCTGCAGGTGGCCCCGACGACCTCCGTCACCGACGACGCACCACCGCCGCCCGCGGGCGCGGCCGGCAACGGCGTGTTCACGCCGTCCGCGCCGGCGCCGCGCGACCTCGACGACCTCACCGACGCCGAGCTCCTGCAGCGGGTCGAGCGGCTCGACCGCGCGCTCGGCCGTGCCCGGACGACGCTGATCCGGCGCTACGTGGCGGTCGAGACGGAGCTCGCGCGGCTCGGCGTGAAGCCGAAGCCCGGGCCGGCACCGGCTCCCGAGAAGAAGGGCGGGACGAAGCCGCCGCCCAAGCGCGATCCCGCCCGCAGCGAGACCAGCGTGCTCGATCCGGGCGACAAGGCCTGGCGCGTGAAGCAGTCGAAGGTCGCGCTCGCGCGGTACCTCAAGCGGCACCGGCGCGAGACGACGCGCGGCCTGCGCCGCCGGCTGCTGACCGAGGTTCGGACGCCGAAGACGGCCCGTACGGCGACGCCGGCGTGGGAGCGCGCGGTGCGGGAGGCGCAGGCGATCGCCAAGCAGCCCGTGACGGGCCGGCTCGACGAGCCGCTCGAGAAGGTCCTCGAGCCGCTGTGGCCGAGCGAGGCCGCGATGCGCCGGATCGTGCGCTCGACCCCGGCGTGGCGCGTGCTGCCGGGCCAGGTGACGCGCAACTTCAAGCTCGGAGAGTTCGCGTGCAACGACGGCACGGCGTACATCTCCGGGCTCGTGCGCGAGCAGGGGCTGACCAAGAAGCAGGCGAAGTTCCGCGCCAAGCAGCTCGCCGACCGGCTCGAGCGCCTGCGGGCGCGCGAGGGCGGCCGTCCGCTGCGCCCGAACTCGGTGTTCCGGACGAAGACGTACAACGCGCGCGTCGGCGGCGTCCCCGGCTCGGCCCACACGCGCGGCTATGCGGCCGACCTGCCGGCGCCGCCGGGCGTCACGCTCGCGGCCCACCGCGAGCACGGGCGGGCGATCTTCGAGGGCGGCGTGGGCATCTACCCGCGGCAGCACTTCGTCCACATGGACTTCGACCCGAACGAGACCGGCGACAACTGGGTCGGGTGAGGCTGAGGCTGTGACCGGGCGGGCCTCTGCGGCCCGCCCGTGCCACCCGGTCATGGATCACCACCGAACTGCTACGTCCCAGGACTTGTGTGTCAGGCCTGGGCGGCTGTGACACTCGCGGTCACCTGGACAGGCCACCCGCCCGAGGGCCGGTGCGTTGCCACGGCTGAGGACCGAGGTCCCCGCGACCGAGTCGGCGATCCGCCGGACGAGGAAGGGTAACGCGCTCAGCCCGCGGGGCGTACTACCTCGGTGCGCGGCACGGCCTGCCCGCGCCAGCGGCCTGATCCTCTACGCGGGCCGCCGCCGGCGCCCCGTCTAGGGTGGCGCGCGCGTGAGCGCGCCCGAGGCACTGGCATTCGACGTCTACGGCACCCTGGTCGACCCGATCGGGATCTCACGGGCGCTCGAGCGGCACGTTCCAGGGGCGGGTGCGGTGCAGATCGCGGAGGTGTGGCGTCGCAAGCAGCTCGAGATCAGCTTCCGGCTGACGGCGATGGAGCGCTACGAGGACTTCGAGTGGTGCACGCGGCGGGCGCTCGAGTACGCGCTGGCGCACGCCGGCGTGGAGCTCGACGGCGCGGCGCAGGACGCGCTGATCGCGCGCTACGACGAGCTCGAGCCCTTCGAGGATGTCCGGCTCGGCCTGGAGCGGCTGCAGGCCGCCGGGCACCGACTGGTCGTGCTCTCCAACGGCAGCCCGCGGATGCTTGCGGCGATCGTCGAGGCCGCCGGGCTGGGCGGGAGCTTCGAGGCGCTGATCAGCGTCGACGCGGTCAAGCAGTTCAAGCCCGCCCCGGCCGTCTACCACCACGCCGCAGAGCGGATCGGCAGCGACGCGAGCGCCGTACGCCTGGTGACCTCGAACCCGTTCGACGCCATCGGCGCCGAGGCGGCGGGCATGCGGGCGGCGTGGATCGACCGCGCCGGCGGCCAGTTCGAGGCCGACGGCGTGCCGCCCGACATCGTGGTCGCCACGCTGACCGAGCTCGCCGACGTGCTCGGAGCTCAGCCGCGCTGAATGCTCGAGAACGTGCGTTATGTCGACTTACAACGAGACGGGGCTACTTGCTCGACCCGAGGACGGCGGCCTGGGAGTAGCGCTCGGCCACGACGCTCGGCCGCTCGACCGGGCGGCCGGCGTCGATCGACCACGCCAGGCGGACGAACTGGGCGTGCGTCCAGGCCAGCGGCGTCGCCGACAGCGTTCCGGTTCCGGGCGCGAAGCCCGGCCGGCCTGAAGGCGGGTTCTCGTCCCAGACCTGCTCGGGCAGCATCAGCCCGTCGCTCGCCGTCGCGGCGATTGCCGCCAGGCGCGCGGACGCGGCCCGCCGTGCGCGGGCACGGCGGCCGCTGAGCTCGCCGGCGGCCAGCTCGTACTCGCCGCGCTCGCCGGCCAGCAGCGGCCACAGGCGGCCGGTGTTCTCGGGGCCCGGGAACGGTCCGCCGTCGGGCGTCTCCCCGTACCCGTCGTGGTTGTAGCGGTGCCAGAACTCACCGTTGGGTGTCATAACGCCGAGCTCGGAGTCCACCACTCCGAGCGTGTTCCGGATCGCCAGGTCGTCGGCGCGCTTGACGCCGAGGCGCACCAGCTCGAGGTAGCTGGTGTCGACCACGCGCCGCTGGTCGATCGTCGGCCCACCGTCGCCGATCGTGTACGTCGTGCCGGCATCGGCGTTGCCGTCGACCGTGAGCCGCAGGTAGTACGGCCAGTCCGACAGCGGGCCGTTGCTGGTCCGCGTCCAGCGCTCGACCGAGCGCTGCCACTCGTCGGCCACCTCGCGGTAGCCCGCCGCAGCCGCCGCGGCGCCGTTGCGCTCGGCGATCTCGGCCGCGCACACGAGCGCGGCGATCTCGGCCGCGATCGTCGCCGGCGAGTAGCCCTCGGCGTTCTCCCAGCGCTCCTGCGAGTCCGGCCCGCGGGCGAGGATGCAGCCCGCGGCGCGCTCGACGTGGCTCCACGTCGCGGCGTCGAAGCGCCGGAGCTGCCACGCCATCAGGATCGGGTCGGCGACCTCGTCGAGCTGCAGGTTGGGCCAGTGCGGCGAGCCGTCGATGTTGCTGTTCTGCGGGAAGCATCCGTCGGCCAGCTGCTGGCGGGTCCACAGGTAGTCGAGCGCCCGTCCCGCCGACGCTCGGTCGCCGGCGGCGATCTGCGCGGTCGCCACCTGGTAGAGGTCGCGCGACCAGACGAGGTGGTACGGGCCGGAGTAGCCCGCGATCGTGCCCCACACCCACGCCATCGACGGCGAGGCGATGCCGGCGCCCGCATACGTCTTGTCCTCGAGCGCGGCCATGACCATCAGCGAGACGTCGTAGAGCGTCTCCTGCCCGCGCACGCTCGCCGGACGCGAGAGGCCGCCGAGATAGTCGTGCCAGCCACGCGCGTAGCGGCGTGCCGTCGTATCGAAGTCGCGTCGGACCGCGGCCGCCGCCGTGCGCTCGGCTGCGTCGGCGGAGGGACCGAAGCCGAGCGCGACCGTCGCGTGCCGGTGGCCCCGCAGCCCGTTCACCGGGATCCGCGCGGTCTGGACGACGTTCCCGGGCGCGCTCGCCCGGTCGTAGGTCCAGTCCATGCGGAAGTCGTCGCGCAGGTCGGTCCAGCCGTCGCTCGCGCCCATGTACCCGTTCGAGGCGCGCCGCGGCGGCGGGTCGCTCGCCATCGACACGGCGTGGCGGGCGTCCCACGCGGTCAGGCCGCGGGCACGGTCGTCGTCGCCGGTGTTGGAGAGCGCCGGGTCGAGCAGCGCGTAGAGCTTGTACGGCCGTCCGGTGAGCGACTCGAGCCGCACGCGAACGAGCACGGCCGAGCGCGCCGGGTCGGTGACGTAGGTCTTGGTCAGCCGCCAGCGGCCCGAGCGGGCCGTGTTGACCTGGCGGTAGGTGAGGCTGCGCCGGTCGACGAGCCGCACGCGGTGCCGGGCATCCTCCCGCTCGCGCTCGGCGAAGGTGCGTCCGTCGGTGACGACGAACTGCAGGTCGCGCACGCTCGGCGTGCCGAGGTCGGGCGCGTACACCTCGGTCATCGCGCCGTCGTCGAGCGTGAGCCACACCTTGCTGTCGCGGCCCGTCGCGGTGCCCATGCCGTCCTTGTCGCCCTCCGTCCACGTCGCGACCGCCCCGGGCGCACCCGGGGCATCCGCGGCGGCCGCGTTCCCCGCCGGCCAGGCGACGGCGGCGACCACGACGAGCAGCAGTAGACGGCGATCGGGCATCACAGCACCTCCTGCGCTGCCACTACCCCGCGCGGGCGACGGATAACTCGGCTGCTTGGCCCCGGCGCGCTCTGGACGAGGGCGGCTCCGGTGCCAGCATTCTGCTAGCAGTCATGGACCCATGCCGACGTTGCATCTGCGAAACGTCCCTGAGGAGGTCGACGCGGCGCTTGCCGCGTCGGCGCGGCACCTCGACGAGTTGGCAGACTCGCGGTGATGCCCGAGGCCGTGCTGCTCGTGGACGACGACGCGCCGATCCTGCGGATGCTCGAGCGGACGCTGGCGGCCGAGGGGTATGCCGTGGCGGCGGTGCCCGACGGTGGATCGGCGCTCGCGCACGTCGAGCGGTCGGTGCCCGACGCGATCGTGCTCGACGTCGCGATGCCGGGCCTCGACGGCCTCGCGGTGACGCGGCGGCTGCGGGAGAAGGGCCTCGCCGTGCCGATCCTGCTGCTGACGGCGCGCGACGCGCTCAGCGAGCGGGTGGCGGGGCTCGACGCCGGCGCCGACGACTACCTCGTGAAGCCGTTCGAGGTCGAGGAGCTGACGGCGCGTGTGCGCGCGCTGCTGCGGCGCAACCACCCGCCCGGCGAGCAGCTCGCGTACGCCGACCTCGCGCTCGAGCTCGAGAGCGGCGCCGCGCGCCGCGGCGGGCGCGACCTCGAGCTGACCCGCCGCGAGGCCGAGCTGCTCGAGCTGCTCCTGCGCAACGCCCGCGGCGTGGTCACGCGCGAGCTGGCGCTCGAGCGCGTCTGGGGCGGCGAGGCCGAGGCGAGCGCGAACGTCGTCGACCGCTATGTCGCCTACCTGCGTCGCAAGCTCGGCGAGCCGCCGCTGATCCACACCGTGCGCGGCGTGGGCTTCCGGCTCCAGTGAGGCTCCAGGCACGTGTCGCGGCGGCGGCCGTCGCGGCGATCGTGCTGGCGGTGGTCGGGCTGGGCGCCGCCGTGCTCGCCCGGCTCGACGACCAGCTCGACGACGCGCTCGATCGCTCGCTGCGCGCGCGGGCGACCGAGGTCGCGCGGCTGGCCGCCTCCACCCCGGACCTGCTGCTCGAGCCGGGCACGCTCGAGGGCCGCCTGGGCGGGAGCGCGCTGCTCGTGGAGGTGATCGACGGGCGCGGCCGGATCGTGGCCCGCTCGAGCGGCCTCGGCAGCCGCGTCCTGCCGCAGGCGCGCCGCGGTGCGCGCCGCGCTCGAGGACCGGCGCGCCGGCTACGGCGATGCGCTGCTCGGCAGCGACCCGCTGCGGCTCTACGCCGCCCCGCTCGGCGAGCTCGGCCGCGGGCCGGCGGCGGGTGGTGCCGTGATCGTCGCCGGCACGACGACGGAGATCGAGGAGACGCTCGACAGCACGCGCCGCTTCGTCGCGCTGGCGGCGCTGGCCGCCGCGCTGCTGGCCGCGGCGCTCGCCACCGGCCTTGCCGGCCGCGCGCTGCGCCCGCTGCGGCGGCTCTCCTCGGGTGCGCGCGAGATCGAGCGCACCGGCGACGTCTCGCGGCGACTGCCCGTCCCGCCCACGCGCGACGAGGTCGGGACGCTGGGCACCACGCTCAACGCCATGCTCGGCTCGCTCGAGCGCGCCCGCGAGGCCGAGCACCGGTTCGTCGGCGACGCCTCGCACGAGCTGCGGACCCCGCTCACCGCGCTGCGCGGCAACCTCGCCTACGTCGCCCGCCACGGCGCCGACGCCGAGGTCCTGCGCGAGGCCGAGGCCGACGCCGCCCGGCTGAGCGCGCTGCTCGACGACCTGCTGGCACTCGCGCGTGAGGACGCGGCCGCACCGGCCGGCGGCGAGGAGGTCGACCTCGGGACGCTGGCACGGGATGCGGCGGCGGCCGACGAGAACGCGACGGCCCCCGACGGGAGCTTCGTCGTGCGCGGCGAGCGGCCGGCGCTCGAGCGCGCCCTCGGGAACCTCGTGCGCAACGCGCGACGGTACGGGCCTCGAGGCGGGCTGATCGTGATCGACGCCCGGCGGGACGGCGACCGAGTGCTCCTGAGCGTCGAGGACGAGGGCCCGGGGCTGGCGCCCGGCGAGGCCGAGCACGCGTTCGAGCGCTTCTGGCGCGGGCCGGCGGCTCGGGGCGCGGGCTCGGGCCTCGGGCTCGCGATCGTCAAGGCCATCGCCGAGCGCCACGGCGGCCGCGTCGCCGTCGAGGGCGCCCGCTTCACGATCTCGCTCCCCGCCTCTCACGGATCTCTCAAAGACGGCCCGTAGAACCCCGTCGTCACCATAAGACGAAGGACATCCTCCCCATGAGACGACTCCGAACCGCATCCCGCCGACGCCTCATCACCGTCGTCGCGGCCGTGCTCGCCCTCGCCGCCGGCGGCGGCATCGCGCAGGCCGCGCTCGGCGGCGCCGGCACGACTCCCGATCCCAGGCCGCTCGACCGCGCCGTCCACGACGCGCTGAACGCTCCCGAGGTCGAGGGCATCAGCGCGCGCATCACCTTCACGAACGGCCTCCTCCCCGCCGGCTCGCTCCCCGAGGGCTCGGCGTCGCCGCTGGCCGCGGGCGCCGAGGGTCGCCTGTGGCTCTCCCCCGGCGGCGGCGCCCGGCTCGAGCTGCAATCCGAGGCCGGCGACGCGCAGATCGTCGCCGACGACGAGCGCGTGACGGTCTACGACAGCGCCAGCGAGACGGCGTACACGATGCCGGTCCCGCGCGAGCGCAGGACCGCGCACGACGAGGAGGCCAGCCTCGCCGACGTGCGCCGCGCGCTCGACCGCCTCGCGCGCGCGTGGACGCTCTCCGGCGCCCAGCCGACGTCGACCGCCGGGCAGCCGACCTACACGGTCCGCATCGCGCCCAAGGACGACGGCGGGCTGCTCGGCGCGGCCGAGCTGGCCTGGGACGCCGCCCGCGGCGTGCCGCTGCGCGCCGCCGTGTACGCGCAGGGCCAGGACGAGCCGGTGCTCGAGCTCGAGGCCGACGAGGTCTCCTACGGCCCGATCGACGCCGGCGTGTTCGACACCCGGCCGCCCGCCGGCACCGAGATCGTCGAGGTCGACCCGGCCGTCGAGAAGGACGGCAAGCCCAGCCGCGTGCGGGGCGTCGCCGCCGTGCAGGAGCGGCTCGGCTTCCAGCTCAGCGCGCCCGCGCGAGCTCGCCGGCCTCCCGCGCACCGACGTCCGCCTCGTGAACGCCGGCGGCTCCCCCGCCGCGCTCAGCGTCTACGGCGAGGGCATGGGCGCGATCCTCGTCCTCCAGCGCGAGGCCGGTGAGGAGCGCGAGCTGCCGGAGGGCCTGCCGCAGGTCAACATCGACGGCGCGACGGGCACCGAGATCGCGACCCCGCTCGGCACGCTCGTGAGCTTCGAGCGCGGCGGCGTGAGCTACACGGTGGTCGGCTCGGTGCCGCCGGTCGCGGCCGAGAACGCCGCCCGGGGGCTGTGATGGCCCTTCCGCCGATCGAGGCACGCGGCCTGGTCAAGCGCTACGGCGACATCACGGCGGTCGACCACGTCGACCTCACGGTGCAGGCGGGCGACGTGTACGGCTACCTGGGTCCCAACGGAGCCGGGAAGACGACCTCGCTGCGGATGCTGCTCGGCCTGATCCGGCCCGACGAGGGCTCGGCCCGCCTGTTCGGCCGCGACCCGCTGGTCGAGGGCGCGCGCGCCCTCGACGGCGTGGCCGGCTTCGTCGAGGCGCCGCGCTTCTATCCGTACCTGAGCGGCCGCGCCAACCTCGAGCTGGTCGCCTCGCTCGACGGCGACGGCGCCGCCGGGCGGATCGACGAGGCGCTCCACACCGTCGACCTCGCCGACCGCGCCAAGGACAAGGTCGGCGGCTACTCACACGGCATGCGTCAGCGCCTCGGCATCGCCGGGGCGCTGCTGCGCGCTCCCCGCCTCCTGCTGCTGGACGAGCCCACCACCGGCCTCGACCCCGCCGGCATGCGCGACATGCGGCGGCTGATCCGGCGGCTCGCCGATCAGGGCATGACCGTGCTCCTCTCCTCGCACCTGATGGCCGAGGTCGAGGAGCTGTGCGACCGCGTGGCGATCGTCGGCGCCGGCCGCGTGCTGTACGAGGGCGCGCTTGGCGAGCTGATCGCCGGCACCGCGGGGCGCTACGAGCTGCACACGACCGACGACGGCGTCGCGGCCGAGATCGCGGCTCGTGTGGTCGGCGACGTCGAGCAGACGTCCGACGGGCTGTCCTTCCGCGCCGACGAGGCGACGGCCGCCGAGATCACCGTGGCGCTGGGCAGCGCGGGCATCGGCATCACCGCGCTCGTGCCGCGCACGGCGACGCTCGAGGAGCTGTTCTTCCGCATGACCGAGCCGCCGGCGTCGAACGGGCACGTACAGCTCGAGCAGGTCGTGCGATGAGCGCCGCCACGGTCGCCGTGCCGCGCACGGGCCGGCGCCCCGGCGTCGGCGCCGTCTACCGCTGGGAGCTGCGCAAGCTGCGTGCCCAGAAGCGGACGTACATCGGGCTGGCGGCGGCGGTCGCCGATCCCGCTCATCTTCATCCTCGCGCTGGCCGTCGACAACTCCGGCGGCGGCCCGGAGGAGCTGCCGTTCTCGGCGTTCGTGCGTGAGACCGGCTTCGCGATCCCGCTCGTCTGCCTCGCGTTCGGCGCGTTCTGGCTGCTCCCACTGCTGACCGCGCTGGTCGCCGGCGACATCGTCGCCAACGAGGAGCACAACGGGACGCTCAAGACGATCCTCACGCGCTCGGTCGAGCGCTGGCACGTGTTCGCCGGCAAGGTCCTGGCCGCGCTCACGTACACGGCTGCGATCCTCGCCATCTACGTGAGCGTCGGCCTGGTGGTCGGCGGCCTGGTCTGGGGCTTCGACCCGCTCACGACGCTCTCGGGCACGCGGATCGACGCCGGCCGCGCTCTGGTGCTCACCGGGGCCGGCACGCTCGCCTACCTGCTGCCGTTGAGCGCGATCGCGGCGATCGGCCTGCTGCTCTCCACGGTCACCCGCAACTCGGCGGCGGCCGTGGTCGGGACGCTGATGGTGTCGATCTTCATGCAGATCATCGCCGCCATCTCGGCGCTCGACGCGCTCGATCCCTACCTGTTGTCGACGCAGTTCAACGCCTGGCAGGGCATCCTGCGCGAGCCGGTCGACTGGGACCCGATCCTGCGCTCGGCGTGGGTCTGCGGGCTGTACGCGCTGCCGGCGCTGGGATGGGCGCTTGGGTCCTTCCTGCGACGCGACGTGACTGGCGGCTGACGTATCGTGCAGAGGGATGCAACGTCAGCTGAGGCCGCTCTTCGACCGTGTCGTGATCAAGGAGCTCGACCCCGACCGCGTGCGGCGGTCGGGCTTGGTGGTCCCTCCGGGCGACCATGAGCCGCCGCCGCAGCACGGCATCGTGCTGGCGGTCGGGCCGGGTGTGGACTGGTGGGAGTCGGCGGGCGTCGCGATGCCGGTCAAGGCCGGCGACCACGTGGTGTTCCCGGCGGCAGCGGGCGTATGGATCGAGGTCGACGAGGAGCGTCTGCTGGTGTGCCGGGTCGGCGAGCTGCTGGGCGTGATCGAGCAGGCTGCGGACTGGGAGTACACACCGACATGATCTCGCTCGAGGAGCTCCAGCTCGCCGCGCGCAACCACGGGACGCCGCTCGAGAGCCTGCGCCACGAGCTCACGCCGCTGGGTCTGCACTACCTGCTCGTGCACTACGACATCCCGGTCGTCGATCCGGCGACCTGGCGGCTGACCGTGCGCGGCGAGCGGGAGCTGGAGCTGACGCTTGACGACCTGCTGGCCCGCGAGCCGGTGACGATGCCGGTGACGATGGAGTGCGCGGGCAACGGCCGGGCGCGGCTCGAGCCGCGGCCGATCAGCCAGCCGTGGCTCGCGGAGGCGATCGGCACCGCCGAGTGGACCGGCGTGCCGCTGGCGTCGCTGCTGGCCGAGGCCGGCGTCGGCGCCGACGCGACCGAGGTCGTGTTCACCGGCCTCGACCGAGGCGTGGAGGGCGGCGTCGAGCAGGACTACGAGCGCAGCCTCACGGTCGCCGACGCCCTGCGCGACGACGTGCTGCTCGCCTACGCCATGGGCGGCGAGCCGCTGCTCCCCCAGCACGGCTTCCCGCTGCGGCTGCTGGTTCCCGGCTGGTACGGGATGACGAGCGTCAAGTGGCTGACCCGGATCGCGGTCGTCGACGAGCCGTTCGACGGCTACCAGATGATCAACGGGTACCGGATCCGCGAGAGCGAAGACGATCCGGGGACGCCGGTCACGCGGATCGAGCCGCGCTCGCTGATGGTGCCGCCGGGGATCCCGGACTTCCTCACGCGGCGGCGGTTCCTCGCTCCCGGCCGGGTGGAGGTGCAGGGCCGCGCGTGGTCGGGCTGGGGACCGATCTCGCGGGTCGAGATGAGCGTCGACGGCGGCGCGTCGTGGGCGCCGGCGTCGGTCGGCTCTGGTCCCGGACCGGCGGCCTGGGTGCCGTGGTCGTTCGCGTGGGACGCTGCGTCGGGTGACCACGAGCTCTGCGTGCGCGCGCACGACGCCAGCGGGCGCTCGCAGCCGCTCGATGCCCCGTGGAACGTCGGCGGCTACTCCAACAACGCGGTACAGCGCGTGGCGGTGACGGTGCGGTGAGCGTCGAGTTCCTGCTCACGACGCTGGTGATCGTCGCGACGCCGGGCACGGGAGTCCTCTACACGCTGGCGGCCGGCCTCGCGCGCGGCTCGCGCGCCAGCGTGCTCGCCGCGTTCGCGTGCACGCTCGGGATCGTGCCGCACATGCTGGCGGCGATCACCGGCCTGGCCGCGCTCCTGCACACGAGCGCGGTCGCGTTCCAGACGCTCAAGTACCTCGGCGTCGCGTACCTGCTCTACATGGCGTGGAGCACGCTGCGCGAGAAGGGCGCCCTGACCGTCGACGAGGACGCCGCGCCGCTCTCGACGCGCAAGGTGGTCGTCTCCGGCGTGCTGATCAACATCCTCAACCCGAAGCTCACGATCTTCTTCTTCGCGTTCTTGCCGCAGTTCGTCGACAGCGGCGCGGGCGGCACGCTGCTGCGGATGCTCGAGCTGAGCGCCGTGTTCATGCTCGTGACGTTCGTGGTCTTCGCCGGCTACGGGCTGTTCGCCGCCGCGGTGCGCCGGCACGTGGTCTCGCGCCCGCGGGTGATGACCTGGATGCGGCGGGTGTTCGCCGGCTCGTTCGTCGCGTTGAGTGCGCGGCTGGCGTTCACGTCTCGCTAGGCCGCGGCCACGGCGAGCAGGCCGGTGAGGGCGAGCGCCACTCCCGCTCCCTGCGCACGTGAGATGCGCTCCTCGAGCAGCACGCGCGCCGCGACGACCGTGAGCACGGGGTCGGAGGACGAGATCACGGACACGAGCGCGACGTCGCCCTTGGCCATAGCGACCGCCAGCGCGAGGTCGGCGATGGCGAGGAACAGGCCGACCGCGAGCAGCGGGCGTGCCGCGGCGGTCGGCGGGCGCAGCGCGCTGGGCCCGGCGACGTTCAGGAGCGCAGGGACGGCCGCGAGCGCAGATCCGACGGTGACGAGGCCCGCAATCCACAACGGGTCGGCGCCGTCGCCGGTCGCGACGTCGAGCACGACGAAGTAGGAACCGAAGCCGGCCGCGGCCACGAGCGCCAGGGCGATCGCGGTGCGGTCTGCCCGTGCACCGTCCCCGTGGGCCCGTGCCAGCAGCGCGACGCCGCCCAGCAGCACGGCGGTGCCGAGCGCAGCCAGGATTGCGGTGCGCTCGCCGCGCATGACGCCGACGGTGACGGGCAGCACGAGCCCGGCGGCGGCGACCGGCGCGAGCAGCGACGCGGATCCACGCTTCAGCGCGCGGTAGTACGCGACGGCGCCGGCGCCGGCCACGAGACCGGCGGCCAGCGCCGCCCCGATCGCCGCGGCGTCAGGCGGCGTTGCCGTGAGGAGCGCGGCGGTGAGCAGGACCACGGACGCGATGACGTGCGCCCACAGCGCGACCGCGGCCGGCCGCACCGTCCTGACGGTGCGAGCGGTCGTCACGTCGCTCGCCGCGTAGCCCGCGGCAGCCACGAACGCCAGCAGCGCGCTCATCGCCGAGCCTGCCGGCTTGTTGCGGCTCATCGTGCGTGATAACTGGTGTACAGACATAGACGGTTAGTAGTAACCTACCATGTCATGACGTCGGTTGACTACCGGCCCTTGTTGCACCCGGGCGACACGCGACCGGCCCCCGACGGCCTCGTCGTCGTGCAGGCGCTCGTGAACACGCTCGACCGCGAGACCGGCGACGACGCCCTCTCCTCCCCCACCGCCGCCTCCGCATGGCTGGCGCGCGCCGGCCTGCGCGAGCGCCTGAGCCGCGAGGACTGGCAGCTCCTGCTCGCCGCGCGTGAGGCGCTGCGCACGCTGCTGACGGTCAACACCGGCATCGAGGGCGAGGCTGCGGAGGCGGCGGCCGCGACGCTGCGCGGTGCGGGTCGCGTCGCCGCGGACGTGGCTGCCGACGGCCGCGTGACCCTGCGTGCCGAGGGCGACGGCGCACGGCGGCTGATCGCCGACGCGCTACTCGCGATCCACGACGCGCAGGTTGTGGGTACGTGGCCGCGCCTCAAGGTCTGCGCCAACAACACGTGCCGGTGGGCGTTCTACGACGCCTCGCGGAACCGCACGGGCGCCTGGTGCTCGATGGCCGAGTGCGGCAACCGTGCCAAGGCGCAGCGCTTCCGCTCGCGCCGTCAGGCGAGCAGCTCGGCGCAGGCGAGCCAGTAGGCCGGGTCGTCCCCGTCCTCGACCGCCCATGCGGCGGCGAGCGCCGCCTGCACCCACGCCCACGCGGCGATCCGCGCGCGGTCGAGCTGCAGCGCCTCGGCGAGCTGGTCGGCGCGCCGCTTGAGCGTCCGTGTCGGGTGCGGCCGGTCGAGCAGCTCGGGATAAGGGTTGCGCAGAAGCGCGCCGGTGTCGTACTCGCGCTCGCCGACAACGCCCTTCGGGTCGATCGCGAGCCAGCCATGCCCGCTGCGGAGCATGTTCTCGTGGTGGAGGTCGCCATGGAGGACGGCCAGCTCGCCCATCGAGTCGCACAGCTCCGCGTAGACGCCGGCCGCGCGCCCGGTCAAGGCCCTCCCCCACTCCCGTGCGTGCTGGAAGCGGTGCTCCGTGGGCGGCGGGCGCCACAGCGCGCGCATGACGCCGGCCGCCGCCGCGGTCGCCTGCTCGTCGGCCTCCGGGCCGAGCGCGCGGAGCTGCGTGCCGGGAACGATGCGCTCGAGCAGGACCGCGCCGCGGGGGCGGTCGAGCTCCAGCACCCGCACGCCGCCGCGTCCGGCGAACCACTCGAGCGCGTCGAGCTCCGGGTCGTCCGGTGGGCCCAGCTTGAGGATGGCCGGGGTGCCGTCGGAGCGCTTGACCGGCTCGACGTGGCGGCGGGCCGTCGGGATGCGGGGCCCGTCCGGGATCAGGCCCCAGCGTTGGCGGCATTTGGCGGCTGGCGTAGTCGGCGAACGTCAACGTCAACTGCGGCTGGGTAGGGAGGCTGGGGAGCCAACCGCCGCGCGGGGAAAATGCGCGCGGTGGGCGAGCGGATCGCGAAATCCGTGCAGTTACCCCCGGAAACCGACGCCTACTTCACGAGGTTCGCGAACTATCCCCGATTAGCCGCGGAAACCGCGGCCGATCCGGGATAGTTCGCCCAACCATGTCCATCTGCCCCCGGAAACCGGGGGTAATCCGACAAGGTTCGCGCGATCGTCGACCACGCCGGCTCCCTCACCTTCCCTACCCAGCCGCAGTTGACGTTGACGTTCGCCGGTCCAACCACCCGGCTACCGTCCAAGGCGTGCCCGACGCGATCACGTTCACCGGCGAGGCGCTCGACCGCGCCGCCGAGCACCGTGGGGACGAAGCGTGGCTCGCGGCGCAGCACGCCGACCCGAACGCTCGGGCGGTGCTGACCAGCGACGCCGGGATCCAGGTGACCGGCGAGCGGCTCGCGCTCGTGCCTCTTGCCGCGCTGGATACGCCCGCGGAGCCGCTGCTGCTCGGCCTCGACGGCCACGGACCGGTGTTCGCCGTCGACGCCGACGCGCCGCGTGAGAACGGCGTTCGGCCGCCGCTCGTCGGCGCCCACGGTGACGCCGACGGCAAGCTCGGGCTGCGCACCGCGGCCGCGGTCCTCCCCCACGCCGACGCCGGCCTCGCCGCCCACGCCGCCGCGCTCGTGAACTGGCACCGCCGCCACCCGCACTGCTCGGTCTGCGGCGCACGCACGGTCGTGGCCGGCGGCGGGGTCCTGCGGCGCTGCGAGCAGTGCCGAACCGAGCACCATCCGCGCACGGACCCGGTGGTGATCATGCTCGTCACGCACGAGGAGCGCGTGCTGCTCGGGCGCCAGCCGCGCTGGCCGCCGGGCCGGTACTCGGCGCTCGCGGGCTTCGTGGAGCACGGCGAGAGCCTGGAGGAGGCGGTCGCGCGCGAGGTCTGCGAGGAGGCGGGCGTCGAGATCGGCCCGCCGACGTACCTCGCCTCGCAGCCGTGGCCGTTCCCCACGTCGCTGATGGTCGGCTTCATCGCGCCCTGGCGCGCCGGGGAGCCGCGGCGGATCGACGACGAGCTCGAGGACCTGCGGTGGTTCACCCGCGAGGAGATCGTCGCGGCCGGCCGCGAGGACGGCCCGTTTGGCCTTCCGCCGCGCTTTGCGATCGCTCGCCGGCTGCTCGAGCACTGGCTCGAGACGTGAAAAAGGCTCGCCCCCGCTCGCGGAAGAGGCTAGCCTTCGCAGTGGAGTGACGCTCGAGGGGTGGATCTTCATGGTCGGGCTTCGCGTCTTCGACATCGGCGCCCTGATCGTCTGGCTGGTCTGGTTCTTCCGGCTGCGCGAGGACGACGACGACTCGGACGACGGTCGCGGCGGCGGCGGGAACGCGCCCGAGCCGGAGCGGCCGTCAGGCCCGTCGGGTGGCCTCGACCTGCCGCTCGCGCACTCGGAACCGTGGCCGCGACGTCGGCGCGACCACGGCGGCGACCTGCGTCCCTCGCCCGCGCACAGTCGTCGCGGCGTGCCCGAGCCGGTGCCGGCGCGGGCGCCGATCAAGCGCCGTTGACGGCCGCCTCCTGCTCCGTCCTCGGCGAGCGGCTGGGCGAGGACCTCGCGGCGACCGCACCCACGGCGCGGCGGTTCCTGCTGCTCGAGCAGCCCGGGCCGTGGACAGGTCGCAACGCGGTCACCCACAGCGACCTCGACGAGGGCGTCGCACGCGCGCTGCTCGCCCGGGCTGACGAGCAGGGCGTCAAGGTGCACCTGATCCGGCGCAGCTCCCGCCGCACCGCGCTCGAGCGCCGCACGGTGTTCGTCGCCGACACCGGGCGCGACGGACCATGGCTGGCGCGGCACGAGATCGCCGACCCGGCCGAGGTCCTCTCGCTCGACCTCGACGCCGGCGAGCGCTGGAACGAGCCGGTGTACGCCGTCTGCACCCACGGCAAGCGCGACCCGTGCTGCGCCCGCCGCGGACGCCCGCTCGCGCGCGCCCTGCGCGCCGCCCGGCCCGAGCAGACGTGGGAGATCGGCCACATCGGCGGGCACCGGTTCGCGGCTACCTTCGTGGCATTCCCGCACGGGCTGACCTTCGGGCGCGTGCCGGCCGCCACCGGGCCGGAGATCGCCACCGCCTACGAAGCGGCCTCCGTGACGCTCGAGCACCTCCGCGGCCGCGCCGGCGACCCGTGGCCCGTGCAGGCCGCCGACGTGCTCGTGCGGCGCCGCCTGGACCTGCGCGGACTCGACGACCTCGTCGTGGGGCGCGTGACCGCGGGGGACGATCGCGCGGTCGTGACCCTCCACACGCGCGAGGGAACCACCCTCCACGCGACCGTGACGCGAACCGACGATCGCCCGCGTCCGATCTCCTGCGGCGACGAGCCGGAGACCGTGCCGGCGTTCGCGCTCGTCGACCTCGTCGCCGCCGACCGCGCGGCCTGATGCGCGCGGCGCTGCTCGACGCTCCCGGCCGCCCGCTGCGGATCGCCGACGTCGCCGAGCCGGAGCCCGGGCCCGGCCAGATCCGCCTGCGCGTCCATGCATGCGGCGTCTGCCGGACCGACCTCCATCTGCGCGACGGCGAGCTCGAGCCCGGGCACCTGCCGCTCGTCCTCGGCCACCAGATCGTGGCCACTACCGAGTCCGGCGAGCGCGTCGGGGTGCCATGGCTCGCCTGGACCTGCGGGGAGTGCGAGTACTGCCGCTCGGGCCGCGAGAACCTGTGCCGGCGGGCCCGGTTCACCGGCCGCGACATCGACGGTGGCTACGCCGAGTACGCGGTCGCCGACGAGCGCTACTGCTTCCCGCTCCCGGACGGCATGGCCAACCTCGAGGTGGCGCCGCTGTTGTGCGGCGGGCTGATCGGCCACCGGGCGCTGCGCCTGGCCGGCGACGGCGAGCTGGTCGGGCTCTACGGTTTCGGCGCCGCGGCGCACATCGTCTGCCAGGTCGCGGTCCACGAGGGCCGTCGCGTGTTCGCCTTCACGCGCGCCGAGGACGAGGACGCCCAGGCGCTCGCACGCTCGCTGGGCGCGGAGTGGGCGGGCGACTCCATGGCGCCAGGCCCCGAGCCGCTCGACGCGGCCATCATCTTCGCGCCGGCCGGCGCGCTCGTCCCCGCCGCCCTGCGGGCGAGCGCGCCGGGCGCCACCATCGTGTGCGCCGGCATCCACATGTCCGACATCCCCTCGCTCCCGTACCGGCTGCTGTGGGAGGAGCGCGTGCTGCGTTCGGTGGCCAACCTCACGCGCGCCGACGCCGAGGAGTTCCTCGCCCTCGCACCGCTCGTGCCGGTCAGGACAACGGTCCAGCGGTTCGGGCTCGAGCAGGCCGAGGACGCGCTCGCACGCCTGCGCGCCGGCCGGATCGAGGGTGCCGCGGTGCTGGAGATCGAATGAGGCTGCGCCCTTAGCGGATCGCGGGCGCCACCTCGCCCGCGACGCGCTCGAGCTGCCGGCGCTCGTCCCCGAGCGGCCACAGGTACACGCGCCCGCACCCTGCGGCGGCGTAGCGCGCGAGCAGCTCGGCGCAGTGCTCGGGTGAGCCGACGCAGACCTGCTCGCCCAGCTCGGCGGGATCGCGGTTGAGCAGCGGCGCCAGCACCTCCTCGAGCACTCGATCGCGCTCGGCCCGATCGTCCGTGACCCAGGCCCACATCGTGGCCAGGCCGGTCGGGAAGCCGTCCGCGGGCCTGCCGCGCTCCTCGAGCGCGCGCGCCAGCAGGGCGAGCCCGTCGGAGAACCGCTCCGGCGTCGTGTTGTAGGCCGAGGCGAGCCAGCCGTCACCCAGCCTCGCCACCCGCGCGAGCCCCGCCTTGGAACCCCAGCTCCCGACCCACAGCGGGACGCCGCCCGGCTGCACCGGGCCGGGCGCGAGCTTGAGCGCATCTCCCCGCAGCAGCGCGCGCAGCGCGACGAGCGCCTCGTCGAAACGCTTCCAGCGCTCGTCGAAGGAGACGCCGACCGCGTCGTAGTCGCGACGCGACGAGCCCGGCCCCACGCCCGCGACCAGGCGACCGCCGGACAGGATGTCGATCGCCGTCAGGGCCTTCGCCAGCGGCACCGGGCCACGCAGGGCGACGAGCGACACCGTCGTGGCCAGCGTCAGGTCGCCGGAGCGCTCGATCATGCTCGCCAGCGCGGTCGGCCCGTCGAGCCACGGCGTCTGGAAGACGAAGTGGTCGTTCGCCGAGACGGCGGCGAACCCGCATTCCACCGCCGCGTCGACGGCGTTCCCGAGCCGCTCCGGCGACAGCCGCTCCTCGCCGAACTGCATCAGCGGCAGATGGACGCCGAGGTCCATCGGCATACCGTCTCAGAGATCGGCGGCCGTGAGCTGGCCGTCGTACGCCGCCCGGCCCGCGAGCTTGTGGGCGCCGGCACGGGCCGCGAGGGCTAGCGCCTCGTCGATCGGCAGGTCGGCGCCGAGAGCGAACGTGAAGGCGGCGGCGAACGAGTCTCCCGCGCCGTAGGAGTCGCCCTTGGGCCCGGGAAGCTCGGCCGCCTTCCAGGTCCCGGTCGAGCGGTCCTCGCCGATCCACTCGCCGCCCTCCTTGCCGGCCGTCGCCACCACGAGGTCGGGCGCGGGGTCGAGCCCGTCCTCGGCGTGCTGCTCGCCGGGATCCTTGGCCGAGCGCACGAGCGCGTCGAGGTCCACGCCCGAGCCGGCGATCGTGTCGTACGCGCGCGGCGTGGCGACCAGCCGGCGGGCGCGCCGGGCGTGCCGGAGCGCCGCCACGTCCCCGCCCGTGAAGTAGACCGCGTCGACGCCGGCCAGCTCATCCCACGGCAGGTCGTCGTCCCCGCGCGGCACGATCCGCTCGCCGATCGTGGTAATCGTGCGCTCGCCGTCGTCGTCGAGATGCACCCAGGCGCGCCGCTGCGGCACGTCGCGGCGGGCGGCGTACACGTCCACGCCGAGCTCGCGCAGCCGCTCCGCGGACCGGCGCCCGGTCTCGTCGCTCCCGAGCGCGGTGAAGAACAGCGCCTCTCCGGCGAGCTTGGCGAGCTGCACCGCGGCCACCGCGCCCGAGCCGCCGACCTCCTCCCAGCTCTCGGTCGCCTGGACGATCTCGCCCGGCACCGGCACGTGTGGCACGCGTGCGAACGTGACCCACTCGACGTGGCCGACCACTGCGACGCGGGCATCCGGCGGCATCGCTCGGGCTATGCCCGGAGTGCGGCGCCGGCGAACTCCGCCATGCCCGCGTCGAAGTCCTCGACCGCGCGGAATCCGAGCCGCTCGGCGGCCCGGTCGGCGGAGGCGAACACGTGGCGCACGTCTCCCGCCCGCCACTCACCGGTCACCACCGGCGACGGCCCGCCGACCGCCTCGGCGAGCGAACGGGCCATGTCGTGCACCGTACGCGGGGTGCCGCTGGCGACGTTCAACGCCCCCGGCTCCCCCGCGGCGAGCGCGAGCACGTTGGCTCGCGCCACGTCGCGCACGTGTACGAAGTCGCGCCGCTGGCCGCCGTCCTCGAACACCCGCGGCGGCTGCCCCGCGGCGAGTGCCGAGCGGAAGATGCTCGCGACGCCCGCGTACGGCGTGTCGCGCGGCATCCGCGGCCCGTAGACGTTGTGGTAGCGCAGCGCGGTCGTGACAGCGCCCGTCTCGCGTGCCCACGCCGCGCACAGATGCTCCTGGGCGAGCTTGGTGGCCGCGTACACGTTGCGCGGGTCGGCGGGGGCGTCCTCGGGCACGACGCGCGGCTCGAGGGCCGCGCCGCACTGCGGGCAGGGCGGCTCGAAGCGCCCGGCGTCGAGGTCCGCACGCGCGCGCGGCCCGGGACGCACGATCCCGTGATTCGGGCACGCGTAGCGCCCTTCGCCGTAGACGACCATGCTCGACGCCAGCACGAGCGGGCCGGCGAAGCCCCCCACGGCGAGCGCGTTCAGCAGCACCGCAGTGCCCAGGTCGTTGTGCCCCACGTAGTCCGCGATGTCGCCGATGTCGGTGCCGAGGCCCACCATCGCCGCCTGGTGGGAAACCGCCACCACGCCGTCGACGGCCGCGGCGGCCACCTCGGGATCGCGCACGTCGCCCTCGATCCAGTCCGCGCGCTCGTCCACGTAGTCCGGCCGCTCACGATGTGCCGCCGGCAGCAGCACGTCGAGCACGCGCACGTCGTGGCCGTCGGCGAGCAGCGCGTCGACGACGTGCGAGCCGACGAACCCGGCGCCACCGCTGACGAGGATCGGGCCCGGCATGGCGCGGCACCGTAGCGGATGATCCCGGAGCAGCCCCGGCGCGCATACCGGGTAGTGAGCGGCTATGCCTGACGTCGTCCTGCCGGTGCTCGACGAGCGCGAGGCCCTGCCGTGGGTGCTCGAGCGCATGCCCGCGGGCTACGAGCCGATCGTCGTCGACAACGGGTCGACCGACGGCTCCGGCGAGCTCGCGGCCTCGCTCGGGGCGCGCGTCGTCACCGAGCCGCAGCCTGGCTTCGGCGCCGCGTGCTTCGCCGGGCTCAGCGCCGCTCGCGCCGAGCTCGTGTGCTTCATGGACTGCGACGCGTCATTCGACCCACGCGAGCTCCCGCGCGTGGCCGACCCCGTCGCCGCCGGGGCGGCCGACCTGGTGCTCGGAGCGCGTCGCGGCGGGGGCCCCCTCCACGCGCGGGTCGCCAACCGGGCGCTCGCGTTCGAGCTGCGGCGCCGCACGGGCGCGCGGCTGACCGACCTCGGGCCGATGCGCGCCGCCCGCCGCGAGGCGCTGCTCGCGCTCGGGATCCAGGACCGGCGCTTCGGCTGGCCGCTGGAGATGGTCCTGCGAGCCGCCGCGGCGGGATGGCGGATCGACGAGGTCCCGGTCACCCACCACGCGCGGGCGGGGCGCTCGAAGGTGACGGGGACCCTGCGCGGCACGGTCCGGGCGGTGCGCGACATGGCGTCCGCGCTCGGATGATCCGCGAGCGCGCCTCGCACGCAGATACCGATATGCGCCCGGCACTGCTGGTGATCGCCAAGGCGCCCGCGCCTGGGCGGGTCAAGACCCGGCTCACCCCGCCGTGCACGCCGCAGGAGGCGGCAGCGCTGGCTGCCGCCGCGCTGGGCGACACGCTCGCGGCCGCCGTCGAGGCCGAGCTGCCGGCACGCCGCGTGCTGGTGCTGGACGGCGAGCCCGGGACGTGGGTGCCGGACGCGTTCGAGGTGATCCCGCAACGCGGCGACGACCTGGCCGAGCGGCTGGCCGCGGCGTTCGACGATGCGGATGGCCCGGCCTTCCTCGTCGGTATGGACACCCCGCAGCTCACGCCGGCGCTGCTCGACGCCGGCCTGGAGGCGCTCGACGACCACGACGCGGTGTTCGGCGCCGCGCTCGACGGCGGCTACTGGGGCCTGGGGCTGCGCCGGCCGGATCCGGAGGTCTTCCGCGACGTGCCGATGAGTGACCCGCGCACCGGCCTGCTGCAGTGCGTTCGCCTCGCCGAGCTCGGGCTGAGCACCGCGGTTCTGCCCCCGCTGCTCGACGTCGACACGATCGAGGACGCCCGCCTCGTGGCCGCCGCCGCGCCCGGCACGCGCTTCGCCACCGTGCTCGCCGACATGGAGCCGGTGGCGGCGTGACGGCCACCGTAGCCCCTCCCCCTCCTCTGCCCGCCGACCTGCTCTACGGACGCCTGCTCGCGACCGCCGCGCGCGAGGTGCTGGACGGGACGCCCGCTCCCCCGGCGAAGCTGCGCCTCGCCGACGGGACGCTCGAGACGCTGCCGCTCGACCGTTGGCTGGGCCCGGTCGACGCCGCCGACGCGGAGGTGCTGGAGCTCGCGGCCGGACCCGTGATCGACCTCGGCTGCGGCCCCGGCCGCCACGCGGCGGCGCTGCGCGCCGCGGGCACCGCGGCGCTCGGGGTGGACTTCTCCCCCGTCGCGATCTCGATCGCCCGTCGCCGGGGCGCCGCGGTCATGCTCGGCGACCTCTTCACCGGCGTGCCGCACGCCGGCCGCTGGCGGACAGCGCTGCTGCTCGACGGCAACGTCGGCATCGGCGGTGCCCCGGAGGCGCTGCTGCGTCGCACGTGCGAGCTGCTCGCACCGGCCGGCTCGGCGCTCGTGGAGCTCGACGCCCCGGGCGCTCCCACGTACCGTACGCGCGTGCGGATCGAGGCCTCGGGCGTCGTCAGCCGCTGGTTCTCGTGGGCGCGCGTGGGGGTCGACGGCATCGAGGCGCTCGCACGCAGCGCGGGTCTGTCTGCGGACGAGGCCTTCAGCGCGCGCGGGCGCTGGTTCGCGAGGCTGCTCGCGCCATGAGGCTCGCGCCGCCGCCCGGGCCGTTCCGCTCCGGGTTCTGGCGCTCGCCGTTGCGTGGCCCGTGGCTCACCGCCGCGCTCGGCTCGGCGCTGCTGGTGCTCGTGACGATCGTGGCGGTCACCGGGTTCCTCTCCCACGCCGCGTACGAGCCCGACCTGCGCGGGAACGCGATCGTGCCGCGCGACAGCGATCTGCCGCTGACCTTCTTCTCGTGGCCCACCAGCCCGGCGTGGCTCTACGGGCTGAACCAGGGGCTGCACGTGAACGTGGGCCTGGCCGCGGTGCCGCTGCTGCTGGCCAAGCTGTGGTCGGTGATCCCGCGGCTGTTCGCGTGGCCGCCGGTGGAGAGCCCGGCACAGGGGATCGAGCGCCTGGCGATCGCGCTGCTGGTCTCGAGCGCGATCTTCGAGTTCGTCACCGGGATCATGAACGCGCAGTACTGGTACGCGTTCGGCTTCAACTTCGTCATCGCGCACTACTACGGCGCGGTGATCTTCGTGGCATCGCTGGTGCTCCACGTTGCCGTCAAGAGCCCGGTGATCGTGCGCGCATACCGCACCCGCGGGTGGCTCAAGCCGCTGCGCGACGACCTCGCGCACACGCGGCCGGAACCCGCGGACGAGCACGGCGGGCTGGTCGCCGCCGATCCCGATCCGCCGACGATCAGTCGCCGCGGGCTGTTCGCGTTCGTGGGCGCGGGCTCGGCGCTGCTCGTGGTGGCGAACGCCGGCCAGTCGCTCGGCGGCCCGTTCCGGTCGCTCGCGTTCCTCGCGCCTCGTCGGGAGGACTTCCCGGTCAACAAGACCGCCGCCCGTGCGGGCGTCACGCGCGACATGGTCGGCGCCGCCTATCGCCTGCGGCTGTCCGAGACCGTGTCCCTCTCGCGCGCCGAGCTGCTCGCGCAGCCCCAGCACACGGCTCGCCTGCCGATCGCCTGCGTCGAGGGCTGGACGACGACGCAGGAGTGGACCGGCGTGCGGCTCCGCGACCTCGCCCGCGTCGCGGGCGTCGAGGAGCCCGGCGGCGCGTTCGTCCGCTCGCTGCAGCCGGAGGGGATCCTGGCCGAGACATCGCTGGATGGCGACGCCGTGCGCGACCCGGACGCGCTCCTGGCGCTGAAGGTCAACGGCGAGGACCTGTCGCTGGACCACGGGTTCCCGGCGCGGATCATCGTCCCGGCGCTGCCGGGCGTGCACAACACGAAGTGGGTCGGCTCGATCGAGTTCTCGGCATGAGACGGCTCTACGGCGCCACTCCCTTTCATCTACTCGCGCACCTGGCGCTGCTGCCGTTGTGCGGCTGGGCGGTGCTGCAGATCGTCGACACGAACCGGGCGGCGCGAATCGTGGTCTGGCTCGTGGCGGCAGCCGTCGTCCACGACCTCGTCGTGCTGCCGCTGTACTCGGGCGCCGATCGCGCGCTGCGAGCGGTGGGCGGCAACGCGATCAACTACGTGCGCGTGCCGGCCGCGCTGTCGCTGCTGATGCTGGTGGTCTTCTTCGGGACGATCGCCGAGCGCGGCGAGCGCTCCTACAGCGCGGTCAGCGGCTTGACGTACGAGGGCCACGCGCTGCGCTGGCTGCTGGTCACCGCAGCGCTGTTCGCCGCCTCGGCCGGGCTCTACCGGCTGAGGGGCGGCGGATCGAGGAGCTGAAGCACGCCATCGACCTTGCCGGTCACGAACACCCGCCCGCTGGCGGGGTCGACCGCGACCGTGTTCGGCTGGCGCACGGCCGGGAACTTGCGCAGCACGCGCGGGCGGGCGCCGGCCGACAGCTCGACGAGCTCGTTCGTCGCCGTCAGCGTCGCCCACAGCCGCGCGCGCACGCGGTCGACGGTGAGGCCGTACGGCGAGCCGAGAAGCGCCACGCGGCGGCTCAGCCGCAGCTTGGGCCTGGTCTCGAACACGAGCAGGCCGTCCCCGACGGTGTCGGCGACGTAGAAGCGCCCCTGGCTGCCGGCGATCACGTGCGTGGGACCCGCGCCGGCCGGCGCGCTGCCGAGCCGCTCGAGCGTGTCGGTGTCGTAGATCTCGACGACCCGCTCGCGCACCGAGACCACGGCGACGGCCCGGCCGCCGTCGATCGGCGCCAGGCCGCCGGGCTGCGTGGCGATCGGAAACGTCCGCACGCGGTCGCCGTCGATCACGGACATCGTGTTCCCGCTCTCGTCGCCGACGAGGGTTCGCCCGCCGGCCTGCGTGGCGTCGTGCGGCATCATGCCGACGGGCACCGAGTCGGGGACGCCTTCGGGCAGGCTCACGCGCGTCAGCGCGTCGGCGCGCTCGGCGGGCACGAGCACCGGACCGCCGTCGCCGGCGAGCTGCAGGTGGCGCGGGGCGCCCGGCAGCCGCACCCGCTTGGTGACCTCGCCGCTGCGGCCGTCCACGAGCGCCAGCTCGTCCGGCTCGCGCAGCCCGACCGCGACCAGCCCCGTGACCGGGTCCGCGACCGCGCCCTCGGGCTTGAAGCCGACCGGCACGACCCGTCCCGCGGGGCGCTCGGACAGCGGCGGCGCCGAGGCCGGCTCGGCGGCGGGCGGAAGGTCGCCCACGAACGTGGTCGAGCCACAGCCGGCGGCGGCGAGCACGAGCGCCGCCCAAGAGATCGTTGCCGCCCGACGTGCGATCGTGCTGAGGATGGCAGGGGTGCGTGAGGGGATCGCGCCAGGTGCGGCGCGTGCGCTGCCCTGGGTCGCGGCGGCCGTGGCGGCGGTCACGGTCGGCGTCGGACTGTACGTTCGCCGGGCCACGGACACGCCGCTCGGCGTGCCCTACCCGCCGGCGCTCGGCAACTGGAGCCCGCAGGCAGACCCGTTGCTGCTGGTCGCGATCGCCTGCTTCGCCGCCGCCGTCCTCGTTGGCCCGCGCCTGCTCTCCGTTCCGAGCTGGGCGTTCGCGGGCGCAATGGTGGTCATGACCGCCGTGCTCCGGCTCGCGCTGGGCGCCGCCAGCGAGGGCACCGAGGGATGGCGCGCGGTGTTCGACCCTGCGCTCTCCTTCGAGGCCAAGCACGAGTACCTGCCCGCCCTGGGGGCGCTCGACTACGGCGCCGGATTCTTCCTCGACCGCTTCGCCGAGCTCGTCCCCTCGTTCCCCGTGCACGCCGCCGGCCATCCCCCGGGCCTGCTGCTGACGCTGCACGTGCTCGGCATCGACTCGCCGGGCGGCATGGCCGCGCTGTGCATCGGCGTCGGCGCTCTCAGCGGCCCGCTGGCGTACGCCGTCGGGCGCCAGGTGCTCGACGAGCGGGGCGCCAGGATCGGCGCGCTGCTGCTCGCGCTCGCCCCGGGCGCGCTGCTGTTCGGCGCAACGTCGGCCGACGCCGTGTTCCTCACCCTCGGCCTGCTCGCCGCGTGGCCGCTGGCCGCCCGTGCCTGGCCGGCCCGCGCCACCGGGCGCGCTGCTGCTGGCCGTCGGGTCGTTCTTCGCGTGGTCGCTGCTCGCGGTCGGCGCGTGGGCGGCGCTCGTGACGCTCCGGCGCGACGGCTGGCGGACGGCGCTGGTGCTCTCCGCCCTCTGCGGAGTCGTCCTCGTCGCCTTCCACGCCCTCGTCCACGCCGCGACGGGCTTCGACCCGATCGGGACGATCCGCTCGACCGAGGATGTCTACCGCGCCGGGATCGCCACGCTGCGGCCGTACTGGTACTGGCTGTTCGGCTCGCCTGTCGCCTTCCTGCTCGTGCTCGGGGCCCCGATCGCCTGGATCGCGCTGCGCGCGCTGGCCGCCGGGCGCACGCTCGCGATCGCGATCTTCACCGTCATCGCCGTCGCCGCCATCCTCGGCTTCACGAAGGCCGAGACCGAGCGGATCTGGCTCTTCCTCGCCCCCTTCGTCTGCCTCGCCGCGGCGCAGTGGGACACGCCGCTGCGCCCGCTCCTCGCCGCGCTGGCCGTCCAGGCCGTCGTCTACGAGGTTCTGTTCGAGACCGTCTGGTGAAGCGCGATGGGACAATGGGAGCCATGCGACCGCTCGAGCAACGCACCGACGGCGCCGAGGGCGCTCTCGCCGCCTGCGTGCTCTCACTGCTCGAGACCGACTGGGACGGCAGTCCCGGCGACATGCCGCTCGCGCGCTGGCAGGAATGGCTCGCCGCGCGGAACCTTCGTGCCGTGGCGCCGGCCGAGCTGCCGGGAAGCGGGTTCTGGATCGCGGCCGTCGAGCGCGACGGCGCGCCGCACCACGTCGTGATGTTCGGCGCGCCGCCCGACGTGGTCCACGACCCCGCCGGCGACGGCGCCCCGCTCGGGGCGCCAAGCGGCGCGCTGGTGCTCGCGCCGCTCGATCCCGCGCTCCCGGCCGGACCGCTGCCCGACGCGGCGCGGACCACCGGCACGGTCGAGGGCCTCTACGTGGCTCCGGCGGCGGAGGCCGCGTGCGAAGCGGTCGAGACGGTCGAGGCGGTAGCCGGTCGTGGGCTGCGCGGCGACCGCTACTTCGACGGCCGCGGCACGTTCGGCTCGCCCGGCGCCAGCGGGCACGAGCTGACGCTGATCGAGGCCGAGGCGCTCCACGCGCTGGCGGCCGAGAGCGGCATCGCGCTGGACCCGGCCGACGCGCGCCGCAACGTCGTGACCCGCGGCGTCGACCTCAACGCGCTGGCCGGTCGCCGCTTCGCGATCGGGGACGTCGAGATCGCCGGACGGCGGTGGTGCGAGCCGTGTGCCGTTCTGCAGCGCCTCACGGCTCCGGGCGTGCTGCGCGGCCTCGTCCACCGCGGCGGCCTGCGCGCCGACATCCTGCGGGGCGGCACGATCGCCCGCGGCGACGAGGTTCGGCCGCTCTAGAGTCGTGAGGTCGCGCGAGAAGCGCAGCCGCTCCTCGGCCACCGCCATCTCGGCCAGCTCGGCGCGGGCGTCGCGCAGGGCCTCGTTGGCGCGCAGGAGGCCGCCGATCAGCAGCCACAGCGCGCCGGTCGCCGCCACGGCGCTGGTGGTGCCCCAGAACAGCCCGCCCTCCGGGTCGGTGAGCGCGAGCGTCGCGGCCGCGAGTGCTGTGATCGCGACCACGGCCTTCGCGCTCTCGCGTCCCGACAGCCGCACGGCCGCGGCCGACGCCGTCCAGACGAACATCCAGCCGAAGGCGTCGTCCGCCGCCACGGTCAGAGCCACGGAGATCGCGAGCATCCCGGCGACGGGCATCAGGACAGGCCGCCGGGTCGCCACGGCCAGAAGGAACAGCGGAGCGAACGCGGCCAGCCCGACGGCGACGAGGACGACCTGCCAGGCCGACGGGTCCGACAGCGCGAAGTCCACGGTCGGAGCCCACAGCCAGAAGAGGCCGAAGACGGGGGCCGCCCAGCGCAGGAGGCGCGCCCGCTTCGGAGGGGTTTCAGAGTTCGTATACGTCATGCCGAAAGACGCTAGGCACTGCCCGACGACCGTGCCAGTGCCCCTCCTCCTGAATCCGCCATGACATCCGTCACGGCTCCTCGACCACCACGTTGGGGCCGTGCTTGTCCTCGAACCGGTCCAATACACCCGAGTCGAGCAGCCGCTGCCGCGACTCCTGTGCGTCCTCGACGGACTCGAAGTCGAGGACGATGAACACGTGGTTCGGGTCCTCGACCCCGCGGAACACGCGCTGCCGCTTCGCCTTCTCGCGAGCCTGCGGCCGGTCCTGGTCGAACATCGGCCGCCAAGCGTCGTAGTCGCGAGTCTGGATCCGGGTGATGATGAACGCGGACAACTTCGCTCCTCCTGGCTCGACGGTGCAGCGACGATACGGTGATCGCATGGCCCTCGAGCTCTTCGCGGGAGTCCGCGTCAGCAACTTCGAGTCGGCGAAGCCCTGGTACGAGCGTCTGTTCGGCGCAGAGCCCTCCTTCCTCCCCCACGCCACCGAGGCCGTCTGGGAGCTCGCCGAGCACCGCTACGTCTACATCAACGAGGACGCCGAGCGCGCCGGTCGGGCACTTCACACGCTGTTCGTCGACGATCTCGACGCCTCGTCGCCGACATCGCCTCGCGCGGCATCGAACCCGACGAACGGGTCACGTATCCCGGCAAGGCGCGCAAGGCGATCTACAGGGACGCCGACGGCAACGAGATCAGCTTCGGGGGCGCGGTCGAGTGAGCGCTGTCCACGGTCGGTGGTGGTACGGCCTCGACGTGCTGATCCTCGAGGCCCTGCCTCGCGGCTCGCGGATCGTGGACGTCGGCTGCGGGGACGGCGCTCTCGTCGAGCGGCTGGCCGAGGGCGGACTCGACGCCGTCGGCGTCGACCCTCGCGCGCCCGACCGACCTCGACTCATCCAGCGATCGCTCGAAGAGCTCGAAACGCCTGAGCCGTTCGACGCCGCGTGTGCGGTCCTGTCGCTCCACCACGCCGACCTGGACCGCGTCATACCAGCCATCGCCCGCCTCCTGCGCCCGGGCGGCCGGCTCCATGTCTTCGAGTTCGCGTGGGAGACCTATGACGAGCGTGCGGCGGCATGGGCGCAGTCACACGACGCCTCCGGCTCGGACCGCACCGTCGCAGCCTGGATGACCGAGCACGCCGGCCTCCACACCGGCTCGGCCGTGCACACCGCGCTCACAGAGGTGTTCGACCTCGACCTCGACGAGCCCAGGCCGTACCTGGCGCGAATGGTCGACGCACCCCGACTCGAAGCCGAGGAGCAGCGCGAGATCGCCGCAGGCCGCCTCCCGGCCCTCGGCCGTCTCTGGATCGGCGCCGTCAAGCCCTGACCGGGCAGCAGACGGGGAGAGGAGGCTCCCCACTCCTCTCCACGTCCAATTTATACCCGACAGGGGGGCTTGAAACAAGCCCCGGGTCGTGCCCGATAATCGCCCGCCGAAGCCAGATGGGAGGCACGAAATGGGTGTGTTGTTGTCGACGTATCGGGCGGGAGTGCGCCTATGACCGAGCATGCGGTGGTGATCGCCGGAGGAGGTCCGACTGGGCTGATGCTGGCGGGCGAGTTGGCGTTGGCGGGGGTCGACGTCGCGATCGTCGAGCGGCGCGCCAGCCAGGACCTCCCCGGCTCGCGCGCAGGCGGTCTGCACTCACGCACGATCGAGGTCCTCGATCAGCGTGGAATCGCCGACCGGTTCCTCTCGGAGGGGCAGGTGGCCCAGGTCGCGGGGTTCGCCGCGACCCGTTTTGACATCAGCGACTTTCCCACCCGACATCCCTACGGGCTCGGGCTGTGGCAGAAGCACATCGAGCGCATCCTCGCCGGCTGGGTCCGCGAGCTGAAGGTCCCGGTCCACTACGGCACCGAGGTGACCGGCTTCGCTCAGGACGACACCGGCGTGGACGTCGCACTGTCCGACGGCCAACGCTTGAGGGCGCAGTATCTCGTCGGGTGCGACGGAGGACGCAGTCTGGTCCGAAAAGCAGCCGGCATCGACTTCTCCGGCTGGGATCCGACGACGAGCGCCCTGCTCGCCGAGGTCGAGATGGCCGAGGAGCCGGAACTGGGCATCCGCCGCACTCCCTCGGGCATGCATGCCCTGGGCAAGGTCGAGTACGAGATCAAGGACGGCGAGCCGGTCTACAAGAAGGGGGGAACGGTCGGGGTCATGCTGACCGAGTCCGAGGTCGGCACGAGCGAGCCCACCCTGCGCGATCTCAGCGAGGGCCTCATCGCCGTATACGGAACCGACTATGGGATCCACAGTCCCACCTGGATCACCAGATTCACCGACATGACTCGGCAGGCCGCGGCCTACCGCAAGGGACGGGTCCTGCTGGCCGGCGACGCGGCGCACGTGCATTCCCCGGTCGGTGGACAGGGCCTCAACACCGGCGTGCAGGATGCGGTGAACCTGGGATGGAAGCTCGCCCAGGTGGTGAACGGGACGTCGCCGGACAGCCTGCTCGACACCTACCACGCCGAGCGCCACCCGGTCGCTGCCCGCGTGCTGCGCATCACGATGGCGCAAGTCGCGCTCATGCGCCCGGACGATCGCATCGAGGCGCTGCGCGACACCGTGTCCGAGCTCCTGAGCATGGACGAGCCGCGCGAGCGCTTCGCCGCGATGATGGCCGGTCTCGACATCCACTACGACCTCGGCGAGGGACACCCGCTGCTCGGGCGCCGGATGCCCGACCTCGACCTGGTCACCGCCGACGGCCCGCTGCGGGTATTCGCCCTCCTGCACGACGCCCGGCCGGTGCTCCTCAACCTCGGCGAGCCCGGCGGCTTCGACGTCACTCCGTGGGCGGATCGCGTGCGGCTGATCGACGCTGAATACGCCGGTGTGTGGGAGCTTCCGGTACTCGGCGCGGTCACTGCTCCCACTGCCGTGTTGATTCGGCCCGACGGACATGTCGCCTGGGTGGGAGACGGCACCTACCTGGGGCTCCCGGACGCGCTGACCACCTGGTTCGGACCGCCTCATGCGGGCTAGTGCGGTGCTGGGAGCGCCCGGTCCTCGTTGGGATCGGGCGGCGCCGCGCGCGTCTGGATCACGATCGCGACGATCACGATCGCACCGCCCACGAGCGTGAGCGTGCTCGGGCGCTCGTCCAGCGCGAGCCACACCCAGAGGGGGCCGAGGACCACCTCGAGCAACGTGATGAGGC
Organism: uncultured Solirubrobacteraceae bacterium; assembly: GCA_963838655.1. Classification (GTDB taxonomy): domain Bacteria; phylum Actinomycetota; class Thermoleophilia; order Solirubrobacterales; family Solirubrobacteraceae; genus DASSUW01. Next base: position 334,518 of record CAWIRW010000006.1, on the reverse strand, counting down.
CCACCTGCGCGGCCGGTATCAGCCGCGCGCCGACGGTGAGCAGCCCGAAGCCGAGCCCGATCTGACCGATGCCGAGCGCCGCCAGCCAGACGACGTCATCGCCGCCGATCTCGCCGGGATCGGCGAAGGGAAGGAAGACGGCGACGAGGATCGCCTGGGAGAGGCAGGTAGCCGGTGCCATCGAGACGTCGCGGCGCCAGCGAGTGATCACGATCATGACGGCGAAGGCGAGCGCCGCGACGAACGACAGGCCGTCTCCCGCCAGGCTGCCCTCGCCCGGCGCCCCGAGCATCACCGCGACGCCCGCCAGCGCCAGCGCCATCGCCAGAACGGTGCGTCGCGTGACCGGCTCGCCGAGCGTCACCCGGGCGAGCAGGGCGGCCAGGACGGGTGAAACGGCCAAGATGAACAGGACGCGCGCCACGCTCGTGTGGTTGAGCGCGGCGATGAAGCTGCCCGAGGCGGTCGCGACGCACAGCGCCACGGCGATCCCCGCAACCCCCACGGACCTGAACGCCTGAAGCAGCCGGCCGCGCTCGACGATCGCGACAAACGCCAGCAGCGCGGCGCCGGCGAACACCGCTCGGCCGAGGACCTGCGTCGACGTGTCGAGCGTGAGCTGGCGCTGGAGGACACCGGCGGTCGACCACGCGACCGCGGCGAGCGCAACATAGATCTGCCCGCGCCGCTGGCGCCGCGACCCCTCGAGCGCCACCGTCGCCGTCGTCACCCAGGAAGTGATAGCGACCCTCAGCGAACCCTTGTCACGAGTTCGAGTACCCGGCCTGCGAACGGCATGCTCGGGGTGCGCCATACGTGTCGCTGCTCGAAGGGCCAGGCGTAGATCGGGTTGCCGTCGCGCACCAGCTCGAGCAGGCGTGGTTCGCGGAGCTCCTGGGCTGACCACTCGTACAGGCACTGCAGCCGGGGCACGATGACCGCGTAGTCGAGCATCCGGCCGAGCCGCTGCTCGTCGGCGATATAGCTCTCCACGTCGAGCGCGAGCGGATAGCGGTTTGGCAGCACGGCGCGGAGTGAGAGGAAGACGCCGGTCATCCCGAGCCGGGGATCGCCGAGCAGGCGACCGAGCGGAGCGAACCGACCGAGTGCCAGGCGCGGCGCCGCGGCGAGTGCGTGCGCGTACAGCACGCGCACGAGCGCGACGTTCATGAAGAAGCGCTCCGGTGCACTCTCCGCTTCGGCGAGGTCCTGGTGCTCGAGGTATCCGGCCACGATGCTCGCGTTGTGCGCTCGGTACCAGTTGCGCCCCGTCGGTCTGGCGCCGAACTCGAGCCAGCGCTGCACGGGCTGCGATGACGGCTCGCCGGCCAGCCCACCGAGGATCGCGACCGTTTCGCACCCGTCGCGCAGCAGTCGCTCGTTGACCGCGCGCCACCACACGCTGCCGGGCGGCGACGCGTCGAGCGGGTTGAGCACGCCTCGGCGCGCCTGCCAGCGCATGAACGACAACGCCGCTCGGCGGAACGGCAGGTGTCGCGGTGCGCGGCCCGTCGGCCCGCGGAACACCCGCGCCATCAAGGCAAGACGCGCCGCGGGATCGTCGCGCGCGGCGGCGACCTGCGCCTCAGCCCGGGCGAGCGCGCCTACGTGGTCGCTCATCGCCGAATAGTGATAGCCGTACCGACATGCGACCGGTGTTCGTGGTGCCGATGAAGGCGGTGCTGACCGCGGAGCGGCCGGCGGGCCCGGAGTGGGTGTTCGAGCGCAAGCTCGACGGTATCCGCTGCCTGGCGGTCAAGGACGGCGGACGCACGCGGCTGTACTCGCGCAACGAGCTGTCGCTGAACGACCGCTACGCGCCGCTGGCCGCCGCACTGGACGCGGTCCCGGCCGACGGCTTCGTGATCGACGGTGAGGCGGTTGCGTTCGTCGGCGGCCGTGACCGGTTCGGTGGCGGCGCGGACAGCGAGCTCTTCTACTACGTCTTCGACGTGCTGATCGCAGACGGCCGCGACGTGCGGTCGCTCCCGCTCGAAGAACGGCGAGCCGTACTCGATGGCGTGCTGGGCTGGCGCGACCCACTGCGCATGACCGAGCAGCTCACCGGCGACGGCGCAGCGCTGCTCGCCGACGCGTGCCGAGACGGCTGGGAGGGACTGATCGCCAAGCGCCTCGGCACGCCGTACGTGTCCACGCGCTCGCGCGACTGGCTGAAGCTCAAGTGCACGCGCGCGCAGGAGCTCGTGATCGGGGGCTTCACCGCGCCGCGCGGCTCGCGCACCGACCTCGGCGCTCTGCTCGTCGGCCACTTCGAGGCCGACCGATTGCGCTACGCCGGCAAGGTCGGGACCGGCTTTACCCGCGCGACGCTGCGCGAGCTCTCCGAGCGGCTCGCCCCGCTCGTGCGCGAAACGTCCCCGTTCGAGCCCGAGAAGGGCATTCCGCGCGCCGCAACCTGGGTCGAGCCCGAGCTCGTGGCACAAATCGCGTTCATGGAATGGACCCCGGACGGCCGTCTGCGCCATCCCTCCTTCCTCGGCGTGCGCCTCGACAAGCCCGCGCGCGAGGTCACGCGCGAAGAGCCTCTAGCCGAGGACCTCGCGCAGCTTGCGCGCGAAGGGTTCGGGCTGGCCGGCGTATCCGAACTCGCCGCCGAGGAAGCCGCCGTGGTGGCTGGGGAACACGGTCGCCTGCTGACCGAGCAGCTCGGCGGTGGCCACCGCCGAGCGTCCGGTGAACGTGCTCAGCGACTCCTCGCCCACGGCGATCACGACGCGCGTGGGCGCCGCGGCCAGTGCGTCGACGTCGGGGCGATAGCTGCTGACCGCCCAGGACCGGTCGGATAGCAGCGGGTCATCGCGGGAGCCATCGTCCTCGGTCGGCATCCCGAACACGGCGGGATCCGCCGCGGGCTGCGCGAAGTACTCGTCGGTGAACTCGCCCTGCCACGACGTCATCGCGATGAACGCCGCCATGCCGGCACCCCACCCCCCGGCCTCGTAGGCGTCGCGAATGCCGGCGCGAGCGCGCTCGGCCGCCGCGGCATCGGGGAGCACCGGGATCAGCGGCGGCTCGTGGGCCACCAGGGTGCTCACGTCATCGGGATAGGCCGCCACGAGCGCGAGCGCCGCCACCGCGCCCCCACTGCTCGCGAACATCTCGACCGGGCCCGCGCCGAGCGCCTCGATAACGGCGTGCACGTCGTCCGCCTGGACCGTGGGCACATGGTCGACCCGGCCGTCCTTGCGAGTGCTGCGGCCGAGGCCGCGCGGGTCATACGTGACCACCGTGCGGTCCGGGAAATGCGACGCCAACGTTCCAAAGCCGCCGGCGTCCATGGGCTGACCGATCATGAACAGCGGCGGGCGTCCGTCGGCGGTGGGCAGCGGGCCATGAACGTCATAGGCGATGCCGGCCCCGGCTGTTTCAAGCACGTGCGTCGTCGTCATGGCAGTGTCGACCTCTCCCGTCTCGATAACTCATCGGCTAGGGCGGGCGCGCTACCCTGGCAGGGTCAGACAGCGAGGGCAACCAGAGGGCGAGACCTTCAACTGAACGTCCCCTTCCCGCGGAAGCCGCCTGATCTTCTGATGGCCGAGAGTCCACCTGCGGGTGGGCTTTCCGCGTTAACAGGCGGTGCCCGGAACGCGGTCGGATCACGGCAGGATGTCGTTCAGCGTCGCAGTGAAGCGCTCGCCCGACTCCTCGAGCTCGCCCTCGATGTGCAGGCGCGCCGGGCCGGTTTCGGTCCACAGGTCGAGGAAGTAGGCCCAGCCTGGCATGTCCGGGTCGTCGGACTTGGCGATCACCTCGACCCGGTAGATGCCGCGCGGCGGCAGCACCAGCGGCTCGGGGCAGTCGTCCTCGACGCGACGGCGCAGGTCCTCGACTTCGAGCCGATTGCGAGACACCACGCGGAGCTCCTCGTAGTCGCCGTCCACGACGAGTTCGACGATGTCCTCTAGTGCCCGGTACATCGCGTCGGGCATCAGCTCGAGCCCTTCCACGATCTCTTCCCGTCCGCCCAACTCGTAGCTCGGCGTCAGGCTGAGTCGGTTGTAGAAGTAGTCCTCGCACGCCGCGCGCGCCTGGCGGCGGATGCCCTTGGACAACCCCGCGGTGCCGAGCGCAAAGACCCCGGCCGCGATCGCTTCCTCGAGCGTCCCGTGGCGGCGTGTCAGCTGCGCGGTGATCGCGCGACCGTGCTCCGTGTCGCGCGCCATCGATGAGCCGTCCATCAGAATCGAGGGAGCGTCGTGGCGGCTGTACCCCGCGCAGGCGCGCACCGCGGAGTGAAGGACAATGAGGTGGTCGCCCACTACGCCCGCGCAGGTGACGCGTCGCCGGGCGTCATCCGGATCGACCAGCTCGTCGAAGGGCGTGGTAGTAGCGCCGCCACGATCCTGCATCCTACGAACGCACAACGACACGTTGGACATCGGGGAGGTCGGGATGCGCGTGGCAGTGCTCGGAGCGGGCAACGGAGGGATTGCATCGGCGTTCGACTTTGCCCAGCACGGCCATGAGGTGTCGCTGTACGCCCCGCCGGAGTTCGGCGCGAACGTGGTCGCGGTGGACGAGGCCGGCGGCATCACCGCGAGCGGTGATCTCCACGGCTTCGCCCCGATCCGGTACGCCGGGCACGACGCCGCCGAGGCGATGGCGGGTGCCGAACTCGTGGTACTCGTGGGTCCGGCGTACAGCACCGAGCCGCTGGCCGCCATGGCCGGGCCCCACCTGACCGACGGCATGGCCGTTCTGATCTGCCCCGGGTCGTGCGCCGGCGCGATCGCGTTCAAGCGCGCGGCCGGAATCGAGCTCGACGACGAGCGCTACATCGTCGGCGAGACCAGCACGCTGCCGTACGCGGTGCGGGTCACCGAGCCGGGCGTCGTCAACGTCTTCCTCAAGCTCACGACCGGGGTGTACCTTGCGGGGCTGCCGCGAGCGGGGACGGACTGGCTGTACGGCCTCGTCAGAGATGTCTGGCCGGCTGTCGAGAAAGCCGAAAGCGTCTTCCAGACCACCCTCCAGAACGGCAACCCGGTGATCCATCCGGCGGTCACGCTGCTCAACGCGGGTCTGCTCGAGCGAACCGGCGGCGACTTCCTGTTCTACGAGGAGGGTGTGACCGAGAGCGTCGGGCGGCTGATCGAAGCGGTCGACAAGGAGAGGCTGGCGATCGCCGGCGCGCTGAGGGTCACGGTCCTGTCCGAACCTGCCCTGGGGGTCAGGCAGGGATACATGCTCGAGGAGAACTACTCGACGGCGTACAGCACCGCACCCGGCTTCCTGGGGATCGGCGCGCAGAGCCAGCTGGACCACCGTTATCTGACCGAAGACGTCGGCTACTCGTTGATCTTCCTGACCGACCTAGCCGCGCGCCTCGGCGTCCCCACTCCGGTGATGGACGCCGTGATTACGATCGCTTCGATCGTTCTCGCCCGCGACTTTCGAGGCGAGGGGATGAGGACCGTGAGCACGCTCGGCCTGGATGGCATGTCCCGTGAGGAGCTCGCGGTCCTCTGATCTGACGCGCGCCTAGGGGAGGTCGGCAATGTCGGACACCGAAAATCGTGGAGACCAGCGCCTGACCTGCTGCGACGCGGGTGCCGAGGATGTCCGGCGAGACGATGCCGAGACGGCATCACGCTTCTGGGGTGCCCTTCCAGATTGGCTGACGAAGCTGCTCCCGTCAGTGCCGGCGCTGCTGGGAATCGGCGGAGCGCTTGCCTACGCTGCGCTCAGCGTCGCCTCCACGGTGTTCTACCGGTCCTTGGGGGTCACGCCGTCCGAGGTAGGCCTCGGCTACGGAGAGCTTCTCGCCAGAGTTGCCGTGATCGGCGCGATCGTCGCCTTCACCGCGCTCGTGGCCGTAGTTGCCGTCGGTCTCAGCGTTCGGGCGGCGGCCTGGCGCGCGTCCGCGCACAAGCTCGACGATCGCCGCACGAGGTTGACGGTCCTGTCCGCCGGGCTCGTCGCCGTCGTCCTCTTCGTTGGTGTTCTCGCTGCGTTGCCCCCCATGGAGCTACAGCCGTCGCGAGCAGACGTGCTCGCTCTGGTCACGTTCGGCATGCTCGTGGTTGTTTGCGTACTCGTCGGCATTGTCGTCTTGGACGAGGAGCTCGCGGATAAGTGCAGCATCACCCGCCACCGCGTATTGGTCCTTGCCGGCGTGTGGCTCGTACTGGCGCCACTTTCTTTCCTGGCGCACGCACGCGAGGGCACCAATGAAGTGCAGGATGGGCACGTCCAGCGCGCGAGCCTGTTCGGGTCGCCGTTTCCGTGGCAGGTCGCGGTCGCCAGCGTGACATGGAAAGAGCCCCCGCCTGGGTTCCCACGCGCGATGCCATGCGTGCTCTATCTCGGCTCCGCGCAGAACGCCGCCGTCTTCTACGATCCCGCGCCTGAGGCCAGGCGCAGTATCCGCGTCCCGCTGGCCGACGTGATCGTCCAGTTTCACCCGGGCCGTACGTCATGTCCCCGGCGCGACGGGATCGCGGTAAACGTGAGCCGGGGATGACCGGGGCGCCGGACGAGCCGGCGCCCCGTGTCACGATCGGTGAGCGCGATCAGCCGTTCGTGTGCGCCCACCCGACGAAGGTGGAGCGCGCACAGCGGAAGTTGATCACGCGGATCTCGTACGTCCCGGCCGTCGGCGCGCGGAAGTCCACGATCTCACTCGTGTTGTCGAAGCTCGCCGAGAAGACCGACCCGCTCGGACCCCGCACCTCCAGATCCAGGTCGGCGCTCGGCCGGCTCGCGTGGTCGACCGCGGACGGGTCGGCCGTCCAGGAAATCGCGGCGCGAAGCCGCTGATTCGCAGCGAGCGTGGTCGAGGACACGACCTGCGAGCGGCCGAACGTGTTGCAGTCGACGTGCCGGCCGCCGTGGCGGTTGTCGTCGAGGATCCGGACCGCCGTGTCGACGCCGATCATTCCCGCGCCGTCGACGTCGGACAACCGGGTCGCACCCTCGATGTTGTTCACCGCGCTCGACATCAGGATCGCTCGGAGCTGCTCGGGCCAGATGCCAAGGAACGGCTTTCGCTGGATGAGGCGCGCAGCCGTCCCGGCGACCTGCGGCGCGGCGAAGCTGGTGCCGCTGTTGGTCTGGCCGGACCACGGAAACCCGTTCGACAGCATCTGGATGTTCGTCCCGGGCGCCGAGACCTCCGGCTTCTCGCGGTCGCCATTCGTTGACGTCGGGTCGACGAAGCTGGAGGTGGCCGACATGACGTCGTTCGCTCGCGCGGGGGTGCCGCCCAGGTTGACGTCGCCGACGGCCAGGACGTTGTAGCCGTTGCCCGGCGAGGTGACGCGGCCGTCGCCCATGCCGCGGTTGCCGGCGGACTTGACGAAGAGCCGCCAGCGGTTGTGCACGAGACCGTCGGCGTGCCGGTCGTTGGCGGTCACCGCGCCGGTCGTGTCGGTGAAGTAGGAGTTGGTGATGATGCGCGCGCCCCAGTCGGCCGCCGAGTCGATGCGGGGCCGGTTGTCACCGACGTTGCACCAGCTCCCGACCGACAGGCGCGACGCCGGCGCGAAGCCCTGGAGCGTGTTCCTGATCGGGAAACCGAAGACGCGAGACACTCCTGCCCGGGCGCCGATGAGCCCGGCGACCCCGGTCGCGTGGGCCCTCGTCGTGCCGCATGACGGTCCCGGGTCGTTCCGCTCGATCCTCATGAACGGGTTGGTCGTGTCCGCCATGCCTTCGCCCTCCACGATGCCGACCTGAACGCCCGTGCCGTCGAGGGTGTCGGCCGGCGCCAGGTTCGCGCCGACGACCTCACGCGACAGGTTCGTCTCGGGACCACCCTGCTCGAGGTCACCGTAGATCGTGTCGACCCGCTCGTCCTTCGCCAGCTCGCGGACGAGACCAGCGGGCACCTCGGCCCACACGAGCGGGGCCGAGGTCGACGCGGCCGCCTCCTCGTCGAATCGGCGGAGTCGCTCCAGGAACGGGGTCGTCGCCTCGGCGACCTGGGCCGCACGTCGCTTCGTCTGGAGCTGCGCGAGCTTGTCGACGTCTTCCGAGCCGGCGCCTTCCTGCGGCCGCTCGCCGAGCGTACGCTCGGGCTCGACGAGCCAGATCGCGACTGGCACGGGCTCGTCGTCGGCGAGGCGGTCGAGGTGGCGTGCGAGCGCGGCATCAAGCGCTCCAACCGCCTCGCGCTGCCTGGCGCGGTCCTCGCCGAGGAGCTCCTCGATGTCGACCGGCCGACCGTCGGATCCCGCGGCCCGGAGGTCGAGGCCGTTCTTGCCCTCGATCTTCTCGACCGTTGCCGTGGTCGCGAGGGTCGGGAAGTTGGCCGCGGCCTTGTTCACGACGTCGCCAGGGTCGGCCGACGCCGCGGGCGCCAACGCCGCCAGCCCCGCCACGACGGCGAGTACGGGTGTCCTGCGATCCATTCGGAATCCTCCAGGTCGGATTGGTGATCGACTGGAGGAGGTATGCCGGATGGGCGTTGATACGCCCTTGGTGTCGACTTACCGGCGCCTGACCGTGCGTCCGGCGGTTCTAAGCGCGTACTTGCGGCCGTCGACTCGCGCTCCTCGCGCATTGCGGCACTGATCAATTCGATGCTGGCCCCAAGCGACGCCACACGGCTCCGGCCGTGCACAGAGCATGAAAGCCACGCCGGGTGATGACGGCGTACAGTCTTGGCCGCATGAGTGCTGACGATGATCTCGAGCGCCTCTCGTCGCCGGAGTTGCATGACCTCGCGGTCTCTCGCGCGAAGCACCATCTCGACGTCCGGTTCTTCTGGCAGCTGATGCGTCTACTGCCAACCGCCGAGGCCGCCGCCGGCCAGCTCGACGAGGCGGAGACCGATGTGATGAAGCTGAGCGCGCACGTCGACGATGTCGCCGAGGCCGGCCGGGGAGAGGTCGCTGACATGCTGCGGCCGTTCTACCTTGAGTACCTCAGGCGCCACGGCGTTAGCGCGCCCTGAGAGCGCGGCCCTCGCGAACGCCCAACCCGTCCTTGGCTCGCGACGAGCCGGGCCGTGTCGCGCATGGGGACCATGTTCTGCGCGTCAGCGGCTCCTCGACCGACCGCCCCGCGCGCTCCCGGTTCGGGTCGGCTGGGCATCACGTTTGCGATTCGGTCACAAACGCGGCCGGTCCCGGCAATGATCTGTTGATGATGGTCTCCGACGAGGAGCTGTTGGTCGCCTCGGTGGGTGACGAGGAGGCCTTCGCCGTCTTCTACCGGCGCCATGCGCGGCCGCTGGCCGGGTTCTTCATGCGGCGAACCGGCGACGCCGAGCTGGCGGCCGACCTGACCGCGGAGACGTTCGCCGCGGCGCTCGCGGCGCGCCGGCGCTTTGACCCCGCCAAGGGAGCGGCGATCGGCTGGCTGTACGGGATCGCGCGGCACAAGCTCGCGCGGACGCTGGCGCACGGGCGGGTCGAGGACCGCGCCCGCCGGGCGCTCGGGATGGCGCCGCTCGTGCTCGACGATGAGGCGATCGAGCTCGTGGTGACCGCGGAGGGCGACGTCGTGCAGCTCCTGCAACGGCTGCCGGCCGACCAGCGCGCCGCGATCGAGGCGCGCGTGGTCGACGAGCAGGAGTACGAGCAGATCGCCGCCGCCGCGCAGACGTCCGAGGCCGTGATCCGTAAGCGCGTCTCGCGCGGCCTCGCGAGCCTGCGGCGCAAGCTGGAAGGGCGGACCCCATGACCGACTTCTTCGACGATCTCGAACGTGAGCTGCGTCGGGCGCACCGTCGCGACAGCGAGAGCCATGCGCGCTCGCGTGTCTTCGACCTGCGGCGGCTGTTCCGGTCCTCCCCGCGACCGGCGGCCGCGCGCTGGTGGCGCTCGCCGTGGTCGTCGCCCTCGTTGCGGTCGTCGTGACCGTCGCGCGCGAGTCTGACGTCGAACGGCCGGCGGCGCCGCCGGGCAAGAAGGTCGTCGCTACCGACGTCGAGCGCGGCGTGCGCTTCAGCCTCGACGGACGGGTACTGACGGTGCAGCTGCTTCCAGATAGACCCGAGGTGCTCGAGACGGTCAGCGGCGCGGAGATCAGCGCGACCTGCGGCACGAACGTCGCCGCGCCGCCGGGTGATCCGCGGGGCGAGACCACGTCTTCCGGATCTGGCCGGCCGGCGAGACGAGCCTGAGCTACCGCTTCCCGCGCGACGTCTCGAGCTGGTGCCGGCTCGGCCGCCAGTCCGTCGGCATCGTCGCGTCCGTGAGCTTCCCCGTCGCGTGGTCGGGGGCGAGGGGGCAGATCGCCGAGACCGCCAACAACTGGGCGCGGGTGTTTGCCTCCACCGAGCAGGCCTGCAACGCATACACGGCCTCGTCCGTCTGCAAGCAGATAGGGTGCCAACTGGTGGGCGGCAAGCCCACCGAGGTCTGCAAGCGTGGTTGTTACCCGCCTCGAGCACGCCCTCGGGCAAGGGGTGGGCAGGGAGTACCGCGGCGCGAAGGTCCAGAGAACCGCCATCAGCGGCGACCGAGCGGCCGCCACGCTCTCGAAAGACGGCGTCGAGATCGACACGGTCCAGCTGCGACGTACCGCGACGGGCGAGTGGCTGATCGACAAGCTCGGCGACGACGGGCTGACGGCGGAGCTACGGCGGAAGCTGCGGGGTCCGGGCGCCTGACAGATCGAGCGGTTCATGCAGAGTCGCGGGTCTTCAGCTTGGGACGACGGGGCGCAGCGCGCTGAGTAGTTCTGTTGCCGCTCGCCGCGCTGCGCCTTAGAGAGGCATAGGCGACAGCCGGCGGGCGCGACCGATCGCTTGCACTTATCGCGCAAAGCGGCACCCTGGGTGCGGCCTCGATCGATCGGTTGTGTGGAAGATGGCAAGCGAAAGGGCGAAATCATGGGCAAGACGATCATGGGCGCCGTGGTCTCCCTGGACGGGTTCATGGCCGACGACAACGACGGCATCGGGCCGCTGTTCGACTGGTTAGGCAACGGCGATGTCGCCTGGAGCTTCCCGGGCTCCGACGACGAGGCCCGGACCACCCAGGCGTCGGCCGACTTCATGCTGGACCTGTACGGCGACATGGCTGCGAATGTCATCGGACGGCGGGTGTTCGACATGACCAACGGCTGGAACGGCAAGCCTGCCGCCGGCGAGCACGTCTTCGTCGTCACCCACCGGCCACCGACGGACTGGGAGTACGCCGACACCGCACCGTTCACGTTCGTCGACGGCGTCGAGAAGGCGATTAGCGCCGCCAAGGAGTTCGCGGGCGACCGGGTCGTCGACGTGGCCGCCGGTCAGATCGGCGGCCAGGCGCTCAGGCTCGGGCTGATCGACCAGGTGGTGGTCAACCAGGTCCCGGTGGTCTTCGGGTCCGGCCGCCCGTTCTTCGCCACCGGCGGCCTGGCCGAGCCGCTGCAGCTGGAGAACCCGACCACGATCGTGCGCGGCGACCGGGTCACGCACCTGCTCTACGACGTCAGCCGTTGAGACCCGCCGTGCTCAGCGTTTCCGGCTCGCTCATGCCTCCGGCTCTACCCGGCGGCGGTCACCGCCGTCAGATGTGAGCGAGCGCCGGATCGCCGGGTGTGCACGGCGTTAGACTCGCGCTCGGGCTGGCGCGTGTGAGCCGCCTTAGCCGTCGGAGCTGAGGAAGGCAGTGTGGCGTGGACGCATTGGTCATAGGCGGTGCTGTCGTTGCGTTCGTGGCCCTTGCCGCCGTCGTATGGCTCCGTTGGCACCGGACGACCGAAGCGAAGCGGAGACCAGACCGGGCAGAGCCAGCTCCGACGAGGACGCCTTGGACTCGAAGTGAGGTGCTCTCGTTAGTCGGGATCGCTGTCGGCGCGGCAGTGGGGATAGCTGGCCTAGTCCTGTCGGGAGGGGACTCGCCAAGCCCTCCGGCCGATGACGATCTGCCGAACCCGGTCGCATATGCGGCCCTCCTCGAGCAGGGGCCGTTCACGGAGGACTTGCCGGACGGCCTTGAAGCCAAGGGCTTGAGCAAGGTGAATATCGGAGACTCGTCCGCTGCCGGCAGCCTGCGGGCGGTCCGACTAGATGTCAGCACGGAACGTGCGGTCGGCGTGACCGCCGTGTTTGCCCACTTTGAGGTGTACCGGACGCCGAAGGAGGCCGTCGAGCGCGCAAAGGCGAGGGTCGCGCTCATCAGGAGAATCGTTGGCTCCGAGAAGATTCAGGGCTCCGCCTCCTCGTACTGCTCGTACGAGACGATCCGCGGCCCAACCTCGTGGGAGTGCGGCGGCGCCAGAGGGCTTGTGTATGCCGAAGCCACCGTCTCTCCAAACCCCAATTCGAACCAGTACCTCGCGACGGAAACCGCCGCCGCGCTCCTGAACTACGCCGACGAAAAGGCACGCGTGGCCGCTGGATAGCTGGCCGGCGGATGCTCGCAGCTGACGCGCGTTCTCAGTAGACCGGTATCAAGACTGCAGAAAAGCGAGCAGGTCAGCGTTGATCGTTTCGGCCTGCGTGGTCGGCATGCCGTGCGGGAATCCTTTGTATGTCTTCAGCGTCCCGTTCTGCACGAGCTCGGCGGACAGTGGTCCGGAATCGGCGTAGGGAACGATCTGGTCGTCGTCGCCGTGCATCACCAGGACCGGCACTGTGATCTGCTTGAGGTCCTCGGTGAAATCGGTCTGGGAGAAGGCAACGATGCCGTCGTAGTGGGCCTTGGCTCCGCCCATCATTCCCTGCCGCCACCAGTTCTCGATGATTGCTTCCGACGGTTCCACGCCGGGCCGGTTGAAGCCGTAGAACGGGCCCGACGGGAGTGCGCGGTAGAACGCGGACCGGTTGGCGGCAAGCTGAGCCTGGAGGTCGTCGAACGCGCTCTTCGGCAGGCCGCCAGGGTTGGCGTCGGTCTGCACCATGAGCGGCGGCACCGCACTGATCAGCACCGCTTTGGCCACGCGGCTCTCACCGTGTCGGGCGATGTAGTGCACGACTTCGCCGCCACCGGTGGAGTGCCCGATGTGGACGGCGTCCTTGAGATCGAGATGGGCAGTCAGCGCCGCCAGGTCGTCGGCGTAGTGGTCCATGTCGTGACCGTTGCCAGTCTGGGTGGAGCGTCCGTGCCCCCGGCGGTCGTGGGCGATCACCCGATAGCCATGATGCAGGAAGAACAGCATCTGGGTGTCCCAGTCGTCGGCCGAAAGCGGCCAGCCATGACTGAAGACGATTGGCTGACCCGAGCCCCAATCCTTGTAGAAGATCTCCGTGCCATCGGTCGTGGTGATCGTGCCCATCGCGGCCGCCTCCGTTGATCTGGATGTTGGCGCCAAGCTCGCGAATCGCGAGCCTAATCCATCTCGATCTCGCGGCGGAAGGACGCGCTCCGGTCGCGCCGGCGAGCGCCGAAGGCGCAGCGATCGTTGAGATAGGTCCCGCCCCGCGGCGTTCCGGGGTCGACCGGGTCAACGCTGTGGCGGGACCGGTCTCCGATCGCGTCGTTTCGTGTTGCCGCGCTGCACGCAGCTGATGCTGTGCCGCCCTCCCGAGGCCTTCCATCGAGCACACGTCGGACGAGCGCGCGTGATGAGGGCGGTCCGCGGCGTGGCCTCCCGGGGCGCTAGACCGCGAGCTTGCGAGCGGTGCCCCGGGAGGGCATGACGACGGACCGACTCTCAGCCACCCACGCGCCCGTGATGCGCGGAGTACGCTGACGCCATGACCCGCGAGGATGCCGAGCTGCGTGCCGCCGAGTTCAACCGGGAGCATCCGGACCGGCACCGCGCGCGGTGGCTCGCGCGGGAGCGGGACGGCGTGTGGGAGGTCGCCCGGATCTCGCTTCCCGCCGGAATGAGGATCGATCCCGTGACCGAGACGACCGAGGCCAAGCCGAAGCCTCCCCAGCCCGGGGATCCGCGGCCGGCGTTCGACCAGAACGTCGGCGGGCCGTACGGCCCGGGCTGAGCGATGAGGTCGAGGCTCGCAGCAGTCGCTCTCACGCTTGCCACGGTGCTGGTTGCCGCGGCCCCCGCGGCCGCGGGCGGACGGTCGCCGGACCTGGAGTTCCTCGGCCAGGCGATCGTCCCGACCGGGACGATGTTCGCGGGCACGACCGTCGGCGGCCTGTCGTCGATCACGTACGACTCGCGGCGCGACGCCTTCTACGCGGTCTCCGACGACCAGGGTCAGTTCCAGCCGGCGCGGTTCTACACCGTCGGGCTCGACATCCGCGACGGGCGCCTGGCCGACGGTGACGTCCGGTTCACGGACGTCACCACGCTGCTGACCCCAGACGGGCAGCCGTACGCGCCGTTCAGCCTGGACCCTGAAGGACTGGTGCTGACGAAGGACCGCCGGCTGATCCTCACGTCTGAGGGGCTGCCGAACAACCTGATCGATCCGTTCGTGCGGCGCTACGCGCTCGACGGGACGTTCCGGAGCTCGCTGCCGGTGCCGCAGCCGTTCCTGGCGACGGCCGATCGCTCGAGCGGCGTCCGGCCGAACCTCGGCTTCGAGAGCGCCGGCGTGCCCCGGCACAGCCGCTACGCGTTCACCGCCACCGAGAACGCGCTCTACCAGGACGGCCCGGTGGCGACCCTCGACAACGGGAGCCCGGCGCGCATCCTGCGCTACGACCTGCGCAAGCACCGGCTCGACCGCCAGTGGGTCTACGAGACCGACCCCGTCGCGCAGCCGCCGATGCCCGCCACCCAGTTCTCGGTCAACGGCCTGGTCGAGCTGCTGCCGCTCGACAACGACTCGCTGATCGCGATGGAGCGCTCGTTCTCGGTCGGTGCACCCGGGACCGGCAACTCGATCGAGCTCTACGAGGTGTCGCTCCGCCGCGCGACCAACGTCAACGGCGTCGACAGCCTTCAGGACCTCGACCGCGTGCGCCCGGCGCGGAAGAAGCTGCTGCTGGACCTGGACGAGCTCGGCATCCCGCTCGACAACGTCGAGGGCATGACGTTCGGCCCCCGGCTGCGGGGCGGCCGCCGGTCCGTCGTCCTGGTCAGCGACAACAACTTCGCCGCCAACCAGTTCACGCAGTTCCTGCTGTTCGCGCTCGAGAAGTGACGCTCATGCGGCCGCGAGCGCGGCTTCGTCGGCCGGCCGCAGCACGACTACCTCGCCGGGCGCGTGCTCGAGCAGCCAGGCGACCTCGTCGGCACGGAGTCCGTCGGTGTGAGCCGTTCCGGCGGCGACCACGATCCGGTCGTAGCGCTCCTGCATGAGCAACGCGCGGAGCGCGTGACGCGGCGTGCGGCCGCGCTCGATACGCCCGTCGACGGGCACGCCCGCGGCTGTCGCACGCAGCTCGATCGCCTCCTGCAGCTCGAACGCCCGGTCGCAGACCCGTGGGATCGGGGCAGTGAGCGGCATTGACATCGGGACCGGCGCCAGGTAGGCGGGGACGAGCGTCGCGTTCTCGACGCGCGCGATGCGCAGTGCGGCGTCGAGCGCCGAGGTCGAGAGCTGGGTGCCGACGTACGGGAAGAGGATCCGCCCGGTGGTCGGGCGCGTCTCTCCCCCGCCCCGGCGCCGAACCACCAGGACGACCGCCGCGCCGACGACGAGGCCCACCACCAGGAGCAGCGCCTCGATCATCGCGGCGACCACCCGCGCTTGGACCGGTCCGCGACGATCCGCACGTCGACGCCCGGCAGGAGCCGCACCAGGCGCTCGGGCAGCGGCTCGGAGAAGCGCCGCAGCGGCGAGCGCGGCGCCGGGGTGCCCATCAGCACGTAGGTCGTGCCCCGCTCGCGCGCCACCCGTGCCGCGACCTCGGCGACGTCGTCGCCCTCCTCGACGATCACGTCGGCCCCGAGCAGGGAAGCCAGCCGGTGCAGCGCCTCGAGCTGCTCGCGCTCCTCCTCCGACGGCTCGCGCGGGAGCACGACGAGGATGTCGAGCCCACCGCTGAGCCGCTGGGCGCTGCGCCAAGCCCGCCGCACGACCCGCTGCGAGCCGGGCTGGGGCGTGGCCAAGGCCAACAGCCGCTCGGCCACCGCCTGCGGGGCGGCATGGTCGGCCATGCGGTCCTCGCGCGGAGCGATGACGTCTCCGCGGAGACGCTTGGCCTCGACGTCCTCGGCCACCTGCCGCAACGCCACCTCGCGCAGCGCGGCCAGGTTCTCGACGCGGAAGAAGCCGTTCAGCGCCGCGGGCACCCGCGGCGCGGATACACCTTCCCCGCCCGCAGCCGCTCGATCAGGGCGGGCGGAGTGAGGTCGACGAGCACGACCTCGTCGGCCGCGGAGAGCACTGAGTCCGGGAACGTCTCCCGCACCCGCACGCCGGTCAGCTCGGCCACCTGGTCGTTCAAAGACTCGAGGTGCTGGACGTTGACGGTCGAGAACACGTCGATGCCGGCCGCCAGCACGTCCACCACGTCCTCGTAGCGCTTGCCGTGCTCGACCCCGGGAGCGTTGGTGTGGGCCAGCTCGTCGATCAGGGCGAGCTGCGGCCGGCGCTTCAACAGCTCCGGGGAGGTCCATCTCCTCGAGCGGCACGTCCTTGTAGACCACCTGGCGGCGGGCCAGCAGCGGGAGCCCGTCGGCCTGCGCCTCGGTCTCCGCGCGCCCGTGCGGCTCGAGGTAGCCGATCACGACGTCACGCCCGGCCTCGAACTCGGCTCGCCCCTCCTGGAGCATGCGGAACGTCTTGCCGACGCCGGCGGCCATGCCGAGGAAGACCTTGTGGTGTCCCGTCACGCCCCCAGCACATTGTGGACCACCAGGTCGATGAGCTTGATGCCGACGAACGGCGCAATCAGGCCGCCGAGCCCGTAGATCAGCAGGTTGCGACGCAGCAGCGCGGTCGCCCCCACCGGCCGGTAGCGCACGCCGCGCAGTGCGAGCGGCACGAGCAGCGGGATGATCAGCGCGTTGAAGACGATCGCCGAGACGATCGCCGACTGGGGCGTGCCGAGCGCCATCACGTTGAGCGCCTCGAGCGGCCCTTCGGTCGGTGGGCGGGCATCCAATTCGACGTAGGTCGAGGCGAACACGGCGGGCAGGATCGCGAAGTACTTGGCGACGTCGTTGGCGATCGAGAACGTGGTCAGCGCGCCGCGAGTGATCAGCAGCTGCTTGCCGACCTCGACGATCTCGATCAGCTTCGTCGGGTTCGAGTCGAGATCGACCATGTTGCCGGCCTCGCGCGCGGCCTGGGTTCCGGTGTTCATGGCTACGCCGACGTCCGCCTGTGCCAGCGCCGGCGCGTCGTTGGTGCCGTCGCCCGTCATCGCCACGAGGCGGCCCTCGGTCTGGTGGGAGCGGATCAGCTCCATCTTGGCCTCCGGCGTGGCCTCGGCCAGGAAGTCGTCGACGCCCGACTCCTCGGCGATCTTGGCTGCCGTCAGGCGGTTGTCGCCGGTGACCATGACCGTGCGGATGCCCATGCGGCGCAGCCGCGTGAAGCGCTCGCTCATGCCCTCCTTGACGACGTCCTTGAGCTCGATCACGCCGAGCACCTGAGCGTCGCGGGCGACGGCCAGCGGCGTCGAGCCGGAGCGCGCGACGCGGTCGAGCTCGGCCTCGAGCTCGCGCGGCGTGTGGCCGCCCTCGTCGGCGACCCAGCGGACGATCGCGTCGCCGGCGCCCTTGCGCAGCCGGGTGCCGTCGAGGTCGACGCCGCTCATGCGCGTCTGGGCGGTGAACGGGATGAACCTCGCATGCTGGGACTCGAGCTCGTGCTCGCGCAGGCCGTACTGCTTGGCGAGCACGACGATCGAGCGCCCCTCGGGCGTCTCGTCGGCCAGCGACGCGTACTGCGCGGCCTCCGCCAGCTCAGCCTCGTCGACGCCGGGCATCGGCACGAACGCGGCCGCCTGGCGGTTGCCGAGCGTGATCGTGCCGGTCTTGTCGAGCAGGAGCACGTCGACGTCGCCGGAAGCCTCGACCGCGCGGCCGGAGAGCGCGAGTACGTTGCGGCGCACGAGCCGGTCCATGCCGGCGATGCCGATCGCGCTCAACAGCGCGCCGATGGTGGTCGGAATGAGCGCGACGAGCAGCGCGATCAGGATCACGATCGAGATGTCGGTGCCGGCGAACTCGGCGAACGGCCGCAGGGTGACGACGACGGCGAGGAAGACGATCGTGAGGCCGGCGAGCAGGATCGAGAGCGCGATCTCGTTCGGCGTCTTGCGCCGCTCCGCGCCCTCCACCAGCGCGATCATGCGGTCGAGAAACGACTGGCCGGGCTCCTGGGTGATCTCCACGACGATGTGGTCGGAGAGCACGAGGGTGCCGCCCGTGACGGCGCTACGGTCGCCGCCGGACTCGCGGATGACCGGCGCGGACTCGCCGGTGATCGCCGACTCGTCGACGGAGGCGATGCCCTCGATCACGGTGCCGTCGCCGGGGATCACCTCGCCTGCCTCGACGACGACCACGTCGCCGCGTTGCAGCTGCGACGCGGGCTTCTCGGAGCCGTCGCGCAGCCGCGCGACGGTGTCCGCACGCATCGCACGCAGGCTGGCCGCCTGAGCGCGACCGCGGCCCTCGGCGATCGCCTCGGCGAGGTTGCCGAACAGCACGGTCAGCCACAGCCAGACGGCGATCGTGCCGACGAACCAGCCGGGCTCATCCGACCCGACGATCCAGATCACGGTCGTGAGCGCGGCGCCGACCTCGACCACGAACATGACCGGGTTGCGGGCCATGCGCCGCGGGTCGAGCTTGCCGAAGGCCTGCGCCACGATGCCGCGTTCGAACGTCATCGGAGTGCCTCGTTGAGCTCCACGACGTTGATCGACTTGTCGCCCGCGAGCCCGAGCAGCGGGCGGCTCGAGGCGTCGTCGACGAGGTCGAGCACCCGGTCGAGCGCCAGGCCGCGCTCCTCGGCGACCCGGTTGGCCTGGATCTCGGCGTTCTGCTCGGAGATGTGCGGGTCGATCCCCGATGCCGAGGTGGTCAACGCGTCGGGCGGGATGCCTGACGCCTCGAGGTCGGGCGTGTAGGGCTGCTCGCGCTCCAGGTAGTCCTCGACGTAGCCGGAGAGCTGGTCGGCGAGCGCCTGCTGGTTGGGGCCCTGGTTGTTGAAGAAGGTCGCGTCAGGGGCGTACTCGGTGACCGACGGGCGGGACTGGAAAAGGCCCGCGTCGCCCGAGTAGTCCTGCGCCACGAGCTTCGCCTCGCCGTCGGCCTTGTTCGGGAGCAACACCTGGGCCACACCGGTCATCGCCAGCGGGTAGGCGAGGCCGAAGATCACGGTCAGTGCGACGGCGGCGATTGCGGCGTTTCTCAGTTCACGCATGTCAAAAGAGCTGGTCGGTCATGCCCTGGACCACCGGTCCGAGGAGCAGGGCGGGGACGAAGGTCAGGAGCGCGACGAGCACGACCACGCCGACGAGCACGACGACGAACGTGCCCCCGTCGGTGCGGAACGTGCCGGCCCCCGCCGGGGCGACGCGCTTGCCGGCGAGCGAGCCGGCGATCGCGAGCACGGCGAGCATCGGCAGGAAGCGCCCGCCGATCATGGCCAGGCCGCCGAGCACGTTGGCGAACGTGATGCCGAACTGCTCGGCGTCGGCGGGCTGCAGGAAGCCCGTGTAGCCGGCGAACGCCGAGCCGTTGTTGTTCGCCTGCGAGCTGTACGCGTACAGAGTCTCGGAGAAGCCCTGCGGCCCGGAGTTGAAGATCGACTTCTGCCCGTAGTCGGTGGCGATCGCGAGCGCGGTCGTCACCAGCACGATCATCGGGACGCCGATCGTGCCGAAGATCGTCAGCTTGACCTCGCGCGCCTCGATCTTCTTGCCGAGCAGCTCCGGCGTGCGGCCGACCATCAGGCCGGACAGGAACACCGCGAGGATCGCGAACATCAGCATGCCGTAGAGACCCGAGCCGACACCGCCGAAGATCACCTCGCCGGTCTGCATCTGCGCCATGGGAACGAGGCCGCCGATGCCGGTCAGCGCCTCCATGGCGCCGTTCACGGCGCCGCACGAGGCGGCGGTCGTGACGACAACCCAGAGCGCGGTGGAGGCGGCGCCGAAGCGCTGCTCCTTGCCCTCCATGTTGATGCCGGCGACGCTCGCGGCGTCCATCGCCGGGGTCGATCCGGTCTCGGCGACGTAGACGACGACGACGGCGACGAGGAACAGCGCGAGCATCGCGCCGTAGATCGCCCAGCCCTGGCGGCGGTTGCCGACCATCCGCCCGTAGGTGGCGGTCAGCGCTGCCGGGATCGCGAGGATGAGCAGCATCTCGACGAAGTTCGAGAGCCACGTGGGGTTCTCGTACGGATGCGCCGAGTTGACGTTGAAGAACCCGCCGCCGTTGGTGCCGAGCTCCTTGATGACCTCCTGCGAGGCCACCGGCAGGTCGATCGACTGCGGGACGCCCTGGACGACGAGGAAGAGCCCGAAGACGACGGAGATCGGCAGCAGCACGAACACGAGCGACCGCCAGAGGTCGACGTAGAAGTTGCCGAGCGCGGTGCCGGAGCGCGCGGCGAGGCCGCGGATGAAGGCGATCGCGACCGAGATCCCGACGGCCGCCGACACGAAGTTCTGGACGGTCAGCCCGGCCATCTGCGAGAAGTTCGACATCGTCGTCTCGCCGCCGTAGAACTGCCAGTTCGTGTTGGTGACGAACGACGACGTGGTGTTGAAGGCGACGTCCCACGGCGCCGAGTCGAACCCGGCTGGGTTGAACGGGTGGATTCCCTGGGTGCGCAGGATCAGGTACAGCAGCCCCCAGAACACGGCGCTCGAGACGAGGACCGAGCGCGCGTAGCGCTTCCAGTCCTGCTGCGGCTGCTCGTGTGGGCGCCGGTACACCCACGCCATGTAGCGCCCGAGCACGGGCGTCAGCGCCGTAAGGATCGCCACATAGAGGGCGATCTCGATCCAGCCGGCGGCGGTCACGTCAGAACCGCTCCGGGCGCAGGAGCGCGAGCAGCAGGTAGGCGAACAGCGCTAGCGCGATGATCAGCCCGATGGCCTCGGCGGCGCTCATACGCGATCGAAGGCTTCGATGAGCCCGAACAGCGCGGCGAACGCGACCAGCGCGAACACCAGCGAGGACACGTCCTGCAGCGAGTCGAGGATGGATGCGACCGGCATGGAAGCGACGCTAGGCGCGCCGCCGTCAAGCCGGCGTTCAGGTGTGCGCGGCCGGCATCAAGATTCTGTGAAGCGGTAGCCGACGCCCGGGTCGGTGCGGATGTGGCGCGAGCCGATCTTGCGCCGCAGATTCGCGACGTGCGTGCGCAGGACCGCGGTGTCGCTGGCGTACTCCGGCCCCCAGACCTCGACGAGCAGCGCGCGGTGGGTGAGCAGCCGGCCGCGGTGGCGGGCCAGCGTGCGCAGCAGGTCGAACTCGATCGGCGTGAGATGGACCTCCGAGCCGTCCACGCGCACGACGCGCGCCGCCAGGTCGACCTCCAGCCCGTCGGCGCGGACCGTGGGCTCGTCGGCCGACCGGCCGGCGCGCCGGAGCGCCGCCTGCAGCCGGGCGACGAGCTCGCGCGGCCCGAACGGCTTGGTCACGTAGTCGTCCGCGCCCGCCTCCAGCGCGCGTACCTTCTCCGCCTCGTCGCCGACCGCGGACAGGACGATGATCGGCATCTGGCTCCACTCGCGCAGGCGGCGCGTGACCTCCACCCCGTCGCCATCCGGCAGCACGAGGTCGACGATCGCGGCGTCGGGTGGCCGGATCGCGGCGCGGTCGAGCGCCTCCTCGGCCGTGGCCGCGAGGATCGCCTCGAAGCCCGCCTCGCGCAGCACCACGCGCAGCGCACGCAGGATCTGCGGCTCGTCATCACACACCAGCACGCGCGTCATGCCGGCGTCCCTGCGACGGGCGCCGCCGCCGGCAGCGGCAGCTCGACGACGAACGAGCTCCCCTGCCCCGGCAGCGACTCGACCCGCACGCGGCCACCGTTGGCCTCGATCAGCCCGCGCACGATCGCCAGGCCGAGCCCGGAGCCCTGGCCGTCGGAGCCGGGCGCGCGGTAGAACGGCGCGAAGATCCGTTCGTGCTCGGTCGGCGGGATCCCCGGTCCCTGGTCGACCACCCGCATGAGGATCCGGCCGCCGCTCACGCGCGCGCGCACCGACACCGGTTGTTCGTCGCCGTAGCGCAGCGCGTTCTCCAGCAGGTTCGCCAGCGCGCGCCGCAGTTGCCCCGCGTCCGCGCGGATCAGGGGCAGGTCGGGGGCGACGGCGACCCGCACCCGGGCCGGGGCGTCGATGTCCTCGACAGCGGCGCGCACGACCTCCTCGAGCGAGCACCAGTCCTCGCGCGGCTCCGCGGTGCCGGCCTGGATGCGCGCGAGGTCGAGGAGCTGGTCGATCAGCCGCGTCAGCCGCCGGCTCTCATGCGCGATCGCGTCCGTGAGCTCGACCCGGTCGCCCGGCTCGAGCGACGCCGAGGACAGCGCCTCGCCGGCGGCCACGATCGCCGTCAGCGGCGACCGCAGGTCGTGCGAGACGGAGCGCAGGACCGCCGTCTTGATCTCGTCCGAGCGCCGCAGCGCGTCGGTCTCGACCACCTCGCGCGTCAGGGCCTCGCGCTCGAGCGCAGCCGCCAGCAGCGCCTCGAGCGCCGGCGCCACGCGCTCGCGCGCGACGTCCGCGGCGCCCGCCGGGACGACAAGCGTGCCGATCGTCCCGAGCGGCACCGCCGCGTGGCGGTCGTCGCTCTCGACCGGCTCGAGCACCACAGCCGCGGAGTCGATCCGGAGCGCGTCGGCGATCCGCTTGGTGGCGGGCGCGAGCACCCCACGCGGGTCCGGGGTGCCGAGCAGCAGCCGGGCGAGCTCGGCGGCCAGGTCGGCCTCTCGCCGCCGGTCCTCGGCCTCCTGCGCACGGGCACGGACCTGGCCGGAAAGCGTCGACACCACCGCTGCGGCCACCAGGAACACGACCAGCGCCACCCAGTTCTCGGCGTCGGCGATCGTGAACTGGCCCGTCGGCGGGAGGTGGAAGAAGTTGAACGCCGCCGCCGCCGCAACGCTCGTGGCCAGCCCGAGCTCGAGGCCGTAGAGCGTCGAGACGAGCAGGACCGCGAGCAGGTAGACGACGCCGAGCGACACCGCCGGCGCGACCTCCCGCAGCGGGTAGAGCAGGAGCGTGGTGAGCGCGATCGAGCCGGCGGCCACGATCGCGCCGACGAGCGGCCGAGCCATGGTGCGGATGAGTGTCGCAGCCCGTCAGGCGCCGGCCGCCAACGCCACCACGCCGGCGAGCGTGACCAGCACCCCGACGTTCTGGGCGCGGGTGAGCCGCTCGTGCAGCAGCGCGCGGGCGAGCAGCACGGTGACCGCCGGATAGAGCGCACCGAGCACGCCGACCACGCTCAGCAGCCCGCGCCCCGTGGCCAGCACGAACAGGAAGTTCGCGAGCAGGTCGAGGCAGCCGATGGCGGCGATCGTGCCGAGGACGCGCGGCGCCGCCGGCAGCACGGGACGGTTGACCGCGCACGCCGCCAGCAACACGAGCACCTCGGGGGCGCGCGCGGCGAGCAGCACCCACGCGACGTCGCCGCTCTCCTCCGCCCGGTCCATGCCGGCGAAGAACGACCCGAAGCCGACCGCGGCCACCAGCGCCAGCAGCACGGCCGTGCGGTTGGTCCGCCGCGCCTCGGCGTTCGGCTCGGCGGCCTCGCGGCCGGCGAGCATCACCCCGACCACGGCGAGCGCCATGCCCGCGAACTGGATTGCCCGCGGCTGCTCGCCTGAGGCGAGCCCGACGACCACCGGCACCGCGGCTCCCGTAGCCGAGAGCGGCGCGACGATGCTCATCGTCCCGATCGCCAGCGCCCGGTAGAACGCGGTCAGGGCGAGGACGCCGAGCACCCCCGAGCCGGCCGCCCACGCGGTCGACGCGGCGTCGTGGTCGGTCGGCGCACCGGCCGCGACCGCCACGACGAGCACCACGAGCGCGACGCCCTGCGAGAGGAGCAGGACGGCCAGCAGCGGGTGCCGGCGGCTCTGCAGGCCGCCGAGGAAGTCCGACAGCCCCCACGACAGCGAGGAGGCGAGCGCGAGCAGGGCGGCCAGCATCCGCCGCCAGGCTACGTCACGGGTCGACCTCGCCCTCGAAGAGGGCGAAGACCGCGCCCTGCGGGTCGAGCGCGATTGCGATGCTGCTGCCGCCGGGGAGCGGCAGCGGCCCGAGGAGCGCCCGGCCGCCGAGGTCGCGCACCTGCCCGAGGGTCGCGTCCGTCGACTCGACGACGAAGTACGGGCGCCAGTGCGGCGGCTCGCCCGGCTGTGCGGCGGAGAGCGTCGCGTTGAGTGTGCCGCGATTGTTCGCGGAAACGATCAGCGGGCCGCCGGGGCCCGTGTCGACGACCTCGGTCGTCCAACCGAAGGCGGCCTCGTAGAACGCCCGGGCGGCGTCGACTTCGGTCGTCGCGAGCTCGTTGATGGTGAGGCAGCCGACGTCGTTGACGCGCTCGGCCCCGATCCGCGCGCGCGGCTCCCAGACCGCGAAGACGGCGCCTTGCGGATCCTTGAGGACGGCCATGCGGCCGGCGTCGAGCACGTCGAAGGCGTCGTCGATCGCCTCCCCTCCGAGCTCCTTCACGCGGGCGCTGGCGGCGTCCGCGTCGGCGACCGTGACGTAGCTCGTCCAGTTCGGCGGCGCGCCCTGCGCACGCATCTCCTGCGAGATCTCGAAGATGCCGCAGACGGCGTCGCCATCGATGCGGCACATCGTGTAGACGGCGCCGCCACCCGCGTCGGTGTCCTCCGTGTCCCATCCGAACAGGCCGGTGTAGAACGCCTTCGCGGCGGCGGCGTCCGTGGTGGCCAGGTCGACCCACGAGAAGGTTCCCGGCGTGTAGCTCGTCCGCTTGCCCATCCGCGGAAGCCTCTCATGTGCGCCAGCGGGTCAGCTTCCAGACCTGTCGGTTTCGAGGCGCAAAGTCCGGCGGGTGCCGCCGCGTTGATGACATGAACACCGCTCGGCGGTGCGAGTCGGACAAGGACAAAGGGGACGAGATGTCGAAGCGACGGCGCGCGATAGCGCCGGCGATGGTCGCTGCCGCGAGCCTCGGGCTTGGCGCGGGGTCAGCGCCGGCCGCCGGTGAGGCTGCGCTGCTCGGCCAGTGGCGGTTCGACGAGCTCGGCGGCCAGCTGGCCGTCGACGACGGCCCGCAGGCGCTGGACGGCCGGCTGGGTGCCGACGACGGGCCCGACGGGGCTGATCCGGTGCGGATCGAAGGAGCATCCGGGCAGGCGTTGCGGATGGGCGGCGACGCGTTCGTCCGCCTGCCGGAGACCGCGGCGCTCGCGGTCCCGTCGCTCTCGGCCGATGCCGTCCTCCGCGCCGGCACGAGCCCCGGATCGTGGCGCTACGTGGTCTCGCGCGGAGGCCGCGGCTGCCTCGCGGGCTCGTACGGGCTCTACACGGCAGCCGCCGGCGGGATGGCCCTGTACGTG
The DNA here is from genome assembly GCA_963838655.1 of uncultured Solirubrobacteraceae bacterium. Taxonomy (GTDB): domain Bacteria; phylum Actinomycetota; class Thermoleophilia; order Solirubrobacterales; family Solirubrobacteraceae; genus DASSUW01. The sequence continues at coordinate 309,245 of CAWIRW010000006.1, read as the reverse complement.
TTCGACGGCGATCGCTACGTCGTGTCGGCCACCGCGCGTCCTGCCGACGTCTGGGACGGCGCGTGGCATCACGTCGCCGGCACGTTCGACGGCCGCGCGCTGCGGCTGTTCGTCGACGGCCGCCCCGTCGGCGAGCCGATGGAGGCGCCCTTGCGCATCGCCTACGACGGCGTGTCGACGCGCGCGTCGTTCGGCCAGTACGTCGGCGACTGCGGGCTCAGCTTCCGTGGAGACATGGACCTCGTGCGGCTCTGGTCGGGCGCCCGTTCGCCGCAGGACATCGCCCAGACCGCCCCCGGTGTCTCCCCCGCCCCGGCAGGCGCGGGACCGCTGCCGGCGGCCGCCCAAGGGACGGTCATCCCCGCCGGCGACGCGGCGCGGCGACAACAAGGCTCAGGAGCGAGCCGCCCGCGAGGCTGCGTCGTGCGGGTCCTGCGCCACCGCGCGGACGGCAAGCGACGCACCGTCGTGCACGTGCGCGTGACCGTGCGCAAGCGGCCGTTGCGAGGCACCCGCGTCGTCGCCCGACGTGCCGGCCGGCAGAAGGTGCTCGCGAGCGTCCGGACCGACGCGAAGGGCCGCGCCCGGCTGGCGCTCCGTTCGCCACGGTCGGGACGCGTGAGCATCGCCGCGAAGGGGCGGCCCCGCTGCGCTCCGGTGCGCCTCCGGGTCGGCCGATGAATGCGCGCCTAGCCGGTCTTGGTGCCCGACGCCGGCGTCGGCGGGGTGACCGACGCGCGCAGCCGTCCTGCGGCCCGGGCCGTCGCGGCCACGATGCGGTGGTCGCGCGCCGGCGGCGGGCCGAAGACCTGCTCGACGGTCAGCGTCGCCTGGGCCACCTCGCTGATGACTGCGCGGTGCCACAGCAGGTCGGCCCACGCATGCAGGCGCGTGCGTACGGTCAGGACGAGCGAACCGCGGGTGATGCCGAGCGCGCCGATGGCGGCGACCGCGGCCGACGCGAACCCCGACTGGATGAGGCTCTCCTCGTACCAGGACACGGCCTTGGGCGCCAAGAGCAGCAGCAGGGTCAGCGCCGCCACCAGCGGCGGCAGCCACATGCGATAGCGCTTCCAGGCGAGGTCTCGCAGCGTGTCGCGGATGTGGGCGCGCTGCTCGTCGCCCAGGTACGCCTCGGGCTGCTTGTCGCCCGCGATCAGCTGGCGCCAGATCACGGTCTGCCGCCGCAGGCCCTTGCGCACGTCCTCGACGTCGGGCAGGTCGTCCGCCTTGACGCGCTTGTCGACCTCGTCGCGCCAGCTGTCGAGCTGCTCGCACACGACGGAGACGGCCGTCGCGTCGAGGCGCGACTGCAGGTCGTCGAGCAGCTTCTTCAGGCGCTCGATGCGGCCCTCGTCGAACACGCGCTTCCAGACCAGGCGCATGGTTGGCGCCGGGCTCGCGATAGCCGCGGCACACGCGCCCGTAGGTGTCCGAGAGCCCGTTGCCGAGCTCGTAGGCCTTCCCGAGCGCCTCGTTGATCGACCACAGGTCCTTGTTGATCTCAACGTGGCACGCGCGGAGCTGCGTGCGGAACGCCTCGCGCTGCACGTGGCCTTCGGCGCCCTCACGCGCGGCGGCGACCAGCGCGGCGAGCGACGCGGGCTTCGACGTCACGCCCGCGCGCTTGGCGTCGCCGGCTGCGGCGCGCAGCTGGAGCTCGAGCTGATCGGCCCGTGCGAGGCCGGTGTGGGCGGGCAGCAGGGTGTCCGGCGAGCAGTCGTGGTCGTCGTCGACGAGCGAGTACAGCTCGGCGACGCGCCAGCCGAGCGCGACGGCGGCGGCGAGGTTGGCGTCCTCCAGCGGGCTCATGGGTGCTCCATCTGCGGTTGACGACATGCAGCACGCACTTTCCGCCCCTCCCCTTGCCGCGGACTTGCAGCGGACTTTCGGCCCGCTGCTCTCTGCATCAGGGGGACTGCGGCAGCTTGGCCGGCTTGCGCCGCCTCGCCGGAGCCGAGGGCGGCGGCACGACCGGGCCGATGTCGCCGTCCGGCGCCTCGTCGAGGTCGACCATCACAGGCGCGTGGTCGCTCGGCCCGCTGCCCTTGCGCGCCTGGCGGTCGATCCACGCGGCCTTGACCCGGTCGGCGACCGGCGCGCTGGCGAGCACGAGGTCGATCCGCATCCCGAGATCCTGGTGGAACATGCCCGCCCGGTAGTCCCAGTAGGAGAAGACGCGCTCGTGAGGCCAGCGGTCGCGCACGACGTCGCGCAGGCCGAGGCTCTGCAGCTCCGCCAGCGCCGCGCGTTCGGGCGCGGTCACGTGCGTCTGGCCGACGTACGCCTCGGGATCGAAGACGTCGTCGTCGGTGGGCGCGATGTTGACGTCGCCGCAGACGACGGTCGCCTCCGGGCCGGCGGCGACCAGCTCGCGCAGCGACGCCAGCCACTCGAGCTTGTACGCGTAGTGCTCGGAGCCGGGCACGCGGCCGTTCGGCACGTAGACCGAGACGACGCGGATCGCCGCCGCAGGTGGCGGACACGGCGCGCGCCTCCGGATGCGGGAACCCGGGCGCGCCCGGGAGGCCGTTGACCACGTCGTCCAGCCCGACGCGCGAGAGGATCGCCACGCCGTTCCACGTCGGCTCCCCGTGGGCGGCGACCGCGTACCCGCGCTCCTCGAGCGGCCCGGCGAGCAGCTCGGCGAACGCGTCGTCGGCGAGCTTCGTCTCCTGCAGGCACACCACGTCGGGCTGCCGCTCGTCCAGCCACGGCAGCAATCGCGGCAGCCGCTGCTTGACCGAGTTGACGTTCCAGGTCGCGATCCGCACCCACCCCACGCTACCGACCCGGCTACGGTCAGCTGCATGGCCGGCGACGAGGAGATGCTCGAGCTCGACGGGCGCGAGGTTCGGCTCTCGAGCCCTGGCAAGGTGCTGTTCGGCGAGCGCGGTGAGACCAAGCGCGACCTCGTCGACTACTACCTGCGCGTGAGCGAGCCGCTGCTGCGGACGATGGGCGGTCGCCCGGTGCTCATGGAGCGCTACCCACGCGGCGCCGGAGGACCGTCGTTCTTCCAGAAGCGGGTTCCGAAGAACGCGCCCGAGTGGCTGCAGACGACGACCGTGATGACGGTCAACGGCACGCCGTCGCGGGCGCTGGTGATCGCCGACCGTGCGCACGTCGTGTGGGCGGTCAACCTCGGCTGCCTGGGCTTCCACGTGTGGCCGTACCGCGCCGAGGACCCGGCGCACTGCGACGAGCTGCGCCTCGATCTCGACCCGCAGCCGGGCACGGACTTCTCGCACATCCGCCGGGCGGCCGCGGTGCTCAAGGCCCTGCTCGACGAGCTCGGCATCACCGGCTACCCGAAGACGACCGGCAACCGAGGCCTGCACGTCTACGTCCGCCTCCAGCCGCGCTGGGACTCATACGCGGTGCGCGCCGCCGCCGTCGCGGTCGCCCGCGAGCTCGAGCGCCGCAACCCGGAGGTGATCACGGCGGCGTGGTGGAAGGAGGAGCGCGGCGCGCGGGTATTCGTCGACTACAACCAGAACGCCCCGCACAAGACGGTCTTCGGCGCCTGGGGAGTCCGCGCCCGGCCGGGCGGCCAGGTCTCGGCGCCGCTGCGCTGGGAGGAGGTCTCCGAGCTGCACCCAGACGAGCTCACCCTCGCGACGGTCCCCGACCGCCTCGACCGGCTCGGCGACTCGTGGGAGGACATCGACGACGACCCGCAGTCGCTCGAGCCGCTGCTCGCCATGCACGAGCGAGACCGCGCGAACGGCCTCCTCGACGCCCCCTGGCCGCCGGTCTATCCCAAGATGCCCGACGAGCCGCCACGAGTCGCCCCCAGCCGCGCGAGAAAGGCCCCGCCCGGCTAGCCCTACGGTCCGCTCGAGAGCCTCGATCGCCTTCACAGGCGCGTTCCCGCGGGAACCTCTCGCGAGGTTGCGGGCGTCGGTCCGTCGTCATGCCCTACCGGGGCAGCGCTCGCAAGCTCGCGCTTGAGCGCCCCGGGAGGCCATGCCGCGGCCCGCCATCCACAGCCGCGGTTGATCGACGTGTTCTCGATGGGGAGCCGTGCCATTGGCATGACTCGTCGGCCGCGCAGCGCCGCAATCTAGGAGTCGCGATCGGAGACCGGTCCCGCCACAGCGTTGACCCGGTCGACCTCGGAGCGCCGCGAGGCGGGACCTATCTCAACGATCGCTGCGCCTTCGGCGCCCGCTCGCGCAACCGGGGCGACTCCTTCAGCCGCGCCCCCGCAGTTCGAGCGCGGCGCGCTGCGCAGGCGGCCTCGATCCATACATCGAGAACGACTGCTGCTTGCACGCGAAAACGGCACTCAGGATCATGTCCTGTTGCTTGGTCGGCGCGCCGAGGAGGCGCTCAGCGCTGTTGCCGGGAGGCTGCGGGAGCCGCGAGTTCGAGTTGCATCTGCTCTGAGTTCCGTCCCCGTCTCGCGCCGTCGGTGACCGCACCAGCGTGACTCATCGCTTCGGCACCAGGATCTGCGCAAGCGCGCCGCTCGAGAAGCGCTCCTCTTCGACGACGTCCAGCTTCAGGTGCTCTCCCAGTTCCGCAAATGGGCTGCGGCCCGCGCCGATAGCAATCGGGACCGTCGTCAGCTGGTATTCGTCGACGAGGCCCAGGCGGGTCAGCGACTTAGCGAAGTCGGGGCCGCCGTGGACCAGGACCGTTCCTTCGTCGTCCCGAGCCTTCAGGTCGGCGATCTCCGCGCTCAGGTCCCCGCCGAAGATCTCGACGGGTCCCCATTCCGCCTTCTCCAGGGTATGGGAGAAGACGGCCTTCGGCTTTTCGTTCATCGCGGTTGCGATTGGCCCCTCGGACGCGGCCCAGTGCGGGCCCATGATCTCATAGCTGCGGCGGCCCATCGCGTGAACGCCGGCCTCCTCAAGGGCACGGCGGTTCCACTCGCCCGAGTCGTCGCCGAACCACTCGAACATCCATTCATGGGTCCCGTCAGGGCTGGTGACAAAACCGTCGAGGGACATGACCATCTTGAGAATGACTCTTCTCTCGCTCATGCAGCTAGGGACCTGCCCGATCGCGTGAACTCATCGCTCATCGGCGGATTCGGACTGAGCAGGCTACCCGGACGCGTTGGCCGGTCGGACTCATCCCGAAGGCTGCGGTAGAACTGCTGAGCCGGCGAGTTGTCATCCGCCCGCAAGCGCGATCCGCCCGACCCGCCGCCGCGCTATCGCTTTGCGCGACGAGCAACAGTAGAGGGGTCAGGAGGCGCGCAGCGCGGGGGCGAAGAGTTCAACGATTGCGGCTGCCGACTCGACCGTGTCGATCGCTCCGACGCCCTGGCCGGCATACATCGCCATCGCCTCGATATCGCCTTCGCTGCCCGAGAGCGGCAGGTTGAGGGCGTAGCGGACGATGCCAGGAGCGACCTCCTCACCTTCGCCCGGGCGTTGACCGGGTTCGGGCCGGCCCGCCGCTTCCCACCGCTGGTAGGTGCTGTTACGGAGCACGCGATGCGGGGCGTCCCAGCCCAGGTCGAAAAGCCCAGTCAGCACGGTGTCGCGCGCCTCCGCCTGGAGAAGGTGCGTCTTGTAACGCGGATGCGCGTCGCACTCCTCGCTGGCTACGAACCGTGTCCCCATCACCACAGCCGTCGCGCCGGCGACGAGCGCAGCGCGGGCAGAGACAGGATCGGCGATACCTCCGGCGGCCAGCAATGGCAGCGACACGGCGCGGCTGACCTCCGCCAGCAGCGGCAGCAGCCCGACGACGCTTTGCACATGACCGCCAGCCTCAACGCCCTGCACGATCAGCGCGTTAGCACCGGCTTCTACCGCCGCGCGCGCCTCCTCCGCAGAGGCGACTTGCACCATGGCGCGCGCGCCACCCGCGTGCGCTCGCGCGATCATCTCGCGACGCATGCCGAACGAGAACGACACCCAGGGAACGCGCTCCTCAGCCGCGACCTCCAAGCGCTCCTCCTGCTCGAAGTCGAGCACGAGGTTCACGCAGCACGGGCGGCGTCGCGCGCCCGATCGAGCGGATCTGCTCGCGCAGCATCGCCGGCTCGGTCCACGACGCGCCAAGCGTCCCAAGGCCACCCGCCTGCGACACCGGTCGCAAGCGGCGCCGCCGCCCCCCGCCCCACCGGTGCCTGCATCAAAGGCACTTCGCACCGGCACGTCGGCGGGAGCGTACAGCGTCCGACACCTGAGCTGCGGCGGCTGACAACTCCGCGCCCCTCGGCGCAGTCGCTCTGCGCGACATGCAGCACTCGTCAGGGGCGCGGCTATGCGGTGCTGGGCCTTCTGCGCCCGAAAGGTTTGCGGTGCTGACCTTTTCGGTAGGACATGTATTAGGCAGAGCTTGAATGGCAACGCCGCGCTCTGCCTCCCTGATCCATGCCGGCCCCTGTGGTTGCGGGGCGGGCGGCAAACTACCTGAAGGAAGTTCTCATGGCAGCAACAGATGTAAACGGCGGCGGCGTCCGTGCGGATCGAGATGGTTCGTCGGTAGGTCGAGATGGTTCCCCGGTCGGTAGCGCCGCGCGCCGGCTCGCGACCGAGACCAAGCAGGCATTCAAGACCACCGAGTTCTGGGCGATGGCCGCCCTGGTCGTGACGATCCTTGTCAGCGCCGCCGTCATCAAGGGCGGCGACGACGGCACGGACCAGTTCATCGCGCGCCAGGCATGGCTGTACGTGTCGATTCTCGGCGGGGCGTACTTCATCTCCCGCGGGCTCGCCAAGTCAGGCACCAGCGAGCCGTACACCGACGACCGCTCCTAAGCGCGGTCGAGACAAAGCAGCATCCGCGCGGGGCCCGTCGCGAATCGCGCGGCGGGTCCCGCATTTCCTTTGAGCAAGAGATTGGAGACGACTCGATGAGTCAGTCTGAGCAGCACAAGCAGCAGCAGAAGATCGTGCAGTATCTCAACGAGGCGCACGCCACCGAGCATGCGCTCGTGCGGGTGCTGCAGTCGCAGATCGCGATGACGCCGCGCGGCAGCTACCGCGCGGCGCTCGAGACCCACCTGCGCGAGACGCGCAACCACGCCGAGCGCGTCGGGAGCCGCAGCGCCGAGCTGCGTCAGGGTGGCAACCCGCTGATGGCCGTCGTCGGCGCCGCCGAGACCGTGATCGGCCAGGCGCTCGCGCTCGGCAAGACGCCGCTGGACCTCCTGCGTGGTTCCGGCGGCGAGGAGAAGGTCCTCAAGAACGCCAAGGACGCCGCGGCCACCGAGGCTCTGGAGATTGCCACCTACACGGCGATCGGCGCCTGGCCCGCGCCGTCGGCGACGACACGACGGCGACCCTCGCCGCGTCCATCCGCGCCGACGAGGAGAAGATGCTCGCGCGCGTGCTGGGCGAGATCCCGAAGCTCGCTGACGCCGTGGTCGGCGCCGATGTCAGGGGCAACGGCAGCTACGACGTGACCAAGACGGGCGCCGCTGACACCACCCGCGCCGCCGGCCGCAAGGCCAAGGGCGCCGCGCGCAAGACGAGCACGGCCACGAAGCGCAACGCGCGCCAGGCCCGCAAGGTGCCGGGCGTCGCTCGCGTCGAGGGTCAGGTCAAGGGCGCTGTGGCCTCCGAGGGCGACCTCGCGATCGCGCGCTACGACACGCTCACGGCCGACGAGATCACCGGCCGGCTGGCCGAGCTGTCGCAGATCGACCTGGCCAAGGTCGACGCCTACGAGCGCAAGAACCAGAACCGCACCACGATCCGGAGCCGTATCACGTCGCTGCGCGGTGACGAGCCGTGGGCGGGCTATGACGAGCTGACGGCCAGCGAGGTGCAGGCCGTGCTCTCCGAGAGCGACGACGAGCGCGCCAAGCAGGTGCGCATCTACGAGCGCGCCCACAAGAACCGCGCCGGGATCCTCACGGCCGCCGAGCGCGAGCTCACCAACGCCTGATCCGGGCGCCCCGACCGCGACACCGAAGGCCCAGCACCCGCCCGGCCTTCGGTGTCACCCGAGGGGGTAGACCCACCGCCCGAAAGGACGACCTCGTGTTCCTGTTCTTCTCAAACCGACTCGGCTGCTTCGGCTCGCTCGTCGTATCCGTGGTCCTCACGGTCGTTCTCTTGCTGATCCTCAACGTGATCTGACAGCCGCGTTCGCCTGCCACGGGCACTCCTACGGCTCGATCGCGGAGTTGCGCTTTGCGCGAGAGGCGATAGCCCGCGAGCGTGTTGCTGAGTACCGCTTCTCCTTCAACGACGCCGCGACGGATTCGGTGCAGCGAAACTGGTGCACCGGCTCGGATGCGACATGCCCTCGGCCGTTCGTTACCCCGTGGCAGGCGTCCGCGACGCACCGCGCTGTCTGAACGTCCGTCCTGCGTCTACTCGGCCTGCTGCGCCTCGCGGAGGTCCCGCTCAGCCTCCTCGAGCCGCCGGCGCGCCTCGTCTGTGGCCGCACCCGCTGGGTCCTCCAGCGCCTCGCGGGCCTGGTCGACCTCACGCTGGGCGTCGCGGACTTGCTGCTGCGCCTCGTCGATGCGCTCGTTGAGTTCGTTGGCCTCGTCCCCGCAGCCAGCGGCGATCGTGGCGGCAGCGAGAACCGACGGAATCTAGAATGCGCATGCGCTGGGTCACCGGTCGCCATTGTGGCAGCGAGAGCTATGTGCCCGGCGCTGCGGCTCCTGTGCCCCCCGTTGGCGGCTCGCCGCTTCGCGCGAGTTACGCAGACAGGCGCGGTATTGGCCTCGCTATCGGATCTGCGTCGAAGCACCTGAGTCGACCAGCTCGGCCGTGGCGCCGGCCGCCTCTGCCAGAGTGCGACGTCGCGCGCCGGATCGCCCGCGAACCCGGCGCGCTAATCAGCCGCGACGAACGTGGGCGAGCGGCAGCGTACACCCGGTCCGCCAGCAGCCGGCGCGTCGACGCGACGCACGAGCTTGCTCGGCGTCGGCTGCCGCCAGACGCTGTCGATGCGCACCCGCCGTCCGATGGCTGCAGCCATGTCGCCCTCCACCTCAGCCGAGTCGGCCGAAGCCTGGGCGGCCACGGAGCCTCGACCGTCGGGCCCGGAACCTCAGGCGCGCGCTGCTCCCTGACCGTCGGAGCGGCTCGAGCCGTCGATGTCGTCAGCCATGAACCCGCCGCGAGGCGACCGCCGCCCGAATCGTCGTACCGCATGACTCCGCGCTTGTGCTTGCCAGTGCGCACACCCAGCCGAGTCGTCGAGGCTCCCCCAGGGCACCGCTTGCGATGTCGACCTGGTGGCGCAATGCTCGAGGCGCGCCAAGGACAGGGTGGGCGTTCGCGAGGTCCGCGCTCTCAGGGCGCGGTAACGCCGTGGCGCCTGAGGTACTCAAGGTAGAACGGCCGCAGCATGTCAGCGACGTCTCCCCGGCCAGCCTCGGCGACATCGTCGACGTGCGCGCTCAGCTTCATCACATCGGTCTCCGCCTCGTCGAGCTGGCCGGCGGCGGCCTCGGCGGTTGGCAGTAGACGCATCAGCTGCCAGAAGAAGCGGGCGTCGAGATGGTGCTTCGCGCGAGAGACCGCGAGGTCATGCAACTCCGGCGACGAGAGGCGCTCGAGATCATCGTCAGCACTCATGCGCCCAGGACTGTACGCCGTCATCATCCAGCGCGGCTTTCCATGCTCTGTGCACGGCCGGAGCCGTGTGGCGTCGCTGCGGCCAGCATCGAATTGATCGGTGCCGCAATGCGCGATGAGGAGCAGTGGCGTCCTGCCCCCTTAGTGGTCGGAGCTCCTTCGCGTTGCGCCCGCCGCCGGCCGGTCGTCGGCCCGCGTTTGCGCGGGCGACGGAGACCGGGCTCAGGCAAGCGGGTGGGACTGCGCCAGCGGCGGGCCGAGGACCGTCATGCCCGCATCCTCCGCGAGCGCCGCGAAGGCCTCCCGCACAGCCGATCCCTCGCCGGCCACCTCCGCGAAGCGCTCGAAGAATCGCTCCATCCCCGGCGATGCGGGGGTGAAGACGAACAGCATGTGGGCCTGACCCTCGCTCACGTTCTGCCAGCTGTGGGGTGTATCCCGCGGGACGAACGCGAACGAGCCCGGCGCCATGTCCATGACCTCATCTTCGATCCGTAGGCGAAACGCTCCGTCGACGAAGTACATGACCTCGTCCTCGCTCGCGTGCTTGTGAAGGGGCGGGCCCTCCCCGGGCATCGTGACGCTCTCGCAGGCCGTCAGCGCCCCACCGGTCTCCTCGCCGCGAGCCTTGATCTCGAGCGGTCCCCCCGTCGCAACCGGATTACGCAGCGAGTCGCCCTCTCCCCGCGCCGCGTGGATCGGTCGGGCGTCGCCGCTCATGGCCTCTCCATGTGGGTGTCGGGACCGGGGTTGTCGGCGTGGCGGTGGACGATCTTCCAGGCGCCGTCCTCGCGCCGGTAGATGTGCGTCACGCGAACCAACACGGGCTCCACGGGGCGTCCGGCGATCGACCCGTTGAAGCGCTCGAAGCCCAGGGTGTAGGCCATGTCTCCATCCACCCCGACGACCTCGACGTCGAAGTGGAAGTCGCTGACGTTGGAGAACCGCGACGCGACCCATGTAAACGTCTCGCTCAGCTTGTCCCACCCGGACTGGGACATGCCGATCGCGCCGAAGAGCGTCACCGGGTCCTTCTTCGACCAGAGATCCATCCTGGGCCCGGGATCCCCATTGGTCACGAACGCCTCCTCGGCCTCGGTCTGCCGCGCGAGGGCCGTCGAGCGAAACTCCTTGACCTCGGCCGGCTCGCCGTGCACCGCAATTCCCATCTGACCTCCCTCGGTCGCGTCCGCGGTCTGCGATCCGGCCGCGCGAGCCGAGTCTCTCACGCCAGAGTCGCCCCTTGGGCCCAGCCGCCACGGCGCTCCTCCCGCACCCCCGTCGCTCCGCGATCAGCTCCGAGAGCGCCTGACCTGCTGCGTCTATCCGCATCTCCTATGGGAGTCACCTCGGCTTCCGCTTCGCGCGAAATGGAGTGCGCTTCGACGAGCCCGCCGCGCTGCTGCACCTGCCTCCATGCAGCACTCCGCTCGGCCGGTCGAAGCGGCTCTATCACGGTCCCTCCCGTCCATCGTACGAACCGTGTTAGATGCCGGTATGGCGCACCCGAAACCGCCGTCGGGTCCAGAGCAAGGTGACGCCGCGCGCCAACCGCCCGCGGTTTCGACGCCGCCGTCCGAGCTTGATCAGGCGCGGCGCACGTCGATGGCGGCGGAGCGCACCTGGCTGGCGTGGTGGCGCACCGCGCTGGCCGCCAGCGTCGGCGCGCTCGGGGTGGGCCGGCTCGCCCCGGAGCTGCTCGACGTCGCTGCCTGGCCGTACATGCTGCTCGGCTGCGGCTACGCGTCTCTGTCGGTCGGGCTGTTGATCGTCGGTGCTCAACGCCAGCGCGAGTTGGAGCGTGCGCTGCGAACCGGCGGCCACGTGCCGCTGCGGTTCCGCACCGTCGGGGTGTTCACCGTCGGCGGCGTCGCGCTTGCTCTCATGACGGTCGTGCTCGTGGTCGCGCAGACTTGACCCTGCCGCCAACGCACCGGGGTCATATCGCTCCGCGTACGCGAGGCTCGTTCACGGGCGGAGTGCTGTTCACTGTGAGCACGGCTGCCTGTAAGACGGCTCGAAGAAGAGTGCCGCCTTCGCCTGCCTGCGGTACTCGGCGCTTACGCGGAGTCGCTGCTGCTTTGCGCGACGGATGAAAGTCAAGTCGTCTGGATCGTGGCGGGACCTCCTGTGGGAGCGTGTTGGTGGGTGCGGGTGACGACGTAGCTAAAGCGCAGATCGCTGGGGCTTGTGGTCTGCCGCGCTGCTGTGCCGCTTGACGGCCTTTGTGATGCGCGCCCCGGTGTCGCGCTCGCGCCCGCCTTGTCGGCTTGCCAGTCGGCGACGGTGCGCTCGTAGGCGCGCTGGGCCTGCAGCGCGAGGTCGCGTTCGGCTTGGCGCATCGCCTTGTTGGTCGACCAGACGTCGCGGCCGCCCTGGCGGCGCGGGGCGCCGGCGGCGAGCTCGAGCCGGCGCATCTTCTTGGTCGTCAGCGAGGGCTGGGCGAACGCGTAGTCCTCGCCGCGCGTGAGCAGGCACCAGAACAGGCAGGCGAGCTTGCGCGCCGACGCGACGATCGCGATCGAGTGGCCGCGCTTGGCCTTGACGCGCGCGTAGAACGCGGCGATCGGGCCGGGCTGGCGGACGGTCGACCAGCACGCCTCGACGAGCGCGTGCCTGGCGCTGTTCGAGCCTTGCTTTGAGATGTGGCCGTGGTTGGCGGGCCCGGCGCCGGACTGACGGACCCGCGGGTCCAGGCCGAGGTAGGCCGTCAGCTTGCGCCGATCGGCGAAGCGGCGGATGTCGCCGACGGCGGCCATGAACGTCGCCGCGACGATGACGTTGACGCCGGGGACGGTCATCAGCCGCTTGACCTCGGGCCAGCCCAGCGCGTCGGCGGCGATCAGCTGGTCGACCTGCGGCGATCTCGGTGTCGAGGAAGTCGACCTGGCGCAGGCCGGCGTCGACGGTCTCGCGCTCGCAGACCGCCAGCTGCTGCTCGGCCAGCCAGGCCCGGCCCTTGACGCCGAAGAGGTCCGCGGCCGGCGGACGGTCCTTCAGGCAGCGCATCAACACCGCGTGGATCTCGTTCTTGACCCGCGAGCGCGCCCGGACCAGCTGCGCGCGGCGCGCCAGCCGGCGGCGCATCGCCCGGACGCGCTCATCCGGCGTCCAGACCCCATCGAGCTCGCCCGCCCACAACAGCTTGGCCAAGCGTGCGGGCGTCGAGCCGGTCGGTCTTGGCTCGGGCCTGGCGGATCCCGGTGTCGTTCGGTGAGACGACGATCACCCGCGCGACGTGCGGCTCGAGGATCCGCGCGATCGCCCACGCGTTGCCCGTCACCTCCAACGCGACCCAGTCGCCCGCGTCCAGGCTCTGGGCGAACAGCTCCAGCGCCTCGGGCCGCGTCTGGATCCGGCCCGCCGACCGCAGCCGGCCCTCCGCGACGATCGCCACCTCGCAGAAGTCGCGATGGACATCCAGCGCTACCGCTCTCACTGACTCCTCCTCGCCGTCGTCGACTCGGGGAGAACCGGTGGGCAAACGACATCGACGGATCCGCGCTCGCAGCGCAACCAGGCAAGTCGCAGGGGCGGCCACTGAAAAGCCCGGGCTCGAAGCCCATCGCGCAAAGCGGCCTGCCCAGCCTGCGTTCTCCCGAAGGCCCCTGTCCCAGTCGGCCGAACCTAAGCCCGCCACCGGATGACACCGGCGCCTTCACCGAGCAGTTTCATGCCGCGAATTGCGCCGGCGCGAGCGGTGCGGGTGTAAACGCATCCCGGGCTGGTGGCAGGCAAGGGCGCTGCGGGCCGACAAGCGTTGCTTACTCCGCGATGCGTCGGGGCGGTGACGCGCCCTCGCCGCAAAGTCGCCGGCGGGTTCCAATTCCTGACAGGACCCGCCCGCCGAGGGCATGGTCCTCGCTCCTGTGAACGCGCCGTCTAGCGCCGGGTGGGCTGCGCACGTCGGCGCGAGAGACGAGCCCTGGTCGATGACGACGAGGCCCTGCCGGGCTCATGCATCTACGCTCGTGGCGTGGGTGTAGTCAACGTCTATGAGTGTTCCGGCTGTGGCTACCGGGCGCAGGTCTACGAGGGCAGTGGGTTCGTCGCTCAGAACGAGCTTCGACACTGCCGCGCCACCGACGATCTCGTCTCGGTGACCGTCAGCGTCCACGGCCACGGCGGGCGGAACGCTCCGGACGACCTGCCCGGCGGGCGGTGCCCCGAGTGTGGAAGCGAGGACGTCGTGGAGCCAGCGCGGATTGGCATCCGCCGTCACGTTGCCTGTCCGCGCTGCGGAGGGGAGACGCAACGATCCAGCACTGGGCTCTGGGATTGACCGTTGCTACGTCGCCCCTCCACGCACGATTCGCGAAACGTTGAGGACATCTTCGTCGCCGAGGTTGCGAAAGCGGTGGCCGGGCGGATGACGGCCACGGGCTTACGCGGCGAGGATCTCCGGGAGCGACTTCATCTCGACCCGTTCACGAAGGACGAGTGTGAGCGCCGATGCGGCATTCGTCCGTTGTCGACAAAGCTGAACACGCCGGCCTTCCCTGGCCTCGGCGCTGTCGACGTGATCCTCACCCGGCCACGAGCGCTGATCGAGCTCAAATGGGCGTACTACTCGCCGGCCAAGATCTACGAGAGCCTGTGGGACGCCGTCAAGCTCGCGCTGCTGGGACCGGCGCATTCGTACGCGGCGCTCTACGTCGGCACTGGCGCGTCGCGTGCCGAGTGGGGCGCATCGGAGAGCGCCGATCTCTTCACCGGTGCCGAGATCGACCCGCGTGAGTTCTGGGAGCGACCGCTGAGACCGCGTGGTCCGAACTACGGCAAGACGATCGGCGAGGACCTCATCATTGGCGCGCGCGGCAACCGGCCACGGCAGATGCATCGCCGGATCGCGATCCGTCCCGTCGCGACGTGCGAGGTCGCCGGCGACTTCGTGCTGCGCGTGGTCGGCATCGCCGGCATCGACCCGGTCGAGGAGTGGTCTCCTGACGACGCTGTTCCCGGCAGCGCGCCACCCGAGCCGGATCTCGAGTCGGTCGAGCTGCCCGCGCGGGTGACGCAGGCCTGGATCGAGCGCACAGGTCCGCGGCTGAAGCCCGTGGCGATAGGCCCGTTCCTCAGAGATCTCCGGGTTCGCGGCTGGAGCGACGACGAGATCGTGGAGCGCGTCCGACCGCATCTGTGGGACGCGCGATAGCGCTCTCGGCACCACCGTTCCTGCCGAGTCGCTGGAATTCATGCGAGGGGCGATCCAGAAGTCGAGTGCTTCTTGCGCGAATTGCGAGCGTCGGCTCAGCCGGCGTGGCTCCCGAAGCACTGGCTTGCGCATTCCATGCCCAGCAACAGTGCGAGGCATCCGGCTCCGCGCTGGTGCCCGTGCAGTTGCGACCGCGACGGTCCTCGAGTGCTGAAATACGGTCGCCGCCGTGTCCACCGACGACGAGACGCGCGATCACTTCGCCCCGCTGCTCCGGTGGCGGCGGCGCTGGCTCGCGCGACCGGTCTGGTGTCTCAGCCACGCGCTCGCCTTTGTGATCGGCGTGGCGGGGTCTGCCGCGATCCTGGCCCTAGCGGGTCTTGTTATGGGGGTCGCGTTTCGGCTCGGCGTGCCCGCGATAACCACGAGCGAGGAGGACGTCGAGCTCCTGAAGGACTCCGTTCCCACGGCGCTCAGGGTCCTTCTGGCATCGAGCGCCGTGCTATTCGTCGCCAGGCTGGCCCTCAGCCAGCTCCTCAAACGCGTAGCTCCGCATCTGCCCCCCGGTCCGGATGCCGGGCCGCCGGGTCGACCGTCGCTCCGCGAGACCCGTCGCCAGTTCCAAGCAAGAACACGCCTGGAGAGCCGACGGATCCTGCTGATCGGCTCGATCCTCACGCTGCTTGCCGGGTCGCTGGCGATGGCGGTGCTCGCGCCCTCAACCGTGCCTTGGGAGGGTGGAATCTCGCTGCTCGCCCGCGCTGCGCGGCTGCTCGGCCTGGTGGCCCTCGGGCTGGTCACGCTCATCTTCGTATTCGGCGCACTTCTCTTCGTGTTGGTTATCGTCCTTCTCGCTGGAATGGTTGGCGAAACCTACGCATCCCGGTTTCTGCCGGCGTATGCGCCGGCGGCCGAGGAAGCCGCGAACGCGGCGTCGCTACCGCTGCCCCCGCCGAAGCCGCAAGAGCCGAGCCCCTCCCTGCTTGTGTATCTCTTCGCCGATCGGCTGCTGAGGAGCGACACCGCCCTCAAGCTCGGTGCGCCCGTTCCCTGTTCGGACCAGGAAGTGCGCATGACCGACCTCGCGACGACCTCGCTCGCGGCCGCCTTCTGGAACCTCGGGGAGCGCGATGCGTTCCGCCTGAGAGCGACCACTCGCCGGCGGTTGCTCCTCTTCAAGCGGACCCGGGTCGAGGTCGAGCGCCTTCGCGCCGAGCGGCTACCCGGGCTCGAGGGCCGGTTGATGGAAGTGCCGAGTGAGGACCCGGATGCCTATGTCGACGAGGACACGTCCGGGCGGCCGGGTCCGCTCGGCGACGTCCGAGCTGCGGTCCAGTCCTGGCTCAGCGGCGGCCGGGAGGACCCCGAGTGGGCGATAGTCGCCGAACTGGTCGACGAGGCCGAGGCGCTCGGCGTCGTCGAAACGGGCGAAGAGGATGCGGACGGCGGAGAGTCGAAGATCCGCTGCTCCGAGGTCACCGCAGCAGAAGCACCCTTCGAGGTCTTCGAGGCCTGCTGGCGCCAGTTCGGCGAGGACGAGCCGGTGCTGCGGTCACTGCTGCTCCGGGAATGCGGAAAAGCGATCGCAGGGTCGAGGGTATATCCGGAAACCGAGGGGCCGATCAGGATGACGCTGGCCTGGCTGTTCCGAGCCCATTCCCGCGCTACGCGGCCATGGCCCCGCTCGGTGGCCGACGAGACTCGACAAGCTCCCCCCACGCCGCCTTCCTAGTGACGAGGCCGGAGCTGTCTGCTCGCCAGCGGTTACCTGCCGCCACGTACTGCCAAGTACCAGTTAGGGCGAGCGGCAGCACAGCTGGGCGGACTTTCGGTGATAGGAAGGCGACATCGCTTCTCGGTACCGCTCTCGCCTTGGTAGCCGACGACCGTGGCGACTCGCCGGCGCCGTCCTTGTGCCTCTGAGCAGCAGCGCCGCTACCTCTCATACGGCCCCTCGGACTGTCGCTTGTCGTCCGAAGACAGTGCGATGACAGAGGCCCGCGCTTAGCGCTTCTGCCTCGATGCAGCAGTGCTCGACGCCGGTTCGTCCGGGTCGTCGCGCCTCCCCGAGCGCCGAGCAGCGGATATCGCCGCCGGCGTGATCTGGACCACATCTCGGTGATCAATTGATACGCCAAGGACCGAGACGCGTTCCTGCGGAACTTGCGCATTAGACGGGTCCGCATAGTCACCGACGGAACGGAACCACGCCTACACCCGAACGCTGGAGGACACGATCGACCGCGCGACGTTGGGGGACCGTTCGGTTCGACAGCGAGCGTCACGTTGGAATCTTGTCCGTGTACCGCTCTAAGGCACGCAGCGCGGCGCCCCCTTCGAGGAAGCAGCAATCACCGAGGTGGAGTTCTTCGAGTAGCGCAGAGCGCCGCTAGCAGTGCTCCTCGTGCCTCAACCCAGCAGTCCGGTTGACCACCACGGCGCTGGTCCGTTTTGTCCATTGCGCGGCGACCACCAAGTTGACGTCTTGCGGGGCTCTATCGGCTTTGCCGCCCGCGAGCTCGTGTCAGGCATGGCCTGCAATCCGGATCGCGGAACGGTCATCCTCCGCGCGGCTCAGTAATGGCCGCGCTGGGCGGCGCGGGGCCGGCAGCCGGGGCTGAACGGTGGCGTGAGCGGTCGATGGCCCGGGGAGAGCGGCATTCATTTGCGGCCCCCGAGTGCCAAACGTTGTTTAATTCTTGCCTGCCGGCGTGAAGATCGCCTTCGCGCCGACCGCCGCGAGCCCGGTCCCGATCAGCGCGATTGCGCTGGTAAGCAAGCCGCTCTCACCCCACGCTGGGTTGTCCGTGTAGGCCGCCCAAAGCACTCCAAAGGTCGCCCCGAGGGCCGCCAGGGTGGGCGCAAACCAGCTGGGGTCGGTGAGGCAGCGCAATGCAGCGCGCGGCCACTTGAGCGCTTCCTCCTCCTTTGTCGCCTTTGTTTCCTGCTCATCGGCTGTCCCGTCTGGCAGCGCGGCCGCGGCGGTCATCCGTGTCGCCCGCGCATCGCTGGTGCCCTTGTAGAACAGAACGAGGAAGGCGAGTACCGCGGTCGCCGCCGCCGCGATCCAGAAACCCTTCCCGTCTTTGGCATTGGCGGTGATTGTGACCGTCGCGCTTTCCACGCCCGGCGGTCCCTGGAGCGCGATCGTGCCGACGTACTTTCCCGCCGGCAGATCACTCGGCGGCGCGAGGCACACGCGGAATGACAGCCGCTCGCGGTTGCCGGACGGCCTTACGACCGAGAACTGCGGCTCGGGAAAGGAGACTGAGTCGGTCTTCTCTCCAGTGCGGACGATCGGATCAGCAACTAGCTCCAGTCGCTTTTCCAGGTCCTTGGGCAGCGCGTCGTCGCCCGAGGCGGCAGTGACGTGGAACACCGTGGAATCATCCGGATCGCGGTCGGCACCGAAGTTGACCACCTTCGAGGCTGACCCCGGCTCGGCCTGCAACGCGATCGGCGGGTCGACCGGTTCCCCCGCCGCGGATCCGGCCGCGTTCTTGATCGGGCACCGGTCGTACATCCGGCGTCGCCCCAGCCGCTGCGTGCGCGCCGACCCCGACGAGCAGCGCAGTGCCGATCACGCATGCCCGTAGTCGCATGGGGCGCAAAGCAACACGCGCGATGGATGTGGCGACTACTTCTGCGCCGTTGTGGACGCGACCGCATTTGATCCACCGGTGAGCGGTGATCACCGCCCGACACTACGCCTGGCGAGCCGCGAAGTACAGTCTGATCACTGAAATTGTTTGCCTCGCGCAGTGTGCCACGGCTGGTCTCGCTCGTGCTTTCGCCTGGCAGGAGCACCCCGGCGGCTCGAGCGTGGAGTTGCGCTTGCGCGAGGAGCGACAGCCAGCACGGACTCGCCCGGGTGCTGCTGCCTCAAAGCAGCAGTCGCGTCACAAGAGGGCGGCATCCGCTACCGCTCGCGCTATGGGCGGGCAGCGTCGGTCGCCGGCTGCGTCAGGGCGCCGGGATCCGGGCCGACGGCCGGCTCCATCGCGCTCGCCGGTTCGGCCCGTCACTCGCGCGCTGTCGCTCTCGCGCGCAAAGCAGCAGTCGTTCTCGTTGTGTGGATCGAGGCCGCGTGCGCAGCGCTGCGCGCTCGAACAGCCGGGGGCGCGGCTCAAGGAGTCGCCCCCGGCTGCGCCAGCGAGCGCCGAAGGCGCAGCGATCGTTGAGATAGGTCCCGCCCCGCGGCGTTCCGGGGCCGACCGGGTCAACGCTGTGGCGGGACCGGTCTCCGATCGCGACTTCCAGGTTGCGGCGCTGCCGCGGCCAACGAGTTATGCCAATGGCACGGCTCCCCATCGAGAACACGTCGATCAACCGCAGCTTTCGATGGCGGGCCGCGGCATGGCCTCCCGGGGCGCTCAAGCGCGAGCTTGCGAGCGCTGCCCCGGGAGGGCATGACGACGGACCGACGCCCGTTACCTCGCGAGACGTTCCTGCCTCATTGCGATAGCGACGATCGTCGAGCGCGATCCGATCAGGAGCACGTGCGGCCGACGTCGTACCTAGACCCGCCGGGACGCGTGTCGAAGTGCTCGAACCGGCCGGTGATCTCGTCCGGCGGTGTCAGTCCGACTGATCGCGGGCGCGCCCGTAGCGCTCGTAGATCACGCGCGAGCCGAACGTCCTGGTCTCGGTCAGGTCCAGCGTGACGTCTTCAGTGACGGGTGGCAGGAACGGCGTGCCGCCACCGACGACGACCGGATGGCGGAACATGCGCAGCTCGTCGACGAGGCCGAGCTCGATCGCCTACGCGGCCAAGCCGGCGCCGCCGATCGCGACGTCCTTGTCGGTCGCGTCCAGCGCCGCAGCGGCCTCCTCGGCCACCGACGCCTCAGCGAGCCGGGCGTTGCCCTGAACACTGTCGAGCGTACGACTGAAAACGATCTTCGGGATCGCGCGCCAGACATCGGCGAACGCGGCCCCGGGCTCGTTGTCGCGCAGCGACGGATCCGTCTCCCACACCTGCATCGTCTCGTAGAGCCTGCGGCCGAGGAGATACCCGCCGAGCTCGCGTACCTGCGCAGTGTGAAAGCGAAACAGCTCGTCGCTAGGGACCGTCCACCCGAACGCGCCCTCGCGGTCGGCGATGAAGCCGTCCACCGAAACGCTCATCGAGTAGATCAGCATGGCTTCAGACCGTCGGGCCGGCGCGACCGACGATGGTCGGTGGAGAGGTCCACCCTTAGGCTCGACATCGGCTCTCCTTCCCTTCTGCGGTGTGCTTCGCCGTTAGTGACAGATCGCGAGACGAGAACTCATCGTCGTGGGCGGTATCAGCGTTCGTACGTACATTGGCGGCGCCGCACCGAGATCCCCGGAAGCGGAACCCCCACCGGCGCACCCGCATCACGCAGCTAGCGACGCAGTCGTGACCTCGGGCTCCTCGAATACGAACTCCTGCCCGCTCTCCCAGGCGTCCAGTGCCGCGTGCTTCGTTCCAGCCCGGCGATAGTGAACGACGTCCCAAAGTCCCTCCGGGCAACGGCCATCCTGGGAGGTCAGGCTTCCCGGCCAGTCGATCTCGTCGAGCGGTCGCTGGCTCCATGGGGCCAGCACGCGCGGCTCTAGAACGATGAGATTGTGAGTCCCTGGCAACGCAGCCGACGGGGCGATGAATGCCGCCGGCCCGCCACGCCGAAACGCTTGAGCGAGAGCCCGGCACGGCCGGTGGTCGTCTGCCACAAGATCATCAGGGCTCAGACCGAACTGCTCCGCGTTGTCAAACGTCAGCTCGAAAGGCTCGTCCTCGAGTTGCAGTCGCACGGCCCACAGCGGATAACGCATCAGCAACGCCCGCTCGCGGGTTCTTCGGTCTTCGTTCCGCAGTAGTTCGGCCCACGGCGTCAGCGGATGGAGGCTCAAATACTGCGTGGAGCCCGAGTCAGCGGCGTTGTAACGACCAGCGGAGAAGTTCTCCACGGACCAGAGAGGTGTCTCGTAATTCGCGAGCCGGAACGCGACGAGTTCCAAAGAGAAGTCCTACGCCGCGACGTTCCCGCGCGACGCGGCGGCCGCGGCGAGTAACAGTTCGAGACGATCCGGGTCGCCGAGGACGTCGACTGGACGTGACCCATCCAGGTCGGCACGCGGATGCTCGAACCAGTCGACAACCCCCGGTCCCGTGAGGCTGTGACGAAGTTGGTTCACGATCCGGGCAACCACTCGAAGACGGCGCTCGTCTTGACCGGCCGGCAGCGTCGCCTCTCGATCCGAAACCCACCGCTGGTACGTCCGAAGACCAACGCCGAGAAGACTGGCCTTCCGAGGTTGGGCGACCGAA
Organism: uncultured Solirubrobacteraceae bacterium; assembly: GCA_963838655.1. Taxonomy (GTDB): domain Bacteria; phylum Actinomycetota; class Thermoleophilia; order Solirubrobacterales; family Solirubrobacteraceae; genus DASSUW01. The sequence goes on along the minus strand of CAWIRW010000006.1, from coordinate 288,283 downwards.
GGAAGGGTGGATTCGAGCCATTGCGCGACTTCGTCGGCCGGGCGCTCCTCACCGATTGGCTCCCGCTCGGCAATACGCGCGAAGAGAAAGCGCATCTGCTCTAGCGCAAGGCGGAGCTGACGACGCCGCTCGGGATCCTCGTCCCGCAACGCCGCTTGCGCACGCAACGCGGCGCCTTGTACACGGATCCACACCCACGGATTCACGAGTGCGAGCTCATGCTCGTCACCTTCGGCAATGGCGTCCGAGACGTCCTCGACCAGGCCGACAACAGAAGGCGGCGTCTCGGCTTCCCGTGCCAAGCGCCGGTTCGCCTCGCCGAGCTCGTGCGCGACGATCGATGGTTGCCTGATGTCGAACGCGATGGCGGACATCTGGCGTTAGCATACGCCACATACACGCCAGGCGCAAAGCTTGCCTTGTCGAGACTCGTGCCCTTCCGTGGTTAGTCGCGCGTCCGACGGCCCCCGACGTAGGACCCGATGTCGACGACGAACGCGAGTCCAACGAGGAACCACTCCAACCCGACCACCTCCCGGCCGGCGCCCACGTCATAGAAGACGACATAGGCCAGCGTCGTCCAGGGCAGCACGAGGAAGCCGAGAATCGCGACGATCCAGCTGTCGATCGCGCGGCTGATCATGTTCGAGAACAGCCACGTGAACACCAACGCGACGCGAGGTCCGATCAGGGCGAAGAGCGCGATCAGGCAGGGCACGCGCGGCAGCCTACTCGTCGACCCTGGAGTCGTTCAGTGGGGCAGCCAGGCCTCGTCGTCGGCGAGCAGGGTGCGGACGTGGGATGGGAGCTGGCCGGCGGTGATGTCGGCAAGCGTGATCTGCTCGAGGACGGAGCGCAGGGAGGCGCGGACGGCGATCCAGACGTCGCGCATCGGCTCGGCGACGCCGTTGAAGTCGAGCGACTCCGGGCGAGTGCCGCTGACCCCCGCCAAGGGCCCGTCGATGGCGCGGATGACGTCCGCCAACGTCACCGCATCCGGGGCGCGCGCCAACCGGTAGCCGCCGTCGGCACCTCGGCGGCTGTCCACCAGGCCGGCGTGGCGCAGCTGCATCAGGATGTTCTCGAGGAACCGGAGCGGAATGCCCTGAGCCGTCGCGATGCGCTCGCCCTTGACCGGCCGCTCGTCATCGGCGGCAGCCAGCTCTAGGACAGCGCGGATCGCGTAGTCGGTCTTGGCGGAGACGCGCACGTCACGAGCTTACGGGCTGCTTGGTGACGCCGGTCGGGTCGACGCGGATGTGGACGATCTGGCCCTCGGCGATCTCGAGCTGCTCGAACTCGGTGCGCGAGAGCTGGGCGGTGAGCGGGTCGCCCTCCTGCGCAAGGAGCTCGAGCCTGACCTCGAAGCCGAGCCGCACGATGCGGGTGACGACGGCCTGCTCTCCCCCCTCCCCTGGCTCGACCAGCACCTGCACGTCGTGCGGCCGCACGAGCCGGTCGCCGATCCGGGTGACCGGCCCCACGAACGACATGACGAACGGGGTGGCCGGCTCGTCGTAGATCTGGGCCGGCGACGCCGACTGCTCGATCCGCCCCTCGTTGACGACCACGATCTGCTCGGCGATCTCCATCGCCTCCTCCTGGTCGTGCGTGACGAAGATCGTCGTCACGTGCACCTCGTCGTGCAGCCGCCGCAGCCATGTCCGCAGCTCCTCACGCACCCGGGCGTCGAGCGCGCCGAACGGCTCGTCCAGCAGCAGGACCCGCGGCTGGACCGCCAGGGCGCGCGCCAGCGCCATCCGCTGGCGCTGGCCGCCGGAGAGCTGCGACGGGTACCGCTTGCCGAGGTGCGAGAGGCCGACGAGCTCGAGCAGCTCCGCCACCTTGGCCTCGATCTCCGGCTTCGGCCGCTTGCGCACGCTGAGCCCGAACGCGACGTTGTCGGCCACGCTCATGTGCTTGAAGGCCGCGTAGTGCTGGAAAACGAAACCGACACCGCGCCGCTGCACCGGGGCGTGCGTGAGGTCCTGGCCGTCGAGGAAGACCGATCCCGAGTCGGGGGCCTCGAGCCCGGCGATCACGCGCAGCAGGGTCGACTTGCCGCTGCCGCTCGGTCCAAGCAGCGCCGACAGCGAACCGTCCCGGACCTCCATCGACACGTCGTCGAGGGCGACGTAGTCACCGAACCGCTTGGTGACCGAGTGAACGACGATGCTCATGATCCTTCCTCTCGGGTCCTTACCAGCTTCATTGCGAACAACGTCACGAGGCCCACGATCGCGAGAACCAGTGCGGCAGCGTACGCGCCTGCCGCGTTGAACGTCTCGTACTCCTTGGCGACGACCAGCGGCAGCGTCTCGGTGACGCCGGAGATCCGCCCGGAGACGACGGCTACCGCGCCGAACTCGCCCAGCGCGCGTGCCGTCGCGAGGACGACGCCGTACGTGACGCCCCAGCGGATCGCGGGCAGCGTGATGCGCCAGAACGTCTGCCACGCGTTGGCGCCCAGCGTGCGCGCCGCCTGCTCCTGGTCGTCGCCGATCTCCTGCAGGACCGGCACGACCTCGCGTACGACGAATGGCATCGACACGAAGATCACCGCGATGACCATGCCGACCGGGTTGAAGATCACGGTGATCCCCTGCTCGAACAGCCATGGGCCGAACCAGCCGTCGCGGCGGTTGTAGACCAGGACCAGCGTGAGGCCGATCACGACCGGGGACATCGCGAACGGCAGGTCGATCAGCGTGTTCAGGAACGCCTTGCCCCGGAATCGCTGGCGGACGAGCACGAGCGCGCAGATGACGCCGAACACCGTGTTCAGCGGCACGGCGACCCCGACCGTGATCAGCGTCAGCTTGAACGCGTTGAGCGACTCCGGGGTGGTGACGGTCTCCCAGGCGTTGGCGACGCCGTCCTCGAACGCCTTGTAGAAGACCATCAGGACGGGGATCAGGAGCAGCAGGCTCAGGTACAGGAGCGCGACGCTGCGCAGCGCGAGGCGCGTGCCGCGCCCGCCCTGGACGACGTTGGGGCGTTCGACGGTGGGGTCAGTCGTCACGGCCATGGCGCGTGCTCCGGCGGTTCACGACCTGGAAGAGGAAGAGGACCCCCACGGAGATCATCAGCAGGACCACCGACACCGCGGCCGCGCCCGAGATGTCGCCGCTCTCGATCCGGGAGAAGATGTAGAGCGAGGCGACCTGGGTCTCGCCCGGGATGTTGCCCGAGATCAGCACGAGCGACCCGAACTCTCCGACTGCGCGGGCGAAGGCGAGCGCGGTGCCGGTCAGGATCGCCGGCGCGAGGTTCGGGAGGATGATCTTCCGCACGATCGTCAGCGGGTTCGCCCCGAGCGAGGCGGCCGCCTCCTCCATCTCCGTGTCGAGCTCCATCAGCGTCGGCTGCACGGCGCGGATGACGAACGGCAACGTCACGAACAGCAGCGCGAGGACAACGCCGATCATCGTGAACGAGACGCCCTTGATCCCGAGCACGCCCGTCTCGCCGTAGAGCGCGATGAGCACGAGGCCGGCGACGATCGTCGGCAGGGCGAACGGCAGGTCGATCAGCGAGTTCACGACGTTCTTGCCGCGGAAGTCGTCGCGGACGAGCACCCACGCGATCAGCGTGCCGGCCACGGCGTTGATCGCGGCGACGGCCAGCGCGGCGATGAGCGTGACGCGCAACGCGTCGACCGCCATCGGGTTCGTGACCACGTCCCAGAAGCCCGACCAGCCGTCCTCGCTCGAGCGCACGGCGAGCGCCGCGATCGGGATCAGGACGAGGACCGTCAGGTAGGTGGTGACGAACCCGCGCGCGAGCGCATCCCCTCGGAAGGCGAGCCGCGAGGCCCGCCTCCGCGGAGGGGCTTCGGCGTGGCCGGCCGCCGTCACTCGATCGGGGCTCCCAGATCCTTCTGGATCGCGGCGATCTTCCCGTTGTCCGGGTCGAAGAAGTCGGTCATGACCTTGTCCCAGCCGCCGAGCTCCTCGATCGTGAACAGGTCGGGCGGGATCGGGAACTTGTCGCTGTTCGCCTTGAGGATCGACTCGACGACCGGTCGGTAACCGTTCTCGGCCCAGATCTTCTGCGCCTCGTCGGTGTGCAGCCAGTCGTAGAAGGCCTTGGCGCCCTCGGCGTTCTGGGACTCGGTCCCGATGGCCGCGAGCGTGTCGATCTTGATCGTCGAGTCGGGAACGATGTACTCGATGTCCTCGCCCGCGAGCTGGGCCTGGATCGCCTCGTTCTCGTACTGAAGTGCGACGTCGCCCTTGCCGCTGAGGAACTCGTTGAGGGCGTCACGGGCGCTGGCCGGGTAGGTCGGCACGCGCTCGAGCAGCTTGCGGACGGCCGCCAGGGCCTCCTCCTCGGTGCCGCCGCCCTTGATGACCTGGCCGTAGACCGCCATCACGTTCCAGCGCGCGCCGCCGGACGTGAACGGGTTCGCGTTGATGATCTCGATGTCCTTGTCGAGGATGTCGTCCCAGCCCTTGATCTTGAGCGGATTGCCGGCACGCGTCGCGATCACCACGACCGACTGCTGCGGCGAGCCCTTGAACTTGTCGTCGCGGTAGTCCGCGGGGATGAGCTTGTCGTCCTCGAGGTACTTCATGTCGGGCTCGAGGTTGAAGTGGACGTAGTCGAACGGCAGCCCCGCCAGGATCGCGCGCCGCTGGTCGCCCGAGCCCGCGAACGACGTCGTGAACTCGGTGCCCTGGCCCGCGTCCGACTTCTGGAAGGCAGGGATCAGATGGTCGGTGTAGACCTCCTGCGGCGTCGAGTACCCGACGAGCGAGATCTTGCCGCCGCCTGAACTACCGGCCGCGCCGCCCTCGTCGTCGTCGCTACCGCAACCCGCCGCCACCACGGGAATGACGAGCAGGGTCATGAGAGCGGCAGCGAGCCGCCACAGGCGGTTGGACATGAACACAATCTCCATCGAGTTAGTGACCTTTCGTGCCGGCGGCAATTTAGCACCAAGCCGGTCGGGAATGTGGAAGCCGTCGCCCTTGACGTGGGGATACCGCGTATGCATACTGGGTATCCATGGCGATCAAGAACGGACTTCTCGCCCTTCTGGAGCAAGGCCCGATGTACGGCTACCAGCTGCGCGCTGAGTTCCAGGCGTCAACGGGGGCCACGTGGCCGCTCAACATCGGCCAGGTCTACGCGACGCTCTCGCGGCTCGAGCGCGACGGCCTCGTGGAGGCCGTGGGCGACGCCGATACCGAAGGCCGTGTCACCTACCGCATCACGCAGGCGGGCCGCGCGTCGCTCGACGACTGGTTCGCCTCCCCCGTCGCCTACGAACGCCGCTCGCGCGACGAGCTGGCGATCAAGCTCGCGATGGCGCTGACAACGCCGGGCGTCGACGCCCACCGCGTGATCCAGACGCAGCGCACCGCCACGCTGCGCTCGCTGCAGGACCTCACACGGCTCAAGGCCGGCGCCGACCCCGGGAGCGACGCGACGTGGCTGCTCGTGCTCGAGTCGATGATCTTCCAAGCGGAGGCCGAGGTGCGCTGGCTCGACCACTGCGAGCTGCGGGTGTCCGGCGCCGTGCCGCCCCGCCCGGCCGTGACGGCGGACGGCGTCGCGGCGCCGAAGGAGGCGGTCCGATGATCGAGTACGTGCTCGAGCTCGACCAGGTGACCCGCGTGCACGGCGGCGGGGAGACCGCGGTGCATGCGCTGCGCGGCATCGACCTCGGCGTCCTTCCCGGCGAGCTCGTGGCCGTCATGGGCCCGTCGGGCTCCGGGAAGTCGACGCTGCTCAACGTCGCCGGTGGGCTGGACGAGCCCACCGGCGGCACCGTGCGCGTAGAGGGCGCCGACCTCGGCGCCCTCTCCCGCACGGAGCTGGCCGCGCTGCGGCGCCGCAGCGTGGGCTACGTGTTCCAGGACTTCAACCTGATCGACGCGCTGACCGCCGCCGAGAACGTCTCCCTGCCGCGCGAGCTCGACGGCGTGCGCGCCCGCGAGGCGCGCCGCGAGGCGCTCGCCGCGCTCGAGGAGGTGGGGCTCGACGACGTCGCCGATCGCTTCCCGGACGAGCTGTCCGGCGGCCAGCGCCAGCGCACCGCGATCGCCCGCGCGCTCGTCGGCCCACGGCGGCTGGTGCTCGCCGACGAGCCCACGGGCGCGCTCGACAGCCAGACCGGCGAGTGGGTGCTGCGGCTGCTGCGCGCCCGCTGCGACGCTGGGGCGTCCGGCGTGCTCGTCACCCACGAGGCGCGCCACGCCGCCTGGGCGGACCGCGTCGTGTTCCTGCGCGACGGCGCGATGGTGGACGAGACCGGCCACGCCACGCCGGTCGAGGCGCTGCTCGAGGGCGGCCACCGTTGAGACGCTGGCGGCCGGCGCTGCGCATCGCACGCCGCAACGTCCGCCGCAATCTCGGCCGCTCGCTGCTGGTGGCGATCCTCGTCGGTCTGCCGGTGGCGGGAGCGACGATGGTCGACGTCGTGGTGCGGACGATGGCGTCGCCGGAGCGGTCCGCGCGCCAGGCGATGGGCCCGGCCGACGCCGTCGCGAGCGTGACGACCGTCTCCCGCCTCCCGTCCGACTTCGCGCCCGGCCCGTGGTACGGCATCGGCTTCGGCCCCGAGGAGGCCGAGCGCAACCCGGCCGACGTCGATCTCGCGGCCCTGCTTCCGCCGGGCACCAAGTTCACGGCGGTGCCGTGGGGCGCAAGACGTGCGGCTGCGGGCCGGCGAGCGCACCCGGCGGGCGAGCCTGACGGTCGTCGATCTCGGCGATCCGCTGCTCGTCGACAAGGCGCGCGTGGACGCCGGGCGCCTGCCATCCGGGCCGGACGAGGTGCTCCTCTCCCCCGGCCTGGCCGAGCGAGCTCGGCGATCTGCGCCCCGGCGCGACGATCACGGCGGAGGAGGGCGTCCGGCTCACGGTCTCCGGGCTGGCGCACGATCGCTTCTGCTTTGAGTGCGACCAGATGGTGGCCGCGCCCGGATCGGTCCTCGAGCGGCTCGCCCCCTCGGCCGCCGAGCTGGCCGAGACGAACGGGACGATCGACTACCTCGTCGACTTCCCGGACGACGACGCCGGCGTGACGCTGTGGCCGGCGCTCGCGCGGCGCGGCGTGGCGCTCACGCCCCGCGACGCCTACCTGCACCCCGACCGCTACCAGACGCCGGCGAGAGGTCGTGACGGGCGACGCGCTGCGGGCCGCCGCGCTCGCCGCCGTCATCGTCGGGCTCGGTCTGCTCGAGGTCGTGCTGCTCGCCGGGACGGCGTTCGCGGTCGGCGCCCGCCGCCAGACCCGCGCGCTCGGCCTGGTGGCGGCGAGCGGCGGCAGCTCGCGTGACATCCGGCGGATCGTGCTCGCCCAGGGCCTCGTGCTCGGCGCGCTGGGCGCCGTGGGCGGCGCCGCCGTCGGCGCTTTGCTGGCCGTCGCCGGCCAGCCGCTGTGGGAGTCGCTCGAGGGCGGCGAGATCGTGGGCTGGCACTTCGGGCCGTGGGAGGTCGGCGGCGCCGCGCTGGTCGGACTGCTGTCCGGCCTGGCGGCGGCCATCGTGCCCGCGCTCGGCGCCGGCCGCATGCGCGCGGTCGACGCACTGGCCGGCCGCTTCCGCACCACCGGCCGGGCGCGTCGGCGCGCGACCGCGATCGGCCTGGCGCTGCTTGCGGCCGGCGCCGTGATGGCGCTCACCGGCGACCGTCTGATGGCCGACGACTTCGCCGCCTACGAGCGCGCCCTGACCGGCGCCGAGGAGACCGGCGCGTACGCGAGCCCGCCCTCCCCGACGCTCCCGGTCTCGCTGATCGTCGGGGGCGCGACGCTGCTCGTCGCCGGGATGGTGCTGCTCGTGCCGCTCACGATCGCCGCCCTCGGCGGCCTGGCTGCACGGCTCCCGCTCTCGCCACGACTGGCCTTCCGCGACGCCGCGCGCCACCGCCACCGCACCGGCCCGGCGACGAGCGCGATCGCGGTCGCGGTGGCCGGCTCGGTCGTGCTCGCGTTCATCATCGCCGGCAACTTCCGCGGCGAGGAGCTGCGCTACGTGCCGGGGCTGCCGGCGAACCTGCTCTCGATCGAGCCCTCGTACAGCGACCTCGAAGGCGTGGAGCGGGCTGCACAGCGCGCTACCGCCCGCCTTCCTGGGGCCGACATCCACGTCCTCGAGCAGCCCGTGCCGCCCCCGCCTGAAGGCGAGGCGCGTCCGAAGGACTTCGCCATGCAGGGCCACGAGATGTACGTCACTCCGAGCTGGGACGCATGCCCGCACGAGGCGGAGTGCACGATCGCCGGCGGCGGGCTCGCGGTTGCGGGCTCCGAGGAGCTCAACGGGCTGCTCGCGGACGGCCGGCTCGACGACGCGGCCCGCGACGCGCTCGCCGCCGGTCGCGTCGTCGTCTTCGATCGCAATCTCGTCTCCGCCCGCGGTCGCGTGAAGATCGAGACGGGCGCGGTCGGTTCGGACGACCAGGTCGAGACCGTGGTGCTGCGCGGCCACCTTGCGGCCCGCCGCAACTACGGGAGCCTTCCGGGCGCGATCGTCTCCGCGCGGGCGGCCCGGGACCAGGGTTGGGACACGGTTGCGACGCGGATGCTCGTCAGCTACCCGGCCGGCACGTCGCGCGACGACCTCGAGTCCGCGGTCGGCGCACTGGAGGACGAGGGCGTCTTCGCCTACTTCGAGGACGGACCCGGTGCGCCGCGGGACGCCATCCTGCTCGCGGTGGCGGCGATCGCCGGCTTCGTCACGCTCGTCGGCGTCGCGATCTCGGTGGCCCTGTCGGCCGCCGAGGGGCGCGCCGACCTGGCGACCCTCGCGGCCGTGGGCGCCGCCCCGCGGCGGCGGCGGGCGCTGGCGGCGAGCCAGGCGCTGCTCGTCGCCGGCCTCGGCTGTGCGATCGGCCTCGTCGCCGGCGCGTTCGTGGCCTTCACGGCGCGCGCCACGACCGGCTCGCCGGAGTTCGTCGTCCCGTGGGGCAACCTGGCCGTGACCGCCGTCGTCGTGCCGGCACTGGCCGTGCTCGTGGCCGCCGCTCTTCACTCCCAGCCGCCTGCCGCTGGTGCGGCGGGTCACGTAGGCGGGAGCGTGCCCTCGGCGCGGCGGCGGCCGTCCGCAGTGACCTCGACCTTCCAGATCGGGGCCTCGGCCTTGACGCGGTCGATGATCGCCCGGGCTCCCGCGAACGCCTCGCCGCGGTGGGGCGCCGAGACGGCCACGATGACCGACGGCTCGGAGAGCGCGACCGTGCCCGAGCGGTGCTCGACCGCGACCGCGCACAGGCCGTGGCGCTCGGCCTCCTCGGCCGCGATCGCCTCGATCCGCGGCTCGGCCATCTCCGCATAGGCCTCGTACTCGAGCTCGGGCACCTCGCGCGTCACGCCCTCGAAGACGACGACGGCGCCGGCGCGCGGGTCGCGCACCGCCTCGGCGACCGCGCTGAGGTCGAGCGCGTGGCCGGTCACGCGCACCCGCCGCACGGCGCCGGCGCCTCCGCTCACCGGCGGGACGAGGGCCACCTCGTCGCCGGCCTGCACGGGCGCGTCGGCGTCGGCGTACTCGCGGTTGACGGCCACCACGCACTCGCGCGGGCGGAGCTCCCCCACCGGCGTCGCCGCCAGCGCGGCCAGGACGTCGCCTACGCGGGCGCCGTCGGGGAGCTCGACGTCGAGCCGATCGGTCCCGGCGCGCTCGCGGAGGCCGGCGAAGAGGCGGACAGTGACACGCACGCGGGCGATGCTAGCCCGTGGGCGGCGGCGTCGAGCGCGTCGACCGCGGCTGGGCAGAGCCCGGTGCCGCGCTGCTCGTGCAGGATCGCCAGCGCCTTCTCGCGCGGCATCGCGGCGCGGTAGGGACGGTCGGCGGTGAGCGCCTCGTAGACGTCGGCGACGGCCAGGATCCGCGCGCTGCGCGAAAGGTCGAAGGCGGCCAGGCCACGGTGGTACCCCGTGCCGTCGAGCCGCTCGTGGTGGCTGGCGGCGACCTCGACGATCCCGCGCAGGCACGCGACGCGCGCGAGGATCTGCTGGGTGTAGCGCGGATGCTCGCGTATCGCCGCGAGCTCGTCGGGGTCGAGCCTGCCCGGCTTGTCGAGGATGCGGCTCGACACCGCGAGCTTGCCGACGTCGTGCAGCAGGCCCGCGCGCCGCAGGTCGCGCAGCGCGTCGGGCGCGAGGCCGAGCACCGATCCCGTGGCGACCGCCCAGTGCGCGACGCCGTCCGAGTGCTGTGCGGTGTACGGGGACTTCGCGTCGATCACGCGGGCGAACGCCTCGGCGATGCGATCGAGGTCGTCCTCGCCCAGCCGTGCGGACGCGGTCGGCGGGCTCCCAGAGCGCAAGCGACGGGACCGCGCGCGGGTCCTCGAGCGGGCCCCACAGCCGCTGGTCGTCCCGGACCGAGAGCAGCGCCTCCACGAGCGCGGGGTCGAACCAGCGGCCCCGCCGCTTGAGCGCCATGCCCAGCGCACCGGGTAGTCCCACCGTGCGCACGAAGACCTCGACGGTCTGGGCCAGGCAGAGGATCCGGCCCAGCAGCGGTATGTCCTCCCCGCGCAGGCCGTACGGCTGACCGGAGCCGTCCCAGTGCTCGTCCAGCGCCCGGATGGCGGCCTGTGTCGCCGGCGGGAGCTCGAGCATGCGGGCGATCTCGGCGCCGCGCTCGCAGCGCGTGCCGATCACCTCGCGCGTGACGTCCTCCTCCTGCGTGAGGCGGTGCAGCTGGCGTGCCTTGGCCAGCGGCCCCGCGCCGGGTGCCACCTGGCGCACCGTGTAGCGCGCCAGGGCCCCGCTGCTGGACCAGTCGACGCGCTTCATCTCACGCTTGACCCGGTGGTCGGGCGCGGCGAACAGCGACGAGAGGCGCGAGGCGTTGCTCGAGCAGCCGGCGTCCTTGAGGAGCAGCGCGTAGAAGAGCGCCGACAACGCGTCCTCGTCGAGCCCGACGTGCTCGCCCAGCCGCATCCCGATCGCCGTCGTCCGGACCGCGTGCCCGGGCGGCTCGCCCTCGGTGATGTCGAGCGCGTACGAGAGCGCCCCGAGCACCTCCGAGAGTGCGACGCGCATCAGGCGGTGTCCCGGCAGCAGCGCTTCGAGCTCGCTTGCCGGCAGCGGCCGCGAGAGCAGGAAGCCCTGCGCGTGGTCGCACCCGAGCGCCGCGAGCCGCTCCAGCTGCCCGTCGGTCTCCACGCCCTCGGGGATGACGCCCATGCCGAGCGCGCGCGCCATGCCGACGATCGCCTGCACGATCGCGCCGTCGCCGTCGCCGTCCTCGCCGAGGCCGGCCACGAACGCCCGGTCGACCTTCAGGCCGTCAAGTGGGTAGCGCTGCAGGTACCGCAGCGACGAGTAGCCGGTGCCGAAGTCGTCGAGCAGCAGTCGCACCCCGAGCATCTGCAGCAGCTCGATCGTGAGCGCCGTGGCGGGCGTCTCCTCGAGCAGCAGCCCTTCGGTGATCTCGAGGCCCAGCGAGGCGGGATCGAGCCCCGAGTCCAGGAGCACGTCCTGCACGGTTTCGACGAAGTCGGGCGATGCCATCTGGCGGACGGACACGTTGACGGTCAGTCGCAGGCCCGTGTGGCCCGTCTCGGTGCGCCAGCGCGCCACCTGCCGGCACGCCGCGCGCAGGACGCGCGCGCCGAGCGGGATGACCAGACCGCTCTCCTCGGCGACGTGGATGAACTCGCCCGGCGGGATGTTGCCGCGGATGGGGTGCTCCCAGCGGACGAGCGCCTCGACGCCGGCGAGGTCGCGGCCGGGAAGGTGGTAGTACGGCTGGTAGGCGACCCACAGGCGGCCCTCGCCGTCGAGCGCGCGCCGCAGGTCGCGCTCCACCTCCAGCCGCGCCGTGATGCGGTCGCGCAGCCCCGCGTCGAACACCTCGGCGCGTCCGCGCCCGCGCTCCTTGGCGAGGTACATCGCGGCGTCGGCGTTCGACAGCAGCTCCTCGGGCTCGCGCGGGGCGTCCGGATCGGTGACCACGACGCCGACGGAGACCGAGCCGAAGCGCTCCTCGCCGTCGACGACGAACGGCTCCTCGAAGGCCTGCACGAGTCGCTCGGCGATCATCGTGCCGTGGTGCTCGTCGGCGATGTCCGAGCACACCACCACGAACTCGTCGCCGCCGAACCGGGCCACGGTGTCGACCTCGCGCAGCTCGCGGCTCAGGCGCGGCCCGATCTCCCGCAGCAGCTGGTCGCCGGCGTGGTGGCCGAGCGAGTCGTTGACGACCTTGAGGTTGTCGAGGTCGAGGAAGAGGACGGCCACGCGGCCCCCGTCGCGCGCCGTGCGGGCGAGCGCCTGGCGCAGGCGGTCCATCAGCAGCGTGCGGTTGGGGAGGCCGGTGAGCGCGTCATGGAGCGCGTCGTGGCGCATCTGCTCCTCGTAGCGATCGCGCTCGACAGCCGCCGCGAGGATGTGGGCGACCGATTGCAGGAAGTCGCTGGCGGGCTCGGCGTCGCGAGTGTCGGCGACGATGCGCGCGGCCTCGTCGCGGACCGACTGCAGGTCCGCCCGTTCCATGACCATGCGGCCGAGCCGCGCGACGGCCGACTGCTGCGAGAGGCGGCGGGCCAGCTCGGCGTTGCCGGCGCGGCGGGCGCTGATGTCGCGCGTCGAGCACTGGATCTCCTCGCCGACGCTGCGAGCGGTGGTCTCGACCCAGACGTAGTGCCCGTCGGCGTGCCGCACGCGGTACTCCAGCGTGACGACGCGGGCCGCGGACACCGACGTCTGCAGCCCGAGCTGCAGGTGCGGCAGGTCGTCGGGGTGGATGAAGCTCCAGCCGTCGGCGCCGACGATCTCGTCGGGGTCGTAGCCGGCGAGCGCCGTGACCGACGGCGAGACGTAGAGGTGGCGACCCTCGCCGTCGAGGAGCGTGATGACGTCCGTCGCGTTGTCGGCGAGGAGACGGTAGAGCTGCTCAGGCGTTGCCCTCGTCGTCAGCGACGTCATGCAGGTGTGATCGGCCTCCCGGGCAGGATGCTGAATACCATGGAGAGCAGGATGGAAGGCTCGGCACTCACGCACTTGGACGCCGCGGGACGCGCGCGGATGGTCGACGTGAGCGCGAAGGCCGCGACGGAGCGCTATGCGCGGGCTCGCGCGAGCGTGCGCATGTCGCCCTCCGCGGCTGCGCGGGTGGCCGCCGGCGACACGCCGAAGGGCGACGTGGCGGGCGTGGCGCGGATCGCCGCGATCCAGGCGGCCAAGCGCACCGACGAGCTGATCCCGCTCGCGCACTCGCTGCCGCTCACCCACGTCGACGTCGATGTCTCGATCGACCCCGACGCGGGCGCGGTCACGGTCGTCGCCGAGGCGCGGACGACCGACCGCACCGGCGTCGAGATGGAGGCGCTCGTAGCCGCCTCTGTGGCCGCCCTGACCGTGTACGACATGGTCAAGGGGATCGAGCCGGGCGTGGTGATCGAGCGCGTCGAGCTGCTCGACAAGACCGGCGGGAAGGCGGACTTCCACCGCTCATGAAACCGCTCATCGACGGCCACGGACGCCCGATCGGCGACGTCCGGATCTCGGTCACCGACCGCTGCAACTTCCGTTGCCAGTACTGCATGCCGGCAGAAGGGCTGCCTTGGCTCAAGCGCGACGCGCTGCTCAGCTACGAGGAGATCGCCCGCCTGGTGCGGCTGCTGGCGTCCATGGGCGTGCACGACGTGCGCCTGACGGGCGGCGAGCCGCTCGTGCGCCGCGACCTGTGGCGGCTCGTGGAGCAGCTGGCGGCGATCGAGGACGTGCACGACCTGTCGCTGACCACGAACGGCTACCTGCTGACGCGCCAGGTCGACGACCTCGTGCGCGCCGGGTTGCGGCGGCTCAACGTGTCGCTCGACTCGCTGGCGCCCGACCGCTTCTTCCAGCTCACCCGGCGCGACTCGCTGGCCCAGGTGCTGGAAGGGCTCGAGGCCGCCCAGCAGCACCCGGAGCTGCGGCCGATCAAGGTCAACGTCGTCGCGCTGCGCGACTTCACCGAGCACGAGGTGCTGCGCTTCGCCGAGTTCGCGCGCCAGAACCCGTACGAGGTGCGCTTCATCGAGTTCATGCCGCTCGATGCCGACCATGCATGGACGCGCGAGAAGGTGCTGCCGAACGCCGAGATCGTGGCGATGATCGACGCGGTCTACCCGCTCGAGGCGGTCGGCCGCGAGCGCCACGGGACCGCGCGCCGCTACCGGTTCGCGGACGGCAACGGCTCGATGGGCTTCATCTCGCCGGTCTCCGAGCCGTTCTGCGGCGACTGCAACCGGATCCGCCTGACCGCCGAGGGCGAGCTGCGCACCTGCCTCTTCTCGCTCACCGAGACCGATCTGCGCGGGCCGCTGCGCGCGGGGGCGACCGACGCCGAGCTGGAGGAGATCGTCCGCGCCGCCGTGTGGCGCAAGGAGCTCAAGCACCACGTGAACGATCCGGGGTTCGTCCAGCCGGCGCGGACGATGTCGCGGATCGGCGGATGATCTCGCTCGACGAGGCGCTGGACCTCGTCCTCGACGGGATCGCACCGCTGGACGTCGAGCGCGTGGCCCTCGCCGAGGCGGCCGGGCGCGTCGCCGCCGAGCCCGCGGTGGCTGCGGTCGACCTGCCGCCGTTCGACCGGTCGGCCATGGACGGGTTCGCCGTGCGCGCCGCCGACACCGCGCCCGGCGTGACCTTGCGGCTGGGCCCGGGCGTGGCGGCGGGCGAGGTCGCGGCCGCGACGCTCGAGCCGGGGACGGCCGCGCCCGTGTCGACCGGCGCCGCGCTCCCGCCCGGGGCCGACGCGATCCTGCAGTCCGAGCTCGCCGCCGAGCGCGACGGCGGAGTGGTGCCCGAGCGGGCGCTGGCGCCCGGCACGCACGTGCGCCGGCAGGGCGAGGACGTGCGCGCGGGGGACGAGCTCGCGCCGCCGGGCGCCGTGCTCACGCTCCCGCGTGTGTCCGCGCTCGCCTCGGCCGGCGTGGGTGAGGTCAGCGTGCACCGCCGCCCGCGCCTCGACGTGATCGTGACCGGCAGCGAGCTGCTGCCCGTGGGTGCGCCGCACGAGCCCGGACGGATCCACGAGTCCAACGGGCTGATGATCCGCCTGCTGGCCGCGCGGGCGGGCGCGCAGGTGGTCGACCACGGCGTCGTCGGCGACGATCGCGCGGCGACCGACGAGGCGGTCGCGGCCGGGCTCGGCGGTGACGTCCTGGTGGTCTCCGGCGGCGTGTCCGTAGGGCCGCACGACCACGTCCGCCCGGCGTTCGCGGCCGCCGGCGTCGAGGAGGTCTTCTGGCGCGTGCGCGTCAAGCCCGGCAAGCCGCTGTGGTTCGGGCGCCGCGGCACGACGCTCGTGTTCGGGCTGCCGGGCAACCCGCTGTCGACGATCGTCGGCTTCTGCGTTTTCATCGAGCCCGCGCTGCGGCGGCTGCAGGGCGAGGCGGGCGCGCGGCCGCAGCTCGAGCTCGGCCGCCTGGCGGCGCCCGCGCAGGCATCCGACGGCCGCACGACGTTCCTCACCGCGGCGTTGCGGCCGGGCGCCGACGGCGTGCTCGAGGCGACCCCGACCGAGCGCCAGGGCTCGCACATGACCGGCGCCCTGGGCGAGAGCGACGGGTTCGCGGTCGCGCCCGACGAGGCCGGCGAGCTACCCGCGGGCGCCGCGGTCGACGTGCTCCGGCTCCGGTAGCTCGCCGTCGAGCAGGCGCGCGAGGCCGCTGCCCGGCCGGACGCCCTCGGCGTCGAGCTTGTAGGTGAGCTTGTGCACGAAGCTCGAGTCGAGCAGCGCGCGCGTGCGGTCGGCGTCGTACGGCTCGAGCAGGCTCTTGCTGTAGGCGGTGGCTTGCCGGACGGGCACGCGCGGCGTGGCGTCCCAGACGGCGGCGAAGCGCTCGTCGAGGTGGTAGAGCATCTCGAAGAGGTGGTGGAAGAGGTAGTAGTCGACGACGTGGTCGTAGGCGCGCCAGTAGGCGTAGTGGGCCTCGCGCAGCATCGCCACGAGGTAGTGGTTCGGCTCGCTGGCCATGAACCAGTTGCCGAGCCGGGCGTGGCGGAAGGTGAACGCGAAGAAGCCGCTCTCCACCAAGTCGGGCACGACGTCCTGCATGCGGGCGCGAGGTAGGCACGTGGCGTCCATCCACACGCCGCCGTAGGTGGAGAGCAGCTCGAGGCGCAGCAGGTCGGAGAGGCGCGTCCACTCGTGGCCCAGCCGGCCGGCGAGGTCGGCGGGCACCTGAGCGTGCTCTCGCGCGCTGGCCGCGTCCAGGAACACCACGTCGCCCTCGCGGTGCCGGCGCCTGACCTCGGCGGCGCAGCGGCGGACGATCGGCGGCGCGGCCTCGATCCCCTGGGCCCAGAAGACGAACACCTTGAAGGGGGCGTCTTGGGTGTCGAGCGCCCACGACCCGTGGTCCGGCGTTGCCCCCATGCGGTCGAGCGCCCGGGCGCGGATGTCGTCGAGCCGCTCGGCGACGAAGCGACCGATCCCGCGCCGTACCGCGAATCGCCCCGGGCTGGCGGCTGCCAGGCGGCGGTCGAGCTCTGTGGCGTTCGGGTCGCGCGCGAGCTTGGCGGCCTGCCGTGCCCGCTTGCGCTCGCGCGCCGCGCGGGCCTGCGCGCGCGCCTCGCTCGGCGTCTGCGCCGGCGCGCCCTCCCAGTGGCCGAGGTGCTCCCGCGCACGGGCGATCGCGGCGTGCCACTGGGGGCGCAGCGGGTTGCGCTCGATCGCGGCCTCATACGCCTCGATCGCGGCCTCCCACTGCTGCGCGCGCGCCCGGGCACGGCCGAGCTTGGCGTGGTGGCGGGCGTAGCGCCCGTCCAGCGCGATCGCCCCCTCGTACGCCCGGGCGGCGGCCTCCCACTGCTGCGCGCGCATGTGCGCCTTGGCCAGCGCGAGGTGCCAGTGGCGGTTGGTCGGGTGGCGGGCGATAGCGCGCTCGTAGGCGCGCGCGGCGGCTGCCCAGCGGCCTTTGGCCGCGAGGCGCTTCGCGTGGCGCGCGTGGAGGGCCGCGATGCGTTGCTTGAGCCGTTTCGGCACGCCGGCGAAGGTAGCGGACGAACGTCAACGTCAACTGCGGCTGGGTAGGGAGGCTGGGGAGCCAACCGCTGCGCAGGGAAGATCACGTGCCGTGAGCGGGCGGATCGCGAACTATCCCCGATTGGCGTCGGAAACCGACGCCTATCCGGGATAGTTCGCCGAACCTTGTCCATCTAGCCCCGGAAACCGAGGCCTAATCCGACAAGGTTCGCGCGATCGCCAACCGCGCCGGCTCCCTCACCCTCCCTACCCAGCCGCAGTTGACGTTGACGTTCGGCGGCGCAACCGGAACGCTCAGCCCTCGAGCATCGCCTTGAGCACACCGAGGCGCTCGCGCCAGAACGCCTTCAGCTCCTCGGCGACCTCGGCGTCCGGCACCCGCTCGTGGGACACAGCGACCTGGCTCTTGGCCTCGCCCTTGTCGGCGAAGCCGACGACGAGCCGGGTGGTCCCGTCCTCCCAGTCGAAGCGCGCGGTGCGGTGTGGCAGCGCGGTGCGCTCGCGCACCTTGTCGCCGGGCAGCCAGCGCTCGCGCAGGTCGGGGTCGACGAACGCGGCGTAGAGGCGGTCGACGGGCACGGCGATCGTCCGGGTGACGCCGACCGAGAAGAGGCCGTCGCGGCCGCTGCCCGGGGCGCGCAGCCCGCGCGCCCGCTCGTACTCGACCGTGATGCCCTGGGCCCACCAGCCCGGCACGTCATGGTCGGTCCGAAGCCAGGTGGCGATCGCCTTGTGCTCGTGCTCGGCGGCGCCCCACTCGTCGAGCAGCGCGAACCACTCGTTCCACTCGCGGCCGGTGGCGCTCCGCACGGCGTCGGGGGACATCCGCGGCACGTAGGCGCGCGCTCTCGTCGGCCGGCAGCAGCTGCGCGCGGGCGGCGGCATAGCGCTCGCCGGTCTTCGCCATGCGCTCGCGGACGGTGCGCTTGAACGACTTGTGCGTGGTCATCTGGGTGGCTCCTGGATCAGCGGCGGCCCGGCCGGGACTCACGCTCCCGCCGCCCCGCCGTGACAGGGCACCACATCGCTTCGTCCCGAGTGCGCCAGGGCTCCCTTTGCCCCCTCGAGCCGGCGGCGTGAGCGCCGAGTGGGGGTTGGGCGCGGGACACGCGCCACCGGGAACGATACCGGCGGGCGGTCAGGTCGGCAACGGGGCGCCGCGCACATGGTCGACGGCCAGCAGCGGCACGTGATCCGCCGGCCCGGGCGTCCCAGGGAAGTCGAACACCGCGACCATCATCTGCAGCGGGTAGTCGGGCGCCTGGTAGACGGTCTTCACGTGCTCGCCATCGACGAAGAAGTCGACGCGTCCGGGGCGCCACTCGGCAGCGTAGACGTGGGGCTCGGCGACGTCGATCGCCATGCGCGGCGCGTCGAACTCCCAGGTGAGCGCCGGGTCGCGGATGTTCTTGATGCCGTTTCCGACAGCCGCGCTGCCTGGCTCGAGCGCGTCGCCGAAGATCTCGAACACGCAGATCTCGCCGCAGCGCGTGGGCTCCTCCTCCAGGCCGACCATCCACACCGAGGCCATCGACCGCGGGCTGAGCTCCATCCTCGCGCGGACCTCCAGTCGCCCGTGCTCCGGCGTCCACCCCCACTGCGTCGGCTGGGCCTCGCGCACGACCTGGCCGTCGCGGAAGGGCTGCTGGCCGACCGTGCTGCCGACCTCGCCGGAGAAGACGCCGGACTGCACGCCCGAGACGCGCAGCGGCGGCTCGTGGTCGCCGGCGCACCAGATGCCCTGCTCGACCGGGATCGTGAGCCGCAGCTCGGAGCCGGCGACCTCGTAGGTCGCCGCGCTCTCCGCGCGCGAGCTCCATTGCGGCAGGTAGTGCGGCACCCACACCGCGAGGTCGAGCCCGGGACCGTCGAAGTGGTCCTCGAACGCGAGGTCGCCGGGCGCGTCGACGTCGTCCGGTGCCGCCAGGTGCCCGACCTCGACCGTGCGCACGCGAGCGTCGCCCAGCAGGTCCCGGAAGCCGGCGTCGCCGCGCAGCTCTCCCGCCCGGTCGATGAGCGGGCGCCGGAGCAGCACCGGGTGGCCGGGCGTGCCGCCGTAGGTGGCGCGGACGGCCTCGTCGTCGCCGCCGGCGCTCACGAGCGCCTCGACGGCGGCACGGGTGAGCCCGGGCTGGTCCCCGAGCACCACCAGGACCTCGTCGGCGCCGGCGAGCGCCGCCAGGCCGCAGCGCAGCGACGCCGACTGGCCCTGCTCCCAGTCCGGGCAGACCACGGGGTCGGCGCCGTGCAGGTCGACGCGCGCGCGGATCTCCTCCGCCGCGTGGCCGAGCACCACGACGCGCGGCGAGACACCGGCGACGGCGGCCAGCGCGTGCTCGAGCAGCGGCCGCCCGCGCAGCGTGGCGAGCTGCTTGGTGGCGCCGAACCGGCTCCCCGCCCCCGCGGCGAGCACGAGCGCGGCGGTGGTCATTCGAGGCCGGACTCCATCAGCTCGGCGAGCGCCTCCAGTGACGCGATCGAGTTCCCCGGCAGCAGATGGTCGACGTGCGGGAGCGCGGCCTGCATGCCGCGCGTGAGCGGCTCGTAGCGCGGGTCGGCCGCCAGCGGGTTGAGCCACAGCACCCGGTGGGCGCAGCGCTGCAGCCGGGCCATCTCCCGCTCGAGCACGTCGGGGTCGCCGCGATCCCACCCGTCCGAGAGCACGACGATGACCGCACCGCGGCCGATGCGCCGACCGTGCTCGCGGTTGAGCTCGGCGAGCGCAGCGCCGATCCGCGTGCCGCCCGACCAGTCGGCCACGTGGTCCGCGGCGCGGGCCAGCGCACGGTCGGGATCGCGGCCGGCGAGCTCGCGCGTCACGCGCGTGAGCCGCGTGCCGAACACGAACGCCTCCACGCGGGCGCGCGCGGTGACGCTGGCCTGCAGGTACTGGAGCATCATGCGCGAGTACGGCGCCATCGAGCCCGAGACGTCGCAGACGAGCACGAGCCGCCGCGGGCGCTCGGCGGGCTCGCGGTAGCGGCGCTCGAGCAGCTCGCCCCCGTGGCGCAGCGACGCGCGGACCGTCGCCCGCAGGTCGTGCAGCTCGCGGCGGCGGGCGGTGCCGCGGGTGCGCCGGGAGAGCCGCTGCGGCGAGCGTCGGGCGAGCTGCGCGAGCAGCGCCCGCGCGACCGCCCGCTCGGCGTCCGTGTACGCGGCGAAGTCCTTCTCCCGCAGCAGCTCCTGCTCGCTCCAGGCGGCCGGCACGGGGACCTCGTCGAGCACGGCAGTCGACGACGTCTCCGCGGGAACGCCTGCCCGCGGTGCGCTCTCGGGCTGGATCTGTCGTGGCGTGCCGAGCGGGCGCCCGTCGTCCGCCTCGCGGCCGAAGACCATCGCGAACGCCTCCGCGAACAGCGCGAGGTCGGCGCGCGACGAGCACAGCGCGGCGCGCAGCGCGAAGAACGCGTCGGCACGCGACGAGGCGTCGACGGCGGCCAGCGCGCGATGCGCGGCGAGCAGCTCACCGACGCCGACGGCGGCGCCCCCGGCGCGCATCACGGCGGCGAGCGACGATACCTGCGCCGTCACTGCGGGAGCATGCGGCGCTGACGCCTCAGACACCGCCGAGCACTCCGCGGTCGCGGACGCGCTCGATGTCCTCCCGCACCTTCAGCGCGACGCCGAGCGTGCCCTCGAGGTCGCCCTCGCCGTCGAGCGCCAGCAGCGCCCGCGCCCAGGTGATGGTCTCCCCCACGCCCGGCAGCTTGTACAGGTCCTCCTCGCGCAGGCGGGCCACGGCCGTGCAGACGCGCTCGGCGATCGCCTCCGGCACGCCGGGCAGCCGCGTGCGAACGATCTCCGCCTCTCGCGCGCGGTCGGGGTAGTCGATCCAGTGATACAGGCAGCGGCGCTTCAAGGCGTCGTGCAGCTCGCGCGTGCGGTTGGAGGTGAGCACCACGAGCGGCCGCCGCCGCCCCGTCACGGTCCCGAGCTCCGGGATCGTGATCGCGAAGTCGGCCAGGAACTCGAGCAGGAACGCCTCGAACTCGTCGTCGGCGCGGTCGACCTCGTCGATCAGCAGCACGGCCGGGCCGTCGTGCTCGAGCGCCTCGAGCAGCGGCCGCCGCAGCAGGAACTCGCGGCCGAACAGCTCGCGCGCCTCGGCGCCCGCCTCGGCCGCCCGGATCGCCAGCAGCTGTCGCTGGTAGTCCCAGTCGTAGACGGCGTGGTGGAGGTCGATCCCCTCGTGGCACTGCAGGCGGATCAGCCGCGCGCCCGCCGACGAGGCCAGCGCGCGGGCGACCTCGGTCTTGCCGACGCCCGCCTCGCCCTCCAGCAGCAGCGGCTGCTCCAAACTGGAGGCGAGGAACGTGGAGGTGGAGAGGGCCTGGTCGGCGAGGTAACCCTCGCCGGCCAGGGCCGCCGTCACGTCGTCCGGCGTGGCGAACTGCACGGGCTCATGATGACGCTTGCTCGAGCGCCCTCCGGCACAGCACGCGCGCCAGGTGGCGCTTGTAGTCCGCCGAGGCGTTGAGGTCGGTCGGGCGGCTCGGTGCCCTCCGCCGCCTGCTCGGCCGCCGCTCGGATCGCGCTCGGCGTCGAGCGGCTGCCCGCGCAACGCGGCCTCCGCCGCAGTCGCCCGCAGCGGCGTCGAGCCCATGTGCGTGAGGCCGATGCGGACGTCCTCGCACGAGCCGTCGGCGCCCTTCTTGACCAGCGCGCAGACGGCGACCATCGCCCAGTCCTCCTTGCGCCGGTTGAACTTCTCGTAGCCGAAGCCGTAGCCCTCGAGCGCCGGCAGCCGGACCTCCGTGAGGATCTCCCCCTCGCCCACCGCGGTGGTCAGGAAGTCCTCGAACAGGTCGGCGGCCGCCACCTCGCGCTGGCCGCTCTGGCCGCGGATCGTCACGGAGCCCTCGGCAGCGAGCACCACAGCCGGCATGTCCGAAGCCGGGTCGCCGTGGGCGACCGTGCCGCCCAGCGTGCCCCGGTAGCGCACCTGCGGGTCGGCGATCGTGTGCGCCGCCGCGGACGCGAGGCCGAGATCGCCCCGCACAACGTCGTAGTGCGTGGTCATCGCTCCGATCCGCCACGTGCCGTTCTCCTTCTGGATGCCGGACAGGCCGGGCACGCGCCGGATGTCCACGAGCAGCGACGGGGTGGCCATCCGCAGCTTCATGAGCGGCAGCAGCGAGTGTCCGCCGGCCAGGACCTTGGCGTCCTCGCCGCCGTCGCGAAGGGCGGCGAGGGCGTCGTCGAGCGAGTCGGGCGCGACGTACTCGAACGCGGACGGGATCATGACGCACCTCCCTGGGCCGCCTCGATGGCCTGCCACACGCGCATCGGCGTCAGCGGCATGTCGAGCTCCGTCACCCCCAGCGGACGCAGCGCGTCCAGCACCGAGCTGACCACGGCCGGCGAGCACGCGATCGTCGCCGCCTCGCCCACGCCCTTGACGCCGAGCGTGTTCGTGGGCGTAGGGGTCTCGGTCCGGTCGGTCTCGAAGCTCGGGACGTCGGCGGCGCTGGGCAGCGCGTAGTCGACGAACGTGCCGGTGATGAGCTGCCCGTCCGCGTCGTAGACCACCTGCTCGTACAGCGCCTGCCCGAGGGCGTGCACGATCCCGCCGTGGATCTGGCCGTCGATCAGCAGCGGGTTGATCGCCGGCCCGCAGTCGTCCACCGCGACGTAGCGCACGACGTCGACGTTGCCCGTCTCCACGTCGACCTCCGTCACGCACGCGTGAGCGCCGAACGGCCACACGAAGTTGGGCGGGTCGAAGAAGCAGATCTCGTCCAGCCCCGCCTCCATGCCCTCGGGGAGATCGGCAGGGATGTAGGCCTCGCCGGCCACCTCGGCGAGCGTCATGCCGCGACCGGGCGAGCCGCGCACCTGGAAGCTGCCGTCGGCCAGCTCGATGTCCTCCGGTGCCGCCTCCATCTTGTGCGCGACGATCCGCCGCGCCTTGTCCTGGACCTTCTCCGCGGCGCGAGCGAGCGCCTCGCCGCCGACGGCCAGCGACCGCGAGCCGTAGGTGTTCTTGCCGAACGGGCCCGTGTTGGTGTCCCCGTGGATGATCTCGACGATGTCGGGCGCCACGCCGACGCGGTCGGCCACGATCTGCGCGAAGCCGGTCTCGTGCCCCTGGCCGTGCGGCGAGACCCCGGTGTACGCCGTCACCGCTCCCGTGGGAAGCACGCGAACCTGGGCGGACTCGAAGTAGCCGCCCTGCATGCCCCAGCCCTCCGGGCCGAGCGCCCGCGACGGCCCGAGGCCGCAGATCTCCACGTACGTCGAGAAGCCCACCCCGCGGTACACGCCGCGCTTGCGCGCTTCGTCCTGCTCGCGCCGGAAGGCCTCGAGGTCGAGCTTCTCCAGGCACTTGTCGAGCGTGCCGTGGTAGTTGCCGGAGTCGTAGATGAACCCGTGCGGGCGCTCGTTGGGGAACTCCGTGATGAAGTTCCTGCGCCGCAGCTCCAGCGGGTCGATGCCGAGCTCCTCGGCCAGCTTGTCCATCGTGAGCTCGATGAAGTGGGTGGCCTCCGGCCGCCCCGCGCCGCGGATCGCGTCGGTCGTGAACTTGTTGGTGAACACGCCGACGATGTCGGTCTGGACCGCCGGGAAGTCGTAGCACCCGCTGATCACGCACGCGCTGAACGTCGGGATCACCGGCCCCTCGATGAGGTGGTATGCGCCGCAGTCCTGGATGATCTTCGCGTGGATCCCGGTGACCTTGCCGTCGCGCGTGGCGCCGATCTTCACGTAGTCGATCTGGTCGCGCCCGTGGTGCGTGACCAGCATCTCCTCCGAGCGGGTCGCCGTGTACTTCACCGGCCGGCCGGTCCTGCGCGCGCACCAGCAGGCGAGGACCTCCTCGCCGTAGACCTGCAGCTTGGAGCCGAAGCCGCCGCCCACCTCGGGCGCGACGACGCGGATCTTCTCCTCGGTGATCCCGAGCTGGATCGAGAGCAGCACGCGGCAGATGTGGGGGATCTGGGTCGAGCTCCAGAACGTGAGCTTGCCCTCGCGCCACTGCGCCAGGAAGCTGCGCGGCTCGATCGCGGCCCCGGCCGTGCGGTGGTTGACGATCCGCTGTTCGACGACGACGTCGGCGTCGCGGAAGGCGGCCTCCATGTCGCCGCCGGCGAGCGACCACTCGAACACCGTGTTGGTGCCGAACTCGTCGTGGATCACGGGCGAGTCCGGCTCGAGCGCCTTCTCGGGATCGACGACGACGGGCAGCGGGTCGTAGTCGACGACGACTTGGCTGGCCGCGTCCACGACCGCGTACTTGTCGGCGCCGAGCACGACGGCCACCGCCTGGCCGACGTAGCCGACCTTGCCGCGGGCGAGGGGCCAGTGGTCGGGGACCCGCATCTCGACGCCCGGCGGTACCCAGACCATCGGGCATGACGCGGCGAGGTCGTCCATGTCCTCGCCGGTGTAGACGGCGACGATCCCCGGCTGCCGGCTCGCCTCCTCGGTGTCGATCGAGAGGATCCGCGCGTGCGCCTCGGGCGACCGCACGATGGCGGCGTGCAGCATCCCCGGCAGCACCATGTCGTCGGTGTACGTGGCTCCGCCCGTGATCAGCCGCGGATCCTCCTTGCGCTTGAGCGAGCGGCCGACGTAGCCGTTGCCGCCCGTCTCGGTGATCTCGGCCGTCTCTGCGCCGGGAGCGCCCATCACGCCGTCACCTCCTCACGCGTCGGCTGCGCCGCCTGGGCGGGCATCTCGCTCGCGGCCGCTCGGACCGCCTTCACGATGTTCTGGTAGCCGGTGCAGCGGCAGAGGTTGCCGGCGAGCGCCTCGCGCACCTCCGCCTCGCTGGGGTCGGAATTCTTGGCGAGCAGGTCGGCCGACGCCATGATCATCCCCGGCGTGCAGTAGCCGCACTGCAGGCCGTGCTGCTCCCAGAACGCCGACTGGAGCGGATGAAGGGCGGTCTCGGACCCGATCCCCTCGATCGTCGTGACCTCGGAGCCGTCGCACTGCACCGCGAGCAGCGTGCAGCTCTTGACGGCATTGCCGTCGACGTGGACGGTGCACGCCCCGCAGTTCGAGGTGTCGCAGCCCGACGTGCGTTCCGGTGAGCCCCAGCCGGTCGCGTATGAGGTGCACCAAGAGCAGGCGGGGCTCCACCTCCTCCGTGTACTCGACGCCGTTCACCGTGACCGCGACTTGTGCCATTCGAGCGTCTCCTCCTCCGATCGACGCGACCGGATTCGGAGCGTACCGCGAACTACCGCCCGCGGTGATACGCGAGCGCGAGCGAGGCGAGCAGGAGGCGGTCCTCGTGCGCCAACTCCTCGAACCGCAGCCCGAGGTCGCTGTCGGTCACGCGCACGGCGCGGACCTGGGCGACGACCTCGTGATGGGCGACCTGGATCGCGAGCTCGAACGGGCCGTCCGGCACGACCCCGCCCTCGCGGGCGACGCCGACGCCACCGGCGCTGATGTCGCGCGTCGTGGTGGCCACGTCGCCGTCCGGCAGGCGCAGCGTCGCGGGCAGCGCGAGCGGAGCACGCGAGAACGAGCGGCGCTGGCCGAGGCGGATGCCGTCCGTGAGCTGGAGCACGACCTCGTCGCCGGGCGGGACGGCGATCCGTCCCCGCAGCGCATGCACGCGCCCGCCTGACTCGAGCAGCAGGTAGCCGGGATCGCCGACGGCGAGCTCCTCCGGCTGCTCCCCGAGCGCGAGCACGACGTTGGCGTGACTGAACCCGATGATGCGGCACGCGAGGCTCGTCCCGACGTCCAGGCGTGCAGGCTGGCCCTCGAGGATCTGCGGTGCGGTAGCGGACACTTCAACCGGGTATCGGCCGCCGCCGCCCGGTGGTTAAGGGCCGGTGATGCGGGTGATCCAGTTGCTGCGCAGCCCGAGCCGGGCGCGGATCGTGGCGCCCGAGACCACGGTCGTGCCGCCGCGGCCGACGATCCGCAGCGTCGCGGCGCGGCCCGACGGGCCGCGGGAGGCGACGCGCAGCCGGCGGAAGCGCCCGCGCGTGTAGTCGCGCAGCAGGCTCGCGATCTGGGCGCGCGAGAACCGCGCGCGCCACGTGTGGTACGGCGAGAGGTCGTCGTGCGGGTCGTCGACGGGGCGCAGGTAGGAGAACGGCGTGCCGCCCCACTCCTCCTCGTTGCCCTGCGTGCGGCCGCCCGAGGTCGAGAAGAAGAACGTCTGCGCGACCGCGCCGCCGGCGAGCACGACGCGGCCCCGGGTGCCGCGCACGGCGTCGTTGGTCGTCGCGACCTCGCCGGTGACGCCGCGGTAGACCTGCGAGCGCACGTCGGCGTAGACGTCGTACGCCAGCCCCGAGCGCCGGCTCGTGAGCGCGTACGAGCGCGCGACCACGGCCTGCGCCTTGAGCGCCTCGGCCGGCCACGACGACGGCATCTCGGCGGGGACGACGCCGAACAGGTACGGCTCGAGCCCGACGTGGTTGACCGCGAGCACCGAGCCGCCGCTGCGCGTCAGCACGAGGCGTCCGCGGTAGAGGCCGCTGGTGACGCCGTTCTGGGCGAGGCCGCGAAGGCGGGTGGTCGCTCCGCCAGAGACGCTCACGGGCCCGCGCAGGCGGGCGCGGCGGCGGCCTGTCCGCTCGTCGACGACCGCGAGCCGGCCGCGGCTGCTCGGCACGAACGCGTAGGTGCGCAGCGCCGACAGGCGGATCCGGCGCCCGGCGCCGCTCGCAGCCGTTGCGCCCGCGACGCGCGGCGTGGGCACGGCCTGGAGCAGTACCCGCATCCGCGTGGCCGGCGCGTCGCCGAGCGTGGTGCCGGTGTAGTAGTGCTCGACGATGAAGCGGTGGTCGCGGCCCTCGCGCAGCGCGTAGCCGTAGGCGCCGTACTGGGACATGCCGATCCCGTGGCCCCAGCCGCGGCCGTCGATCACGACGTCGCGAGCGGAGGCGGTGGCGGGGAGGGCGAGGAGAACGGCGGTGGCGGTGAGGAGGGCGCGCATCGACATTCCCCAACAGCCCGGGAGCCGCCGGGTTGCGGTGCCATCCTGTGCTCCCATCTCCGCCACTGACGCTCGCACTTCGACGCCGTCCGGCTCACCCCTCTCGTGGGCGGGCCTCGCCATCTCGCTGGTGGCGGTCGCGGGCGTGGTGTGGTGGGCCTCGCGCCAGGATCCGCCCGAGCTGCCCTCGAGCGCGACCGAGCTCGCCGCCCTGATCGGCGCGATCGCGCTCTACGCCCTGGCCACCGTGGTCCGCGCCGAGCGCTGGCAGCGGCTGCTGGTGGACGAGGGCGCCACGCCCTCGCGGGCGGACACGTACGCGCTGACGTGCGTGGGCTACGCCGGGAACAACGTGCTGCCCGCGCGCGCCGGCGACGCGATCCGCATGGTGCTGATGGCGCCTCGCGCAGGCGCGTCGAAGCGTTCGGTGCTCGGCACGCTGCTGGCCGAGCGGCTGCTCGACGTCGCAGTGCTGCTGGTGCTCTTCGTCGTGGTCGGCTACGGGCTGCTCGGAGAGGTCGGGGGCGACAAGCTCGAGATCGTCGCGCTGGTGCTCGCGGGCGTCGCGGTCGCGGTCGTCGCCGGATACCTCATCGTGCGCCGCAACGCTCGGCTGACCGCGTTCCTGGCGCCGGTCGCGTCGGCCACGCTCGGGCTGCGGCGCGCTCACCACGGGCTGCTGCTGCTGGGCATGACCGTGCTGATCTGGGCGATCGAGGCGGGTGTGTGGATGTCGACGGCCGCGGCCATCGGCTTCGGGATGGACCCGATCGAGGGCCTCTACATCGTCGCCCTCGCGTCGGTGTTCTCGCTCATCCCCTCCGGGCCGGCCTACGCCGGCACGCAGGACGCCGCGGCGATCCTCGGCATCAAGGCGCTCGGCGGAACGGGCGCGCAGGCGGTCGCCTACATCGTGATGCTGAGGTTCGTGATCGTCGTGCCCATCACCGTCGTGGGCCTCGGGCTGCTCGCGGCCCGCTACGGGGGCCTGGCGCGCCTGCGCGGCGTCCGGGCGGAGGCGAGTGGCTGAAGCGGCCACCGTGGAGCGGCCGGCCGCCGAGCCCGCCACCGCGGCGCCGCGCCGGCCGCGCGGCGAGCTCGCCGCCTACGGCCTGCTGGTGCTGGCGGCGCTCGCCCTGCGGCTGTTCGACCTCGGCGACCGCCCGTTCCACCACGACGAGAGCCAGGACGCGTTCTTCTCGTGGATCTTCTTCACCACCGGCGAGTACGAGTACAACCCGCTGCTGCACGGCCCGCTGCGCTTCTACCTCACCGCCGGGCTGTACGCCGTGCTCGGCGACTCGGACTTCACCGCGCGGCTCGCGCCGGCGCTGATGGGGACGGCGATGGTGGCGCTGCCGTACCTGCTGCGCCACCAGCTCGGGCGCGCCGGGGCGTTCGCCGCGGCGGCGCTGCTCGCGTTCGGTCCGTCATATCTCTACTTCTCGCGGTTCGCGCGCGAGGACATCTACATCGCGGCGATCACGCTGGCGATGCTCGTGGTCGCGTTCCGCTTCCTCGAGCGGCCGCGACGGCACCAGCCGGCGATCTTCGGCGCCCTGCTGGCGCTGAGCTTCGCCACCAAGGAGTCGACGTTCATCACCGCCTTCGTCGCCGGCACGTTCTTCCTCGCCGTGCTCGCCACGCGCCACCGGGACGCTGCTCCTGCGGCCGGTCCGCGCGGTGGGCCTGGAGTCGTGGGGCTGGGCGTTGGCCGCGTTCCTCGGGCTCTACACGCTGCTCTTCACGACGTTCCTCACCCACCCCGAGGGCGTTCAGGGCCTGTGGACAGGGCTCGACTACTGGCTCGGCCAGCACGAGGTCGGGCGCGGCGGCGAGCCCTGGTACTTCTACGGCCTGATCCTGTTCGGCGTGGAGTGGCCGGTGCTGCTGCTGGGCGCCGTCGGGGCGGGCGTGGCCCTGCGCCGGCCGACGCTGCTGCGCGTGTTCCTGGTGTGGGCGTTCGTGCTCTCGCTGGCCGTGTACTCGTGGGCGGGCGAGAAGTTCGCCTGGCTCGTGCTGCACCCGCTGCTGCCGCTGCTGCTGCTGGCCGGGGTCGGCGTGCAGGCGATCTGGAGTGCACGCCGGCGAGCGGTCGGCCGGCTGGGCGTGGTCGCGGCGGCGCTGGCCTTCGCGTACGCGGGCTACGCCTCCTACCTGGCGAACGCGGTGCACCGCGCCGACCCGCGCGAGCTGCTCGTCTCCACGCAGAGCTCGGAGGAGGTCGCGCGCGTGGCCGACGAGGTGGTGGCGTTGCGGCCCTCCTCGATCACGGTCGACGCCTCCGAGGGCGCGACGTTCCCCTGGGCGTGGTACTTCCGCGACCTCGACGTCGAGTATCCCGAGCTGGGGACGACCGGCGACGTGCCCGACTCCGAGGTGCTGATCCTCACCGAGGCCGCCCGCAACCGCCTGGCGCCGGAGCTCGGCGCCTACCGCGGCCGCGAGTTCCCGTTCCGCGTCTGGTGGGTGCGCGAGGGCTCGGAGATGTCGCCGGCATCGTGGTGGCGCTGGCTCACCCGGCGCGAGCCGTGGAACGCCACCGGCGGCATGCCCGAGTGGCTCTACGTCCGGCGCTAGGCGCGAAGCCGCCACACGACCGTGCCACCGCGCTCCAGCACGCGCGTGCCGAGCAGGTCCCACTTGGCGAGCCCGACGTCGCCGTAGGTGGTCCGCTCGATCGGCCCGTGCACGACGTAGTCGACGCCGTAGCGGGCGATCAGCGCGCGCGCCTCGGTGACGTCCGTGGTCCGGTACAGGCTGCGGACGTCGCCCGCGCGCCTGCCCGGGTCGTGGTCCCACTGCAGCTCGTGGCCGGGCCAGCCGAGCACCGTCGCCCGGCCGGTGAAGGTGGAGATGCGGGCGTGGCCGAAGGCCGAGTAGTCGTCGCCCACGGCCTCGAGCACGACCGCCGACCCGGCCGTGTTGTCGCGCAGCCAGGCGATCGCCGCCGGGTCGCCGGGAGCGCGGTCGCGCAGCCACGCCAGCCCGTCGAACGTCGGTGAGCGCGCGAACGCGTCCTTGCGCGCGTACGTGCCCGCGTACGGGTAGACGGCGCCGAGCAGGAGCAGCACCGCGGCGCCCGCCGCCCACACCGGCCACGCGCGGCGCGGCAGCCACGCGCCGGCCCAGGGCAGCGCGCACGCGGCGGCCAGCGCGAGCAGCACCCAGCCCTGGTAGCCGAGCTTGAAGACGGTGTTCATGCGGTACGCGGCGGCGCCCTCGAACTCGTCACGCACGTACACGAGCTCCGGCAACAGCACGCACGTGGCGGCCCCCGCGATCAGCAGCCACAGGAAGCGCTCGCCGGCACCCAGCCGGGTCGAGAACAGCGCGGCGAGCGCGACCGCGAGCAGAGCAGCGAGCGCCGCCGCGCCGGCGAGGTCGACGGTCGCCAGCAGCGACCCGACGAAGATCGCCGCCACGGCGCTCCACACCGCCGTGCGCCACGGCCGCCGGGTCGCGAGCACGCGAGCGGCGAGCGCGGCCGTCAGCGGCCACGCGAGGATGCCGTAGATCAGCGCCTGGTCGGCCATGAACCCGGCGAACGAGGCGCGCTCCTCGACGAGCCCGAGCCCGCGTGCGGCCGGGTCGAACGCGAGCCAGAACGGGAGCAGAAGGGCGACGCTGGCGAGCAGCACGAGCCCGAGCCACAGCGCGGCGTAGCCACGGCGACCGCGGGCGTCGGCGCCGCGCGCCCACGCCGCGACGGCGAGCACGAGCAGGCCGGCGGCGACGGGATACGACCACGAGTTGACGGCGTACAGGAAGCCGATCGCCAGCGCCGCTGCGAGTGCCTCGGCGACGCTGCGCAGCACCGCGTCGCCGCGCGGCCCGGCGAGCAGCACCTGCAGCGCGAAGGCGAGGGCGACGAGCGTGAACGGGAGCGCCAGCACGTGCGCGTGCAGGTCCTGCAGGAGGAGCGAGAACGCCGGGAACTCGTTGATCGTGTCCTCGATCACGCGCGAGGGCGCGAACCAGTCGTAGTCGCCGGGCGGGTTGCTCGCGTCGATCCACGCCCGCACGCCGGCGAGGTTGCCGAGCACGAGGCACACGACCACGGCGGTGACGCCGACGGAAACGGGCCCGCCCGCCCCGCCGCGCACGGCCGGGCGGGCCGCCGCCCACAGCGTCCCGGCGAGCGTGAACACCGCGCTGGCCGCGAGCGCGCCGAGCAGCGCGAACGCGAGGTTGTAGCCCTCGTCCGGCGCGCTGCCCAGGAGCTTGACGACCATGGCCATCGCCAGGTGCCCGAGGTAGTAGTAGTTGAGCTCCTCGCCCGCCATCCACGGGTCGTGCGGCGGGAACGACGACGAGGCGTTGGTGGCCGCGAGGAACGCCATGTCCATCGGCTTCTCGGTCCCCCACACGTCGGGCGAGTAGGCGACCAGCAGCGCCATCACGGCGAAGGCGACGGCGAACACGATCTCCGAGCCCAGCCACAGCGGCCGGCGCGCGGGATCCTCGCGGGGCAGCGCGCGGACGGCGACGCGGCCCGCGCGGCGGCGCGCCCACCAGCCGCGGCCTTCTTCGCCCAGGCGGGCGGCGAGCGTCCGCTGGCGGACGCCCGCGAGCACGCCCGCGACGGCCAGCAGGCCGGCCGCGGCCACCACCGTGCCGGTGCCGTAGGACACGATCCCGAGCGAGACGGCCATCCACACCGCCCACGTGACGAGCAGCAGGCCGAGCGGCTTGGCGAAGCCGAGCCCCGCGCCGGGCAGCCGCCCGAAGACGAGCCCGGCCAGCGGCACGGCGGCCAGGCCGACGACCTCGACCAGCGCGAAGTAGCCGAGTGCCTGCAGCATCGAAGGCGCCTGAGGCTAGTGGGGGTCCCGGTCGGGTCTCGTAGGCTGCGGGCCATGAGCACCTACGAGCGCGTCGCCGACCTGCCCCTGACGATCGACGGCTACGAGCTCGAAGGTCTCACCCGCACCGTGTCGAGCGGCTTCGAGCGCGTGACGACCGTGATCCGGCTGCGCGGCGGCGGCGACGAGGGTCTCGGCGAGGACGTCACCTACGAGGCCGACGACCAGCGCGCCCAGCAGGAGCGCGGGCCGGTGCTGCCGCTCGCCGGCGAGTGGACTTTCGGCTCCTTCTCGAGACACCTCGGCGAGCTCGACACCTTCCCGGCCGGCCCGCCGTCGTTCGAGGTCCGGCGCAACTATCGGCGCTGGGGCTTCGAGAGCGCGGCGCTCGACCTCGCGCTGCGCCAGGCCGGCCGCTCGCTCGCCGACGCGCTCGGCCGCGAGCTGCGTCCGGTGACGTTCGTCGTCTCCTCGCGCATGGGCGACCCGCCCACCCTCGAGCCCGTCACCCGGCGCCTGGCCCGCTACCCGTGGCTGCGCTTCAAGCTCGACGGGACGCCCGACTGGGACGACGCATTGATCGACGGCCTGATCGAGTCGGGTGCCGTCGACTCGATCGACTTCAAGGGCGCGTACAAGGGCACGCCGGTCGACGTCGACACCGACCCGGCGTTCTACCGCCGGATCGCCGAGGCGTTCCCGCACGCCTGGCTCGAGGATCCCGACCTCGAGACGGACGGCGCGCGCGAGGCGCTCGCCCCGCACGAGGACCGCATCACCTGGGACGCGCCGATCCACTCGGTGCAGGACATCCTCGACGCGCCGGTGCTCCCGCGCACGGTCAACCTCAAGCCGTCGCGCTTCGGCAGCCTGGAGGCGCTGTTCGCCGGCTACGACTTCTGCGCAGAACGCGGGATGGGCGCGTACGGCGGCGGGCAGTACGAGCTCGGCCCAGGCCGCGGACAGATCCAGTACCTCGCGTCGCTCTTCCACCCCGACGCGCCGAACGACATCGCGCCGTCGGGCTTCGACGCCCTCGACCCCGAGCCCGGCCTTCCGGAGAGCCCGCTCGACCCCGACCCCGAGCCCACCGGGTTCCGCCGTCGGTCGTAGACTCCGAGATCCGCCATGCCTCCCAAGCCGCGTCAGATCAAGGTCGAGCAGAAGGGCGCGCTGGCCGCGATGCAGAAGCTCGAGGGCCGCTCGGACGAGGAGCTCGAGGCCGAGACTCGCTTCCGCGCCGCCGCCCAGGCGATCCTCGGCGCCCGCGCGGCCGAGCGGATGGACGCCAAGCGCTCACGCGAGCACTTCCGCGCGGCGATCGCCGCCGCGCGCCCGCAGGAGCGCCTGCAGCTGCGCCGGATGGCCGAGGCGTCCCTGGCGCTGGCCGAGCGCCGGGCCGGAGACCTCAAGGTCGCCGCCGAGAAGCTCGGCCAGGCACCGCCCTCGAACCGCCAGCTGCTCGTGCTGCAGCTGATGGGCTACGTCATCCCGCCACCGGGGTCGAGCATCGTCCGCCGCGTCGGCGGCATCCTGCTCCTGATCGTGGTCATCGTCGCGCTCCTGGCCGTGGGCTGGGGGCTCGTGCAGCTGATCGCGCTGCCGTTCGGCGGGATCGGGACCGGCGTGTCGCTGTTCTGGGGCTTCCTGCTGGTGGCCGTCGTGCTCGGCGTGCTCGCCGTGGTCGGCCGGCGCCGCCAGAAGCGCGCCCGGGCGCGCGCGGCGGAGCAGCGCGCCGACATGCTCGGCGGTCGGCGGTAGCTCGGGCGAACGTCAACGGCGGCTGGGTAGGGAGGCTGGGAAGCCAACCGCCGCGCGGCGAAGATTGCGCGCGGTGAGCGGGCGGATCGCGAACCTCGTGAAGTTACCCCCGGAAACCGACGGTAACTTCACGAGGTTCGCGGGATCGCCGGCCACGCCGGCTCCCTCACTCTCCCTACCCAGCCGCAGTTGACGTTCGCTCACACAACCGCGACCAACGACGTTGAATGAGGGTGCAGCTCCCACCCTTCTGGACGCTCGTCGAGGCCCACGGCGACGAGCTGCTCGTCCACGCCCGCCGCGTGGCCGGTGAGCAGCATGCCGAGGACGTGCTCCAGGACGCGCTGCTGCGTGCCCTGCGCGCGTACCCGCGGCTCAAGCACGCCGACCACCTGCGGGCCTGGCTGTACCGCGTGACGACGACCGCGGCGATCGACGCCCACCGGGCGCGGCGCCGCGAGCTGCCGACCGACGACGTGCCGGCCGTACCCACCCACGACACATACGACGAGGGCGGCTTCGAGACCCTGATCGCCCCGCTGCCCGACGGCGCGCGCATCGCGCTGCACCTGCGGTTCGTCGACGACCTCGACTACGAGGGCATCGCCGACCGGCTCGGGATCTCCGCGGTCGCCGCGCGCCAGCGCGTGTCGACCGCTGTCCGCACCCTGCGAGAGAGGCTCGCCGCATGACCCCGCTTCCTGAAGCCCTGCTCGAGTCCGTCGCCGCCGCCGCGGTGCGCGAGGGCCTCGCCGATGCCGTCTTCACGCGCCTGCGCTCCCCGATCGGGCGCCTGCTCGTCGTGCAGGGCGAGCGCGGCGTCGTCCGCGTCGCCTTCCAGGAGGAGCCCGAGGACCGCGTGCTGGCGGAGGTCGCCGCACGGTTCGGCCCGCGCATCGTCGGCTCGGACCGCGAGCTCACCCCCACCCGCGACGCACTCGACGCGTACTTCGCCGGCGAGGGCGATCCGCATGACCTGCCGGTCGACCTCTCGCTCGTCGCCGCGCCGTTCCGCCATGCCGTGCTCGAGACGCTGCACGACGAGGTCGCGCGCGGGAAGGTGGTCACGTACGGCGACCTCGCGCGCCGCGCCGGCAACCCGCGCGCCTACCGCGCGGCGGCGACCGCGTGCGCCCGCAACCCGGTGCCGATCCTCGTCCCCTGCCACCGCGTGCTGCCCGGCGGCGGTGGCCTCGGCGGCTACGGCGGCGGTCCGGAGCGCAAGCTGGCGCTGCTGACCCTCGAGGGCGCCCCGACTACCGTGCGGTGACCTTCACCGAGGAGATGACGACCGGCTCGACCGGCACATCGGTCGCCGGGTCGGTCTGCAGCACGCCGATCTTGTCCACGACTTCCTGGCCACGCGTCACCTCCCCGAGCACCGCGAAGTCGGGCGCCAGCTGCGCGTCCTCGGCGGTGACCACGAAGAACTGGCTGCCCGAGGTCCCCGGGGCCTCGGTCGGCGTCTTGGCCATCGCCACCACGCCCTTCGAGTAGCTGATGCCGTCCGGCGGAGGCTCGACTACCGAGTAGCCGGGCCCGCCGGTGCCGTCGCCCCGCGGGTCACCGCCCTGGATCACGAAGCCGGCCACGATGCGGTGGAACGTCGTGCCGTCGTAGAAGCCCTTGTCGGCCAGTGACTTGAAGGAGCCGCCGGTGCGCGGCGCCTGCTTGGCGTCGAGCGTGATCTCGAAGTCGCCGCAGTTGGTCGACACGGTGGCCACATACGTCTTCGAGCGGTCGAGCCGCGCCTTCGGCTTGGCGAGGTCCCCCTCCCCCTTCGGCTCGGGCGTCTCGGCGGCGTCGCAGGCCGCGGCTGTGGCCGGCGGCGGCGTGGCCTCGGACTCGTCCGCGGGGGAGTCGTCGCCGCCGCACGCGGCGAGCGCCACGCCGCAGAGGAGGACGATCGCGAGCCGGGCCATGGGCGGCGATGATGATAGAGACGCTCCACTAGCCTCCTGCGGCCAATGGAGCGCCCCGTCCGCCTGATCGTCAACCCCTCCGCCGGGGCCGGAAGAGCCGCCCGGCTGCTGCCTGAGGTCGAGGCCGCGCTGCGCTCGCACGGGATCGCCTTCCGGGTCGACCGCACGACCTCGATCGAGCACGCCCGGGAGCTCGCCCGGGCCGCGCGCGACGCCGGCGAGGTGGCCGCCGCGATGGGCGGCGACGGGCTCGCCGGCGCCGTGGCCGGGCGAGCTGCGGGAGAGCGACGGCGTGATGGCGATCCTTCCCGGGGGTCGTGGCAACGACCTCGCGCGCAAGCTCGGGATCGGCGGCGATCCGGTCGCCGCCACCGACATCCTCGCGGCGGGGCGAGAGCGGCGGATCGACGTCGCGGACGCCGGCGGGGCGACCTACGTCGGCATCCTCAGCGCCGGCCTGGACTCCGACGTGCAGGTGGTGGCCAACGGCACGCGCCTGAAGCGGCTCGGGCCGCTCGTCTACCTCTACGGCGTGCTGGTCGCGCTGCGCCGCTGGCGGCCGGCGCAGTGGACGGTCGAGATCGACGGCGCCCCCCACACGTTCCGCGGGTACGCCGTGGCGGTGGCCAACTCCGGCGTCTTCGGCGGCGGGATGTGGCTGGTCCCCGACGCGCAGATCGACGACGGCCTGCTCGACGTCGCGTTCACGCTCGACAAGCCCAAGACGGCGTACCTGCGCGGTCTGACCAAGGTCTTCAGCGGCGCGCACGTGGAGCAGCCCGGGTTCGAGATCCACCGCGGACGCGAGATCGCGTTCCACGCCGACCGCCCGTTCACCGCCTATGCCGACGGCGACCCGATCGCCGACCTCCCGGCGACCGTGCGCGTCGTGCCGGGCGGACTGCGGGTGATCGCCCCTTGAGGCTCCAGGCCGGGCTGCTCGCGGCGCGCGCGACGGGCACCGCCGCGCGCCTGGCCGGACGCGGCGGCACGTCGCTGCCCGGCAAGGTGCTGATGCGCGCCGAGCCGCGCGCCATCTCCCGGCTCGCCGCCCGGCTGCCGCGCGGCAGCGTGGTCGTCTCGGCGACCAACGGCAAGACCACCACCGCGGCGATGGTGGCGTCGATCCTCGGCCGCGCCGGCACCCGCCTCGTTCACAACCGCGCCGGGGCGAACATGGCGGGCGGCGTGGCGGCGGCGCTGGCCGCCGGGCGCGGGGACATGGGCCTGTTCGAGGTCGACGAGTTCTGGCTCGGCCCGGTGACCGCGCAGCTCACGCCCCGCGCCGTGCTGCTCGGCAACCTCTTTCGCGACCAGCTCGATCGCTACGGCGAGCTCGAGATCATCGCCGACCGCTGGGCGGAGATCGTCAACGCCCTGCCGGCCGCCACCGCGCTCGTGCTGAACGCCGACGACCCGCTCGTCGCCGACCTCGGACGCAAGCGCGGCGCGCTCTACTACGGCGTCGAGGACGACGGGCTCGCGCTGCCGGAGATGCAGCACGCGTCGGACTCCAAGCACTGCCGCCGCTGCGGGCACGCGTACGCCTACGAGGCCGCCTACCTCGCCCACCTCGGCCACTACGCCTGCCCGAACTGCGGCCAGCGCCGGCCCGACCCGCAGATCGTCGCCACCGACGTCGAGCTGCACGGCATCCGCTCGGCGGCCTTCGCGCTGCGCACGGAGGCCGGCGAGCGCCGGATCGAGCTCCCGCTGCCGGGCCTCTACAACGTCTACAACGCGCTGGGAGCGGCGGCGCTCTGCCTGCAGCTCGGCACCGGGCTCGACGACATCGCCGCCGGCCTCGCGAGCGTCGAGCCCGCGTTCGGACGCGCCGAGACGCTCGACCTCGGCCGGCCGACCTCGATCCTGCTCGTCAAGAACCCCGCCGGCGCCAACGAGGTCCTGCGCACGCTGGCGCTCGAGGGCGCGCAGCTCGACCT
This sequence comes from uncultured Solirubrobacteraceae bacterium, assembly GCA_963838655.1. Classification (GTDB taxonomy): domain Bacteria; phylum Actinomycetota; class Thermoleophilia; order Solirubrobacterales; family Solirubrobacteraceae; genus DASSUW01. Next base: position 251,003 of record CAWIRW010000006.1, on the reverse strand, counting down.
GTTCGGGATCCTCAACGACCGCATCGCCGACGGGCGCGACGTCTCGTGGGTGTGGGACGCCGACTGGGAGCTCGTCGCGCCCCATGTGCGCCGCCTGACGTGCTCGGGCACGCGCGCGGCCGAGCTGGCGCTGCGGCTCAAGTACGCCGGCGTGCCGGCAGAGCGGCTCGCGGTCGAGGAGGACGTCGAGCGTGGGCTCGATCGTGCGCTGGCGTCCGGCGACGGACCGCTCTACGCGCTGCCCACCTACACGGCGCTGCTGGAGCTGCGCGACCTGCTCTCCCGCCGCGGGCAGGCGAAGGCGTACTGGCGATGACCGATGCCGTGTGGCACGACGTCGAGTGCGGCCGCTACGCCGCCGACCTCCCGCTGTGGGCCGAGCTGGCCCGCGAGGCCGGCGGGCCGGTGCTCGACGTCGGGGCCGGCGCCGGGCGTGTCGCGCTGCGCCTGGCCGCCGCCGGCCACGACGTCGTCGCGCTCGACCGCGACGCCGGGCTGCTCGCGGTCCTGCGCGCGCGGGCGGACGCCGCCGGCCTGCACGTGGACACGGTCGTCGCCGACGCGGCCGGCTTCGACGCCGGCGAGGCGCGCTTCGGGCTCGTCGCGGTGCCGATGCAGACGATCCAGCTGCTGCCCGGCGCGCCCGCGCGTGCGGCCTTCTTCGCCTCTGCGCGGCGCGCGGTCGCTCCCGGCGGGCTGGTGGCGCTGGCGATCGCCGAGGAGCTCGAGAGCTTCGAGGACGAGGGGGTGATGCCGCTGCCCGACGTCGCCGAGCGCGACGGCTGGCGGTACGTCTCCCAGCCCACCGCTGTCCGTGAGCGGCCGGACGGCACGCGCATCGAGCGCCTGCGCCACACGATCGCCCCCGGCGGCGAGCGCACGAGCGAGGAGGACGTGATCGTGCTCGCGCGGCTCACGGTCGCCGGCGTGCACGCCGAGGGCGCCGTCGCGGGCCTGCGCCCCGAGGCCACCCGTCACATCGACCCGACCGACGACCACGTCGGCTCGGAAGTGGTGGTCCTGCGTGCCTGAGCGGACGCTGCGCGTCGGGGCGCTGTACCCCGACCTGCTCAACATCTACGCCGACCGCGGCAACCTGCTGCTGCTCGAGCGCCGCTGCGCCTGGCGGGGCATCGGCTTCGAGCTGCGCGGGATCGGGCTCGGCGACGCGCTCGACCCCGACGCCCACGACCTGCTGTACATCGGCGGCGGCCAGGATCGCGACCAGGCGCTGTGCGCGCGCGACATGGTCGACACGAAGCGCGAGGCGCTGCACGCCGCCGCCGATCGCGGCGCCGTGATCTTCGCGGTCTGCGGCGGCTACCAGCTGCTGGGCCACGGCTACGCGATGGACGGCGAGCGCCTGCCCGGCGTCGGCCTCGTCGACCTCGAGACCGTGCGCGAGGACGGTCCGCGCCTGATCGGCAACGTCGCGATCGAGTTGTTAGAGGGCTCCGACCCCTCGGGGTCTGACCCCGTTGTCTTGGCCGGGTTCGAGAATCACGGCGGTCGCACGCGGCTCGGGCCGGGTGCGCAGCCGCTCGGCCGGGTCCTGCGCGGTCACGGCAACGACGGCCGGTCGGGCTACGAGGGCGTGCGCGGGGGCCGGCACGGCACCGTAGTCGGCACCTATCTCCACGGTCCGTTGCTTCCCAAGAACGCGCACTTCGCCGACTGGCTGACCGCCACGGCGCTCGGCGTAGAGCCATCTGCGCTGCCTGCGCTCGACGACGCGCTCGAGGCCGAAGCCCACGCGGCGGCGCGCCGGGCTGCCGGGATCTGAGTCCCCCGGGAGGCCAACGGGTACGCTTTCGGTCTCCCGCTCCCCGGGGGTTCCTCTGTGACGACAGCCAACACCGCCCAGTCCGAGGGGCCGTCCGCGTCCCGTCAGGCAGCGTCGCTGGAGTTCCGCGCTGCCACCAAGCGCTACCCGGGAGCCGACCGGCCAGCGGTCGACCACCTGAGCCTCGAGGTCCCCGCGGGCGAGATCTGCGTGCTCGTCGGCCCTTCGGGGTGCGGCAAGACCACCGCCATGCGGATGGTCAACCGGATGACCGACATCACCGAGGGCGACATCCTGGTCGGCGGCCGCAGCGTGCGCGAGCGCGACGAGGCTGACCTGCGCCGCGACATCGGCTACGTGATCCAGCAGATCGGCCTGTTCCCGCACCGCTCGATCGGCGAGAACATCGCCACGGTGCCGCGGCTGCTCGGCTGGGACAAGCGGCGCACCGCCGCCCGCGTGCAGGAGCTGCTCGACCTGATCGGCCTGCCGCAGGAGATGGCCCGCCGCTACCCGGCGCAGCTCTCCGGCGGCCAGCGCCAGCGCGTCGGCGTGGCGCGCGCGCTCGCCGCCGACCCGCCGCTGATGCTGATGGACGAGCCGTTCGGGGCGATCGACCCGATCAACCGCGACCGCCTCCAGAACGAGTTCCTGCGGCTCCAGGCCGAGATCCGCAAGACGATCGTCTTCGTCACCCACGACATCGACGAGGCGATCAAGATGGGCGACCGGATCGCCGTGCTGCAGGAGGGCGGCATCCTCGCCCAGTACGCGCCGCCCGCGGAGCTGCTGATGAGCCCCGCGAACGCGTTCGTGGAGGACTTCGTGGGCGCCGACCGCGCGCTCAAGCGGCTCGCGCTCGAGCGCGTGCGCGACGTCGACCTGTGGACGGCGCCGCTCGTCCGCGAGGGCGAGCCGGTGGCCGAGGCGCGTGCCCGCGCCGCGGCCTCCGAGGTGCCGTACGCGCTCGTCGTCGACGACGGCGGACGGCCGCTCGGGTGGCTCACCGAGCGCGGGCTGCGCGAGGAGCGCGTGCGTGCGGACCTGGCGTCATCGCCCGAGCCGGTCGTCGACTTCGACGACATCCTGCGCGACGCGCTGAGCGGCCTGCTCGCCCACGAGGTCCAGTACGGGCCGGTCATCGACCACGAGGGCCGCGTCGTCGGCGTGCTGTCGATCGAGCTGCTCTCGCACCGGATCGCCGCTCCGCCGGAGACGGTGTGACGCCGCCCTTCGCCCAGCTCCAGCAGCGCGACCGCAGCGGCGAGGACTGCGTCGCCGACAACGGCATCTGCCCGGACTGGATCGCCGACAACTTCGACCGCTACGTGAGCCCGTTCTGGGAGCACGTCTACCTGACGATGGTGTCGGTCGGGATCGGCTTCGCGATCGCGTTCGGCCTCGCGCTGCTGGCACACCGCTGGCGCTGGCTGACGCCGCCCATCACCCAGGTGACGGGGATCCTCTACACCCTGCCGAGCGTCGCGGTCTTCTTCCTGCTGCTGCCGATCACGGGCCGCGGGAACACCACGGCGATCATCGCGCTCGTCTCGTACACGCTGCTGATCCTGTTCCGCAACGTGATGGCGGGCTTCGCCAACGTGCCCGCGGAGGCGCGCGACGCCGGCCGCGGCATGGGCCTGACGTCGCAGCAGCTGCTGTGGCGCGTCGAGCTGCCGCTGGCGCTGCCGGAGATCATGGCGGGCCTGCGGATCGCGGTCACGACGACGGTCGGGCTCGCCGCGCTCGCGTTCCTGGCCGGCGCGGGCGGCCTCGGCGGCGCGCTGTTCGAGGACATCAACTTCCGTTCGAACGTGCTCATCGCGGGCGGGCTGGCGATCGCGCTCGCAGTGGTGCTGGACCTGCTGATCCTCGCGCTCCAGAAGGCGGTCACGCCGTGGACGCGGGTGGCGCAATGACGACCACGCTGGCCTTCCTCGGCGAGTTCGGCGACGCCTTCGAATACATCTTCAACTCGCGCGAGTCCCAGGCGGGCGGCGCCCGCGTCGGCGGCTCCGAGCTGCTGCCGCTGCTGTGGACGCACCTCGGGGTCACCGCGCTGGCGATGGCGATCGCGATCGCGATCTCGCTGCCGATCGGCCTCGCCCTCGGCCACACCGGCCGCGGCGCGTTCGCGGCGATCTCGATCTCGAACACCGGCCGCGCCGTCCCGAGCGTCGCGCTGATCGCGTTCTTCGTCGCGTTCTTCCCGTCCACCCCCGAGTTCTGGAACGTGACCGTGGCGCTGGCGCTGCTCGCCATCCCGCCGATCCTCACGAACGCCTACGTCGGCGTGCGGCAGGTCAGCCGCGACGCGGTGGACGCCGCGCGCGGCATGGGGATGTCGGGCGCGCAGATCGTCCGCTCGGTGGAGCTCCCGCTCGCCCTGCCGCTGATCTTCGGCGGCATCCGCACGTCGACCGTCAACGTGATCGCCACCGCGACGATCGCGCCGCTGGTCGGCGTGCTCACGCTCGGCGACCCGATCATCTCCGGCAGCGTCCACGGACGCGCGGGCCAGATCGGCGCGTCGATCGTCGTGGCCGCGCTCGCGATCGCCGCCGAGGCCGGCCTCGCCGCCGTCCAGCGCGCGGTCACGCCCGCCGGCATCAAGCTCGAAAGAGAAGGCGCGGGCGCCCGCCCGTCGCGCCTCGGAACCCTCAAGAGGAGGATCCAGACCGCCCCATGACACGACTACTCGCACTGTTGCTCGCCTGCTGCGCCATCTTCGTCGCGGCGTGCGGGGAGGACGAGGACGAGGGCTCGGCGCCCTCGTCCGAGTCGACGGCCGCCGCGAGCGGCAAGATCCAGCGCAACGAGGAGAACAGCGACGTCCAGCTCACGATCGGCTCCAAGAACTTCACGGAGCAGAAGGTGCTGGGCGAGATCTACGCCCAGGGCCTCGAGGCCGCCGGCTACTCGGTGAACAAGGACCTCAACCTCGGCGACGAGAAGACCGCGCTGGCGGCCGTCAAGTCCGACGAGATCTCCGCCTACCCGGAGTACACCGGCACCGCCCTGCTGTCGTTCTTCGGCAAGCAGGCGGACGAGCTGCCCAAGGACCCGCAGGCCGCCTACGAGGAGGCCAAGACGGGCTTCGAGGCGGACGGCCTGGTCGCCTTCGCGCCGACGCCGTTCACCTCCTCCAACGAGGTCGCGGTGACGCAGGAGACGGCCGACCGGCTGCAGCTCAAGACGATCTCCGACCTCAAGGGCAAGGAGTCGGACCTGACGCTCTACGGCTCGCCGGAGTGCCGGCAGCGGCTCGACTGCCTGCTCGGCCTGCAGCAGGTCTACGGGCTGAAGTTCGGCAAGTTCACGCCGGTCGACATCGCGCAGCGCCACGAGGTGCTGAGCTCGGGCCGCGCCGACGTGTCGATCGTGTTCACCACCGACCCCCAGATCCAGCGCGAGAAGGAGGTCCTGCTCGAGGACGACCAGGGCATGTTCCCGCCCTACAACTCGACGCTGGTGATGAAGCAGGAGACGGCCGACGAGGCCGGCGCCGACCTGCAGCAGACGATCGAGCTGCTGCAGGAGCAGCTCACCGACGAGAACATGCAGGAGCTCAACGCCCGCGTGGATCTCGACAAGAAGGATCCCGCCGTGGTCGCCGAGGAGTACCTCACGGAGACCGGCCTGATCGGCGGCTGACGGCCCCGCCACGCTACCCTGCGCTGCGGTACGCCGTGGCGCGGGGTCGCGGCAGGGGAAATTCAGGGAGGCAACATGCGAACGAGGCGTATAGCGCTCGTCATTGCCATGTTCGGTGCGCTCGGCGTGAGCACGCCGGCGCTCGCGAGCGACCGTCAAGCCGGTGACGCGATCCCGGGCCGCTACATAGTCATGGTCGAGCGGGGCCACGACGCCGACGATCTCGCGCGCGGAAAGAACCGCAGGTCTACGACGCGCTCAACGGCTTCGCGGCCTCGCTCGACGCCGCGCAGGTGCGGGCGCTGCGCCGCAGCGCACGCGTGGCGATCGTGGAGCAGGACCGCGTGGTCGAGGCCAGCGCGACGCAGTCGATCCCGTCCGACCCGTGGGGCCTGGACCGCATCGACCAGCGCGCGCTGCCGCTCTCGCGGACCTACACCTACAACACGACGGCCTCGAACGTGACGGCGTACGTGGTCGACACCGGGATCTCCACGCGCAGCGGCGACGACTTCGGCGGCCGGGCGCGCAACGTCTACGACGCGTTCGGCGGCAACGGGGAGGACTGCAACGGCCACGGCACGCACGTGGCGGGCACGATCGGCGGGTCGACCTGGGGCGTCGCCAAGGGCGTGCAGCTGCGCGGCGTGCGGGTGCTGAACTGCTCCGGCTCGGGCTCGACGTCGGGCATCATCTCCGCGCTCAACTGGCTGCGCACCAACGCCGTCAGGCCGGCGGTGGCGAACATGTCGCTCGGCGGCGGCTACTCCTCGTCGCTCAACACCGCCACCAACAACCTCGCCAACTCGGGCGTGTTCATGGCGGTCGCGGCCGGCAACGAGAACCAGAACGCGTGCAACGTCTCCCCCGCCTCGGCGTCGGCGGCGTACACGACGGCGGCCTCCGACCGCTCCGACCGCAAGGCGTCGTTCTCGAACTGGGGCTCGTGCGTCGACGCGTACGCCCCCGGCGTCTCGATCCGCTCGGCTTGGCTGTCGGGCGGCGCCAACACGATCAGCGGCACCTCGATGGCGAGCCCGCACGTGGCGGGTGTGGCGGCGCTCTACAAGGGCACGAACGGCGACGCCTCGTCCTCGACGGTCTCGTCGTGGATCACGAGCAACAGCACGCCGAACGTGATCGTCGGCAACGTCTCGGGCACGCCGAACCGGCTGCTGTACAAGGCGGGTCTGTAGCAGTCGTCCGCGGACCGGCTCGGCCGCTCGGCCGGGCCGGTCGCCGGACGTTGCGGGATCGTCGCGGCGATTCTGCCGAGGCGGTGTCTAGTGTCGCCGGATGGCTCTCGACACCGCTCTCGACCAGCTGCACGTCCGCCTGCTGCGCCCCGGCGCGCACGCACCCGCGCGCACCCGGCCGGGCGATGCGGGCTACGACCTGCGGTGCGTGGCGGGCTTCTCGCTGTGGCCGGGGCGGCGGGCGACGGTGCCGACCGGCGTGGCCGATCGCGCTGCCGGCCGGCATCGCCGGGCTCGTGGTGCCGCGCTCCGGGCTCGCCGCCCGCCATGGGTTGTCGGTCGTCAACGGCCCCGGCCTGATCGACCCCAACTACCGCGGCGAGATCCGCGTGGTGCTCGTCAACCTCGGCGACGCGCGCTTCGAGGCTGCCCCGGGAGACCGGATCGCGCAGCTCCTGCTCGTGCCCTTCGTGGCTCCCGACCTACTGGTCGTCGACGAGCTCCCGCCGCTCCGGGGACGACCGCGGGGAGAACGGCTTCGGCTCATCGGGCCGCTGAGCGGCTGAGCGGCGCGACGAGCAGGAGCAGGACGGCCGGGATGGCGAGCGCGGCGGTGAGGCTCGTCGCTTGGGCCACGAGGCCGATCATCGGCGGGCTCGCGAACAGGCCGGCGTAGCCGAGCGTGGTGACGCGCGAGATCGCCCACGCCGGCGGCACGCCGCTCTGCGTGCCGGCGAGCGTGAACGCGATCGGCACGATCGTCGCCACCCCGAGCCCGAGCACGAAGTAGGCGGCGATCGCGACGCCCGGCGCCGGGGCGAGCACGGCGAGCGTCATCCCCGCGCCGGCGACGAGCGACGACCACCACAGCGTCGCCGGGCCGGCCGAAGCGGGCGATCACGGCGTCGCCGCCGAACCGGCCGATCGCCATCCCGGCCCCGGCGGCCGCCGCGCCGAGCGCGGCGACGCCCAGCGACGCGCCCTGCTCCTCGCGCAGGTAGACGCCGCTCCAGTCGTCGACCGCGCCTTCGGCGAACAGGCAGCAGAAGGCGACGAAGCCGAGCGCGATCAGCGCCGGGTGCTGGGCGAGGCGCAAGGGCGGGCGGTCGGCGTCCTCGACCTCGGCGGGCTGGTCGGCCGCGGCGCCGAGCAGCGTGCGCGCGCCCACCATGCCGATGCCGGCCAGCACCGCGGCGGCGACCGCGAAGTGCGCGAGCGGGTCGACGTCCGCCGACGCGGCCAGCGCGCCCACGCCCGCGCCCGCGAGCACGCCGACGCTGTACATCGCGTGGATGCCGGACATCACCGGCCGCGCGTAGCCGCGCTCGACCGCCACGCCCTGCGTGTTCATCGCGATGTCCAGCGATCCGAGCGAGAACCCCAGCAGCAGCAGCGCCGCCGCCAGCGACCCGAGGCTCCAGGCCACGCCCGGCAGCACGACCGCCACGCATGCGCCGAGCAGTGCCACGCGCGTCACGACCGCGCTCGTCCAGCGGTCGACGAGCACGGCCACCGCCTGCATCGCGAGGATCAGCCCGACCGGCGAGCCGAGCAGCGCGAGGCTGAGCTGCGCGGTGTCCAGCCCCAGCTCCTGCTTGATCAGCGGGATGCGGGACACCCAGGTGGCGAGCACCGCGCCGTAGACGAAGAACACGATCGCGACGCCGCGGCGCGCCGAGCGGAGGTCGACCACGCGGCGGGAGCCTACGATGCGCGGAATGTTCTCCGGCTTCAGCGCCGACGCGTTCGCCTGGTTCGCCGACCTCGAGCGTGACAACTCGAAGGCCTACTTCACGGCTTCCCGCGACGTCTACGAGACGCAGGTCCGGGAGCCGCTCGAAGAGCTGCTCGAGGAACTCACGGCGGAGTTCGGCGGCGTGGTGAAGATGTTCCGCCAGAACCGCGACGTGCGCTTCTCACCCGACAAGTCGCCCTACAAGACGACGACCTACGGGATCCTCTACGAGGTCACGGTCCCCGGCCACGGCCTCTACGCCCAGCTGTCGGCCCGCGGGCTGTACGCCGGGACGGGCTACTACCGGATGGCGCGCGACCAGCTCGAGCGCTACCGGGAGGCGGTCGCCGGCGACGCCGGCGGGGTGTTGGAGCAGGCGACGGCCGCGGCCGAGGCGGCCGGGCTCGAGCTGGCGGGCGACAGCTGTGAAGACGGCGCCGCGCGGCTATCCGCGTGACCACCCGCGGATCGAGTTGCTGCGGCGCAAGGAGCTGATCGCAGGCCGCGCCGCGCCCGGCGACGGCGGCCTTGACCGCGACGCCGCGCTCGCCCACGTGGCGGGAACCTGGCGCGCCGCCCAGCCGATCAACGCGTGGCTTGACGCTCAGGTGGGGCCGAGTCGGCTGCCTCCGGAGGAGCGCTGGGGTCGCCGGTGACGAAGTCGGCCGGGGCCCGCTGGCGCCGCGAGAGCGCGAGGAACGGCAGCGCGAGCGCCGAGATCCCGGCGCCCAGGAGGTAGCTCGGCGCGTAGCCCCAGACGTCCGCCGCACGGCCCAGCACCGGCTGCGACCAGACGCCGCCGGTCGAGTTCATCAGCGAGTCGAACGAGATGATCGTGGCCCGCTGCTGCGACGGGATCATCCCGTTGAGATACGCCTGATGGATCGGCATCGTGGCCGCGAACAGCAGCCCCCAGACCACGATCAGCGCGAGCACGACCCAGAAGTTCTCGATCGCCCCGATCAGGGCGAGCGTCACCGTGCTCAGCGCCGCGGTCGCGATCAGGGCCGACGTGCGGCGCCGGAAGAGCCGCCGGATGCGCGGCGCGGCCAGCCCGCCGAGGATCTGGGCGCCGGCGACGATGGCGGCCACGAGGCCGGCGATCTGGTACGCCTCAGGGTCGCCGTAGAGCTCGAGCAGGTACGGCTGCAGCGCGTAGAACGCGTAGAAGCCGACGCCGCCGGCGAACAGCCCCTGCAGCATCAGCCACTTCACGGCGGGCACGCGCCAGCCGAACTCGATCGAGGCCGACGCGATCCGGCGTATCTCGGCCACCGGCTGCCCGCGCGGCGCGGGCGTGAAGCCGACGTCGTGCATCATCCGGAACGCCACCGCGAACATGACGACCAGCACCGACGCCGCGCAGCACGAACGGCACGCCCAGGCTGCTGACCTGCGCGATCAGCCCGCCGGCCGCCGACCCGCTCAGCATCGCCACGCCGGAGACGACCTGGCCGCGCCCGAACACGGTCTCGAGCTGGCCCGTGAACCCGGTGGCGGCGAGCGCGTCGACCAGCCACGCCTCGACCGCGCCCGAGAAGAACGTGAACCCGAGGCCGAGCAGCATCGACGCGACCGCCCACTGCCAGAACGGCGCGCCGACCTCCCACAGCAGCACGTAGAGCAGCGTCGAGAGCGCCAGCGTGACGGTGCCGAGCAGGTACGACGCCCGCCGCCCGACGGTGTCGGCCACGATCCCCGTCGGCACCTCGAAGAGCACCATGCCGGCGGTGAAGAACGCGTTGGCGGCGAACGCCTCGAGGTTCGTGAGCCCCGCGTCGAGCAGGAAGATCGTGTTGATGCCCCAGATGAACGACGCCGCCAGCGTGTTCCCCAGCATCAGGACGAGGTACGTCCGCTGGATGGAGCGCGGCGTGGGCAGGAGCTACGGCCCCGCGCCGTTGACCGCGTAGCGGTCGAAGCGCTCGGCCACGACGGAGGGCAGCCGCGCCTGGATGCGCACGCCGTCGGGCGTGTCGGTGCGCTCGAGGTCACCGGCCACGTCATGGAGCTCGGACAGCGTGCCGCCCTCGGAGAACGGCACCAGCAGCTCGACGTCGCGCAGCGTGCGCTCGAACTCGTCGGCGATCCGCTCCTGCAGCTCGGCGAGCCCTTCGCCGCTGATCGCGCTCACGAGCGCGGCCTCCGGGATGGCGGAACGCGAGCTCGGCGCGGCGCTCGTCGTCGAGAACGTCGGCCTTGTTGAGCACCAGGATCCTGGGCTGCTCGCCGACGCCGATCTCCTCGAGCACGTCGTCGACCGCGCGGGTCATGGCGACGAGCTCGTCCTCGGGGGCGCTGGCGTCGACCACGTGCAGCAGCAGGTCGGCCCGCTTGGTCTCCTCGAGCGTGGCCGCGAAGGCGTCGACGAGCTGGTGCGGCAGCTTGCGGATGAAGCCGACCGTGTCGGTGACGAGGTAGGTGCGGGCGCGTGCACGCGCGTGGTGCGGGTGGTCGGGTCGAGCGTGTGGAACAGCCGGTCGCCGACGCCGACCTCGGCGCCGGTGAGCGCGTTCAGCAGCGTCGACTTGCCGGCGTTGGTGTAGCCGGCCAGGGCCACCGACGGCAGGTGCGCGCGCTCGCGCTCGGCGCGCTGGACGGCGCGGTTGGAGCGGACATGGTCCAGCCGCCGCCGCAGCGCGGTGATGCGGTCGCGCGCCAGCCGCCGGTCGGTCTCGATCTGCGACTCGCCCGGGCCCCGGGTGCCGATGCCGCCGACGCCGCGGCCGGCGCCCAGACGCTCGAGGTGCGTCCACAGGCCGCGCATGCGGGCCATGTTGTACTCGAGCTGCGCCAGCTCGACCTGCAGCTTGCCCTCGGCCGAGTGGGCGTGGCCGGCGAAGATGTCGAGGATCACCGCCGTGCGGTCGACCACGGGCAGCTCGAGCTGCTTCTCGAGGTTGCGCTCCTGGCGCGGGCTGAGCTCGTCGTCGGTGACGATCAGGTTCGCGTCGGCCGCCTTCAGCAGCGGGATCAGCTCCTGCACCTTGCCGGGCCCGAGATAGAGGTTCGGGTGCGGCTTGTCACGGATCTGCACCACTTCGCCGACGGTCGCGACGCCCGCGGTGCGCAGCAGCTCGCGCATCTCGGCGAGATCGGTCGGCTCGGGGGAGGCGGCGACGACGAATGCGCGTTGCCGGGCGCGGCCCTGGCTGGGCGACGGGGCGTATCGGGATTGTGCGGTCCGGCCGCTTCTCGACTTCTCCAAGCTGCCATCCAGTTTAGAGGCACTAGGGTGCGGGCCCATGGGCCGACGACGAGCTCGCCGAGCGCCTGGCCGCTCGCACCCTCGAGCTGGTCGACGTGCCGTCGGAGTCGCGCGACGAGGCGCGCCTGTTCGAGCACGTCGCCGCGGCGCTGGATGCGGGAGGCGTGCCGGTCGCGGACCTCGACGACGGGTGCCTGAGCGCGGGCCGCGGCGGTCCGGTGCTGCTCGCCGGCCATCTCGACACCGTGCCGGCGCAGGGCAACCTGCCGGGCCGCCGCGACCGCGAGCGGGTGCACGGGCTGGGCGCCAGCGACATGAAGGGCGCGCTCGCCGTCATGATCGAGCTCGCGCTGGCAGGAGTGTCCGTGGACCTGTTGTTCTTCGGCCGCGAGGAGCTGCCGGCCGACGAGAGCGCGCTCGCGCCGCTGCTCGAGCGCGAGCCGATGGCGGCCGAGCTCGTCGTCGTGATGGAGCCGACGGACAACGAGCTGCACGCCGGCTGCCTGGGCAACGTGAACGCGACGTGGACATTCAACGGGCGCTCGGGCCACTCGGCGCGGCCCTGGGACGCCGACAACGCGATCCACGCCGCCGCCCGCGGCATCGCCGCGCTGGCGGCCCGCGAGCCGGAGGAGCACGTGTTCGACGGCCTCGCCTTCTACGAGGTGGCCTCCGTCACGCGGATCGCGGGCGGGATCGCCGCCAACGTGATCCCCGACCGTGCCGAGTGCCACGTCAACTACCGCTACGCGCCCGGCCGCAGCCCGGACGAGGCCGAGGCGCGCCTGCGCGAGCTGTGCGCCGGCGGCGAGCTGCGGATCGACGCGCTGGCCGCCTCCGGCCCGGTCGCGACCGGCAACCCGTACGCGCGGGCCCTGATCGCCGCCGGCGACCTGACGGTGGCGCCCAAGCAGGCCTGGACGCCCGTCGCCGAGTTCGGGGCGGCCGGGCTCGACGCCGTGAACTTCGGGCCCGGGGCGCCCGCGCAGGCGCACCGGCGCGACGAGTCGGTCGAGATCGCCGCGCTCGTGCGCTCCTACCGCGTGCTGGAGGCGTTCGCAGCGTGAGGATCTCCCCCGTCCTCGCCGGCCTGCGGTCGTACCCGTTCGTGCAGCTCGCCGAGGCGCGGCGGCGCCTCGAGGCGGCCGGCGTCCCGGTGATCGACTTCGGGATGGGCGAGCCGCGCGAGGAGACGCCGGCCTTCATCCGCGAGGCGCTCGTGCTCGACCCGCTCTCCAGGTACCCCGCCGCCGACGGGCTGCCGGAGCTGCGGGCGGCGATCGCGGCGTGGGTCGAGCGGCGGTTCGGCACCGCGCTCGACCCGGCGACGGAGGTCGTGCCGACGTTCGGCTCCAAGGAGGCCGTGTTCCACCTCGCGCAGGTGTTCGACGGCGAGCTCGTCGTCGTCCCGCAGCCCGCGTATCCCGTCTACGAGCGGGGCGCGGCGTTCGCCGGCAAGGCGTTCTTCCAGCTCCCGCTGCACGCCGAGAACGGCTTCCTCCCGGACCTCGACGCCGTGCCGCCGGCGATCTGGCGTCGCACCGCGGTGCTGTGGCTCAACTACCCGAACAACCCGACCGCGGCGACGGCGCCGCTCGCGCTCTACGAGCAGGCCGCGGCACTCGCCCGCGAGCACGACTTCGTGCTCGCCTCCGACGAGGCGTACTCCGAGCTCTACTTCGGCGACGAGCCGCCCGTGTCGGCGCTCCAGCTCAGCGACCGCACGAACGTGGCGGTGTTCAACACGCTCTCCAAGCGCTCGTCGATGCCGGGGTACCGGTCGGGCTTCGTGGCCGGCAGCGCAGACCTGGTGGCCGCCTTGAAGCGCTACCGGCCGAACGTCGGCGTCGCACCGCCGGAGTTCATCCAGCGCGCGGCCGCCGTGGCGTGGGGCGACGAGGCGCACGTGGCCGAGGTGCGCGACCTCTACCGGGCCAAGCGCGACATCGTGCTGCCCGCGCTGGAGGCGCGCGGCATGCGCCATGTGGGCGGCGACGCGACGTTCTTCCTGTGGCTCGAAGGCGCGGCGGACGGCGAGCACGAGCGGCTGCTCGAGCGCGGCATCGTGCTCGCTCCCGGCTCCTACTTCGGGCCGGCCGGCGAGGGCTACCTGCGGCTGGCGCTCGTCCCCACGCTCGCGGAGTGCGAGCGGGCGGCGTCGCTACTGGCCGCTGTGTAGCGCGGCGTTGAGGCCGCCCCAGGTGCCCTGGCGCTGCCAGGCCTCGACCGCGCCGGTCTGCGAGTTGCGCCGGAACAGCAGGTTGCTCGCCCCGCTCAGCTCGAGCGCCTTGACGACCTCCCCGTCGGGCAGGGTCACGCGCGTGCCCGCGGTGAGGTAGAGGCCGGCCTCGACGACGCAGTCGTCGCCGAGCGAGATGCCGAGCCCGGAGTTCGCACCCAGCAGGCAGCGCTCGCCGATCGAGATGACCGCCGTGCCGCCGCCGGAGAGCGTGCCCATGATCGACGCGCCGCCGCCGACGTCGGACCCGTCGCCGACGACGACGCCGGCGCTGATCCGGCCCTCGACCATCGAGTGCCCGAGCGTGCCCGCGTTGAAGTTCACGAAGCCCTCGTGCATCACGGTCGTGCCCTCGGCGAGGTGGGCGCCGAGCCGCACGCGGTCGGCGTCGGCGATCCGCACCCCCGGCGGCACGACGTAGTCGGTCATGCGCGGGAACTTGTCGACGGAGAAGACCTGGAACGGCTCGCCGAGCGCGCGGCACCGGTGCTGGACCTCCGGCAGCGCGGCGGGGTCGACCGGGCCGTACGTGGTCCAGGCGACGTTGTTGAGCACGCTGAAGATCCCGTCGAGGTTGGCCTCGTGGGGCCGGATCAGGCGGTGCGAGAGCAGATGCAGGCGCAGGTAGGCGTCGTAGGCGTCCGCCGGCGGGTCGGCCAGCGACGCGATCGCCACGGTGACCGGCCTGCACGTCCACCCGGCGCCGCTCGTCCGGCGCTGCCTGGCCGCCCGGATGCACCCCCGGATCGACGCCGCCGCCGAGGCTGCACCTCGTGGAAGTACACGTCGAGCACGCGGTCGTGCGCGAGCGTGGCCAGCCCGGAGCCGTGGGCGGGGTCGGTCAGCGCTTCGGTCATCGCGCCGTAGACGCTAGCTCGGCGAGCAGCTCGTCGCTCAGCTCGCCGCGGTAGACCGGGACGGCCCAGCCGGTGAGGTCGACGTGCAGCGACTCGTCGACGTCGACCTCGAGCTCGCCGCCGTCGAGCTGCACGGTGACCGGCGAGTCGCCGCCGCGCAGGACGTGGGCGACGGCCGCGCCGCACGCGCCGGTGCCGGAGGAGAGCGTCTCCCCCACCCCGCGCTCGAAGATGCGGGCGCGGATGGCGTTCGGGCCCAGCTCGGTCCAGAACGAGGCGTTGGTGCGGTTGGGGAACAGCGACGACCGCTCGATCCGCGGGCCGAGCGTGGCCAGGTCGAGGCGCTCGAGGGCGGCGCGGTCGGGGACGTGGATCGCGCACTGCGGGTTGCCGATCGACACGTGCTGGAAGCGCAGGCCCTCGACCTCGCCGGTGCCGTCGGGCGGTCCGTCCGGGTAGTCCTTGGAGCGCAGGGTCGCGCGGCCCATGTCGACACGGCACGTCGTCGGGCCGGTGATCGTCGGCCGGATCTCCCCGGCCGCGGTCTGGATCGAGAAGCTGTCGGCGCTCGTCCAGCCCGTGCGGCGCAGATAGAGGATCGCCTGGCGCGCGCCGTTGCCGGAGAGCTCGGCCTCGGAGCCGTCGGGGTTGAAGATCCGCAGCCGGGCGACGTAGCCGCGCTCGGTCGGCGGCGAGAGCTCGAGCACGCCGTCGCCGCCCGGGCCGAAGTGCGGGTCGCACAGCCGCCTGACCGCCGCGGGCGTGAGATCGAGCGTGCCGTGCTCGACGATCAGGTAGTCGTTGCCGAGGGCCTGCCACTTCTCGAACCGCACGGGCGCCATGCTCGCAGGGCCTGGTGCAGCTCGGCGGCGACGTCATCCGGGCCGCGGGCGGTGACGTCGAGCAGGCGAACGTCGGGCAGCTTGCGCATCCATGTGAGCTGGCGCCGCGTGTAGCGGTGGGTGTTGCGGCGCATCGCCTCGACGTCGCCCGCCAGCAGCTCGCGGAACCCGAGCGCCTTGCGCACGGTCGCCGAGGCGCCGCGCGCGTCGGCGGCGCGCACCTCCTCGGCCGCGCCCGCTGCCAGCATCGCGTCGATGCGGGCGTCGATCCGCCGCTTGAGCGCGTCGCGCTCCATCGTCAGGCCGGCGAGGAGCGTCGGGTGGCGGGTGGCCGAGGTCCACAGCTGCTCGCCGGCGGGCGGCTGGTGGCCGGCGTCGAGCAGCTCGAGAGCGCGCACCACGCGCTGGCTGTCGGTCGGCCGCACGGTGGCGGCCGCTTCGGGGGCGCGGGCGGCGAGCTCGGCGTGAAGAGCCGCCGGCCCGTGGTCGTGCAGCTGCGCACGGCGCCGCTCCCGGATCGAGTCGGGCACGGGCGGCCGAAGGTCGAGCTCGGCGAGCGCGGCCCGCAGGTACAGCCCGGTGCCGCCGAGGACGATCGGGCGCCGGCCGGCTGCCAGCAGCGCGTCGATCTCGCGATGAGCCAGGCGGGCGTACCGGCCGGCGCTGAACGGCGCGTCGGGGGCGACGAAGCCGAGCAGGCGGTGCTCGAGCCGCTCCCGCTCGGCCGCGGTGGCGGCTCCCGTGAGGGTCTCGAGCCCTCGGTAGACCTGCAGTGCGTCGGCCGACACCGCCACGGGGTCCTCTCCCTCCGCGCGCAGGCGGTCGGCCAGCGCGACGGCGACGGCGGTCTTCCCGACGCCGGTCGGCCCGAAGATCGCGAGCACCGTGGGCGGCACGCCACGAGTATGGGCCGCCGGCCGGCCCGGGCCGCGAGCGCCCCGCCGTGGAGGGGTATCGTCGTCAGCGATGACGTTGCACATCGGCACGGGCCTGTCGACGAGCCCCGATCCGCGAGCCGGCGCGCTGGAGGCGGCGATGACGGCCCGCGACGGACTCGGCGAGCTGCCGTGCGACCTGGCGATCGTGTTCGCCTCGGGCACGCACCTGGCGGCGCCCGAGGCGGTGCTCGAAGCCGTCCACGAGGCGCTGGCTCCCGCCCAGCTCGCTGGCTGCGCGGCGGGCGGGGTGATCGGCGCGCGGCGCGAGGTCGAGACGGGGACCGCCGTCACGGTGTGGGCGGCCCACCTCGACGGCGGCAGCGCGACGGTCTTCCACGCCATGGTCGAGGAGCTCGAGGAGGGCACCGGCGCGCTGGCCGGGATGGTCGACCTCGAAGGCGCCGCGGGCGCGATCCTGCTCGCAGACCCGGCCACGTTCCCCACCGACGCGGTGCTGCGCTTTCTCTCGGACGCCGCGCCGGCGGTCCCGCTCCTGGGCGGGCTCGCCTCGGCGCGCACGGCGGGCGGCACGACGGCCCTGTTCGTCGGCGACCGCGTGGCCGACGAGGGCGCCGTGGGCGTGCGGCTCGACGGCGTCGAGGTGCTGCCCTGCGTGTCGCAAGGCGCGGCGCCGATCGGGCCCGAGCTGACGATCACGGCCGCTGAGGGGCACGTGATCGACGAGCTCGCCGGGCGGCCGGCGCTGGAGAAGCTGCGCGAGACGATCGAGGAGCTGCCCGAGCACGATCTGGCCCTGGTGCAGGGCGGGCTGCTGATGGGCATCGTCGTCGAGGCCAACAAGCCCGACTACGTGCAGGGCGACTTCCTCGTACGCGGCCTGGTGGGCGCCGATCCGGCGACGGGCAAGGTCGCGGTCGCTGCGGACGTCCACCCCGGCCAGGTCGTGCGCCTTCACGCGCGCGACGCCGAGAGCGCCGATCGCGACCTCCGCGAGGCGCTCGGCATCCGCATGCGCGCGCTCGGCGGCCGCACGCCGGCGGGCGCGCTCGTGTTCGCGTGCAACGGCCGCGGGCGCGACCTCTTCGGCTGTGCGGACCACGACGCCGAGACCGTCGCGGACGAGCTGGCGGGAGCTCCCGCCGCGGGCTTCTTCGCGGCCGGCGAGATCGGCCCCGTCGGCGGCGAGACCTTCCTGCACGCGTTCACCGCCACCGTCGCCGTCTTCGCGTGAACCTCGGCGGTCGGACCGCGCTCGTCACGGGCGCCAGCGGTGGGCTCGGGCAGGCGATCGCGCGCGCGCTCGCCCGCCGCGGCGCCTCCGTCGTGCTCACCGCGCGGCGGGCCGAGGTGCTCGAGCCGCTGGCGTCGGAGCTCGCGGGGCGGGCGGTCGCATGCGACCTCTCCGACCGCGACGCGCTCGAGCGGCTCGTGGACGAGGCGGGCCCGGTCGACGTGCTCGTGGCCAACGCCGGCATCCCGGGAAGCGGGACGCTCGACTCGTTCTCGATCGAGGAGATCGACCGCGCGCTCGACGTCAACCTCCGCGCGCCGATCGTCCTCGCACGCCTGCTGGCCGAGGGCATGGCTGCGCGTGGCGGCGGCCACATGGTCTTCATGTCGTCGCTCAACGGCAAGCTGGCGCCGCCCGGCACGCCGATCTACGCGGCGACGAAGTTCGGCCTCCGCGGCTTCGCGCAGAGCCTGCGGCAGGACCTGCAGCCGCTCGGCATCGGCGTCTCCGCGATCTTCCCGGGCTTCATCCGCGACGCCGGGCTCTTCCACGACGCCGACGTGGAGCTGCCCGCCGTACGTGCGCACGAAGCTCCCCGACGACGTCGGCCGCGCGGTGGTCGAGGCGATCGAGAAGGATCGCGCCGAGGTCGACGTCGCGCCGCTCACGGTCAAGCTCGGCGCCGCCCTCGGGGGCCTCGTGCCGGAGGCCGCGGCGGTCGTCCAGCGCCGGCTAGGCGCCGGGCGGCTCTCGTCGCAGTTCGCATCCGGCCAGCGCGACAAGCGCTAGCCCGCGGAGCCTCAGAACAGCGCCTGCTGGCGCGCCGAGGCCTCATGTCGTGCGCCTCGGGCCTCACCTCCTCTCGCGCGCGGGCGCCCCGCCCACGGTGGCGGAACCGGTCCGGGTACGAGCGCCGTGCCCACGGCGCACCGGCCGCGACCTCGATCGTGCGCCGCTCGTCGGCCGGCAGGTAGGCGCCGCGGGCGTAGAGCCGCTCGTAGCGCTCGAGCAGGTCGGGCCGGTGCTCGCGCAGCCACGCGAAGAAGACGTCCTTCACCGAGCCGCGCAGGAACAGCGTCTGGCCGCCGATGTGCACGGCGCCGGCCTCGGTGGCGAGCGCGACGATCCGCTCCACCTGCTCCGGAGCGTCGTTGATGCCGGGCATCAGCGGCGCGATCAGGATGCCGGTGGGGATCCCGAGGCGGTTGAGCTCGGCCACCGCCTCGAGCCTCGCGCGCGGGTTGGGCGTGTGCGGCTCGGTGGCACGCCACGCCTTCTCGTCGAGCGTCGGCACCGACAGGCACGCGCTCACCGACGTGCGCTCGGCGATCTCGCACAGCAGATCGGCGTCGCGCAGCACCAGCGGCGACTTCGTGAGGATCGAGCACGGGTTCGCGAAGTCGCGCATCGCCTCCCAGATCCCGCGCATCAGCTTGTAGCGCCCCTCGACCCACTGGTACGGGTCGGTATTCGTGCCGAGCGCGATGTGCGCCCTCCCCCACGACGGCCGCTTCAGCTCCGCGCGCAGCACCTCCGGCACGTTGACCTTGACCACTATCTCCTTCTCGAAATCTCGCCCCGCGTTGAAGTCCAGGTACTCGTGCGTCGGCCGGGCGAAGCAGTTGTGGCTGACGACGCCGTCGGCGATGAAGTCGCCGGTGCCGGTTGTGATGTCGTAGAGCGGGAGCTGCATCCCCAGGGGCTCGACCGACGCCACCCGAGTCCGGGCATCCGACTTGAGCCTCAGGCCGTCGATCGTGCGCTTGCGCGTGATCGCCGGGTCCGTCAGGTGGAAGAACCGCAGCCGCTCCTTCAGCCCGCCGCGGATGCGGACCACGGTGAGGCCGTTGGGACGTGTCGGCTCGACGACGACGTCGAAACCCAGCCGCTCGAGGCACTCCTGCGTCCAGTGGATGATCGTCCCGTCCTTGTTGCAGATGCGCAGCGCGTTCCCGCCCCCGCACGAGCCCTCGGCATCGAAGATGCCGGCGAGGAAGCCCTTGCGCCAGGGCAGATTCGGGTGCCGCGGCCACCGGATCAACTCGCTGACCGCCTCGAACGTCGCCCGTGATCCGGAGCCGATGGAGCGCATCTCGCGGTGGGCGCCGACCGCGTCGGCGAACACGCGCTCCTTCGTCGCGATCTGAAGGTCCTCCAGGAACCTTTGCGCGCGACGGAGCGCCTCGAAGTCCGCGAGCGCGAGCCTGAAAAAGCGGGTTGTAGTCCGATGGCCCGGCCGCCCATACCGGTAGGCCTTGAGATGGCCGTCCCCGCGGATGAGGCCGCAGAGGTATCCCCGCCGGTAGTCCGGGCACTGCTTCGGCGGATCCGCGAAGTGCCCGGTGCCGAGGAGCCAGTTGTTGGTCGTCAGGTGCGGCCGGTCGGGCTCATGTCCCGCGTTGTTCGCCACGTGCTTCCAGCCGCGGTTCGACAGGAAGCGATGGTCACCGCTGGCGATGAGTCGCGTCCCATCTTCGAGCGTCACGGCCCAGGCGGGCTTGATCGTCATCCAGTGGTCGAGAACCTGCGTCCGTGCGTAGCGCCGGTACCAGCCGACGCGCTCGGTCCCGATCACCTCGTCACCGACACGGAGATCCTCGAGCTTGCGCGTGCGCCCATCGGCCATGAGCACCGGCGTCGCCCCCCATCCACAGTAAGAGCAGGCATGGGAGCAGCCGCGGTAGGGGTTGACCGTGTACTCGAATGGCACACGGGATGCCGCCGGGACGCGGTTGATCGCGGACTTGGTGCGAACCTCGTGGAAGCGGGTGTCGAGCGCCTCCGGCGCGTCGAACCGGCGCACCACGACGTCCTCGGCGAAGCCCGGCAGCCGCGGGTCGTGATCCGCTTCGACGCTCTGAGATCTCCAACGCACGAACGTATGTTCGCACACGGCGAGGACGGATACTTCTCCCCGGCCCCGCCGGTGTTGCTGCGCTGCCGCAAGCCTGAGGCGCCGGGCGGGAGCAGTCCCCGCCCGGCGCCCGTGGGGAGGGGCTTAGCGGAAGGTGCGGGTGATCTCGAAGCCGCTGAAGCGACGCGTCTCGTTGCGGTTGACCCAGACGCGGTCGCGGCCCTTGCCACCGATCAGCTGCTTCGCCGGCCGGCCGGCGGACGCGGCATTGACCCGGTCGTTGCCCGCGCCGGCGTTCGCGTAGTCGCGGCCGAAGCCGGTGTTGAGCGAGTCGGCGGCAGCGCCTCCGTACAGGCGGTCGTTGCCGAGGCCGCCGGTCAGCTTGTCGCGGCCGCCCTGGCCGAACAGGCGGTCGTTGCCGAGCCCGCCGGCGACGCGGTCGCTGCCGCGGTTGCCGTCGAGGCAGTCGTCCTTGCGGCCGCCGTCAATCTGGTCGTTGCCGCCCAGCCCGAGGATCCGGTCACGCCGGTTGGTCCCCGTGAGCCGGTCGGCGCGGTTGGTCCCCAGCACGACGAACTTCGGGCCGGAGCCGCGCAGGCACTGGCTGTTGGGCAGCTCGCCCTCGCTCGCCAGCCGGCGAGCTTCGATGAGGGAGATCACCGTCCCGCCCGAGGGCCCCTGGAACGTAGCGCCGACCACGATCACGCCGCCGGGAGCGCCGGGCTCGACGATGATGCAGACGTTGCGCGCCACGTCGTACGTCGAGCCGGTGGGGCAGATCTGCGCGCCGCCGCCGCCGGTCTGGCAGGCGTCGCCGGACACCGTCGCTTCGCCGAGCACCATCTCCGCGGCGCCGATATTGAGGATCAGGGCGCGACGGGTGGTGCCGTCGAACTGGTTGGCGCGGATCCGCACGCCGCCGATGGTCTGGTCGAGTGGCCGGTCGGCGATCACGTCGACCGGAGTGCCGCCGACGACGAGCGCGTCCACGCGCGAGGTGCCGGACGGCGTCGACACGCCGTTGATGCACGCCGCGAACTGGCTCGACGAGACGGCGCCGACGCTGATCGCCGAGCCCCCGCCCGCGAGCTGGGCCGATTCGACGCTGGCGGTCGCCGCGAGTATGCCGGCCTCGCGGCGGGTCAGGGCGGTGGGCTCAGAGACGGTGAAGGGGCCGGCGGGCGCCACGTCGGCGGGCTGGGCCGAGTCGCTCATGCACGGCGAGCCGTTGACGTTGGCGACCGTCGGCTCGGACGTGGCGGTCGGAGGATTGGAATAGCGCGCGGCGCTCGCCCGACAGTTGTCGGCGCCCTGCGCCTGGGCGGGTGCGGCGCTCAGCGCGCCGGCAAACACAGCGACGCAGAGCGTCGCGACGGTGTGAACGACGACGCGAGCGCGCGGGCTCGCAGACGTTGCCTCGGACAAGGGACCCGCCACCTCCTAGGAAGGCTGCAGCGGTCGGACGGCTCCCTGCAGCGTGCTGTTACTAGGAAGAACAATTGCCCTCGTGTTGGTGTCTCAAACATCACCTTTTCCGATCAGCAACTCGAAACGGTGATATTGGTCCGCAAACTGACGTCGTGTCGGTCTATTCAGCCGACGCACGCAGTTGGGGCACCTCCGCGGCGCGTGCTGTCAGCCGGCGCGGGACAGCAGGGACATCTCGCCCGCCAGCGTCTGGCTGGTGGCGGCGGCGATCTGAACGGGCACGATCTCCCCCGGTGCCGCCAGCCCGTCGAAGTTGACGACCTTGTTGTGACGGGTGCGGCCGCGGAGGCGGCTGGCGTCGGTGCGCGACGTGCCTTCGACCAGCACGTCGAGCGTGCGGCCGACGAAGCGCTGGGCGCGCTCGCGAGCGCGGCGCTGGACGACCTCGACGAGCCGCTCCATGCGCTCCACGGCAACCTCGTGGGTGACGAAGTCCTCGGCGAAGGTGGCCGCCTCGGTGCCGCGGCGGGGCGAGTAGATGAACGTGAAGGCGCCGTCGTAGCCGACCTCCTCGGCCACCTGCAGCGTCTCCTCGAAGTCCGCCTCCGTCTCCCCCGGGAAGCCGACGATGATGTCGGTCGTCAGCGCGCAGTCGGGGACGTGCTCGCGGATCAGCGCGACGCGGTCCATGTAGCGGCCGCGGTCGTACGTGCGGCGCATCGCCTTGAGGATGCGGCTCGAGCCCGACTGCAGCGGCAGGTGGATGTGCTCGCAGACGCTCTTCAGGTTCGCGTGGGCGAGGATCACGTCCTCGCGCATGTCCTTGGGATGCGGGCTGGTGTAGCGGATGCGGTCGAGGCCGTCGATCTCGTCGAGGGCGTGGAGAAGCTCGGCGAAGGTGGCTCGGTCCGGTCTGAGGTCGCGGCCGTAGGAGTTGACGTTCTGGCCCAGGAGCGTGATCTCGCGGACGCCGTCGGCGGCGGCACGCTCGGCCTCGGCGACGAGCTCTTGGAGCGGGCGGCTGACCTCGCGACCGCGGGTGGACGGCACGATGCAGTACGAGCAGCGGCAGTTGCAGCCGACGGAGATCTGCATCCACGCCTGGAACTCCCGCGCGCGCTTGGGTGGCAGGTGGCCGGTGAAGCCCTCGAACTCGAAGTAGCCCTGGGCGGTGAGGCTGTCGCTGGTGAGGAACTCGGCGAGCTTGTGGACCTGGCCCGGGCCGAACGCGACGTCGACGAACGGGAACTGGCGGAACACCTCGTCCTTGACCGACTGCGCCCAGCAGCCGCCGACCCCGATGACCCGTTCCGGGTCGCGCTTTTTCAGGATCTTGGCCTCGTGCAGGTGAGAGACGAAGCGCTCGTCGGCCTTCTCGCGGATCGAGCACGTGTTGAAGAGGATGAGGTCGGCTTCGGCCCGTTGCTCGACCTCGGTGTAGCCGAGGGACTCGAGCATGCCTTTCATGTGCTCCGAGTCGTGCTCGTTCATCTGGCAGCCGAACGTGGTGACGTGGAACTTCATGCGGTTGGGAGGGTACCGGCGAACTTCTTGCATTGAGGGAGGGTCCGGAGGGGGCGAGAGTTCGGCTGGGGCTGCTAACTGTCGGTATGCGACAGAAATCAGCCCCAGCCGTCGATCGCGGCCTCGCGGAACGCGCTGCGGCTCAATACGGCGTCGTCAGTCGCGGCCAGCTCTGGGAGATGGGATTCGATGACTCTGCGATTCGCCGGCGAGTCGAGGCGGGCCGCCTGCATCGGCTCCATCGAGGCGTCTACGCGGTCGGGCACACGGTGCTGAACCGCAACGCGCGCTATCTCGCTGCAGTGCTCGCCGCCGGCGACGGCTCGGTGCTGAGCCACCGCAGCGCGGCGATCCTCTGGGGCATCCACCGCAGCGACGCCGCCAAGATCGACGTCACCGTCCCCCGTACATGCGGGTTTCGGAGCACACGAACCATCGCCGTGCACCGGCCGCGGCTACCGCCGAACGCTACGACGCACGCCGGGATCCGCGTCACCACGCCCGGGCGGACCCTTCAGGACCTGGCGACCGCCGTCCCGCGACGAACGCTGGAGAAGGCCGCCGAGATGGCCGAGGCGCTCCGGCTGCACGTCGAGCTCGACCCGGATCACCCCGGCGCCGCCCGACTCGCCGACGTGCTCGACCGCCACGACCTCGACCACACCACGCGCAGCCCGCTCGAGGACGAGTTCCTCGAGCTGTGCGATCGCCACGGCATCCCGCGGCCGCTCGTCAACACCTACATCGAGGGCTTCGAGGTCGACTTCGTGTGGCCCGAGGCGCGGCTGATCGTCGAGACCGACAGCCGCACGCACCACGGCACGGCCGCGGCGTTCGAGCGCGACCGCGCGCGGGACGCGCGGTTGACGGTCGGCGGGCTGGCGCGTTGTGCGGCTTCACCCGCCGGCGCGTCCGGGCGGAGGCCGGTGGCGTCGCCGACCTCCTCCTACGCCTCCTCAGGATCCCCTCGCCTCCCTACCCGGCGCCGTTGACGTTCGACGGGCGGCTCAGCGCGCGTAGTCCGTCGCTCGCGACTCCCTGATCACCGTGACCTTGATCTGGCCGGGGTACTCGAGCTCCTGCTCGATCTCGCGGGCGATCTCGTGCGAGAGCAGGACCGCCCCGTCGTCGTCGAGCGAGCTGGGCTGCACCATCACGCGGATCTCGCGGCCGGCCTGCATCGCGTAGACCTTGTCCACGCCGGCGTGTCGTGTGGCGATCTGCTCGAGGTCGCGCAGGCGCTTGACGTACTGCTCGAGCGACTCCCCGCGGGCGCCCGGGCGGGCGCCGGAGAGCGCGTCGGCGGCTTGGACGATGACGGCCTCGATCGTCTGCGGCTCGACCTCGTTGTGATGGGCCTCCATCGCGTGCGCGACGGCCTCGCTCTCCCCGTGGCGGCGAGCCAGGTCGCCGCCGACGAGCGCATGCGGGCCCTCGACCTCGTGCGACACGGCCTTGCCGATGTCGTGCAGCAGGGCAGCGCGGCGCGCGGTCTTGGGCGAGGCGCCCAGCTCGTCGGCCATCATCGCCGCCAGGTGGGCGCACTCGACCGAGTGGGCGAGCACGTTCTGGCCGTACGACGTTCGGTACTTGAGGCGCCCGAGGGTCTTCGTGAGGTCGGCGTCGAGGCCCTGGACGTTGGCGTCGAAGCACGCCTGTTCGCCGGACTCGGCGATGTGGCTCTCGAGCTCCGACTTCGCCTGGTAGTAGGTCTCCTCGATCCGCGCCGGGTGGATGCGGCCGTCCTGCAGGAGCTTCTCGAGCGTGAGGCGGGCGATCTCGCGCCGCACGCCGTCGAAGCCGGAGAGGATCACGGCGTTGGGCGTGTCGTCGATGATGAAGTCGACGCCCGTGAGGTGCTCGAGCGCGCGGATGTTGCGTCCCTCGCGCCCGATGATGCGCCCCTTCATGTCGTCCGCCTGGAGCTGGACCACCGAGACCGTGGTCTCGGCCGCGTGCCCGGCCGCGAGCCGCTGCATGACTACCGACAGGATGTTGCGCACGCGGCGCTCGGCGTCGCGCTTGGTCTCCTCCTCGATCGCACGCAGCCGGCGTGCCGACTCGTGACGGACCTGGTCCTCGAGGTCCTTGAGCAGGAGCGCCTTGGCCTGCGACGCCGAGAGCCCGGAGGCCCGCTCGAGCTCGCGGACCATCCGCTCACGGACTTCGCCGATCTCCCCCTCGGCGGTGGCGAGCCTGCGCTCGCGATCGCCGAGGTCGGAGACCCGGGCGTCGAGCGCCTCCTCGCGCGCCCGCAGCCGCTGCTCGAGCCGGCCGGCCTCCGCGGTGCGGCTCGCCGTGGTGTCGTCGGTCGTGCTGGCGGCCGGCGGCGGGGCGGTCTTCGGGCGCCCGTTGGCCGTCACCGGCGTCGGCGCGCGCTTCGCCACGACGGTCGCCGCGACCACCAGGCCCAATGCCACCAAGACCGCTGCGATCACGATCTCCATTGCGTTTCCTCTCCCCGGCGCCGTCCGGTGCGGTCGACGCGAGATGCTCAGTCACCTGTGTAGGAAGGCGGCAGGCCGAGCCTTGCCTCGGCGCTGGCGGAGGAGACGAGCAGGAAGGCGGCACGAGGCCGCCCCGTCAGATGGCGGCTGTCGTGCGGTGTTGGGTCGTGTCTGCCGGGCGCGCCCGCCCGGATGCGGTGCCTGATCGTCCGCGGAGATGGTTCTCGGTGGTGGCCGTCGTCACTGAAGCTGCTGCTTCCGCTTCAAACAATGGAATTTGCTGGGAGTTTCACGAGCCTTGGTCGGCCCGACCTGTCGCTGCCGGGATCGTAGTACCGGCGGCACCGCCGCGCAATCCACCCGGCTGGGGTCCGTTGAACAATGATCGGTCCGCCTGATGTGGGGCAGCCGTGGATGCCTCGCGCCGCACGCGAGGGCGATGCGTGCCTTTGGCACGTGAGCCTCGTGGGTGGCGCGAGGCGCCGCGGATGTCCCCCAGCAGGTGTACCGGGATTGTTCAACGGGGCTGTCGAAGGCGGGAGCGCCCGCGTGGCGCCGGATCGCATCGTGCGCGAGCTCGAGCTCGTAGCCCTTGCGGACGAGGACGCCGAGCGCCCGCTCGCAGTCGCGCGGCGTGGCGGGCGGCTGCGGGAAGCGGCGGCGCAGCAGCGCGAGCGCAGCCTCGAGCTCCTCGTCGTGGTCGCGGCGACCGACGGCCGCGGCGATCAGCTCGGGCTCGACCCCGAGGCTGCTCAGGCGGCGCTCGATCCGCTCGGCGCCCCAGCCGTCGAGCCGCCGGCGGTCCTCCGCGAAGCGGTGGGCGAAGCGCGCGTCGTCGAGGTAGCCCTGCTCGCACAGCTCCCCGACGACGGCCTCGATGACTGCCGGCTCGGCACGCTTGCGGGCGAGCAGGCGGGCCACCTCCGCCACCGTGTGGTCGCGGCGGTTGAGCGCGCGCCACGCGACGTCGCGGCCGTGCTGGAGGCGCACCTCGGGATCGAGCGACCGCTCGGGCGGGCGACGATCGCTGTTCATGTCGTCAGGCGACGGCGATCTCCGGGACCGGCGGTGCGTCGGGGTCCCGCTCGATCGGCTGCACGAGGTCCTGGTCGAGGTTGAGCGCCTCGTAGACCTTCGCCTCGATCTCGCGCGCGACCTCCTGGTGCTCGTCGAGGTACGCCTTGGCGTTGTTGCGCCCCTGGCCCAGCCGCTCGTCGCCGTAGGAGAAGAACGAGCCCGACTTGCTGACGATGCCGTGCTCGAGCCCGAGGTCGAGGATGCAGCCCGCGCTGGAGATGCCCTTGCCGAACTCGATGTCGAACTCCGCCTGGCGGAACGGCGCGGCGACCTTGTTCTTGACGACCTTGACCCGCACGCGGTTGCCGACCGCCTCCGTGCCCTCCTTGAGGGTCTCGATGCGGCGGATGTCGAGCCGCTGGGAGGAGTAGAACTTCAGCGCGCGGCCGCCCGGCTGGGTCTCCGGCGAGCCGAACATGACGCCGACCTTCTCGCGGATCTGGTTGACGAAGAGGCAGAGCGTCTGCGTGCGGTTGAGGTTGCCGGCCAGCTTGCGCATGGCCTGGGACATCATCCGCGCCTGAACGCCGACCGTCTGATCGCCCATCTGGCCCTCGAGCTCGGCCCGCGGGGTGAGCGCCGCCACCGAGTCCACGGCCACGACGTCGACCGCCCCCGATCGCACGAGCATGTCGGCGACCTCGAGCGCCTGCTCGCCGTAGTCGGGCTGGGAGACGAGCAGCTCGTCGATGTTCACGCCGAGGTTCTTGGCGTACAGCGGGTCCATCGCGTGCTCGGCGTCGATGAACGCGCAGACGCCGCCGAGCTTCTGGGCCTCGGCGATGATGTGGTAGATCAGCGTCGTCTTGCCCGAGGATTCCGGGCCGAAGATCTCCACGATCCGGCCGCGCGGGCAGCCGCCGATCCCCAGCGCGATGTCCAGCGACAGCGCTCCCGTGGGGATGGCGTCGACCTTCACCTGGGCGCCTTCGTCGCCCATCCGCATCACGGTGCCCTTGCCGAACTGGCGCTCGATCTGCGCGAGGGCGCCCTGGAGGGCGGCGTCGCGCGCCTTTACGTCCTTGGCGTCCTGGGTGGCGGTCATCTCTTCTCCTGCGATCTCGTCACGTGAAGTCGAACAAGCTTGGGGGGTCGGTCGGACAGAAACCCAGCCTGCCGTCGCGCGTGTAACCGAACAAGGCGCAGGTGTGACGGATCAGTGCAGAGTCATGCGCGAGAGAGCCTCGTAGCGCGCGCCGCGCGGGTGCAGCCGCGACTCGAAGAGCGTCAGCGTGTCCGCGTGGAACTCGAGCGGCTCGGGCTCGGCCGGGAGCGATCGCGGCGCCCGCTCGCGCGGCCGCAGGCGTGCGACGGTCGCGTGCGCACGGAACGGCCGCTTCTCCGGCGCGAACACGCCGGCGGCCTCCAGCTGCGCGCTGACGTGCCCCTGCAGCGCGGTCAGCGTTCCGTCCGGATCGGCGAGCGAGACCGCGAGGACCCGCGCGCGGCGTGGCGGGAGCAGCAGCGCCGAGGCGAGCGACAGCCGCAGCGGCGGGCGGCCCGCTTCGCGCAGGACCGTGGAGATCGGCTCGACGTCGGCCGCGGGGCGCCGCCCCAGGAACGCGAGCGTGAGATGCACGGCCTCGTCCGGCACGGGCCGCCAGATCCGCGGGTCCGCGGCCGCGTCGCGGAACGCCGCGAGCGCCGCGCGCGCCACCGCGGGGAGCTCGAGCGCGACGAAGAGCCGGAGGTGGCCGCGAGATGGCTGGTCGCCGGAGGGCGCCGTCATGCCGCGCTGATCGCCGGAGGACGCGGTCATGCCGCCGTGGCGGCGGCGGTGGCCTCGAGCGCGCGGCGGAGCATGTGCATCGCGATCGTGGTCGTCCGGTCGCGGATGGTGGCTCGGTCGCCCGGGATGACCACGGTGCGCTCAGAGACCTCGGCGCCGAACGTCACGCACAGGCAGACCGTGCCGACCGGCTTGTCTGGCGTCCCGCCGCCCGGGCCGGCGATGCCCGTGATCCCCACCCCGAGCGCGGCGCGGAGCTGGATCGCGGCGCCCGCGGCCATCGCGCGGGCGACCTCCGGGGAGACCGCGCCGAACTGCTCGATCGCGTCGACCGGCACCCCGGCATGCTCGATCTTGGCCTCGTTCGAGTACGTGACGAAGCCGCCCAGCATGTACGCCGACGAGCCGGCCCGCTCCGTGAGGCGCGCCGACATCAGCCCGCCGGTGCACGACTCGGCGACCGCGACGGTGCGCACCGGCGGCCCCAGCAGGAGCCCGGCGACGATGTCGTCGACGGTCGCGCCGTCGCGGGAGAACACCCGCTCGCCGTGGCGCTCGAGCAGCGCCGCCTCGAACGCCGAGTACGCAGCGGCCGCCGCAGAGGCGAACGT
Source organism: uncultured Solirubrobacteraceae bacterium (assembly GCA_963838655.1). GTDB lineage: Bacteria > Actinomycetota > Thermoleophilia > Solirubrobacterales > Solirubrobacteraceae > DASSUW01. The sequence continues at coordinate 221,689 of CAWIRW010000006.1, read as the reverse complement.
CGTGGCGATCTCGAGCTCTCCCCGCCGCAGGCAGGTGGTGACCTCGAGCGCGCTGTCGACCGACAGCCCGCGCAGCGTGCGGGCGAGCTCGGACTCCGGCAGCCCCGTCATGCGGATCACCCGCGTCTCGAGCGCCGACCCGCCGGCCAGCAGCTCCGCCACCGCGGGCACCGAGACAGCGGCCGCAAACATCGGCTGCAGCTCCCGCGGCGGCCCGGGCAGCACGAGCACGAGCGGACGGCCGGGCACGACCAGGCCGGGAGCGGTTCCCACCGGCTCGAGCGCCGACGCCCCCGCCGGCACCAGCGCCTGCTTGCGCGCCCCCTCGCGCAGCCCTTCTTCGCTGACCTCGCGCCAGCGGTGGCGCATGCCCGACACAACGCCCCAGATCCGCTCCTCCAGCTCAGGATCGACCGCCATCGGCAGGCCGAGGAACGAGGCGACGACCTCGGCGGTGAGGTCGTCCGCGGTCGGCCCCAGGCCGCCGCTGGTCACCACCAGGTCCAGCCCTTCGTCCGTGAGGAACCGCAGTGCGGCCGCGAGGTCGTCCGCGCGATCGCCCACGACCATGACGTGGGCCACCTCGACCCCGCGCTCGCGCAGCGCGCCCGACAGCCAGGGTCCGTTCTCGTCGCGCACGAGCCCCGACAGCACCTCGGTACCCGTGACGACGATGCCGGCGCGCACGCTCACGTGGAGCAGTCCGGCCGCGCGTCGTCCGACAGCAGCCGCGGGCGGCGGCCCGGCCGCAGCTCGTACCCCACGGGGTCGGCGCTGGCCGCGACGTCGTACAGCCGCCCGTCGACCCGCATCTGCACGTTGGCGTTGCCGAAGTTCGTCCGGAAGCGGCGGCCCCGGTACACCCGCGTGCGCGCGCCCGCCTGCAGCGTCTCCTCGTCGATCAGCTGCCGGCCGCGCGCGTCGACCAGGCACACGTAGACGGGCCCGGTGGCCACGAGCTGGAGGCGAACCCGTCGCGCCGGCCGCTCGCGCTCCCGCTCGCCCGAGCCCGACCGCTGCTCCGGGGGCGAGCCGTCCGCCGTCCCGTCCGGCGTGGCCGTCGGCTGCACCCGCGCCGGCACGCCGTCGTCGTCCTCCCCCCACGTCCCCAGCACGTAGAACACCGCCAGCAGCAGCACCAGGCCGCCGAACAGCACGACGCCGGGCCCGACCAGCGCCCGCACCCGCCGCCGCGGCCGCCGCGAGGGCCGCCGGAACGGCGTCAGCTCCTGCGAGGACGGCCGCTCGAACCGCTGGCGGTATTCCTCCACCAGCAGCCGCGCGTCCAGCCCCAGGTACTCGGCGTACGTCCGCAGGAACGTCTTGACGAACGTGGGACCCGGCAGCAGGTCCCACTCCTCGTTCTCCAGCGCCCGGAGGTACTTCCCGCGGATCTTCGTCGCCGACTCGACCTCCGTCATGTCGATCCGCCGGCGCATCCGCGCCTCGCGCAGCGTCTCGCCGATCTCGGGCATGGGCCGATCAGGCTACTCGGGGTCCTCCTCCAGGACCGGGACAGGCTGGTCGGCGAGCGCGGTCAGCACGCGCGGGAGGTCGGCCTCCGACACGAGCACCTGACGCGGCTTGGAGCCTTCGTAGCCCGAGATCACGCCCCGGCGCTCGAGCATGTCGATCAGGCGCCCCGCGCGGGTGTACCCGAGCCGCAAGCGTCGTTGCAGCATCGACGTCGAGGCGGTCTGCATCTCGGCGACCAGCCGGATCGCGTCGGCCAGCAGCGGGTCCTCGTCGGGATCGAACCCGTCGTCGCCGCCCTCGTCGGCGACCTTCTCGACCTCCTCCAGCAGCTCCTCGACGAACTCGGGCTCACCCTGGCGCTTCCACTCCTCGGTCAGCGCCGCGATCTCCGCCTCGTCGATGAACGCCCCCTGGATCCGCTGCAGCCGCGAGGAGCCCACCGGGGAGAAGAGCATGTCGCCCATCCCGAGCAGCGACTCGGCGCCGTTCTGGTCGAGGATCACGCGCGAATCGGTCTGGGAGGAGACGGCGAACGCGATCCGCGACGGCACGTTGGCCTTGATCATGCCGGTGATGACGTCGACCCGCGGGGACTGCGTGGCCAGCACCAGGTGGATGCCGACCGCTCGCGCCTTCTGGGCGATCCGGATGATCGAGTCCTCGACGTCGGCCGGCGCGACCATCATCAGGTCGGCCAGCTCGTCGATCACGCACAGGACGTACGGGAGCCGGGCCTCGCCGCGGCGCTCGCGCACCGCGTTCAGATCGGCCAGCGTGCGGGTGCGCGCGAGCGACATGTACGAGTAGCGCTGCTCCATCTCGCGCACGAGGTTCTGCAGCGCGGTGGCGGCCTTGCGCGGCGACGTGATCACCGGGGTCAGCAGGTGCGGGATCGAGTCGTAGTGCGTGAGCTCGACCTGCTTGGGGTCGACGAGCACCATCCGCACCTCGTGCGGCGTCGCGCGCAGCAGTATCGAGGAGAGCATCGCGTTGACGGCGCCGGACTTGCCGGCGCCGGTGGTGCCCGCCACGAGCAGGTGCGGCATCTTGGCGAGGTCGGCGCCGATCGCGCGGCCGGCGACGTCCTTGCCGAGCCAGACCGTCAACGGCGACCAGTCCCCGGGCGGCGGCTGGTAGACGTCGCCGAGGTGCACGATCCGACGGCGGGCGTTCGGGACCTCGACGCCCACGGCCTGCTTGCCGGGGATCGGGGCCAGGATGCGGATGTCGGCGGCAGCCAGCGCGTACGCGAGGTCATCCTTGAGCTGGGCGATCTTGCCGACCTTGATCCCGGGCGCCAGGCGCAGCTCGTAGCGCGTGATGTGCGGCCCCGAGACCTTCCCGATCACCCGCGCGTCGATGCCGAAGTGTCCGAGCGCCTCGAGCAGCTGGGCCGCGACCTTCTCCTGCCCGGCGGTGTCGGGCCGGGACGCCTCCTCGGAGGACTGCTTGAGGAACGCCGGATCGGGGACCTTCCAGACGAAGTCGCCGGAGTCCGTCACCGACGGCCGGAAACGCCCCTGCGGGGTGAGGTCCGCCGCCGTCGTCCGTGTCACCCCGGGCTCGTCGGTCTCGGGATCCTCGGCCAGCCGCGGCTCCGCTCCTCCTCCTCGACCTCCTCGAGCACCGCGGTCTCCGGCTCGAACGGCTCCGGCTCGGACCCCTCCCACTCGATCGGCTCCGCCGGGGGTGTTCCACGTGAAACGCGGAGCTCCTCGCGCTCGATCTCGGTCAGCTCCTCCGCCGGCCGTCGCCGCGCCACGGCCGCCCGCATGTCGCGCGTGGTGGTCGAGACCGACGTGCTCGTGGCCTTCACGACGCCCGCCACGGACGCGCCGGTGAGCAGCAGCACGGCGGCGAGCAGCAGGAACAGGCAGACGATGTGCGCGCCAACGGTCCCGAGCGCGGTCGAGATGCCCCAGTACATGCCTTCTCCCACGAGCCCGCCGCGCGGGCGCACCCACTCGGCGTCCCAGCGGACCTCGGCGCCGCCCGGGCCGAGCCCGAGGGTGCCGGCCGCCAGCCCGAGCGAGAACGCCGCGAACAGGCACAGTCCGCCTGCCCGCAGCGGCTTCACGGCGGGCAGCATGTCGCGCAGGACGAGGACCGCCCCGATGGCCATCAGCGCCACCGGCACCCCGTAGTGGACGGCGCCCAGCAGCCGCTGGAGCCCGTCGACCGCCCAGCTCCCCGCCCGTCCGCCGTCCCACTCCAGGTAGATCAGGAAGGCGAAGAAGACCGACGCGGCCACCAGGGCGAGCCCGATCAGGTCGATCTGCCGCTGCTCGAGCGTGGGCAGACGCGGCCGCGCAGGCGGCGGTGACCTCCGGGCTCGGGGCTTCGGCTTGCGGGCGGCCATGTGGCTGCCATCCCTTCGACGCCGGCCGAGAAGACCCTGCGTGACCTCGTTGAGCTTTCGTTCCGCCGGCGAACGTCAACGTCAACTGCGGCTGGGTAGGGAGGCTGGGGTGTCGGCCGCTGCGCGGGGAACACTGCGTGCGGGTGAGCGGGCGGATCGCGAAATCCGTGAAGTTACCCCCGGAAACCGACGGCAACTGCACGAGGTTCGCGCGATTGCCCGCCACGCCGGCTCCCTCGCTCTCCCTACCCAGCCGCAGTTGACGTTCGCGCTGCGGGGGTCGATCTCTGCGGGGCCGTACCATCAACACCACGATGGAAGCCTCCGATCGCCCCGTCCGTGTGCTCGTCGTCGAGGACGACACCGAGATCGCCCAGGTGCTGCAGCGCTCGCTGCGGCTCGACGGCTACGACGTCAAGCTCGCGGCCGACGGTGTGCAGGCGCTCGACGAGGCGCACGCCTACCTGCCCGACCTGATCGTGCTCGACCTCGGGCTGCCGCGGCTCGACGGGATCGACGTCGCGCGCCGGCTGCGCGACGACGGCGACGACGTGCCGATCCTCATCCTCACGGCGCGCGATGCGCTCGAGTCGCGCGTCGAGGGCCTCGACATCGGCGCCGACGACTACCTCGTCAAGCCGTTCGAGCGCCAGGAGCTGCTGGCCCGCCTGCGAGCGCTGCTGCGGCGCCGTCCGCCGCGCGGGATGGCGCCGCTGCGGGTCGGCGACCTCATGCTCAACCCCGACACCCACGAAGTCACCCGCGGCGAACGCGCGATCGACCTCACGCAGCGCGAGTTCGAGCTGCTCGAGTACCTGATGCGCAACGAGCGCCTCGTGATCTCGCGCCAGAAGCTGCTGGACGAGGTGTGGGGCTACGACCCGTTCTCGATCACGAACACGATCGAGGTCTTCGTGTCCAACCTGAGAAGGAAGCTTGAAGCCGATGGGGAGCCTCGACTCCTCCATACGGTCCGCGGCGCGGGCTACGTCCTCCGCGTATAAGCGCCTGCCGATCCGCTGGCGTCTCGCCGGCGGCTCCGCGGCGCTGACGCTCGTGATCCTGTGCGGCTTCGCAGTGATCGTCGGCGTGCTGACCACGCGGCAGATCAACGAAGACTTCCGCGACGAGGTCGCCAGCAGCGCCGACAAGCTCGAGCAGGAGGCGTCCCTGCGGATCGTGGCCGGCGACAGCGGGCCCGAGTTGCGCCAGGCGCCCGACTCGCTCGACCTCAACGACTTCGCCGCGTCCGAGAGCGCCGCCATCCGCGTCATCACCGTGGACGACTTCGTCGGCTTCAGCACGCCCGGCGCGCCCGACTTCGGGCCGCCGAACCGGCGCAGCTTCGAGACCGACGGCTGGCGGGTCGAGACGCGGCGGGTGACCGTCGTCGACTACCCCTCCGGGTGGTGGATCCAGTACGCCGAGCCGACCTCGCAGATCCAGGACACCGCCAACCGCGTCAAGGTCTTCCTCGCGTTCGGCGTCCTCGGCGGCGCCCTGCTCGCACTGCTCGCGGGCCTGGCCACCGCGAGCCGGGCGATGGAGCCGATCGCGGAGCTGACGGCTGCCGCCCGCCGGATCGAGGAGGCCCGCGACCCCTCGCTGAAGATGCCCCACCCCGAGGCGGACGACGAGGTCGCCGAGCTGGCCCGCACGCTCGAAGCGATGCTCGTGGCGCTCGACAGCGCGCGGTCCGAGACCGAGTCCGCGCTCGTGCGCCAGCGCGAGTTCGTGGCCGACGCCTCGCACGAGCTGCGCACGCCGCTGACCTCGGTGCTCGCCAACCTCGAGCTGCTCGAGGAGGAGCTGACCGGCGAGCCGCGCGAGGCCGCCGCCTCCGCCCTGCGGTCCTCGCGGCGCATGCGCCGCCTCGTCGGCGACCTGCTGCTGCTGGCCCGCGCCGACGCCGGCCGCCGGGCGCCCCACCGTCTGGTCGACCTCGCCGAGGTGGTCACGGACGCGGCGGCCGAGCTCGAGCCGGTGGCGGGCGACCACGACATCACCATCGACGCGCCGGCCGGCGCCCGGGTCGACGGCGCGCGCGACGAGCTGCACCGGCTCGTCCTCAACCTGATGGAGAACGCACTGCGCCACACCGATCCCGGGACCGCCGTCGAGGCGACGGTCGAGCGGCGCAACGGCGAGGTCATCCTCTCCGTGGAGGACGACGGGCCCGGGATCGCGATCGACCAGCGCGAGAAGGTGTTCGAGCGCTTCTACCGCGGCTCGGGCGACCGCAGCGGATCCTCCGGGCTCGGCCTCTCGATCGTGCGGGCGGTGGCGGAGTCGCACAGCGGTAGCGTGCGCCTCGAGGAGCCGCTCGACGGCCGCGGAGCGCGCTTCGTGGTCCGCTTCCCAGGCCTCTGACGGCATCAAGCATGGCCCGCTGCGGCCGATTACTCCTTCGACTCCACTTCGCCGGAGCTCGTCATCCATGTCCAACGTCACGCCACAGCTGCGATGAGCGGTTCCAGCCACGTCCTCTCGGCCGATGCGATCGCGGCGCTCGTCGACGCCGCCCGTGAGGGGCGGCTGCCCGAGGAGCCGTCCGCGCCGCGCCGGCGCCGGCGCATCCGAGCCGTCGACTTCACGCTCCCGACGAAGTTCAACTCGGAGCAGGAGCGCCGGATCAAGCGGGGTTTGGAGGCGTTCTGCCGCACGGCCTCGACCCGCCTGTCCGCTGAGCTTCGCGTGCCGCTCGAGCTCGAGGTCATCAACTCCACCCAGCTCACGTGGTCATCCGCTCACGCGCAGGTGCCGACGAACTCGATCACCGCGCTCGTCGAGGCGGCGCCGCTCGGCACGCGCCTGATGCTGAGCTGCGAGCCCGGATTCCTGCTGAGGGCGATCGAGCTGCTGCTCGGGGGCGGGGACGTCGCGGAGGTGCGCGAACGACGGCTGACCGACATCGACCTCGCGCTGGCGCGGCACCTGTGTGACCGCCTCGTCGGTCAGCTCTCGCTCATCTGGACCGACATGGCCGAGATCGAGCTCGGCGTCGTCGGCCTCGAGGCGCACATGGAGACCGCGCAGATGGTTCCGGTCTCCGAGCCCACCCTCACCCTGACCATGGAAGCGCGGCTCGACGGCATCTCCTCGACCGTTGCGCTGCTGCTGCCGTGGTCGGCGATCGCCCCCGTGGCCGAGCGCTTCGGCGCGCACGACGAGGCGCCGGATCGCGGCGAGCAGGAGATCCAGCGCGTGCGCCGCGCGCTCGGCGGCGTGGATGTGACCGTCCGGGCCGAAGTCGCGGCGGTCGAGCTGCCGATCGAAGACGTGCTGGCACTGCGCCCCGGCGACGTGCTGCGCCTCGCGGCGCCCGCCGAGGCGGGCGTGACGCTGTACGCCGACCAGGTGCCCGTCCAGCGGGCGAAGCCGGGACGCAGCGGCAGTCGTCGCGCCGTCCAGATCATCGAGCCGGTGGCACGGTCGTGAGCGACGACGCGCTGATCCGGCTCGGCCGCTCGACGCTCGAGGCGATCACCGGCGTCCTCGAGATGCTCGCGCCGGGCCAGGTCGCTCCCGGCGAGGTGACCGTCGTCTCGGATCCGTTCGAGCAGGTGCCGACCCCGGCCGTGGCGTCGAGCGTCGCGTACGTCGACGGAGTGACGGGCGGCAACGTGTTCGTGATGACGCTCGATGGCGCACGCCGCCTGGCCACGGTCATGATCGGCGAGGACGCGCCCGAGTCCGAGGCTCCCTCCGAGCTGTCCGAGCTCGAGCTCTCGGCCGTGGCCGAGGCGATGAACCAGATGATGGCCTCGGCGGCGATCGCGACCTCAGCGGTGCTCGGCACCGAGGTCGAGATCGGAGCCCCCACCACTCGCACCTTCCTGGCCGCCGTCGGACTCCGACGATGTCTACCCCACCACCCCCCACGCGGTGCGCGCCGAGCTGTCGGTGTGCGGCCGGCCCTGCTCGCTCGTCCAGCTGATCCCGAGCGCCTTCGTCGTGCGCATGACGCGCGCGCTCGACGAGCTCGACTCCGAGATCGCCGTCGCTGAGCCCGACCCCGCCGTCGCGCACGCCGTCGCGGCGCCGAGCGGGCCGTCGCTCGGCGGCATCCCCGTGCGGGTGTGGGCCGAGCTGGGACGAGCGCGGATGCCGTCCGCCCGCGTCGTCGGCATGCCCTCCGGCGCGGTGGTCGAGCTCAACCGCTCGGCCGACGACCCGATCGACCTGTACGTCAACGGGACGCGCTTCGCCTCAGGGCGCCTCGTCGTCGTCGACGGCACGGACTGGGCGGTGAGGATCGAGGAGGTCCACTCGCCCGTGGATCCGGCATCCGCGACGGAGGCGGCTCGATGGCCCGCATCCTGATCGTCGACGACGCCACCTTCATCCGCAAGGTGCTCGGCGACGTGCTGACGCAGGCCGGCCACGAGGTCGTCGGCGAGGCGGGAAACGGCGTGGAGGCGGTCGCCAGCTTCCGGTTGCTCAAGCCGGAGGTCACGACCCTCGACATCACGATGCCCGAGAAGGACGGCCTGTCCGCGCTGAGGGAGATCATCGCGCTCGACCCCTCCGCCCGCGTGGTCATGTGCTCCGCGCTGGGCCAGGAGTCCAAGGTGCTCGAGTCGATCAAGCTCGGCGCGAAGGACTTCGTGGTCAAGCCCTTCCAGGCCGACCGCGTGATCGAGGCCGTCGGGAAGGCGCTGGCCTAGCCGCGAGCGCGCGGTCGAGGAAGTCGACCACGCGCTGCTCGTACTCGCTCGGGCGCTCCCTCAGAGCGGCCGTATGGCCGGCGTCGACGCCCAGTGCTCGGCATGCGGGGCGGCGTCGGCGTAGAGCTCGTTGAACTGGTGCTCCTCCGCGACGCCGGCGCCGATCAGCATCAGCGGCTCCTCGATCCTGGCCACTTGATCCTGCAGCGGAGGCGGCGGCGCGTCACCCGTGAGCACGCGGATCGTGCTGAACATCACCCGGCCGGGGATGGCGCCGAGATCGGCGCCGCGCAGGCGCGCCCAGTCGTCGTACGAGCTGGCGGCGGCGCCGTCGGACACGACCGCCGCGAGGTCGTCGCCTTGAGCGGCGACGTGGAGCAGCACGTCGGCGCCGTCGAGAGGCCGAGCGCGCCGATCCGCTCGTGGTCGACGTCGGAGCGGCTGTGCAGGTAGCTCGACGGCGCCTAAGACGTCCTTCTCCCAGTCCCAGCCGTAGCCGTTGGGGCTGCCCTCGCTCTCGCCACGTCCGCGGGCGTCGTAGACCAGCACGCCGTAGCCGTTGCGTGCGAGCATCTTTGCGTGCCGCAGCGCGCCCGTGCGGTCGCCGCCACCGCCGTGGACGACGAGCATCGCCGCGCCGTTGCTCGACGGGCGGTACCAGCCCTTGATGTCCAGCCCGTCGGCGGCCTCGAAGACGACGGGCTCGTACGCCGCACTCGGTGGCTCGCCGATCGGCTCGCGCCACTTGTGGGCGTCGAACTGCGCCATGCCGACCGGGCCGAGCACGGCGATCGCGGTCACGGGCGAGCGCGACGGCAGCGAGCGCCCGGCTGCGCCACGTGCCGAGCCGCGGTGGCGCCACGGGACCGCGACGGCCAGGCCGAAGAGGACGAGGCCGGCGGCCGCCACCAAGACGCCCGTGAGGTCGCTGTGCGACGGGCCGTCGACGCTGATGTGGTTGAGGTGCTGGAAGCCGTTGACGGTGCAGCGCCGCCGCTCAGCGCCAGCCCCGCCCGCAGCCCCGGGCGCAGGAACGGGAACGTCGCCCTGCGGCGAGCGCGCCGACGGCCGCGATCGCCGCGGCCAGCGCGTGCTGCCGAGCCCGACCCCAGGCGCCGGTGATACGCGTCGTCGAGCGCGTGCAGCAGCGCGACGGCGGTCGCGGTGGTGAACACGAGCGCCTCGCCGGAGCGGGCGGCGCGACGGATGCGACCGAGCGGGCAGGAGTGCAGTCATCGCCACGCACGGTCCCATCCCGCACCCCGCACCGAAAGCGAGCCTCCCGGCATCGCGGGAGCAAGAACGTCTGCCCCGGTTCGGTTCACCGCATCGAGGCCCCCTGACGTGCCGATGGCCTCGGAGCTAAACCTCCGAGGCCATCGTCTGGACGTATGTTGTATTACGTCCGATCCACGACCGCCGTACCGTGCTTCGCGTCAGATGAAGCAGTCCACTGAGGACGAGCGGTGGCAGCCGCTCGTCCGAGGGAAAGGCGGGTCATGGGCTTCAAGAGCTAGTGCTTGACCTGAAACGAGCGTCCAGACCGGACGCTCGTTTCGTTTAATCGCCTATCGGCCGCGAATACCCGATCTCCGATCGGACACTTGTCTACGCCGCCACTCGCGGGCGGGCATAGTCTCGGACGAGGCGCTCGAAGGCGAGCTCACGCTCGAAGTCCGCCTCGTCTCCGTGGCGGAAAGCGACGCGGCCGCTCTCGACCATCGCCACGAACACCTCGACCACCTCGAGATCGAGTTGCGAGCCCGACACCCTTCGCAACTCGGCGATGGCCGCCTCCGAGCTCACAGGCCGCCGATACGAGTCGCGCGAGGTCATGACGTCGTAGGTGTCGGCGACGGCGATGATCCGCGATCCCAGCGGGATCTCCGCGCCCTCGAGCCCGGCGGGATAGCCGCGCCCGTCGACCCGCTCGTGATGGCTGTGGACGATCTCGGCGACCGGACCGTAGCCCTCGATCCGCCCCACGAGCTTGCGCGCCCTGCTCCGGATGGAGCTTCACCGTCTCCCACTCGTCGTCCGTCAGCTTGCGGTCGGCGAACAGGATCGAGTCGGGGAAGATGAACTTGCCGATGTCGTGAAGCAGTGCCGCCGTGTGGATCAGGTCCTGCTCGCGCTCGCTCACCCCCAGCATGCGCGCGACCTCCCGGGCGTAGCGTGCGACTGCCGTCGAGTGGCGAGCGGTCATCGCGTCGCGCATCGACAGGGTCTGGAGCACCGTGCTCAGCAGGCCCGACCTGGAGCGAGGCCAGCTGATGGGTGCGTGCCGCGAGCTCCTCTCCGCGCTCGTGCGCGTTCACGCCGGCGCGCAGCAGGTACTGGAACACGAAGAGCACGACGGCCGCGAGCCCGACGGCCCCGACTCCCGATGCCCGTAGCTGAACGCCACGCACGCGGTCAGCAGGCCGGTGGCGAACTCTGTCGGCAGCACGGTGATGTAGACGTCGCGCAGTGCTCGCGATCACCGGCGTCCCATCCGCCGCCTTGTGGAATACCGCGACCATCAGGAAGTTCAGGACATTCGTCGCCATGAAGACGGCCAGGACGACGCCCGCGAACGACAGCGCGTCGTCCGCGTTCGGCACTCCGGAAGTCAGGAACGCCTCGGCGAGGAGGCCGCCGACGAGCGGGAACGTCGCCCATGTGACGACGTTGTTGAGCGCCGCCGTCCCAGGGGCGGCGCGACACGATCGCCGTCGATCAGCGCGGAAGTGGCGCCGATGGCGAAGGCGGGCGCCGGGCCTGAGGAGCGTCATGGCGAGGACGATCGCCAGGAACGCGCCAGAGACGCGCATATGCGCGCACGTCGACGGTCAGCAGGTCGCTGCCGACCGCCAGTGCGAAAAGGAGCAGGACGAGTGCGATCGGGCTGCCAGTCGGCGCCCTCCGACGTGAGCACCGCGACGCTGACCGCGGTGACCCAGCAGCGCCATCTGGGCGCCGAAGATGAGCCCCTGACGTCTCGACACGACCCTCTCGTCATCGGCAGTCGGCGGTACCGGCTTGACGACAGGACGAACATCCGGGGACGGACATTCGTCCGCTTTCGCTCACGCTCGATCTAGGTGGTGAGCACGCGCGGGCGGGCGTAGTCCTCGACCCGGCGCTCGAACGCGAGCTCGAGCTCGAAGTCGGCCTCGTCCCCGTGGCGGAAGGCCACGCGCCCGGCTTCGATCATCTCGATGAAGGTCTCGACGACCACCGGGTCGAGCTGGGAGCCGGCCACGCGCCGGAGCTCGGCGATCGCGGCTTCGGAGGACACCGGGCGGCGGTAGGAGTCGCGCGAGGTCATCACGTCGTAGGTGTCGGCGACCGAGATGATCCGCGAGCCGAGCGGGATCTGCTCGCCGCTCAGACCGGCCGGATAGCCGCGACCGTCGATCCGCTCGTGATGGCTGTGGATGATCTCCGCGACCGGGCCGTAGCCCTCGATCCGGGCCACCAGCCGCGCGCCCTGCTCCGGATGCAGCTTGACCGTCTCCCACTCCTCGTCGGTCAGCTTGCGATCGGCGAACAGGATCGAGTCCGGAAAGATGAACTTGCCGATGTCGTGCAACAGCGCCGCCGTGTGCACGAGCTCGCGCTCGCGCGGCGGCAGGTCGAGCATTCCGGCCACCTCGCGGGCGTAGCGGGCGACCGCCGCCGAGTGGCGCGCGGTCATCGCGTCGCGCATCGAGAGCGTCTGGACCACGGTGCTCAGGAGCCCGACCTGCAGCGACGCCAGCTCGCGCGTGCGCTGGCCGAGCTCCTCGCCGCGCTCGAACGCCTGCACGCCGGCGCGGAAGAGGTACTGGAAGACGAAGATGACGACGGCGAGCAAGCCGACTGCCCCCACGCCGATGCGGCCGTAGATGAACGCGACGCCGGCCGTCAGCAGGCCGGTCGCGAACTCTGCGGGCAGGACCGGCAGGAACGCGTGCGCGACCGCGTCCCGGAACGAGATCCCGCCGGGCGCGCGACGGGTCAGCACCACGAGCACGAAGTTGAGCGTGTTCGTGAGCATGAACACGAGCAGCACCGTGCCCGCGAAGCCGAGCGCGGCGTGCCCGTGCCCGCTGGGATCCTCCCCCATCCACATCATCAGCAGGCCGCCGACGACCGGGAACACGGTGTAGATGCCCATGTTGGTGAGCACCTGCCAGCGCGGAGCTCGCGTGATCAGGCCGTCCACCAGCATCGAGCCGGCGCCGATGGCGGCGGCGGGCGCCGGGCCGAGCAGCGCCATCGCCAGGACGATCGCGAGGAACGACGCCGAGATGCGGAAGCCGCGGAACTCGATCGTCATGACCTCGCTTCCCGCCGCCAGCACGAACAGCAGCAGGACGAGCTCGATCGGCTGCCAGGCGGCCTGCGTCGACGTGGGCACGGCGACGGCCACGGCCGCCACCAGCACGGCTGTCTGGACGGCGAGTATCAGCCCCTGGCGTCGCGACACAACCCTCGGGTAATCGGCACTGGTCAAGACTGACTTGATGTCAGCAGCGCCTCCCCAGGGCCGACATCCGTCCGCATTGGAGTCCGGCCTCCAAAGGACTACGATGGGGCCGATGCGGGGGCGTCTTGCACCTCTGGCCGTGAGGCCTTTCGGTCGGCTGCTGTCTTCGTACACGCTCAACGAGCTCGGCGACAGCGTCGGGCTGGTGGCGCTCGCGGTGCTCGTCTACGACCGCACGCAGTCCGTCGCGCCCACCGCGGCGTTCTTCTTCGCCGCCAAGTTCCTGCCCGCGCTCCTCGCGCCGCCGCTCACGGCGCGCTTCGACCAGGCCGCGCTGGGCAAGAGCCTGCCGCTGCTCTACCTCGGGGAGGCGCTCGCCTTCGCCGCGCTCGCGCTGCTGGCCGAGACGACGTTCGTGCTCGGGCTCGTGCTGGCCCTCGGGCTGCTCGACGGCGCGCTCGCCATCACCGCTCGCGGGCTCACGCGCGGCGCGGTCGCCACCGTGCTGCAGCCCAAGGGGCTGCTCAAGGAGGGCAACGCGCTGATGAACATGGGCTTCGCGTTCTCGGCCGTGGGCGGGGCGGCGCTGGCGGGCCTGCTGATCGGCGAGTTCGGCGTCGCGACCGCGCTGCTCGTCGACGCCGCGTCGTTCCTCGCGATCGCCGGCATGCTGGCGGTCACGAAGGGTCTGCCCCCGGCATACGTCGAGCGCGAGCCGTGGCGGGAGCGGCTCGCGTCGGGCATGCGCTTCGCGCGCGGCAACCCGCTGGTGCGGATGCTGCTCGTCGGCGAGGCCGCGGCGCTCGTGCTGTTCACGCTCGTGATCCCGATCGAGGTGATCTACGCCAAGGAGAGCCTCGGCACGAGCGACGCCGGGTTCGGCATCCTGCTCGCGTCGTGGGGCGCGGGAATCGTGGTCGGGAGCCTCGTGTATCTGCTCGTCAGGAACCGCTCGACGATCCTGCTCATCATCGTCTCGACGGCGGCCATCGGCGCCGCCTATCTCGGGCTGGCCACGGCCGAGACGCTGCTCGTTGCGTGCCTCGTGTCGATCGTCGGCGGCGCCGGCAACGGCGTGCAGTGGATCGCGGTCATGACCGCGCTGCAGGAGGCGACCCCGTCCGACTACCAGGCCCGCATCGTCGGCCTGCTGGAGTCGCTCGCGGCTGCCATGCCCGGGGTCGGCTACCTGCTCGGCGGGGCGCTCGTCGCGCTCGGCTCGCCGCGCACCGCCTACGGGGTCGCGGGAGCGGGCGTGCTCCTGCTCGTGCTCGGGGGCATCGCCCTGCGGCCGCGGCTCGAGTCGCAGCCGGCCGCGCGCCGCCGCGCGAGCGACTTGCCGGTCGTCGCCGAACGCTAGCCGGCGGCGATCCCGAGAGGCGCCAGGCCGCGCGCGAGCCTAGACCTCGACGACGACCGGTAGGACCATCGGGCGGCGCTTGAGCCGCTCGTAGATGAAGGCCGCGATGTCGTCGTGGAGGACCGACTCGAGGACGTCGACCTCGGTGATCCGCTCCTCGGCGGCGCGGTCGAGCGCGTCCTCGACCGCCTCGCGCAGCTCGTCGATGATCTGGCCCTTGTCGTCGAGGAACGGGACGCCGCGGGCGAGCACCTCGGGCGGGACGACGGACGAGCCGTCCTGCTCGTTGACGGTCGCGACGATGATGAAGATGCCGTCGGCCGAGAGCATGCGGCGGTCGCGCAGCGCGACGTCGGCGACGTCCCCGATGTCCACACCGTCGACAAACACGAGGCCGGCGGTCTCGGCGTCGCCCAGCCGCGCGCCGCGCTCGTCGATCTCCAGCGGCACGCCGTTCTCGGTGCGGAAGACGCGCTCCGGCGCGATCCCGACGGCCTCGGCGAGCTTGGAGTGCAGCAGCATCCGCTTGTAGTCGCCATGCACCGGCATGACGTAGCGCGGCCGCGTGAGGTTGAGCATCATCTTCAGCTCCTCCGCGTAGCCGTGGCCGGAGGCGTGGATCGGCTCGTCGCGCGCGGTCACGACGTCGCAGCCGATGTGGTAGAGGCGGTCGATCGTCTCGTTGACCGCGCGCTCGTTGCCCGGGATCGGCGTCGCCGAGAACACCACGGTGTCGCCGGTGCGCAGCTCGACCGACGGGTGGTCGCGGTATGCCATCCGGCGGAGGGCGGAAAGCGGCTCGCCCTGTGAGCCGGTGGACACGATCACGACCTTCTCGTCGGGGTAGTGCTCGAGCTCGCGCGGCGGGATCAGCTGGCCCTCGGGGATCGCGATGTGACCCAGCGTGCGCCCGATGTTCACGTTCTTGCGCATCGAGCGGCCGATCAGGGCGACCTTGCGGCCGTTGGTCGCGGCGGCGTCGACCACCTGCTGCACCCGGTGGATGTTGGAGGCGAAGCACGTCACGACGATCCGGCCGGGGCAGTGCGAGAACAGCCGCTCGAGCTGCGGGCCGACGATCGACTCGCTGGTGGAGATGCCCGCGCGGTCGGCGTTCGTGGAGTCGCCGCACAGCAGCAGCAGGCCCTCGCGGCCCAGCTCGGCCAACCGCGCCATGTCCGCCGGGGCGCCGCCCACCGGCGTCTGGTCGAACTTGTAGTCGCCGGTGAAGAGGATCGTCCCGAGATCGGTCTTCAGCGCCACGCCGGCGGCGTCGGGGATCGAGTGCGTGAGGTGCACCATCTCGATCCCGAACGGCCCCGCGTCCGCCACCTGGCCGACCGGGAGCACGTCCAGGTTGACCTCGCGCAGCTTGTGCTCGTCGAGCTTCGAGCGCGCCATGGCGACGGTCAGCTGGCCGCCGTAGACGACCGGGACGCTCTCCTGCCCCAGCTCGCGCAGCACCCACGGCAGCGCTCCCAGATGGTCCTCGTGGCCGTGGGTGATGACGATCGCCTCGATGTCCTTCACCCGCTCGCGCAGGAACGTGAAGTCGGGCAGCACGAGGTCGATGCCCATCATCTCGGCGGTCGGGAACCGCAGCCCGCAGTCGACGACCACGAGCCGGCCCTCGTACTCGACGACCGTCAGGTTCTTCCCGATCTCGCCGACGCCTCCCAGCGGGAGGACGCGCAGCTTGCCGCTCACGCGGCGGTGGCCCCGGTCAACAGACCCTGTCGCTCGAGCGCGCCGCGCACGATGGCGAGCTGCTCCTCGTCCGCCTCGACGAGCGGCAGCCGCAGCCCGCCGACGTCGTGCCCGAGCGCCTTGAGCGCGGTCTTGACGGGGATCGGGCTCGACGTGCAGAACATCGCCTTGTAGACGTGCCGCAGCGAGGCGTCGATCTCCGCGCGCTGCTCGGGCTCGTCGAACATGCGGCGCATCTCGGTGCCGACCACGTGGCTGGATACGCAGATGCCGCCGGCGCCCCCGAGGTCGAGGCAGCGCGCCAGGTCCTCGTCGTTGCCGGTCAGGAGCGTCATGCCGTCGATCGGGCCCAGCTCGGCGGAGTTGGACTGCTTGACCGCGTCGATGCCGTCGATCTGCGCGAGCTCGGCGAGCACGTCGGGCGCGAGGTTGACGGTCGTCCGGCTCGGGATGTTGTAGACGATGATCGGCGTGCCGCCGGCGGCGCGCGCGACCTCGACGTAGTGGCGGACGATCCCGCGCCGGTTCGGGCGGTTGTAGTAGCCGGTCACGGAGAGCAGTGCGTGCGCGCCCGTGGCGGCCATCCGCTCCGCCAGGTGGCAGGCGTGGTGCGTGGCGTTGGAGCCCGCGCCGGCGGCGATCGTGGCCTCCGAGCCCAGCTCCTCCACCATCACCTCCACCAGCGAGACCATCTCGTCGTCTGACAGCGTCGGCGACTCGCCGGTGGTGCCGCAGACGACCAGCCCGTCGGACCCGTTGGCGAGCAGGTGCCGGCCAAGCGCCAACGCGCCATCCTCGTTGACGGTGCCGTCTGCGGAGAACGGGGTCACCATCGCCGTGAAGAGACCTTCGAGCGGACGCATGCCCGCAGTTTCGCACGCGCGCGGACGGAAGTTGCCTCTCAAGGGGTCGACGGCGCGCGCCGATTCGATCCGACAGGCCGATGGTCCGCAACCTGACACGCATGGAATCTCAGCGCGATCACCTCGACGAGGCGGTCGAGCGGCTGGGCCGGCTGCCGGTTCTGAGCGCCACCGTTCGCCACGTGAAGGCGATCGCGGACACCGAGGACGCGGGCATCGGCGAGATGGTGGCCGCCCTCGAGGCCGACCAGGGCCTGGCTGCCGACCTGCTGCGGTACGCGAACTCGGCCGCGTGCGCGCGGCCGCTGCGGGCGCGCAGCATCCGTGCAGCGGTGACGCTCGTGGGCCGCCGCGCGATCGCACAGCTCGCGCTCGAGGCCGCTACGTACCGTTTCTTCCAGCGCGCACCCGGCAGCGGCGGGCGGTCGATCGGCCACCTGCACCTGCACGCGGCGGCCGTCGCCGGCACCGCGCAGGCGATCGCCGAGCGGACCGGTGCAGCCGCGGACGTCGCCCACCTTGGAGGCCTGCTGCACGACGTGGGCAAGCTCGTGATGCCGCTGGCCTTCGGCGACGAGCGGCTCGACGCGATCGCCGCCGAGCACCCGGCAGGCCGCCTGCGCGCCGCCGCCGAGCGCCGCGAGCTGGGCGTCGACCACGCCGAGGCGGGCGCGCGCGTCGCCCGCGCGTCCACGATCGAGGAGTCGGTGGAGCGCGTGATCGCCTTCCACCACGGCGGACCGCTGGGCACCGCGATCCCCAGCCGCGAAGTCGCCTGCGTGATCGTCGCCGACGAGGTCGTGGGCCTCGCGTTCCGCGCCGAGCCCGACTACGCCCTGCTCGGCCTCGCGCTCGAGCTGTTGGAGCTGTGCGACGAGGACTTCGACGACCTGGCGCTCGAGGCGGTCCGCGGCGGCAAGACCGGCGCGTCGATGGACGCGCGGGTGGCCGAGCTCGAGCGTGAGGCGCGCGTCGACGACCTCACCGGCGTGCTCAACCGCCGCCACTGGCTCGCCACGATCCGCCGCGCCGTCGAGCAGCGCGAGGTCGGCAGCGTGCTGATCTGCGACATCGACCACTTCAAGTCCGTCAACGACGGGCACGGCCACGCCACCGGCGACATGGTGCTGACGGAGGTCGCGCGGCACCTCGCCACGGCGGGGATCGTCGGGCGCCTCGGAGGCGACGAGTTCGCCGTCTGGGTGCCGGGGTCGCCGGGCCGCGGGGACGAGGCGGCGGACGCCGTCCTGCAGTCGGTCGCGAGCGCCTTCGAGCGCGAGCGCGGAGGGCTCGAGGTCAACGTCTCGATCGGGGCGGCCAGTGCGGCCGTCGGGACCGACACCCTCTCCGCGGTGCTGTCGCGGGCCGACGAGGCCCTGTACGAGGCCAAGCGCGCCGGGCGCGGCCGCGCAGTGCGCTACTAGGGTCCCCCGGCGAACGTCAAAGTCAACTGCGGCTGGGTAGGGAGGCTGGGGGCCCGCTGCGCGGGAAATTGCGCGCGGTGAGCGGCGGATCGCGAAATCCGTGCAGTTACCCCCGGAAACCGACGCCTACTTCACGGATTTCGCGCCATCGCCGGCCACGCCGGCTCCCTCACCCTCCTTACCCAGCGCGTTGACGTTGACGTTGACGTTGACGTTCACGAATCGAAGAGCAGGTGCTCGAGCCCGACCACCGGTGACTCGGGCAGGTCCGCGACGCGGCGGATGGCGAGCACGACGCCGGGCATGAAGCTCGTGCGGTCGGTCGTGACGTGGCGGATCGTCAGCGTCTGCGCGACGTCGCCGAGGATGACCTCCTGATCGGCGACGAGCCCGGGCAGGCGCACGGAGTGGATCGGCACCTCGCCCTCCATCATCTCGGCGGTGCGCGCGGCGGTGCCCGAGGGGGCGTCGAGCTTGCCGGCGTGGTGGAGCTCGACGATCTCGGCGCGCTCCATGTGGCGCGAGGCCTCGGCGGCGAAGCGCATCATGAGCACGGCGCCGATCGCGAAGTTGGGGGCGACGAACGCGTTCGCGCGGGCGTCCTTGGCCGCCGCCCGCAGCCCGTCGAGGTCGAAGCCCGAGGTGCCGATCACGACGTGGACGCCGGCGGCCAGCGCCTGCTCGGCGTTCGCCAGCGCGGTGTCCGGCTGCGTGAAGTCGACGAGCACGTCGGCGTCGCCGAGCACGTCGGCCACCGTCGTGCCGAGCTGGGGGTCGGCACGGCCGGTCAGCTCCATGCCGTCGGCATCCTCGACCGCGGCGCACACCGTCTGTCCCATGCGGCCCGCGGCGCCGGCCACGGCCACGCGGATCATGCGGCGACGCTCGCGCCCGGGCAGACGTCCTCGACGGCGGCGCGGAAGGCCTGCTCGTCCGGCCCGATGCCGGCTGCCGACAGGCGCTCCGGCCGCCACAGCTCGTCGGTCAGCTCGCGCAGGTCGTCGAGCGTGACGGCCTCGAAGCGCGCGATGACCTCGTCGGCCTCGAGCAGCGGGAGCCCGTAGAGCAGCGAGGCGCCGAGCCGGTTCATGCGCGCGCCGGTCGACTCGAGGGCGAGCACCACGCGGGCCTTGACGTTCTCGCGCGCCCGCTCGAGCTCCTCCTCGGTGGCGGGCTGCTCGCGTAGGCGCTCGAGCTCCTCGCCGACCACGCCCATCGCCTCGCCCACCTTGTCGGGACGCGTGCCCACGTACAGGCCGATCTGGCCGGTGTCGGCGTACTGGCCGGCGAACGAGTAGACCGAGTAGGCCAGCCCGCGCTCCTCGCGCACGGCCTGGAACAGCCGCGACGACGAGAGGCCGCCGAAGATCGCGTCCAGCACGCGCGAGGCGAACCGCCGCCCGTCGCCGCGCGGCAGGCCGACCGCGCCGAGGCACACGTGGCACTGCTCGGTGTCCTTGCGCTGGAAGCGCACGGTCGGCGCCGGGTCGGCGGGTGCGGGCTCGATCGCCGGCGCGTCGTCGACCTCGCGGCCGCCGAGCGTGCGCGCGGCCAGCTCCACCACCTGGTCGTGGTCGACCGAGCCGGCGGCGGCGATCACGACCGACCCCGGCACGTAGCGCGCCGCGTGGAAGGCGGCGATGCTGTCGACCGGCGTCTCGCGGATGACCGGCGCGCGGCCGATGATCGGCCGCCCGAGCGGGTGGCCGCCGAACACGGCCTCGCCGAGCACGTCGAACACCGTGTCCTGCGGGTCGTCCTCGTACATCGCGATCTCCTCGAGCACGACCTCGCGCTCGGGGTCGACGTCCCGGAACGCGGGACGCCACACCATGTCGGCGATCACGTCGAAGGCGCGCGGGAGGTGCTGGTCGAGCATCCGCGCGTAGACCGTCGTGCTCTCCTTGTCGGTGCCGGCGTTGAGCTCGGCGCCCATGGCGTCGAACAGCTGGTCGATCTGGGCTGAGCCGTAGCGGTCGGTGCCGCGGAAGAGCAGGTGCTCGAGGAAGTGCGAGAGGCCGGCCTCGGCGACCGACTCGCCGCGCGAGCCGGTGCCGACGAAGAAGCCGAGGGCGGCGGACCGGACGGAGGGCATGACCTCCGTCGCGACCCGCAGCCCTGAGGGCAGCTCCGTGATCCGGGGGGAGGACAGCGCCTTAGCTGCGGTCAGGGTCCCGGTCGCCGCGGGACTCGCGGCTGCCGCCGCGGTCGCGGTCACGGCCCCGGCCGCCGCCGTTGCGGCTGCCGCCGCGGTCGCGGCCACGGCCGCGGTCGCCGCCCCCGCCGCCGCCGCCGGCGGTCACCGTGGCGAGCTCCTCCTTGGACTTGCCGGCGATCTCCGGGTCCTCGGCGAGGCGCAGGCCGATCCGGCCGCGCTCGCGGTCGACCTCGACCACGCGCACGGAGATCTCGTCGCCCCGGTTGAGGACCTCCTCGACCGTCCCGACGCGCTGGCCGGGCGAGACGTTGGAGATGTGCAGGAGGCCGTCGGTGCCCTTGGCGAGCTCGACGAACGCGCCGAACGTGGTGGTCTTGACGACCTTCGCGCCCGGGAACTCGTCGCCGACCTCGACCTCCTTGGTCATCGAGCGGATGCGGTCGACGAGCGCGTCGCCCTGGGCGCCGGTCTGCGCGTAGACGCGCACGTTGCCCTCGTCGTCGACGTCGATCTGCGACTCGTACTCCTCCTGCAGCGAGCGGATCGTCTCGCCGCCCTTGCCGATCAGCAGGCCGATCTTGTCCGGGTCGATCTTCACGGCGCTGATGCGCGGCGCGAACTCGGACAGCTCGGTGCGCGGCTCGCCGATGGCGTCGGCCATCTTGCCGAGGATGAACGAGCGACCCTCCTTGGCCTGGGCGAGCGCGTCGCGCAGGATGTCGAAGGTCACGCCGGTGATCTTGATGTCCATCTGCAGGGCGGTGATGCCCTTCTCGGTGCCGGCGACCTTGAAGTCCATGTCCCCCAGGTGGTCCTCCACCCCGGCGATGTCGGAGAGCACGACGTAGTCGTCGCCCTCCTTGATCAGGCCCATGGCGATGCCCGCCACCGGTGCCTTGATCGGCACGCCGGCGTCCATCAGCGACAGCGTCGAGCCGCAGACGGAGGCCATCGAGGAAGAGCCGTTGGACTCGAGGATGTCCGACACGACGCGGATCGTGTACGGGAACTGCTCCTGGTCGGGGATCATCGGGACCAGTGCGCGCTCGGCGAGCGCCCCGTGGCCGATGTCACGCCGCTTGGGGCCGCGCATGAAGCCGGCCTCGCCCACCGAGAACGGCGGGAAGTTGTAGTGGTGGAAGTAGCGCTTGGACGTCTCCAGCCCGAGCGAGTCGATCCGCATCTCCTCGCGCGTGGTGCCGAGCGCCACCACCGACAGCGCCTGCGTCTGGCCGCGGGTGAAGAGCGCCGACCCGTGTGTGCGCGGGAGCGGCTTGATCTGGATGTCGATCGCGCGGACCTCGTTCGGCTCGCGACCGTCCGGGCGCTTCTTCTGGACCGCGATCCGCTCACGGATGACCTTCTTCTCCAGCGCGTCGAAGGCGATCTGCGCCCGGGCGCGGAACTCGGCCCACGTCTCGGCGGCAGGGTCGCCGGAGTACTGGACGAGAACCTCCTCCTCGACGGCCTTGGTGGCCGCCTGGCGCTCGAGCTTGTCCTCGACGGAGGTCGCGCGGTCGAGCGCGTCGCCGTGAGAGGCGGCGATCTGGCCTGCGAGGTCCGGATCTGCCTGCGGGACCTCGACCTCGAGCTTGGGCCTGCCGGCCTTCTCGGCCAGCTCGCGCTGCGCGGCGACGAGCTTCTTGATCGCCGAGTGGGCGATGTCGAGCGCGTCGAGCACCTCGGCCTCGGGGATCTCGTCGGCCCCCGCCTCGACCATCAGGATGGCCTCGTCGGTGCCGGACACGACGAGGTCGAGCCCGGACTCCTGGAGCTGCTCCTCCGTCGGGTTGATGACGAAGTTGCCCTCGAGGTCCTTGCCGATGCGCACGGCGCCGACCGGCGTCGGGAACGGGATGTCGGAGATGGCGAGGGCGGCCGACGCGCCGTTCATGGCGAGCACGTCGTACGGGTTCACCTGGTCGACCGAGAGCGGCATGCTCACGAGCTGCGTCTCGCGGCGCCAGCCCTTGGGGAAGAGCGGACGGAGGGGGCGGTCGATCATGCGGGCGACGAGCGTCGCCTTCTCACCTGCGCGGCCCTCGCGCTTGAAGAACGAGCCGGGGATCTTGCCCGCGGCGTACATGCGCTCCTCGACGTCCACCGTCAGCGGGAGGAAGTCGACGTCGCGCAGGTTCCCTGCCGTGGCGGTGTTCAGGACGACGGTGTCGCCGGACCGGACCACGACGGCGCCGGAGGCCTGCTTGGCCATCCAGCCGGTCTCGAACGAGATCTCCTGCCCCCCGATCTCCACGGAGACCTTGTGCACTTCTGGCATGTGTTCCTTTCGTGTCCCGCCGCTCGTGGGCGGGCCCTCTGCATCGTCTCTGACGCTTCGGTAGTCGTTGACACCCATGGTAGTAGCTGGGAGAACGCGGGTAACCGCTTCAACTCATGGCCGCACGCCGCATCATCGTCTTCGGAGCCACGGGCTTCACCGGCCGTCTGGTGGCCGAGCGCCTCGCCGCGCAGGGCGCCGCTCCCGTGCTCGCTGGGCGCAGCGAGGACTCGGTGCGCTCGCTGGCCGAGCCGCTGGGGCTCGAGTGGCGGGTCGCCGAGGCGATGCGCCGGAACTCGGTGTTCGCGCTGGCGGAGCGCGGCGACGTCCTCGTCAGCCTCGTGGGGCCGTTCTCCAAGTGGGGCGAGCCCGCCGTCCGGGCGGCGATCGCCGCGGGCGGGATCTACATCGACTCGACGGGCGAGCCGGTGTTCATCCGCCGCGTGTTCGACGAGTTCGGGCCGCCCGCCGAGCGTGCCGGAGCCGCGCTGCTGCCGGCGATGGGCTACGACTACGTGCCCGGCGCGCTCGCCGGCGCCCTGGCGCTGGAGGAGGCGGGCCTCGACGCCCAGCGGGTCGACATCGGCTACTACGCCTTCGGCGCCGGGTCGAGCGCCGGGACGCGGAGGTCGTCGGTCGCCGTCGCCCTCGACGAGGGCTACGCGTTCCGCGGCGGCGCCGTGCAGACGGCGCGGATGGCGGAGCGGGTCCGTGCGTTCGACGTGCGCGGCAAGGAGCGCGACGCGGTCTCGATCGGCGGCACCGAGCACCTCACGCTTCCGGCCAGCTATCCCCACCTGCTCGAGGTCAACGTGTACCTCGGCTGGTTCGGCGCTTTGGCCAAGCCGCTGCAGGCCGGGAGCCTGGCGGGCTCGGTGGCGATGCGCGTGCCCGGCGTCCGCCCGGCGCTGAAGGCCGCCGCCGACCGGCTGGTCGGCCTCGCCAGTGCCCCGGACCCCGAGTCGGGCATCTCATGGGTGGTGGCGGAGGCCTTCGACGCCGCCGGCGAGAAGCTCGCCGAGGTGGAGCTGAGCGGCGGCGAGCCCTACGCGCTGACGGCCGGCATCCTCGCCTGGGCTGCCCAGCGGGCGGCGTCGGAGGGCGTGGACGGCGTTGGTCCCTTGGGGCCGGTGCAGGCGTTCGGGCTTGAGGCTTTGGAGGCCGGCTGCCGGGAGGCCGGGCTGCAGCGCGTCGCCGCGCCCTGAACGTCAACGTCAACGTCAACGTCAACTGCGGCTGGGTAAGGGAGGGTGGGGAGTCGGCGTGGCCGGCGATCGCGTCGAACCTCGTGCAGTTCGTCGATTTCCGGGGAGTAACTCCCGGATTTCGCGATCCACTCGCACGAGGTTCGGGCGATCGCCGGCCACGCCGGTCCCCTGCCTCCCTACCCAGCCGCCGTTGACGTTCGCCGACATCTCAGCTACTCACCGGCGAGCAGCGGCACCGCCGGCACGCGCCGGAGCCGACATCGCGCCGCCGCTCGGCCCTCAGCGGCGGAGCCGGCGGTTGAGCGCCCCCGCCGCCAGCGTGCCGCGGGCGAGTAGCCCGCTCGCCTGCACGCCGCCGTCGCCGGACACGCGCAGCGGCGCGCGCGCCGGGCGGCGGAAGAGCCGCCAGCGGATCCGGTCGAGCGTGCGCGCAGGGCCGAGCACCGCGGGCTCGCGCGGCTTGAACGTCGCGCACCGCGCCGCGTCCGAGCCGGTGCGGTCGAGGATCGCATTGACGGCGCGGCGGGCGGCCTCGTTGGCGCCTTCCATCGTCGCCAGGTCGGTGTCCGTGCGGACGTAGTCGGCCGCGAGCAACAGATTCGGGATCCGGGTGGTCACGCCCGGGCGGTCGGCCCACGAGCCCGCCGTGTTGATGAGCAGCGGCTCCAGGTTCGTGGCCTCGGTCGGGTTCGGGAACTCGACCGCCGGGTCCAGGAACCAGGCCAGCACGTGGCGCTCGTCGAGCGAGCCGTCGTCGATGTGATCGACGAGCTGGCCCCAGACCTCGGCGCGGATCTCCTCGCGCGAGCAGCGCATCGCGACCTTGCCGGTGCGGCGCCCCGGCGTGGTCCAGTCGGAGACGTCGACCGACAGGATCCCCTTCACACGGCCGTCGCCGTAGCGCTCGAGGTTCACGCCGCGCCAGAACTGCGCCTGCGAGATCGACGTCAGCGCCCACTCGGAGTCGATGTAGATCGCGTGCCCGTGCACCAGCGGCACGTCGCGGTCGAGATAGAACAACGCGCCGTTCATCCAGCGGGTGACGAGCCGGTCGAGGCGCGCGAACAGCGGGTCGAGCGCGCGCAGCTGCGGCCCGGCGAGCGTGCGGATGACCTCGACGGGCAGCGCGGCGACGTAGTGGTCGGCGGTCACGGTGCCCGCCGGCGTGGTGACGCCGGCGATCCGGCCGCCGCGCACGGTCAGCCCCTGCACCGGGGTGCCGAGCCGGAGGTCGACGCCCAGCCGCCCTAGCTGTGCCACCCACGGGTCGATCCACGCCTCGTTGGTCGGCGCGTTCAGGACGCGGTCGGCGCGCCCGCCGGCCTGCGTGAGGTCGAAGAGCAGCTGGGCGAGGATGAGGCCGCCGGTGCGGGCGCTGATCTCGCGCGCCCGCGCAGCCACCAGCGTGCGCGTGAGCCCCTCGGCGAGGAACTTGCGGAACGCGACCGAGCGCTCCTCGGCGCGCACGAAGTCCCACCAGCTCTCGAGCTCCCACTGCTCGTAGCGGCGCTCGTCGCAGCTCGTGAGCAGCGTCAGCAGCCGCTCGACCAGCCAGGCGTGCTCGTGGGGCGGGATGCCGAGCGAGGTCATGAACTCCAGCAGGAAGCGGCTCAGAACCGCGAGGTCGTCGAGCGACTCCGGCAGGTGCGCGCCGGACACGAGCTCGTTGCGCCCGCCGCCCTGGGCGAGCAGGATCCGCGTCGCGCCGACGAGGTTCTCGAACACCGTCGACGAGCCGTCGGGGATCCGCCGCATCGTGTCGGGGATGTGGCGGTAGAAGCCGGGGAAGAAGCGGAAGCCGTGCTCGGCCGGGAGGTCCGCGCGGCCGCCGTTGCCGGAGCCCGGCACGGGGAGGCTGCGCGCCTTGCCGCCGGGGATGTCGCGCGCCTCGAGCACGACGACGTCGAACCCGCGCTCGGCCAGCTCGTGGGCGGCCGTGAGGCCCGCGACGCCGCCGCCGAGGATCGCCACCCGGGTCATCGAGGGCGACTCTGTCACATGGGACGGCGCCCATGCGAGGATCGATCAGGAGCGAACATGACCGGCGACGAGGACCTCCTCCTGTCGGGCGACCCCGAAGACTTCGGGTGCTTCTACGACCGCTACGTCGACATGCTGCTGGGGTACTTCGCACGCCGGGTCCACGACCCCGAGATCGCCGCCGACCTGACGGCGGAGACGTTCGCCGCGGCGCTCGTGGCCCGCAAGCGCTTCCGCCGCGGGCCGACGCCCGCGGTCGCGTGGCTGTTCGGCATCGCCCAGCACAAGCTCGCCGACGCCCGCCGGCGCGGCGCCGCCGAGGACCGCATGCAGCGGCGGCTCGGCATGGAGCGCGTGCCGGTCGGCGAGGACGATGTGGAGCTGATCACGCTGCTCGGCCGCGACGCCGCGTTCAGGCTGATCGACGAGCTGCCGCGAGAGCAGCGCGAGGCCGTGCGCGAGCACGTGCTCGACGACCGTGCGTACGCCGACATCGCGAGCGCCGCGCATACCTCTGAGGCGGTCGTGCGCAAGCGCGTCAGCCGCGGGCTCGGTGCGCTGCGTGACCGGATGGGAGCGCGGCGATGAGCTACGTCGAGCAGCTGCGCGAGGAGCTCGTGGCCGCCGCCGCGCGCGAGCAGGCGCACACGCGACGCCGGGTCCAGCTGCCGCCGCTGCGGCCCATGGCGCTCGCGACGGCCGGGCTCGCCCTGACCGCGATCCTCGTGATCGCGATCGCGGGTGGACTGAGCACCGACCGCGCCTGCGACGAGCGCCCGGTCAAGCCGCCTGCGCTCGAGGGCCGACCGCTGTTCGGCGGCACGCTCTTCCCCGGCGAGCGCTACCGCACGCGCGAGTTCGCGCCGCCGCTGTCGTTCGTCGTCACCGACGACAACTGGCGACGTAATCGACGCGACGCGGGCGGACGTGCTGGCCGTCACCCGGGTCACCCGCGGTGGACCGGCCCGGCTCGGGTCGCGTTCGACGCTCGTCTTCCAGCGGATCCGCGAGCTCTACGACCCCGGTGTGCGAGGTCGGCAGGCCGCGCGCGTCCCGCGCCGGCAAACCTGCACGCGTGGCTCGAAGCGGCATCCCGACCTGCGGGTCTCGACGCACGGAGCCGGTGACCGTCGCCGGCGTCGAGGGCGTCGGCGTTCGACGTCGAGGTGCGCTTCACCCGCCCGATCCACAGCGACCCGTTCTGCCGCGAGCGCTTCCGGCGTCACCTGCACGTTCCTCGGTCCAGCGCTCGGCCTCGCCGACGGCATGCGGCTGCGCATGATCGAGCTGCGCGTCGGAGCCCGAGCCGCTGACCATCTTCACCGTCGCGACCTCGCCGCGCCGGCTCGCGGCGCTGAACGAGGTGGCCGCGCCGGTGCTCGACTCGCTGCGCATCGACATCCCCTGAGCGGCGAGCGCCGTACCCGGAGGGTGTTCGGCCATCACGTCCTGCGCCGCGAGCAGCGCCTCCCGGGCACGCCCGCCGAGGTGTTCGGGTTCTTCGCCGAGGCGGGCAACCTGGAGGCGATCACGCCGCCGTGGCTGCGCTTCGCGATCGTCCCGCCGCGCCCGACCGACATGGGCGCCGGCACGCTGATCGAGTACCGCCTGCGGCTGCACGGCATCCCGGTCTCATGGCTGACGCGGATCGAGGAGTGGGTGCCCGGGGAGCGCTTCGTGGACCAGCAGCTGCGCGGGCCCTACGCGCTCTGGCACCACACGCACGAGTTCGAGCGCGACGGCGAGGGCGGCACGCTGATGCGCGACATCGTGCGCTACGCGCTGCCGTACGGGCCGCTCGGCGAGGTCGCGCACCGGGTGTTCGTGGCGCGCGACCTGGCCGCGATCTTCGACTTCCGCACGGAGCGCGTGCGGGCCGCCTTCACTCGACCGTGAGCGTGCCCGACATCGATTGCCGGTGGCTGCCGACCGGGCAGTAGTACTCGTACTCACCGGCCTCGAGCTCTGCGGACACCTCGGTCTCGCCCTCCGTGATCGTGTCGCTGGCCTCTTCGACGCCGGCGCCCTCGATCTCGACCGCGTGTGGCGTCGTCGAGTCGTTGACGAGCTTGACCGTGACGGTGCCCGCCGCGGCCGTCAGCTCGCCCGGCTCCCACGAGATCGCGCCGCCCGGGTCGGCGGTCAGCGTCAGTGCCTCGCCGCCGCCGCCGGCGGCCTCCTCGGTGGCCTCGGGCGTCGCGGCGCCGCCGCCCCCGCCCTCGTCCTCGTCGTCGTCTCCGCAGCCGGCTACCAGCAGCACGCCCGCGCTCAGCAGGAGCACGAGCAGGTGGGAAGTGCGTCGCATGGCGGGTGGTACGCGCGCGGCCGCGCGGCGGTTCACGACAGGCGGGCCGCGAGCACCAGGTGCCGCACGAGCTGCCCGTCGCGACGGTGGCCGCGGCGCACGATCCGGATCGCGTCGTACTCCCCCCGCCGCAGCGCGGTGGTGAGGATCGCGTAGGCGCTGCCCTTGCCGTCGGTGCGGAAGGTGCCCGCGGTCGCGGTCCACGCCTCGGCGTCGCACAGGACTTCGTAGACCGCGTCCTCATCGCGGGCGAGGCCTTCGACCCACAGGTGCAGCGTGGTCCCCTCCGCCCCGCTGTCGAGCGTCGCCCGGCCGCTGGCGGTGCCGGCGTCGACGGGGCGGAACGCCACGTCATAGGCCGGCGGCGCCGCCGGGTCGTCGCCCGAGCCCGTGAGCGCGACGGCCGCGAACGCCGCCGCCGCCAGTCCGGCGGCGAGCGCTCCGGCGGCCAGCCAGCGCGGCCGCGGGCGGCGGCCGCGCCGCGTGCGCGGGCGGGTGGCGCGATCACGGGCGTAGGCGTCGAGCAGCCGCTCCTCGAAGGCCGGCGACAGCGGCTCCGCGGTCGCCGCATCCGCGCCCTCCGCGGCGGCCAGCAGGCCGGGCAGCGGGACGAGCGCGTCGTGCTCGGCAGCGCACTCGATGCAAACGGCGAGGTGGCGGCGCACCGCGGCCGCCTCGTCCGGGTCGAGGGCGCCGAGGACGTACGCGCCGATGTCGGGAGTCACATGCTCGCTCACGGAACCACGCCCATCTCTTCGAGTACGAGCCGCAGCGACCGCAGGGCGTACCAGGTGCGGCTCTTGACGGTGCCGACGGGGATGTCGCAGCGCTCGGAGATCTCGCGCACGGACAGGCCCTGGAAGTGCGCCAGGCGGATCATCTGCCGGTGCTCGGGCGTGAGGCGCTCGAGCGCGGCGGCCACCTGCCAGCCGAGCATGGCCCGCTCGATCTCCTCCCCCGCCGACACGCGCTCGAACAGCGGCTCGCCGGGCGCGAGCGCCGGCCGGGCGGCCGCGCGCCGCCGTTGGTCGATGATCGCGTGGCGGGCGATCTGGTACAGCCACGTGCGCACGCTGCCGCGCGCCGGGTCGTAGCTGTCGGCCCGCCGCCACGCCCGCAGGAAGACCTCCTGCACGACCTCCTCAGCCACGCCGCGCTCGCCAAGCGCGTGGAGCGCGAAGCCGAGCAGCTCGCCCGCGTACGCGCGGTACAGCTCGCGCAGCGCCTCGCCGGTGGCGTCGCCGCGCAGCCGCTCCATCAGGTCGGCATCGCTGGTCACGGTCATCGGGTGTACGTCCGGTCGTCGAGCGCGGTTCGGCCCGCATGGCGCCGGCCGTCGAGGAACACCGTAGGGGTCGTGGCGACGCCCGCCCGCACGCCGCCGTGGAACTGCTCACGAACGCGGGCGGCGACGGCGTCGGAGCGCCGGTCGGCCTCGAAGCGCTCGAGGTCGAGCCCGAGGCGCTCGGCGCGCGCCCACAGGTGCGGATCCTCGAGCCGGCCCTGGTCGTCGAACAGCGCGTCGTGCATCGGCCAGAACGCGCCCTGCAGGGCCGCGGCCTCCGCCGCATGAGCCGCGGCGAGCGCGCGCGGATGGCTTGCGCGGATCGGGAAGTGGCGGAACGCGACGCGCACCTCGAGCTCCCGCAACCGCACCTCGAGCGCCGCGCAGAACGGGCACTCGTAGTCGCCGTACACGATCGCCACCCGCGCGCCGACCGGCCCCCGCACCCGGTCGTCGGGGCCCAGCGACGGCAGGGGTGCGGAACCGAGGTCGGTCAGCTGAGCGCGTCGAAGATGAGGTTGGCGCCGGGCAGGTCGCTTACGCGCTCGGCCTGATGGCTCCATCGGACCGTGCCGTCGGGCCCGACGATCACGAGCGCGCGCTGCGGGAAGCCGCCGGGGTGCAGCACGCCGAACGCGCGGCACGTCGCGCCCTTGGGCTCGAAGTCCGACAGCTGCTCGATCCGCACGCCCAGGTGCTCGCGGAAGGCGCGCTGTGAATGCGTGGCGTCGCAGGACACGCCGTAGAGGATGGCGCCGCGGGCGGCGAAGTCGTCGAGCAGCTCGTCATAGAGCCCGAGCTGGGTCGTGCACACCTCCGAGAACGCGAACGGGTAGAAGACGAGGACGGTCGTGGTCCCCAGCAGGTCGTCGCGGGTGAACGGCGCCCCCTTGTCGCGCGCGAGCGAGAACTGCGGCGCCGGCTCGCCGGCGGCGATGATCATGACGACGCGGGGGCCCCGCCCAACGGGCCATTCCGTGTCGAGCGATGTCCCGTTGGGCACCCCCTACCGGCGGAGGCCGAGCTCGCGGATCAGCGAGCGGTACCCCTCGAGGTCCTTCTTCTGCAGGTAGTCGAGGAACCGCCGGCGGCGGCCCACCAGCATCAGGAGGCCGCGGCGCGAGTGGTGGTCGTGCGTGTGCTCGCGCAGGTGCTCGGTGAGGTGGTTGATGCGCGAGGTGAGCAGCGCGATCTGCACCTCGGTGGCGCCGGTGTCGCCCGGGGCCTTGCCGAAGCGGTCGACGATCTCGCGCTTTTCCTCAGGCGTGAAGGCGGTCATCTGCGGCGAGGCAGAGTAGCAGGGGCGCCGACCACCCGATTGCGCCCGGCGGCCTTGGCGGCGTACAGCGCGTCGTCGGCGCGCCGCACCAGCTCCTCGGCCGAGTCGCCCTCCCACGCCGCCCAGCCGATGCTGACCGTGACGCCCGTCTCGGCCGCGCTCGCGCGCAGCTTCTCGGCCGCTGCGTGGGCGGCCTCGGCGTCGGTATCGGGCAGCAGCGCGAGGAACTCCTCGCCGCCCAGGCGCCCGAGCTGGTCCTCCGCGCGCAGGTGCGCGCGCAGGGCCATCGCCACCGCCACGAGCACGCGGTCGCCCTCGGCGTGCCCGCGCGTGTCGTTGATCGACTTGAAGTGGTCGACGTCGACGATGGCGACCGACAGCGGCCGCTCGTGGCGGCGGGCGCCGCTGACCTGGCCGCCGAGTTGCGTGAGTACGAAGCGGCGGTTGGAGAGCCCGGTCAGCGCGTCCTCGAACAGCAGCGCCTCGAGCCGCGTGGCCTGGGCGACGATCTCCTCCTGCAGCCCCTTGGTGCGCCCGGCGGCGTACACCCGCGTCAGCAGCTCGGCATCGCGGACCGGCTCGACGAGGATGTCCTGCGCGCCGTGCTCGAGCACCTCGACGGCGCGCTCGAGCGCCGGCTCATGCTCCTCGACGAGCAGGACGGCGGTCCTGAAGGCGTTGGCGTCGCCCTTGATGCGGTCGAGCAGCCCGTGCCCGGCCTCGGCGTCGACGACCGCCACGTCGGGCTGCCATTCCCGGCAGCACTCGAAGGCGTCGCTCGCCGCACGGCACTCGGTGACCTCGTGGCCGGCCTCCGCCAGCACGTGGTGGAACCGGCGCCGCTCACCCTCCCGCCGATGGGCAACGACCACTCGCATGTCCCTCACCAGTACCCAAAGCCGACGGACGTACGCTCGTACTTGCGTTTAGGCAGCGATCCTGCGGGTCTCGACCACGTCGCGGCCCATCTGCTCGACGAGCGCGTCGACGCTGTCGAAGCGCCGCTCGCCGCGCAGGCGCTCGAGGAAGTCGAGCCGCAGCGGGGCCCCGTAGAGGTCGCCCTCGAAGTCGACGAGGAAGGCCTCGACGAGCAGGCCGCGGCCGGTCTTGAACGTCGGCCGCACGCCCACGTTGACCGCGGCCACGTACTCGTCGCCGCCGGCGAACGCCCGGCAGGCGTAGACGCCGTGGTCGGGGACGACGAGCCGCGGGTCGGGGACGAGGTTCGCGGTCGGGTATCCCAGCGTGCGGCCGCGCTTGTCGCCGTGGGCGACCGCGCCGCGAATCTGGAACGGCGCGCCGAGGAAGCGCGCAGCGGCGGCGACGTCACCGGCCGCCACCAGCCCGCGGATGTGGGTCGAGGAGATGATCTCGCCGTCGAGCTCGACGAGCCGCGCGATCCGCGTCGCGAACACGTCGTGCGCGGCCAGCAGCTTCGCGTCGCCGCGAGCGCGGTGCCCGAAGCGGAAGTTCTCCCCCACCGAGACCCGCTCGGCGCCCAGCCGCTGCACCAGCTCGCGCTCGATGAACTCCTCCGGCGACTGGGCGGCGAACGACCCGTCGAACGGGATGACAACCAGCTCCTGCACGCCGAGGTCGGCGATCAGGTCGGCCTTCGTGTCGAGCGACGTCAGCAGCTTGGGGGCGGAGTCCGGGGCGACCACCGTGCGCGGGTGAGGCTCGAAGGTCAGCACCGTGTCGCTGCCGCGGATCACCTCGCGGTGGCCGAGGTGCACGCCGTCGAACTCGCCCACGGCGAGGTGGCGCGGCCGCCGGTGGGCGTCGGGGAGCCAGGTGACGTCCATCAGCCTCTGAAGCCTACGGTGGGCTTCAGCAGACCGCCCGGCCGCGGCTCGGCGATCGCGATCAGGCCGGCGCCGTCGCGCAGCCGCACCGGCCCCTCGGCCGAGCCGTCGACGGCGACGCCGTGCGCGGCGCCCCGGGCTGCGTCGCCGGCGACCTCGACCGCCGGGAGGAACTCCAATGCATCGTCGAGCCCGACGAGCCGCTCCGGGTCGGCGTCCGCGACGTCGAACGGCCCGATGCCGGTGCGCCGCAGCTCGAGGCAGTAGGCGTCGCCGAGGTCGGCGACCAGCGAGCGCACGTACGTGCCCGACGAGCAGTCGATCTCGAACGTCGCGCGCTCGCCCTCGCGGGCCACGAGCTCGAAGCGTTGGACCTCGACGTCGCGCTCGGGCAGCTCGACCGCCTCGCCGCGACGCGCCAGCGCATAGGCCCGCTGGCCGCCGACCTTGACCGCCGAGTACGCGGGCGGGCGCTGGCGCAGGCGCCCGACCGGCAGCGCCAGCGGCTCCTCGGGCATCCGCCCAGGAGCGATCTCGCCCTCTGGGTCGCCGGTCGTCGACGTCCAGCCCAGGCGCGCGACCGTCAGGTAGCGCTTGGGCAGGGCCATCAGGAAGCGCTGCACGCGCGTGGCACGGCCCACGAGCACGAGCAGTAGCCCGGTGGCGAACGGGTCGAGCGTGCCGGCGTGGCCGACCTTCGTGTCGCGGCCGAGCGACCGCCGCACCCCCGCCACCACGTCGTGCGAGGTGATCCCGGCGGGCTTGTCGACGAGCAGGACGCCGTCGCTCAGAAGCTGCGCGGCCACGGCCCCGCGCAGGAAGCTGACCAGCTCGGGGAAGTCGAGGTCGGTCGAGAAGCCTGCGGCCCGCCGGTGGCCGCCGCCGCCCTGGGCTCGCGCGATCACCGACACGTCGACACGATCGTCGGTGGCCCGCAGCGACACCTTCCGCTTGGCGGCGGCCGTGCCGTTGCCCAGCAGGTCGCGCACGAGGCCCGCGACCACCGTGCCCTCGACCGAGCGCAGGTGGTCCACGACCCCCTCCGAGTAGCTCTCGTCGGCGCCCGTGGACTGATAGTCCTCGAGCGTGAGGTGGGTGAGCGTGAGCACCCCCCCGTCGAAGCGCTCGACGTTGGTGAGCCCGCGGGCCAGCAGGTCGAGCTTGCCCTGCGGGATCTCCTCGTACAGCCTCCGGTAGATCGAGTGCACGTCGATCCCGCCCTCGATCAGCGCGGCCGCCATCTCGTGGGCGCGCGCGCCGGTGTTCTCGTACATGAAGCGCCCGGTGTCGGTGACCAGGCCCACGTACAGCGCCTCCGCGACCCGCTTCGTGGCCTCGACCTCGAGCCCCTGCATCAGGTCCCACACCATCTCGGCGGTGCACGACGCGGTCGGGTCGACGTGGTTCAGCGTGCCGAAGTGCGTGTTGTCGTGATGGTGGTCGATGTTGAGGATGCCGCGGCCGTGGCCCTCGAGCGCGGCCGCCGGCGTACGGTCGATGTTCCCGCAGTCGAGGAACACCATCACGCGCTCGGCGAGGTCGACGGGCGGCTCGGTCACCAACCCGTCGAGCTCGATGAAGCGGTACTCGTACGGGAGTGGGAACTCGTCGGCGGTGAGGAACGCGACGGCGTCCTTGCCGAGCGCCGCCAGCACCTGCTGCATCGCGGCCAGCGAGCCGACGGCGTCGCCGTCCGGACGCTCGTGGGTGGTCAGCAGGAACTTGTCGTTGCGCCGGAGCGCGGCGAGCGTCTGCTCGCGGGTCGACGTGGCGCCGTTGTCGGACACTAGCCGTCCCCTCGCCCGAGCAGCTCGTCGATGCGCTGCGCACGCTCGGCGGTGTCGTCGTAGACGAAGTCGAGCGTAGGGGTGTGCTTGAGGTGCAGCTCGTCGCCCACCCGGCGCTGGAGGTACCCGTGGGCGGAGCGCAGACCGTCGAGCGACCGCCGGCGCACGGCACCGGTTCCCAGCACGGACACGTACACCCGCGCGTTGCGCAGATCAGGGGCTGTATCGACTGCTGTCACTGTGACGAATCCGACCCTTGGATCCTTCAGCTCGGAGGTGATCGCGGCCGAGAGGACCTCTCTCATGGCCTCGTCGACGCGACGCATCCGACCGGTGGTCATCGTAGTGACTCCAAGTCGTCCCATGACGCGACCCGCCGCTCGACGCGGACGCCCTGCGGGAAGCGCGCGTCCAGCAGCCGCTGCACGCCGTCGGCGACCTCCGCCACGCGGCCCGGCGAGCCCCCGGTGACGGCCACCGCGAGCGTCGAGCGCTGCCAGGTGTCCTGGTGAGCGACCTCGGCGACGGTCGCGCCGCAGCGCTCGCGCAGGTGGGCCTTGATGCGGTTGAGCTCGGCCCGCTTGCCCTTCAGCGAGCTGACGTCTGGGAAGTGCAGGTGGACGCGCATGAGCACGACGAACGCGGGTTCGCCGGAAGACACCGAACTAGCTCAGCGTGCGCTCGACCTGCCGGGTCTCGTAGACCTCGAGCTGGTCGCCTTCCTTCACGTCCGCGTAGTTCTGCAGCACGATGCCGCACTCGAAGCCGGCGGCCACCTCGCGCACGTCGTCGGCGCCGCGGCGCAGCGATCCGATCGTGCCGTCGTAGACGACGGCTCCGTCGCGTACCAGCCGCACCTTGGCGCCGCGGGTGACGCGGCCCTCGGTGACGTAGGACCCGGCGATCGTGCCGACGCGCGAGGCGCGGAAGATCGCGCGCACCTCGACCTCGCCGACCGTCTCCTCGACCTCGTCGGGCGCGAGCATGCCCTGCATGGCGTCGCGCAGCTCCTCGAAGGCGCGGTAGATGATCGAGTAGGTGCGGATCTCGACGCCCTCGCGGTCGGCCACGGCGGTCGCGTCGCCCACCGGGCGCACGTTGAAGCCGAGCACGACGGCGTCGGACGCCGCGGCCAGGTTGACGTCGGATTCGGTGATGCCGCCGACGCCCGAGCGCACGACGGACACCAGGACGTCGGACTGCGGGAGCTTGGCGATCTCGTCCTCGAACGCCTCCAGCGAGCCGGACACGTCGGCCTTGAGCACAAGGTTGAGCTCCATCAGCTCGCCCTCGCGCTGCTTGTCGAAGATGCTCTCCAGCGACACCTTGCGGCCGCCGCGGCGGGCCTGCTGCTCGAGCTTGAGGCGCGTGGCACGCTCGCCGGCGAGCGAACGGGCGCGGCGGTCGTTCTCGACCACGCGTACGAACTCGCCGGCCTCGGGCACCGAGTCGAAGCCGAGCACCTCGACGGGCTCGGACGGGCCGGCCGCCTTGACGCGGTTGCCGACATAGTCGTGCATCGCGCGGACGCGGCCCCAGTGGGCGCCGGCCACGACCGCGTCGCCGACGTGCATCGTCCCGCGCTGGACGAGGACGGTCACGACCGCGCCGCGGCCGGGATCGAGGCGCGACTCGATGACCACGCCGGACGCCTCGGCTTCGGGGTTGGCCGTGAGCTCCTCGATCTCGGCGAGCAGGAGGATCGACTCGAGCAGGTCCTCGAGGTTGGCGTGCGTCTTGGCCGAGACGTCGACGAACATCGTCTCGCCGCCCCACTCCTCGGGTTGGAGGTCGAGCTGGGTCAGCTCCTGGCGCACGCGCTCGGGCTGGGCGCCCTCCTTGTCGATCTTGTTGACGGCCACGAGGATCGGCACCTCGGCGGCCTTGGCGTGGTCGACCGCCTCGCGCGTCTGCGGCATCACGCCGTCGTCGGCCGCCACCACGATCACCGCGATGTCGGTCGACTGAGCGCCGCGGGCGCGCATGGCGGTGAACGCCTCGTGGCCCGGCGTGTCGAGGAAGGTGATGACCTTGTCGCCGTGGTGCACCTGGTAGGCGCCGATGTGCTGGGTGATCCCGCCCGCCTCGCCGGCGACCACGTCGGTCTCGCGGATCGCGTCGAGCAGCGAGGTCTTGCCGTGATCGACGTGGCCCATGATCGTCACGACCGGCGCGCGCGGCTCGAGCTCCTCGTCGGTGTCCTCGAACTCGACCTCGTCCGCCGCCTCGTCGGAGGCGTGGACGATCTCGATCTCCTTGTCGAACTCGTCGGCGAGGATCTGGATCGTGTCGTCGGCGAGCGTCTGCGTGACCATCGCCATCTCGCCGAGGCTCATCAGCTTCTTGATGATCTCGGGGATCGGGACGCCCAGGTACTCACCGACGTCCTTGACCGTCGACCCCGAGTTGATCTTGATGACGTCGGCCTTCAGCGAGGCGACGTCCTGCGCGGCGGGCTCGACGTAGGCTCCGCGGCGCCGGCGGCCGCCACGCCGCGGCGGGCGCCGCGGGGGCATGCCGGGACCGCCGCCGGGGCCGCCGGGACCGCGGCGCGCGGCCTGCGAGTCGATCACCACGCGGCGCACGCCGCCGGTGCTGCCGGGTGCGCGCTCGCCCTGCAGCGAGGAGCGCGTCGGCCGCTGGCGGCGCTCGCCGCCGCCCTGGCCGTCGCCGTCCTTGGGGGGCGCGCCGTCCTGCGCGGGCGACTGGGGCTGCTGATCCTGCTTGGCCTTGGCGCGGGCAGCCTGCTGCGCCTTCTGGCGCTCCTCCAGCCGCTGGCGCGCGGAGTCGGTCGCGGGCCGGTCGAAGCCCATGCCCGTCTGCTGGGCGGCACGCTGCGGCTGGCGCTCTGCGGGCTGCCCGTTGGTCTCCTGCTTGGGCGTCTTGCCGGTCAGCGCGCGCTCGGCCTCGTGCTCGTCCACGGCCGACGCCGACGCCTTGACGTTGAGCCCGTAGGCGTTCAGGCGCTTCATGACCTCCGCGGAGGGCATGTCGTACTGCTTGGCTAGCTCGTGGACGCGCTTCTTGGCCATGTGTGTGTGAAGTCTACGGTTTCCTCAGGGATCGCCACCGGGCCTCGGAGCGCCCGATGGAAGCCGCGGCGGGCCACCGCGGCGTCGAAGCATTCGCGTGAGGGGTGCACCCACGCACCCCGTCCCGGCATCCGCGCGAGCGGATCCGGCATCAATCGACCCTCCACGGTAGCGAAGCGGTGGAGCGCCGTTCGCGGGGCGCGCTCGCCGCACCCCGCGCAACGCCGGATCGGCACCGCGGGTTTTGCCCCCTGGGCAAACACCCGCACGTAACCCGGCCCTCTGGGCCGGTGTTACGCCTTCCCGACGACGTCGGTCGTCCTTGCTCTCGAGCTCCTGGTGGGAGTCGAGCCCGCAGTAGCGCGAGCTCGGCAACGCGGCGTTCGGGCAACGGCGGCCATTGGCCAGGATCGCGTGGCAGCGCCCGCCGACGTCCTCGCCGGCGTCGTCGTCGTAGCCGCTCTCCGTC
Source organism: uncultured Solirubrobacteraceae bacterium (assembly GCA_963838655.1). Classification (GTDB taxonomy): domain Bacteria; phylum Actinomycetota; class Thermoleophilia; order Solirubrobacterales; family Solirubrobacteraceae; genus DASSUW01. The sequence continues at coordinate 183,794 of CAWIRW010000006.1, read as the reverse complement.
TCCTGCTTGGAGAACTCGGTCTCGGACCGGATGTCGACCCGCCAGCCCGTGAGCCGGGCAGCGAGGCGCGCGTTCTGGCCCTCGCGCCCGATCGCCAGCGAGAGCTGGTCGTCGGGCACGATCACCGTCGCCTGCTTGCCGTCGTCGTCGACCAGCACCTCGCGCACGCGCGCGGGACTGAGCGCCTTGGCGACGAAGCGGGCGGGCTCGTCGTTGTAGGGGATGATGTCGATCTTCTCGCCGCGCAGCTCGGACACGACCATGCGCACGCGCGAGCCGCGAGGACCCACGCACGCGCCCACCGGGTCGACCCCGTCGGCGTGCGAGACGACCGCGATCTTCGAGCGGTAGCCGGGCTCGCGCGCGACGTTGGTGATCTCCACCAGGCCGTCCGCGATCTCCGGCACCTCGAGCTCGAACAGCTTCTTGATCAGCTCGGGATCGCGGCGGGAGACGATGATGCTCGGCCCGCGCGTCGAGGACGAGACCTCCTTGATGACGGCCTTCACGCGCTGCGAGTGGTCGTAGCGCTCGCCGTCGACCTGCTCGGACTTGGGCAGCAGCGCCTCGACCCGCTCGCGCAGCTGCACGAGCGTGTAGCGCGAGTCCGACTGCTGGACGATGCCGGTGATCAGCTCGCCCACGCGGTCGCGGTACTCCTCGAACATCATGTCGCGCTCGGCCTCGCGGATCCGCTGCAGGATCACCTGCTTGGCGGTCTGCGCGGCGATCCGCCCGAAGTCGTGCGGCGTGACGTCGACGGCCTCGATCTGGTCGTCGAACTCGGCGAGGCGTGCCGGGTCGATGTCGGGCGCCTCCGGGATGATGACCTCGCCGGTCTCGGGATCGACGCGGCGCTCCTCGAGCGTGGCGGCCTCCTCGGCCTCGTCGAGCAGCTGCTCCTCGAGGTCGGGCGGCAGGATCAGCTCGTCGACGCGGAAGTCTCCGCTGTCGCGGTCCATGCGCACGCGTGCGTAGCGGGCGGCGCCCGGCTGCTTCTTGTAGGCCGACAGGAGCGCGTCCTCCAGGGCGAGCATCAGCTTCTCCTCGGAGATGCCCTTCTCTCGCCCGAGGACGCGCACGGCGTCGACGATCTCTTGAGACATGCTCAGTCCCCCAGGAGGTTGGATCGATGGATGTCGGCGTAGGGGATCGAGACCACCCCGGTATCGGCGGCGACCGTGACCCCGTCGCCCGAGGCGTCGAGGAGCTCGCCGGTGAACGAGCGCCTCCCCTCGTGTGCGCCTCGGGTGCGCACGCGCGCGCGATGGCCGAGGTAGCGGCGGAAGTGCTCCGGCTTGGTCAGCGGTCGCTCGGTGCCCGGCGAGGACACCTCGAGCGCGTACTTCTCGCGCACGTCCGGCAGCTGCTTGGTGACGCGCTCGCACAGGTCGAGCGTGACGCCGTCCGGGTGGTCGATGAACAGCCGCACGAGACGGCCTCCGACGACCTCCGCAAGCAGCACCTCGACATCGGGCTCGACGTTCGCGAGCCGCGCTTCGATGTCTGCCTGAATCCCACTCATGACTATCCCTATCTTCATGAAAAAAGCGGGCGAGCGCCCGCTTTTCGTGGCCCTTTGGGCCGAAAAAGCTGTGCCGGTGTTATAGCACCGGAAGCGCGTTCAAGCAGCCTTAGCGGCGCGCTCACGGTAGATCCGGTAGTCGCGTCGCTCGGGGCGCAGCTGGGCCGCGAGCGCGAGCGGCTTGCGCGCCTCCGCGGGGCGGCCGAGCTCCATCAGCGCGCGGCCGAGGCAGAACAGCGCGTAGTCGTTCGTGGGCGCGAGGTCGACGACCGCGGCGAACTCGACGCGGGCCGCCTCGAACTGGCGGGAGCGGAAGTATGCGCGGCCCAGCGCCTCGCGAATCGAGGCCTTCTCCGGCTCCAGCTCGGCCGCCTTCGAGAGCGGCACGGTCGCCGAGTTGAAGTCGCCGGCCTCGAGCAGTGCGGTGCCGCGTGTGAAGAGGTCGTAGACGTCGTCCATCGACCCTCGAGTGTAGGCGCTTATTTCGCCTTGCGGTGGAAGCGCCCACCACGCGCGCAGGCGTCCCGCCAGCCCGTTCCCGCGGGCGAGCTCCGCGCGCAGGCCGCGCCGCTGCGCGGGCGTCGGCGCGAGCGGGCGGCCGCCGTAGCGGAGCTCGCTCAGCGCCCGCACGTAGCCGGCGGCCGCGGGGCTGCGCGGGGCGAACCGCTGCTCGAGCGAGCGCAGCGTGGTGCCCGGTCCGGGTTGCTGACGCGTGCGGCGCAGCGCGCGCTCGAGCTCGACGAGCGCGGCGGCGGCCGGGTGCTGTCCCGGCGCGCCGCCGGCGGCCGCGCCACAGCAGCACGAGCGCGGCGGCAAGCGCGAGGCCGCCGGCCACCCCGGCCGCGATCCAGCCCCACGGCGTGCCCGCCTCCTCCGCCAGGCCGCGGCGGCCGGGATCGGAGGGGAGGTCGCCCGGCAGGCTCGGCGGCGCGCTCGCGCTCCCGTCCGCGTAGCCGGCACGGTCTTCCTGGGGCTGCGCGCGCGGCGGCGCCAGCGCGGGCGTCGGGTCGAAGGTGACCCAGCCGGTGTTCGGGTACCAGACCTCGACCCACGAGTGAGCGTCGAGGTCGCGCACGATGTACTCCCGGGTCTTCCGGTCGAGCGCGCCGGAGGTGAAGCCGGTCACCACCCTCGACGGCACCCCGGCCATGCGCAGCACCAGCGCCATCGCGCCCGAGAAGTGCTGGCAGTAGCCGGACTTGGAATCGAAGAGGAAGCCCTCGAGCGTGCTCGATGCCTGCGCGCGGCTGCTCGGTGTAGCCGAAGTCCTCGCGCAGGTACGCGAGCACGGACTGCACGAGGTCCTCCTGCGTCTCGGCCTGATCCCGCAGTCGCTGCGCGAGGCCCCAGGTCCGCCGGTAGGGACTCCGGTCGAGCGCGGCCCGTGCCTCGCCGGGCTCGACGGGCACCACCGATCCAGCGGTGGGGCGAGCGGCGACGTCGCCCGGGAAGCCGAACTGCGGGAAGTCGTACCGGAGCTCCCGGGGCACGCTCTGAGTCGTGCGGGTCCTCCTCGTCGCGAATCACGAGGCGCCGGAAGGGCGCGATGTCGCCTCGCGCGGGGTCCTCGAAGCCGAGCTCGCGGCGCTGGCTCTCGTCGGTCTGTGGCGTGTAGACAGTGGCGCTGTACGCGTCGCCGCGGCGCAGCTCGCGACTGGCCGCATACGTCCCGTCCCCGCGCGAGACCTCGCGGACGGTCGGCGCGTCGACCGCGTCGGCGTAGCCGGCCGTGATGAACGTGGGGCTGGTGAGGTTGCGCACCGTCACGCTGATGCGCTGGGTGCCGCGCTCCAGCGACACGAGGTCGTCGTCGGGCTTTCCCGCGCCGACCGCGCGATCCCCGCCCTCGCGCCAGCGGAGCCCGTCGAAGCGATCGAGGTTCGCCGCCTTCCAGTACGCCGGCCAGCGCTCGGCCTTCACGCGCAGCAGCTCGCGGCCGTCGCGCGGCCAGTCGAGCGGCCCGTACTCGTGTTCCCACGAGAACGACGTCGAGCGCGCCGAGGCGGCGCCGAGCGCCCAGCTCTCGTAGTCCCACCACGGCTGGTCGCCGTCGAGCGCGGGGGCGAGCAGCAGCGCGAGGACCGCGGCGGCGGTGGCCACGAGCCCGGCGTTGCCGGCGTCGCCCAGGCGCAGCTTCTCGAGCCGCAGGAACGCCAGCACGAGCAGCGCGAGCGCGGCACCGCGCACGAACTCGTTCTCGAAGTCGAGCGCCACGGCGGGAACGGCGTAGAGCGCCACGAGCAGGATCAGAGCCGGGATCGCGAAGCCTGTGCGCGAGCCGCGCGGCCAGAAGGCCAGGGCGGCGGCCAGCGCCGGGAGCACGGCACCGCCGACGCCGATCGCGACCCGCGTCCACTCGTCGACACCGCGGTACGGGACCCGGATGCCGGGGAGCGACTCGATGCCGCGCACGAGGCCCGAGGCGAGCGCGCCCCACTGGTCGGGGCGCAGGAGCTCGTCGGCCACGCCACCGCCGAGGAGCCCGAGGGCGAGCGCGACGACGGTGACGCCGGCAGCGGCCGCGGCGCGGGCGCGCGGGCCGAGGCGCGCAGCGGCCAGCAGGCCGGCGACGACGAGGGCGGCGGCCGCGAGCCCGTACAGCGCGCGGTTGGGCTCGGCGGGCTCGAGCAGCACCATCCAGTGCAGCGCGCCGAAGCCGGCGAGCGCGAAGAAGGCCAGGCCGCGCGCGAGCGGGAGCGAGAGCGTCGGCTCGCCGGGCAGCGTCCGGGCGGCGACGGCAGCCGTGCTCACCCGGCCACCGCCTCCATCGCCGCGGCCGCGCCGCTGCGGGTCGTCAGGAAGCCCTGGCAGCCGGCGACCTCGAGCACGGCGCGGCGGTTCGGCAGGGCACCCGGGATCACGAGGATGCAGCCGCCCGGCGTGCGCCCGAGCCCGCGCGGCGGGCGGTCGAGCACCCGCGCCGCCACGAGCACGACGAGGCCGCGGCGGTTCTGGGCGGCAACGAGCGACGGGCCCGTCGACTCGTCGAGCAGCGCCAGCCGCACGTGCGCGGCCGGCCACGCCAGCAGGTCCTTTTCGACCACGTGCGCGCGCCGGTCGCCCGGCAGCAGCAGCGAGCAGCCCGAGCGGCGGGCGAAGTGCACGCACAGCGAAGCGGCCGCGCGCACCGCGCCGTCGAGCGCGTCGGGCGACGCCGGCGCGCGTGGGTCGAGCACGACGAGCGGCCGCGAATCGGCCTCTGAGATCAGCTTGCGCTCCATCAGCCCGTGGCCACGGGCGACCGCCGGCCAGTGGATCCGCGACGCAGGCGAGCCCTGACGGTGCTCCCGCAGGCCGTCGAGCTCGGTCTCGGCGGCGGCGATCAGGGCAGCGCGCGCGTGGGCGGGCGTGGCGTCGCCCCCGCCGGCGGTGGCCCGGACCGGCAGCACGCGCGGGAGCACGAGCACCTCGTCGGTGCCGGTCCCGCTCACGACGCGCTGGGCGAGGCCGAACGGGTCGCGCAGCACGAGCGCGGGCGGCGCCAGACGGCGGCGGCCGCGGCGGCCGAACGTCACCTCGACCCGCACGCGAGCGTGGCGCCGGCCGGCCTGGAAGCGCACCGGCTCGGGCAGCAGCGGCTCGTCGATCCAGCCGGGCGGGAGCGGCAGGCGCCCGGCGGACGCCGAGATCTTCACGCCCAGCGGCTGCTCCTCGAGCACGCTGCGGGCGCCGAGCTCGCGATGCACCTCAGCGCCGAGCGAGCCGGCGCCGATCCAGCCGGCGGCGCCCACGCCGAGCAGCGCCAGCGCCGAGCCGGTGACGTACAGCGGCTCGGCGTCGAACGTTCCGGCGACCACGAGCAGCAGCACCCCCAGCGCCGCGCATCCGAACGCCGACCGCACGGCGGCCTCGCTACAGCGCCGGCGTGGCCGCGATCGCGTCGGCCACGACGCTGGCCCGGTGGACGCCCGCCGCCTCGGGCACGAGCATGAGGCGGTGGGCGATGACGGTCCCGGCGAGCGCCTGCACGTCGTCGGGCAGTGCGTGGTCGCGACCCTGCACCAGCGCGCGAGCCTTGGCGGCGCGCAGCAGCATCAGGCCGGCGCGCGGCGAGGCGCCGAGCTCCACGCGCGAGTCGACGCGGGTGTGGCGGATCAGGGCCACGACGTAGTCGCGCAGCGCGCGCGAGGCGTGCACGCCGTGGGCGGCCTCGACCGCCTCGACCACCTCGGCGCGGTCGGCGACGGCCTCGAGGTCGAGCACGCGGTCGTGCGCCTCGTGGCCCGCAAGCATGCTCGCCTCGTCCGCGGCGCTCGGGTAGCCGAGCGACACGCGGATCATGAAGCGGTCGACCTGCGCCTCGGGCAGCGGGTAGGTGCCCTCGTACTCGACCGGGTTCTGGGTGGCGAAGACGAGGAACGGCCGCGCCAGCTCGTGCGACGTCGCGTCGACCGTGACCTGGCGCTCCTGCATGCACTCCAGCAGGCCGGACTGCGTCTTCGGCGACGCGCGGTTGATCTCGTCGACGATCACGATGTTGGCGAAGATCGGACCAGGGCGGAACTCGAAGCGCGCCTCGCGCTGGTTGTAGACGTTCGTGCCCACGATGTCGGCGGGCAGCAGGTCGGCCGTGCACTGGACGCGGGCGAACGCGCAGTCGATCGAGCGCGAGAGCGCGCGCGCCAGCGCCGTCTTGCCGACGCCGGGATAGTCCTCGACGAGGATGTGCCCCTCGGCGAGCAGCGAGACGATCACCTGCTCCAGCACGTCGTCGTCGACCTTGACCGCGCGCCGGATGTTGTCGGCGATCCGGCGGGCGACCGACACCGCCGCCTCCACCTGCTCGGGGGCGACGGTGCGCTCCGCCTCGGGCGTGGGCTCCAGGGGTTCCATCAGCGGGGCACCTTCATGTCGGGAGATGAACGGCGGCTCAAGACCACGTCCAGGATGGCAGTTGCGATCGCGGCCTTGTCCGCCTGCGGCACGTGGCGGTCGCCGTCGGCCGTGACGATCGTGACCTCGTTGTCGGGCGCGTCGAAGGCGATTCCGGGCGCGCCGACGTCGTTCACCACCACCGCGTCGAGCTGCTTGCGCGCCAGCTTGTCGCGCGCGCGGTCGACGGCGCCGTCGCCATGCTCGGCGGCGAAGCCCACGAGCAGCTGCCCGGGGCGGCGACGGGCTGACAGGGTGGCGAGCACGTCCGTAGTACGTACGAGGCGCAGATCGAGTTCCGGTCCCGTCGCGTCCTTCTTGAGCTTGCCCGCGTGGGGCTCGGCCGGCGTGTAGTCGGCGACGGCCGCGGCCATCAGCAGCACGTCGGCCGCGTCGAAGCGGGCCTCGCACGCCGCCGCCAGCTCGGCTGCGGTCCGCACATCGACGTACTCGATGCCCGCGCGGCGCTCGAGCGCGACGTTGGCGGCGACGACCGCGACGTCGGCGCCGCGGCGGGCCGCCTCCTCGGCGAGCGCGAATCCCATGCGGCCGGAGGAGCGGTTGCCGACGTAGCGCACGGCGTCGATCGGCTCCCGCGTGCCGCCGGCGGTGACGAGGACCTTCAGACCGTCGAGGTCACGGCTGCGCTGGAGGGCCTGCTCGAACGCGGCCAGCAGCTCGGGCGGCTCGGGCAGCCGGCCGATGCCCCACTCGCCGAGCGAGCCGAGCGACCCGGTCCCGGGCTCGAGCACGCGGGCGCCGCGCTCGCGCAGCCGGGCGAGGTTGGCCTGGGTGGCGGGGTGCTCGTACATCGCCGCGTTCATCGCCGGCGCGAGGATCAGCGGTCGCCGGCAGGCCAGCGCCGCCGCGGTCAGCAGGTTGTCGGCATGGCCGCCGGCGAGCTTGGCCAGCGTGTTGGCCGACGCCGGGGCGATCAGGAAGGCGTCGGCGCGCTCGACCAGCTCGAGGTGCGAGAGCGGCGTGTGCTCGGGCAGCGGGTCGCCGGGGAAGGCGCCCCTTGACGGGTCCGGCTCCCACTCGGTGATCAGCACGGGAGCGCCGGTGATGCCGGCGAACGACGCGGCGCCGACGAAGCGCGTCGACGCCTCCGTCTGGATGACGCGCACGGCGTGGCCCGCCTTGATGGCCGCGCGCGCCAGCTCGAGCGCCTTGTACGCGGCGATCCCGCCGGTGACGCCAAGCAGGAGGCGGGCCATGTTGTCGCTAGCGGTAGCGGTACTTGACCTTGCCGCCCGCGACCTCTTCGAGGGCGATCGTCAGGTAGTTCTTCGAGCCCGTGTCGACCATCGGCGGCGGGAACTCCTCGAACGTCCCCTCGCCGAGGTTGTGGTAGTAGGAGTTGATCTGGCGGGCGCGCTTGGCGGCCACGATGACGCTGGCGTACGGAGAGTCCACGTTGTCCAGCAAGCGGTCCACGCGGGGTGAGATCAAGAGGGGCCCTTCGTCGGTTACTTGGCCTCAGATCCTAGCGCCGAGCGGACGAGCTCCTCGAGCGCGGCCACGGCGTCCTCGAGCCGGTCGTTGCGCACGACGTGCGGAAACTCTCCCTGCGCACGCAGCTCTTCGCGGGCCGTGGCGAGGCGCTTCTCGACGTCCTCGGCGGAGTCCGTGCCGCGGCCGATCAGCCGCTCGCGCAGCGCGTCCTCGGACGGCGGCGCGATGAAGATGCGCTCGGCCTCGGGCATCGACTCGGCGACCTGGCGGGCGCCCTGGACCTCGATCTCCAGCACCACGGGCGCGCCGCGCGCAAGCCGCTGCTCGAGGTCCGAGCGCAGCGTCCCGTAGCGGCGGCCGGAGTAGTCGGCGTGCTCGAGGAAGTCGCCGGCCGCGACCCGGCGCTCGAACTCCTCGTCGTCGAGGAAGTGGTAGTCGACGCCGTGCGTCTCCCCCAGTCGCGGACGGCGCGTGGTCGCCGAGACCGAGAGCTCGAGCTCGGGGACGCGGTCGACGAGCGTCCGGATCAGCGTCCCCTTTCCGACCCCCGAAGGACCGGTGATGACGAAGACTCTGGGCAACTAGCGCCGCAGCATGGAGACCAGCTCGGTGCGCTGGCGCTGCGAGAGGCCGCCGATCGTCTTCGACGGCGAGATCCGGCACTGCTGCAGGACCTTGTTGACCTTCACGCGGCCGTACTTGGGGACGGCCAGCAGCATGTCGAACACCTTGGCCGTCTCGACGTACTCCGGCGGCTCCAGTAGCAGGTCGTGGATGCTGACCCGGCCGCCCTTCAGATCCCGCTTGAGCTGCGCCCGCCGCGTGCGGATGTCGTTCGCCCGCTGAAGCGCCTCCATCCGCTGCACGAGCGAGCGTTCCGGGGCGGCCACGGCGAGCTTCACGGGGGTCTTGGTCGCGGGCGGCATGGGCGGCGAGTCTACATTCGATTGCTCGCACGACAAGCGCTGGGGCACGAATTCGCCTCGACCTCTAGTTGAGGTGAAGCCGCATGCAGGGGAGTTTACGGTAACCGGGTTTTTTGCAGGGCTTTTCGCGCTCGTTTGTGCTATTGCCGCACGACCTCGATGCCGGAGGGCGCGTTTGCAGGGAAAGCGTGCTCGAGCCTGGACAACTCGTCCGCGACGCGACGACCGGCCAGTGGATCGCGGAACGATTCCGTGCCCACGGCGACCACTTCTGCGCCGACCTTGCGGAGGTCATGGGCATGCCCCCCGCTCTGGACTCCTCCCATGCCGACAATGGGCAGGTCCACCCGCTCGCGCACCTCGCGGATCTGGCTGAGGGCGATCGCCCGGACGGCCGGCCCGGACACGCCGCCACTGCCGCCGCCGAGCCAGGGCTCGCCCGGCCGGTGCGGGTCGATCGCCATCCCGCGCAGCGTGTTGATCAGCGACACGGCGTCGGCGCCGTGCTCCTCGGCCGCGACGGCGACCGCCGCGGGCGACGCGCAGTTCGGCGTCAGCTTCACGACCAGCGGCTTGCCGGAATGCGGCACGACGACGTCGAGCAGGCCGGCGAGCTCGCGCGGGTCGGCGCCCATGATCAGCCCGGTCTTGACGTTCGGGCAGGAGACGTTGAGCTCGATCGCCGACACCTCGTCGCGCTCGGAGAACGCTTCGACCAGTCGGGCGACGTCCTCGCGCCGCGAGCCCATGACGTTGACGATCAGCGGCACCGGCAGCTCGGCGAGCTGTGGCAGGTCCTCGCGGAGGTAGCCCTCGAGTCCCTTGTTGGGGAGCCCGATCGAGTTGATCATCCCGCCGGGCAGCTCGTAGAGCCGCGGCGGCGGGTTGCCCTGCCGGGGCGCGAGCGTGACCGTCTTGGAGACGAAGGCGGCGAACGGGAAGTGCTCGAGCAGGGCGTCGCCGAACGCGCGGCGGGCGGCGATCGCGTCGAACGTGCCGGAGGCGTTGACGATCCGGTGCTCGAGCGGGATGCCGAGGAACTCGATCACGCGTCGATCACCGGGCCGTCGACGCACAGGCGGACGTAGCCGTCCCGGGTGGGCACGACGCACCCGAAGCAGGCGCCGTAGCCGCAGGCCATCCCGGACTCCATGGCGAGCTGGGCGGGGACGTCGTTGTCGTTGGCCATCGTGTGCGATCGCGTCGAGCATGGGCGGCGGGCCGCAGGCGTAGATCTCGGCCCGGGGGTCGCATCCGACTTCGGCATTGAGGAGGTCGGTCACGAGGCCGTGGTGGCCGCGTGGAGCCGTCGTCGGTGGCGATGCGGGCGTTCGGGATCAGCGCGGCGCCCTCGGCGTGTTCGGCGTCGCGGAAGCCGAGGAGGGTGAGCGCGGCGGCGCCGATGTGGTCGGCCCAGATGGCGAGCGGCGCGATCCCGACGCCGCCGCCGACGAGGATCGGGCGGCGGCCCTGGCGGGGCGGCCTGAAGCCTTTGCCGAGCGGGCCGAGGACGAGCAGCTCGTCGCCCTCGTCCAGCTCGCACAGGCGGTTGGTGCCCGGGCCGACGTCCTCGAGCAGGAAGTCGAGCGTCCCGTCGTCGTGCGCTCGCATGACGCTGAACGCGCGCGGCAGGAACGGCCGCTCGTCGTGTCCCGCCACCCCAGCGCTCCGCGGCGGTGAGCATGTAGAACTGGCCGGGGTCGGGGCGCGGGCCGTGTGGATCGGCCACGGTGATCACCCGGTACGGCCCGTAGTCCCGGCGTCCAACGACGCTTGTAGGGCGGCGACCGAAGGGCGCCAGCGTCCGCCCGTCGTCCGCCAGCGTCGTGGGGCTGATTTCTGTCGCATACCGACAGTTATCAGCCCCAGCCACCTCCGTGCTCCCCTCAATGCGGGTGTTCATCCCGCCGCCAACCTCCCCGGCTCCCTTCAATGCCGAAGTTCACGATCCCGCCGCCACGCCTCGCGAGTGCAGCTCCTGGAGCGACACGACGGCCGGCTCCCCTGCACGGTCGGCGGAGATCGCGCGGGCGGCCGCCATCCCGCCCGCGATCGTCGTGATGCATGGGATGCCGCGCGCGACGGCGGCGCGGCGGATCTCGTAGCCGTCGGTGCGGGCGGCGGTGCCGGTCGGGGTGTTGATGACCAGCGTCACGTCGCCGCTCTCGATCCAGTCGATCACGTGCGGCGACCCCTCGCCGATCTTGTTCAGCCGCTCGACCGGGATGCCCATGCGCGAGATCGCCGCGGCCGTCCCGCGCGTGGCGACGATCCGGAAGCCGAGGTCGTGGAGCTGGGCGGCGATCCCCATGACCGCGGACTTGTCGGTGTCCGTGACCGTGAGGAAGACCGCGCCGGAGGCCGGCAGCCGTGCGCCGGCGGCGGCCTGGGCCTTGGCGAACGCGGCCGGGAAGTCGGCCGCGACGCCCATCACCTCGCCGGTCGAGCGCATCTCCGGGCCGAGCAGGGCGTCGGCGCCGGCGAAGCGGTCGAACGGGAGCACCGCCTCCTTGACGGACACGTGCTGAATTTGTCCCCACCCACCCTCCTCGGGCAGCCCGAGATTCGCGAGGCGCTCGCCGAGCATGACCCGGCAGGCGAGCTTGGCGAGCGGCAGGCCGGTCGCCTTCGAAACGAACGGCACCGTTCGCGAGGCACGGGGGTTGGCCTCGATCACGTACAGGTCGTCGCCGAGCACGCCGTACTGGACGTTGATGAGCCCGACCGTCCCGAGCGCGAGCGCGATCCGCCGCGTCGCCTCGCGGATCTCCCCCAGCATCTCTGAGCCGAGCGAGTGCGGCGGCAGCACGCAGGCCGAGTCGCCTGAGTGGATGCCGGCCTCCTCGACATGCTGCATCACGCCGCCGATCCAGACGTCCTCGCCGTCGCAGATGGCGTCCACGTCGACCTCGATCGCGTTCTCGAGGAAGCGGTCGAGGAAGATCTCCCGTCCGCTGCCGTTCACTCGACGCAGGTAGTCGGCCAGGCCATCGCGGTCGTAGACGATCTCCATCGCGCGCCCGCCGAGCACGTAGCTGGGGCGCACGAGCAGCGGCCACCCGATCCCGGGCGCAGCGGCCAGCGCCTCCTCGGCGGAGTGGGCGGTGGCGTAGGGCGGCACCCGCAGCCTCAGCTCCCCGAGCAGCCGCGAGAAGCGCCCGCGGTCCTCGGCCAGATCGATCGCTTCGGGCTGCGTGCCGAGCAGCGGCACGCCGGCGGCCTCCAACCCGGCGGCGAGCTTGAGCGGGGTCTGACCCCCGAACTGGACCACCACGCCCTCAGGCTTCTCGACCTCGACGATCGCCAGCACGTCCTCGAGCGTGAGCGGCTCGAAGTACAGGCGATCGGAGGTGTCGTAGTCGGTCGAGACCGTCTCGGGGTTGCAGTTGACCATCACCGCGTCGCGACCGGACTCGCGCACGGTCATGGCGGCGTGCACGCAGCAGTAGTCGAACTCGATGCCCTGGCCGATGCGGTTCGGCCCGGAGCCGAGGATCATCACGCTCGGCCGGTCGCCGCGCTCGATCTCGGAGCGCACCGGCGGGCGCTCCCAGGCGGAGTAGAAGTACGGCGTCTCGGCCTCGAACTCGGCCGCGCAGGTGTCGACCGCGCGGTAGGTCCGCTCGCCCGCGAACGCCTCGTCCAGCCCGCGCAGCTGCCGCAGGAACCACATGTCGATCCCGGTGCGCGCGCGGATCTCCTCCTCGGCCTCCCCTCGCTGCAGCAGTTCGAGGATCAGGTCGTACCGATCCGCGGACGGCGCCTCGAGCCGCGCCAGCAGGTCGCCGGACAGGTCGACCGGCGCGTCCAGCTCGCGCGAGCGCATGGCCTTCGCGAACGCCTGCCGGAACGTGCGCCCGATCGCCATCACCTCGCCGACCGACTTCATGTGGGTGGACAGGCCGCTGTCCACGCCCGGGAACTTCTCGAACGCGAACCGCGGCCACTTGACGACGGCGTAGTCGAGCACCGGCTCGAACGACGCCGGCGTGCGCTTGGTGATGTCGTTGTCGATCTCGTCGAGCCGGTAGCCGACCGCCAGCCGTGCGGCGATCTTGGCGATCGGGAACCCGGTGGCCTTCGAGGCGAGCGCGCTCGAGCGCGACACGCGCGGGTTCATCTCGATCACGACGACCTCGTCGGTGGCCGGGTTGACCGCGAACTGCACGTTCGAGCCGCCGGTCTCGACCCCCACCGCGCGGATCACCGCGATCGCCTGGTCGCGCAGCACCTGGTACTGGCGGTCCGTCAGCGTCTGCTGCGGCGCGACGGTCACGCTGTCCCCGGTGTGGACGCCCATCGGGTCGACGTTCTCGATCGAGCAGACGATGACGACGTTGTCCGCGCTGTCGCGCATGACCTCGAGCTCGAACTCGCCCCAGCCGAGCACCGACTCGTCGATCAGCACCTGGCCGATCGGGGACGCCGCCAGGCCGCCGGCCACGATCCGCTCGAAGTCGGCCTCCGTGCGGGCGATCCCGCCGCCGCGCCCGCCGAGCGTGAACGCCGGGCGAACGATCAGCGGCAGCCCGAAGCTGTCGAGTGCGGTGCGCGCCTGCGGGAGATCGGTGGCGATCGTGTTGCGCGCCGTGCGCAGGCCGGCCTCCTGCATCGTGGCGTCGAACAGCTCGCGGTCCTCGGCGCGGCAGATCGCGTCGTAGGTGGCGCCGATCAGCTCGACCCCGAAGCGCTCGAGCGTGCCGTCCTCGTGCAGCGCCTTGGCGAGGTTGAGCGCGGTCTGGCCGCCCAGCGTCGGCAGCAGCGCGTCCGGCCGCTCGCGCTCGATCACCTGCGCGACCGGGCCGGGCAGCAGCGGCTCGACGTAGGTGGCGGTCGCGAACTCCGGGTCGGTCATGATCGTCGCCGGGTTCGAGTTGACGAGGACGACGTCGTAGCCCTCCTCGAGCAGCACCTTGCACGCTTGGGCGCCGGAGTAGTCGAACTCGGCGGCCTGGCCGATCACGATCGGCCCCGAGCCGAGCACGAGGATCTTCTGCAGGTCGTCCCTACGCGGCATGCTCGAACTGCTCGATGAAGGAGTCGAAGAGGCCGAGCGAGTCGTTCGGCCCCGGTCCCGCCTCGGGGTGGTACTGGACGCAGGCGGCGGGTACGTCGAGCAGCCGGAAGCCCTCGACCGTCCCGTCGTAGAGGTTCACGTGGGTCAGCTCGGCGGCGCCGAGGTCGGTCTCGATCCGGGCGCCGGGCGTCCCCGCGACCGCGAAGCCGTGGTTCTGGGAGGTGATCGCGATCCGGCCGGTCGCGAGGTCCTTGACCGGGTGGTTGGCGCCGCGGTGGCCGAACGGGAGCTTGAAGGTCTCCAGGCCGGCGGCGCGCGAGAGCAGCTGGTGGCCGAGGCAGATCCCGAACACCGGCTTGCGGACGAGCAGCGCGCGGATGGTCTCCACGAGATAGTCGAGCGCGGCAGGATCGCCCGGCCCCGGGACGAGGAAGAACCCGTCTGGATCGTGCGCCAGCAGCTCGGACGCCGGCGTGGTACACGGATACAGCTCGAGCCGCACCCCCCGCGCGACGAAGTTGCGCACGATCGAGTCCTTGATGCCGGTGTCGAGCGCGACGATCCGCAGGCCGCCCTCCTCGCCGTACACGCGAGGCTCGGCGACCCCCACCTCGCGGGCAAGGTCCCGACCGATCATCGATGGCTCGGCGATGATGCGCTCCATCGAGTCCGCCACGGGGAACGAGGCGGGGAAGATGCCGCCCCGCATCGCGCCCTTGGAGCGGATGTGTCGCACCAGCGCGCGCGTGTCGACACCCGTGATGGCGGGGATTCCTTCGTCGGCCAGCCAGTCGAGCCAGCCCTGATCGGCCCCTGGGGCGTCGGTGGTGTTGACCGCCTCGCGCATGATCGCCCCGGCGGCGTGCACGTGGTCGGATTCCCAGGCCGCCTCGCTGACCCCGTAGTTGCCGACGTGGGCGGTCGTGAACGTGATCAGCTGCCGCGCGAAGCTCGGGTCGGTCATCGACTCCTGGTAGCCCGACATGCCGGTCGTGAACACGACCTCACCGGTCACCGGGCTAGGCGCTCCGACGGCGTCGCCGTCGAAGCGCTCGCCGTCCTCGAGCAGCACGTACGCGCTCAAGCCGGCACCCGCTCCCGGTAGGCGATCGCGCCCGCGGCGACCGTGGCGACCACGTGGCCGCGCAGCGTGCGCCCGTCGAAGCAGCAGTTGTCGGCCTTGCTCTCGTAGCCGTGCTCGCCGACCACCCACTCCGCGTCGAGGTCGACGAGGCAGAAGTCCGCCGGCCGTCCGCGCTCGATCGCCGGCAGCGGCAGGCCGAGCAGCGCGGCGCCGCTCGAGAGCTTGTCGACGACCAGGGCGAGCGGGACCACGCCGGGCAGGACGAGCTCGGTGTAGAGCGCCGCGAACGCGGTCTCGAGGCCGGTCGTGCCCATCGGGGCCTCCTCGAACGGCACCTCCTTCTCCTCGCGCGCGTGCGGCGCGTGGTCGGTGGCGATGCAGTCGATCGTGCCGTCGCGGAGACCGTCGATCAGCGCCTGGCGGTCCTCCTCGGCGCGCAGCGGCGGGTTCATCTTCAGCCGCGTGTCGAGCTCGTCGAGCAGGGCGTGCTCGGTCAGCGTGAGGTGGTGCGGCGAGGCCTCGGCGGTGATTCGCACGCCGCGCGCCTTGGCCGCCGCCACGGCCTCGACCGACTCGCGCGCGCTCAGGTGCTGGATGTGGATCCGCCCGGCCTCGTAGCCCGCCAGCGCCGCGTCGCGGGCGATCAGCGTCGACTCCGAGACCGACGGGATCCCCGCCAGCCCCAGCCGCGCGGACACCGCGCCCTCGTGCATGACGCCGCGGCCCGACAGCGTCGGATCCTCCTCGTGCAGGCACAGCACGCCGCCCGCCAGGCGCTGGTACTGCAGCGCCTTGCGCAGGATGCCGGCACGGTGGACCGGCTTGCCGTCGTCGGTGAAGCCCAGCGCGCCGGCGTCGCGCAGCTCGGCCATCTCGGTCAGCGCCTCGCCGCCGAGCCCGCGGGTGACGGCAGCCAGGAAGCCGACCGGCACGCGCGCGTCGCGGCGGGCCTGGTCGCGAAGCGCCGTGAGCACGGACGCCGAGTCGACCGTCGGGTCGGTGTTGGGCATCGCCACGACGGCCACGTAGCCGCCGGCGGCCGCCGCGCGGGTGCCGCTCTCCAGCGTCTCCTTGTGCTCCTGCCCGGGCGTGCGCAGGTGCACGTGCGGGTCGACGAAGCCGGGGAACAGGTGCCGGCCTTCGCCGTCGATCGTCTCGACGCCGTCGGGCGCCTCGAGCTCCGGTCCGAGCTCGGCGATCTCGCCGCCCGAGACGAGCACGTCGAGCGGGGCGTCGATCCCGGTGCGGGGGTCGAGCACGTGGGCGCCGCGGATCAGCAGGTCGGCGGCGGGGGTGGGTCGCGAGTCGAGCATCAGGTCACCGCCGCGATCGCCGGGGCAGCCTGCGGTGCGCCGCGGCCCGCCAGCAGCTCGAACAGGACCGCCATCCGGACGACGACGCCGGCCGCGACCTGCTGGCCGATGATGGCCTGCGGGGAGTCGATCACCTCGGCGGCCAGCTCGACGCCGCGGTTGACGGGGCCGGGATGCATCAGCACCTGGCCGGGCGCGAGCCGGCGGCCGTCGATCTGGTAGCGCGCGGCGTACTCGCGCAGCGAGGGCACGAACGAGTCGCTCATCCGCTCGTTCTGCATCCGCAGCGCGTAGACGACGTCGGCCTCGGACAGGCGGTCGAGCGTGTACTCGACGTCGCAGCCGAGCGCCTCGATGTCGCGCGGGATCAGCGTCGGCGGCCCGCACACGGTCACGTGCGCGCCCATCATCCGGTAGGCGTGGATGCAGGAGCGGGCGACGCGCGAGTGCAGCACGTCGCCGACGATCCAGATGCTCGCGCCGTCGAGCGAGCCGATCCGGTCGCGCAACGCGTACACGTCCAGCAGCGCCTGCGTGGGGTGCTCGTGCTTGCCGTCGCCGGCGTTCACCACGCCCGCGTCGGTCCAGCGGGCGACCAGGTGAGCGGCGCCGACGTGCGGCGTGCGGATCACGATCAGGTCGGGCCGGTACGCCGAGAGCGTCTGCACGGTGTCCTTGAGCGACTCGCCCTTCTCCACCGCCGAGCCGCCGGCGGCGAAGTTCACGACGTCGGCGCTGAGCGCCTTGGCCGCCAGCTCGAAGCTCGAGCGCGTGCGGGTCGACGCCTCGTAGAAGAGGTTGAGCACGCGCCGGCCGCGCAGCGCGGGGACCTTCTTGATCTCGCGCTCGGAGACCTCGGTGAACGACTTGGCGCGGTCGAGGATCCGCTCGATCGCCGGTCGGTCGAGGTCCTCGATCGAAAGCAGGTGCCTCATGCCAGGGCCTCCTCGAGCGTGGCGATGGCGACCTCGTCGACCCCGTCGAGCTCGGTCACGCGGACGTTGACCCGCTCGCCGCGGGCGGTGGGCAGGTTCTTTCCGACGTAGTCGGGCCGGATCGGCAGCTCGCGGTGGCCGCGGTCGGCCAGCACGGCGAGCTGGACGCGGGCGGGGCGCCCGTAGTCGAACAGCGCCTCGATCCCGGCGCGCACCGTGCGGCCGGTGTAGAGCACGTCGTCGACGAGCACGACGGTGTAGTCCTCGGCCCGGAACGGCAGGTGCGACGCGTGCACCGCCGGGTCGGCGGGGCGGCTCGACACGTCGTCGCGATAGAAGGCGATGTCGATGTCCCCGAGCGGGACCTCGTCCTCGAGCAGGTCGCACACCAGCTGGTGCAGACGCTTGGCGAGGTGGGCGCCGCGCCGGTGGATCCCGACGAGCGCGACGGGCTGCTCGGCGTTCTTCTCGACGATCTCGTGCGCGATCCGCACGAGCGTCCGCCGGATGTCGTCCTCGTCGAGGACGACCTTTGCATGGTTCATCCGCACGTTCCTTCCTGGCCTCACGGGACCGGGTTAAAGGGACGGTCGGGAAGGTAGCAGCGTCAGCGGACGGCGCGCAGGCGCTCGAGGAACCAGCGCGAGCCCTCGGCGGCGCAGGCGTCGGGCGTGCCGGCCACGCCCAGCCCACCGAGGGTTTCGTCGGCGGAGAGCAACGAGCCGTCGTAGTCGACCCGCAGCGAGATCCGCCCGCCGTCGTCGGCGACGACGTCGACGTACGTGGCCAGCACGCCGTCGACCACGTAGGCGCCCGAGTGCTGGGGGTCGATGCCGGGCGGCCAGTCGAGCGCGTGGCGGCGCAGCGCCATCAGGAAGCGGCCCTGCACGGGCGCGCACTCGTCGTCGAGCGGGAACCACGGCGCGCTCATGACGCCCCGACCGGCTCGGGGTCGGCCTTCACGAGCGCGGGCTCGCCGCGCTCGGGGAACGGCACCGCGATCTCGTCGAAGTCGCGCGGCACGACGGTGTTGGGGAACACGGCGCGGGCCTCGTCGCGGACGTCGCGCGGGAAGTAGCGCGTGGACAGGTGGGTGAGCGCGAGCAGGCGGACCTCTGCCTGGCGGGCGATCTCGGCCGCCTGGCGGGCGGTCGAGTGGCCGGTCGCGCGTGCGCGGGCGCGCTCGTCCTCCAGGAACGTCGCCTCGTGCACGAGCAGGTCGGCGTGGTGCGCGTAGACCTCGACTGCCTCGCACGGCGCGGTGTCGCCGGAGATCACGATCCGCCGGCCGGCGCGCCCGGAGCCCATCACCTGCTCGGGCCGGACGCCGGCGACGGTCTCCCCGCGTTGCAGGCGACCCCAGGCCGGCCCCTCGGGCACACCGAGCGCGCGCGCCGCGTCGATGTCGAACCGCCCGGGGCGCTCGTCCTCGACGAAGGCGTAGCCGTAGGCCTCGATCCGGTGCTTGACGGAGAAGGGCACGATCGCGAACGACCCGAACCGGACCTCCTCGTGAGGCTCGAGCTCGACCGTGTTCAGCGGGTAGCCGGTGCGGCCGATCACGATCGGCCGCATCGCCGCCCACAGGCGCTCGAGGCCCGGCGGGCCGTAGATCGTCAGCGGCCGCTCGCGCGAGCGCAGGTCGAACGTCTTCACCATCCCCAGCAGCCCGAGCCAGTGGTCGAGGTGCAGGTGGGTGACGAAGATCGCGTCGAGCTCGGGCAGCCCGACGGACCGCAGCAGCTGCTGCTGGGTCCCCTCCCCGCAGTCGACCAGGATCCGCTCGCCGCCGGCGCGCAGCACCAGCGCGGGCAGCCCGCGCCGCGCCGTGGGCACCGAGCCGGCCGTGCCGGCGAAGAACAGCGAGACGTCCATGGGCTGTCGAGGTTAGCCCTCGAGCACGACGAGCTCGAACGCGATCCGGCCGTCCTCCGCGGTTGCGATGCCCATCGTGTGGTGCGGCGCCCGACGCCGCTCCGTGGGCGAGCCGGGGTTGAAGATCGCGAAGCCGTCGGCGTCGAGCTCGATCAGCGGCAGGTGCGAGTGGCCGAACACGACCGCCCGCGTGTCCGGGAACCGGCGCTTGAGGCGCGCGAGGCGGCCGTCGGCCGGCCCGCCGTCATGCACCATCGCGATCCGCGCGCCGTCCGCCTCCACGATCCGGGTCAGCGGCAGCCGCGCCTGCAGCTCGACCGAGTCGACGTTGCCGCGCACGGCGTGCACGGGCGGCCCGAGCGCCTCGATCTCCGCGAGCACGTCGGCCTCGATCACGTCCCCCGCGTGCAGGATCAGGTCCGCCGCCCGCAGCCGCTCAACGCACTCCCGCGGGAGCGTCCGACCCCGCCGCGGCAGGTGCGTATCGCTGATGATCGCCAGTTCCACGCCGCTAAGCTCCCACATCCGGCGCCCGTAGCTCAGTGGATAGAGCGCTCGCCTCCGGAGCGAGAGGCCGCAGGTTCGAATCCTGCCGGGCGCGCTCGCTAGCGCTTGACGATCTTGTGAACCTCGAAGATCTCGGGTGGGCTGGAGTACTCGATGCTGAGCTCGGCGAGGACGGGCAGCTTCTGCAGCCGCTCACCAAACGCCTCGAACTGCTCGCGCGATTCCCAGATCTCGCTGACCTGCAGGTTCCCATCCGTCCCGAAGCAGACGTGGTGCTCAAGACCGTCCGGGAGGCGCTCGACGCCAGCCTCCTCGAGCTGGCGGGTGCCTTCGTCATAGGTCTCAGCCGTCAGACCTGTGGGCTTGAACCGGACAACAATGCTCATAGCGCGCGATGCCTCCGTCCTCGGGGCGTCGCACCCTATGGGAGGCGGGCGCTAGCCGCCGAGCTCGGCGCTCGCCTCCTGGTAGATCGTCATCGGCCTCTGGATGCCCTCACCGCAGTAGGCCTGGATCGCTCCGAGGCGCTCGATGATCAGGCTCGCGCGGGTCATCATGCGCTCGAAGTCGTCGCTGCGCACGACCTCGTCGAGCTTCGCGCGGTCGCCGCGGAGCAGGAAGAAGCCCTGGAGGTCGCCCCCGTGGGGTCCGAGGAGGACGGGCTCGAAGCTCTCGATCGCCCCCTCCTCCTGCAGCCTGCCCCAGAGCGCGACAGCCTCGCCGAACACTTCGAGGCCCTTCTGCTCGCGCCCGTGCACCGGGTCGCCCCAACCGATGAAGATCGCGTCGCCGGCCACGGCTCCTCCTTCACTCGTCGGACGTTATGGCGACCCTACCCTTTCCGCCGCCGCACGTCCGGGTTGAGCGACTTCCAACCTTTGGGTTCTGTGCGCGCGTCCACGCGGCCCGGACACTGCCCGCGTGAGCTGGCGCAAGGCCGTCAACCGAGGGCTCGAGCGGGTGACCGGCCTTCGGATCGTCAGGGTCGGCGCCGAACCCGCGCGTCCCGCTGCGGCGCCCAAGCCCAAGCCCAAGCCGAGGCCGCGCGCGCGGCCCGCGAAGTCCGACCGCATCAAGCGCTACCACGATCCGGAGGCCCGGGCGACCATGAAGGCGGTCCGGCCGTGGACGATGACGTCGTACTTCCGGATCTTCGCGCTCGTCGTCGCGGTTCGCTACATCGTCGACCGGGACGTGCCGGGAGACATGGTCGAATGCGGGGTGTGGCGGGGCGGAAGCATGCAGGCCGTTGCCCGGACGCTGATCGGCCGCGGCGTGAGCGACCGCGACCTGCATCTCTTCGACACGTTCAAGGGCATGCCCGAACCGACCGACGAGGACCGGCGCGTGGGCGGCCCGCCGGCTCGCGAGCTGCTCGAGAGCAGCCCGCAGACGGCGCGGTCGATCTGGGCGATCGCCGACCTCCCGGACGTCCAGGCCGGGATGTCGCGGACGGGGTATCCGGCCGACCGCATTCACTACCACGCCGGCCTCGTGCAGGACACGATTCCCGCACACGCGCCCGAGCAGATCGCGCTCCTGCGCCTCGACACGGACTGGTACGAGTCGACCAGGCACGAGCTCGCGCACCTCTATGACCGGGTGCCCTCGGGCGGTGTGGTCATCATCGACGACTACGACTACTGGGCGGGATCCCGCAAGGCCATGGACGAGTTCCTCGCGGCGCGCGGGGAGCAGCTCCTGCTGGTGCCCGTCGACTCCGGGCGGGTTGCCGTCAAGCCCTAGCCTGCGCGGGCAGGACGTCGCGCGCCCAGGTGGTGCGCTTCCAGTCCGGGACGGGCGGCTCGGCTTCCCCGGCGCGGGACGTAGTGCGAGCGCTCGACGAGCTCGTAGCGGTGGATGTAGCGGGGGCAGTTCGGGAAGACCTCGCGCGCTCGGACGCGGACGACGAGGAGGGCTCCCGGCCACGACTCCAGGAGCTCGTCGGTCGGATCGATCGACGCCGTGCCGTTGAGGCGCAGGCGGCGACGGTGCTCGAAGGAGATGAAGAGCAGGCCGACCTCGGGGTTGACGAGCACGTTGCCCGCGGAGACGAACATGCCGTTGCCGTCGTAGCTCGGGAATGCGAGCGTGCGCTCGTCGAGGACGCGGACGAAGCCCGGCTCGCCGCCCTTGTACGAGCAGTTCGGCCGCCCCTGCTCGTCGGCCGTGGCCAGGAAGAGCATGTCCATCGACTCGATGAACGCGCGGTCGCCGTCGTCGATGAAGTCGCGGACCTTGACGTCCTCGAGCCGGTCGGCGAGCCGGCGCGAGTCGAAGCGGTCCTGGAGCCGGCGGCTGCCGTCGTGGTAGAAGCCCATCAGCCGCGCCAGGTCTCGCGCTCGGCCGCCAGGCCCGAGCAGCACGAGGTGCCGCCGCAGTGCGGGCAGGTGGCCGCCGACGCCGCGGACATCCAGCCGGGATCGGCGGTCGCCGGGTCGAAGTCGAGCTCCGGCGTTCCGAGCGCCCACGTGTCGAAGACCTGTCCGCAGCGCGGGCACTCGACCGTCAGGCGCTCGGCGGCGCGGGTCATGTGCAGACGGTACCGCTTCCGTCCGGACGTGGGTCTAGCTTCGCGCCATGGCGCTCACCGCCTGTCCGAGCTGCGACTCGAGCTTCCTGCAGCCGCTGCGGTGCGAGCCGCAAGCCGAGGACGAGGTGCTGGTGGACCTGCGTTGCCCCGAGTGCATGCTGCAGATCAAGGTCGCGTACTCGCGCACGGACATGGCCGAGCTCGACCGCCGGCAGACCGAGTGGCGCGACGAGATCGTCGCGGCCTACGAACGGTCGGTGACCGAGAGCATGGAGGCCCTCGTCGACTCGCTCGTCTCGGCGCTCGACCGCGACCTCATCGGCGCGGACGACTTCGCGCCGCCCGCGCCGCCTGCC
This sequence comes from uncultured Solirubrobacteraceae bacterium, assembly GCA_963838655.1. Classification (GTDB taxonomy): domain Bacteria; phylum Actinomycetota; class Thermoleophilia; order Solirubrobacterales; family Solirubrobacteraceae; genus DASSUW01. Next base: position 161,396 of record CAWIRW010000006.1, on the reverse strand, counting down.
GGTCTAGCCGCCGGCGACGGCCGGCAGGATCGTCAGCTCGTCGCCGTCGGAGACCGGCGTGTCGAGACCGTCGAGGAAGCGGATGTCCTCGCCGCCGACGTAGACGTTGACGAAGCGCCGGAGGCTGCCGCCGTCGTCGGCGAGCCGCGTGCGCAGCTCGCCGTGCTCGGCGTAGAGCGCGTCGAGGGCTTCCCCGACGGTCGCGCCCTCGACCGACGTCTCGGCCTGGTTGTCGGCCGCGTCGCGCAGCTGCGTCGGGAGCTTGATCCGGACGGCCATCACGCGACCGCCGCCTCGAACGACGACTCGAACTCGTCGAGCGACGGGGCGATCTCCGTCACCTCGAAGGTGCCGCGCACGGTGTCGAGCGTCTTCAGCCCGTCGCCGGTGATGCACGCGACGACGCGCTCGCCGGGATCGATCCCGCCCGCGGCGGCGAGCTTGGCCAGCACCGCCGTCGTCACGCCCCCGGCGGTCTCGGTGAAGATGCCGGTCGTCTCGGCGAGCAGGCGGACGCCGGCGCGGATCTCGTCGTCGCTCACGCTCTCGATCACGCCGCCCGTGGCGCGCGCGAGCTCGACGGCGTACGGCCCGTCCGCCGGATTGCCGATCGCGAGCGACTTGGCGATCGTGTCGGGCTTCACCGGGCGGCAGACGTCCGTCCCGGCGGCGAACGCGGCCGCGACCGGCGAGCACCCCTCGGCCTGCGCGCCGCACATGATCGGCACGTCGCCCTGCAGCAGACCGGCGTCGAGGAAGTCCTGGAAGCCGCGCGCGACCTTCGTGAACAGCGATCCCGACGCGATCGGTGCCACCACGCGGTCGGGCAGCTCCCAGCCGAGCTGCTCGGCCGTCTCGTACGCGAGCGTCTTCGAGCCCTCGGCGTAGTACGGGCGCACGTTGACGTTCACGAACGCCCACGACGGCCGCTCCCCGGCGACCTCGGTGCAGAGCCGGTTGACGGCGTCGTAGTTGCCGCGGATGGCGACGATGGTGGTCCCGTAGGCGCCCGTGGCCAGCACCTTCTCGGCCTCGAGGTCCGCCGGGATGAAGACGTAGGACGGGAGCCCGGCGGCGGCGGCGTGCGCGGCCACCGCGTTCGCGAGATTGCCCGTGGAGGCACAGGCGATCGTCTCGAAGCCGAGCTCCTGCGCTCGAGCGAGCGCCACGGAGACCACGCGGTCCTTGAACGAGTGGGTCGGGTTCGCGGTCTCGTTCTTGATCCAGAGCTCCCTGATCCCGAGCCTCTGGGCGAGGCGATCAGCTCGCACCAGCGGCGTCCAGCCGGTCGGGAGCGCGGAGCGGGCGTTCTCGACGGGCAGGAAGTCGGCGTAGCGCCACAGCGTGTGCGGGCCGGCCTGGATGCGGCGGCGCAGCTCGTCGGCGCTGCCGGACGGCGGCGTGTAGGCGACCTCGAGCGGTCCGAAGCAGCGGCTACAGACGTAGCGCGCGTCGAGCGGATAAGTAGAGGAGCACTCCTTGCACTTCAGGGCATCTGCCGGCATGGGTTTCGCTTTCCCCGCCCGGTTGGTGCGGCGGAGGCTTCGCGAAGATGCCCTGCGCCGCATCTCCCAGGCCGTCGTCTTGGAGCCTGATGGAATTGCCACCGTTTCCCGCTTGCGCGGGATGGTTGGCGGGGTTTCATAGGGCCAGTCCCTCCACCCCTCTGGATGCGTACTGCTATGTAGCGGAGAAAGGTACCACGCGTCGGCGTAGAATCCCTCTCGTGATGCCTCCGGCCGCCGAGGACCCGCTCAGTCATGCCGAGCCTGCCACGCTCGCCATTTGGGCGCCGCTCGGCCCGCGGCCGTTCCTCCGCTGAGCGCGTCCCCGAGCGGGACGAGCCGCGCGTCGAGATCGTCGAGTCGCCCGGCCTTCGCTGGATCAACATCGAGCGCCCGCGCGCGGTCGACCTCGCGTGGGTCGCCGAGCGCTACGACTTCCACCCGCTCGACTACGAGGACGTCGGCTCGCGCAACCAGCGCCCGAAGGTCGACGAGTACGACGACTACCTGTTCATCGTGCTGCACTTCCCGCGCTACGACAAGTCGGTCGGCCGGCTGAACGCCGCCGAGGTCGACCTCTTCGTCGGGCCGGACTTCATGATCACGATCCCGAACGAGCCGCTGCAGCCGATCGAGTACCTGTTCGAGCGGGTGCGAACGAACGAGGAGCTGCGCGAGTCGCTGTTCTCCAAGGGCCCCGGCTACCTGCTCTACAAGATCGTCGACGACCTCGTCGACGCGTCGTTTCCGATGCTGCGCAAGATCGGCAACAAGCTCGAGCGGATCGAGGAGGAGATCTTCGAGGCCGACTCGCCCGACGTGGTGCGCGACATCTCGAACGTGAAGCAGGAGATCATCAACTTCCGCAAGATCGTGCGCCCGCAGCGGCCGGCCTTCCAGGACCTCGAGCGCAACAAGGCGCGCTACATCGCCGACGACCTCGAGATCTACTTCGAGGACATCAACGACGCGTCCGAACGCGTGTGGGACATGCTCGAGAACTACAAGGAGGTGGTCGAGGCGCTCGAGGACACCAACGAATCCGCGATCGCCCACCGCACGAACGAGACGTTCCGTGTGCTGACCGCGATCTCCGTGATCGTGCTCCCGCTGACGCTCGTGGCCAGCATCTGGGGGATGAACGTGCGCGTGCCCGGCGAGGGCGACACGCTCGCGTTCTACCTCGTGCTCGGCCTGATGCTGGCGATGCTCGGCGGGCTGGTCGCGTACTTCCGCCGCCGGGGCTGGCTGTGACGGACGCGGCGCTCGCCGAGCGCCGCCTGCTCGAGGTGGCGGCACTCGAGCGCCCCGCGCAGGCCAAGCGGATGCTGGTCATCGTCAACCCGATCGCCACGACGATGTCCGACCGGCTGAAGCACCTCGTCGTGTACGCGCTGCAGGGGCGCTACCAGGTGACGGCGATCGACACCCAGCGCCAGGGCCACGCGATCGACCTCTGCCGCGAGGCGGCCGAGGAGGGCTTCGACGTCGTCGTCGCCTTCGGCGGCGACGGGACCGTCAACGAGGCGGCCAACGGCCTCGCCGGGTTCCCGACGCCGCTCACCTGCTTGCCCGGCGGCTCGAACAACGTCTTCTGCAAGATGCTCGGAATCCCCCACGACGTGGTCGACGCCACCGAGCACCTCCTGCGGATGCCCGATCGCTGGGAGCCGCGGGGAGTCGACCTCGGGCAGGTGAACGGGCGCTGGTTCACGTTTGCCGCCGGCGTGGGGCTCGACGCCAGCGTGGTCGAGCGCGTCGACCGCCACCCGCACCTGAAGGCGCGCTACGGCGCCTGGTACTACGGCGCGGCGGCGGTCGCCACGTTCCTGCGCCGCTACGTGGTGGGGCCGCCGCGGCTCGAGCTGGAGCTCGACGGCCGGCGCGTCCGGGGCGTGAGCGCGTTCCTGCAGAACGGCTCGCCGTACACGTACTTCAAGACCCGCCCGATCGACCTCGTCGAGGGTGCGCGGCTCGACTCGGGAGAGCTCGCCGGCGTGATGCTCACGCGCGCGCGGCCGTACGACGTGCCCACAGTCACGTTCCGAGCGTTGTCGGGCGCAGCCCGGATCGCCAAGCACCGGGGCGTGGAGGCGTTCACGGGCGTGCGGCGGATCACCGTGCGCTCGCTCGACGGCCGGCCGGTGCCGACGCAGGTTGACGGCGACTACATCGGCGACGAGGAGTCCGTGGAGATCACGGTCGGCCCCGGGGCGTTGCAGGTCGTCAGCTAGGGGTCTGTCCAAGAAGAACCGGCCCGACCAGGGTGGTCGTGGACCGAGCAGGGCGCCGCACGAATCCCGAAGGGAATACAGACGTATTTCCGAGTGTTCGGGTGGCGATCCTGCGAAGCGTCCACGGCCGCCCTGGGCGTGGCGGGGTTCTTGGACAGGCCCCTAGCCGCCGCTGGGCGTGACGCGGTAGGCGTCGAACACCGAGTCGATCGACCGCAGGCGGTTGATCGCGGTCTTGAGCGCCTGGGTATCCCCCACCTCGATCACGAAGCGGTTCTTGACCATCGGGTGCTGGACGCTGCAGTAGGCCTCGACGATGTTGATGCCGCCCTCGGCGAACGTCCGCGCGACGTCCTCGAGCAGCCGGTGGCGATCCCACGCGTCGACCTGGATCTCGACCTTGAACGAGGTCTCGTTGTCGCCGTCCCAGGAGACGGCGACGAAACGCTCCGGGTCCTTGCGCAACGCGGCGGCGTTCGGGCAGTCCTCGCGGTGGATCGTGATGCCGCGACCGAGCGAGACGTAGCCCAGGATCGGATCGCCCGACACCGGGCGGCAGCACTTGGCCAGCCGCAGCGGGACGTCGTCGACGCCGTCGACGCGGATGCCGAACTGCGACGACGACGCCTCGGGCTTGCGACGGACGGTCGGCTTGATCAGGTCCTCGGCGGCGGAGACCTCGGCCTCCGCGCTCTCGCCCTGCTTGAGCCGCTGCAGGACCTTGTTGACGACGACCTTCGGCGAGATCTTTGCCCCGCCGAGCGCGATGTAGAAGTCGTCGGCCTTGCGGAAGCCCATCTCGCGGATCACGTCGGCGAGCAGCGGGGAGCCGGTGATGCGCTGCGCCGGCAGGCCGGCCTTGTTGAGGTGCTCCTGCAGGAGGTCGCGGCCGGTGTGCTCGGAGTCGTCGCGCGACTCGGCCTTGAACCACGCCCGGATCTTGTTGCGCGCGCGGGTCGTCTTGACGAGCGCGAGCCAGTCGCGCGACGGGCCGCGCTCGCGCTTGGCGGTGAGGATCTCGACGATGTCGCCCGACTCGAGCTCGTAGTGCAGCGGCACGATCTTGCCGTTGACCTTGGCGCCCACGCAGCGGTGGCCGACGTCGGTGTGGATCTCGTACGCGAAGTCGAGCGGCGTGGCACCGACGGCCAGCGACTTGACCTCGCCCTTCGGCGTGAAGACGTAGACCTCGTCCTCGATCAGCTGGCCGCGCAGGTGCTCGGTGAACTCGACGGGGTCGTCCTCGTCGCCCTGCCAGTCGAGCAGCGACCTGAGCCACTTGAGCTTCATGTCGCTCGCGTCGACGCCGCCCTGCTTGTTGCTCTCCTTGTAGCGCCAGTGCGCGGCGACGCCGTACTCGGCCGTCTCGTGCATGTCGCTCGTGCGGATCTGGATCTCGAGCGGCCGGCCCTCGGGCCCGATCACGGTCGTGTGGAGAGCCTGGTACATGTTGAACTTGGGCATCGCGATCATGTCCTTGAAGCGCCCGGGGAGCGGCTTCCACAGCGAGTGGATGACGCCCACCGCCCCGTAGCAGTCCTTCACGGAGTCGACGATCACGCGCATGGCCGTGAGGTCGTAGATCTCGTTGAACTCGCGGCCCTTGCGGGTCATCTTCGAGTAGATCGAGTAGAAGTGCTTGGCGCGGCCGGAGATCTCGGCGCGGATGCCGAGCGCCTCGAGCTCCTTCGCCAGGTAGCCGCCCGCGCGGGCGACGTAGTGCTCGCGCTCCTCGCGCTGCTGGCTGACGAGCCCCTTGATCTCCTGGTACTTGCGCGGGTGCAGGGTGGTGAACGCGAGGTCCTCCAGCTCCCACTTGATCGCGTGGATGCCGAGCCGGTGGGCAAGCGGCGCGTAGATCTCCAGGGTCTCCTTGGCCTTGTCGATCTGCTTCTGCTTGGCCATCGCCTCGAGCGTGCGCATGTTGTGCAGGCGGTCGGCGAGCTTGATCAGGATGACCCGGATGTCCGTGGCCATCGCGACCATCATCTTGCGGTAGTTCTCGGCCTGCGCCTCGTCGCGCGACTGGAACGTGATCCCGGTGAGCTTGGTGACGCCGTCGACCAGGCCGGCGACCTCGTCGCCGAACGCGTCCCGGACCTCGTCGAGCGACGCCGACGTGTCCTCGACCGTGTCGTGCAGCAGCGCGGCGCACAGGGTCTCGGTGTCGAGCCGCATACCGGCGCAGATCTTCGCCACGCCGACGGGGTGCGTGATGAAGTCCTCGCCCGACTGGCGGCGCTGGTCGGCGTGGTGCTCGCAGGCGAACACGAACGCGCGCACGACGCGCTCGCGGTCGACGCTCTCGGCGACCTCGTCGGCGTGCTCGGAGACGATCGCGAACAGGTCGGCGAGGAGCTCGCGCTCGACCGGCGTGAGGTCGGCGGGCGCGTTCGCGAGCGGACCGTGCGCGTGGTCGGCGCGGTCGACCGGGCGGTGACCGGCGACGGCGACCGGCGCCTCCGGCTCGCCCGCGCCGTTCCCGTCCACGATCGGCAGCCCGCCGTCGGCGGTGGCGGCGGCGTGCGGCTGCCCCTCCTGGGAGGGGGTCAGGCCGCTTGCCGGATCATGTCGGTCGTCAGGAATCGCAGTCCGTCCTCGAGGCGCCGGTGGTAGGCCCGGAAGGCCGCCGAGCGCTCGAGCGCGGTGCGCGCGGGCGCCTCGGTGAGCCGGAGGGCCGGCCCTTCGCGATCGAGGACCACGAGGTCGAGCTCGGAGAGGACCCGCACCAGGCGCCCCGCGAGCGCGGCTGACCTCGGTTGCGGCCCCTCGCCCCGTAGCACGGCCTCGAAGGCCTCCCCGCGGACGTCCCCGGTCCCGCGCAGTGCGCGGTAGAGAGCCGCCAGCGGGTCGCGGAGGGCGAAGTCCCACTGATGTATTCGTTGAGCAAAGCGTAGCTCAGGCTCACCCCACGCCAGATGGGTCCGGGCCGCCGCGGACGGACGTTGGAGGCCGGCGAGCGTTCGGGGGTCCGCGGGCGGGTCGACGGCCACCAGATGGTCGTAGCCGGCGGCCAGCGCGGGATCGTCGGCGAGGGCTGCCCACGAGCACACGGCGAAGCCGCCGATGCGGCCCTGCAGCGTGCGCGCACGATGCGGCGCGTGCGCCACGACCGCGAGCACACGGTCGCCTGCCGCGACGAGGTCCGCGAGCAGGCCCGCGATCCCGGTCCCGCGCACGTCACGCGCCCACCCGCCTACCTGCTGGGCGAGGTGTTCGTGGGGGGCGGACAGCTCGCGGGTCAGCTCGGCGTCGAGGCCGGCGTGGAACGCGGGCTCGCCGACGATCTCGATCGGCGCCGGGCGGCACGGCCGGGCGTGGCGGAGGACGAGCCGCGGCTCGACCGCGCCGTTCCAGCGGTTCGCCTCGAGCCGGACGGCGGCGTCGACCGGCTCGTCGGGCTCGGCGGGCAGGCGGCTGCCGGCGCCGAACTGCACGCAGCGCGAGCGCGCGCCGCCGGCGTGGAGCGTGAACGCCACGTGCCGGCCCTCCCCCATGGCCCGCGGGTCGGCGAGCTGGGCAGCGGGGACGAGCAGCGAGACGGCCGGGTTGCCCTGGCCGAAGGGCGCGAGGCGCTCGAGCTCCTCGGCCAGCGCGAGCGTCAGCGCGTCGCCTCCCGCGACGGCGTCGACCCGGCACTCGGGCACCAGGTCGTCTGGGGTCAGGACCTCGGCGGCGTGTGCGCAGAACGAGTCGCGGAAGGCGTCGACGTCCGCGCGGGCGATCGTGAGCCCGGCCGCCGCCCGATGGCCGCCGTAGCGCTCGAGATGCCGCCCGGCCGCGGTCAGCCCGCCCAGGAGGTCGAACGCCGGGATCGAGCGCCCGGACCCGGTGCCCTCCTCTCCTTCGAGCGCGATCAGCACCGCCGGCCGGTGATGGCGCTCGGCGATCCGTGCGGCCACGATGCCGATCACACCGGGATGCCAGCCCTCGGCAGCCAGGACGTACGCCGGGGCGGGGCCCTGCTCGGCCACGAGCGCCTCGGCCGCGAAGCGCATGCGCGTCTCGACGTCGCGCCGCTCGGTGTTCACCGCGTCGAGCTCGGCCGCGATCGCCCGGGCGCGCGCGGGATCCTCGGTCAGCAGCAGCTCGAGCCCTGCGTCGGCCCGGTGGAGCCGGCCCGCGGCGTTGATCCGCGGGGCGAGGCGGAAGCCGATCGCGCCGGCGTCGAGCGACCCCGGGTCGACGCGGGCGACCTCCATCAGCGCGCGCAGACCGGGCTTGCGCGTGGCCGCCAGCGCGCGCAGGCCCTCGCGCACGAGCCGCCGGTTCTCGCCGACGAGCGGCACGACGTCGGCCACCGTGGCCAGCGCGACCAGGTCGAGGTCCTCGTCGGCGAGCGCCGGGTCCTCCCCAGCGCCTTCGAGCAGCGCCGCCGCAAGCTTGTGAGCGACCCCGGCGGCGCACAGATCCGCGCACGGGTACGCGCCGAGCCGCGGGTGGACGATCGGCGCGTCGGGCAGCCGGCCGTCGGCGCGCGGCGAGTGGTGGTCGGTCACGACGACGTCGAGCCCCGCGACGCGCGCCGCCGCGACCTCGTCGACGGCGGTGATCGCGCAGTCGACCGTGATCAACAGGTCCGTTCCGCGCGCCGCGAGCCGCTCGACAGTGCTCGCCGCGAGGCCGTAGCCGTCGTCGATCCGGCTCGGCAGGTACCAGTCGACGTCCGCGCCGACGGTGCGCAGCGCGCGCACGAGGATCGCCGTCGCCGTCACCCCGTCCACGTCGTAGTCGCCATGGACGGTGATCCGCGACCGCCGCGCGACGTGCTCCAGCACCCGGCCGGCAGCGGCGCGCAGGCCGCCGAAGGCGTCGAGCGGGTGCCGCTCAGCCGCCTCCAGGAACGCGCGCGCGGCCGCCTCCTCGCCCAGCCCGCGCCGCGTCAGCACCTGGGCGAGCACGTGCGAGATGCCGAGCCCGGCGGCCAGCCGCTCGGCGGCGGCGTAGTCATAGGGCGGAACGGTGAAGCGGGTCTCGAGCCGGGCCACGGTCGCCGCAGCGTATGGCCGCCACAAGACGGAATCCGCGGCTCGCGGCCGGGCTGCGCGCAATTGTCACGCGCACGTATGGAACCTGTCGCAGACCGCGCGTCGAGCGTGGCAGACCGCGCGTCGACGGCGGGGCAACCGAGCCCGAAAGCGGGGACCCGGCCTAGATCGCCGGGTGCAGGCGCTCCTGGCGGAGCCCGATCCAGTAGACGACGGCCATCCCGAGCATCGCGCCCGGTACCGCCTCGACGGCGTTCAGCAGGTTGGTGTCGTTCTGCCCGGGCACCGTGAGCCCGTGGATCAGGAAGCCGAAGACGAACGCACCGACCACCGCGCCCACGAACGCGCCGACGATCCCCGACCAGAAGTGATCGGGCACGAAGATCGCGAAGTGCCAGAGCGCGATCCCGACCATCACCCACACGAGCCCGGCCATCAGCGAGGCCTCCCGTGGCGGCGGTTCGGCGGCTTCTTCGGCTTGTCGCCGCCGTCCGAGGACTTGGCGGCCCGCGAGCGCGCACGGCGACCGCCCGCCGGGCGGCTGCCCGCGGCGGCGGGCGTGGGCGCCTCCGGCTCAGCGCGATCCTCTGACTCGACGCCGAGGTCGCGGACCATCTCCTCGAACTCCTCGCTCGAGACGCCGCGCGACGGATCGGCGGGTGCGGTCAGACGCGAGCGGCCGCGGCGCGGCTGGGCCGGCGCGACGTCGACGGGCGCCCCCGCCACCGCGACGGCGTAGGGCGGGACCTCGCCGCCGAACTGCGCGCGGATGCGCGTCTCACGCGCCTTGTAGACCGGCTCGCGCTCCTTCCAGTGCGTCAGCACCGGACCGGCGATGAAGACCGACGAGTAGGTGCCCGAGAGCGTGCCCACCAGCAGCGCGAACGCGAAGTCCTGCAGCGTCTCGCCGCCGAACAGCATCAGCGCGAGGATCGGCAGGCCGGCGCAGAAGCTGGTGGCCAGCGACCGGATGATCACCTCGGACATCGAGCGGTTGTAGATCTGCGAGAAGGCCGCGTTCGGCATCCGCGGGATGTTCTCCCGCACGCGGTCGAACACGACGATCGTGTCGTAGAGCGAGAAGCCCAGGATCGTGAGGAGCGCCGCGACCGTCGACGCCGTCACCTCCCGGCCGAGCAGTGCGTAGACGCCGCCGGTGATCAGCAGGTCGTGCGCGAGCGCGATCATCACCGGCACCGCGAACTTCCACTGGAAGCGCAGCGTGATGTAGATCGAGATGACGATCAGCGACGCGACGATCGCGTAGATGGCGCTCTGGGCCACCGTCTCGCCGAAGCTCGCGCCGATCGACTCGGTGCTCGGGTCGTCCGCCAGGCCGAACTCGTCGGCGAGCGCCTGCTCGACGCGGTCGACCTCGTTGGGCCCGAGCTCCTCGGCGCTGATCTGCACGACGTTCTGGCCCAGCTCCTCGTTCTCGACCGTCTGGATCTCGGCGCTGTCGATGCCGATCGCGCTGCGCACATCCTCCACCGAGGCCGCGCGCTCGAGCGGTGCGGTGATCCGCGTGCCGCCCTCGAAGTCGATGCCGAAGTTCAGGCCCTGGGCGGCCAGCGCCAGCGCGCAGACGAGCAGGATCACGCCTGACATCGAGAAGAACCAGCGCGAGCGGCCGATGAAGTCGAAGCGGATCGGCTTGGAGTCGCGCGACCCGAGCGCCGCGCGCGAGCGCAGGAGCCGCGTCCCGCGCAGCGCGTAGAGCATCGCCTGGGTGGCGAGCACGGCGGTGAAGAGCGAGAGGATGACGCCGACGCCGAGGGTGAGCGCGAAGCCCTTCACGCCGCCCGTCGCCAGGATGAAGAGGATGAAGGCGACGAGGATCGTGACGATGTTCGCGTCCATGATCGCCGTCAGGCCCTTCTTGTAGCCCGCGGAGATCGCCTGACCGACGCTCCGGCCCGCGCGCAGCTCCTCCTTGACCCGCTCGAAGATCACGATGTTGGCGTCGGCCGCCACCCCCAGTGTGAGGATCAGGCCGGCGATGCCGGGCAGCGTGAGCACGATCGGGATCAGCTCGACGAGCGCGTAGAAGTAGAGGCCGTAGATCCCCATCGCGATCACCGCGATGACGCCGAGGACGCGGTAGAACACGATCAGGAAGAGCCCGACGATCAGGAAGCCCGCGGCGCCGGCCAGGAGGCCCTGGTCGAGCGCCTGCGCGCCGAGCGACGCGGAGACCTGCGAGCGCGAGATCAGCTCGAGGCGGATCGGCAGGGCGCCGATCTCGAGGATCTTCGCCAGGTCCTGTGCGGAGCTGATCGTGAAGCTGCCCGAGATCTCGGCGCCATTCTCGCCGTCGATCCCGTCCGGGTACTCGAGGTAGTTGATGGTCGGGGCCGAGACGAGCTCGTCGTCGAGCACGATCGCGAAGTGCTGTGAGCCGGCGTTCGGGTTCGTGCCCGGAAGCGCGTTGTCCTGCCCGCGCTGCGCGATCTCGCGCGTGATGTCATGGAACGCCTCGCGACCCTCGTCCGTGAAGCCGAAGGTGACGATCGGCTCGTTGCCGCCCTGCTGGTCGAAGTTCTGCTCGGGGTTCGTGATGTCCGTGCCCGAGAGCGCCGGGTTGTCCTGGATGACCCAGAAGCGGTCGGGGTCGGGGGAGTCGGCGTCGGGCTTCTCGTCGCGGACCACGAGGATGCCCTCGGGGACCTGCACGACCTCGGCGTTCGCGCGCTGTGCGTCGCTGAGGTCGGCGAGCGCCTCCTCGCGACTCGACGACGGCGCGCCGCCGTTGAGCGGCTGCTTGCTCGTCTCGTCGAAGGCGTAGAAGCGCGGGGCGTCGGCGGCGCTGTTGTTGTCGTCGCGCTGCGGGTCGCACTTCGAGGCCGCCTGGACCGCCCGGTAGAAGCCCGTGACGGCGGTCTTCTGGGACGCGTTCTCGTCCGGGTTGGTCTGGCAGTCCTCGTCGAGGATGTTCTCTTCCCAGTCGTAGAAGAAGAGCTGGGCGGTCGAGCCGACCTGCTCGGCCGCGCGCTCGGCGTCCTCGACGCCGGGAAGGTTGACCTCGATCTGGTTGCGGCCGGCCAGCAGCAACTCGGGCTCGGCGACGCCGAACGCGTCGACGCGGTCCCGCATGATGTCCAGCGAGCGCTGGAGCGACTCCTGGGTGACCGTCGGCTGCTGCGCCGTCGGCTGGCCCTCGTAGATGAGCTGGACCCCACCCTGCAGGTCGAGCCCGAGCTTGGTGTCCCGGCTGGAGACCACGAAGATCGACCCGGCGATGAGGCCGAGGACGAGCAACAGGACGAAGAGGGAGCGGCGGCGTTCTGACATGTACCGGCTGGAAAAGGGTAGTCGGCGCTACTTCGACGGCGTCAACACCAGCAGGAGGCCGCCATCGTCATCGTACGCCGGGAACAGGTCCGCCACCGCCTTGGCCGGCAGATCCCCCTCCGCGTTGACGACGACCGGCTTGCCGAGCTGCCGCACGCCCCACTCGAGCACCGTGCCGACGTGGTCGGCGCCGCCCTCGAAGTCGAGCCCCAGCACCTCGCGCACCTCGCGACCCATGACCTTCTCGTCGGAAAGCCCGGTCAGCTCGCGGGTGCCGCGGCCGCACCCGATGATGCGGCCCGCCTGGTCGCAGACGAAGAACGCGGCGTTGGGGGCGGGGTAGTAGTCGTCGAGCAGCTCGAAGAGGAAGCCGAAGCCGCACTTCGAGCAGCCGCGCGGCTGGTTGCGAAAGCCCTGCTGGCGGTCCGTTTCGCTCGTGCGCTGGCCGCAGTTCGGGCAGATGAAGAGGTGCGCCATTCGGTCTCTTAGGCTAGAGCGAGACCGCTAAAGACTCGATCAGAACAATGTCGAGTCCGAGCGAAGCGGCGGCGAGGCCGGATGCCGAGACAGGTCCGGCGGCTCCACGCCCAGGTGGCGGAATGCGTGCACGGTCGCGCACCGGCCGCGCGGGGTGCGCTGGAGGAAGCCGCGCTGGAGCAGGTAAGGCTCGTAGACGTCCTCGATCGTGTCCGCCTCCTCCCCCACGACCACGGCCAGCGTGGACAGCCCCACCGGCCCGCCGGAGAACTGCGTGCAGATCGCGGACAGGATCTCGCGGTCGAGCCGGTCGAGCCCTTCGTGGTCGACCTCGAGCAGGTCGAGCGCCGCGCCCGCCAGCGTGGCCGTGACCGCGCCCGACCCGTGCACCTGCGCGAAGTCCCGCACGCGGCGCAGCAGGCGGTTGGCGACGCGCGGGGTGCCGCGCGAACGCTCGGCGATCGCGCGCGCGCCCGCGGCGTCGATCGCCACGCCCAGCACGCGCGCCGAGCGCGTCACGATGCGCCCCAGGTCGCCGGCGCCGTAATGGTCGAGCCGGTGCTGGATCCCGAAGCGGTCGCGCAGCGGCGTGGTCAGCAGCCCGGCGCGGGTGGTGGCGCCGATCAGCGTGAAGGCCGGCAGGTCGAGCGTGACCACGCGCGCGCCCGCCCCCGCGCCCACGGTGATCGGCAGCTGGCGATCCTCCATTGCGGGATAGAACGTCTCCTCGACCGCGCGCGGGAGCCGGTGGATCTCGTCGACGAAGAACACCGCGCGCGGCTCGAGCGCGGTGAGGAACGCCGCGATATCGGCCTTGCGCTCGAGCGCCGGGCCGGCGGTCTGCACGAAGGGGACGCCGAGCTCGGTGGCGACGATCTGGGCCAGCGACGTCTTGCCGAGGCCGGGCGGCCCGGCCAGCAGCACGTGGTCGAGCGCCTCGCCGCGGGCACCGGCGGCCGCGATCGAGACGCCGAGCTGGTCCTTGACCGCGTCCTGGCCGACGAAGTCCTCGAGCGACCGCGGGCGCAGCGAGGCGTCGACCTCTTCGTCGGGGCGCGCCTCGGGCGCCTGCAGCCGTTCTGCGCCGGGCGTGCGGATCATCGGCGCGCACCCTTGAGCGCGTGGGCGATCAAGTCCTCGGGCGAGTCGCCCGGCGCGCCCTCGAGCAGGCGGTCGGCCTCCTGGGGCGAGAAGCCGAGCCCGACGAGGCCCTCGCGGGCGAGGCCACGGGGGTCGTCCCCGCGGGTGATGACGATCGGGTCCCCGGTGGTGACGCCGACCTTCTCGCGCAGCTCGACGACGATCCGCTCGGCGGTGCGCTTGCCGATCCCGGGCGCGGCCTGCAGCCGGGCGGTGTCGCCCGCCGCCACCGCTCCCAGCAGCTCGCGCGGCGGGCCGCCGGAGAGCACCGCGAGCGCCATCTTGGGGCCCACGGACTGCACGCCGATCAGCAGCAGGAACAGGTCGCGCTCCTCCTCGGTGGCGAAGCCGTAGAGCTGCAGCGCGTCGTCGCGCACGATCAGGTGGGTGAAGAGCGTGGCCGGCTCGCCCACCCGGGGCACGTGGCGCAGCGTCTCCGCGGAGACGGCCAGCCGGTAGCCGACGCCGCCGCAGGAGACGACCACGTGGTCGGCCCGCCGGACGGCGACCGTGCCCTCGAGCAAGGCGATCATGCCGTCGCCAGCGCCGCCGCGAGCGGCGCCCCGTTCGTGTGGCAGATCGCCACGGCCAGCGCGTCGGCCGCGTGGTCGGGCTGTGGGAGGTCCGCCAGAGCGAGCAGCGTCTGGACCATGCGCTGCACCTGGTCCTTGGCCGCGCGGCCGGAGCCGCAGACCGCGCCCTTGACCTGCTGCGGCGTGTACGAGGCACACGGCACGCCGCGCTGGCCGGCGGCGAGCAGCACCACCCCGCGCGCCTGGCCGACCGCGAACGCCGAGCGGGCGTTGGCCCCGAAGTAGACGTCCTCGAGCGCGACGGCGTCGGGGTGGTAGGAGTCCATCAGCTCGCCCACGCGCGCGTGGATCGCCTGCAGCCGGGCACCGGCGTCGAGCCCCGCCGAGGTCTCGATCACCCCGCCGTCGAGCGCCACGAGGCGCCCGCGCTGCTGCGCCACGACGCCGTAGCCCGTGTTGGCCACGCCAGGGTCGATCCCGAGGACGATCACGTACACCCAAGGGATTCTGCGCGGGGCGTCGGACGCCTTCAGCCTGCGGCAGAATCCCCGGATTCCTGCGCGGGGCGTCGGACGCCTTCATGCGGAAGGCAGAGACGACCCCGCGAAGCCGAAGAACCAGATCGCGAAGGCGACGCCCGCGAGCGCCACCGAGATGATCATCACCGTGTCGAGCACGCCGTTGCGGCGGTCGACGCGGCGCTCGCCACGCATCGAGCGCGTCCAGCCCGGGCGGTACTCGTCGGTCTCGCGCGCCCGTCAGGCGCACGTGCGCGCGGTTGAGCGCGCCCAGGCCCTTGCCGACCACCGCCATCCCCACGGGCAGGCCGATGATCACCAGCAGGTACGGCCCCATGCTCGGGTTCGGCGTGTCGGCGAGCTTGGACGCCAGGTAGACGAGGCCGAGCGGGACGCCCAGCCACATGACCACGCTGCCGAGCGCCATCAGCGCCACGAGCGTGACGGCGGCCGGTGACCAGGAGGAGCGCACTGACGCGCTGTTACCCCGCGACGCGCTCCAGAACCTCGGCGTCGACGTCGAAGTTCGCGTGCACGGCGTCGACGTCGTCCTGGTCCTCGAGCGCGTCGATCAGCCGCAGGACCTTCACCGCGCCGTCCTCCTCGAGCGGCACGAGCGTCTTCGGCCGCTGGGCGACCTGCGCCTCGTCGACCTCGATCCCCGCGTCGGTGAGCGCGGCGCGCACCGCCGCGAGGTCGGTCGGCTCGCAGAGGATCTCGTAGACGTCGGCGTCCATCTGGATGTCCTCGGCGCCGGCGTCGATGGCGACCATGAGGTCTTCCTCGCCGTAGCGCTCGCCGTCGACGACCGCGACGCCCTTCTTGTCGAACAGGTAGGCGACCGAGCCCGGCTCGCCGAGGTTCCCGCCGTGCTTGGAGAAGATGTGGCGCATCTCGGAGCCGGTGCGGTTGCGGTTGTCGGTCAGCGCCTCGACGAGCACGGCCACGCCGCCGGGCGCGTAGCCCTCGTAGACGACGGCCTCGAGCGCGTCGGCGTCCGCCCCCTCGCCCGTGCCCTTGGCGATCGCCCGCTCGATGTTGTCCTTGGGCATCGACGCGTCCTTGGCCTTCTGGACCGCGAGCGCGAGCGCCGGGTTGCCGTCGACGTCGCCGCCGCCCTCCTTGGCCGCCACGGTGATCGCCCGGGCGAGCTTGGTGAAGAGCTTGCCCCGCCGGGCGTCCACGATCGCCTTCTTGTGCTTGATCCCCGCCCACTTGGAGTGTCCGGCCATGGGCGTCGATTCTAGGCCGGGTTGGTTGGGCGGGCGAACGTCAACTGCGGCTGGGTAGGGAGGCTGGGGAGATCGGCCGCGGTGAGGGAGCATTTCGTCCACTTCGCCGCGGTCTGGCTCGCGAAGTGGACGTGATTCCCCTATAGCGAGCATTTCGTCCACTTCACGATGGCGCTCGCGCCGAGGTGGACGAAATGCTCCCTCTCGTGTTCTCCCTTAATGCCGCCGTTGACGTTCGCCCGCCCAACCACGGCGCCCCGCGGGCACACTCCTCCTCCAGAGCCAGGGCGTCCTTGGGCGTGTCGAGGCAGCGCCAGAAGCCCTCGTGGCGGTAGGCGCCGAGCAGCCCGTCGGCGGCGAGACGCTCCAAAGGCTCGCGCTCGAGGACCGAGTCCGGGCCGAGGTAGTCCAGCGCGGCGGGATCGAGCACGAAGAAGCCTCCGTTGACCCACTGCTCGGCCCGTGGCTTCTCGTGGAACCCGGTGACGCGATCCTCGGAGAGCACGGCGACCCCGAACGGCAGCTCGGGCCGGACGACCGTCATCGTGGCGAGCGCCCCGCTCTCCGCGTGCGCCGCGCGCAGCGCGCCGAGGTCGATGTCCGCCACGCCGTCGGCGTACGTGAGGCAGAACGGCTCGACCAGCCGGTCGCGCACGGCGTGCACGCGCCCGCCCGTCGGCGTGTCGAGGCCGGTGTCGACGCACTCCACGCGCGGATCGCCCGCCGCCCACTCCGCCACGGCCTCGCCGCCGTGGCCGGTCAGCAGCATGAACTCCCGGAACCCCTGCGCCGCGTAGATCGCGATCACGTGCCACAGGATCGGCCGGCCGCCGATCTCGACCAGCGGCTTCGGGCGCTCGCCGTCGAGGCGCGTGCCACGCCCGCCGCAGAGGATCAGGACCTTCATCCGCTCGTATCCTTGCGCGCCCATGCCAACCACGGTCCCGGCAGAGATCTTCAAGGCCTACGACGTCCGCGGCCTGTACGGCGAGCAGATCGACGGCGACGTCGCCGAGGCGGTCGGCCGCGCGTTCGCTCGCGTGCTCGCCGCCCGCACGGGCAGGGACGCGCTCCGGATCGGCCTCGGGCGCGACATGCGACTCACCGCGCCGGAGCTGGCCGCCCGCTACCGCGCCGGCCTGATGGCCGAGGGCGCGCACGTGCTCGATGCCGGGATGGTCGGCACCGAGATGCTCTACTGGCTCGTCGGCAGCCGGGAGCTCGACGGCGGGCTGATGTGCACCGCCTCGCACAACCCGAAGGCGTACACGGGCGCGAAGCTCGTCGAGCGCGGCGCCGTCGCCCTCTCGAGCGACAGCGGCATCGGGGAGATCCGCCGACTCGTCGAGGAGGGCCTGCCCGCCGCGCCCGGCGGGGGCTCGGCCGAGGACGTCGACGTCTACGCCGCCTTCCAAGCCGCCGCGCTGGCGTTCATCGACCCGTCGGCCGTCAAGCCGCTCAAGGTCGTGGTCGACGGGGGCAACGGCATGGCCGGTCCGATGGTCGGCCCGCTGCTCGAGCGCCTCGGGCTCGACCTCGTGACCACGTATTGGGAGCCCGACGGCGAGTTCCCCGACCACGAGCCCAACCCGCTGCTGGAGGAGAACCGCCGCTTCATCGTCGACAAGGTGCGCGCCGAGGGCGCCGACCTGGGCATCGCCTGGGACGGCGACGCCGACCGCTGCTTCTTCATCGACGACAGCGGCCGCTTCGTCGCCGGCGACTTCATGACAGCGCTGCTCGCCGAGTCCGTGCTCGCCCGCCACCCGGGCGCCGACATCCTCTACGACGTGCGCGCCTCGCGCGCGGTCCCGGACCTCGTCACGCGCCTCGGCGGGCGCGCGCACGTCAACCGCGTCGGCCACGCGTTCTTCAAGCGGCGCATGCGCGACGAGGGCGCCGCCTTCGGCGGCGAGGTCTCCGGCCACTACTACTTCCGCGACTTCTACAACGCCGACTCGGGCACGATCCCCGCCCTGCTCGTCCTCGAGCTGCTGTCCCGGCGCGGCGCGCGGCTTTCCGAGCTGCTCGAGCCGCTGCGCACCCGCTACTTCGTGTCGGGCGAGATCAACTCCGAGGTCGCCGACCCCGAGGGCCGCATCGCCGAGCTCGAGCACCGCTACGGCGACGGGCGGATCACGAGGCTCGACGGCCTGTCGGTCGACTACGAGGACTGGCACTTCAACGTGCGCCCGTCGAACACCGAGCCGCTGCTGCGCCTGAACCTCGAGAGCCTCGTCTCGCGCGAGGACATGGAGCGCCGGTGCGACGAGGTGCTCTCCGTCATCCGGGCATGAGCATTCACTGTCTGCCGATCCCCACGCCGTTCGCAGTGGGACGGGTGAACTGCTACCTGATCGAGGACGACCCGCTGACGCTGGTCGACACCGGGCCGAACTCCGGCAAGGCGCTGGACGCCCTCGAGCGCGCGCTCGCCGAGCACGGGCGGCGGATCGAGGACCTCGAGCGGATCGTGATCACCCACCAGCACCTCGACCATCTCGGCCTGGTCGGCATCCTCGCCGACCGCTCCGGCGCCGAGGTGTGCGCCCTCGACCTGCTCGCGCCCGTGCTCGAGGAGTTCGGTGCCCACGCCGAGCGTGACGACGAGCTGGCCGAGGCGCTGATGCTGCGCAACGGCATCCCGCGCGACGTGGTCACGGCGCTGCGGGCGGTGTCGCGCTCGTTCCGCGGCTGGGGCGGGAGCGCGCCCGTCGACCGCCCGCTGACCGACGGCGGCACGCTGCCGTTCGCCGACCGCACCCTGGAGGTGCTCCATCGGCCCGGCCACTCGCCCTCGGACACGCTGTTCTGGGACGCTGCGCGGGCCGTGCTGATCGGCGGCGACCACCTGATCGGGCACATCTCGTCGAACCCGCTCATCTCGCGTCCGCTCGGCGGCCGCTCGGGCGAGCCGGGCGGAGGCCGCCCGCGGGCGCTGATGATGTACATGGACTCGCTGCGCGAGACGCGCGAGCTGCCCGCCGAGGTGGTCCTCCCCGGGCACGGCGAGCCGGTGACCGACCACGCGGCCCTGATCGACGAGCGCTTCGAGCTGCACGAGCGGCGGGCGCGCAAGATCGCCGGGCTGCTCGCCGAGCGGCCGCTGACCGCCTACGAGATCGCCCAGGCGCTGTGGGGCAACGTCGCCGTCACCCAGGCCTACCTCACGCTCTCGGAGGTGCTCGGGCACGCCGACCTGCTCGTCGACCGCGGGCAGGTGCGCGAGACCGAGATGGCCGGCGTCGTCCACTACGAGGCCATCTGATGGACGAGGTCGAGGCGATCCTGATCGCGCTGCTGGTGTCGGTCGCCGTGCTCGGCGCCGCCGCCCGCGCGGTGAACATCCCGTACCCGATCGTGCTCGTCGTCGGTGGGCTCGGACTCGGCTTCCTGCCCGGGATGCCGGAGGCGACGCTCGAGCCCGACCTCGTGCTCGTGATCTTCCTGCCGCCGCTGCTCTACTCGGCGGCCTTCTTCGCCAACCTCCACGACCTGCGGCGCGACCTACGGGCGATCACGCTGCAGGCCGTCGGGCTCGTGCTGGTGACGATGTGCGTCGTCGCGGTCGTCGCGCACGCGCTGATCCCCGACCTGCCGTGGGCGGCGGCGTTCACGCTCGGGGCGATCGTCGCCCCGACCGACCCGCTGGCGGCGTCCGAGATCGCCCGCCGGATGGCGGTCCCGCGGCGGATCGTCTCGATCGTCGAGGGCGAGAGCCTCGTCAACGACGGCACGGCGCTCGTGGCCTACCGCGTGGCGGTGACCGCGGTCGGCGGCACGTTCTCGATCTGGGAGGCGGGCCTGGACTTCGTGAGCGGCGCGGCGATCGGGATCGCCATCGGGCTGGCCGCGGGGTGGGTGATCTCCGAGATCCGCCGCCGCCTCGACGACGTGCCGGTCGAGATCACGATCTCGCTGCTCACCGGCTACGCCGCCTACCTCCCCGCCGAGGCGCTGCACGTGTCGGGCGTCCTCGCTGCGGTCACGTCCGGGATCGTGCTCGGCTGGCGAGCGCCGAGGATCTCGACGGCGCGCATGCGGATCCAGGGCTACGCCGTGTGGGAGACGCTCGTCTTCCTGCTCAACGCGCTGCTGTTCGTGCTGATCGGGCTGCAGCTGCCCAGCATCCTCGACCAGCTCTCCGGCGAAGCGGCCGGCGAGCTGCTGTGGTGGGCCGTCGCCGTCAGCGCCGCGGTGATCCTGACCCGGCTGGTGTGGGCGCACACGACCGTGTTCGTGGTCCGCGCGCTCGACCGTCGCGAGGTGCAGCGCACCCGCCGCTCGTCGTGGCAGAACCGCACGGTGGTCGCGTGGTCCGGGATGCGCGGCTCGGTCTCGCTCGCCGCGGCGCTCGCGCTCGAACCGGGGTTCCCGGCCCGCGACGAGATCCTGCTGCTGACGTTCGCGGTCATCTTCTCCACGCTCGTGCTCCAGGGCCTCACGTTGCCGTGGGTGATCCGGCGGCTCGGCGTGCGCGACGACGGCGAGGACGCCCGCGAGGAGCTGCTCGGCCGCCGCGCCGCGGCGGGGGTCGCGCTTTCGCGTCTGGACGAGCTCGCCGAGGAGGAATGGACGTACGACGAGACCGTCGAGCGCATGCGCAACCTCTACCGGTACCGCAGTCGGCGTTTCGCCGCGCGCGCCGGCGAGTCCGAGGACGACGGCGACGCCATCGAGCACCGCTCACGCAAGTACCAGAAGCTGGCCCGCGCGGTGTACGACGCCCAGCGCGACGAGCTCGTGCGGCTGCGCAACGCGGGTGAGATCTCCAACGACGTCATGCACCGGCTCGAGCGCGAGCTCGACCTCGAGGACGAGCGGCTCGAGATCTAGATCTCGTTGAGATGCGCCACGTTGGCGCGGTCGTCCGCTTCGGCCGACGGGCCGGCCGCGAACCAGGCGTCGAGGATCTCGACCAGCACGGGCTCCGAGGTGGCCCGCAGCGAGAGCGCCAGCACGTTGGCGTCGTTCCATCGGCGGGCGCCGGCAGCCGTTTCCGCATCGGCGCATAGTGCGGCTCGGATTCCATGCACCTTGTTGGCCGCGATCGAGGCGCCGGTGCCGGTCCAGCAGCAGACGACGCCCTGCTCGGCGCGGCCGTCGGCCACGTCGCGGGCCGCGGCCTCCGACGCCCACGCCCAGTCGTCGCGCTCGCCCTCGGCGAGCGCGCCGTGCAGCACGGGCTCGTGACCGCGGGAGCGCAGCTGTTCGACGACGGCGCCGGCGACCCCGGTGTCCTCGTCGGCGGCGACGGCGATCCGCATCAGGACGAACCGTAGCCGCCGCCGCCCGGCGTGCGGATGGTGATCGTGTCCCCCGCCTCGAGCCGCACGCGCGCCTTGGGGCCGAGCGGGCGACGGTTGAGGCGGTTCGTGCCCGGCGTGCCGGACGTGCCCCCGGCGGCTCCACGCGGGGCGTGGCGGCGGCGGTCGGAGAGAATCGACGCCTCGCACGCCTCGAGCGCCGTGATCGCCCGGATCACGCCGTCGCCGCCCGGGTGGCGTCCCTCTCCCCCGCTCCCGGCACGCAGCGCGTAGCGCTCGACGCGCAGCGGGTAGGCGGCCTCGAGCGCCTCGACCGGCGTGTTGAGGGTGTTCGACATCGCCACGTGGACGGCCGACGGGCCCGGCCCGGCAGCGGAGCCGCCCTGGCCGCCGCCGATCGTCTCGTAGTAGGTGAAGCGAGGCGAGCCGAACGTGAGGTTGTTCATCGTCCCCTGGCCCTGGGCGGGCGCGTCGACCGCCTGGCCGAAGGCACGCAGCAGGCAGTCGGCGATCCGGCTCGAGGTCTCGACGTTGCCCGCGACGACGGCCGCCGGGCGCCGGGCGTTGACCAGCGAACCCTCGGGGGCGGAGACCGTGAGCGGGGCGTAGGCGCCGCCGGAGGCCGGCGCGTCGGGGTCGGCGATCACCCGCAGCACGAAGCAGCAGGCGGAGACGGTGACCGCCAGCGGGCAGTTGAGGTTGCCGGGGTGGGCGCCGGCCGTGCCCGCGAAGTCGATCCGGATCTCCTCGCTGTCGATCTCGACCGCGGCGCGCAGCTCGAGGTCGCCGTCGGCCGCCTCGACGGTCTCGGTCGCCTCGTAGCGGCCGTCGGGCATCCGCGCGATCGCCGCGCGGGTGCGCCGCTCGGCGTAGTCCCACACCTCGCGGCATGCGGTGTGCCACCAGGCGGCGCCCCGGCGCGCGCACAGCTCGCCGACGCGCCGCTCGGCGAGCCGGTGCACCGCGAGCTGCGCTCGCAGGTCGCCGCGCCGCTCGTCGGGCGCCCGGGAGTTGGCGGCGATCAGGTCGATCAGGTCGTCGTGAAGGCGCGCCGGCGGCAGGATCAGCCCTTCCTGGTGCAGCTCGCTGGAGTCGGCGGGCATCGAGGCCGCGGCCATCCCCCCGACGTCGGCGTGATGGGCGCGCGAGGCCGCCCACCCCAGCAGCTCCCCGTCCACGTGAATCGGCGACACGAGCGTGATGTCGGGCAGGTGCGAGCCGCCCAGGAACGGGTCGTTGAGCACCCACACCTCGCCGGGCTCCACGTCGCGCTCGCGCACGGCCGCGACGGAGGCGGGCAGCGCGCCGAGGTGCACGGGGATGTGCTCGGCCTGGATGACGAGCCGGCCGTCGGGGTCGAAGAGCGCGGTCGAGCAGTCGCGCCGCTCCTTGATGTTGGGCGACAGCGCGCTGTGGATGAGCGCCGTGCCCATCTCCTCCGCGATCCCGCGCAGCGACCCGACCGCGACCTGGAGCTCGGCGGGATTCACGCCTCGAGCCTCAGGATCCCGTGCTCGTCCGCCTCGCCTGACCAGCCCGGCGGCACGAGGCAGGTCGTCTCTGGGAACTCGACGATCGCGGGACCGGTGACGGCCGTGCCCGGCGCCAGTCCGGTGCCGGTCAGCACGTCGGCCTCGACCTCGTCGCCGTCCCAGCGGATCGTGCGGCGGCTGCGCTCGACGTCGCCGGTCGCGGTCAGCGTCACCTCCGCGCCGGGGGCGACCGCGGCGGCGCGGAGCGTGACCAGCTCGACCGCGCGCTCGCGGTCGGCGTGGCCGTACCGGCGCTCGTGCTCGGCGTGGAAGGCGTCCTCGAGCTCCGCGGGGTCCTCGAACGGCACCAGCAGCTCGAACGACTGGCCGGCGTAGCGCAGGTCCGCAGCGGCGCGCACCCGCTCGCCGTCGCGCGCGGCCGCCAGCTCGGCGACCGCGCGCTTCAGGCCGTCGGCCTCGGCAAGCGGCGTGAGCAGGCTGCGCGAGGCGTCGCGGCGCCGCTCGGCGGCCGCCAGCCCGACGGCCGAGAGCACGCCGCTGGCCGGCAGGCACAGCACGCGCCGGGCGCCGAGCTGGGCGGCGAGCTCGCACGCGTGCAGCGGCCCGGCGCCGCCGAACGCGATCAGCGTCGCCCCCGCGGGGTCGTGGCCGCGCTCGACCGACACGACGCGCAGTGCCTGGACCATCGCGTTGACGGCCACGGCGATCACGCCCTCGGCGGCCTCCTCGGCCGAGCCCACGTCGAGGCGCTCGAGCGCCGCGCGGGCGGCGTCGAGGTCGAGCCGCAGGTCGGCGGCGATCGGCGACGTGGCCGGCAGGCGGCCGAGCACGAGGTTCGCGTCGGTGACCGTGGGCTGCTCGCCGCCGCGGCCGTAGCAGGCCGGGCCGGGGTCCGCGCCCGCGCTCTGCGGCCCGACGCGCAGCGCCCCGCCGCTGTCGACCCAGGCGATCGAGCCGCCGCCGGCGCTGACGGTGTGGATGTCGACCATCGGCAGCCGCACGGGCAGGCCCGCGACCTGCCGCTGCACGGTGAGGTCGGACTCGCCGCCGCCCTCGGCGAGGAAGAACGTGTCGCAGCTCGTGCCGCCCATGTCGAAGCCCAGCGCGGGCGGCTCGCCGACGATCCGCGCGGCGACCGCGCCGCCGGCGGGGCCGGACAGCAGCATCGCGGCCGGGTGGGCGGCGGCCTGCTCGAGCGTCGCGACCCCGCCGGAGGAGAGCATCACGTGCGGCTCCGGGAGCCCGGCCGCGTCCGCGGCCTCGCGCAGCCGGCCGAGATAGCGGGCGGTGGGCGGGCCGAGCGCAGCGTCGACGGTCGCGGTCGTGGCCCGCTCGAACTCGCGCACCTCGGCGGCCACTTCGTGCGAGGCGACGACGAACGCGTCCGGCAGCCGCTCCCGCAGGATCTCGGCCACGCGGGCCTCGTGCGCGGGGTCGCGGAACGCGAACAGCAGGCACACGGCCACGGCCTCGACGCGGGCGCGCGCGAGCCGCTTCGCGGCCCGCTGGACGCTCTGCTCGTCGAGCGCCCGGATCACGGCGTGCGGCCCCATCCGCTCGTCGACCTCCACGCACAGCCGGCGCGGCACCACCGGCGGAGTCGGAGCCTCGTGCAGCCGGTACAGGCTCGGACGCGCCTGGCGGCCGAGGAAGAGCAGATCGCGGAAGCCCTTGGTGGTGACGAGCGCGGTGCGCGCCAGGCGGCGCTCGAGCAGGGCGTTGGTCGCGACCGTGGAGCCGTGCACGAAGTGGGTGACGTCGCCCGGCGCCGCCCCCGCCCGCTCGAGCACCTCGCGCGCCGCCGCCACCACGCCCTCCTCCTGACTGCGAGTGCTGAGGACCTTGGCCGTGACCATGCCGTCGGGGCCGACGAGCACCGCATCGGTGAACGTGCCGCCCACGTCGACCCCGAGCGCAGTCACGCCAGCACCGCCCGTGCGGCTTCGTCGCCGAGCCGGACCGCGTAGTTGGTGCCGCGGTCCTCGGGATAGACCTGGGTCGTGTTGGCGAGCACGAGCCCGGGGACCGGCGTCTGCAGTGGCGGGATCCGCTCGTGGTAGCCGACGGTGACGATCGGCTGGGCGGCGGGCTCGCGGTGCAGCCAGGCGGCCCTCACCCACGCGCGGTCGAATGCCGGGTTGACCGCGCGCAGACCCGGGGTGTAGCGCTGCAGCAGGGCGTCGGCGTCGAGCGAGAGCAGCTCGTGGCCCTGCTCGAGGTAGTTGGCGACGTACAGGAAGCGCCGGCCGTCGTAGCGCTCCGGCTCGACGAAGTTCGTGTGCTCGACGAGCCCGACGAACGGCAGCGCGCGGTCGGCGACGTTGGTCCAGTAGAAGCGGCTGAACGGGCGGTCGAGCTCGAGCAGCAGGCAGAGCGCGGCGAAGTACTCGATCGGCGGCTCGGGAAGGTCGGTCAGCCGCGCGAAGACGTCGTTCGGCACGGTGGCCAGCACGCGGTCGTAGCGCTCGGCACCGGCCCGCTCGAAGGCACGCGGGTCGTGCCCGGCCCGGAACGAGCCGGGCGCGCCGTACGTCACCTCGACTCCCGGCTCGATCCGGACCGCCGGCCGGTCGACGAGCACCCGCCCGCCGCGGCCCTCGATCCGCTCGCGCAGCGCCGAGAAGAGCGGCTCCCACGAGTCGGCGGGATAGCCGAGCCGCTCCTCGCGCGCGTCCTCCCCACGGCGCAGGCGGAGCTTGCTCCACAGCCAGACCATCGCGATCTCGTCCGCGCGCTCGCCGAACTTCCCGCGCAGCATCGGGCCCCACACCTCGCGCCAGGCCGCGCGCCCCATGTAGCGCTCGATCCAGCGCCGGGCGGTGACCCGCTCGAACCGCGCCTGGTCGCCGATCCGCTGCAGTGCGACCACGGCCGCACCCATGCGCAGGCGCGCCGGCGGCGGCAGCGGGCCGAAGCGCAGCAGGTCGAGCGGCGTCGTGAACGGCCACTGGCGCCCGTGCGCGAACATCGCGACGCTCGACGGCCGCCACTGGAGCGCATCCGGCATCCCCAGCTCGTCGTAGAGGGCGGCGATGTGGCGGTCGGAGGTGAACAGGTGGTGGTAGTAGCGCTCGAGCCGGTGGCCGCCGCCGACGTCGAGCGTCGCCGCCTGCCCGCCGAGGCCGGGCCAGCGCTCGTACACGTCGACGGCGTGGCCCGCCTCGCTCAGCCGGTGGGCGGCCACGAGCCCCGCCACGCCCGCTCCGATGACGGCAACCCTCACTTCTCGAGGTTCGTCGTGTCGCGCACCACGTACAGCGGCCGGTGCTTGACCTCGTCGTAGATGCGGCCCACGTACTCGCCGATGATCCCCACGCAGATCAGCTGGATTCCGCCGAGCAGCAGGATGATCACGATCGCCGACGGCACGCCGCGGTCGTAGATGTTCGTGTAGCGGGCGACGATCGTCAGCGGGATGGCGAGGAACGCGAGCGCCGAGAACGCGAACCCGAGCAGGGTGGCGAACTGCAGCGGGCGGTGCGAGAAGCTCGTGATCGCGTCGAACGAGAAGCGGAGCATGCGGCGCAGCGAGTACTTGGTGCGGCCGGAGGCGCGGGCCTCGCGCTCGAACGTGACTGCGGTCTGCGTGTAGCCGACCCAGACGCTCATCCCGCGCAGGAAGCGGTTGCGCTCCGGCATCGCCAGCAGGGCGTCGAGCGGCCGCCGGTCCATCAGGCGGAAGTCGCCCGACTCGGGCGTCAGGTCGATGTCGGCCAGGCTGCGGAAGAGCCGGTAGAACCAGCTCGCGGTGGTGCGCTTGAAGGCGGTCTCCCCGCGGCGCTCGCTGCGCACGGCGTAGACGACGTCGGCGCCCTCGCGCCAGCGCTCGAGCATCTCGGGGATGACCGCGGGCGGGTCCTGGAGGTCGCCGTCGAGCATCACGACGACGTCGCCGCTCGCATGCTCGAGCGCGGCGGTCAGCGCGGCCTGGTGGCCGAAGCTGCGCGAGAGCGTGACGACCTTGACGCGCGGGTCGCCCTCTGCGAGCTCGGCGAGGGCGGCTGCGGTGCCGTCGCGGCTGCCGTCGTCGACGATCACGAGCTCGAACGGCAGGTCGCCGAGCGCGGCCGACACGCGGGCGTGGAAGGCCTCGACGGTGCCCTCCTCGTCGTGCATCGGCGCCACGACGGACACCAGTGTCGGCTCGCGAGGCATAGCCGTAATGTTCCCGGAGATGGTGGACGAGCGCGCCCTCGAGACCGAGCTGCACGACGTGGGCGCCCGGCTGGCGCGCGCGATGCCGGTGACGCGCAACCCGCTGAAGGCATTCGACAACAAGGCCATGGACCTGGCCGCCCAGGACGCCGAGCTCAAGGCCGCGCTGTTCCGCTTCGTCGACGTCGTGCCCGCCTGCCGGTCGCTCGAGGACCTCGCTCGCCACCTCACGGGCTTCCTCGGCGAGGTCGAGAAGGGCCCCGCGCCGATCGCGGTGGCGATGCGGATGGGCAACACCAAGACCGGCCGCGCCGCGCTGGGCGCCGCGTCAGCCGCGGGCGTGCGCCACATGGCCCATCGCTTCATCGTCGGCGAGGATCCGCGCGCCGCCCTCGGCGTCCTGCGCGACCTGTGGAAGGACGGCGTGGCCTCCTCGGTCGACCTGCTGGGCGAGGCGACGGTGACGGCGGCCGAGGCCCAGCGGTACGCCGACCGCTGCGCCGACGCGCTCGACACGCTGGTCGAGGCCACCCGCCGCTGGCCGGAGCGCCCGGCGCTGGAGCGCGACTCGGCGGGGACGCTGCCGCGCGCCAACCTGTCCGTCAAGGTGTCGGCACTGACGCCGCTCCTGCGCCCCGACGCGCCCGAGCGCGGCAAGCGCGACGCCGCCGACCGCCTGCGACCGCTGCTGCGCCGAGCTCGCGAGCTCGGCGCGCACCTGCACATCGACATGGAGTCGATGGACTCGCGCGACGCCGTGCTCGAGCTCGTGCTGGAGCTCCTCGGCGAGGACGAGTTCCGCGCCGGCCCGTCAGCGGGGATGGTGCTCCAGGCCTACCTGCGCGACTCGCCCGCGACGCTCGACACGATCCTCGACTGGCTCGGCCGCGTCGAGCGCGCGCACCCGTTGACGGTGCGGCTCGTCAAGGGGGCGTACTGGGACCACGAGATCGTCCAGGCGCGCCAGCACGGGTGGGACATGCCGGTGTTCGACGTCAAGGCCGACTGCGACCTCAACTTCGAGGAGCTGACGCGCCGGCTGCTCGACGCGCGGCCGCGCGTCCGGGTCGCGATCGCCTCGCACAACCTGCGCTCGGTCAGCCATGCGATCGCGTACAGCCGCCTGGCCGGCGGCTCGGACGCGGACCTCGAGATGCAGGTGCTCCGAGGCCTCGGCGATCCGCTGCAGACCGCGATCGCCCGCCAGGGCCTGCGGGTGCGGACCTACTGCCCGGTCGGCGACTCTGGTGGCCGGCATGGCGTATCTCGTGCGGCGGCTGCTGGAGAACACCTCCAACGACTCGTTCCTGGCCGAGCAGGCCAAGGGCGTCGCCTTGGACGAGCTGCTGGCGCGGCCGGTTGCTTCGACGCCGGCGTAGAACGTCAACTGCGGCATTGAGGGAGAGCACGGAGCGTGCACAAGGGGACAACGGTCCGCACCGGAATCCGGGCTTGTGCAGAAGTGCACCGCCCGCGGCCCGAAAGTGGACACGCCCTCGTTTGACGGTCGCGCGTGTCCGGTTATGCACGCCCGCCGGCACCCCAGCCTCCCTACCCAGCCGCAGTTGACGTTCGCCCGCACCACAGGGCGTTATCGTCATCGCCGCCGTGAAGCCGTTCGCCAACGAGCCGATCCTGGAGCTGCGCCGGGCCACCGTGCGCAGCCGGGCTCGCGGACGCGCTGAAGGCGCCACGACGCGCGCCCCAGCCTGAGCGTGCCCGTCTGGATCGGCGACGACCAGCGGCACGGCGCCGACATCGTCTCGACCGACCCCGGCAAGCCGGACCGCGTCGTCGCCGAGGCGGCCGCGGCAACGACCGATGAGGTCAACGCCGCGCTGAGCGCCGCCCGCCGTTGGGACGCTCCCGCCCAGGCCCGTGCCGAGGTCCTGCAGAAGGCCGCGCAGTGGCTGCGCGAGCGGCGGCTGGAGGTCGCCGCGCTCGAGGTCCGGGAGTGCGCGAAGCCGTGGCCGGAGGCCGACGCCGACGTCTGCGAGGCGATCGACTTCCTCGAGTACTACGCCCGAGGCGCGCTCGAACTATCAGATCCCACCCACCCTGCCCCGCTCCTCCAGCCGCCCGGCGAGCGCAACGAGCTGCGCTGGGATGCGCGCGGGATCGTGGCCGTGATCTCGCCGTGGAACTTCCCGGTGGCGATCGCTTGCGGGATGACGGCCGCCGGGCTGGCCACCGGCAACGCCGTCGTCCTCAAGCCGGCCGAGCAGTCGCCCGGCTGCGCGCTGCTCCTGGCGCGGGCACTGAGAGAGGCCGGCGTGCCGCCCAGCGCGTTCGCGCTGCTGCCGGGCGAGGGTGACGTCGGCGCCGCGCTCGTGAAGGACCCGCGGGTGCACACGATCGCGTTCACGGGCTCGAACAAGGTCGGGCTCGAGATCGTCCGCACGGCGGCCGATGTCCAGCCCGGGCAGAAGCACCTCAAGCGGGTGATCGCCGAGATGGGCGGCAAGAACTGCGTGATCGTCGACTCCGACGCCGACCTCGACGAGGTCGTGCCCGCGCTCGTCGAGTCCGCCTTCGACTTCGCGGGCCAGAAGTGCTCGGCCGCCGCGCGCGTGCTCTGCCACGAGGCCGTCCACGACGCGCTCGTCGAGCGGCTCGCGGGCGCGATCGAGGTGCTGGAGGTCGGCCAGGCCGACGACCTCGAGATCGACGTGCCGCCGGTGATCGAGGAGGAAGCGCAGCAGCGCGTCGCCCGCTACGCCGCCGAGGCCGAGCGCGGCGGGCGGATCGCCGCCCGCGCCCGCGCGGTGCCAGACGGCCGCGGCTGGTTCGCCGCCCCGACGCTCGCCGCCGACCTGCCGGCCGACTCGCCGGTCCTCACCGAGGAGATCTTCGGCCCGCTGCTCGCCGTCGAGCGCGTCCGCGACGTCGACGAGGCGTGCGACCGCGTCGACGCGTCGCCGTTCGCCCTCACCGGCGGGCTGTTCGCCCGCAACCCCGACACCGTCGACCGCGTGATCGAGCGCTCCCCGGTCGGCAACCTCTACGTCAACCGCGCGATCACGGGAGCGATGGTGGCTCGCCAGCCGTTCGGGGGCAACCGCCTCTCGGGGACGGGGACCAAGGCCGGCGGGCCGGGCTACCTGCTGCAGTTCGTCGAGCCGCGCGTGGTGACCGAGAACACCATGCGCCACGGCCTCGTCGTCTAGTTAGGTCCAAACGCCGAGGGCGCGGGTACGTTGCCGCACGATGGCCCTCGCGTGGGTGTTCTTCAATCTCACGGGCACGCTCGTGGATCCGGCCGTGCTCGCGCAGCCGCTGGGCGACTCGGGCGCCGACGAGGAGCTCGTGCTCTCCGCGCTCGACGACGGCATCGCGATGGCGATGGCCGACGCGCTGACTGGAGAGCTGACGCCGCTGGACACCCTGTTCGAGGCCGCCTTGCGGCGGCGCCTGCGACTGGCAGGCGCCGACGAGGACCGCGCGGCCGAGGCGCTCGAGCTGATGGGGACGATGCCCGCCTTCCTCGAGGTGCCGGGCGCGCTGGAGTCGCTGCGCTCGCACGGCCTCAAGCTCGGCGTGCTCGCCCAGAGCGCGGCGGACACGACCGATGCGGTGCTGCGCTTCGCGGGACTGCGGGACCGGTTCGACCTGGTGCTCAGCGCCCAGGACGCGGGCGCGTACAAGCCCGACCCGCGCGCGTACCGGATGGCGCTCGCGCAGGCTGACGCCGGCCCGAGCGACGTGTGCTTCGTGTCGACCTTCTGGTGGGACGTCGCCGGCGCCAAGCGCTGCGGTCTGCGGACCGCGTGGGTGGCGCGCCGTGAGCGCGCGCTGCTGGACACCGTGCCGGCGCCTGACTACACGGGGGCCGACCTCGCCGAGGTCGCGGACGCGATCGTCAGCCGGCTGCACCTGAGGCCGCGAGCCGCGACCTGACCTGCTCGACGAAGAGCTCGTGCAGGCGGCTCTCCCCCGCGATCTCCGGGTGGAAGGAGATCACCAGGATGTTGCCCTGGCGAACAGCCACGGGATGGCCGTCGACGGCGGCAAGCACCTCGACGTCGTCGCCGTAGACCTCGACCCACGGCGCGCGGATGAACACCGCGCGCACGGGCTTGCCGGCTACGCCTGGGATCCGCAGGTCGGCCTCGAAGGAGCGGATCTGGCGGCCGAACGCGTTTCGCCGGCACTCGATGTCCATCACGCCGAGGTGCGCGCGGTCGAGCATGATCATGCCCGCGCAGGTGCCGAACACCGGCGTCCCGGAGCGGGCCAGCTCGCGCAGCGGCTCGGCGAGCCCCTCGCGCTCGACGCCCAGCGTGATCGTCGTCGACTCGCCGCCAGGGATCACCAGCCCGTCGAGCCCCTCGAGGTCCGAGGGCACGCGGACCTCGCGCACGTCGGCACCGAGCTCGCGCAGCACCCGGCCGTGCGCCTCGAAGTCGCCCTGGAGCGCCAGGACTCCGATCAGCACTACCAGCCTCGGTTGGCGAGGAGCTGCTGCTCGTCGAGCTTGCGGGTCTCGAGCGACGTCATGGCGCCGCCCAGGCCCTCCGACGCGCGCGCGACGCGCGCCGGGTCGGCGAAGTGGGTGGTGGCCTCGACGATCGCCGCTGCCCGCGTCGCCGGGTCCTCCGACTTGAAGATCCCCGACCCCACGAACACGCCCTCGGCGCCGAGCTGCATCATCAGCGCCGCGTCGGCCGGCGTGGCGATCCCGCCCGCGCAGAACAGCACGACCGGCAGCTTGCCGTCGCGCGCGATGAGGCGCACGAGGTCGAGCGGGGCCTGGTGCTCCTTGGCGGCCGTCGCCAGCTCGGCGTCGTCCATCACCGTCAGCTTGCGGATGTCGCCCTTGATGCGGCGCATGTGGCGCACGGCCTCGACGATGTCGCCGGTGCCGGCCTCGCCCTTGGAGCGGATCATCGCCGCACCCTCGGCGATCCGCCGCAGCGCCTCGCCCAGGTTGGTGGCGCCGCACACGAACGGCACCTTGAACGCCCACTTGTCGATGTGGTTGGCCTCGTCGGCCGGGGTCAGCACCTCGGACTCGTCGACGTAGTCGATCTCCAGCGCCTCCAGCACCTGCGCCTCGGCGAAGTGGCCGATCCGCGCCTTCGCCATCACCGGGATCGTCACGGCCTCCTGGATGCCCCGGACCAGCAGCGGGTCCGACATGCGGGCCACCCCGCCGTCACGGCGGATGTCGGCCGGCACGCGCTCCAGTGCCATCACCGCAGCCGCCCCGGCGTCCTCGGCGATCTTGGCCTGCTCGGCGTCGACCACGTCCATGATCACGCCGCCCTTGAGCATCTCGGCCAAGCCGGCCTTGACGCGGAAAGTCGCCTCGTCGCGCATACGCGAAGCAGGATAGCCGCGCGTACGCGGGAGGTTCGTCCAAATCCCGGCGGGGCGGTGCGCCTACTCGGTCAGCGGCTCGAGCTCGATCGGGGCGCCGAACAGCCGCTCGCGCAGCCGCTTGCACTCAGACTCCTCGACGCATTCCCGGCAGGGCCCGGCGGCCTGCTGCAGCGCGCCGCAGCGGGAGCACTGGTGCAGGTCGTCCGGCATGCCGTCGACGGTAGTCACTGCTCCCTGGGGCGTCGTTGGACCTCCGGCTAGTCTCGACGTCCCCATGCGGCTGGCGACCGTCTTCGAGGAGCGCTACTGGTACCCGGACGACGGCGGCCAGGTGTGGATCGCGGGCTATACGCCCGTCGACGCCGAGGGCCGCTTTCTCGCGCGCGACGCGCCGGAGCTCGCCGCGCGCGGGCTGCGCGTGTGCGGCGTGGCGGGAGCGGCCCTGCACCACGCCGAGGCGCTCGCGTCCGACGCCGCGGCGCCCGGCGCGCCGCTGGAGCTGCGCCGCGACCCCGCGAACCCGCACGACGAGAACGCGATCGCGGTGCTGGCGGGCGGAGCGCAGGTCGGCTGGGTCCCGCGCGAGGTCGCGGCCGACCTGGCGGGCGAGCTCGACGCCGGCAAACCGTGGTCGGCGGTCGTGCTGCGCGAGCTGCGGCCGTCCCCGCGCGACCCCCGTAAGGGCATCACCATGCTCCTCGCGCCAGATCCCGAGCTTCGGCTCGACGTGTGAGTAACATTTGTCACATGGCTGCTGACGACCTCATCGCGCCCGACGAGACCGCCTTTCGGCTCGAGCTGACCGCCGCCCAGCTGAAGATCACGTACTCCGCGCTGCGGTCGATGCTCGCCGATTTCGGCCACGACGAGCCGGACGTGCATCGCATCATCCGCGAGGTGCTGGCGAAGCTGCCGGACGACGCGAGCATCCGGGCGATAGAAATCTGAGCGCGTCGACTACTTGAGCTTGAAAGCGCGGACGCGGTCGTCGTACTGCGCGGCGTCGCGCGAGTAGACGCCGTAGGCGAGTGCCTGGATCAGCGACAGCAGGCCGGCGTGCGACCGTACGAACGCCGGAGAGTTCGACGAGTAGTAGAGCGTCCGCTCGGACAGCTTGGAGACCTCGGACAGCGTGGCGTCGACGATCGCCAGCGTGGACGCCTTGCGGTGGCGGGCGATCTTCATGGCGCGCACCACGAGCGGGTGCGGGCGGCCCGCCGACAGCCCGATCACGAGCGTCCCCTCGTCGATCCGCCCGAGCCGCGAGAGCGCCTCCTGCGACGGTGACGCGGCGATCTCGGCCCGGATGTCCAGCAGCATCAGAAGGTGGCGCAGGTAGGAGGCGAAGAACGCCATCTGGTCGGTGCCGGCGATCAGCAGGCGGCTTGCGGTGGCGATCGCCTCGATCGCGCCGTCGACCTCGGAGCGCGACACCTTGCGGGCCGTCTCCTCCACGTTCACGTGGTCGGCGGCGACGGCCTGCTCGAACGCCGTCTGGTCGAGCGAGAACAGCGGCGCGGCCTCGAAGCCGGCGGGCGCCGTGGCGCGGTGATGGTGGCGGTACTCCTCGCGCGCCGCCTCCTGCAGCTCGGGAAAGCCCTCGAAGCCGAGCGCCTGCGAGAACCGCACCACGGTCGACGAGGACGTGCTCGCGCGCCGGGCCAGCTCCTCGGCGGTGTGGAAGGCGACTTCGTCCAGGTGGTCGACGACGTACTGCGCGACGTCCTTCTGCGAGCGGGAGAACTCGTCGAAGCGGGACGAGATGTAGGCGGAGAGCGTCTGGTGTCCGCGCGCAGCGGTCGGCATCGTGGCGGTCCTCGGCATGGCTCCGGGTCTTTCGACGGCGGCGTCATAACCTCCTCCCCGCGTATGGAGCGACTCCCGACGAGGCTTGAGGGACTGGCCCTGCTCGCCCCGGCTCTGCACGGCGACGAGCGCGGGTTCTTCATGGAGACGTTCCGGGCCGACAGATGGAGCGCGGAAGGCGTGGCTACGGAGTTCGTGCAGGACAACCACTCGCGGTCCCGCCGCGGGCACGCTGCGCGGCATGCACTTCCAGACGTCGCCGGGGCAGGGCAAGCTCGTGCGCGTGGCGCGCGGGCGGGTGCTCGACGTGGTCGTCGACGTGCGCCGCGGCTCGGAGACCTTCGGCGAGTGGGAGTCCTTCGAGCTCGACGACGAGCGCGCGCTGCAGCTGTGGATCCCGGTCGGCTTCGCGCACGGCTTCTGCGTGCTGTCCGACGTCGCCGACTTCGTCTACAAGGTCACGAGCTACTACGACGGGGCGACGGAGTCGGGGTTCTCGTTCGCCGACCCCGACGTGGGGATCGAGTGGCCGGACGTCGAGCTCGTCTACTCCGAGCGTGACCGCACGGCGCCGCGGCTGGCCGAGATCGCCGACTCGCTGCCGTTCTCCGTCGGATGACTCACCGCGGCCGCCGCCGTACGGCGAGCCCGGACGGCGAGCGGCGGCCCGCGTGAGGGGCCGCTTCGCGCCCAGCCCGACGGGCACGCTCCACCTCGGCAACCTGCGCACCGCGCTGCTGGCGTGGCTGTTCGCCCGCTCGGCGGGCAGCGGATTCCTCGTGCGCATGGAGGACCTCGACGCCGGCCGCGTGCGCCCCGGCGTCGCTGACGAGCAGCTCGCCGACCTGGCCGCCATCGGAATCGACTGGGACGGCGAGGTCGCCTACCAGTCGGCGCGCCACGAGCGCTACGCGGCCGCGATCGAGCAGCTGCGCGCGGACGGTCGCCTGTACGAGTGCTTCTGCACGCGGGCGGAGATCCGCGAGGCGGCATCCGCGCCCCACGGCCCGCAGCCCGAGGGCCACTATCCCGGCACCTGCCTGCGGCTCACCGAGGCCGAGCGCGAGGCACGGCTCCAGACGCGGCCGCCGGCCCTGCGCGTGCGCGCCGAGGCGGAGCGCGTCGCCCTCGCCGACCGCCTGCACGGGGACGTCGAGGGCGTGGTCGACGACTTCGTGGTCCGCCGCAACGACGGGGCGGTCGCGTACAACCTCGCGGTCGTGGTCGACGACGCCGCCCAGGGCGTCGAGGAGGTCGTGCGCGGCGACGACCTGCTCGACTCGACGCCGCGCCAGCTCTTCCTCGCGCGGGCGCTCGGCGTTCCCGAGCCTTCGTACGCGCACGTGCCGCTCGTGCTCGGCCCGGACGGCGCGCGACTCGCCAAGCGTCACGGCGACGTGACGCTGCGCGAGGTGCCGGCGCCCGCCGCCCGGGCGTGGATGCTGGGCAGCCTCGGTCTGCCGGCCGATCTCGAGCCCGCCGAGTTCGATCCCGCCGCGCTGCCGCGCGCCCCCACGCGCTTCACCGGAACGTAGAATCCGGCCACAGATGTTCGTCGGACGCGAACGCGAACGGGCACGGATCGACCGGTTGCTGGAGGGAGCGCGCGGAGGAGTGAGCGGTGCGCTGCTCCTGCACGGCGAGGCGGGCATCGGGAAGACCGCGCTCATGCGCTGGGCCATCGGCCAGGCGACCGGCATGCGAGTCCTGCGCGCTCGCGGCATCGAGACGGAGTCCGACATCCCGTTCGCCGGCCTGGCCGAGCTCGTCAGCCCGTTGCTCGACCGCCTGGACGCCATCCCGGACGTGCAGGCGCGGGCGCTGCGCGGCGCGCTCGCCCTCGGTCCGGCCACCCCGCACGACCGCTTCACGGTCCCCGCCGGCCTGCTCAGCCTGCTGGGCGTCGCCGCCGAGGAGCAGCCGGTGCTCGCGGCCGTCGACGACGCCCAGTGGCTCGACGAGCCGTCGCTCGAGGCCCTGCTGTTCGCCGGGCGGCGGCTGGAGGCGGAGGGCATTGCGATGCTCGGGTCGCTGCGCGACGGCACGACGGCTGCCGCGCTCGAGGTGCCGTGGCTGGAGCGGCTGCGGATCTCGCCGCTGGCCGACGAGGAGGCTCGCGAGCTGCTCGCGGCCACGCACAGCGAGCGGCTGGCGCCGTCCGTCGCCGACCGGCTGGTGAGCACGGCCGCCGGCAACCCGCTGGCGCTGCTCGAGATCCCGCGCCAGCTGTCCGACGGCCAGCGCGCGGGGCGCGAGCCGCTCGAGGAGCCGCTGCGGCCGGGCACCGGGGTCGAGCGGGCCTTCCGGCGCGCGCTCGACGCGCTCGACGGTGACGCTCGCCGCGCGCTGCTCGTCGCCGCCACGGCGCACACCGGCCGGCTGGTCGTCATCGGCCCGGCCCTGCGCGAGGCGGGTCTCTCCGAGGCGGACCTGCACGCTCCTCAGGCGGCGCGGCTGATCGCGGTGACCGACGACGAGGTCGACTTCCGCCACCCGCTGCTGCGCTCGACCGCCTACCACGCGGCCAGCGGCGCCGACCGGCGCGCCGCGCACGCCGCGCTGGCGGCCACGGCGCCCGAGGGCAGCCCGGAGCGCGCCTGGCACCTCGCCGCCTGCGCGGTGGCGCCCGACGAGGCGGTGGCGGCGGCGCTCGAGGCGGCGGCGCTCGACGCCCGCGGCCGCGGCGCGCACGCCACCGCGGCGCGTGACTTCGGGCGCGCCGCCCAGCTCACCCCGGACGACGAGCCGCGCGCCCGCCGGCTGCTCGAAGCGGCCACCGACGCCACGCGCTCCGGCGAGCCCGACCGCGCGTTCGCGCTGCTCGGCGACGCGTCGCGGCTGGCCACCGACCCCTTGCTCGCCGCCGACGTGCAGCGCATGACCGGGCATGTGGAGATGCGGCGCGGCTCCCCGCTGGTGGCCTACGAGCTGCTCGTGGCCGAGGCCGAGCGCGTCCGCTCGCGCGACCCGCGGCGGGCCGCCGCGATGCTCCTCGAGGCCTCCGTCACCCACATGATCACGGGCGACATGCGCGCGCTGATCGCCACCGCCGAGCGGGCGCGAGCGCTGGCCACCGCCGCCGACCCGGCGGTCGAGCTGCTCGCCACCGCGGTCATCGGCGAGGCGCAGCTCGCGCTCGGCGACGTCGAGCAGGGCGACGCGCTGCTGACCGTCTGCGAGCCGTACCTGCTCGAGGGCGACCCGCTGGCGATCGTCGAGGTCGTGGGCATGGCCGCCCACTCGTCGGTCTGGATCGAGAAGTTCGACCGCGCGCAGCGGATCTTCGACCGCCTGATCGCCGCCGCGCGCGACGCGAGCGCGGTCAGCGCGCTGATCTACCCGCTCGCCGCCCGCTCGCACCTCGACTTCCGGCTCGGGCGCTGGGCGACGGCACGCGCGCAGGCCGCGGAGTCGGTCGAGCTGGCCCAGGACACCGGCCAGCAGGCGCTGCTGACGCACAGCCTGGCCGCGCTCGCCCACGTCGAGGCCGCGATGGGCCAGCAGGACGAGTGCCGGGCGCACGTCGCCGAGGGCCTGGCGCTCGTGTCGCGCTTCCAGAGCGACGCGCTCGGCGCCTACCTGCACGGCGCGACCGGGTTGCTCGAGCTCGGGCTCGGGCGCGTGCCCGAAGCGATCGCCGCGCTCGAGGAGACCCAGCGGATCGCCGACCGGCTGCAGATGCAGCCGTCGCTCGTGATGTCGACACCCGACCTCGCCGAGGCCTACGCGCGCACGGGGCGCCGCGACGACGCGCTCGCGCTGCTCGACGGCTTCGAGGCCGCGGGCCGGCGTGCGCGATCGCGCTGGGTGGAGGCCGCTGCCGGCCGCCTGCGGGCGCTACTCGGGCCCGATGCCGAGGTGCGGCCGCGGTTCGAGGCCGCGCTGGCGGTGCACGACGGCCTGCCGATGCCGTTCGAGCGCGCCCGCACGCTGCTCTGCTTCGGCGAGCGCCTGCGGCGCGCTCGCCAGCGGGCGGAGGCGCGGCAACCCTTGAAGGAGGCGCTCGAGACGTTCGAGCGGTTGGGCGCGCGCGGCTGGGCCGAGCGGACGCGGACCGAGCTGCGGGCGACGGGCGAGCAGCAGGCACGGCGCGCGGAGACCGCGGCCGAGCAGCTCACCCCGCACGAGCTGCAGATCGCGGTCCTCGTGGCGCAGGGCATGACGAACCGCGAGGCGGCGGCGGCGCTCTTCCTCTCGCCGAAGACGATCGAGTACCACCTCGGCCAGATCTACCGCAAGCTCGACGTGCGGGGGCGGGCGCAGCTGGCCCGGCTGATGGCCATGGAGCTGCCCGAGGGGGAGCGGGATCCCTCGGTGCTGGCCGAAGCCATGGGTTGACGAACGTCAACTGCGGCTGGGTAGGGAAGCTGGGGTGCCGGCCGCTGCGCGGGGAGATTGCGCGGTGGCGGCGGATCGCGAAATCCGTGCAGTTACCCCCGGAAACCGACGCTTACTTCACGAGGTTCGCGGAATCCGCCCGGATCCGGCGATCCGATCGACCCTCATCCTCCCTACCCAGCCGCAGTTGACTTTGACGTTCCCCCGTCAATCCAACTGCTCCTCGAGCCGCGCGACATGGTCGCGAGCCTCGTCAGCCGCCTCGCGGGCCGCATCCAGTTCAGCCCCGGCCTCCTCGGCCTGCTCGCGCGCCTCGTCGAGGCGCTCGGCGGCCCGAGTGGCCGCCTTCTCGGCCCGCTCGAGCTCGCGGTCGCGTGACCGGCGCTCGGCGCGGGCCTCGCGCAGCTCGGCCTCGAGCTTCTGCCGCGCCTCGCGCTCGGCCGCCTCGGCCGCCTCGCGCTCCTTTCGCTCGCGCTCCTCGCGCTTGCCGTCGGCCCCGGTGTCGCGGCGCGACGATTTCGTACCGCCGCGTGGGGACTTGCGCCGTCGCCTTGCCGCGCGACGCCTTCGCGCCGCGCGCCGACTTCGTGGCGGCGGGCTCGTCGATCCCGAACAGGCCCCACGCGCCACCGCCGGTGACGTCCTCGACCAGGCGTCCCTGGTCGAGGGCCGTGCGCACCTGCTCGTCGGACGCCGCCGCGTGCAGCGTCGTGCGCAGCCGCTCGAGCGTCGCCGCGGTGGGCTTGCGGCCGCCGGGCTTGAGGTCGCCGGCGGCCTCGACGAGCGCGTCGACCGCCGCGCGCTCGGCCGCGCCGGCGTCGCGCAGTGCCGCCGCGCCCTTGCCGGCGACGGCGGCGTCCTGCGCCTCGCGCAGCTGCTCGCCGGCCGCCAGCAGGTCGTCGACGAGCCCACGCTGCTCGCGCGTGAGCGCGTTGGCCGCCCAGGCCGCCTGCGAGGGCTTGGGCAGCTTCGCCACCGTCGCGGCCGCGTCGCGCTCCTTGGCCTTGCGCAGCTCGCGGGCGGAGGCGTCCCGCTCGCGCGTGAACTCCTCCAGCGGCAGGCTGTAGAGCCGGCCGGCGATCTCGTCGACGGGGTCAGCCACCCTCGCCGGGCCCGTGGGCCGCGACCACCGGCCCGTCGCCCACCCGCCACGCGCGCGTCATGGCGGCCGAGTTGAAGGTGGCGCATACCTCGCCGTGCGCGCTGACCGCGATCAGCCCGCCGTCCTCGCCCCAGCGGCCCAGCCCCTCGATCGCCCGCGCGCAGGCCGCCTGGAGGCCGAGGCCGCGGTGGCGCAGCAGCGCGTCGACCTCGTGGGCGAGCGCCGAGCGGATGATCGACTCCCCGTGGCCCGTGCACGAGACCGCCACCGTCTCGTCGTCGGCCCACGTGCCCGCGCCGACGAGCGGGGAGTCGCCCACGCGGCCGAGGCGCTGGCCGGAGGTGCCGCCGGTCGACGTCGCGGCCGCCAGGCCGCCGCTGGCGTCACGCGCCACCGCTCCCACCGTGCCGCGCGCCGCCGCCGCCGCCCCCGCGGCCGTCAGCGCCAGCCGCTCGCGCTCGGTCACGAACCAGGTCTCGGACTCGAACCGGAGCCCTGCCGTGGCCGCGAACTCGGTCGCCGGGCTGCCGACGAGCAGCACGTGGCGCCCCTCCTCGAGGACCGCGCGCGCCGCCCGGATCGGGTTGCGCACGCCGCGGACCGCCGCCACCGCTCCCGCGCGGCGGGTGGTGCCCTCCATCATCGAGGCGTCGAGCTCGACGCGGCCGTACTCGGTGAGCGCCGCCCCGCGGCCTGCGTTGAACTCGGGATCGTCCTCGAGCACGACGACGGCGGACTCCACCGCCTCGGCGGCCGCCCCACCCGCGGCGAGCACGGCGTGGCCGGCGGCCACGGCGGCCGCCGCGCCGGCGCGCATGCGCTCCACCCGCTCCGGGTCGCGCACGAGCGACCCTGCTCCGCCGTGCACGACGATCGCGATCTCGTCCATCGCGTCGGCAGAGTAATGGCCCTCTACATTGCGTGCCGTGGCGAAGTTCGTCCTGGGCGGGGTCGCGGTGGTGATAGTCCTGCTGCTGGCGGGGGCGCTCGTCGTCCCGAGCCTCAACCCGTTCGACGAGGAGACCATCGACCGCAGCCAGCCGGCGCTGCTGAAGTCGCTCGAGAACCTGAGCGAGTACCGAGCGGCGACCGCCAACCTGCAGGTGGTCGTCGACGTCGAG
Organism: uncultured Solirubrobacteraceae bacterium; assembly: GCA_963838655.1. Lineage (GTDB taxonomy): Bacteria > Actinomycetota > Thermoleophilia > Solirubrobacterales > Solirubrobacteraceae > DASSUW01. Next base: position 120,874 of record CAWIRW010000006.1, on the reverse strand, counting down.
GAGGACACCGACCTGATCCCGTCGTTCGTCAAGGGCGAGCGGACGCTGTTCGTCGCTGCCGGCAGCGTCGACGCCGCGGTCGACTTCTCGGGCCTCTCGCGCGACTCGCGCGCGGTGCAGGTCTCCGACGACCGCCGCTCGGCCACGATCACGACTGCCGGCGCCGACGCTCAGCGAGCCGCGGATCGAGCCCGATCGTACGCGCGTCTATGACCGCGACCGCGGGTTGCTCGATCGCGTGGAGGACGCGTTCTCCGACCGGCCGGGCGACGAGCAGCCGCTCTACCAGCTCGCCGAGGAGAAGCTCACGGAGGCGGCGGCCGCCGAGCCGCAGCTGCGCCGCACGGCGGAGCGCAACACCCGCGCGATGCTCCAGGGGATGCTGCGCGGCCTCGGCTTCGAGCGCGTCGAAGTGCGCTTCGCCGAGCCCGTGGTCTGAGCGTCAGGCGACCGCGCTCACGATCAGCACGAGCGCGACGAGCAGGGCGGCGACGACGACGATCGCGCCCGCCCGGACGAGCCAGATGCCGGCAGGCGAGGAGTGCGACTCCGGGACCCGGTGCGCGGCGGCGGCGCGCGCCGCCCCCGCCCGGTGCTGGGCGGCGGCACGTCCGGCCTCCGTTCGCCGCGCGGCCGCCAGGCGGCCGGCGGGCGTCGCGACCGCCGGGCTGTCGGTCGTCGTGATGCCGTTCGCGGCCGCGGTCGACGCCTCGCGACGGTGCTGCGCAGTCTCGGCCTGCATGGCGTCGAGCTCGCGGCGCAGCTGGCGCGCGGCAGCGCGCTCGTGCTCGAGCTCGCGGGCGATCCGCTCGTACATCCGCTTGGCCGCGGACTCCGCCTCGCCGCCGTCGTCGTCGCCGTTGAGCTGCGCCGAGCGGGCGGCGAGCTCCTCGCGCAGGCGCGCGGTCTCCTCCCGCTCGCTGACGAGGGTCTGCTCGGTCTGCTCGCGCTCGGCCTGCAGCTCCGCGCGCAGGCGCTCGGTCTCGCGCGCCTCGGCCTCGATCGTGCGCTGCGCCTCCTCGCGCGCCGTGGCGAGGCTCTCGCGCACGTCGGTCGTGCCGGCGCGCTCGGCGGCCAGCTCGGACTCGTGCTCGGCGACCGTGGCCCGGAGCCGCTCGACCTCCTCGGCCAGGCCGTCGCGCTCGGCGGTGGCGGCGTCGATCGCCGTGCGGGCGTCGCCCAGCTCGGCCACCAGGTCGTCGCGGCCGCGCTCGGCGTCGGCCACGCGCTGATAGAGGTCGGCCTGCTCCTGGTCGAGGCGCTCGTGCTCGGCGCGCAGCGGCTCCAGCTCGTCGCGCAGGCGGTTGACCTCGGCGTGCAGCTCGCGCTCGGCGGCGCGGCGGTCCTCTCGCTCGGACTCCTCGCCGGCGACGCGGGCGCGGAGCGCCACCAGCTCGACGTCGCGCGCCGCGAGCTCCTCGCGCAGCGACTCGAGCTCGGCCATCGGCACTTCGGCTGCGGGGCGCGCGGCCGTCGGCTGCTCGGCGGCCGGCTGTGGGCGTCGGCGGCGCGGGCGCGGCAGCTCTGCGACGAGCCGGCGGCCGACCTCGAGCTCGGCGCCGGTGACGGCCTCGGGATCGCCGTCGTAGGCGAACGCCGCTCGCCACTCGCCGGTGCTCGACGGCGTGAACTGCCCGCCCGGGAGCGCGGTGACGCGACGGCGCAGGTCTCCGGCCTCGACCGTCAGGACCGGGCGGCCGAGTCGCTTGCCCTCGAGGCCGCTCCAGCGCCCCACCACCTCGAGCCGGCCGGGGGCGGTGAAGCTGAAGCGCTCGAGCTCGAAGCCGACCTCGCGCACGTCGGTCATCGTTCCTCCTTGCGCTCCTCGTCGGGCTTGGTCGCCGCCACCGTGTCGGTGGTGTCCTGCCGGTGGTCGACCACCGGGACGCGCTCGCGCACGTCGCGGTCCTCGACGGAGAACGCGAACGTGATCCGCCCGAAGGTCAGCAGCGCGCCGGTGCACATCACGAACACCGACCCGAACGCGAACCACGCCCCGGCGTCGAGGTCCTGGTCGGTCGCGATCGGGGGCGGGTCGATCACCTGGGACAGCACGAGCACCGTGGCGCCGACGACCACCGGCGGCAGCCAGCGGCGCTCGAGATAGCCGAGATCAGGGAGCACGAGCCCCGCCGCCACGACGAGCGCCGCGATCGAGAGCACCGCCAGCAGCACCTCGACGACCTCGAACGCCTCCCACGCCGTCAGCGTCCCGTACCACTCCAGGAACAGGCTCACGAGCAGCACGGCCGCCCCCACTGCCACGAGCAGCGGCCCTACTTCGAATCTGCGCGTCATGCGAACAGCATCGCAAGAGCCGCCGTCGGACGACTCAGCGAGCGACAGTCTCGAGCGGGTCGCTGCGCTGGCGCAACGCGTTGTAGGCCGACGCCCGGACGACGACCTCGCCGTCGAATCCGGGCTCGACCGGGACGTCCACGGTGCCCTCGACGCCGTCCACCTTCTCCGGGCTCTCGACCAGCAGCTGGCGCTCCTGACCGGGCTTGTGCAGGGTCACCAGGAGGTACGTGGCGCGCCGCTGGCGCGCCGGGTCCAGCCGGTAGTCGACGAGCACGCGGGCGCCCTCGCGGCGGGCGTCGATCGCGAGCAGCTTGGGGTAGGTCGCCGTGCCCGCGGCCTTGAAGGCCCGGCTCGCCTGGCGGAACGGCTTGCGCGCGCGGGCCTTGAGGTGCCAGGCACCCGGGTGATCCCACTTGACGCCCTGGCGAGCGGGGCTGACCGGGCTGCGGCCGCCGAACTTGCCGCCGAACCGCCCGCCGGCGACGCCCGTCGAGTTGCCCCAGCGTCCCGTCCAGCGCTCCCAGGCGCCGAGCGACTCGATCCGCGGGAGAACGGGGTCCAGCGTGTCGTCCGGGTTGTCGACCCCGATCACGTAGGGATGGGCGCCCGGCTCGAAGTAGCACGCGTGTGAGAGCGGGGCCACGTACACGATCGGGTGATCGCCCTGGCGCCGGATGTCCTCCCACTCGCGCGCCTCGCCGCTCTCGTGCTGGGAGAAGGTCGCCAGCTCGGGCGTGCCGTCGGCTCCCAGGCCGACCTGCACGAGCTCCCAGTCGCCCTCGTGGCGGCCGAGCCCGAGCAGGTGCTTGGGGTTGTAGTACGACCACATCCAGTACTGCAGCCAGACGCGCCCGCCGTCCTCCTTGACGCGCCCGTAGACGCGCTCGCGGTAGTCGGCGTCGGCCTGGAAGCGGCGGGCGGCGGCGAGCGGGTCGCCCACCTCGTCGAGCCGGTCGCCCGGCTCGACGGCGTAGGTGCTGAGCAGCGCGAGCGAGAGTCCCGCCCCCGCGCGCGAGATCACCGCCCCGCCGCGGCGCCTGAGCAGGTTGTCGTCGTAATCGGTGATCGAGGCCGCCGACATCGCCCGGTAGGCCTCCTGCGGGTCGTAGACGACCGCCGGACGGTGCTTCTCGAGCCGCGGGTCGAGCGGGCTCATGCGCCGGCCAGCGTCTCGGCCGAGCGCCGCAGGTGCTCGCGCAGCACGTCGGTGCCTCCGAGCTCGAGGCCGAGCACGAGCGCGGCGTGGTCCTCGGCGAGCTCGCGCGGCTCGACGTGCGGGCGCAGCGCGAGCAGGAACAGCTGCATCTCGCCGTTCAGCGCCGCGTGGGCAGCGGCGATCCGCGGGCTCCCGGCGGCGGCCACGATCGCGGCGTGGAGCGCCGCATGCGCCTCGTTGACATCGCTCCACGACGGGTCCTCGTCCTGACAGGCGGCCTGCAGCCGCGCGAGCGCCTCGTGCACCTCGACCGGCAGCCGTCCACCGCCGCGCTCGAGCGCCAGGTGGGCGGCCTCGACCTCGAGCGCGACCCGCAGCTCGTACAGCCACGGGATCTCCTCCTTGCCGAGCTGCGCGACGTGCGCGCCGCGATGGGGCTCGATCCGCACGAGCCCCTCGGCCGACAGCGCGCGCAGTGCGGCGCGCAGCGAATGGCGGGCGACGCCGTAGGACTCGCACAGCTCGCGCTCGCGCAGCCAGGCGCCGGGCGTGAGCTCGCCGTCGAGGATCTGGCGGCGCAGGGCGCCCGCCAGCGCGTCGACCGTCGACGTGCGCTGGAGCGGGCGGGCGCTGGTGCTCACGGTGTGATCATGCCGTGGCCGGCCGCGGCGATGCAAGCGCCGGGAGCCGCGGGGCGGCGAGCGCCAGCAGCCCGGCGAGCACGCACACGCCCCCGACCGCGGAGAGGCCCGTGACCGGCTCGGCGAGGACGACGGCGCCCAGCACCCCGGCGGTCAGCGGCTCGGCGAGCGTGAGCGTCGCGGTCTCAGACGCACTCAGCCGCCGCAGCCCGCGGGCGAAGAGGACGTACGCGAGGGCGGTCGGGATCACGCCGAGGAAGAGCGCGAGCCCGGCGCCGTCCGCGTGCAGGAGCCAGCCGGGCTCGCTGGCGGCCAGCGCGGGCAGGAGCACGAGCGCGCCGAGCCCGAACGCCGCGGCCATGACGGTCTCGGGCGCGTGACCTGCCTGCAGCAGGCGCTTGGCGGCCAGTGTGTAGGTGGCGTAGGCGCCGCCTGCGGTGACGGCGAGTCCGACGCCCGGCAACGAGACGCTGGCCCCGCCCCCGGCGAGGGCGAGCAGCGCCACACCGGCACACGCAAGTCCGGTGGCGACGGCCCAGCGCGCCGAGGGCCGGCGCCGGTCGAGCACCCACTCGAACAGGCCGGCGAGCGTAGGCGCCGAGCCGAGCGCCACGATCGTCCCGACCGCCACGCCCGTGTCTGCGACGGCGGCGAAGAACGCGAGCTGGTAGACCGCGACGCCGCCAACGGCTGCGAGCACCGGCCCGCGTCCCCACGGCCGCGCGCGGAACCCGCTCCCCCGCAGCAGCACGAGCGCGACGAGCAGCGTGCCGCCGACGAGGATGCGGGCGGCGCCCACGCCGACCGGATCGGTACCGCCGGGGCCGAGCGCCTGCGCAGTGCCGGTGGTTGCGAAGCACAAGGCGGCGAGCAGGACTTGGGCGCGTGCCGTCATCATAGCGCAGGATTGTTCCACAATTCCACCATCACTGTCAACCGCGCGAGCAGCGGGTCTGACCCCTCTAGATTCGTTGCATGGATCTCGGGCTAGGAGGGAGCGGCGTCCTCGTCACCGGCGGCTCGGGCGGCATCGGGGCGGCGACCGCGCGCCTGCTGGCAGCCGAGGGCGCGCACGTGGGCGTGCACTATCACTCGAACCAGGCGGCAGCCGAGGCGCTCGCGGGCGAGATCGGCGGCGCCGCGCTGCGGGCCGACCTGCGCGAGGAGGCGGACGCCGACGCGCTCGTGCCTGCGGCGGTCGACGCCCTCGGGCGGCTCGACGCGTGCGTGGCCTGCGCCGGCGTGTGGCCGGCGGAGGACGTGCCCGTCTCCCGCATGCCGCTCGAGCGCTGGCGAACGACGCTCGACGCCAACCTGACCGCCACGTTCCTCACCGCCCGCGCCTATGGTCGCCACGTCGCCGCGGCGGGCGCCGGCTCGCTCGTGCTGGTGGCATCGACGGCGGGCGTGTTCGGCGAGGCCGGCCACGCCGACTACTCGGCCGCGAAGGCGGCGATCGCCCACGGTCTCGCGCTGTCGCTCAAGAACGAGGTGGTGCGCGAGGCGCCGCTGGCGCGCGTGAACGTCGTCGCGCCGGGCTGGACGGTGTCGCCGATGACGTCGGACGCCCTGACCGACGAGGCGGTGGCGGCGGTGACGGCGACGATGGCGCTGCGCAAGGTCGCCTCGGTCGAGGACGTCGCGCGCACGATCGCGTTCCTGTGCTCGCCGCTGGCGTCTGGGCACGTCAGCGGGCAGGTCATCACCGTGGCCGGCGGCATGGAGGGCCGGCTGCTGCACCCGTGAGCGTGCTCCTCCGCGACCTCGTCGACGCCTCGGCCGCCGTGCGCGCCGCCGCGGGGCGCAACGCCAAGGTGCAGACGCTCGCGGAGCTGCTGCGCGGCGTCTTGCCGGCCGAGACGCCGGCCGTGGTCGCGTGGCTGTCGGGCGAGCTGACCCAGCGGCAGATCGGCGTCGGCTGGGCCGCGCTGCGCGACCTGCCGGCGCCTGCGGCGGAGCCGACGCTCGAGGTCGCGCGCGTGGAGGAGGCGTTCACGCGGATCGGCGCGCTCGCCGGGCCGGGCTCGCAGGCGGCGCGGCGCGACGCCGTGCGGGATGTGCTCGCCCGCGCCACCGAGGCCGAGCAGCGGTTCCTGGTGGCGCTGCTGCTCGGCGACCTCGGGCAGGGCGCGCTCGCGGGCGTGATGGCGGACGCCGTGGCCAAGGCGGCCGGCGTGCCGCCGGCCGACGTGCGGCGCGCGCTGATGCTGCGCGGCGACCTCGGCGCCGTTGCGGCGGTGGCGCTCGCCGAGGGGTCGGCCGGCCTGGGCCGGATCGCGCTCGAGCTACTGCGTCCCGTGCAGCCGATGCTCGCGGCGCCCGGGGACGACCTCGACGTCGCGCTCGAGCGGATCAGGCCGGCCGCAGTCGAGTTCAAGCTCGACGGCGTGCGCGTGCAGGTGCACCGGCGCGGCGACGTGGTGCGCGTCTTCTCCCGCACCCTCGACGACGTCACCGCGCGCGTGCCCGAGGTCGTGCGCGCCGCGCTCGCCCTGCCGGCGGACACGCTGGTGCTCGACGGCGAGGCGATCGCGCTGCGCGCGGACGGGCGCCCGGAGCCCTTCCAGGTGACCGCGAGCCGCTTCGGGACCCGGCGCCGCGCCGGGGCTACGCCGCTCACCGCGCTCTTCTTCGACGTGCTGCACGCCGGCGGCGAGGACCTGCTCGACCGGCCGGGCGCGGAGCGCTTCGCAGCGCTCGCCGAGCTGGTCCCGGCGCCGGGACGGGTGCCGCGGGTGGCGGCGGCCGACGCCGCGGCGGCGCGCGCGGTGCTCGACGACGCGCTCGCCCGCGGTCATGAGGGCGTGATCGTGAAGTCGCTGGAGGCGCCGTACGCCGCCGGCCGCCGCGGCGCCGGCTGGCTGAAGGTCAAGCCGCGGCACACGCTCGACCTCGTCGTGCTGGCCGCCGAGTGGGGTCACGGCCGCCGCCGCGGCTGGCTCAGCAACCTCCACCTCGGTGCACGCGAGCCGGGCGGCGGGCCGGGTCTCGTGATGCTCGGCAAGACGTTCAAGGGCCTCACCGACCGGATGCTCGAGTGGCAGACGTCGCGACTGCTCGAGCTCGAGGTCGCGCGCGAGGGCCACGTGGTGCACGTGCGCCCGGAGCTGGTCGTCGAGATCGCGTTCGACGGCGTCCAGACCAGCACGCGCTACCCGGGCGGCGTCGCGCTGCGCTTCGCCCGCGTGCTCCGCCACCGGCCGGACAAGCCCGCCACCGAGGCCGACACGCTCGACGCGGTCCTCGCCGTCCGGGGATAGACTTGGGCGCATGCTGATGGCGCTCAGCGAGGCCTGGAGCTTCTCGATCGCCCTGATTGCGATCTTCGGCGTCCTCTTCCCCGGCCTGATGACGGGTCTGATCGTCTTCGCGGTCGCACAGGCCATCGGCGAGCGCCAGAAGAACCAGGCGCGGCGCAACCGGCGCTAGGCGACCGCTCTGTCGGCGCCTTGCATCCCCGGCGAACGTCAACTTCGGCTGGGTAGGGAGGCTGGGGAGCCAACCGCCGCGCGGAGACATCGCGCGTGCGGTGAGCGGGCGGATCGCGGGATTGCCAACCGCGCCGGCTCCCTCACCCTCCTTACCCAGCCGCAGTTGACGTTGACGTTCGCCGGCGCTCAGAACACGCCGGTCAGCAGCAGCCCGACGGCTGCGAACAGCGCGGCGACCATCGCGAGGGCGATGATGCGGACCATCCACAGCCCGCCGCCGGACGACGGCGGCGAGATGCGGCTGGTGGTGAACGGCTGCGGGGTCACGCGGATGGTCGTGCGGGGTTCCGGGTCGGTGCGGCCGGCCAGCTCACGCTCGAGCCGCTTGCGGTCCGAGCGCGCGGCGACGAGCTCGGCCTCGACGCGCTCGCGGCCGTCGCGAGCCGCTACGAGCTCGGCGACGACCCGCTCCCGGTCCGCCCACGCACCGGCGAGCTCGGCTTCGAGCCGCCGCTGCTCGGCCCGGACCGCGGCCAGCTCCTCGCGCTGCTCCGGGGGCGGGTCCGCGGGCGCCGGCTCGACCTCGGCGAGCACGTCGTGCTCCACGGTCGCGCCCACCAGCCGCTCCCGCTCGGCGATCGCGGCTTCGAGCCGCGTCCGCAGCTCGTCCCCCTCGGCCATCGCTACGGCCAGCCGCTCGCGCGCCTCGTTGCGCTGGCCCTCGATGACCGCGAGCCGCTCTCCGACGTCGTCGCGCTCGCGCTCCGCGGTCGCGGCCGCGAGGCGCCCCCGGGCGTCGTCGCGCTCGGCCTCGAGCCGGGCGTAGCTCGTCCGCGCCGCGGTGAGCTGGCGGCGCGCCAGGTCGAGCGCCGCCTCGGTGTCGCGGGCGCGCTCGAGCGCGCGGTCGGCGGTCTCCTGGACGCGCTCGCGCTGGCGGTACTCGTCGTTGACCAGCCGCTCGCCGTCGGCGCGGGCCCGCTCGGCGGCCTCGACGGCGCGGTCGCGCTCGGCGCGCAGGCGCTCGAGCTCGTCGGCGTCGGTGGTCGCGGTGTCGAGGGCGGCCTGGAGAGCGCGGCGCTCGCGCGTGGCCACCGTGAGCTCCTCGCGCGTGCGCTCGAGCTCCGACGGGCGGCGCGCGCGGGCGGGAGTGCTGGGCGGCGGCTTGCGGCCGGGCAGCGGGAGCTCGACGACCAGCTCGCGGCCGACCTCGAGCTCGGCGCGGTCGAACTCCAGCGTGCCGCCCTCCCAGGCGAAGGCGGCCAGCCACGGGTCGCCGTCTTCGGCGGCCCACGGCTTGTGGTCGAGCACGGCGACGAGCCGCCGCCGCGCCTCACCGCGGTGGAGCCACAGGACGGGACGCACGAAGCGCCGCCCGCGCAGCCCGTGCCAGTGCCCGGCGACCTCGAGACGATCGCCCGCGGGCCCGAAGCGCTCGACCACGAAGGCCGGCTCTGTGACCGTCGTATCCGCGATCGTCGCTCCCAAAGTCCCTGCAGGCTACCGCCTTCGACGACGTCGCCGCACGCCTTGAACGCCCTGCACGCTCGCGCCCTCGACGAAATACCGAGTTTGGGCACAACAACACTCGGTCACAACTGACGCCATGTCTCCGCTACTGAGCGTGCGCGCGCCGGTGACCGTTAACGCCCGGCTGCTCGCGGCATGCGCGGTCACCGCGGGGCTGGCCGCGGCCGTGGCGCTGAGCGCCGGCGGCCGGGCGGAGACCTCGGCCGCCGTCCCGGTGACGCTCGCGATCGGCGCGGTCTGCGCCGCGCTCGTCGCCCACCTGCTGCACGCCTCCGCCGGCGCGGTGAGCGATCACCGCCTGCGCTGGATGGCCGCCGGCGTCACCGTCGCGCTCGCCGGCCAGGTCGCCGCGGTGCTCGGCCAGCCGGCGCTGTTCCCGGACGGCGGCCCGGTCGACCAGAGCGCCGACGCCGCCGCCGCGCGGTACCTGATCTGGCACGCGGCGCTCCTGATCGCCGGTGGGCTGGCGGTCGCGGGCGTCCGCACCCGCCCGAGAACGCTGGTCACGCTCACCGCGGCAGCCGTCGCCCTGCTCGCCTACGCGTCCCTCTCCCCCGCCCCGTTCGGCGACCTGGCCGCGGCCGACGGCGGCGCCCAGCCCGTCCTCCGCACGATCATCGCCCTTCTGGCCGCCGGGCAGCTCGTCGTCGCCGCAGTGTGGTGGCGGCGCGCCGAAGGCGCCCCGACCTGGGGCGAGGCGTGCGTGATCGCCCTGACCGCGCTGTCGGGCCTCGACGCTGCCGCGTACCTGCTCGCGACCGAGTCGTACGCCGGCGCGTGGTGGGCCAGCCTCACGCTCCGCGCCGGCCAGTTCGCGATCCCCGCGGTCGGCCTCGTGATCGGCATCGTCGCGGTCGCCGACCGGCTGCGCGGGCTGCAGGAGGAGCTCAGTCGCGGCCTCGAGGCCGAGCGCGAGCGCGCCGACCGCGAGGAGGAGATCGCCGGCCTCGATCGCCGCCGCCGCGGGCAGGCGCGCGAGCAGATCGCCCGGCTCGCGGCCGGCGACGGGCTCGACGTGGCGCTGCAGCCGATCTTCGCGCTCGACAGCGGCGGCGTCGTCGGCGCCGAGGCGCTGGCGCGCTTCACGGACGCCCGCGGCGAGCCGCTCCCGACCGAGGAGACGTTCGTCGACGCCCACGTGCTCGGCCTCGGCGCCGAGCTCGAGCTGGCCGTCGTCGAGCTCGCCCTCGGCCGCGAGGACCGGCTGCCGGACGGCCTCTACCTCGCGTGCAACGTCTCGCCCTCCGTCCTCACGCGGCCGGAGCTCGCCGCGCTCCTGGCCGCGAGCGACCGCCCGCTCGTCGTCGAGCTGACCGAGCACCACGCGGTCGAGGACTACGCCGAGCTCGACGCGGCGCTGGCGCATCTGCGCAGCCTCGGCGTCCGCGTCGCGGTCGACGACGTCGGCTCGGGGTTCGCCTCCTTCCGCCACGTCACGCGCGTGAAGCCGGAGATCCTCAAGCTCGACCGCACGCTCGTCGGCGGCATCGACGAGGACCCGGTGCGCCAGTCGCTCGCCGCGGCGATCGTCGGCTTCGCGAGCGACGTGGGCGCCACGGTGGTCTCGGAGGGCATCGAGTCCGAGGGCGAGCTGACGTGCCTCGTCGACCTCGCCGTCGGTTGCGGGCAGGGCTTCTTCCTCGGACGGCCGGCGCTCGGCCGGGTCGAGTCGCGCGCCGCCCAGCTCACCGCCGACTGAGCCATACTTCGCCCGTGATCGTCGACTGCGCCGTGTACGAGGACGGCTGCCGCTGCGCCGGCGATCTCCCGCTCGCCGAGGCCGGCGAGGCCGCCCAGCGCGACGGCTCGTTCGTGTGGATCGGCGTCTTCGAACCCTCCGAGGACGAGTTCGACGCCGTCGCGCGCGAGTTCGACCTGCACGAGCTGGCGGTCGAGGATGCCGTCAACGCGCACCAGCGGCCCAAGCTCGAGGTGTACGGCGACACCGTGCTCGTCGTGCTCAAGACCGTTCGCTACGTGCACGAGCGGCACGACGTCGAGACGGGCGAGATCCTGCTCTTCGTCAACCGCGACTTCGTGGTCTCCGTCCGCCACGGGGAGAGCAAGCTGCACGACGTGCGGCTGCAGATCGAGCGGCGGCCCGACCTGTTGCGGTGCGGGGCCGGCGCCGTGCTGTACGCGGTCGTCGACCGCGTGGTGGACGACTACGAGCCGGTCGTGCAGGCGGTCGAGGCCGACATCCAGGACGTCGAGCACGAGGTCTTCGCTCCCACGCGCAGCAACCCGGCCGAGCGCATCTACACGCTCGAGCGCGAGGTGCTCGACCTGCACCGGGCCGTCGCTCCGCTCACGCCCGCCGTCGACAAGCTCGCCCGCGGGCACTACGAGCTGATCGACCCGGAGCTGCGCACCTACTTCCGCGACGTGCACGACCACATCCTGCGCGTGAACAGCAAGATCGATGGCTTCCGCGACCTGCTGTCGAGCGCCCTGCAGGCCAACCTCACGCAGGCGGCCGTGCGCCAGAACGACGACATGCGCAAGATCTCCGCCTGGGTGGCGATCCTCGCGGTGCCGACCGGCGTGGCCGCCATCTACGGCATGAACTTCAACCACATGCCCGAGCTGCAGTGGACCTACGGCTACCCGCTCGTGCTCGGGCTGACCGCGCTCATCTGCGTGATGCTCTACTGGCGCTTCCGCCGCTCGGGATGGCTCTGACCGGGTAGACCCGTCGCATGACCAGCACCACAGAGCTGGGCCAAGCCGCCCTCGCGAGCTGGCGCGGCAAGGTCGCCGACGCCGTCGCCACCCCCGCGTCCAAGCGCACGCCGTGGTCGGAGGACCAGGTGCGCGCTGCCGTCGGTGCCGCGTTCTTCGCGCTCGCGACGTTCTACGTCGTGAGCACCGCGGTGCGGATGATCAAGGCGGCGCGCGGCTAGGTCAGCCGGCCGCTCGCGCGGCGTCGCCGGCCCATTCCAGCGCCTCGCCGTAGGCGCCCGCGACCTCGCTGCCCGCGGCGGGGAACTCGCCCTGCTCGTAGGCCATGACGGTGGTGAGCAGCTCGCCCTTGGGCCCTTCGCGGCTCAGCAGGGCGGCGCGGATCTCGTCGGAGAACGGCAGCGTCTCGAGCACGTCGTCCATCGGTGCGTCGAGCAGCGCGTCGGCGACCGAGAACAGCCCGACGGTGAAGTGTGCGTCCGCGGCCTCGCCGCCGAGCTTCTCGCACATGCGCGCGCGTTGGAGAGCGAGCTCGATCAGCTCCTCGGGCGCGCCGGACGCCGACGCGAGCGCCATCACCGTCGCCCACCGGCGCACGGTCGCCGTTCCCAGCAGGGTGAGCGCGTCGTGCACGGACTCGACCTCGCGCGGGATCGCGAAGAACGCCGAGTTGACGTAGCGCAGCAGCTTGAGCGAGAGCCCGACGTCGGAGCTGATGGCGGCCTCGAGCTGCTCGAAGGTGGCGTCGGGCGCGGCGACCTCGGCGAGCGTGCGCAGCGCGGCCACCCCGCCGGTACCGACGCGGCGCTGGCGGGTGAGGTCGGGCTTGGCGTAGAAGTCGCCCTGGAAGAGCGTGAAGCCGAGCGCGCGGGCGCGCACGAGCTCGGCGTGGTTCGCGACACCGGTGGCCACGAGCGCGAGGCCGGCGGCGAGCGGCGCCTCGACGGCGGCGTGCAGCTCCTCGTCGCTGCGACCGGCGACCGGGACCTTGAGCATCGCGCAGACCGGCGCGAGCGTCGCGTCGAACTCCGGCATGACCAGCGTGTAGCCGCTGAACTGCAGCCGCTGGAGAGCGGCGAGCACCTCGGCAGACGCCGGGCCCGCGGTGAGCTGCAGCACGACCCGGTCCGGGCGCACGGGCGGGGTGCCGACCTCGAGCAGGAACTCGGGCGTCATCGTCACCCAGGCGGGATGGCGGCCGGAGAGCCGCTCGAGCCCGATGTCGCCGAAGGCGTCGAGCAGCAGCCCGGCCGTCGCCTGTAGCCCGGCGACGTCCCCGTCGTCGACGACGAGCTCGTAGCCGAGCACGGAGCCGTCGGCGTCGGTCAGCGGGAGGCGGACGACCGCGATGTCGCGCGGGTCGGGCGGCGCGTCGGCGAGCACCGTCTCGAACTGCGGCTCGGGCTCCGGGACGAGCTCCTCGAAGCCATGCAGCGCGTACTCGGCGGGGAAGCCGTCGCCGAGGCCCTTGCGGGTGGCCTTGGCCGTGAACGTCCGCTCGCCCACCGCGACGGTGAGCGAGACCGGCCCGGCGGCGCCGTCCAGCCCCGCGCCGGTGAGCACGAGCGTGTCCACGGGCGGCGGCGGAGTACGGCGGCCGAAGAGCGAGCTCAGGAAGGACATCGTTCCCGAGGATCGACCGCCCACCGGCAAGCTTGAGGCCGGCTCGGCGGTATAACCGAGCGCTTGATCCTCGTCGACGAGCTCCGGGAGTACCCCCACACCGCGCTCCCGTTCAAGCACTGGAGCCACATGGTCAGCGACGACAGCTTCGACGAGCTGCACGCGTTCGCCGCGCGGCTCGGGATCCCGCGCCACCGCTTCCAGGGCGATCACTACGACCTGCCGGCGTTCGTGCGCGTCAAGGCAGTGGCGGCGGGGGCCGTCGAGGTCGGCACGCGGGAGCTGACCGGGCGCATGGTCGGGCCGCGCGGCGATCGCGTGCGGGCGCGGCGGGCGCGGGCGATCGCGCGAACCTCGTGAAGTTACCGTCGGTTCTCCGGGGGGAACAACACGAGATTCGCGATCCGCCGGCCCACCGCGCGCAATCTTCGCCGCGCAGCGGTTGGCTCCCCAATCTCCCTACCCAGCGCCGTTGACGTTCGTCGCCCGCGGGTCAGCGACCCATGCGGCCCAGGCCGCCCAGGGCGAGCGCGCCCAGGAAGCCCGCTAGGCCGATCAGCGCGGCGATGCCGGGCCACGTGTTGGCGAGGCTCGGCTCGATCCCGACCACGGTCGCCTGCCGGGCCATCTCGAGCACGTAGGTGACCGGGTTGTACTTGGCGACTTCGGCCAGCCACCCGCGCAGCAGCACCTCCGGCGTGTAGGCCGTCGAGAGGAAGACCGCCAGGAAGACTCCCTGCTGCATCAGCGGCCCGGCCTGCTGGGTGCGGAACGTCACCGCCATGAAGATCCCCCACAGCGCCGCGACCGCGCAGAACCCGGCGGCGGCGACGTACAGCAGCACCACGCCGATCACGCCCCCGGTGAGCTCGGCGCCGATCGCCAGCCCGACGAGCAGGACCACCGTGGCGGGCACGAGCGAGCGGGTGACGGCCCCGAGGATCGGCCCGATCACGAGCAGCGGGCGCGGCACCGGCGCCACCAGCAGGCGGTCGAACCAGCCCTGCTCGATGTCGCGCGCCAGGTTCGATCCGGTGGCCGCGCCCGCGAAGCCGGCCCCCTGCAGGCACGACAGCGGCACGATCCAGGACAGGTAGGAGTCGGTCGGGAAGCCGTCGAGGCCGGTGAGCCGGCCGAACTGCCCGCTCATCCCGAGCATGAAGACGACCGGCGCCACGGTGGCGGGCAGCAGCGCGCCGCGCACGCGCAGCACCTCGTTGAGCGAGCGCCGCCAGAGGGTGAGCGCGACCGCGGCCGTCATGTGCGGCGCAGACGCTCCTGGAGCGCGAACGTCGCGAGCGCGGTCATGGCGATCGCCGTCCCGACCGCGGCAGCGAGCCCGAGCCACGGGTCGCCGAGGTCGGCGTCGCCGGCCAGCAGCCCGCGCACCGCCTCGACCACGTACGTGAGCGGGTTGAAGTCGGCCGCGTCCCGCAGCACCGGCGTGAGCAGCTCCTGCGGGAAGAACGCCGGTGCCGTGAACAGCAGCACGAACATGAACGGGAACAGGCTCTGCAGCAGCGACAGCGAGCCGGTGCGCAGCGCGATCGCCGCCGAGGCGCCGCCCATCCCGACCGCGGTCACGCCGGCCAGCCCGACCGTCGCCACGGCGCCGCCCACGCCGCCCGGATACTCCGCGCCGAACAGCAGCGCGACGACCAGGAAGAAGCTCGCCTGCAGCAGCGCGAGCAGCAGCGTTCCCCACAGCCGGCCGAGCACGAGGCTCGTGCGGCGCACCGGCGCCGCCAGCAGCCGGTCGAAGAAGCCGAACTCGATGTCCGAGGCCAGCGCGATGCCGGTGGTCAGCCCGGCGAGGATCGTGCCCTGCACGATCGTCCCCGGGACCACGAACGTCAGATACGAGGCGGTGTCGGGGAAGTCGTCGAGCCCTTGCGCGGCGCTCGTCCCGCTGGCGATCACCGCCAAGAGCATCAGCGGGAGCACGAACGTCGGCATCAGCAGCTGGGCGCGGCGGAACTGCACGCTCGTCGCCCGGCGGCCGAGCGCCGCCACCACCCGCCACTCCTGCGCGAACGTCACGCGGTGGCCTCGACGGCAGCACCCTCGAGATGCGAGCCGGTGACCGCCATGAACACGTCGTCGAGCGTGGGCGTCTCGACCTCGACGCTCTCGACCGCGACCTCGCTCTCGTCGAGCGCGCGGATGATCGGCGCGATCGCCGCCTTGCCCGCCGTAGTGCGGACGGCGACGCGCGCGGGCGCGGCCGGGTTGGCCGGCTCCACCTCCCCCAGCCCGGCGAGCGCCTCGCGCGCCCGCGCGGCGCTCTCGGGGTCGGCGACCTCCACGTGCACCGTCGGCTGGCCGACGCGCTCCTTCAGCGACTCGGGCGTGCCCTCGGCCACGAGCGCCCCGCGGGCGATGATCCCCACGCGGCCGGCCAGCTGCTCGGCCTCCTCGAGGTACTGGGTGGTGAGGAAGACGGTCGTCCCCTCGGCGTGCAGGGCGCGCACCTCGCGCCACAGCGCCACCCGGCTCGTGGGATCGAGGCCGGTGGTGGGCTCGTCGAGGAACAGCACCTGCGGGCGGTGCACGAGCGCCAGCGCGAGGTCGAGCCGCCGGCGCATGCCGCCCGAGTAGCCGCCGACGCGCCGGTCGCCGGCCTCGGTGAGCCCGACGCGGGCGAGCAGCGACACGGCTCGCTCCCGCGCCTCGCCCGTGCGCAGCCCGTGCAGCGCGCCCTGCATGCGCAGCAGCTCGCGGCCGGTCATCAGCGGGTCGATGGCCGCCTCCTGCAGCGCCACGCCGATCGCGCGGCGGACGGCGTCGCCGTCGCGCACGACGTCGTGGCCCGCCACCGCCGCAGTCCCGGCCGTCGGCCGCAGCAGCGTCGTGAGGATGCGCACCACGGTCGTCTTGCCGGCGCCGTTCGGGCCGAGGAAGCCGTAGATCTCGCCCTCGGCGACCTCGAGGTCGAGCCCGTCGACGGCCCGGATGCCGCCCTTGAACTCGCGCACGAGCCCCTGCACCCGGACGGCCGGGGCGCCGCTGTCGGACCCGCCGGTCAGGATGCCCGCGACCCGTCGTCGTCCACGGGCTCGCCGTTCGCCGAGGTCGCGTCGGCGAGGCGGCTGCGCAGGCGGTCGCGCAGCTCGTCCGGCTCGAGATCGCTCTCCGGCCGGCGGTTGCGGGCGACGACGGCGCCGGTCGCGGCCACGCCTGCCACGCCCGCGACGCCGATCAGCTTCCAGGGGATGCGCATCGATTGCGTAGGTTACGGCCCCGTGAGCCCCTCCACCCTGTCCGTCGCCGACGCAGTGGCCACCGCGGCGACCGGCGACCTGTGGCTGTTCCGCGGCCGCTCGTTGGCCGACCGCGCGATCCAGGCCGTCACCAACAGCCCGGTCAACCACGTCGGCATGGCGGTCGTGCTCGACGACCTGCCGCCCCTGCTCTGGCACGCCGAGCTCGGCCGCTCGCTGCCCGACGTGTGGACCGGGGAGCGCCAGCGCGGCGTGCAGCTCCACGTGCTCGCCGACGCCGTGCGCACGTGGGACGAGCGGTACGGCCAGCGGGCCTTCCTGCGCCAGCTGCAGGGCACGCTCGAGCGTTCGCACGAGGACGAGCTGATGAAGGTCATCGACCGCTACGACGGCCGGCCCTTCCCCACCACGCCCGGGCTCATGCGCTCCTGGGCGACGGGGCGCGTGCGCCGCCGGGAGGCCTCCAGGGAGGCCGTCTACTGCGCCGAGCTGGTGGCCACGACCTACCAGGCGATGGGCCTGCTGCCGGACAAGCGCCCGGCCAGCTGGTACGACCCGGGCCGGTTCTGGAGCGGCGACCGGATCGAGCTCGTCGAGCCGTTCGAGCTCGGCGAGGAGATTGCGATCACTTAGGCCTACCTGCGGCAGGCGGCATACGAGCGCGACGCCTTGTACGTCTTGCGGTCGGACGCCTTGACGACGACCGAGATCGTCGTCTTCTTCGCGCTCAGCTTGCGCAGGGTGACCGCCTTCAGTGCCTTCCGGCCCTTGACCTTGGACTTGCGGTTGACGGCCACAGTGGCGGTGAGCACGCGACCGCCGTACGGGGCGCGCAGCTTGAAGCGCAGCGTCTTGGCGCGCACGCACGTGCCCGCGCGCGGGAGCCCGAGCCGGTCGGCGAGCGACACCGTCGGCGTCGGGGCGGGGGACCGGGGGCCGGCGGGGCCGGCGGCGCGGGTGTGGGCGTCGGTGTGGCCGGCCCGGCGATCGCGGTCGCGCCCCACAGCAGCCCCAGCGTCATCGCGGAGCCCTGGAAGCGATTGGGGTCGCCGGCCGGAAGGGCAAAGGTGGCCGCGAGCTCGTACTCGCGGGCGCCGCCGGCGGCGATCGTGCCCGCGGCGAGCTCCGTGAACCCGGCGAGCGGGCCGTCGTACAGCGTCACCGGGGCAGCCGGCGCGGTGATGTCGACCACGCGCAGCACGAGCGCGTCGGACACCTTGCCGCCGCCCGCCCCGGGGACGTCGACGACGGCGCCGCGGCCGAGCACCAGCCGACCGCCGAGCACGCCGGGGTTGCCGATGCGCACGGTGCCGCTCACCTGCTCGCCGGGGTGCATGGCGGCCGCACCGAGCACGGCCAGGCCCTCGCGCGAGTTGACGATCGTGATGTCGCCGCTCCCGGACAGCAGGCGCATGGCGGCGGCCTCCTGGCGGTCCTGCGCGGGCGCCGCGAACGCGAGCCCGAGCGCGGAGAGCGCCATGCCGAGCGCAGCGACGAGTGGAAGCAGTCCGCGCATCAGAAGTCCGTGTCCGCCGTGCCGCTCTCGGTGACGGTCAAGTTCGAGCTGGCCTTGCCGCTGACGTCGGTCGCGGAGCTCGACGGGCGCCAGGTGATCGCCCCGGTCGTAGCGGCGGTCAGGGTCGTTCCCACCGTGGAAACAAGCGTGACGGCGATCGTGTTGCCGTTGCGGACCATCGTCGCGTTGAAGTTCACGGTCCCGCCGACGTAGTTGCGGAGCAGCTGGAGGTCCGTGTTGGCCGTGCGGACGAGGTTCAGCCGCGTCGTTCCGGCGGCGTTGTAGAAGTCCAGCCGGTCGTTGGTGAAGCTGTTGGTGAAGCGCGCCTGGATGGTCGTCGCGCTGCCGTCCCAGCCGGCGAGGACCGATGCCGGGGCGATCGGCTCGCTCCAGGTCAGCGAGATGGTGTCGCCGGCGTCGGGCCGGCTCGCGACGCCGCCGTTGGTCGTCTGGACGTCGACGCCGGTGGGCGCGACGTTCTCGACGAACCGCGACGTGACCACCGAGTTTGCGGTCCGCGGGAAGTTGTCCGTGGCGACCGCGCGGATGTCGTAGAAGGCGTCGGCGACCGCCGTCGTGTTGAACGAGCACGTGTAGGGCGCGGAGGTGTCGGCCGCGCAGATGTTCGTCCACGTCCCCGCGCCCGCCGGCGAGCGCTGGAAGGTCACGTTGGCGACGCCGCCGCCGTCCGACGCGGTGGCGTTGAGCGTCACGGTGCCGGTGAGCGGGGTGCCCGGGTCGGTCAGCGAGACGGTCGGCGCGACGTTGTCCACGCGGCGGTTGGTGATCGCCGTCGAGCCGGTCTCGTTGCCCGCGGCGTCGGTGGCGAGCGCGCGGACCTCGTACATGCCGTCCGCGACGGCCGTGGTCGCCCACGCGCAGGAGTAGTTGGACGGCGCGCTGACCGTCGTGTCCGTGCACCCGTCGAGCCAGGTGGGGTTGCCCACGAGCCGGTACTGGCCCTTCCACGAGGCGATGCCGGAGCCGGTGTCGGTCGCGGTGCCGCTGAGCGTGACCGAGCCCGAGAGCGGCGTGCCGGGGTTCGTCAGCGTCGGGGTGGCGGGCAGCGTGTTGTCGATCCGGATCGTCGTCGTGGCGCTCGTGGTGATGAAGGCGGCGTTGTCCTCGACGATCGCCCGCAGGTCGTAGAGCCCGTCGGTGCGCGTGGTGGTGTTGAAGCCCGCGCACTCCCAGGGCGCCGCGGTGTCGACGGCGCACAGGTTCGCCCACGCGCCGGCGCCCTGCCGGATCTGGATCGTCACCTGCTTGACGCCGGAGCCCGCGCCGTCGTCCGGCCGTGACCGGGACCGTGATCGTGCCCTTGACCGAGCCGAGGGCCGGGATCGAAGCCGTCGGCGCCGTGTTGTCGACGGTCCGGGTGTAGCACGAAGTCGTGCTCGTTGCCGACCGCGTCGGTGGCGCGGGCGCGCAGCTCGTGGGCGCCGTCGGCGAGCGTCGTGCTGTCGAGCGCGCACACCTGCGGCGAGAGCAGGCCCGAGCACAGCGTCGTCCACGATCCGCCGGCCGGGCGGTGGGCGATGCTGAGCGAGGCCAGGCCGCTGAGGACGTCGGTGCCGGTCGCGGTCAGCAGCTCGGTCCCGCGGATGACGCCGGGGTCGCTGAGGGTGGCCGCCGGCAGGGCGTTGTCGAACAGCCGCGCGAGGACGGTCGACGTGCGCTGGTAGCCGGCCTGGTCAACGGCGATCGCGCGCACGTCGCGCACGCCGCTGGCCACGCCGGCCGAGTCCCAGTCGCACGCGTACGGCGCCGAGCTGTCCTCGCACGCGTCCGTCCACGTCCCGGCGCCCGCGGGGGAGGTCTGGAAGCGCACGCGGTCGATGCCGCGCTCCGAGCTCGCGGTGCCGGAGAGCGAGATCACCCCGCGCCGCGGGGTGCCCGGGTCGTCCATGGAGACGGCCACGGTGTTGAAGTCGGAAGCCGCCCCGAAGGCGTTGCCCGGGGAGGCCGAGACCGGCACGAAGTCCGCGCCGGAGGCGGTCAGCCCGGTGCCGGCGGCGATCACGGCCGCGACCGCGATCCAGGTGCGCAGCAGGCGCTTCACGCCGCCGCCTCCGCGCTGCGGCGGGCGGCCTCGGCGCCCAGGCGGCGCCACAGGCCCGCGAGGCTGAGCGCGACCAGGAGAAGTGCGGGGAGCGTGACGACCGCGGTGCGCACGTCGCGACGCCCGAGGGCGGCGAGTGCGTGGCCGGCGTAGGGGATGCCGTAGCGCACACGGGCCTGCGTCGGCTGCCCGAGGCGGAAGGTCCAGGGGTCTGCGATCGGGTTGGCGTCGCCGCGCGTGCGGAACACGCGCTGGCCGGCGTCGTCGCGGTCGATCGACACGATCCGGTGGGTGATCAGGTGATCGGGGCCGGCGCCGGCGGGAGGCTCGTACGTGATGACGTCGCCGACGCGAAGGTCGGCGACCGGCACGACCTCGGCCAGGACGAGCGAGCCCTGGTCGTAGGTGCCCGTCATGGAGCCCGAAACGATCGCGTAGCGCTGCCAGCCCCAGAGGGCCGGAGCCAGCGCCGCCAGCGCGGCGAGCACCGCAATGGCGAGCGCCGCGCCGGACGCAATGCGCCCGGCGCGGCGGATCATCCCGTTCCCCATGAAGCTGTCCTGCAGGTGCTGGAGCTAGGAGGCGGCGTTGAAGTCGAACTCGACGCTCGACGTGTCGCCCTGGTAGTTGTCGTCGGCGCTGCCGTCGAGCTGCACCTTGAACTCGTAGCGGTGCTTCTCGTCGGCGTCGTAGCTGCCGAGCGCGTCGATCGTGTGGCCGCCGGTGCCCATCTGCGCGATGGTGCCGCCGGTGTACTTGACGACGTCGTCGCCGTTGCCGCAGACCGGCGCGACGGCGCCGGCGAACTCGCCGCAGTCGGTGACGGTGACGTTGAGCTTGCCCGAGAGCGGGTTGGCGCCGTCGCTGTCGACGGGGGCGGTGCGCGAGAGCGTGAAGGCGCCGCTGAGTTCGCCGGTGTTCTCGATGTCGACGGTGCCGGTGGCGACCGGACCCGCGGGGCGCATGTCGCTGGCCGTGAGGACCGCGACGCCCTCCTTGGAGTTGGCGATGCTCAGCGTGCCCGCGGCGAACGTGTTCGACGGGTTGGCCGAGCTGGCCGTGAAGTCGGCGCCCGAGCCGACGACGGCGCCGGCGGCGAGCAGCAGGGTGAGAAGCGCGCCCAGTGCGAGCTTCGGCTGGCCCACGAGGACCTGGAGACGGGACATGGTGAGATGGCTCCTTGGGGAGGACGGAATGCCTTATGTGGGCGCCGGATGTACGCCCTTGCCGGCAACCGAGCCATCTCGCGGGTGCGCGAGACCTCTGGCTTTGCGTCCCCGCCTCACGGCGGGTTTGCCTTTGGTCAACACCCCCGCTATCGGGTGCCGACCCCATTTCCTTTAGGGACTGGACAAATGCCCGAGGGCCCTCGTCGACGCCTGAAATCAGTGCATCTCGCGCTACTAGCGCCGGCGGCGGAAGAACTCGGCGCGCAGCCGCTCAAGCGCCCTGCTGGCGAGCGCGGCGCTGTCCGGCGGCGCCCGGAAGGTGACCTCGTCGGCGCCCGTCGTTCCCCCGGGGCCCGACTCGAGGTAGGCGAGCTGCCCGAGCAGGCGCTCGCACGCCTCGCGCTCCTCGGGAAGCGTGCAGTCGATCACCGCCCGGCGATAGCGCTCCAGCTCGCTCGCGCGCACGGTGAGTGGACCGGCCCCTGCCGCCATGGGGATGGTTGGTTACCGGCGGAGCGGCGAACCAAACCATCCCCGCCGGGGCGGTCATGGCTTCGTTGCCCGCACGGCGAACAGGCCGACTTTACGAACAAGGTGCCGGCGATGCTGCCGGCACCCAACGCGGCGGCGCCTCAGGCCGGCATTCGGGGCCTAGAGGACCACGCCGTACGCCTCGGTGAACGCCTCCTTGGCGTAGGCGTCGGACGCGTAGGCGAAGCCCTTGTCGCCCCAGCCGGTGCCCCAGCTGTTGCGCACGATGAACACGCCCGCGCGGTAGCCGACGATCGCCACGGCGTGACCGCCGTCCGCGCTGTCCTCGTCGTACACGTCGAGCTTGCCGGCGGTCTTCTTGGCGTTCATCCAGTTGTCGTCGACGTTCAGCCGCGTGAGGATCGGCCCGACCTCGGCGATCCAGCGCCGCCACGTCTTGACGTTGTTGCCCGTGCGGCCGAGCGTGAGGTTGAAGTAGTTGCGGATCCGCAGCTCGGAGGCGAGCGTGTAGAAGGCGCCCACGTCGCCGGGGAACAGGCTGCCGCCGCTGAACTTGAGCACGCTCTCGTGGACGGCTCCGTACTTGCGCGCGACGTCGAGCGCCGACTTGATGCTCGTCCCGGCGAGCTCGACGAACGTGGTCGGCCGCTCGATGTAGGAATCGATCTCCTTCGAGGCCATCCAGGCGAAGCGCACCGACAGGCGGTCGGCCTGCTTGATCCGACCCGCCTTCACGAAGTGCCAGCGCAGCACCGAGTCGGCCGACGCCCAGCCGACGCACGAGCCGGTCGCCTTCTGGTCCCCCACCTCCCACCACGACTCCCGCAGGTCCTTGGCGTTCGGCACCGCAGCCGCGGCATCCAACGTCCCGGCCTCGACGGCCGTGTCGGCCGACCAGTCGCGATCGGCATTCGGCGAGGGCAGGACGTTGAGCACGCGCCGCCCGCGCACCGCTGTCTTGAAGGGCTTATCGCTCACCGCTCGACTCTAGTCGAGTCCTCCGGCCCGGTAAACCTGAGCACACAGCGCCCGGCGACGCAGGCGTCGCGCGCGTCAACGATGCGGTCGCGAAGGGCGGCGAGCTCGGCGAGCCTGGCGTCGACCCGGGCGAGTACCGCCTCGAGCCGCCAGCGCTCGGACTCGCAGGTGGCGCCGCCGGCGTCGTGGGCCGCGAGCGCGTCGACGGCGTCCGCGAGCGTGAACCCGATCGCCTGCAGCTCGCGGGTGAGCTCGATGCGCTCGACCGTCCCGGGCGCGTAGTCGCGGTAGCCGGACGACGTGCGCGCCGCTTGCGGGAGCACGCCGACGCGCTCGTACAAGCGCACCGTGTCGACGCTGACGCCGGCCTGCCGCGCCACCTCGCCGATCCTCATGGGTTCGTCCCTTGACTCTGGACCATGGTCCAGAGTTTACAGTTTCGGCATGACCGACGTCCTCCATCTCGACGCCCGTTCCGGCGCACCGATCGCGTGCGACATGAGCACTGCCGAGGACACGTGGGCGGAACGACTCGGCACGTATGGCGAGCTGTTCCGGCGGGCGCTGCTGCGCTGCGAGCGCCGCAGCGGCGCAGTCGTGTTCGCGTTTCGCGCCGAGTCCGGCGTGCGCGAGGCGGTCGACGACCTCGCGCGCCGTGAAGCCGCGTGCTGCCCGTTCCTCGACTACCGCGTCGAGACCGTCGGCGACGAGGTGATGTGGACGATCACGGGGGACGGACGGTTCGGCGTGGACGCCGTCCTCGACGCGTTCCATGCGCTGCCCGCGGACCTCACACGACGGTGACGCCGACCGTTTCATGACGTATGACCACGGCTACGGCAACGACCATCCGCGAGCGGGTCGATGCGCTCGACTGGGACGCGCTGCGCGGGCAGCTCGACGACCTGGGCCACGCGATCACCGTCCCCCTGCTCGATCGCGGCGAGACGGAGGAGCTGGCCGACCTGTTCGACGGCGGGCGCTTCCGCTCGACGATCGACATGGCCCGCCACCGCTTCGGCGACGGCCGCTACCGCTACTTCGACCACCCGCTGCCGGACGCCATCGCCGAGCTGCGCGGCTCCTTCTACCGCCACCTGGCGCCGATCGCCAACGACTGGGCGGCGCTGCTGCGTGGCGACAACCCGACGTTCCCGCTCGAGCACGACGAGCTGCTCGAGCGCTGCCGAGCCGCCGGCCAGGAGCGGCCCACGCCGCTGATCCTGCGCTACGGCGAGGGCGACTGGAACGCGCTCCACCAGGACCTCTACGGCGACGTCTACTTCCCGTTCCAGATCCTCACCCTGCTGTCCGAACCGGGCGTGGACTTCGAGGGCGGCGAGTTCGTCCTGATGGAGCAGCGCCCGCGCGCGCAGAGCCGCGCGCACGTCCTCCGGCCGCCACGCGGAGCGTTCGTGATCTTCCCCACCCAGCAGCGGCCCAACCGGGGCCGCAACGGCTACCACCGCGTCGGCATGCGCCACGGCGTCGCCACTATCACCCGCGGCGAACGGACCGCGCTCGGCGTGATCTTCCACGACTCCAAGTGAGGTCGGCAGAATCCCGGGTCAACGGCGCGAGACGGCGACCGATCCCTGACGCCGCGGTTCGTGGCACCAAACCATTTGGCCGCCGCTGCGTTTCTACCCGTAGAGACGGCGCGCGTCGTGGCGAACGGACTCTCCAGATTGGTCCGGCGCGCGCCGCCTCCCCGCCGATGGGCCGGGGTGGATTCGAACCACCGCGCGACGGATTATGAGTCCGCTGCTCTAACCCCTGAGCTACCGGCCCATGCGGGCAATCTACGACGCGGGGCGTGGTTGACACGTTGTCGGAGCCGTGACTAGGGTCGCGCTAAGCGACCTTGGAGGCGGCATGGCGCACCACGGATTCGAGAGCTATTGGGTCGAGGGCGAGGGTGAGCTATCGGTTTCCGGGGATGGCCGCCCGGTGGCGAACGTGGCGGCGGCGCCGGCCGTGAAGTTCCGGTTCAGTCGGATGGGGCCGAAGGGCACCGGCAAGCAGCTCGGCGAGCCCAACCACCGCAAGCTCGCGCGAGCGATGACCGCGGGTCGTGGCGGGTTCGGCAACGTGCCAGCGGGCTACACGTACGTCGGCCAGTTCGTCGACCACGACCTCACGTTCGACCGCTCGACGGTCGCGCTCGGGGAGAACATCCCGATCTCGCAGCTGAAGCTGATGCGCTCACCGGCGCTCGACCTCGACTCGCTCTACGGCGCTGGGCCTGGCGACCCGGAGTCGGCGAAGTTCTACAGCGACGGCGTCCATCTGAAGATGGGCAAGACCGACGCGGTCGGGCCGCCGCCGTTCCAGGCCCGCGAGGGGTTCGACCTCCCGCGCGTGGGCGGCAGCGGCTCGAAGGCGAAGAAGCGCAAGGCCAACATCCCCGACCCGCGCAACGACGAGAACCTCGCCGTCGCCCAGACGCATCTGGCGATGATCCGGTTCCACAACCGGGTCGTCGACAGCCTGCCGAACGCGATGCCCGCCACGCAGAAGTTCGCGACCGCGCGCGACATCGTCACCCGCCACTACCAGTGGATGCTGAAGACCGACTACCTGCCGCGGATCGTCGCGCCCGGCGTGGTCACCAACGTCTTCAACCAGGGCCGCAAGGCGTTCGAGGTCGGCGCGGACGCGAACGAGATCCCGACGATGCCGATCGAGTTCTCGATCGCGGCCTTCCGCCTCGGCCACGCGATGGTCCGCGACGCCTACGACTGGAACGCCGCGTTCCCGAGCGGCGAAGGCACGCTCGGCCTCCTGTTCGAGTTCTCCGGCCTCAGCGGCACGCTGTTCGAGGGCGTGCGGCTGCCGAGCAACTGGATCGCCGACTGGCGGCGGCTGTACGACTTCAAGAAGGAGCAGAACCGCAACGACCTCGCGCCGCCCGGTTCGGTCAACAAGGCGATGCGGATCGACACCACGCTCGCCCCCACGCTGCACGCACTGCCGTCAGGAACCACCGGCGACGACACCGGCGGCATCCACGACGACCTCGCGTTCCGCAACCTGCGGCGCGCGCTGATGGTGCGGCTCGCCACCGGCCAGCAGATGGTCACGTTCCTCAAGGGCAAGGGCGTCACCCTCACCAGGCTCACGCGACCCCAGCTCCGCGTCGGCAAGAACGGCGCCAAGCTGGATCAGCTCACCCCCGGCCAGCGCGACGGGCTGCTGACCAACACGCCGCTGTGGTTCTACATCCTGCGCGAGGCCGAGCTCAACAACGGCAAGCTCAATGGCGTGGGCGCGCGGATCGTGGCCGAGACGTTCCACCGCGCGATCGAGGGCAGCACGTCGTCGATCGTCCGCGACCCGACGTGGAAGCCGACGCTCGGGCCGAACAACAGCACGTTCCGCATGACCGACCTGCTGATGTTCGCGTTCGAGGGCAAGAAGAACCTGCTCGCGCCGCTCGGGGACTCCACCGGCGGCGACGTCTAGGAGGTGACGAGCCGGCGCAGCTCCTCGAGCGCCGGCTCGTCGAGCGCCTCGAAGCGCACGGCGTAGGAGTCGTGGCCCGCCTGGCGCAGCACGCGGCCGCGGCCGGCGATGCGCGGCGGCACTTCGAAGGTGAGCACTTCGTCGGTCGCCAGCGGCCGCGAGGTGCAGACGCACATGCCGCCCGGCCCGAGGTCGACGGTGTGGCCGGTGATCGGCGACCCGCTGCGACGCCGCAGCGTGCACTCCAGCTCGACCTTGGCTCGCGGCGCTCGCCGTTGCTCGCT
Organism: uncultured Solirubrobacteraceae bacterium; assembly: GCA_963838655.1. Classification (GTDB taxonomy): domain Bacteria; phylum Actinomycetota; class Thermoleophilia; order Solirubrobacterales; family Solirubrobacteraceae; genus DASSUW01. The sequence continues at coordinate 94,326 of CAWIRW010000006.1, read as the reverse complement.
CATTCCGACCCACTACCCAATCAGGCGCCCGCCGCCACCCGCCGCCCCAGCCCGGCCTGCGAGCCCACGGCGAGCGTGACCTCCCCGCCGCGCCGCACGACGGCCGCACCCGGGCGCTCCGCGGCCCACTCGCGCAGCGACCGCGCGAACTGCGCCTCGTCGCGCGCACTGTCCCAGCGCCAGCGCATGACGAGCACGCTCTCGCCGCCCGAGCGCCACAGCTCGTAGCGGTCGCCGCCCCAGCCCGCCGCGGCGTCGCGCGGAGCGCACCAGCTCGCGTGTCTGCAGCTCGCCCCAGGTGCCCGCCCGCGCGCGCGACCAGCCGCGCCCGAGCACCGCCCGCACCCGCAGCCGGACGCGGAGCGGGTCGTCCGCGGAGAAGTACGCGCGCGGGTGGATCACCTGCTCGGTCGACGCCGGCGGCCGCAGCCGGAACGCGGTGTCGACCAGCGTCCAGCGCCCGCCGCCTCGCTCGAGCAGGTCGCCCACGAAGCGCTCGCCGCCCAGGTACGCGAACAGCAGCTGGGCCTGCAGGAACGGCGGCAGCTCAGCGGTGTCCTCGAACGCCGACCCGAGCAGCCCGCCGAGCGCCTCCTCGACGCTGAAATGCTCCTGCACGTACGAGTACATGACCGAGGTCGCGCTCCCCTCGTACAAGGCGGCGCGGGCGAGCTCGCGGTCGTCCGTCGCCGCCGGCTCGGAGGGAAGCCCGAAGCGCTGGTCCTCGAGCGCGTGCGTGAGCTCGTGGGCGAGCACCATCTCCTCGAGCACGCGCGTGCCGGTGCCGGCGCCCGCGACGACCCGCAAGCGTCCGTCCGCCGGGTCGTAGTAGCCGGCCACGCCCTCGCCGAACAGCGACCGGCTGATCTCCCGCAGGTCCTCGTCGGGGTCGATCAGCCCGAGCAGCTTGTAGATCTGCTCGTCCGCCTCGCGGCGCGCCGCCGGGTAGTTGCGGTCGAGGTCGGCGAGCCCCTCGCGCTCGGCCTGCCGCGAGCTGACCGTGACGGGATCAGGGAGCCGCGTGAAGCGCAGCGAGCGCAGCGCCTCGACCCGGCGGGCGATCACGTCGACGGGCGCGGCGGCGGGAGCGGCCACGCCCTCCTCGTCCTCGGTCAGGGCCGACAGGCCCAGCAGAGCCACGATCAGCACGGCGATCACCGTCAGCGGCATGCGCATCCCTGATTGGATAGCGGGTCCCCGAACGAAAGGACGCCAGATCAATGCCAGACCGCGCCGCGCTCGTCACGGGAGCCTCGAGCGGGATCGGGCTCGCCATCGCGCATGCGCTGGGCGAGGAGGGTCACGCGCTGACCGTCGTCGCGCGCCGGCCCGAGAAGCTCGCCAGGGCCGTCGAGGAGCTGCGCGCGGTGGGCCATGACGTCGTCGAGGTCGCCGCCGACCTCACGAGCGAGGAGGACATCGCGGCCGCCGTCGCCGCCCACCGGGACGCGTACGGGCGCCTCGACGTGCTCGTCAACAGCGCCGGCGTCGGGTTCGGGGCGCCCGCCGGCGAGCACCAGACCAAGCGCGTCGACATGCAGCTCGACCTCAACCTGCGCGCGATCGTGCTCTTCTACCGCGAGACGCTCGACCTCCTCAAGGCGGCCGGCGCCGAGCACCGCAACGCGCTCGTCGTCAACCTCGCGTCGATCTCCGGCAAGGTCGGCCAGCCGTGGCTGTCGGTGTACTCGGCGACCAAGGCGGCCGTCATCGGCTACACGCAGGCGATGAACGCCGAGCTCAACGGCGACGGGGTCAAGTCGGTGGCTCTGTGCCCCGGCTTCGTCGACACGCCGATGACGGAGTTCATCAAGGAGCAGGTCCCGCCGGAGGCGATGATCCGGACCGACGACGTGGCCGCGGCGGTGCGTTTCGTGCTGCGCACGTCGCCCGCGTGCGTGGTGCCCGAGATCGTCTTCCAGCGACCGGGCGAAAGTCTCTGAGGAAGTTTGCGCAAGAGATCTGCGTCACGCGCGTTGTGGCTGTCGGTACCGTGGACACCGCGGTAGGCAGGACGTGTGACGAACATGGACGAAGACACCCTGCTGCAGGCTCGCCTCGACCGCACCGAGCGGGAGGCCCACGCGCGTCAACAGCAGCTCGAGCGCTACGCCGCCGACCTGCGCGAGGTCTTCAAGCAGGAGCGCAGCCGCGCCCAGCAGCTCCGCCGGTCCTACAAGGCCACCGTGCGGGCGCTCTCGAACGCCGTCGAGGCCCGCGACGCCTACACCGGCAAGCACGCCGAGCGCGTCACCGCGTACGGGATCGCGCTCGCCGAAGCCGTCGGGCTCGACACCGTCGGCGCGCCCGGCCTCGAGTTCGGCTTCCTGCTTCACGACGTGGGCAAGCTCGCGGTGCCGGACGCGATCCTCTACAAGCCCGAGGCGCTGAGCGCGGAGGAGTTCTCGCTCGTGGCCCGCCATCCGGAGGTCGGGGCGGAGATCCTGCGCGACGTGGACTTCCTCGGCGAGGGCAAGCTCGTCGTCCGCCACCATCACGAGCGCTGGGACGGCAGCGGCTACCCCGACCGCCTGGCGGGCGCCGCCATCCCCCTCCCGGCGCGCGTGTTCGCGGTCGCCGACGCGCTCGACGCGCTCACCACCGACCGCCCGTACCGCCGCGCGACCCGGTTCTCGCGGGCCCGCGAGGAGATCCGCGCCCACGCCGGCACGCAGTTCGATCCCACGGTCGTCGCCGCCTTCGAGACGATCCCCGACGAGCGGCTGGCCGAGATCCGGGACGCCGTGGCGTGACTCGGACGATCCTGATCGTCGACGACGACGCCGCAATCCGCCGCCTGATCGCCACCACCCTCGAGGACGTCTCGGGGTACCGCCTGCAGGAGGCGGCCAACGGCGCCGAGGCGGTCGAGCGGGCCGTCGAGTCGCGGCCGCAGATCGTGTTCCTCGACGTCGAGATGCCGCGCCTGGACGGGATCGAGGCGTGCCGGCGGCTGCGCTCGGACCCCGCGACCGCCGAGGCGACGATCGTCATGCTCACCGGCGCCTCCGGCCCGCAGGCCGAGAGCGGGGCGCTCGCCGCGGGCGCGGACCTCTTCCTCACCAAGCCCTTCTCCCCCCTGCACCTGCTCCGGCTGGTGGATCGGATCGGCGCGACCGGCTAGGGGGTGCCCCCTCCTACTGATACCGTCGCGCCGCCCGTGAAGCTCGGCCTGCACATCGGATACTGGGGGCTCGGCCTCAGCTCGGAGGAGCAGCTACAGCTCGTGCAGGAGGCCGAGCGGCTGGGCTACGACTCGGTCTGGAGCGCGGAGGCCTACGGCTCCGACGCAGCGACCATCCTCGGCTGGCTGTCGCAGGCCACGACGAAGATCCGGCTCGGCTCGGCGATCTTCCAGATGCCCGGGCGCTCGGCGGCCATGACGGCGATGACCGCCGCCACGCTCGACCAGCTCTCCGGTGGCCGCATGATCCTCGGGATCGGCTCCTCCGGGCCGCAGGTGGCCGAGGGCTGGCACGGCCAGCGCTTCGCACGCCAGCTCCAGCGCACGCGCGAGTACGTCGAGGTCGTGCGGAAGGCGCTCTCCCGGGAGCGGCTCGAGTACCAGGGCGAGACGCTCGAGCTGCCGCTGCCCGACGGCCCGGGGCGGGCGCTCAAGCTCACGATCGCACCCGTGCAGGAGCGGATCCCGATCTACCTGGCCGCCATCGGTCCGAAGAACACGACGCTGGCGGCGGAGATCGCCGACGGCTGGATCCCGACGCTGTTCTCCCCCGAGCACGTCGCCGAGTTCCGGCCGCTGCTCGAGGAGGGCTTCGCGCGCGCTGAGAACGGCAAGGGGTTCGGCGACTTCGCGATCGCGCCGTCGGTCAACGTCATGGTCTCAGACGACGCCGCCGCGGCCCGGGATGCCATGCGGCCGTTCGTGGCGCTCTACGTCGGCGGCATGGGGTCGCGCGACAAGAACTTCTACAACGCGCTCGTGCGCCGCTACGGGTTCGAGGACGCCGCCGAGCGCGTCCAGGACCTGTACCTGGAGGGCAAGCGCGACGAGGCGGCGGCGGCACTGCCCGAGGAGCTGATCGACACCGTCTCGCTGTGCGGCCCGCCGGACCGCGTGCGCGACCGGCTCGCGGTCTACCGCGACGCAGGCGTCGACACGCTGATGGTCTCCCCGATGGCGTGGACGTTCGAGGACCGCCTGCAGCAGCTCCGGCGCGTCGCCGAGCTCGCCGGATAGGGCCCGTCCAGGAACCCCGCCACGCCCAGAGCAGTCGTGGACGCTTCGCCCGATCGCCACCCGAACCCTCGAAAATCCTGGACGGATTCCCTTCGGATTCGTGCGGCGCCCGGCTCGGTCCACGACCGCTCCTAGTCGGGTCGGATCTTCCTGGACAGACCCTTGAGGGTCTTCCTCGGCGCCTTCGGCGATCCCGGGCACGCGTTCCCGATGCTCGCGCTCGGCGAAGCGCTGGTGGCCCGCGGACACGAGGTGACGCTGCAGACGTGGCGGCGCTGGGAGCCCGCGGCGACGGAGGCCGGGATGGCGTTCGCGGCCGCGCCGGAGTACCAGGTCTTCCCCACGCGCGAGCGGCCGCTGAAGCCGTACGAGGCCGCGGTGCGGGCGGCGCGCGAGACGCAGCCGGTGGTGCGGTCGGCGGCGCCCGACGTAGCGGTGTCGGACATCCTCACCCCCGCGCCGGCGCTGGCCGCCGAGCTCGAGGGCGTCCCGGTGGCGACGCTCGTGCCGCACGTGCACCCGCACCCCGAGCCGGGCTTCCCGCCGTACTCGATCGGCGCCCGGCTCCCGCGCACGGCCGCGGGGCGCGCGCTGTGGCGGGCGAGCGACCGGCTGGTGGCGCGCGGCCTCGAGCAGGGGCGGCGGGAGTACAACCACTGCCGCGCGCGGCTCGGGCTCGGCCCGCTGCCGTGGGTCCACACCGGGATCTCCCGCTCGCTGGCGCTGGTCGCCACGCTTCCGCAGCTCGAGTATCCGCGCGAGTGGCCGCCATGGCTGCGGATCGTCGGGCCGCTGCTGTGGGAGCCGCCCGCGGAGCCGGTGGCGCCGCCGCCCGGCGACGGCCCGGTCGTGCTCGTCGCGCCGTCGACCGCACAGGATCCCGAGCACCGGCTCCTGCGCGCGGCCCTGGAGGGCCTGGCCGGCGAGCCGGTGCGCGTGATCGCGACCTGGAACCGGCGCAGGCCGACGTCCGCGCTGCCCGCGCCGGACAACGCCGTCGTCGTGCCGTGGCTCTCGTACTCGCGCACGATGCCCGCGTGCGACCTCGTGGTCACGCACGGCGGACACGGCACGCTGATGCGCGCGCTGTCGTGCGGATGCCCGGTGGTGGTCTCGCCGGCGGGCGGCGACATGGCGGAGAACGCCGCCCGGGTGGACTGGGCCGGCCTCGGGGTCCGCCTGCCCCGCCGGTTCGCGACCCCGCGCGGCGTGCGGCTCGCGGTCCGCCGAGCGCTGGAGCGGCCCGGCCTGCGCGAGCGAGCCGGCGCGACGGCGCGCTGGGTGGCCGCGAACGACGCACGCGATCGAGCCGCCGAGGCGGTCGAGCGCTGGGCGAGCGCGGCAGCGCACGCGTAGGCGCGGCGCCCCGCAGCCCGCCTGAGGCCCGGTCACACCGCGGGGCGCTCGCGCGAGGTGCTTGGTAGATGCGACGCGCTGCCCTCGCCCCGTTCGTCCTCCCCGCCGCGCTCGGCGGCGGCGCGATCGTCGTCGGCGGCGTCGGCGGGTTCCTGCTCGGGTTCGCCGGCGCGCTGATCGCCATCGATCGTGCGCTCGGCTTCGCCGGCGTCAGCCGGATCGAGGCCGAGCGTGCGTACCGCCGGATCGCGCGCCGCCGCGCCGGGGCGCTGGCGTACCTGCCCGACGACGTCGGCTGGGCAGCATCGGCGCCGCGCCATGCGCTGGGCGTGCAGGCGATCGCGGTCGACTCGATCGCCGGCAGCACCGACCGCCACAAGGCCGAGAGCTTCGACGCCGCGTTCCGCCCGCCGCAGTGGAGTCGCGAGCGCTGGCTGCAGCTGTGGCTGGCCGCGCGCGGCGGCGGCGCGCTGCCGCCGATCGCGGTCTACCGCGTCGGCGACCGGCACTTCGTGCGCGACGGCCACCACCGCGTGTCCGTGGCCCGCGCGCTCGGCGCGGCCTGCATCGAGGCGTCGGTGGTGGAACTAGACGCGGCTGGGCAGCGCGCCGCGTAGGCCGCGGACGGCCTCGGCGGCGGCGGTGCGTGCGTCGCGGCCGCCCGGCTTGCGTCCGTGGGCGATCAGCCGCGGCGGCGTCAGCACGGCCGACACCCTGACGTCCTCGAGACCGTCGAAGAACACCTCGCGCACGGCCTGCTCGCTGAAGCGGTAGTAGTCGAACTTGAAGTGGACGCGATACGTGCGGGTCGACCGCCCGTCGTCGTCGTCGCGCTTGGTGTAGCCGGGAACGCCGATCACGAGCAGGCCGCCCGGGCGCAGCACGCGATGCATCTCGGCCACCGACAGCCAGAAGTGCTTGTCGTGCTCGAGCGTCGAGCAGCACAGCACGAGGTCGAACGAGTCGTCGTCGAACACGTCCATCTTGTTGGCGTTGCCGGTGATCGACGTGATGCCGTCGGCGCTCGGCATCTCGGCGAGGTTGAGGCAGAAGCGCTCGGCCCCCGCCAGCTCGGGAAAGCGCAGCAGCGATCCCTTGCCCATCACGCCGCCGACCTCGAGCGCGCGCTGCGGCTTGACGCCCTTCCGGCGTATTATGTTGTGGAACCGGCGCATGATCTCTGGGCTCACGGGCGCGAACCTAGCAGGGTGCTTTGACGCGCACCGCGGCAGGTGATCTGGTCGAGCGCAATTCGGAGCGGGAGGTCGAGGTGTTGGGTCGCGGGAGCTTGCGGGCGCTGATCGGCGTCGGCGCATGTGCGGTCGCGTGGTGCGGTGGGTCCACTGCAGCGGGCGCTCAGGAGCGTGGCATCGACCCCAACCAGGGCGAGAACCTGGTCGAGGTGATCGTCCCGAGCAAGGGCGCCGCGATGCGCCTGCAGCTCGAGGCGGAGACGTACGGCGTGGACTTCAACGAGCACTACCTGCGCCGCAACGGCGACGGCACGTTCGCCGCGACCGTGTTCGGCACGGATCGCGAGCTCGAGGCGCTCGCCAAGGCCGGCTACGACCTCGGCGCGACCATCGAGGGTCCCGGCACCTGGCGGGAACGGGTCGCCGACTACCGCGCCGACCGCCGCGCCGAGCGGCGCGCCGACGCGGCCGCGCGCGACGGCGATGTGGGCACGCAGTCGCACACCGACGAGATCGTGATCCTGCGCGTCGACTACTTCGAGAACTACGCGGGCCGCTTCCTCTCGGTCGAAGCCAAGACCCGCCTCGGCGGCGCCGCGCCGAGCGGCTCGCAGTACGTCGGGCCGACGCTCTCGCTGTCGTGGAACACCGGCGCGGGCACGCCGGTCTCCACCGCCCCGCGCGTGATGTCGACAAACATCGACCCCGACACCACGCCGGACACCTACATCGAGCACCGCGAGCTCGTGCGAATCGGTGACGTCGGGACGACGACCCCGGCGCGGCCAACGCTGATCGGCATCGGCTCGAGCACGGGCGCGACCAAGGAGGCCAAGGTCAACACGTGGCTCGGCGGTGGCCTGCCCCCGATGTCCTCGAGGTTCCTGCGGGACTTCACCACCCGCTACATGGACCCGACCGAGGTCTACAACCGGTTCCGGGCGCTCGCCGGCGAGTTCCCGAACATCGCGCGGCTGGTGAAGCTCCCGAACAAGACCAACGGGTACCAGCGGCGGGCGCAGGCGACGATGGCCGGCGCGACCGCGTCGGGCGGCACGCCTCCCACCGCGCAGCAGCAAGCGGCGGTCGTGCTCACCTCGCGCGACTGGGGTCACGAGGGCGGCAACGACCTCACGGCGGAGTTCCTTCCCCCCGGGGCGCCGAACGCGCCGCTCACCGTGGCGATGGCCGACGGCGATCTCACGGTGAACCTGGCGGGCGACGCCACGGGCGCGCCGTCGAGCACCGCGGCGCAGGTGGTGGCGGCGATCAACGCCAGTCCGGCGGCCTCCGCCGAGCTGGTGGCGGTCACTTTCCGCGGGCTCGCGGGCACCGGGATCGTCGAGCCGCGCGCCCGCGTCAACCTGTCCGACTTCCTCGCGACCGCGACGAACGCCCACGTGCAGCGCGGGCCGTTCGAGTACTTCGTGATGCGGATCGGCAAGCGGGAGCGCCGCCACGGCCGCGGCCACGACCGCTGGAAGGACAAGAAGAACCGCGACGAGAAGGTCGGCGTCTTCCTCTACTGCCAGCAGCACGCCCGCGAGTGGGCGACGCCGCTGACGTGCCTGGAGACCGCCGAGCAGTTGCTGCGCAACTACGCGCTCGACAAGCGCACCCGGAGGCTCGTCAACAACCTCGACATCTTCATCCTGCCGTCCTCGAACCCGGACGGCTCGCACTACTCGATGCACAACTTCTCGCAGCAGCGGCGCAACATGACCAACCACTGCGTCGAGGGCGGCAAGGAGACCGACGACCCGTTCGCGGCCAACTTCTGGGCGATGCGCTCGGATCCGATCACGGGCGTGCCGTACTTCGCCAACGACCCCGCGGCCCGGAACGCGTGGGGCGTCGACATGAACCGCAACAACACGTTCGGGACGATCTTCGACGGCTACATCGGCGCGTCGGGCTCGTGCATCAGCGACGTGTTCGCCGGCCCCTCCGAGGCGTCCGAGCCGGAGATCCGGAACGAGCTATGGATCGCGGACACGTTCGACAACATCAAGTTCTCGAACAACATCCACAGCTTCGGCGGCTACTTCATGTGGGCGCCGGGCACGTACCTGCCGGACCGCGGGGAAGGCGACGCGGTGCACGCCAACATCGGCGTCGAGAAGTACTTCTTCGAGGCCGGCGACCGGATCCTCAACCGGATCAAGGAGACGCGCAACACGGCGATTCTGCCGGAACGGACCGGGCCGATCGCCGACGTCCTGTACTCGGCGGCCGGCAACAGCGCGGACGAGCACTGGTACGTCCGCGACGTGATCGCCTACTCGTTCGAGACGGGCGCGGACCGGTACTTCACCACCATGCAGACGGCGGCCGCGGCGGGCGCCACGGCGATCCGGATCAGCCCGAACGCGGGCGGATTCGCGTATCTGAAGCCCAATGACACGATCACCATCGGGGCAGGCGGTCCGAACCCCGAGACGCGCAGGATCACGAACGTGATCCGGCCGAGCACCAACAACCCGCCGCAGCCCAACGTCGAGTTCGCGGAGCCGCTGGCCTTCGCGCATCCGGCCAGCGCCCGGATCGAGGGCGCTGCGCTCCAGACCGGGGTCGGCTTCCAGCCGCCATACGACACGGAGGGCAAGTTCGAGGCGCTCGAGTTCGCCGCCGGAAACTACGGGCTGCTCGAGTCGGCCTACGACTACGCGCGCGACGACGAGGATCCGCGCGTGCGGATGACCGGCCCGAAGCGCTCCCGCGAGCCGATCGAGACCACGTTCGACTGGATCAACGAGCCGTCGGTGATCCGCTACACGACCGACGGTTCGCGTCCGAACGCGTCGTCGGCGCTGTGGGACTCGACCGGGCCGCGTGAGCCCGGCGAGACGTTCCACGTGACCAGGACGACCACGTTCCGCTGGATCGCCGAGGACATCAAGGGCAACACGTCCACCGGCAGGCAGCGGTTCGAGATCGGCCGTGCCGGCGACTGATCGCTGAGGATGGCGAGCGGCCCGCTGCGGCGGGCCGCTCCGCTCCTACGATGAAGCCGTGACGCGGCGCACCGCACTCGCGATCGCCGCCGCGGCGGCGACGCTCCTGGTCGCCTGGGGCGTCACGAGCGTGCTCGTCCTTGGCGCCGATCCTGCCGAGCGACCGCTCTCGCAGGGCGATCCTCGCGAGTGCCGCGCGCTGGCCGGCGACGAGGCGCGCGCGTGCTACGTGCGCGAGCTCTCGGCCATGGTCGGCGGCCGCGCCGACCCGCGGCCCGTCGTGCGGGACATCGCCGCGCAGGCGTGGATGGCGGGCGGCCCGTTCCTCTCCACCTGCCACGGCGTGATGCACACGGTCGGCCGCCGCTACGCGAGCGAGTCCGGCGTGCGGCTGGCGACGCTGATGGACGCGCTGCCGAAGGGCAACGACCCGGCGTGCACGGCGGGCTTCGCCCACGGCGTGGTGACGGCGGTGGCAGCCGACATCGACCCGTCGCGCCCGGCCGAGGCGGCGCGCGTGTGCGGGGACGCGGCCACGCGCTACCAGCGCTACAGCTGCATCCACGGCTTCGGCCACGCGTTCATGCGGATGAACGGCGACCTCGAGCCCGCCCTCCACCTGTGCCGGGCGCTCGGCTCGCAGGCGCCGGACTGCGCCCAGGGCGCGTACCACGACTACTGGTTCGCGGCGCTGGGCGTCGACGAGGCGCAGCTCGCAACCGAGCCGGAGAAGAACCCGCGCGTGCTGTGCGGCGGCCAGCCGACCGAGTTCGTGCGCCCGTGCTGGTACCGGGCGTTCGTCGAGAACCGCCCGGAGGGGTTCGTCGCCGAGACGGTCGAGGACCTCGACGGGTTGTGCGACGGGCTGCGCGCGCTTCAGCGCTCGGCCTGCATCACGGCGGCGTCGGTGATCGGGCCGCCGGACCCCGCCGAGCAGCTCGTGCTCTGCTCGCGGCTGCGCTCGGCGGCCGACGCGGTGAGCTGCGTGCGTGGCACCAAAGCCCAGAACCTGCTCGACGCGCGGGCGGCGGAGCTCGTGCGCCTGATCAAGGGCTGCGCGCGCTTCCGCGGCCGGCCGCGCGACGAGTGCTACGGCTGGCTCGGGAGGACGCTCGCCGTGCTGACCGACGGCGCGTTCGCCCGCGACGGCTGCCCTGCCCTCTCCGGCGCTGCCGCGCGGCGGCAGTGCGCCGCCGGCGCGGCGCGAATGGAGGACGCGCTGGTGACGTTCAGTTGACGATGCCGCGTTCTGCCGCCCGATGTGCTCACATATCCGCGGCTGTGCTCGGCTCTTGCGGCACGCGATTCGTTGTTCTGTGCGTGGCGTGGGCCGCGCTGCTGAGCGCTGCGCAGGCCGCGGCCGCGGCCGCGCCGCCGGCCGAGGTCCGGCCGCCGAACATCGTGTACGTGCTGGCGGACGACCTGTCGTGGGACCTTGTCCAGCACATGCCGCAACTGCAGAAGCTGCAGCGCCGGGGCATGACGTTCGACCAGTTCGTGGTCGCCGACTCGCTGTGCTGCAGTTCGCGGGCCACGATCCTCACCGGGCAGTTCCCGCACAACACGCGCGTGCTCACCAACTCGCCGCCGGAGGGGGGCTACAGCGCGTTCCGCGACCACGGGGCGCAGAAGCGCAGCGTCGGCATCTCACTGCAGAAGCTCGGCTACCGCACGGGCCTGATGGGCAAGTACCTCAACCACTACGTCCCGGCGCGGCACGGCGTCGAGCCCGGCTGGGACGAGTGGTTCGTGACCAACCAGGGCTATAAGGGCTTCGGCTACACGATGTCCGACAACGGGGAGCTCCGGCGGTTCGGCCGCAAGCCCGGGGCCTACCTGACCGACGTGCTCGCCCGCCGCGCGATGCGCTTCATCCACCCCGGCAAGCGGCCGTTCTTCCTCAAGATCTCGAGCTTCGCCCCCCACCGTCCGGCGCGCGCGGCGCCGCGGCACCGGTGGATGTTCAGCGATCTCCCGCTGCCGCTCAGCCCCGGCTACGACGCGCCGACCCAGAACCCGCCGACGTGGCTCGGTCTTCGGCCGCCGCTGACGCTGGAGTTCTACGAGCGGCTGCTGCGGCATCACCGGCGCCGCGCGCGGTCGGTGCAGGCGCTGGACGAGCTGATCGCCGCCGTCCGCACCAAGCTCAAGCGGGAGAAGCTCGCCGACAACACGTACATCCTCGTCGGCTCGGACAACGGCTACCACCTCGGCCAGCACCGACTGACGTTCGGCAAGCGGACGGCGTTCGACCACGACGTGCGCGTCCCGCTGGTCGTCGTCGGGCCGGACGTGCCCAGGCGCTCGGTGTCGTCGTACCTCTCCGGGACCGTCGACCTCGCCCCGACGTTCGAGGAGTGGGCGGGGCGTCGACGCCCCAACTGGCGCCGCAACGGCCGCTCGCTCGTGCCGATCGTCGCCGGCGAGCAGCCGCGGCGCTGGCGCCGGGCGCTGTTGATGGAGCACCTGCACCCCCGGCTCGTCGCCGGCGACCCGGACATCCAGGGCTGGCCGATGGGGATGCCGAACTCGTACACGGCGCTGCGCACCCCGAGCATCACCTACGTCGAGTACGAGAACGGCGACCGCGAGTTCTACGACCGTCGGACCGACCCGGCCGAGCTCAACAACACCTACGCCCTGCTCGGCGGCGAGAACCAGGCGCGGCTGGCCGCGGCGCTCGAGCGCTACCGCGGCTGCCGCCGAGCCGCGAGCTGCTGGTCCGCGGGCCTGGCGCGCGGCATCCCGGCCGGCTTCTAGCTCCACCGTCCGGACCTGGACTCCAGACCAGCACGAGGCTGGTTGGTGCGGCCGGAGCGCGCCTATGATCTACCGCGGATTGGATCATCGGCCGGGGCGGGGCGTAAGTGCCAACCCGGGAAAGGAAGCCCGGGTGGATTCCGAGACAACGCGCGGCGGCATGCGCCCTGTGCACGCGATCGTCGCGGCGACCGTCGCGATCGCGCTGGCGAGCGCGGGATGCGGTGGAGACGACGGCTCAGGTGCCTCGGCGGCCAGCCGCCCCGCGGCCACGCCGACGCAGGAGTCGACGCCCGAGACGCCCACCAAGGCCGCGTACATCAAGCAGGTCAACGCGTTCTGCTCCGGCAAGGGCAACGCGAAGGCGCGCAAGGCCGGCGGCGCGATCGACAGCGCGATTGCGAGGGCCGGGACCGACCTCAACGCGGCGATCGAGTCAGGCTCCGACGCCGAGGCGATCCTCGATCGTGTGGGCCTGCTGCACGTCCGGCTCGCCGACAACCTCGACGCGGCCATGCGGCGCATCAAGGCGATGCCCGCGCCGGCGGACGGCGGGGCGACCGGCTTCCTCAGCGCGTTCGCTCGCACCACCGAGCTGACCCGCGAGTTCGCTACCAGCGTGCAGAAGATGGATGGCCCGTCGAGCGAATGGCTGCCGAGGCTCAACCGAAGCGCGACCGCGATCTCCCGTGCCGCAGCCCGGGAGAGCAAGGCCGCACGCGCCTACGGGATCAAGGAGTGTTCGCGCGTCTAGTCGTCGCGTCTCCAGGCCTGCGCTCGTGGAGAGCGTCAAGCTGCTGAGCTCGTGCGCACGAGGCCGCTGACCGCCGAGGACACCGCATTCCTGGAGCGCATGATGCTGCTGGCCGCGTTCCCGCCCGAGCGCGAGCTGCCGCCGGCGGCGCCGGAGATGCCGCACGTGCGCCGGTTCCTCGACGGGTGGGGGCGACCGGGAGATGTCGGCGTCGCGGCGCTCGACGACGAGCGGAGCGAGGTCGGCGCCGCGTGGGCACGGGTGCTCGGCGAGCCGCTGCTCCACGACGATGCGGGCGCCGCGGTACCGGAGCTCGCCATTGCCGTCGAAGCCCACGCGCGAAGCGAGGGCATCGGCGGCGCGCTGCTGGACGCGCTCGCTACCGCTGCGAGAGAGGCCGGCCACCGCGAGCTCTCCCTGCGGGTCTCGCCGCGCAACCCCGCGGCGCGGCTCTACCGCCGGCGCGGCTTCGAGCCGGCGCGCGAGAGTGCCGACGAGCTTGTCATGCGCCGCCGGCTCGTCTGACCGACACGCCGCTCAGCCGCGGAGCCGCTCGCAGAAGCCGGCGACGGGGACTCCGGGGGTGGGACTCGAACCCACAACCTTCGCCTTAACAGGGCGTCGCTCTGCCTGATTGAGCTACCCCGGATCGCGCTACCCGTGAACTCTAATCGGCCACGGTCGCCGGGAGTGTAGCGACGCCGGCTTCGACCTCGGCGTGGCAGTTGGCGCAGAGCAGCATGCACTTTGCCGCCTCCTCGCGACAGCGCGCAAGCGAGCGTGCGATCCCCCGAAGGCCGAGGCCGAACGCCTTCGTCGCGGGGTCGAGATGGTGAAACTGCAGCGCGCCCAAATAGCGTTCGTAGCCGCAGATCACACAGCCTCCGCCCGCCTCTCGCACGAGGATCTCCTTGACCTTCCTGCGTCGTTCGATCACTCGCTGCTTTCGACACGCGAGGCAGCGGTAGCTGTCACCGGTCCCGTAGCGCGTGAAGACGGTGCGGCCATGCTTCGAGCAGATGCGCATCACCTCGGCAGCTGGGTCGACGCCTGAGCGGCGAATCGTTGCGCGAATCGTTTCGAGCCTGTGTTTGGCCAGCCAGTGCCGGACTGTTGCCTGGCTGACACCCAGCCGGTCAGCGATCGCCCATGTCGATAGGCCATCCTCGACCAGCGGCTCGAGCTGCTCGCGAGAAAGGCCGCCGCGGGATGCGTGGCGGGGCGCATGGGCGGAGGCGAGCCCGTACTTGTTGACCCAGTACGCGACCGTGGAGGGTGGGCGGCCGAGCTCGCGCGCGATCGACTCGATCGAGCGGCCGGCTTGGAGTCGGGTGGCGAGGTGGTCGCGGTCCACGATACGAACACTAGTTCGTGTGGCGGACGGAAACGGACGTCAGTTCAGGCGGTGGCGGATCTTGTCGAGGACCTGCTGGCGCTCGGTCGCCAGCGGGATCGTCTCGTGGCCGTCGCTGCGGGCCGCGGCGATGCGGCGGTCGAGGTTGTGGAGGTCGAGCTGGAGGGCCTCGAGCTCGAGCTTGGCGGGGGTCGCCTCGAGCTGGCCGGCGCGGATGACGAGCTCGGCCACGAGGCGGGCGAGCGGCTCGTCGCCGGCCGGGAGCTCGCCCGCCGGGGATCGCAGGCGCCCGCGCAGGTACTCGGCGGCGCGGCGCGTCGCCGGCGCCGCGAACAGCTCGTCGAGGTGGGCGGACGCCAGCCGCGCCTCCCCCTCCTCGGGCAGCGCCAGGCACAGCGCCAGGAATGCCCGCTCGGACTGCTCGCGACGCTCGCTCGCCGCGCGCGCTCCGTTGGTGGGCGCCGCTTCGCGTCCGGCGCGAAACGAGCCGCCGGACGAGCCGTCACCAGCGAAGCGCGACGATCGTCGGGGGTCGAGCGGGTGTTGCGCGGTGAGGGTGGAGTTGACGAGGCTCTCGCTCAACTCGAGGCGACCGGCGACGAGCTGGACGAGCTCGTCGCGCAACACGCTCGGCGGCAATGGGCGGACCGCGGCGGCGGCCTCCTCGAGCGCTCGGTCGCGGCCCTCGGCCGTCCGGGTCTCTCCCCGCTCGAGCGCCCGCTCGACGGTGAAGCGCGCCAGCGGCACCGCCCGCTCGAGCAGGCCCCGAAGTGCGTCGGCGCCGTCGCGCTGGACGACGTCGGCGGGATCGGAGCCGGAGGGCAGCCGCACGATCTTGAACTCGACGCCGCGCCCCGCCCGCGAGCGGTTGACGTCCCGCAACGCGGCCACGCTGCGCGAGACCGCCTCCTGCCCCGCCGCGTCGGGGTCCTGGCAGAACAGCGCCGTCGGCGCCAGGCGCGCCAATGCCGATACCTGGCGCTCGGTCAGCGCCGTGCCCATCGAGCCGACGACCTCGGCCACGCCCGCCTGCCGCAGCGCGATCGCGTCGGTGTAGCCCTCGACCAGCACCACCCGCCCCGCCCGGGCGGCCGCGGCGCGCGCGAGGTCGGCGCCATACAAGAGCTCGCCCTTGTGGAAGACGTCGTTGTCTGAGGAGTTCAGGTACTTCGGCTGGTCGTCGGCCCGCAGCGCCCGGGCGCCGAAGCCCAGCACGCGGCCGCGCTCGTCGCACAGCGGGAACATGATCCGGCCGCGGAAGCGGTCGATCACCCCGCGTCCGTCCCGCCGCCGGGAGGCCAGCCCGCAGGCGAGCAGCTCCTCGGCCCGGTAGCCGGCGCGCTCCGACGCTGCCACCACCCGGTCGAAGGCGCCTGGAGAGAAGCCCACCCGGAACTCGCGCAGCGCGCCCTCCTCCAATCCCCGCGACGCCAGGTACTCGCGCGCGGCCCCCGCCTCGGGGCTCTCCCACAGCACCCGCACGTAGTACGCGGCCGTGCGCTCCAGCAGCGCCAGCAGCCGGTCGTTGCGCTCGCGGCGGGCCGCCGTGGCCGGGTCCTCGGCCTCGCGCTCGAGCTCGACCCCGTAGCGGTCGGCAAGCGACTCCAGCGCACCCGCGAAGTCCAGCCCGTCGGTCTCCATCACGAACGAGAAGACGTCGCCCCCGACGCCGCACCCGAAGCAGTGGTAGAGCTTCTCCACCGGGTCGATGCCGAACGACGGCGTGCGCTCGTCGTGGAACGGGCACAGCCCCTGCAGCCGGCGGGCGCCCGCCCGCTTGAGCTCCGTCCGCGCGCCCACGAGCTCCTCGAAGTCGACCGCGTCGCGCACGCGCTCGCGGGAATCCTGCGTGTAGCGCGCCACTGTGCCCCGATCCGGGATCTCGGAGGCCGCCTGCGACCGAACTCACGGATCGAGACCTGACCGCGAGACCCTGCGGCACGAAGCGCTCGGACCAGGCGCGGATCGCGTAGCGGTCGGTCATCCCGGCGAGGTAGTCGATCACGCGGTCGGCCTCGCTCGCCCCCGGCTCCGGCAGCTCCTCGGGGTGGGAGCAGTACCAGTCGAACAGCCCTCGCAGGACCCGCTCGATCTTCGCGTGCTCGGCGCGCGCGGCCGGGCCGAGGTACACGTGCTCGAACATGAACGTGCGCAGGCGGAGCATCGCGCCGCCGACCTCGGCCCCCTGCACGATGTCGCCCGCCCGCTCGGAGTGCTCGACGAGATCGTGCACCAAGCGGTCGATCCGCGCCGAGCCGGTCTCCCCCAGCACCGCGATCTCGTCGCCCGGCAGCTCGTCCACGGACAGCACGCCCGCGCGCAGCGCGTCGTCGATGTCGTGGTTGATGTAGGCGATCCGGTCCACGAGACGCACGATCTTGCCCTCGAGCGTCGCCGGCTCGCCCGCCCCGCTCGTGTGGCGCAGAATTCCGTCGCGGACCGCGGCCGTGAGGTTGAGCGACTCGACCACCCGCAGCGAGTGCTCGTTGTGCCGGAACCCCCGCCCGAAGCGCTCCCGCCCGCAGGCGTCGAGCACCCCCTCGCCGATGTGCCCGAACGGCGGATGCCCGACGTCGTGCCCGAGGCCGATCGCCTCGGTCAGGTCCTCGTTGAGCCGCAGCGCCCGGGCGACCGTGCGGGAGATCTGCGTCGCCTCGAGCGTGTGCGTCAAGCGCGTGCGGTAGTGGTCGCCCTCGGGCGCGACGAACACCTGCGTCTTGTGCTTGAGCCGCCGGAACGCCTTCGAATGCACGATCCGGTCGCGGTCGCGCTGGAACGGCGTCCGCAAGCCGCAGTCGGCTTCCTCGCGCTCCCGCTCGGCCGGGTACGAGCGCGCCGCCAGCGGAGAGAGGTGCGCCTCCTCCCAGGCGGCGATCCGGGCGGCGTAGTCATCGGCGACGAGCACAGGTCCATTGTGACCGCCGCCGCGGCACCCGCCGCCAACTGTCACGAAGAATGTGCAATTTGCGCCTGCGCGGCGGCCACGCGGGCAATCGGCACCCGATACGGCGAGCAGGACACGTAGTCGAGCCCGGCCATGTGGAAGAAGTCGATCGACTCCGGGTCCCCGCCGTGCTCGCCGCAGATGCCGAGCTTGAGCCCGGGATGAGCCTCGCGGCCCACCCACGCAGCGAGCCGCACCAGCCAGCCGACCCCCGGCTTGTCGATCGTCTCGAACGGCGAGCGGTCGATGATCTTGCGCTGCATGTAGGCGGGCACGAACTTGGACTCGACGTCGTCGCGCGAGAAGCCCAGCGCCGTCTGCGTGAGGTCGTTGGTGCCGAACGAGAAGAAGTCGGCGTGCTCGGCGATCCGGTTGGCGACGAAGCACGCGCGGGGGAGCTCGATCATCGTGCCCACCGTGTAGTCGTCGCGCTCGCGCAGGCCGTGCTCGTTGCCGATCCGCACGACTAGCTCGCGCAGGATCTCGAGCTCCTGCTCGTAGTCGATCAGCGGGATCATGATCTCGGGGTGCGGCGCCTCGTCCATCGCCGCCGCCGCGCGCATGATCGCGTGGACCTGCATCTCGTAGATCTCGGGGTAGAGGATGCCGAGGCGGCAGCCGCGCGTTCCCAGCATCGGGTTCTCCTCGGAGATCTCCTCCACGCGGGCGAGCATCTTCCCGAGCCGGTGCTGGTCGAGCGTGTCCTCGATCCGCGCGCGCTCGACCTGGGCGCGCAGCTCGGGCAGGTTGGGCAGGAACTCGTGCAGCGGCGGGTCGAGCAGACGGATCGTGACCGGCAGGCCCTTCATCGCCTCGAACAGGCCCTCGAAGTCCTCCTGCTGGAACGGCAGCAGCTCGGCCAGCGCCTCTCGGCGCCCCTCCTCGTCGTGCGCCATGATCATCGCCCGCATCTTCGGCTGGCGGTCCTCGGCCATGAACATGTGCTCGGTGCGGCAGAGGCCGATGCCCTCCGCTCCCAGCTCGCGCGCCTTCAGGGCGTCCTCGGGCGTGTCGGCGTTCGTGCGCACGCCGAGGCGGCGGATCTCGTCGGCCCACTTGAGCACGCGCTCGAAGTTGGGGTTCACCTCGGCGTCCACCAGCGGCACGTCCTCCAGCGTCACGCACCCGCGCGTCCCGTCGATCGCGATCCGGTCGCCCTCGTGCACCTGCGTGCCGTCCACCGTGATCAGCCGCTGCTCGAGGTTGATGGCCAGCGCCGACGCCCCCACAACCGCCGGCCTGCCCATGCCGCGTGCCACCAGCGCCGCGTGCGACGCCTTGCCGCCCTCGGACGTGAGGATGCCCTTGGCGGCGTGGAAGCCGGCCACGTCGTCGGCCTCGGTGAAGGGGCGGACGAGGATCACGTCGCGCCCCTCCTCCCCCGCCGCCACGGCGTCTGCGGCGGTGAACACGACCTCGCCCTTGGCCGCCCCCGGCGACGCGTTGACGCCGCTGGCGAGGACCTCGAACTCGGCCTTCGGGTCGAACGTCGGGTGCAGGAGCGCGTCGAGCGACGACGGGTCGATCGTCGCGATCGCCTCCTGCTTGGAGAGCAGTCCCTCGTCCACGGCGTCGCACGCGAACCGCACGGCCGCCTGCGCCGGGCGCTTGGCGTTGCGGGTCTGGAGCATGAACAGCTGCCCCTCCTCGACCGTGAACTCGGTGTCCTGCATGTCCTTGTAGTGCGCCTCCAGCGTGCGCAGGATCTCCAGCAGCTGCTCGTGCGCCTCGGGGAGCCACTCCTGCATCTCGGAGATGTCGCGCGGGTTGCGCACGCCGGAGACGACGTCCTCGCCTTGGGCGTTGGGCAGGAAGTCGCCGCTCGGCTCCGGCTCCCCCGTCACCTCGTCGCGGCTGAAGGCGACGCCCGACCCGCTGGTGTCGCCCTTGTTGCCGAACACCATCTGCTGGACGTTGACCGCGGTGCCCCACTCGTCGGGGATGCGGTTGATGCGCCGGTACTCGACCGCCCGGTCGCCGGTCCAGGAGTCGAACACCGCGCGGATCGCCTGTCTGAGCTGCTCCTGCGGGTCCTGCGGGAAGTCGTAGAGCTCCTGGAACGTCCTCGTGAGCTGCTGCAGCGCGTCCGTGTCGAGCTCGGTGTCCTCCTTGACCCCGCGATCGGCCTTGATCTCCTTGATCGCGTTCTCGAACTTCTCGCCGGGGACGCCGCGCGAGACGTTGCCGAACATCTGCACGAAGCGGCGGTAGGAGTCCCAGGCGAAGCGCTCGTTCTCGGTCGCGCGCGCGAGACCCTCGACCGACGTGTCGTTGAGGCCGAGGTTGAGCACGGTGTCGAGCATCCCGGGCATCGACTCGCGGGCACCGGAGCGGACGGAGACGAGCAGCGGGTCCTCGTCGTCGCCGAGCCGCTTGCCGGCGTGCTCCTGCAGCCGCTCGAGCGCCTCGGTGACCTGCTCGGCCATCCCGTCGGGCTCCTCCTGGCCCGCCTGCATGTAGGCGACGCACGCCTCGGTGGTGATCGTGAAGCCCGGCGGGGACCCTGTCGGCGCCGAGCACCCGCGTCATCTCGGCGACGCCCGCGCCCTTGCCGCCGAGCAGCTCGCGCATGTCCTTCGAGCCCTCGGCGAAGTCGTAGACCCACTGCATGTGGGCGCGATCCTACCCCCGACCGACCGGGCGGAGGCGCAGGTGCGCGTGATGCTCGAGCGTCTCCAGGATCGCCCGCTCGGCCTGCGCGAGCGCGCGCGGCGACGCCTCCGGCGCCTCCGCCAGCGGCTGCCCGACGGCGGCGACGAGGAAGTCGTGCGCCTCCTGGTCGAGCGGGAAGGCGCTGGCCTCGCACGCCCCGCAGACCACGCCGCCGGCAGCGCCGGAGAAGCCCGCGAGGTGCTCGCGCTCGCCGCACGACGCGCAGGCGCCGAGCTGCGGGGCGAAGCCGGCGGCCAGCAGCAGCTTGAGGCGGAACGCGAGCGCGTTCGGGCGTCCGGCTCGTTCGGGGTGGCGGTCGAGCAGGGCGAGCTCGTTGGCGAGCAGGTGGTAGACGCCGCGATGCGGATCGCCGTCGTCGAACACGCGGGCGACGGCCTCGCAGGCGCGGGCGGCGCCGTCGAGCGCGGCGGCGTCCTCCCGCAGCCGCGGATGGGCGGCCACGGTCTCCACGCTGGTGACCGTCAGCAGGTCGCTGCGGCCTTCGTAGAGCACGAGGTCGAGCCGGAAGAACGGCTCCAGCCGGCCCCCGAAGCGCGAGCGCGCCCGCCTCACCCCCTTGGCGATCGCGCTCACTCTCCCGCGATCCGGGGTATAGAGGTGCAGGATGCGGTCGGCCTCTCCGTAGCGGAGGCTGCGCAGGACGATGCCCTCCGTCTTCAGGCTGGAGCCCACGCTATCTTTACTGAAGTAATGAACCGGGTCACGATTTACACGACCGAGCCGTGCGGTTTCTGCCGTGTGGCGAAGTCGCTCCTCGACAAGCGCAGCATCCCCTACAACGAGATCAACCTCGCCAAGGACGCCGTCGGTCGCACCGAGCTGGTGCAGATGACCGGCATGATGACGTTCCCCCAGGTCGTCATCGATGCGGACGTGATCGGCGGGTACCAGGAGCTCGTTCAGGCGGACAGGGCCGGCCGTCTGGCCGACCTCGCCTCCGCAGCGGCGTAACGGGGCCGGGGCTGGCAGCCTTCGCAGACGTACGTGCCGCGGCCCGCGGCGCGTAGCTTGCGCACGGTCCGGCCGCAGCGCAGGCACGGCTCGCCTTCTCGCAGATGGACGAGGAACCGGTCCTGGAAGGTGCCGCTGACGCCGTCGGGATCGCGGAAGTCGTCGATCGTGGCGCCCTTGGCAGCGATGCCGGCGTCAAGCGAGGCCACGATCGCGTCCCGTAGCGCGTGCGCCTGGGGCCTGGTGAGGCGGTTGGCGACGCGCAGCGGGTGAATGCGGGCGCGGAACAGCGCCTCGTCGGCGTAGATGTTGCCCACGCCCGCGATCCGCTTCTGGTCGAGCAGGAACGCCTTGATCGGCGCTCGCGAGCGCCTCGTCAGGGCGTGCAGGTGGGCGGCCGTGAACTCGGCGTCGTAGGGCTCGGCGCCGAGACGGGCGGCGAAGAACGCGTCCTTGGCGGTCGGGCCGAGCGCCAGCTCGCCGGTGCCGAAGCGACGCGGATCGGTGAACGCGAGGTCGTGCCCGTCGAGCCGCAACCAGACGCGGGTGTGAGGCGGTGCGCCCTTGGGGTCGAGCAGGAGCGTGCCGGTCATGCGCAGGTGCACGAGCAGGAAGACGTCGTCCTCGAACTCCCAGACGAGGTACTTGCCGCGCCGCGCGAGCGTGGTGACCGCGCGATTCTCGACGGCGGCGGAGAGCTCCTGGGGCGCCAGCGGGCGCGACCAGCGCTCGTCGAGCACTTCGAGCCGGTGCAGCGTGCGGCCCTCGACGTGCGGTGCGAGGTGGCGGCGGATCGTCTCGACCTCGGGCAGCTCGGGCACGACGGTTCAGCTTAGGGGCCTATGACATCGCCGAGGCCGATCCCGAGCACGCGTCTGGTGGCGCGGTTCGTGAGCCGCGGGCCGGGGCGGCCGCGCAGCGACGGCTGGTTGAAGACGTTGTAGAGGCGGAATAGCTTGCGGCGTCCGAACCGTTCCGCGATCGCGTACGCGGCGGCCGAGCTGACGGAATACGCGTCGGCCTGCGGGATGCCCGCCAGCCGTGCGATCGCCGCCGGTCTCGACAGCGCCACGAGGTCGGCGCCGGGCGGCGCCGGGCGGCGGTCGCCGGAGACGTAGAGCGCCACGCCCTCGCTCAGCCACGATGGCGTGCGGCCCGAGGTCGCGCCCGCAAGCGCCGCGTGGGTCAGCTCGTGCGTGATCGTCGTCTCGCGCTCGTCGGGGGGCAGCATGGCGAACGTTCCCCAGACCACGACCAGCCGCAGCCCGATGACCTGCTCGACGGCCGCCGCGGGTGCGCTCTGGATGACCGTCGCGTCGGAGATGGCGGCAAGCGTCTCGATGCCCTCGATGCGGGTGGTCAGGGCGCGGGCCTGCGACGCGTCCGCGGTCACGAGCGCGAGGTAGCGGCGCTGCAGCCGCCCGCGGGGGAGCAGGCCGCGCATCGTGTCGTAGCCGTCCTCCAGCGCCCCCGCAAGGCCGCCGATGTCGAGTCCCGCGGGCGCGAGCACGGCGAAGTGGCGCGAGCGGCGCTCGACGAAGTCGCCGACCTCCCACGGCGGCGCGCCGCGCCGTGCCTGCACGCGGGTGATCCGCCAGCGGCCGCGGTGGCGGAACGTCACCCGGCGGTTGACCCGGAACTCGCCGCGGACGCCGGCGTGCGAATACAAGGTGGTCACGCGGGCGGTCGCGCGCCCCCCTCGGACGTCGATGCCGCGGGCGGTGAGGAACACGTCCTGCAGGCGGAGGCGGCGCGCCCGGCGGCCGTGCACGCGGTCGGCGCGCCGTTGGGCACCCGCGGCGGTCGCGGCGTACGCCTTCGCCTTCCCAGCCTCGAGCGCGGCGGCGCGATCGTCGAGCACCGCCCGGATCTGCTCCGCCGGGCTCGGCTCGGCGCGGTCTACGGGCGCTCCCGGAGTGGCGGTCGGCGGCGACGCGGGGTCGTCGCCGCCGGCGCCGCAGCCCGCGAGCAAGACGAGGAGCACCGGCAGTGCGCCGGAGCGTGCGACCGTCACGGAACGAAGGGCTCGCCCGGGAGCGCTGGGGCGTCGCGGCGGGTGAGCCAGCGGAGCACGGACGCGCCGACGTCGGCGAACGGGCCGTCGTTGCGACGCGACCCGTGGCCGGCGAAGCGGGCGAGCAGCGGTGCGTGCTCGCGCGTGTGGTCGGTGCCGGGGTGCGTCGGGTCGCAGCCGTGGTCGGCGGTGAGTACGAGCAGGTCGCGCTCCGGATCGAGCCGCTCGAGCCAGTCCGCGACCGCCGCGTCGATCTGGCGCAGCGCGCCGTGGAAGCCGGGAACGTCGTTGCGGTGGCCGTAGACCTGGTCGGTCTCCACGAGGTTGGTGAACACGAGGCCGCTCTCCAGCTCGTCGATCAGACGTCCCGTCTCGGCGATCCCGGTCGCGTTCGTGGCCGCCTTGTGCTGCTCGTCGACCCCGACGCCGTTGAACACCTGGCCGATCTTGCCCACTGTGTGGACGGGCATGCCGGCGTCCCCGAGCTCCAGCAGATACGAGCGCCCGGGCGGGTCGAGCGCGATGTCGCGCCGCCCCTCCGTGCGCCTGAACGCACCGGGCTCGCCGTCGAACGGCCGGGCGATGACACGGCCGACGGCGTGCTCGCCGGTCATGATCCTCCGCGCCGCGGCGCACGCGTCGTACAACTCGGGGAGCCCGACGACGCGCTCGTGGGCGGCGATCTGGAGGACCGAGTCGGCCGACGTGTAGACGATCAGGTCGCCGGTCTTCATGTGCCGCTCGCCGTAGTCCTCGATCACCTGGGTGCCGGAGTAGGGCTGGTTGCAGAGCATTCCGCGGCCGGTCGCCTCACGCAGGGCGTCGAGCACCTCGTCCGGGAAGCCGTGCGGGTATGTCCGGAGCGCGACGGGCGTGATCACGCCCATCAGCTCCCAGTGGCCGGTGATCGTGTCCTTGCCCGGACCGAGCGGGTGCAGGCGGCCGTGGACGACGGGCTCGGCGGCCGGCTCGACGCCGGTCAGCGGCATGATGTTGCCCAGCCCGAGGCTTGTCATGGCGGGTAGGTCGAGGCCACCCGAAGCCTCGGCGACGTGGCCGAGCGTGTTGGCCCCGGCGTCGCCGTACTCGCCGCTGTCGGGCAGCTCACCGGCCCCGCAGGCGTCGATGACCACCACGAACGCGCGCACGAGGCGCACGATATCCGTCGGGCGTCGCGCCTACGAGGCGCGGCGTGCCCGCGGGTGCGCCTGGTGGTAGACGTCCTTGAGGCGCTCGGCGGAGAGGTGCGTGTAGACCTGCGTCGTCGCGATGTCGGCGTGGCCGAGCATCTCCTGCAGCGACCGCAGGTCGCAGCCGCCGGCCAAGAGGTGGGTCGCGAACGTGTGGCGGAGCGTGTGGGGGCTCATCTTGCCGTCGAGCCCGGCGACGCGGGCGTGGCGCTGGACGATCTTGTACAGCCCCTGGCGGGTGAGGCGAGCGCCGCGGTGGTTGACGAACAGCGCGGGCTCGAGCCGGTCGCCGACGAGTCGCGGCCGGCCGCGGCCGACGTAGGCGACGAGCGCGCGCGAGGCGGCCGCGCCGATCGGCACGAGCCGCTCCTTGGAGCCCTTGCCGCGCGCGCGCAGGATCCCGGCCTCGAGGTCGACG
This sequence comes from uncultured Solirubrobacteraceae bacterium, assembly GCA_963838655.1. Lineage (GTDB taxonomy): Bacteria > Actinomycetota > Thermoleophilia > Solirubrobacterales > Solirubrobacteraceae > DASSUW01. The sequence continues at coordinate 69,564 of CAWIRW010000006.1, read as the reverse complement.
TCGCCGAGCTCGAGCCCGATCGCCTCCGACGCCCGCAGCCCGCACGCGTACATCAGCTCCAGCAGCGCGCGGTCGCGGAGGGCGGGCGGCTCGGTGCCGCGCGGCGCCTCGAGCAGCTTGCCGACCTCGTCGCGGCTGAGTACCTGCGGCAGCCGGCGGCTCTGCTTGGGCGCGCGAAGGTGGACCGTCGGGTCGTCGGCGACGAGGTCCTGGCGGCGCAGGTGGCGGTAGAACGAGCGCAGGCAGGCGACCTTGCGCTGCAGGGTCGCGGGTGATGCCGGGGACCGCTCCTCTCCCCCCGCCGCGAGGTCGGCCACGAAGTCGGCGAGGTCGCTGTGGCGCGCAGCGAGCGCATTCGCGCCCGTCCGCCGCAGGTGCGCGCCGAGCTGCTGCAGGTCGGACCGGTACGCCTCGAGCGTGTTGCGGGACAGGCCGCGCTCGAACTCCAGGTACGCCAGGAAGTCGAGCAGGAGGTGCTCGAAGGGCTGCGTCGGGGCCGCGATCGCCATGGACGTGAGTACTTCGCCGCTGCCCGCGGCCGCCCTGCGGGTGCAACGCGGCCTTCACGTGCCCTCGGGCGCCGAAGTGACGCCCGCTTCACGACGTGCGCGCCCGGCTTGAGCCCGGACGCGGGCCGGCGGGGGCGTTCGGCGCCCCCGCCTGCCGCAGCGTCAGTCCGTGACCGTCACCCAGACCCGGCGGGTCTGGGACGCGACGTTGGTGTTGTCGACGAGCGCCCGGACCACGAGCGTGTCGTCCTCGTTGGTGCCCGTCGGGACGCAGTTGACGCTGGTGCTGTTGCAGCGGCTGACGGCGGCCTCGCCGTTGAAGGCCGGGTCGGCGACCCCGTCGCCGGTGCGGTCGATCCGGTTCTGGAGCGCGATCGTCGCCGACAGGCCCTTGCCGGCGAGATTGCTGCCCGCGTCGATGTAGATGTTCGGGTTGGTCGCCGGCTGGCCGTTGATCCCCGGCTTGGAGATCACGGTGAAGCCGCCCGACTGCTCGGCGATGTTGCCGCTCTCGTCGACCAGCAGCCACCGGGGCAGCACGTTGGACCTGAAGTGGCGCGCGCGGAGCGACCCGTCGCGAACCTCGCCGCTGCCGACCGCGTCGTTGTCGATGTCCCGCCGCTCGAGCGAGTTGTTGCGGACGTCGGCGCCGGTCAGCGAGCCGTCGCGCACATCCGCGCCGGTAATCGTCATGGCCGCGTACGACGTGCCACCGAGCGCGACGAAGACCGCGACGGTCGCCATCACGTTCGAGTAGTTCAGGCGCTTCATCTCTGCCTCCCGTGGGTTGCCTGCGTGTCCCTTCGCATGCGGCCGCCCGGCGGATCACCCACCTGGCACCTGGCGACTACTGGGAGCTCAGATGACGGTCGCGGAAGCGGTAGAGCCCGATCAGGGTCTTCGAGTCGGTCGTCTCGGCGAGGATCGCGTCGAGCTCGGCGAGCGGGCGAGAGTCGGCGTCGATGCGCTCGTCCTCGTCAACCTTGGGCCGCTCGTCGAGGTCCGAGATGCCGGTGGCGAGGAAGAGGTGGACCTGCTCGTCGGTGAACCCGGGCGAGGTGAAGAACGAGCCCAGTGGCTCCCAGGTCGACGCCTGCTTGCCCAGCTCCTCGGCGAGCTCGCGCTTCGCGGTGTCGAGCGGCGACTCGCCGGCCTCGTCGAGCTTGCCGGCCGGCAGCTCGAGCAGGTCGGGGACGCCGACGGCCTCGCGGGGCTGGCGCACGAACCACAGGCGATCGCCGTCGAGCACGACCACCGCGGCGGCCCCGGGGTGGGTCGCGATCTCGCGCTCGACCTCGCCGCCGTCCTCGTGGCCGAACGTCGCCCGGACGACGTCGAAGAACGCACCCGCGTAGACGGTGTCCGTCCGGATCCTCTCGAAGCGGGAGCTCATGTCAGACCGCGGCGGCCTCGTCGAGCAGCGCCAGCGCAACGTCGAGCATCCCCTCGAGCGCGGACACGGAGACGCGCTCGGTGGCCTCGTGGTTGCGCTCCGTCCCGTTTGCGAGGTTCAGGCACGGGAAGCCGGCCGCCTGGAGGGCGTTGGCGTCGGAACCGCCGCCCGTCTGGATGCGCTTCGGCTCGTAGCCGCACGCGCGCAACGCGGCCTCGGCCGCCGCCAGCTCGGGCGCCCCGGGGCGGACGCGGAAGCCCGTGAACAGCTTCTCGGAGATGACGTCGACGTCGCACTCGGCCTGCGCCGCGCCGTCGTGCAGGGCGTCGACCATCGCGGCCACCACGTCCTCCACCCGCGCGGGGTCGAGCGAGCGCGCCTCCGCCAGCACGCGGCAGCGCTCGGGGACGACGTTGGTGGACCCCACGCCGCCCTGGACCGAGCCGACGTTGGCGGTCGTCTGCTCGTCGATCCGGCCGAGCGGCATGGCTGCGATCGCCAGCGCCGCGGCCAGCACCGCGCTGCGACCGTCCTCGGGCCGGATCCCGGCGTGGGCGGCCTTGCCGTGGAAGCTCGCCTCGAGCCGGAAGTACGTCGGCGACGCCACCACGACCTCGCCGATCGGCGTCGCGTGGTCGAACACGTAGCCGAAGTCGGCGGTCAGCCGCGAGGCGTCGAACGCCTTGGCGCCCGCCAGCGCGTCCTCCTCGGAGACCGTGAACAGCAGCTCGAGCCCTACCGGCGTGCCTTCGACCGACGCCCGGCGCGCGACCTCGAGCATGACGGCGAGCGCAGCCTTGTTGTCGGCGCCGAGGATGCCGTCGTGGGCGTTCTCCCAGCCGCCGTCGACCAGCACGGGGTCGATCGGCGCCTCCGTCTCGACCGTGTCGAGGTGGGCGCACAGGAGCACGGTCCGCTCCGACCGCCCCGCGATCCGCGCGAGCAGGTTGCCGGCGCCGTCCTCGTCGGCGGCGATCCCCATCCCCTGCAGCTCGGCGAGCACGCGATCCGCGCACTCGCGCTCGCGGCCGAACGGGCTCGGGATGCGGCAGAGCGCGACGAACAGGTCGGCGAGCCGGGCCTTCTCGGCCTCGGACGCCGGCCTCACGGCGCCGCGAGCCTCACGTTGTGTGCGCGGGCTGCTGCGTGGCGATCTCTTCCGGCCGCTGGTCGTGCGCGCGGGCCAGAGCGGCGGCCACGAAGTCGCGGAACAGCGGCGCCGGGCGCTCGGGCCGCGACTTGAACTCCGGATGGAACTGGGAGGCCACGAAGAACGGGTGGTCGCGGATCTCGATGATCTCGACCAGCCGGTCGTCAGGCGACGTGCCCGAGATCACGAGCCCGGCGGCCTCGAGCCGCTTGCGCAGGAAGTTGTTGACCTCGTAGCGGTGCCGGTGGCGCTCGTAGATCACCGGCTCGGCGTAGAGCTCGCGGGCCCTCGTGTCCGGGTGCAGCTTCACGGGGTCGGCGCCGAGCCGCATCGTCCCGCCCATGTCGGCGACCTCCTTCTGCTCGGGCAGGAGGTCGATCACCGGGTACGGCGTCTCGGGGTCGAACTCCGTCGAGTTCGCGCCGTCCATCCCGACGACGTGGCGCGCGAAGTCGGCCACCGCCATCTGCATGCCGAGGCAGATGCCCAGGAACGGGATGCCCTGCTCGCGGGCGATGCGCGAGGCCGTGATCTTGCCCTCGATGCCGCGCACGCCGAAGCCGCCGGGAATCAGGATGCCGTCCGCCTGCGCGACGCGCTGGCGCACCTCGCCGTCGTCCAGCGTCTCGGAGTCGACCCAGTCGATCTCGATCCGGCAGCCGTGGTGGAAGCCGGCGTGGCGCAGCGACTCGGCGACCGACAGGTACGCGTCCTCGAGCTTGACGTACTTGCCGACGAGCGCGATCCGGACCGGGCGACGTGTCCGCGGCCTCGCTGGCGCGGCGCATCAGCCGCTCCCAGTCGCCCAGATCGGGCGCCGGGGCCTCCATGTCGAAGTGGTCGAGGACGAAGTCGTCGACGCCCTCGGGGTGGAAGTAGAGCGGGACCTTGTAGATGTTGTCGACGTCGCGCGCCGAGATGATCGCCTCCGGCGGCAGCGAGGCGAACAGCGCGATCTTCTTGCGCAGCTCGTGCGGCAGCCCGCCCTCGGAGCGGCACACCACCATGTCCGGCTGGATGCCGATGCGCCGCAGCTCGTTCACCGAGTGCTGCGTGGGCTTCGTCTTGAGCTCGCCGGCGTGGCCGATGTACGGCACGAGCGTGAGGTGGATGAACATGCAGCGGCGGCGCCCGACGTCGACGGGGAACTGGCGGATCGCCTCCAGGAACGGCAGCGACTCGATGTCGCCCACCGTGCCGCCGATCTCGGTGATCACGACGTCGACGTCCTGGCTCTCGGCGATCAGCTTCACGCGGTGCTTGATCTCGTCCGTGATGTGGGGGACGACCTGGACGGTGCCGCCGAGGTAGTCGCCGCGGCGCTCCTTGCGGATCACGGAGTTGTAGATCGCGCCGGCGGTGACGTTCGAGCCGCGGGACGTGTTCGCGTCCGTGAACCGCTCGTAGTGCCCGAGATCGAGGTCGGTCTCCGCGCCGTCCTCGGTGACGAACACCTCGCCGTGCTGGAACGGCGACATCGTGCCGGGGTCGATGTTGATGTACGGGTCGAACTTCTGGAGCGCGACCTTCAGGCCGCGGGCGACGAGCAGCCGGCCGATCGACGCGGCGGCGATGCCCTTGCCGAGCGAGGAGACGACCCCGCCGGTGACGAAGATGAAACGGGTGCGGGGTCGAGTCTCAGGCATGCGCAAACCTCCTGGCATCCCAGTCTAGATGCCGCACCGGCGGGTGACTCGGGCAGTGCGCATCATGCGGCCTTCAGCAGCTCGCGGGCGTGGCGGCGAGCGGCAGCGTCCCCGTCCTCGGCGCCCAGCATCCGTACCAGCTCGCCCACCACGGCGCCCTTCTCGAGGCGCGTGACGGTCGTGCTCGCGGTGGCGCCCGACGTGTCCTTGACGATCGTGAAGTGGCAGGTCGGCCAGCGACGCGATCTGCGGCAGGTGGGTGATGCAGATGATCTGCCGACCGGCGGCGAGCTCACGCAGCTGCTCGCCCACCGCGCGCGCGGTCTGGCCGCCGATGCCGGCATCCACCTCGTCGAACACCAGCGTCGCCGGCCCGGCCTGCGCCGCCACCCCCATCAGCGCCAGCATCACGCGCGAGAGCTCGCCGCCGGAGGCGGTCTCGCGCAGCGGCCCCGCCGGCACGCCGGGGTTGGGCGCGATCAGGAACTCGACCTCGTCGCCTCCGGCCGGTCCGTAGCCGTCCCGCGGCGTCAGCCGCGCCTCGAACGTCGCGCCCTCCATGGCGAGCGCCGCCAGCCGCTCGCGCACCGCGCCGGCAAGGCCGTCGGCGGCGACCGCGCGCGCCTCGTGCAGCGCCTCGGCCTGGGAGGCGAGGGCCGCGCGGGCCTCCGCGAGACGCGCCTCGCCGGCCTCGAGCGCCTCCTCGGCGCCGGTCAGCTCGTCGCGTCGGCGGCGGCACTCCGCGGCGTGCGCGAGGACCGCCTCGATCGTCCCGCCGTGCTTGCGCTTCAGGCGGTCGAACAGCGCGAGGCGCTCCTCGACCTCGTCGAGCCGGCCCGGCGGCGCGTCGACGGCCTCGCCGTAGCGGCGCAGCTCGCCGGCCAGGTCGTCGGCCTCCACGGCGAGCGCCCGCGCGCGCTCGGCCAGCGCGTCGAGCGCGTCGTCGACCCCGGCGGCCGACTCGAGCGCGGCGACCGCGGCCTCCAGTGCGTCGGCGGCGGGACCGGCCTGGCCCGGAGCGCCCGAGCCGGTGCCGGCGAAGCTGCGCGATCCGCCGCCGGCGAAGCCGCCGGAGTCGTCGTAGCCCAGCGCGCCGTCGTCGCCGACGAGCGCGGCAGCGGCACCGGCAGCGGCGCCCAGCAGCGTCGTGAGGTGGCGCAGGCGCTCGCGCTCGGCGAGCAGCGAGCCGCTCCTCCTCGATGCTCGGGTCCGCCCGGTCGATCTCCTCGAGCTCCCACTCCAAGAGGTCGAGCTCGCGGTCGCGCGCGCCCGCGCGGGCGCGGATCGCTCGAGCTCCTCGCGCAGCGCGCGCTCGGCCGCGTACGCCGCCGCGAACGCCTCGCGCCGTGCTGCCTGCTCGGGCCCGCAGAAGCCGTCCAGGATCTCGAGCTGGGCCGACGCCAGCGTCAGCCGCCGGTGCTCGTGCTGGCCGTAGAACGAGAGCAGCGCGCCGCCGATCTCCGCCAGCTCGGCGGCGGTCGCGCTGCGGCCTCCCAGGTACGCGCGCGTGCGCCCCTCGGCGCTCACGCGCCGGGCCAGCACCAGCTCGTCGGCGTCCTCGGGCAGGCGGTCGGCCAAGGCGGCCCGCAGCGCCGCGGGCAGCGCGAACACCCCCTCGACGTAGGCCTCGCTCGCGCCCGGGCGCACGATCCCGGCGCGCGGCTTGCCGCCCAGCAGCAGGTCGAGCGCGTGGGCGAGCACGGTCTTGCCCGCCCCGGTCTCACCCGTCAGGACGTTCAACCCGGGCACCAGCCCGAGCTCGGCCCGCTCGATCAGCAGGAGGTTCTCGACGCGCAGCTCGTGAAGCACGCCCGAGGGTCTATCAGCGGCACCCGACGGAGCCGCCCCGAATCGGCCGCCCGTGCGTGTTCCGGCACGGAATTGGAACAGGTCCGTGACGATTCGCGGCGCCGCGCGCAGCCCGCGGCCGAAGCGCTCGCGCAGGCGGTGATAGAAGCTCGCGCCCGGGAGCTGGGCGAGCGTCCCGTGGCTGAGCGGCGAACTCCACGTGCAGGTCCTCGCCGGGCGGCAGCTCGCAGCTCGGGCGCCCGTCGACGTGGACCTCGACCGGCTCCTCGCGCGATGCGTTGTTGATCGTCAGGAGGTCGTCCGGCGCGATCACCAGGGACCGGGCGGTCAGCGAGTGGGGCGCCACGAACGACACGACGTAGCCCTTCACGCCCCACGCCATCACCGGGCCCCCGTTGGCCAGGTTGTAGCCCGTCGAGCCCTGCGGCGTCGAGACCACCAGCCCGTCGCAGCGGACGCGGCCGATCTCCTCCCCGGCCAGACCGTACGCGAGGTCGGCCACCCGGTGGCCGGGCTTGCGGTGGACGGAGATGTCGTTGATCGCAGTCCAGGTGCCCTCGGGACGGCCGACGGCGATGGTCGGGCAGCTGCAGGACCTCGAAGTCACCCGCGAAGGCGCGATCGAAGTGCGTCGGGAGGCCGTCCGGATCGACCGTGGCGAGAAACCCGACCTCGCCGAAGTTGACGGCGAACACCGGCACGCCGGTGCCCGTGAACACGCGCAACGCCGTCAGGATCGTGCCGTCTCCGCCCATCACCAGGCAGAGGTCGACGTCGTCGCGGCGGTCCGAGTTCAGCTCGATCCCCTGCGCCGGCTCGAGGCGGTGCTTGCGGGTCTCGTCCGCGTCGAAGCGCAGCAGGACGCCGGCGCGACGCGCCGCCGCGATCAGCTCCTGCAGCGCGACCGCAGTGTCGGACACACGGCGGTGGGTGAGCACGGTGGCCGCTCTCACACGTCCATCTCCGCGAGCACGGCCTCGACGTCGGCCACCTCGCCCCGGCGGCCGGGCTCCCCCAGCCACACGAACGTCTCGCGGTTGCCCGCCGGGCCGGGCAGGCCGGACGGACGCGAAGCCCAGCACCGCGGCGGGCGCCGCCTGCGCGACGGCGGCGATCGCGTCCCGGCGCAGCCCGGGATCTCGCACCACGCCGCCCTTGCCCACGACCCCCCGCCCGACCTCGAACTGCGGCTTGACCATCGCCAGGCAGTCGAACCGCTCGGCGGCGCAGGTGAGCACCGCGGGGAGCACCTTCGTGAGCGAGATGAACGACACGTCGACGACCACGAGATCGGGCGCGTACGGCAGCTCGCGACGGCTCGAGCGCACGCGCGTTGACCCGCTCCACCACGGTGACCCGCTCGTCGCTGCGCAGCCGCCAGTCGAGCTCGCCGTACGCGACGTCGAGCGCGGTCACGCGTGCGGCGCCGCGCTGCAGCAGGCAGTCGGTGAACCCGCCGGTCGAGGCGCCGACGTCGAGCGCCCGGCGCCCCGCGACGTCGATCCCCAGCGTGTCGAGCGCGTTCGCCAGCTTGATCCCGCCGCGGGAGACGAACGGCGGCGGCGCGTCGACGTCGAGCTCGACGTCGGCCGCCACCAGCTGCCCGGGCTTGCCGGCCCGTGAGCGACCGGGCCCCACGTGGACCTGCCCGGCGATCACGGCCGCGGCCGCGCGCGAGCGGGACGTGAAGAGCCCACGCTCCGCCAGCAGGCTGTCGAGGCGGACCCGGGGCACGGCGCCACACGGTAACGGAGCCGCACGGTGACCCACTTCACAGTCGCTCCGGCGATTCCCAGGGACCATTGACCGCATCATGGTGCGACGACTCTCACTTGCAGAGCACGGGGCGGTCGAGCTGCTCGGCGGCCTGCTGCTGATCGCGGCGCCGCTCGTCTTCGGCTTCGAGCCCGGCGGCCTCCTGGTCGCGGTCGTCGCGGGCGCGCTGCTCGCCGGCCTCGGCCTCGCCGACGGCGTCTCGATCTCGGCTCACATGGCGGCGGACCTCGCGCTGGCGCTGGCCATGGCCTCCGCCGCGGCCGCGCTCGCGGCGGCCGGCGAGCCGCTCGCGGCCGCGCTGCTCGCGGCCGCCGCGACGGTCGAGCTCGCCCTCGGCGCGGGCACGCGCTGGACGCGGCGAGCTTAGCCTGCCTGCTCGGGCCATGCGCGCGGGCGAAGGTAGCGGGTGCCGACGAACGTCAACTGCGGCTGGGTAGGGAGGCTGGGGTGTCGGCCGCCGCGCGAGGAAGATTGCGTGCGGTGAGCGGGCGGATCGCGAAATCCGTGAAGTTACCCCCGGAAACCGACGCCTACTTCACGAGGTTCGCGAACTATCCCGATTGCCGCGGAAACCGACGCCTATCCGGGATGGTCGCCAACCTTGTCCATTCCCCCGGAAACCGGGGTAATCCGACAACGTTCGCGCGATCGCCGACCACGCCGGCTCCCTCACCCTCCCTACCCAGCCGCAGTTGACGTTGACGTTCGCCGGCGGCGCAGCTACACCAAGGCGTCGCGGCCAGCCGCCACGGCGGCCTCGATCCGCTCGGCGATCCGCTCGGGCGTGAAGCCGACCTCTTCGTGCAACAACCGCGGCGCGCCGTGGGTCACGTAGCGGTCCGGGAGGCCGATCCGCAGCATCCGCGGGGCCAGGCCGCCCTCCGCCAAGGACTCCCAGACGGCCGTCCCGAAGCCGCCCATCAAAACCCCCTCCTCGACCGTGACCACGAGGTCGTGCTCGGCCGCCAGCTGCGCCAGCAACGCCGCATCGAGCGGCTTGGCGAAACGCGCGTCGGCGACCGTGACGTCGAGCCCGCGGTCAGCCAGCAGCTCGGCGGCCCCCAAAGCCATCCCGACCCCTGTGCCGTAACCGACCACCGCCACCCGCTCGCCCTCGCGCAGGATCTCTCCCGTACCGACCTGCAAGAGCGCCGGATCCGCAGGGATCGGCACCCCGACCGCCTCCCCACGCGGGTAGCGGATCGCCGCCGGGCCGTCGATCTGCAGGGCGGTGTGGAGCATGTGGACGAGCATCGCCTCGTCGCGCGGCGCCATCAGCGTGATGTTCGGGAGCGGCCGCAGGTAGGCGATGTCGAACGCGCCGTGGTGGGTCGGCCCGTCGTCGCCCACCAGGCCAGCGCGGTCCATGCAGAAGGTCACGTTCAGCGACTGCAGGCAGACGTCGTGCACGATCTGGTCGAACGCCCGCTGCAGGAAGGTCGAGTAGATCGCGGCCACCGGGCGCATGCCCTGCAGCGCCAGACCGGCGGCGAACAGGACGGCCTGCTGCTCGGCGATGCCGACGTCGAAGTAGCGGTCAGGCATCGCCTTCTGCAGCACCGACAGCCCGGTGCCCGAGTTCATCGCCGCGGTGATCCCGACCACCCGCTCGTCGCGCCGGCACTCGCGCACGATCGCCTCGCCGAAGACCTGCGTGTACTGCGGCGGCGCGGGGGTCGCCGACTTGCGCGGAGCAGGGGCCGGCCGGCCGCCGGCGATCGAGTGCGGCTTGGCCGCGTGCCACTTCTCCATGCCCTCGAGGCCGCCCTCCTCGGCGGGAGCGAACCCCTTCCCCTTCACCGTGGCGACGTGGATGACGACCGGGCGCTCCGCCTCGAAGGCGGCCCTCAACGCCAGCCGCACCGCGCGCACGTCGTGCCCGTCGATCACGCCCATGTAGGCCCAGTCGAGCTCCTCCCACCACAGCCCGGGCTGCCACAGCGCCTTGACCGACTCCTTGACCTGCGGGCCGAGACGCTCGAACGCCGCGCCGATGCCGCCCGGCAGCCGGGTGAGCCGCTCCTCGACGCCCTCGCGCGCCTTCCACAGGCCCGGCTCGAGCCGCACGCGGTTGAAGTAGCGCGACAGCGCGCCCACGTTCGGGGAGATCGACATCCCGTTGTCGTTCAAGATCACGACGAGCGGCGTGCCGAGCCCGCCCGCCTGGTGCACGGCCTCGAAGGCCACGCCGCCGGTCATCGCGCCGTCGCCGATGACCGCCACGACACGGCCGTCCTCCCCCGCCCCGTGCCGCATCGCTTCCTTCAACCCGACCGCGTAGCCGATCGAGGTCGAGGCGTGGCCGGCGCCCATGATGTCGTGCTCGGACTCGTGGATCGCGCAGAACGGGGCCAGGCCGCCGTACTTGCGGATCGTCGCCAGGGCGTCGCGGCGGCCGGTCAGCACCTTGTGCGGGTAGGCCTGGTGGCCGACGTCCCAGAGGATCTTGTCGCGCGGGGAGTCGAGCAGCGAGTGCAGCGCGACCGCGATCTCGCACGTCCCGAGGTTGGCGCCGAAGTGCCCGCCGATCTCCCCCACGGTGTCGATCAGCAGCGCCCGCACCTCCTGGGCGACCTGCTGCAGCTCGTCCTCGGAGAGGCCGTGCAGGTCCTGCGGGCGGTCGACGCGGTCGAGGATGGTCACGAGGTCCGGGTGTAGATGAAGTCGGTGATCTGCTGGAGCTCTGCGTGCCCCGCCGGCCCTGTCCAGGGCCTGCCGGGCGTTGCCATGTGAGTCGGCGGCCATCCGGCGCGCGCCGTCGATTCCGTAGTGGCTCACGTACGTGAGCTTGCCGTGTCGTTCGTCGCTCCCCCGCGGCTTGCCCAGCGCATCCTCGGTGCCCGTCACGTCGAGGATGTCGTCGACGATCTGGAAGAGGAGGCCGAGCTCTGACGCGAAGGCGCGGAAGTCAGGCAGTCTAGTGGAGGCGTCCGCACCGCTCGTGAGGAGCAGCACGCACTCGACGGACGCCCGGATCAGCCGCCCGGTCTTGAGCTGGTGCAGCCGCTGGAGGCTCACCTCGCCCTCGGGGACGAGGTTGCGGACGTCGATGTACTGGCCGCCGACCATGCCGTTGACGCCGGTGGCGCCCGCCAGCTCGGCGGCGGCGGCCAGGACGCGGCCCGGCTCGCCGGCCTGGTGGCCCAGCAGGTGGCGGAACGCCTCGGCGTAGAGCCCGTCCCCGGCGAGGATCGCGACGTCCTCGCCGTACTTGACGTGACACGTCGGTCGGCCGCGACGCAGCGCGTCGTCGTCCATCGCCGGGAGGTCGTCGTGGATCAGCGAGTAGGTGTGGATCAGCTCGAGCGCGGCGCCGAGCGGGAGCACGTCCGCGGCCGGCCGACCGAGCGCGCTGGCGGTGGCCAGGGCGAGCACCGGGCGGATCCGCTTGCCGCCGGCGAGCAGCGAGTAGCGCATCGCCTCCTCGAGGCCCTCGGTGGCCGGCTCGTCGGAGAAGCTCAGGCGCTCGAGGTACGACTCGACCTGCTCGCGCAGGCCGTCGGGGTAGCTCACTGCTGCTCGAGCGCGAGCTGGCCGGCAGGGCCGGACTCGGCGGCGCGGACCTCGCGGTCGAGCTCGGCCCCGGCCTCGGCCGCGAGCCGCGCGCACTCGTCGACCAGCGCGGCGGCGCGCTCGGGCTCGAGCTCGCCGGCACGCAGCTCTGCGGCGATCCGCTCGAGGCGCTCCACGAGCCGCTCAAGCTGCATGCCGGACCTCCCGCAGGACCGCGCCCAGGATGCCGTTCACGAAGCCGGGCGCGTCGGCGCCGCAGAAGGCCTTGGTCGTCTCCACGGCCTCGTCGATCGCCCCCTCGGCGGGGATCGGACGCTCGCCCTCGACGAGGTCGGGATGGAGCATCTCCAGCAGCGCCACCCGCAGGATCGCGTGCTCGAGCGGCGCGATCCGGTCGAGCGCCCAGCCGTGCGCGTTGCGCGCGATGTGCTCGTCCAGCTCCTCCGCGTGGTCCGACGTCGCGTGCGCGAGCGCGCGCGTGAAGCTGCCGGCGTCGCGCTCGAAGACGTCGTCGAGCGGCCGGCCCGTGAGGTCGTGCTGGTAGAGCGCGAAGACCGCCGCGCGGCGTTGCTCGGACCGGCGCATGGCCGGCTGAGGGTAGCCCGTCAGCCTGGATGCACCGATCATCGTGGATGAATCGGCGTCGCAGGCCCGGTCAGGCGTCGATCGGCCGAGCATCGACGTGGCGGGTCACTTGGGTGCTCGGCCGATCGGCGGATGGCCGTGCATACGACGGTGATTCGCCGCGAGAATCGGTGGATCCGGCTAGGCCCGCGACATGTACGAGCCGGAGCGCGTGTCGACCTTGATCCGGTCGCCGATGTTCACGAACAGCGGCACGTTCACGGTCGCGCCCGTCTCGAGCGTCGCGGGCTTGTTGCCGCCGCCCGACGCCGTGTCGCCCTTCATGCCCGGCTCGGTGTGCGTGACCTCGAGCTCCACCGACGCGGCGAGCTGGAGGTCGGACGGCTGGTCGTCGATGAACAGCAGGTCGACGCTCTCGCTCGGCTTGACCCACTTCAGCGTCTCCGCCACGCGCCGGCTCGGGGATCGCGATCTGCTCGTACGAGCTCTCGTCCATGAAGTGCGCGTCGGCGCCGTCGGCGTACAGGAACTGCATCTTGCGCGCCTCGGTCCGCACGGGCCGGAACTTCTCCCCCGCCCGGAACGTCCGGTCGATCACCGCACCGTCGCTCGCCCGCCGCAGCTTCGTCCGCACGAACGCCCCGCCCTTGCCGGGCTTGACGTGCTGGAACTCGAGGATCTTGAAGACCGTGCCCTCGACGTCGATGTGGTTGCCGTTCTTGAACTGGTTCGTCGAAATCATGCGCGGCCCGAGTGTAGGGCGACGCTCAGCCGACCCAGAAGCCGAAGATGAAGACCGCGACGGCGAGGAGCTGGAGGTAGCCGAGCGTGGTGCCGGCGATCGCGAGGCCGCGGCCGGTCTGGCGGCCGCCCGAGCGGTTGATCTGGTTGAGCGCGACGTGGCCCATGACGACCGCGGCGACCGCGGCGACTCCCCAGAGCCAGAAGAAGAGCACCGCCACGGTCAGGGAGCCGACGGCGAGCGGGTTGGTGCGCTTGACGGGCCGGACGAACACCGGCTGGACCGCGGGTGCCGGGGGCGGCGGCGGGGTGACGTCGACGCGTCAGGACTCGAGCTCGTGGCACCAGCGCGAGCCGTATGCGGCGGTCAGGCGATCGTCGAGCTCGTCGGGGTCGATCCGGCCCTCCGTGGCGGCCACGCGCAGGCGCTCGACGGTCGCCTCGCGGTCGGCGTCCGAGGCTCGGAGCGCGTGCTTGGGCGGCTCGGGCGTGCACCGCTTCACAGCGTAGTGCCTGCGGTGCGGGTCGAGGACCCGAAGATCGGACGGGATCGGCGCGCCGCTGGCGCCGATCCCGTACCGGGACGGGTCAGTCGCCCGAGTCGTACTTGAACGAGATCGCCAGCCGCACGCGGAAGCCGCTCACGGCCCCGTTCTCGATCGTCACGTCCTCGCGCACCACCTCGGCGACGCGCAGGTCGCGCACCGTCTTCGCCGCCGTCTCGACCGCGTTGCGCGCGGCGGCCTCCCACGACTCGCTGCTGACCCCGATCACCTCGGTGACGCGATAGACGCTGTCGGCCATCTCTCCCCTCCAGGTCGCGGATGTCGCGAGGACTCTCTCACGAAACGACCGAGGCCCGCCGTGTGGCGGGCCTCGGTCGGTCTGGAGAAGGTGTTGCGCAGAGCTAGTTCTTGATCCAGTAGTACTCGTCGTCCGGGTTGAACGGAGCCCACTCAGCCCCGCCGCCGACCTCGACGTACTGCTTGCAGGTCCGCGAGTTGATGTGCGGCAGGCACGGGTTGAACGGGTTCACGAACGCCCTGGCGCGGGCGGCCGCCGAACGTGGTCGGGTCCGCCGTGTCGGGGTCGTCGAAGCCGCCGCGCGCCGACGGCGCGCACGCGGCTGCACTCCATGACGTTCGGGACGTCGTCGTGGTCCTGGTCGTCGGCGCCGTCGCGCACGCCGTCGCCGTCCGAGTCCTCGTCGTCGAGGCGCACCGCGCGCGTAGCCGAGGTAGTACTTGGTCTCCTTGTCGTACAGCGCCGTCCCAGTAGCCGCGCGTCAGGCAGCCGGTGGACTCCCACTGGTTGGAGAGGCCGTCGGCGTCCTCGTCGCGCTCGGCGTCGTCGAGGAACGTGTTGCTGTCGCGGTCGTAGTAGGTCGCGGTCTCGGCGGCGTCGCCGTCGCGGTCGAAGTCGCGGATGTCGAACGGCGCGCCGGGCGCCCACCAGTTCTCGCCGCATCGACGGATCGTCGACCGTGGTGCCGACGTCGACGGAGCTTGACGTTGAGGTAGCCGGCGTCCCGGCCGCCCAGGCCCGGAAGTCGGCCTGCTTGTCGTAGCCCGCGGCGGCAGAGGTTCGGGGCGCCGTTCACGGCCCGGCGCGAGAACTGCTCGCCCGCGGAGTAGCTCGAGCGGCTCGAGCGTGCGCGCCGCGCCCTTGCGGATCGTGTACTTCCACAGGAGGTACTCGTCCCGGAGCGTCAGCGTGTCGCCGTCGTGGTCGATCGCCGCGTCGGTGGTGTCGAGCGGGTTCGGGTACGGCATCGTCGCCGGGTACGGCGTCGAGTTGTTCGGGAACCGATGCTCGTCGTCGTTGAGGTTGCAGCGCCGACTGGTACTCGTAGCCGTCCTCGACGCCGTCGCGGTCCGAGTCGACGTTGCACGGGTCGAGCTTCAGCGACTTCTCGAGCGTGTCGGAGAGAAGATCGTTGTCGTCGTCGGCGTCGACCGCGTTCTTGGTGCCGTCGCCGTCGCAGTCGGCGTCGGGGTCGACGGTCGGCGGCTTCGGCGGGGCCGGCGGCTTCTCGGCGCCCACGATCGGGGAGAGCCGCTTGCTGGTGAAGCGCTTGCCGAACTTGGACGGAGATCACGCGGATGCTCAGGCGCGTCGGCGTGGGCGTGCCGTTGGTGACCAGCGAGCACGTTCTCGAGGCGCTTCGGCAGCGTGACCTTGAGCAGCTTCGCGGTGCCCTTCTCCGCCTTCACGAACACGGCCTTCGCCCCCGGGCGCTTGAACGCCACGGTGTTCTTGTTCAGGCCGCGGCGGAAGTTGCGGCCGTGGATCGTCAGGGTCTCGCCGACGGAGACGTGCTTCGGCGTGATCTTCTTGACGACGGGGGCCTTGGCGGCGTGGGCGGTGGACGTGCCCGCGACGGCGGGCACCAGCAGCGCGGCGGCCACGAGGGCGGTGCGGCGCAGCATTGGGCGGGTGCGGGCTCGGAGTTCCATCGAACCCGATATCGGCCCACGACGCCGGTGTCTTGAGCGGGGTCTGGACCCTAGTCGACCGTGACGAGGTCCTTCGTGCGTCCCCGACAGCACGCCGGCAGCCGTCCTCGGTGACGACGACGAGATCCTCGATCCGGACGCCGCCGCGGCCCGGCAGGTAGACGCCCGGCTCGACGGTCACGACGTTGCCCGCCACCAGCGCCTGCTCGCCGGTCCGGGCCAGCCGCGGAGCCTCGTGGACCTCGAGCCCGACCCCGTGGCCGAGGCCGTGCCCGAAGTGCTCGCCGTGCCCGGCGGCGGTGATGATCTCGCGCGCGACCGCGTCGACCTCGCGGCCCTGCGGGCCAGGCCGGACCGCGTCGAGGCCCGCCTGCTGGGCGCGCAGCACGAGCGCGTACGCCTCGGCGAGGTCGTCCGGCAGCTCGCCGGTCGCCCACGTGCGAGTGCAGTCGGAGCAGTAGCCGTCGAGGCGGGCGCCGATGTCGAGCGTGACCAGCGTGCCGCGCTCGATCGGCACGTCGGCCGGGCTGCGCGTGCGGGAGCGCCCCGCGCTCGGACGACGCGACGATCGACGGGAAGCTCGGCTCCTCGGCGCCCAGCCGGCGCATCTCGTCCTCGAGCGCGAGCGCGACCTCGCGCTCGGTGCGCCCCACGAGGCCCTGCTCGCGCACGGTCGCGTAGACCGCGTCGACGAGCGCCGCGGCGGCTGCGATCCGCTCCACCTCCTCCGGCTCCTTGACCGCCCGCAGGCGCTCGACGACGCCGCCCGCCGGGACGAGCTCGATCCGGTCGGGGATCACCTCGCGCAGGCGCGCGTGGCGGCGCACGGAGACGTGGTCGTCCTCGAAGCCCAGCGCGCAGCTCACCCTCGGGCCAGCCGTCGGCGAGCGCGGTCACGAAGTCGGCCGGCGCCAGCTCGCGATCGAAGCCCTCGACCTCGGCGGCGGCCTGCTCGACGTAGCGGAAGTCGGTGATGAAGCGGCGCACGTCGCGGCCCGCGACGGCCATCGCGTTCGACCCCGTGAAGCCCGTGAGGTAGCGGACGTTGACGAGGTTGGTGACCAGCAGCAGGTCGACCTCGAGCGCCTCCGCCAGGCGATCGGCGCGGCTCACAGGAGGTCCTTCAGCGTCGCCAGCGCGTCCCGGTAGCCGTCGACGCCGCGGCCGCTCACCCGCCCTGCGCGCACGTCCTCGAGCACCGACACGCGGCGGAACGGCTCGCGGTTGTCGACGTCGGAGAGGTGCACCTCGACGGCGGGGAGGCTGGAGAGCTCCACGGCGTCCCGCAGCGACCACGCGTAGTGCGTCCACGCCCCGGGGTTGAGCAGCAGCCCGTCGGCGTAGTCGCTCGCCTTGTGGATCTCCTCCACGTACTCGCCCTCGTGGTTGGTCTGGAAGAAGCGCGCGTCCAGGCCCAGCTCGTGGGCGAAGGCGCCGATGCGCCGCTCGAGGCGGTCGAACGTGAGGCCCCCGTAGTGCTCGGCGGGTCGGCTGTTGAGCGCGTTGAGGTTGACGCCGTGCAGCACGGCCACGCGGTTCCTCATGGCACGCGCAACTCTGCCACGGCGGCGCGCAGCTCGCCATCCGGCACCGGGCGCCCGGGGCGGACGTCTCCGGGCGCCTCGACGAGCACGAACCCGACGCGGCCGTGGCGGCGCTTCTTGTCGCGCGCCGTGGCCGCCACGATCGCGGCCGGGTCGACGGCGTCGTCGAGCGTCGTCGGCAGCCCGCGCGCCGCCAGCAGCTCCGCCACGTCGGCGCGCAGCTGGGCCTGGCCCGACAACCGCAGCGCAGCCAGCAGCCCGAGCCCGATCGCCTCGCCGTGCCGGTAGCGCCGGTAGCCGGTCGCCGTCTCGATCGCGTGTCCAACCGTATGGCCGAGGTTGAGGGTCTGGCGGCGGCCGGCGTCGCGCTCGTCGCTCGCCACCACCGCGAGCTTGGTGCGCGCGCAGGCGAGCACGAGGTCGCGGTCGAGCGGTGCGCCCGAGCGCACCCGCTCCCACAGGCGGCCGCCGGCGATCAGCGCGGTCTTGATCACCTCCGCCCAGCCGGACGCCAGCTCGGCCTGCGGGAGCGTGGCCATCGTCGACGGGTCGACGAGCACGGCGGTGGGCTGGTGGTACGCGCCGGCGTAGTTCTTGCCCTCCGGCAGGTCGACGCCGGTCTTGCCGCCGTACGCCGAGTCGACCTGGGCGACGAGCGTCGTCGGCACCTGGACCACCCGCACCCCGCGCTGGTAGAGCGCCGCGCAGAAGCCGCCGACGTCACCCACCACGCCGCCCCCGAGCGCCGCCAGGTGGTCGTCGTGGTCCATGCCCGCGGCGGCGAGCTCGCGCAGCAGGCGCTCGACCGTGCTCAGCGTCTTGTGCTCCTCCCCCGGCGGGAAGCGCAGGTCGGCGACGGACTCCAGGCGCCCGGCGTACAGCTCGCCGACCGCGTCGTCGGTGATCAGGAAGCGGCGGCCGGGCACCGGCCAGAAGCCGCTGCCCACCAGCCCCTCCCCCACGTGCACGGGATAGCTGCCGGAGGCCGCGGACGCCCACAGCAGCCGCGTACCGCGGGGGGCGCGCGCGAGCGCCCGCAGCGCGGGCACGGCGCGCCGCACCTCGTCGCGCGAGGAGTCCGTCAGCACCGCGTCGGCCACCGAGTCGTAGAGCGGGCTGCGCTCGGCGTGCAGCGCCACGAAGCGCTCGCGGTCATGGGCCAGCGGGCGCCGCCTCCCGCCGGCGCGGCGCCAGGCGGTCTCGACGTCGACGTCGAGCAGCGCCACGGTGTGGCGGCGCAGGAGCTCGCGCACGCGCTCGGACGTCACCGCGCCGCCGCCGAGCGAGAGCACGGGCGTCGGCGGGCGCTCGAGCAGCTCGCACACGACCTGCTCCTCGAGCTCGCGGAAGGCCGCCTCGCCGTGCGCCGCGAAGTGCTCCTCGATCGTCGTCCCCAGGCGATGCTCGATCTCGTGGTCGGCGTCGACCGCGCGCACGCCGACGAGGCCCGCCGCGGCCCGCGCCGCCGACGTCGCCGGCCGGCCGATGAAGACTACGTCTGCGTGCCGGCTGTCTCCGGTGCACGCATCGAAGCCGGTGGACGGAGACCGGTGCCGGCACCCGCCAGACCCGTCCAGATCCTGGATGCGCGCACTAGGACCGCTTCCATCCGATGCGCCGCTCGTAGGCCTCGACGGCGGCGCGGACGTCATCGATGTGGTCGCCGCCGAACTTCGAGCGGTAGGCGTCGGCGAGAACGATCGCGAGCATCGCCTCCCCGACCACCCCGGCCGCCGGCACCGTGCAGGAGTCGGTGCGCTCGCGCAGCGCCTGTGCGGGCTCACGAGTGGCGATGTCGACCGACCGCAGCGGCTTGGTCAGCGTCGGCAGCGGCTTCATGGCGCAGCGGACCACGAGCGGCTCGCCCGTCGTCATTCCGCCCTCGACGCCGCCCGAGCGGTTGGTCTCCCGGTAGTAGCCGCGCTCCTCGGAGTAGAAGATCTCGTCGTGGGCGGCCGAGCCGGGGCGGCCGGCGAGGTCGAACCCGTCGCCGATCCCGCAGCCCTTGATCGCCTGGATCGAGAGCATGGCGAGGCCGATCCGGCCGTCGAGGCGCTCCTCCCAGCTGACGTGCGAGCCAAGCCCGGGCACGAGCCCGAACGCGCGCACCTCGAAGACGCCGCCGAGCGACTCGTTGCGCTTGCGCAGCAGGTTGATCTCCTCGACCATCGCCTGCGAGGCGCCGGCGTCGAGGCAGCGGACCGGCGAGGCGTCGACCTCGGCGAAGTCCTCTGCGGCGAGCCCGTTGCGCTCCGGCGCCTGCACCGACCCGATCTGCGTCACATGCGAGACGACCTGCGCGCCGAGCGCGGCGAGGAAGCCCTTGGCGAGCGCGCCCCCGGCGACCCGCGCGGCGGTCTCGCGCGCGCTCGCGCGCTCGAGCACGTTGCGCACGTCGGTGAAGCCGAACTTCTGGACCCCGGCGAGGTCGGCGTGGCCCGGGCGCGGGAGGTGGACCTCCGGCACGTCGCCTTCGACGGGCCAGGGGCTCATCCGCTCCTCCCAGTTGGCGTAGTCGCGGTTCGCTACGCGGACGGCGATCGGGCCGCCGAGCGTGCGCCCGTGCCGCACGCCGGAGGTGATCTCGGCGCTGTCGCGCTCGATCTTCATCCGCCCGCCGCGGCCGTGGCCGAGCTGGCGGCGCGCCATGTCGCGGTCGATCGCGGCGAGGTCGAGCTCGAGACCGGCCGGGAGGCCCTCGACGATGCACGTCAGGCCAGGCCCGTGGGACTCCCCGGCGGTGACGACGCGCAGCGGCACGCCGAAGATCCTACGAAGACCCTTCGGCCGCGGCTCCCCGCTTGGGAGCCGCGGCCGAGCGGCACGTGCCCCTACTTGTTGATCGCCACGAGATCGAGCTGGTACTGCGCGGTGATCTCGCCCGTCTCAGGATCGACGACGTCGAAGAACTCGGTCTCGCCGCGCGACAGGAGGACTGTCTCGCAGGACGCGGGGTGCGGCTGGCAGGTGCCGTCGCCTGTCGGCGTCAGCGACGCGTCGACGAGGAACTTGGCTTGCTTGCCGTTCTTCGTCAGGCCCATGAACACGAGCAGCGGCTCCTCGTCGTCGGGCAGCGGCGCGCAGCTTGGTCAGCCAGCCTCCGGGCAGCTCCTCGCTCTCCGCCGGGCCGAAGCGCACGGTGATCGAGCCCGCCGGGGGCTTCGGCAGCGACGGCTCGGCCGGCGTGGGGATCGACGGCGCGGTCGAGCCGCCGCCTCCGCCTGACGTCGGGGCCGAGTCCGGGCCCTTCGTCTCGGGCGTGATCGTCGCCTGCTTGGCCTTCTTCGCCTTCTTGACGGGCGCGGGCTTGAACGGGTCCTTGCGCATCCCGAGCACGCGCCGGCGGCGCGAGCGGTCCTTGGCCGCGACCTTGGCGACCACCGGCTCGGCGATCTCGTCGCCCACGCTCACGGCGGGCATCGGCTCGGCGGGCGGGATGACCGGCTCGGGCTCGGAGGCGAGCACGAAGGGAACCGCCACGAGCGCTGCGACGAGCAGCAGGGCGACCGGCCACAGCCGGCGGCGCACGAGCTGGTGCCAGGTGTTCGTGACGACGTTCATTGTGCGGCTCCGGTGGTCGCGCTGGCGGTGGTCGTGGTGCTGTCGGTCGGCGCAGCCCCGTCAGCGGGCGGGGCGGCCGGCGCGGCTGCGCCGGGGACCGCCTCGACCGGCGGCACCAGGTACGTGGCGGCGTTGATCTCGGCGGTCATGGTCGGGAATCCGCTGCTGGCGGGCTGGAGCGCCACGCTCTCGAGCCGCAGCAGACGGCCCGTCGCGTCCAGGCGATCGTTCTGGACCGTCACGAAGCGCTCGAGACGGGCGAGGAACGACGACAGGTCGAAGTAGCTGCCGCTGAACGAGAAGCTGAACGGCATCGCGGAGAGCACGCCGCCGGCGACCGGCACGGCGCCCGGGGCGGCGGCGAGCTCGCCGTCGGGCTGGGCCCCGTCCTCGGGCTGCGCCTGCGCGCCGGCGTCGCCACCGAGGCCGGTGCCGAGCTCGATCTTCTCGAAGTCGACCCCGCTGCGGTCGGCGGTCGCCTCGATCTGCACGAGCAGCGAGCGGACGTCGTCGTCGGCGGGCACGGCCTTGCCGAGGCGTGCGAGCGTGGTGTAGTTGCGCTTGTAGCTGGCCTTGGCCTGCTCGTAGCCGGCGAGCGTGACGCGCGCCTGCTCGATCTCGGCGGTCTTGGCCGCGATATCGGTGTCGAGCTTGGTGACCTCCTCGCGCTTGGGCGAGAGGACCAGGAACCAGAACGCGAGGGCCGCGGCGCCGATGGCGGCGACCGACAGCAGCATCTTGTTCTTGTGGGTCATCAGGAACCGCCTCCCTGCGGCGTGGAGGCGGGCGTGCCGGCCTCTGCCGGGTCGGCCGGCGGGGTCGTCACATTGGCCTGGGGCTGGTCGGCGCCGGCGCCCTCCGCACCAGCGGCCGCGGGCTGCGCCGCGTCGCCGGCGGGAGCGACGGTGATGTCCTGCACCGTGGCGGGCACCTTGGAGCGCTCGAAGAACATGACGATCTCGAAGGCCGGCGGGCGGCCACTGCCGCACCCGTCGTCCTCCTCGGTCATGCCGGCGGCCTGGGAGCTGTCCGTGGCGGCCGGCTTGAGCGACTTGCCGAGGCTCACCCGGGTCACGCCTTCGACGCCGCGCAGGCGCGAGAGCAGCGTTGCGACCTGCTTCTGGCCTCGCGTGCAGCCGGTCAGCTCCACGGCCGGGGCGGCGATCGCCCCGCGGATCGACGACCCGCCGCCGGTCGTACCGGTCGACATCGAGCCGGTCAGCGTCTTCAGCGTCACGTTGGCCGGGATCGCACGGGAGACGTCGCGCAGCGACTGCTCCCAGTCAAAGCGCGAGGACGCGAGGTCCTTCACGGTCGCGATGCGGGTCTCGGCCATCGCCTTGAAGTCGGCGTAGGGCTTGAGCTTGGCGACGCGCTGCGTCGTGGCGGCGGCCTGGGCGTTGGTCGCCTCGAGCTTCGCCTGGCGGTCCTTGACCGTGTTGGTCGTGAGCACGTACGCGGCAAGCGCGAGGACGCACGCGGCGAGCGCGCCGAGCACGACGTAGGCGCCCATGCCCGCCGGCGCCTCAGGGGCGACCGAGGGCTTGGACGAGGCGCCCTTGGGCGTGCCGCGCAGATCCGGGGGGAGCAGGTTGATGGCCTTCATCTCGCCCGACTTATCGGCAGTCCCGGAGCGCCGCTTGAGGCGACGGGGTGGGGTGAGGAACCTAGGCGAAGGTCCCGAGGTACCACTCGACCATCGCATCGCCCGCAAACAGCGCGATGACGGCGCCGAGGGCGAGGAACGGGCCGAACGGAACCTTGGTCCTGCGACCGTCGGCGACGCCCTTGCGGGCGATCACGGCGGCCCCGACAAGCGTGCCGGCGATCAGGGCGATAAATAGCGCCGGACCCACGTCGCGGCCCAGGAAGAGGCCGAGGACGAACGCCAGCTTGACGTCGCCCATCCCCATTCCGCGCGGGTACGCGAGCACGGCGACGAGGAAGAAGCCGCCGGCCGCGCAGGCGGCGACGAGGTGCTCGACGAGCGCGTCCGGCGCGGTGACGAGCACGAGCGCCGGCGCGAGCACGGCGCCGATCAGCATCAGCCGGTTGGGGATGAGCTGGTGGTCGAGGTCGATCAGCGTCACCGGCACGAGCAGGAGCACGAGCGCGAGGCCGAGCAGCGCGTCCTCGTCGGGTCCCTTGGCGAGCACGACGAGGGCGCACAGGGCACCCGTGCCCGCCTCCACGAGCGGGTAGCGGGCGGAGATCGGCTCCCGGCACGCCCGGCAGCGGCCGCGCAGCAGCAGCCACGACAGCACCGGGACGTTGTCGTACGGCCTGACCGGCGTCAGGCAGCCGGGGCAGCGCGAGCGGGGGCGCGACAGCGACTCGCCCCGCGGCAGCCGGTAGGCCACCACGTTCAGGAACGAGCCGAAGACGGCCCCCAGCACCGCAGCGAGCATCACGCCCCCTCTAGGTCCTCGTCAGGAGATCTCTTCGACGGCGAGGCCCGCGGCGACGGTCAGGCGGGCGGTGTCGGCCGTCTCGTCGACCGTACCGACCACGGCCGCCTCGAGCGGCAGCCGGAGCTGCTCGGCGAGCGCTTCGACGAAGCCGGGGATCGCCACGGCGGCGCCGGTGACCACCCCACCCTCGACGGTCTCCGCGCTCTCCTGCATGCGGTAGAAGTTGAGCGAGTTGCGCACCGTGTCGGCGAGCTGGTGGACGCCCTCCTCGAGCACCGTGCGCGCGGCGGTCACGAGGTCCTCGTCGCCCTGCACGTCCTCGAGCGGCGCGACCAGGCCGACGTGGCCCATCCACTGGCGGGCGTGCTCGGCGGTCAGGCCGCGACGCTCGGAGAGCGTGTTGACCATCGCGTCCAGCCCGCCGGCGGCGGCGCGGGTGAAGAGGCAGCCGCTGGCGTTGGCCACGGCGACGTTGGTGAGGCCGCCGACGCTGACGTAGAGCGTGGCGCCGTCGCGGCGGGAGCCGCCGGCGAGCGCGCGCACCATGCCGAACGCCGACAGGTCGATGCCCTCGAGCGTCGAGGCCGGCTTCGCGGGTGGCGCCGACAAGGCGGTCGACCATCTCGCGGCGCACGGCGACGACCACGACACGCGACTGCGGCGCGCCCGACGGGCCGGTCACCGTGCCGAGCGACTGCCAGTCGATGATCGCCTCGTCCATCGGCATCGGGATGTGGTCGGGCGCCTGGATCTTGACGGCGGCGGCGAGCGCCTTCTCGTCGTCGATCGGCGGAAGGTCGAGCGTGCGCACGACGATCCGCTGGTTGGCGATGCCGAGGCGCACGCGCGTCGGCAGCTGGTGCTCGGCGAAGAACGTCTTCAGGGCCTCGGCGAGCGCGGGGACGTCCGCGACCTCGCCGTCACGCAGGATGCCCGGCCGGAGGGGGGCGACGGCGCCGCGCTTGAGCCACAGCGAACCGTTGACGGTGACCTCGGCGGCGGCGATGTGCCCCGGATCGAGGTCGAGGCCGACGACGGCGGCCTGGGAGGAGGAGCGCTTCTTGAACACGATTGTCGTATCGGCGCGCGCGACCCGGGACTTAACGACGAAGCGGGCCCGGAGGCCCGCTTCGCGGAAACGTGGATCAGTGGTGGCCGTGGCCTACCAGTTGCCGCTGCTCGGGCAGCCGTAGCGCTTGGCGTTGGCGGGCACCACGCAGGTGCGGGTGACGACACCGGCGTTGGTCTTGGCGATCGTGTACGTGTTGTTGGTCGCCGACGTGACCGTCACGGACCAGTCCTGCGCGTTGGCCGTGACACCGGTCACGTGCGCCTTGGTGCCGGCGATCTCGATGCTGGGCTCGAGGGTCCGGAGATCGGCCGCGCTGGTGATGCCGGCGTAGCTCTGGGCGTCCGCGTACTCGGACTCGAACGTGGTCTGGGCCGTACGGGCCATCGTCTTCGCCTCGGTGTCCTGCGCCTTGCCGCGCTGGTTGAGGAAAGCCGGAAGGGCGATCGCGGCGAGAATGCCGATGATCAGGATGACGACCAGAAGCTCGATCAGGGTGAAACCCTTCTCGCTCTGGGCGCGCTGGCGCAGCTTGTGGAGCATGTGGGTGGTCCCTCCTGAGGGATCGTTGAACCTGTGGACTTCCTTGCCAGGTCCTCGGTCCCAGTCCCACCACTGGCGGTGGCAACCCGGCGTGCTCCCATCCAGGAGCTCCGTGGCTTTGCGCCTCACCCTCGCGGGTGATTTGCCTTTGACACCTTGGCTGGCACTTCCCTTATCGGCTCAGTGCAGCGGGTCCTTAAGCCCTCGTTAGACGAATCCGCGATGTGCGGTCTACCCTCGGTGCAGTGCTCGGCCGCCGCTTCCTCATCCTCGTGGTCGTGCTGATGGGCCTGACGGCCGTCGCGGCGAGCCTCGCTCCCGCGGCAGCCGGTGCCGCGCGACGAGCGCGCCGCGCAGGCCACGCCCACCCCCGTGCCGGCCGTCGAGGCCGACGGGCCCACCGTGGAAAGGGAGATCGCGACCACCGGGGACCCGAAGCGCGTGGTCGTCGACCGGGGCGAGCTGCTCGAGCTGACGGTCAAGCGTGGCAGCGAGCTCGACAGCGTCAGCCTGCGCGGCGAGATCGAGCCGATCAGCCCCGAGGCCGACGCGATCTTCAACGTCTACGCCGACGTGCCGGGCGACTACGAGATCGTGCTCGAGGGCGAGCAGCGCGTGCTCGGGACGCTCGTCGTACGCGACCGAAGCTAGCTCTCGCGGCGCGCGGCCTGGGCGTCGCGGCCCGGAATAAAGCGACCGCTGCCCTCGCACCACGGGCACTGCGACGGGCTGCGGCGTGCCGCCGAGGCCGGAGATCACGCGGCCGGTGCCGCGACAGGCGGTGCAGCGCTCGGGGTCGTGGGGCTCGGCGGGCTCGGTACTCACCCGGGCCACGTTAGCGCTGAGAAGCACGGGGGCCCGCCCAACGGGCCATTCCGTGTGGAGCCCTTAGAGGCCGGGCGGGGCGACCGACGTGGCGAGGCGAGCGTCCTCGCTCGCGCGCAGCATCGGATCGGCGGAGCGGTCCGTCGGCAGCGCGCGGCGAAGCGTGGGCGGGACCTCGCGGTCGGTCAGCGGGCGCAGCAGCCCGAACGCGCGGAACAGGGTCTCGGCCTTGACGGTGTCGACCACGCGGAAGAGCAGGCCGTAGAGCGCCGGCGCGCCCAGCGGCGACCGCGCGGCGATCACCTGGGCGATCTCCGGCTCGAAGCACTCGACGGCAGGATCCCCGAGCGGCTTGGTGAACAGCAGCGCGGCGTTCGGCGCATCGTCGGGATCGCCGAGGACGGTCAGCGCCGAGCCGCCGAGCGTCGTCCACAGCCAGCCCTCGATGCCCTCCTCGCGCGGGACGACCGCGGTCGCGGTCAGCCGCTTGAGGATCGGGAAGCGGCCGACGATCCCGCTGGCATTGGCGCCGCCCGGATCGACGAGGCCGAGCTGCAGCGTGCCCAGCGGCACCCGCAGCGGCTCGCGCAGCGCGCCGTCGAAGGTGATCGAGAGGCCGATCGCGTTCAGCCGCAGCAGGTCGAGCGCGCGCCGGCGGCTCCAGGAGCGCGGGCGCTCGAGCTCGAGCACGTGTTCGCGCCCGGACGACTCGGAGGGCGGCGGAAGCGTCATATCTCCCTCATCGGCCGCTACGCGCCGCGTCTTCAGTCCTCGTCGCGGTGCACCGTGTCCGGCGAGAACGCGGGCACGCACACGGCGACGTAGGAGGCGCCCTCGGGGGTCGAGTAGCGGACCCACTCGCCGCCGCGCACGAGCACGGCCTGGCCGGCGCTCACGTCGAGCTCGCCGCCCTCGTGCTCGACGTGCACGCGGCCCTCGAGCACGACCGTGTACTCGTCGAACTCGGGCCGCTGGCCGGGCTCGAGCCAGCCTGCCGGCGAGCGCATGTGGGCGACGCTGACGCGCTCCTCGGCGCTGTTCACGCGGCCGACGTACTCGTCGATCAGCTTCGGCTTGGTCCCGGCGGCCTCGACTCTCGAGGGGGATTCGATCAACTCCGGCATCGGGACGGGTATACCAAGGGGGATGACCGACGAGCTTGTCCCGCTGCTGCGCGGCGTCACGCACGCGTGGGCCTTCTGGATCGCGCTCGCCGCCACCGTGGTGCTCGTCGCGCTCGCCGAGACCGGCACCGCGCGCGGCGCGGCGCTCGTCTACGGCAGCGGGCTGTGCCTGATGCTCGCCGGGAGCGCCGTCTACCACCGCTGGAAGTGCGATCCGCGCCTGCGGGCGATCCTGCAGCGGATCGACCACAGCACGATCTTCGTCTTCATCGCCGCGAGCTACACGCCGGTGTGCCTGCTCGTGCTCGAGGGCTCGTTGCGCTGGGTGGTGCTCGCGGGCGTATGGGCGGGCGCAGCCGGCGGCGTGGCGCTGAGCGTCGCCTGGATCACGGCGCCGCGCGTGCTGCACGCGCTCGCGTACGTGGCACTCGGCTGGTTCGCGCTCATCGCGGTCCCGCAGATGGTCATGCACCTCCCGCTGGCGCCGCTGCTGCTGCTGGGCATCGGCGGGCTGCTGTACACCGTCGGGGCCGTGATCTACGCCGCCCAGCGCCCCGATCCCTGGCCCCGGGTGTTCGGTTTCCACGAGGTCTTCCACGCGCTCGTGATCGCCGCCGCCGTGGTCCACTTCGTGGCCATGGCGGGCTGGGTCATCCCCGTGGGCTGACCTCGATCTCCAGCAGCTCGCCGCCGTCGTGGTCGACCTGCAGCGTGGTGTGGTCGATGTGGAACTCGTCGTGCAGCAGGCGCTCGAGCTCCCGGCGGGCGTCGTGGCAGTCGCTGTCGCGGCCGACGAGGATGTGGGCGGACAGCGCGGGGAAGCCGGACGTGACCTCCCAGATGTGGAGGTCGTGGACCTCCTTGACGCCCTTCTCCCCCGCCATCCGCATGCCGATGACCTCCGGGTCGAGCCCGCGCGGGGCGGCCTCGAGGAACACGCGGCCGGAGTCGCGCAGCAGCCCGTAGGCCGCCCGCAGCATCAGCGCGGCGACGAACAGCGCCGCGATGCCGTCGGCCTCGCGGAAGTCCGTGAGCAGGATCACCGCGCCGGCGACGGCCGTGGCCACGAACGCCGCGAGGTCGGTGAGGATGTGCTGGAAGGCGCCCTCGACGTTCAGCGACTGGCGATTCGCGCGCGCGAGGATCGAGGTCGCGGCCACGTTCACGGCGATGCCGACCACGGCCACGATCAGCACCGGCGCACCCTCCACCTCCGGCGGGTCGAGTACCCGCCGCACGCCCTCGTAGACGATCAGCAGCCCGAGCACGAGCAGCGTCGAGCCGTTGATCGCGGCCGCGAGGATCTCGCTGCGCTTGAGGCCGAAGGTCATCGCCCCGGCCGCCGGCCGGCGCGCGAGCCGGATCGCCACCAGCGACAGCACGAGCGCGCCCGCGTCGGTGAGCATGTGGGCGGCGTCGGAGAGCAGCGCCAGCGACTCGACGGCGATGCCGACCACGACCTCGACGCACATGAAGCTCGTGATCAGGGCGAGCACGATCGCGAGCTTGCGGCTGTCGGCGTCGGCGGAGACGCCGTGGTGGTGATGGTGCTCGTGCCCCACGTCCCCTACCTTGGCAGCCCCGTACGCTGTGGAGCATGTGCCGCAACATCAGGACCCTCCACAACTTCGATCCCCCGGCCACGCCGGAGGAGATCCACGCCTCCGCGCTCCAGTACGTGCGCAAGATCAGCGGCTCGGCGAAGCCCTCCAAGGCCAACGAGCCGGCGTTCGAGCGCGCGCTCGCAGCGGTCGAGGAGGCCACCGCCCGACTGCTGGACGAGCTCGTCACGACCGCCCCGCCGAAGGACCGCGAGACCGAGGCCGCGAAGGCGCGCGCCCGCAGCGCGCAGCGCTACGCGGCCTGAAGCGCCAGCTCGAGCTCGATCAGCCCGCCGCCGAACGAGCGTGTGCGGAAGCCGACCCGCCGCAGCAGCGCCCGTGCGGCCGGGTTGTCGTGCAGCGTCGTGCCGGTGAGGCGGCCCATGCCGTTGGCCGCCGCGCGCCGCACCAGCTCGCGCATCAGCAGCGTGCCGACGCCGGTGCCCTGCCAGGCGTCGGCGATCACGACCGCGACGTCGGCGGTCTCCGGCTCGCCCGGCTCGGTGGCGTAGCGGGCGATCCCGACGAAGCTGCCGTCGTGAGGGTCGACGGCGGCGAGCGCGACGTGCGTGCGGTGGTCGACGTCGGTCAGGTAGCGCAGCTCGGCCGCCGACAGGCGCGGCTTGGGGCCGAGGAAGCGCAGGTAGCGGGTGCGGTCGCTGAAGCCGGCGAAGGCGTCGGCGACGCGGGTGGAATCCTCGGCCGTGATCGCGCGGATCTCGAGTGCGCGGGGGGCCGGGGCGGGCCTGTGGGGAGCAGGCATATCGACCTCGAAGAGCGGGGAGCGGGGGCCTTAAGGCTCCCTCCCCCGCTCCCGAGGCGCATGCGTGCCAGCACCCGAGCTGTGGTGTGGCTACTCGCAGAAGGTGATGATCGGCACGCCGATCAGCGTCACGCGCTCGGTGTCAGCGTCGACGGCGAACTGGAACTTGCCGCCGTCGCGCTTGGGCACCGTCACGAGCCACAGGCCGAAGACGTCCTCGGTCTGCTTGTTCACGCGCGCATGCGGGAACTTGGCCTTGATCTGCGGGATCGTGTCGCCCCTCCCCACGCCCTTGGCCGTCGCGCCCCGCCGCACGATGATGATCTTGGCGAGCCGCGGATTCGTGAGCGTGTAGTTCACCTGACCGCGGAGTGGCGCCAGCAGGCGGGCCGAGCGCGTCGCCCCGCCGCCGAGCTCGCAGCCCGGCCGCAGCCGGCCGACGAGGCCCTGCTCGCGGAGCTCCTTGTGCGTCATGTTGCGCTTGACCTGGCCCACGCCGTCCTTGGTGACCTTCTTGGCGGGGAGCGGTGCGGCTGGGCGAGCGGCCGCCACGGCGGCGACCACGCCGAAGACGATGAGCGCTGCGAGCGTGCTGCGAGTGATCATGGGCGCACGCTACCGGCGGCCGTGGCCGTAGCGCGGATCCGCACGCGATCTTGCGGGTCATACTCGCGGGGTGAGCGACGCGCTCGTCGGGCTGGCCGCCGGCCTGGCGGCAGGGGTGGTGATGACGCGCGGCGGCCTGTGCTTCAACCGTGCGGTGCGCCAGGCGGCGTTCGAGCACCGGCCGCGCCTGCTGCGGGCGTTCGGGCTCGCCGTGGCGGTCCAGCTCCTGCTGCTGCCGGTGCTGGTGGTGGCCGGCGTCGATCCGCTCGAGCGCAACGCGCAGACGGGCGGCCTCCCGCTGCTGCCGGTCGCCCAGATCGCCGGCGGCCTGACGTTCGGCGTGGGGATGGCGCTCGCGGGCGGCTGCATCGCCGGGATGCTGTGGAAGGCCGGCAGTGGGGCGGTCGCGCTCGGGATCGCGATCGCGGGCTTCGCCGCCGGCGAGCTGCTGATCCGCGGTCCGGGCGAGTCGCTGATCGCCGACCTCGACGCCGCGAGCCGCCCGAGCGAGCGCGCGCTCACCGGGCTGCTGGGCGTCGACTACGAGCCGCTCGCGCTCGGGGTCGGCGTCGCGGCGCTGGTCCTGCTCCTGCGCCGACGCCGCGATGGGCTCATCCCCGGCGTCGCGCTCGGCCTCGTCGCGGCGGCCGCCTGGATCGCCGCCGACGTCGCCGGCTACGGGTACGGCCTCGGCTTCGTGGGGGCCGCCGAGGGCACCCGCAGGGCACTCGACGCCGGCGGCCAGCTCCCGTTCCAGCTATGGCTGGCGCTCGGGGTCGTCGCCGGGGGCGCGGTCGCGGGGCGCCGGCGGCTGCGGATGCCGGACGGCGCCCGCGCGGCGCGCGCGGCGGCCGGCGGGTTGCTCATGGGCGTCGGCGGGAGCCTCGCCCACGGCTGCAACATCGGCCACGGCCTCACAGGGCTGCCGCTGCTGTCCTTCGGCTCCCTGCTCGCCGTCACGTGCATGGCGCTGGGCGCGATCGCCGTCGGGCTCGCCTACCGCCCGCGGCGTGGACCAGCTCGCCTTCTGCGTCGGTGACCAGGCGGCGGGGAACTTCAACGTCAACTTCGGCTGGGTAAGGAGGGTGAGGGAGCCGGCGTGGTCGGCGATCGCGCGAACCTTGTCGGATTACCCCCGGTTTCCGGGGGCAAATGGACAAGGTTCGGCGAACTATCCCGGATCGGCCGCGGTTTCCGGGGCTAATCGGGGATAGGTCGCGAAATCCGTGAACTAGGCCGGTTTCCGGGGGTAACTGCACGGATTTCGCGATCCGCTCGCCCCCGCGCGCAACCTTCCCTGCGCGGCGGTTGGCTCCCCAGCCTCCCTACCCAGCCGCAGTTGACGTTGACGTTCGCGACCGCAGCTAGGCGAGCGCGCGCTCGAGGTTGTCGAACGCCTTGCCCCACCCGTCCTCGTGCGAGCGCACGGCCTCCTCGTCCCACAGGCCGCTGTGGGTGAAGCGGACGGTCGTGGCGCCGTCGACCTCCTCGAACTCGAGCTCGATCAGCTGGCGCGTGTCGTTGCCGTCCCAGAGCCAGGTGAACGCCAGGCGGTTCGGCGGGTCGATCTCCGTGTACTGCCCGCCGCCGCCGTACTCGACGTCCTCGTGCGGGTTGCGCATCACCACCCGCACACTGCCGCCCACGCGCAGGTCGACCTCAGCCTCGGTGGTCTCCCAGTCGTGCTCGGCGTGCCACCAGCGCCGGATCACCTCCTCGCTGGTCCACGCGTCGAAGACCGCCTGGGCGGGCGCCTGGTAGGTGCGCTCCATGCGGAGCGTCGCGTTGGCGCTCATGCGCTGCCCCGGCGGCGGCGCAGCCGCACCGCCACCCAGGCGCGTGCCATCAGCAGCCCCGCGCCGGCCGCGGGGACCGACGGCAGGAGCTCCTCCACCGGCACGCCTCCCACATGGGCGATCACGCCGCGTCCTTGTACGCGTCGTGGTAGTTCCACCACTGGTAGGGCGGGGTCTGCGGGTAGCCCTCGGGCGAGTCTTCCCACTGCTCCTGGCGTCCGAGCGCCGTGATGTCGAGGTAGCTCCACGTGCTGCCCATCGCCTCGTCGCCGCGCGCGTCGACGAAGTAGGTGCGGAAGATCCGGTCGCCCTCGCGGATGAAGGCGTTGTGCCCGTGCCACTGGTCGACGCCGAAGTCCTTATCGAAGTCGTCGGTGATCGCGTACCAGGGGATGAGCTCCCATCCCATGCGCTCCTTCAAGCCCTGGATGTCGGCTTGGGGGGCGCGCGAGACATAGGCGAGCGTCGTGTCTCGCGCGTTCAGGTGGGCGGGGTGGGCGACCTGGTCGGCGCCAAAGGAGCAGCCCGCGCAGGCGCGCTCCGGGTACGCGCCGCCCGCCGCGGCGTAAGTGGTGACGTCCGGCGCGTAGAAGAAGCGGTAGACGATCAGCTGACGGCGCCCCTCGAACAGGTCGAGCAGGCTCGCCGGGCCGTCCGGGCCCTCGAAGCGGTACTCCTTCTCCACCGCCATCCACGGCATCCGGCGTCGCTCGGCGGCCAGCGCGTCGCGTGCACGGGTCAGCTCCTTCTCCTTCGAGAGGAGCTCCTCGCGGGCGGCCTCCCACTCCTGCGGGGACACGATCGGGGGAGCGTTCATTCCGGCTTGTCCTCCTTCAGATACTCGTCGACGACGTCGAACAGCCGTCCCCACACGGCACGCTGACGATCCATCCAGTCAGCCGCAACCGCGAGCGACGCCGTGTCGAGCGACAGCCGGTGCGTCCGGCCCTCGACGACGCGCGTCACCACGCCCGTCTCCTCGAGCACCTTCAGGTGCTTGGAGATCGCCGGCTTGGACACCCCGAACCCGCCGGTGGCGTCACCCACCGTCGCCGGGCCGGCGGCGAGGCGCTCGACGATGCCCCGACGGATCGGGTGCGAGAGCGCCTTGAACGGATCGTTAACCACCTGGTGAACCGTACCACAGCCCTCGGCGTGAGAACATGCGGCGCGATGGCGGTCGACTTGGTCATCGACGTCGAGAACACGCCGGGAGCGCTGGCGCGCGTCGCCGCCGCCATCAGCGACGCGGGAGTGAACATCGCCGCGGCCACGTGCATCGGGGCGGGCGACCGCGCCGAGCTCCACATCCTCGTCCCGCACGCCGAGGCCGCCAGGCACTCGCTGGCGATCTCCCACCTCGCGGTCAGCCGCGAGCGCGAGGTCGTGGTGGTCGACGTCGAGGACCGGCCGGGCGTGCTGGCGGACCTCACGCGCACGATCGCGCGCGCCGGCGTCGACCTCGATCTCGTGTACGTCGCCACGCGCAACCGCGTGGTCTTCGGGGCGGCCGACGTCGACGCGCTCAAGGCCGCGCTGAACTCCAGCGGCTGAGCGCTTGCCGGCTCCGGGAACGACGGAGGGCCGCCCAGGGGGCGGCCCTCCGCGCTGTCCGCTCAGCCGCTGAAGAGGTCCACCACCTGGCTGATCGTGTTGATCACGCCGTACCCGAGCGCGGCCGCCACCAGCATCCAAAGCAGGATCGCACGCGTTGCGAAGGTGTCCATGGCCTAGCTCCTCTCGATCGTGGCCATCTCGACGCGGGCGGGCTCCGCGCGGTCGAACCGCCTCTGTCCGTCGGTCGGCTCGTGGAACCGCTCGTTGACCGGGCGGATCAGCAGGTTCGCGATGAAGCCGACCGCGAGCACCCCGACCATGATGTACAGCGAGACCGTGTAGAGGTCGGCGCCGGACCTGCCCGCGGCGGTCTGGTGGTCGGCGATCGCGTTGACGATCAACGGGCCGGCGACGCCGGCGACGGCCCAGGCCGTCAGCAGCCGCCCGTGGATGGCGCCGACCTGGATCGTGCCGAAGAGGTCCTTCAGGTACGCGGGCACGGTCGCGAAGCCGCCGCCGTAGAAGGACAGGATCACGCCGGTCAGCAGGACGAACCACAGCAACGACGCCGTACCCGTCGAGGCCAGCAGGAAGTAGAGGACCGCGCCGATCCCCAGGTAGCACATGTACATCCGCTTGCGCCCGATCACGTCCGACGTCGAGGACCACGCGAAGCGCCCGCTCATGTTGCAGAGCGAGAGCAGGCCCACGAAGCCGGCGGCCGCCGCCGCGCTGACCGTGTCGAAGTGGTCCTGGACCATCGGCGCGGCCTGCTCGAGGATGCCGATGCCGGCCGTCACGTTGCAGCACAGCACGACCCAGAGGAGCCAGAACTGTGGCGTGCGGATCGCGTTGGCGGCCGTGACGTTCGCGGTCGTGATCATGTCTTGGTCGGCCTGTGCCTCGGGCGTCGGGCCCGCAGGCTTCCACTCAGCGGCGGGAAGCCGGACGGTGAATGCGCCGAGCATCATGACGACGAAGTAGACGATGCCCAGCGTGACGAACGCCGGGGCGATCGCGTCCGAGGGTTGGCTCGCGAACACCTCGAGCAGCTTGTTGGACAGCGGCGCGGCGATCAGCGCACCACCGCCGAAGCCCATGATCGCAAGGCCGGTGGCCATGCCCGGACGGTCGGGGAACCACTTGATCAGCGTCGAGACCGGCGAGATGTAGCCGATGCCGAGGCCGATGCCGCCGATCACGCCGTAGCCGAGGTAGACGACCCAGAGCTGGTCGGTGGCGACGCCGAGCGCGGCGACCAGGAAGCCCGTCCCCCAGCAGCACGCGGCGACGAACATCGCCTTCCGCGGCCCGCTGCGCTCGACCCACGTGCCGAACAACGCGGCCGATAGGCCCAGCATCAGGATCCCAATGCTGAAGATCCACCCGATCGGCGTCAGGGTCGTGTCGAAGTGCTCGACCAGCGGCTCCTTGAAGACGCTGAACGCGTAGACCTGTCCGATCGACAGGTGGACAGCAAGCGCCGCCGGCGGAATCAGCCAGCGTGTGTACCCCATCGGCGCGACGGTCCGGTCGCGATCGAGTAGCCCAACTCCCACGGTGCCTCCCTCTGTCGCCGCTTGGTCGAGTCCTTTACCCGTGTGCGCGGGAGTCCGCACCTACCGTGTTGGGGCTTCGTCAGTCCGATGACCGCTCGACGGTAGCCTCGGCGTGGTGTTCGACCACGTCGGCATCGCCGTCTCGGACCTGGCCGCGTCCGAGCGGTTCTACCGCACCGTCCTCTCTGTGCTGGGGGTCGAGCCCGGCCACGCGGACGACGAGCTCGTCGAGTGGGAGGACTGGGACATCATGCCCACGGACCGCGAGCACCCCGTGACCCGCGGCCTGCATGTCGGGTTCCGCGCGCCGAGCCGCGCGGCCGTGGACGCCTTCTGGCAGGCGGGGATCGACGCCGGGTACCGCGACGACGGCGCGCCGGGGCCGCGCACGGAGTACGGACCCGACTACTACGGCGGGTTCCTGCTCGACCCGGACGGCAACAGCGCCGAGGCCGTGCACGGCGAGCGGGCGCGCCCCGTGCCCGATGGCAGCATCGACCACCTGTGGATCCGCGTCGCCGACCTCGCGGCGTCCAAGCGCTTCTACACGACGATCGCGCCGCACGCCGGGATCCGGCTGGGGGACGACGAGCCTGGACGCGTGCAGTTCACGGGCGAGGACTACAGCTTCTCGCTGATCGACGACGAGCGGCCGCTCACGGAACACGTCCACCTCGCGTTCCCCGCCCGCGAGGACGCCACGGTGCGCGCGTTCCACGCCGCCGCGCTCGCCGCCGGCTACGAGGACCACGGCGGTCCGGGGGAGCGCGCCGTCTACCACCCCGGCTACTACGGCGCGTTCGTGCTGGACCCCGACGGGCACAACGTCGAAGTCGTCAACCACAACCGCTGAGCGCCGGGTGGCGCCGCGCTACTGGATGGCGTCGTAGACCTTGAACATCGGCATGTACATCGCGATCACGATGAAGCCGACGATGCCGCCGACGAGCACGATCATGACCGGCTCGAGGATCGACGTGAGGGCCTTGATGGCCGCGGCCACCTCGTCCTCGTAGAAGTCCGCGACCTTGGTGAGCATCGTGTCGAGGTTGCCGGTCTCCTCGCCGACGGCGATCATCTGCGCGACCATCGCCGGGAAGATCGGGACGTCCTTGAGCGGGGCGGCGATCGCTCCGCCGGACTTGACCGACTCGATGACCGCGTCCATGGCGTCCTCGACGACCGCGTTGCCGGCCGTCTGGCCCGTGACCTCGATCGCCTGCATGATCGGCACGCCCGCGGAGTAGAGCGCGGAGAAGGTCCGCGACCAGCGCGCGAGCGCGATCTTCTGGACGGTCTGGCCGATCTTGAACGGGATCCGCAGGCGCAGGCGATCCCACTGCGGGCGCCCGATGGCCGACTTGCGCCACTTCTTGAAGCCGACGAAGCCGCCGACTCCGGCGCCGATCAGGATGTACCACTGGCCGGTGACGACCTTGGACAGGCTCACCGTGAACTTCGTGATCAGCGGCAGCTCGCCGCCGAAGTCCTTGAACACGCCCACGAACACGGGGACGATGAACGCGATCAGGCCGATCAGCACCATCAGCGCGAAGGTCAGCACGACGGTCGGGTAGGCCATCGCGGACTTGACCTGGCGGCGCAGCGAGTCGTCCTTCTCGAGCTGGTCGGCGGTCCGCGCGAGCGACTCCTCGAGCACGCCGCCGGCCTCGCCGGCGCGCACCATCGCGACGTACAGCGGAGAGAAGATCTTCGGGTGCTTGGCGAGCGCCTCGGAGAAGGAGATGCCGGCCTCGATGTCCTCGCGCACCGCGCCGACGGTGTCGCGCAGCAGCTTGTTCTCGATCTGCTCCTCGAGCACGTAGAACGCGCGCAGGAGCGTCATGCCGGACGAGATCATGGTCGCCAGCTGGCGCGTCATGATCGTCAGCTCCTGCGCCTTCACGCGCTTGACGAGCGTGATCTCCATCTGGAGCCCGGACTTCTTCTCCTTGAGGTCCATGACCGTGAGGCCACGGGCCTTGAGCTCGTCGGTGACCGCGGCCTTGGTCGCGCCGACGATCTCGCCGGTCGACGGGATGCCGGAGGCGTCGACGGCCTTGTAGGTGAAGCTCGCGGCGGACATCAGGCGCTCACGCCCGGCGGGGGCGACATCGAGGGCGGCATGGGCGGCGGCGGGGGCGGCGCGTGCTGCTGCTGCTGCGACGCCTGGAACTCCGGCTGCGACTGATTCAGCGGCGCGGAGTGCACGAGCTTGCGCATCTCGCTGGGCTCCGAGGACCGGGTCTCAGCGGCCGCCATCGTGATCCTGTTCTCGCGCACCAGGCCGGCGAGCGAGGCGTCCATCGTCTGCATGCCGTGCTTGCCGCCGGTCTGGATCAGCGAGTAGATCTGGTGCGTCTTGCCCTCGCGGATCAGGTTGCGCACGCCCGGCGTGGGCACGAGCACCTCGGCGGCGACGCAGCGTCCCTGCCCGTCGGCGGTCGGGATCAGCGTCTGCGTGACGACACCCTGGAGGCCGATCGCGAGCTGCGCGCGGACCTGACCCTGCTGGGCGGGCGGGAAGACGTCGATGATGCGGTCGATCGTCTGCGGCGCGTCCTGCGTGTGGAGCGTCGCGAAGACGAGGTGGCCGGTCTCGGCCGCGGTCAGGGCGGTGCCGATCGTCTCCATGTCGCGCATCTCGCCGACGAGGATCACGTCGGGGTCCTGGCGCAGCGCGGCCTTCAGGGCGAGCGCGAACGACGGCGCGTCCGCGCCCAGCTCGCGCTGGTTGACGATGCAGCGCTTGTGCGAGTGCAGGAACTCGATCGGGTCCTCGATCGTCATGATGTGCTCGTCGCGCGTCTCGTTGATCTCGTTGATCAGCGACGCCAGCGTGGTCGACTTGCCCGAGCCCGTCGGGCCGGTCACGAGCACGATCCCGCGCGGCCTCTTGGAGAACGAGCGGACCACGGTCGGCAGGCCGAGCGTCTCGATCGGCACCGTCTCGGTGGGGATCAGCCGGAACGCGGCGCCGATGGTGCCGCGCTGGAAGTACGCGTTGACGCGGTAGCGGCCGACGCCGGGCACGGAGTAGGCGAAGTCGAGCTGCCAGTCGGTCTCGAGGCGCTGCCGCTGCGACGAGTTGAGGATCGCGTAGATGAACTCGCGCGTGTCGGTCGGCGTCAGCGCCGGCTGCCCGTCGACGGGCACCAGCGAGCCGCGCACGCGGAGCATCGGCGGCGAGCCGGCCGTGATGTGGAGGTCGGACGCCTTGTTCTTGACGACCGCGAGGAGAAGTTCAGAGAAGTCCAGGCTCACGAGCCATTACATCGGCACGCAAGCCCCTCCACTGAAGTGGGGTCTGACCCCTAGGAGGGTCTGAGCCCTGGAGGGGTCTGACCCCCTTAGCGCGTGCCGGCGACGCGCGCGATCTCGGCGATCGACGTGAGGCCGCGGCGGACCTTCTCGAGGCCGTCCTCGCGCAGGCGCATCATGCCCTCGTGGACGGCCGCGTGGGCGATCGTCTCGGCGGGCTCGCGGGCCACGCACAGCGCGCGGATCGTGTCGGAGACCCACATGACCTCGTAGAGCCCGATCCGGCCCTTGTAGCCCGAGCCGCCGCAGCGGGCGCAGCCGACCGGCTCGTAGGCCTCGAGGTCGAGGCCGACGTTGAAGCCGTTGGCGCGCATGACCTCGGACTTGATCGTCGTGCGGGCCTTGCACTCCTCGCACAGCAGGCGCGCGAGCCGCTGGGCGACCACGCAGTCGACCGCCGAGCCGACGAGGAACGGCTCGATCCCCATCTCGATCAGGCGCGTGACCGCGCCCGGGGCGTCGTTGGTGTGCAGCGTGGAGAGCACGAGGTGGCCGGTGAGCGCCGACTCGATGGCGATCTGGGCCGTCTCGCGGTCGCGGATCTCGCCGACCATGATGATGTCCGGGTCGGCGCGCATCATCGAGCGCAGGCCGCCGGCGAACGTCAGCCCCGCCTTCGGGTTGACCTGGACCTGCGTGATCCCGTCGAGCTGGTACTCGACCGGATCCTCGATCGTGATGATGTTCTTCTCGATCGTGTTGAGCTGGTTCAGGGCGCCGTACAGCGAGGTCGACTTGCCCGAGCCGGTCGGGCCGGTGACGAGCACGGCGCCGTGGGCCTGCGCGAACGCCTTCGTGAAGCGCTCGAGGGCCTGCGGGAGCATGCCGAGCTGCTCGAGCTCGATCATGACCTT
This sequence comes from uncultured Solirubrobacteraceae bacterium, assembly GCA_963838655.1. Taxonomy (GTDB): domain Bacteria; phylum Actinomycetota; class Thermoleophilia; order Solirubrobacterales; family Solirubrobacteraceae; genus DASSUW01. Next base: position 30,852 of record CAWIRW010000006.1, on the reverse strand, counting down.
GCTCTGGTCGAGGATGCGCATCACGACGTTCTCGCCGTGCGCGCACGGGAGTGTGGCCACGCGGAGGTCGATCGGCTTGCCCTCGACCTCGAGCGAGATGCGGCCGTCCTGCGGCACGCGGCGCTCGGCGATGTCGAGGTCGGAGAGGATCTTCACGCGCGAGACGACGGCGGGGACCGCGCTGGCGGGGACGAGGGCCGCTTCCTGGAGCACGCCGTCGATCCGGTAGCGGACGCGCATGTCCTCGTCGCCGGGCTCGAAGTGGATGTCGGACGAGCCGCGCTCGACCGCCTCCTTGATCACCCGGTGCACGAGCTGGATGACCGAGGCGTCCTCGCCCGAGGCACCGAAGTTGATCGGGGCCTGCTCGCGGAAGTCGTACATCGGGCCGGCAGGGGCCGACGGCGCCTGCCGCTCCTCCAGGTCCTCGTCGCCCTCCTCGATCGGGGCGGTGGCGCCATGGCCGAAGTCGGGGTCCTCGAGGCGCTCGAGCAGCCGCTCGATGTCGGGCGGCGAAGCCACCGCGGGTCGCACCTCGTAGCCGGTCATGACCGCGATGTCGTCCTGGGCGAGCACGTTCGCCGGGTCCGACATGGCGACGAGCAGCGTGCGCTCGCCGGCGAACGCGACCGGCACCGCCTGGTAGCGCTGGGCCGCCGCCGGGGTGACGAGCTTGGCGGCGTCGGGGTCGACGCGGTAGACGTCGAGATCGAGATGGTCCAGCCCGAAGCGCTCGGCCACGGCGCGCGCGAGCTGCTCCTCCCCCAGGGTGCCCTCCTTGACGAGGATGCGCTCGGCGAGCGTGCCCTGGTCCTCCGCCTTGGAGTGCGCGATGTCCATCGTCCCCTGGTCGACGAACCCGAGGTCGACGATGACGTCGCTCAGCACGCGGCCGGACCCGCCGCGCCGTGACGGCGTGGTGACCCCGTTCCCCTTCTTCTTCTTGGTCGGGGGTGCCCCCGTCTGCGCTGGCGGATTCATGTGATGGCGATGGTCTTGGCGGCCTCCCTCATCGCCTCGCGGGGAGCCTCCAGGCCGGTCCAGCGCTCGTACGACGCAGCGCCTTGCGCCACAAGGATCTCCAGGCCGTCGACCACGCGCGCTCCCCGTGTTCTTGCCGCTTCGAGGAGGCGGGTGCCACCGTCCCGGTAGACCATGTCGACGACGAGGCTTCCGGCATCTAGATCATCGGCCTCGAGCGGAAGTGCCTTGAACGTCGCCTCGGGATCCTTGAGTCCGAGCGACGTGCAGTGGACGAGGATGTCAGCGCGCTCCCACGCATCGGTGGCGCGCACCCCGAGATCCGCGGCGAGCGCCCGCGCGCGCTCGGGCGTGCGGTTCCAGACGGCGACATGCGCGCCGGCCTCGTGCAGTGCCCACGCCGCCGCGCGGCCCGCTCCGCCGGCGCCGAGGACGAGCGCGGAGCGCCCGGCGGGGTCCACGCCGAGCGCCTCCAGGAGGCCGGGAGCGTCGGTGTTGTCGGCGTGGATCGCCCCGTCCTCGAACGTCAGCGTGTTCGCGGCCCCGATCGCCCGCGCCGCCTGCGACGCGTGGTCGGCGACCGCCAGCGCTGCCGCCTTGTGCGGGATCGTGACGTTGACGCCGCGGAAGCCGGCCGCGGGCAGCGCGCGTACGGTCTCGGCGAACAACTCCGGCGGGAGCGGGAGCCGCACGTAGCGCCAACCCTCCAGCCCGGCGGCGGCCAGCGCCGCGTTGTGCATCTGCGGCGAGCGCGAGTGCGCGACCGGCCAGCCGCAGACGCCCAGGTAGATCAAGGGCCGCCGCGTGACTCCTGGTAGCGCGCGACGTCGCGCTCGAACTCCGCGTTGGTCACGGAGAACGCGTGCTCGCCCGAGTCACCGGGCTTGCGGACGAAGAAGAAGTAGTCCGTGCGCGCCGGGTTGGCGGCGGCCTTCAGCGAGGCCAGGCCCGGGTTGCCGATCGGCGTCGGCGGGAGCCCGCGGCGCAGGCGCGAGTTGTACGGCGTGTCGGCCTCGAGCTCGGACACCCGCAGCGGGCGCGACCAGTTCTGGATCTCGTAGCGGATCGTCGCGTCGATCCCCAGCGGGGAGCCGTCGCGCAGCCGGTTGTAGATCACCGAGGAGATCAGCCGCCGCTCGCGGGCCAGTTGCGCCTCGCGCTCGATCAGCGACGCGATCTTCACGACGTCGTAGCCCGTCAGGTCCCTGCGGCGCGCGGCCGAGAGGTCGAGCCGGGCAAAGTTGTCCTTGAACGCGGCGAGCTGCTTGGAGACGAGGTCGCGCACCGGGCTGCCGTCGACGAGCGTGTAGGTGGCCGGGAACAGGAAGCCCTCGGCCGTCTGCGTGCCCCGCGGCGCGCCCAGCCGCCGCACGCGGCGCAGCACGCGCGGTGCGGAGGCGGCCTTGCGGTAGCTGCCCACGAGCGGCCCCTCGTCGACGATCGGCGCCGCCTCGCGGATCGACGGGCCTTCGGGGACCGTGACGTTCACGGTCGGCACGACGCGGACCTTCGGGCCCTTCGTCAGCGCGTCGATCGCCTCGCCGTAGCTCATGTCCCGGCGCAGCGTGTAGTCGCCGGGCCGCAGGCCGCCGCGGCGCCCCGTGAGCGTGGCGTTGAGCTCGAAGAACGTGCCGCTGCCGACCACGCCCTTGGTCGCCAGCAGGTCGCCGATGGCGCCGGCGTCCCCGCCCTCGGGGACCGCGACGCGCACGCTCCCGGTGCCCTCGCCGTGGAACGGCTGGAACGTGGCGTTGATGAGGTAGAGCGCCGCCGGGATGAGCAGCAGGGCGACGAGCGCGAGCAGCCGGCGGCCCCAGTAGCCGCCGCCGCTGGGCCGGCTGCGGCGCGGCGGCGGGGGCCGGCGTGCCGTCCGCCGCGGCGGTGGGACGCGGCGCGGCGGCGTGGGGCGATCGTCTACGGCGGTCACCGCGTCATCGTAGGAGCCGGTCCGGCGGGCGGCCCGCTCCGCGGCCGCGCGCGCCCGCTCCTCGGGCGTCCGCTCTGGCTGGTCCGACGCCATTACTGGCTGTGTCGGTCCTCAGCCTCCAGCAGCAGGTGGAGCGGCCGCCCGTCCTCTCCGGGGACGACCTTGAGGGTGCCCACGACCGGGACCATCAGGCCCTGGCCGTGCATGTACGTGCTCTGAATCGACACCGATTCGATCTCCCCCGTGGCGAGCTGGCGCAGTTGCTCTTCCTGCTGCTGGTACGCGGCACGGTCGTGCGGCGAAGGCCAGGCGGCCTTCGCGAACGAGTGCTCCTGGTAGCCCACCAGTCTTGCAAACGGGGGGTTGAGCTCGCGGAAGCGGCCGTCGAGGGCGAGGATCGCGAGCGGCTGCGGCGCGTCGTCGAAGCCGTGCCGCGGCTCGCGCGGCGTGATCTCGCTCTTGCGCCGGAGGTCCTGCCCGGGCGTCTGCGGCCGGTTGAGCTTGGTGCTCGAGCCGTGCTGGGGCGAGCCGTCGCCGCGGGCCGCGGCCAGCAGCTGCTGCAGGACCTCGCTCACGCCCGAGGTGCCGTCGGCCGCGCTCTGGGCGGCGGCGCGCTTGGCCTGCTCGGCTTCGCGGCGGGCGATCACGGCCGCCTGGCCGGCGGAGGTGAGGCCCGCCTTGACGTCCTCGAGCGTCTTCAGCGCGTAGGTCAGCTCGGCCTGCATCGCCTCGACGCGACGCTCGCCCGCCTCGGCGGCCGAGCGGGCGGCCGCGGCGTCGTCGCGTACGGCCTGCGACGAGTCGCGCACGGTGCCGAGGTCGCCCCGCAGCGAGTCGAGGTTCTCGCGCGCCTCGTCGGCGACGCGGCGGACGGCGGCCAGCTCCTGGCGCAGCTCGGCGCGCTGGGACTCGAGCGCGGCGGCCTGCGCCTGGCCGGCCTCGACGACGTCGGTGCCGAGGCGCTCGATGCGCCCGCCGATCGCGTCGAGGCGCTCGCGCCCGGTGGTCATCTCGGTGCGCAGTCCTGAGGTCTTGCCGTCGAGCTCGGTCAGGCGCTCCGCCAAGCGCTCCGACGTGGCGGTCGCGGTCTCGAGGCCCTTGCCGGCCTCGGTGGCGGCCTCGGCGGCGGCGGCGGCGGCCGCGCTCGCGCGCTCGACGTCCTCGGCGAGGGCGGTCACGCGCTCGCCGCTGCTGGAGATCTCGCGCTGCGCGGCGGCGGCGTCCTCGCGGGCGCGCCCGGCATCCTCGCGGGCGGCCGTGGCGGCCTCGCTGGCGGCGGCGACCTGCTCGCGCGCGCCCAGCGCCTCACGGCTGGCGTGCTCGGCCTGGCCACGGGCGACCTCGACCTCGCCGCCCAGGCGGGCGACGGACGCGTGCAGCTCCTCGGTGTCGGCACGGCTTCCGGCGGCGGCCTCCTGCGCCTCGCGCGCGATGGTCGACAGCTCGTCGAGTCGCTCGCGCTGCTCGCGGACGTCCGCGAGCACCGCACCGGCGCCGCGATCGATCTCACCGACCCGCTCGCCGAGCGCGGCCATGTCGGTGGCGGACTCGGCGAGGCGCGCCTCGAACCCGACGGTCGCCGCGTCCACGCGCTCGGCCAGACCCGCGCCCTGCTCCTCGGCGCGCGTGGCGGCGGCCGCGGCGGCGTCTGCGCGCGCCTCGACCTCGCCCAGAGCCTCGATCCGCCGCTCGACCTCGTCGCGCCCCTGCGCGAGCTCGTCGACGCGTCCGGCCAGCTCGTCCACTCGGCCCGCGGCGGTGACCGCACGCGCGGCCTCCGCGGCGGCAGCCTCGACGTCGGCACCGACCTCGTCGAGCCGGCGCGTCGCGGCATCGCTCGCGGCTGCGACCTCGTCCACACGGCCGGCGACCGCGTCGATGCGCCCACCGGTGTCCTCGCGGATCTGCTCCACGCGGCTCGCGACCACGTCTACGCGCCCGCCGGTGTCCTCGCGGATCTGCTCGACGCGGCTCGCGATCGCCTCGCCGGCGGCGGCCACATCGTCCATGCGGCGGGTGACCGTCTCGGCCGCGGCGGCGACGTCGTCCACGCGACTCGCGACGGCGTCGCCGGCCGCTGCGACCTCGTCGATGCGGGCGCCGGCGTGCTCGCGGATCTGCTCGGCACGGCGCGCCACGGCGTCGGTGTGCGCGGACAGCTCCTCCAGGCGACTGACGGCGGTCTCGGCGTCGGCGGCGAGCGCGTCGACGCGCGCCGTGACCGCGCGCTCGGCGCCGGCCAGCTCCTCGATCCGGCGCACGGCGGCGTCGCCGGCGGCGGACAACTCGGCCAGGCGCATGCGCAGCGCCTGCTCGGCGTTGCGCAGGGCGTCGAGCTCGCCGCCCATCGCGTCGACGACGTCGCGCTCGACCGCGTTGGCGGCCGGCATCGTCGGCTCAGACTCGCGCTCCTCGAGCGAGCGTCGCAGCTCGTCGACCTGGGCGGCGGTGCGCTCGCCGGCGTCGCGGAACTCGTCGCGTTCGCGGCGGGCCTCGTCGAGCCATCCGCGCACCTCCTCCTGCTGGCGGCGCAGGTCCTCCAGCCGGCTCAGGGCGTCGGCGTGCTCGGCGCGAAGCGTGTCGACGGCCTCGCGCGTGTCGTCGCTCCGGACGCCGTCGCGCAGCTCGGCCAGCTCGCCGTGCAGATCCTCGACCCGGGATGCGCCGTCACGCAGGGCCGCGAGCTCGACCAGCAGCTCGTCGACCTGGGGCGCGCCGTCACGTACGGCCGCGAGCTCGGCCCGCAGCTCGTCGACCCGGGGCGCGCCGTCACGCAGAGCGGCGACGTCGGCACGCAGGGCCTCGACCTCTGCTCCGGCCTCACGAAGCGCGGCGACATCGCCCCTCAGGGCCTCGACGCCCGCTCCGGCCTCGCGCAGTGTGGCGACATCGCCTCGCAGCGCCTCGGCGGCGTCCTGGCGGGCGGCGAGCTCGCCGCGGACCGCGGTCAGCTCCGCGCGCAGTGCCTCGAGCTCGCTCGAGTCCGCGGGCGCCGCGGCGATGTCCTGCAGACGCTCGACCTGCGCGCGCAGGTCGTCGACGCCCGGCGGCGCCGCCCCGAGCTGCTCGCGCAGCGCTCCGAGCTCGGCGCGCAGGGCATCCAGCTCGCCGGCGTCGTGCGGACGCGCAGCCGTCGTCTCCAGGTGCTCGACCTTGGCCCGCAGGTCGTCGAGCTCGGCCGGCGCGGGACCCGGCTGCACGGTCGTGAGCCGCTGGCGCAGGGCCTCGACCTCGTCGCGCAGCCCGTCGACCTCGCCCGAGCCGCTCCGCAGCGCGGCGATCTCGGCGCGCAGGGCATCCAGCTCGGCGGCGCCCTCGCGCAGCGGCGCGAGCTCCTCGCGCAGGCTGTCGATGCGCCCGCGGGACGCGTCGGCGTCGCGCGCCAGCTCGTCGAGCCGGCGGCGGTCGTCGCCGGCCTCGTGGCGCTCGAGGGTGACGGCGGTGAGCTGCTCGCGCAGGGCGTCGGCCTCGCGCTGGACGTGCTCGACGCGCTCCAGCGCGGCGGCCAGCTCGGCGCGCGCGCCCTCGGCCTCGCGGATGCGCTCGCGCTCCAGGCGCTCGAGCGTGTCGGCGAGCTCGGTGCGGGCGGCCTGGGCGGCCTCCTCCTGCTCGGTGCGGACGCGCTCGAGCTGGGCGATCAGCTCGGCCTGGCGGACGTCGCTGCTGCCGGCCCGGCCACGCTCGATCTCGGCCAGGCGCGTCTCGACCAGCTCGCGCGCCTCGTCGGCGCGGCGGCCTGACTCGGCGACGGCCTCCTCGGCGCGGTGCTGGGCCTCGGCGACCGCGGTCGCCAGGCGGGCGTCGGCGGCGGCGGAGGACTCCGCGCGCTGGCGCTCGAGGCGGTCCAGGCGTGCGGCCAGCTCGGCGCGGGCGGCCTCGGCGGTGTCGAGCGCCAGGCCGCGGTCGTGCACGGCCTGCTCGGCATCGAGCCGCGCGCGCTCGAGGCGCTCGAGGCGGGACAGAAGCTCGCGCTCGTCCAGAGTGCCGCTGCCATTCCCGCCGGCGGCCAGCGCACGCTGGACCTCGGCGCGCATGGCCTGGGCCTCGCGCTCGGCGGCCTCGGCACGGCGCTCGGCGCTCTGACGGGCCTCCTCGAGCTGCCCGGGCAGGCCGAGCGCGACGCGCTCGAGCTCGTCGATCCGCTCCATCGCCGACAGCAGGCGCGCGACCACGGCCGCGGCGTCGTCGAGCTCGGCGACCGAATTGCCCTGCACGCCCGGGTCGATGTTGGTGAGGCGGTCCTCGACGACGGCGTCGGCCTCGGCGCGGACGGCCTCGCGGCGCGCGAGCTCGGCCTCGACCCACGGGGTCGGCTCGAGCGGGCGGAAGACGACCAGCGTGCCGGCGGTGCGCCAACCCTCCCAGGGCTGGGGCGCGGGCTCGAGCGCCTGGCGCATCGCGCGCACGACGACGGGGTGCTGCGCGCGCATGCGCTGCAGCATCAGGTTCATCGGGAGCTCGAAGCCGAGATCCTCGAGGAAGAGCGAGAAGTCGAAGCCCTCGTCGAGCTTGACGGGCACGAAGACGGCCTCGAGCGGGAACGCCTGCCCGTCCGCCTGCACGCCGTTGACCTCGACGCGGCCGGCGGCCTGGGGCGCGTCGCCGGCCTCGAGGAAGCGCCGCCAGGACTCGGCGGCGGGCGGCACCGGCGACTCGATCAGCGTGGCGAAGAACGACTGGCCGAGGACGTCGGCGGACGGACGGCCGAAGAGCAGCTCAGCCGGCTCGGACCACTTCGAGACCGATCCCTGGCCGTCGGTGAGCACGAAGTAGCCGCCGACGATCTGCCGCAGGATGTCGTCGAGCGGATCCGAGGCTCCGGGCTCCTCGGGCAGGGGCGTGTTGTGTGTCGCGAGAGAATCCACGGGCGCGGGTCGTCACTCCTTGCCCCCTCTATCGGCAGAACCCGGTCCGGCGTTCAGCCATTCGTCGAGAAGAACGGCCGCGGCGCGAGAGTCGAGCGCAGCGTCGCCACCGGCGCGGCGCGCCAGCGCGGTCGTGAAGCGCTCGTCGTAGAGCTCGACCGGCACCCGCACGACCGCGCCCAGGCGCTCCGCGAACGCCCGCGTCTCGCGCGTCTGCGCGGAGTCGCCGCCGGAGAGGGAGACGGGCAGGCCCACCACCACCCGCTCCGCGCCCAGCTCGTCGACGAGCTGCGCGACGCGCTTGAGGCCCTTGCGCGTGCCGGCCTGGGCCACGGGCTCGAGCGGCGTCGCGAGCGTGCCCGACGGATCTGACACGGCCGCGCCGCAGCGCGCGCTGCCGTAGTCGAGCGCGAGGACCCTCAAACTCCGAGCGCGCGCTCGATCTCCGCGCGCGCGGCCAGCAGGGCGTCCGGGAGCTTCTCGGGCTCGCGCCCGCCCGCCTGGGCCATCGTGTCGCGCCCGCCGCCGCCGCCGCCGACCGCCTGGGCGGCGACCTTGACGACCACGCCGGCGCGCACGCCGCGCGCGACGGCCCCGGGCGTCGCCGCCACGAGCAGGTTCGCGCGGCCCTCGCCGGGCGCGCCGAGCACGACCACGGCGGGGTCGCCGAGCTGGTTCTTCAGCCGGTCGGCGAGGTCCGGGAGCGCCTTGGGATTGTCGACCTGCTTGAGGTCGAGCAGCACCTTCACGCCGTCGAGCTCGAGCACCTTGTCGGCGTCGAGCCGGTCGTCGACCGGCGCGGCCGCGCCGCGCTTCTCGAGCTCGCGGCGCTGGCGCTCGCGGTCGGTGGCGACGTCGGGCACGGACTCCGGCGACGTGCGCAGGACCCTCGCGGCCTCGGTCAGTAGGCGGTCGCTGCGGCGCAGGTCCTCGATCGCCACCCGGCTCGTGACCGCCTCGATCCGACGCACGTTGGCCGCCGACGACGTCTCGGTGGTGATCTTGAAGGCGCCGATGACGCCGGTGCTGCGCACATGGGTGCCGCCGCACAGCTCGCGCGACCAGCCGCCGTCGCCGACCTCGACCATGCGCACGACGTCGCCGTACTTCTCCCCGAACAGGGCCATCGCGCCGAGCGAGCGGGCCTCGTCGAGCGTGGTCGTAAGCGCGCGGACCGGCGAGTCGGCCACGATCGCCTCGTTGACGGCGTCCTCGACCGCGGCCAGCTCGGCCTCGGTGAGCGGCGCGCCGTGCGTGAAGTCGAAGCGCAGCTTGTCAGGGCCGACGTACGAGCCGGCCTGGCGCACGTGGCTGCCGAGCGTCTCGCGCAGCGCCGCGTGCAGGAGGTGCGTGGCGGTGTGGTTGCGCTCGGTCAAGTGACGCGAGGGGTCCACGCGCGCGATCACGCGCTCGCCCTCGTGCAGCTCGCCGGTCAGCGGCTCGAGCACCAGCGCCTGGTCGTCGCCGAGGCGGATCACGTCGACCACGCGGGCGCTGCAGTCGCCGTCCTCGCACTCGATCACGCCCGCGTCGGCAATCTGGCCGCCGCCGGTGGCGTAGAACGGCGACTCGACGAGCTTGGCCAGGGTGCGACCGTCGTCGGCGCTGACGGCGGCCACCTCGGTCGCCTGCTCGGTCGTCTCGTAGCCCGTGAAGGTCGTCGAGTAGCCGGTCTGCTCGGCGAACGCGTGGATCCGCTCGCGGTCGGCGTCGCGCGCGCCGCGGGCGCCGCCGCCGCGCGCGCGCTCGCGCTGCTCGTCCATCCGCCGCTCGAAGCCCTTCGCGTCGACGCCGAGGTTCTGCTCGGCGGCGAGCTCGAGCGTCAGCTCGAACGGGAAGCCGTAGGTGTCGTGCAGCAGGAACGCCTGCTCGGAGCCGATGCCCTCCTCTCCCGCCTCGCGCGCGCGGGCGATCATGTCGTCGAGCAGGCGCATCCCCTGGTCGAGCGTGCGGTTGAACGCCTCCTCCTCGTTGCGGGCCCACATGTCGATCGCGTCCGCCTGCTGCGAGCAGCTCGGGGTAGGCGCCGCCCATCAGCTCGCGCACCCCGGCCGCGAAGCGCGGCAGGAACCCGGGCTCGATGCCGAGCCGCCGGCCCTGCACGATCGCGCGCCGCATCACGCGCCGCAGCACGTAGCCGCGGTCCTCGTTCGAGGGCACGACGCCGTCGGCGATCAGGAAGCTCATCCCGCGCGTGTGGTCGGCCAGGATGCGCAGCGCGCGGTCGGTCTCGAACGTCTCGCCGTAGCGCTTGCCGCTCAGCTCCTCCCCCAGCTCGATCAGCGGCTTGAACTCGTCGGTCTCGAACACCGATGTCGTGCCCTGCAGGTAGGCGGCGAGCCGGTTGAGGCCGAGGCCGGTGTCGATGTTCTTCGCCGGAAGCGGGGTCAGCGTCCCCACGGGATCCTGGTCGAACTCCATGAACACGAGGTTCCAGAACTCGAGGAAGCGCTCGTTGTCGCCGCCGGGGAGGTCGTGCTCGTTCCCGAAGTCCAGGCCGCGGTCGACGTACAGCTCCGAGCAGGGTCCGCACAGGCCCGTCGGTCCCGCCTGCCAGAAGTTCTCCTCGCGGTTGCAGAGGACGATCCGCTCGCGCGGGATCCCGATCTCGAGCCAGGCGTCGATCGCCTCCTGGTCGGGCCCGAGGCCGAGCTCCTCGTCGCCCTCGAAGACGGTGATCCAGATCTTGTCCGGGTCGATGCCGAAGCCCTCGGTGGAGAGCTTCCAGGCGAACTCGGCGGCGCCCTGCTTGAAGTAGTCGCCGATCGAGAAGTTGCCGAGCATCTCGAAGAAGGTGAGGTGGCGGTGCGTTGTCCCGACGTTGTCGATGTCCGGCGTCCGGAACACCTTCTGGCAGCTCACGAGCCGGTTCTGCGGCGGCTCCTCGATACCGAGCAGGTACGGCTTCAGCGGCTGCATGCCGGCGATGATCAGCAGCGTCGAGGTGTCGCTCGGCGGCGGGACGAGCGGCGCCGACGGCAGCCGCCGGTGGCCGTTCTCCTCGAAGAACTCCTGGAACTTCTGCCGGATCTCGTCGGTCGTCATCGGGCGTGTGAGTCTAGGTCGGTTGCACTGCCGGCGAACGTCAACTGCCGGCTGGGTAGGGAGATCGGTGACGGGGAGCCGAGCCGCGTCGTGCGATCGCGGCGCTTGTCCGCTTTACTGGACGTCGGCTTCCGGTGCGTAACTGCGCGCATCGCGCGCTTTGACCGCCCACCGCGCGCGTCCGCGTTGCGCAGCGCGATGGCTCCCCAGCCTCCCTACCCAGCCGCAGTTGACTTTGACGTTCGCCGCGCCGTCAAGCGCCGATCGTGCCCCAGCCGACGACCACGTCGCCCTTGAGCAGGCACGCGGTCTGGCCGGGGGCGGCGCCGTCGACCGGGTCGTGCGAGCTCGAGCTGCAGGCGCGCGTGGGCGCCGGGGCCGGGGTCGCCGGCGAGGCGGCATGCCAGCGGGCGCGAGCGGTAGCGCAGGCGCACGGCGTCGACCTCCGCGCCCGCGCGGTGCAGGCGTGCGCCGCGGACCGGCACGGTGGCGGCGGCGAGCGCGGCGCGCGGGCCGACCGTGACGCGGTTCGTGCGCGCATCCTTGGCCAGCACGTAGAGCGGCTCGGTGGCGGCGACGCCGAGGCCGCGGCGCTGGCCGACGGTGAAGTGGTGGTGGCCGCTGTGGCGGCCGAGCACGCGCCCGGCGGCGTCGACGAGGTCGCCGGGGCGGTCGGCGAGACGGCCGTGGCGCGCGAGGAACGCCGCCTTGCCGGTGCCGGCGAGGAAGCACAGGTCCTGCGAGTCGGGCTTCTGCGCGACCGGCAGACCGGCCTCGGCGGCGAGCGCGCGCACCTGCGGCTTGGTCAGCTCGCCGAGCGGGAAGCGCAGCCGGGCGAGCGTGGCCGGCGAGCTGGCCGCGAGCATGTACGACTGGTCCTTGGCCGGGTCGGCGGCGGCGCGCAGCAGCCCGTCGGGAGTGCGGCGGGCGTAGTGGCCGGTCGCCAGGTGGGCGGCGCCGAGGCGGTCGGCGAACGCGAGCATCGCGTCGAGCCGCACGTGGCCGTTGCAGCCGACGCACGGATTGGGCGTCTCCCCTTCGGCATGGCCGGCGAGGAACGGGTCCACCACGCCGGTGCGGAACTCGGCCCGCAGGTCGAGCGTGAAGTGCGGCAGTCCCATGCGGTGGGCGAGCGAGCGGGCGACGCGGACGGCGTGCGCCGAGCAGCACGAGGCCTCGGCATCGTTGGCCGGATCGGCCCACAGCTCGAGCGTGACCGCCGCCGCGTTCTCGCCGGCGAGCCGCGCGGCAACTGCGGAGTCGACGCCGCCGCTCATCGCCACGAGCGTCCTGTGCGGGTCGGGAGCGAGCGCGGCGCCGTCGCGCACGGCGGCGCCGAGCGCGGCGTGCAGGGCGTCGGCGGCGAGGTCGGCGGCGTGGAACTTGCCGGGCGACAGCCCGCCCAGCTCGGCGGCGATCTCGTGCGCGCCCACGCGCGCGGCGTCCAGGACGTGCGCCCCGTCGAGCAGCGTCACCGCTGCCGAGCCGGCCGCGGTCATCGTCCCGCAGCCGGAAGCGTCGAACCCGGCGGCGACCACCCGCTCGCCCTCGACGCGCAGGGAGATGCGGATCAGATCGCCGCAGGCGAGGCCGCCGGCGCTGCCGTCGTGGGCGCCGGGCGGGCGGACGCCCAGCCCGGCGGGATGCTCGAGGTGCTCGCGGAAGGCCTCCACGAGCGGTGAGTCTAGGCGTCTAGGTGCGGCTCAGAACTGCGCGCCGCAGCGGACCAGGCCCTGGGCGGCGAACCGCCGGTCGGCGCGCTTGCCCGCCGGGCTGGCCGACCGCCGATAGGTGCGAATCTGCGCGCGCACCGAGGTGGCCGACGCGTTCGGGCTCACCGTCGCCGACAGCCCGCCGATCGCCGTGACGACCGTCGTCATGTCGGCCACCGAGGCGGCGTGGAACGCGCGCCACTTCTTCGGCGCCTTGACGGCCTTGAGGTCGGCGACGAAGCGGGTCGCGCCGCTGTGGTACGTGGCGAGCCGGGTGTCGGCGTTGTTCACGCTGCCGTACGTGTAGTAGCCCGGGATCCTCGCCATCGCGTTCGAGTGCCGGCGGCAGACCTTGTCGACCGCCTTCAGGTAGCTGCTGGTGAACACGCCGGTCGAGTTGCGCAGCGCGTCGACGACGGCCTGGTCGATCGTCGTCTTGTCGACGTAGCCGACGAGCGTCTCGGCTCGCAGCTCGCGGTCGGCGATCACGATCGTCGGCGACTGCTCGACGTCGACCCCGCGGGCGATGCGCCCGTACTTCGAGATCTGCTTGAGCGGCGCCACGTGCACGGCGACGCGGCCGTCCCAGCGGTCGATGTCGCTGAGCGCGGAGCGGACGGCCTTGTCGTCGGCCGACTTGCCGTTCCAGAAGAGGAGGACCAGCACCTTGTCCTTGCGGATCGCGCGGGCGACCGGCTTCGGCAGGCCCTTGAGATCGTCGGCCGCGGTCGCCGCGGCGCCGTTGGCGCCCGACGTCGGCGCGGTGCTCGTGCCCGTAGCGGTAGCGGCGGTCTCGCCGGCCTGAACGCCATCGACGCTCTCCTGCTGGGCAAGCTGGCCGTTGGCGGCGTCGACCGCGTCCTGGGCGGCCTCCTTGACCTTGCCGGGCTCGCTCACAGCGCCCTGCGTTGCCGCGGGCGGAGTCGTGGTGGCGGGCGGGATGACCTCCTCCTTGGGACGGAGGAAGAGCATGTAGAGGGCCATGAAGGCCACGGCGACGACGAGGACGATGCGAATCGGCGGGGAGATCTGGCTCACGCCCCGCATATCGGCACGTCGGCGTGCCGGGTTGAGCCTCTTGGGGTCTGTCCCCTACGTCGTGACGCGCAGGCCGAGCTCGCGCAGCTGGGCGTCGTCGACCGGTGCCGGCGCGCCCGTCAGCAGGTCCGAGCCGCTGGCCGTCTTGGGGAAGGCGATCACGTCGCGGATCGAGTCGCGCCCGGCCAGCAGCGCCGCGATGCGGTCGATGCCGAGCGCGATGCCGCCATGCGGCGGCGCCCCGAAGCGCAGCGCTTCGAGCAGGAACCCGAACCGCTCCTCGGCCTCCGCCTCGGAGATGCCGAGCGCCCGGAACACCTGCTGCTGCACGTCGGGGCGGTTGATGCGGATCGAGCCGCCGCCGATCTCCGAGCCGTCGAGCACGACGTCGTAGCCGCGGCTGCGCAGGCTGCCCGGATCCTCGAACGAGCCGACGGGCGCCGTGAACGGATGGTGCAGCGCGTCCCAGCGGCCCTCTTCCTCACTCCACTCGAACATCGGGAAGTCGACGACCCACAGCAGCGCATGCGCGGCGCCCGCCGCCAGCTCGAAGCGCCTCGACAGCTCGAGCCGCAGCTCGCCGAGCGCCTGTGCCGCCGTCCCCGGACTGTCGGCGACGATCAGCAGCAGGTCGCCTGGCTGGGCGCTCAGCAGCCGGCCGATCGCCGCGCGCTCGTCGGCGCTGAGGAACTTGGCGACCGGCGAGCGCCATTCGCCGTCATCCTGCACGAACGCCCACACCAGGCCGCCCGCCCCGAAGCGCTTGACCAGCTCCGTCAGCTCGTCCAGCGCCTTGCGGGGGACCTCGCGCGCACCGGCGTTGAGGCCGCGCACGACCTCCGCCGACGCGAACACCTTGAACTCCGTGCCCGCGACGGCCTCGCTCAGGTCATGGATGTGCAGGCCAAAGCGCGTGTCCGGCCGGTCGGACCCGTAGGTCGCCATCGCCTCGTCGTAGCCCAGGCGAGGCCATGGCGGCCGCGGAGCCTCGAACCCCGCCTCCTCGAACACGCGCGCCAGCATGCCCTCGATCACCCCGATCACGTCCTCCTCCTCGACGAACGACATCTCGAGGTCGAGCTGCGTGAACTCGGGCTGCCGATCGGCGCGCAGGGCCTCGTCGCGGAAGCAGCGGGCGATCTGGTAGTAGCGCTCGTAGCCGGACATCATCAGCAGCTGCTTGAAGAGCTGGGGCGACTGCGGCAGCGCGTAGAACGAGCCCGGGGCGCTGCGCGCGGGGACGAGGAAGTCGCGCGCGCCTTCGGGGGTCGAGCGGGTGAGGATCGGCGTCTCGATGTCGAGGAAGTCGTGCGCGTTGAGGTAGTCGCGCATCGCGCGCGTGACCGTGTGGCGCACCGCCATGGCTTCCTGCATCGGCGCGCGGCGGAGGTCGAGCATGCGCTGGCGCAGGCGCAGCGCCTCGTCGACCTGGACGTCCTCGTCGAGCGGGAACGGCGGCGTCTCGGCGCCCGCCAGGTGCTCGGCGTCTGAGACGTTGAGCTCGATCTCCCCCGTCCGCAGGCGCGGGTTCACGTTGCCCTGCTCGCGGCGCACGATCTCGCCGGATGCGGAGAGCACGTGCTCGGAGCGCAGTCGCTGCGCAAGCTCGTGCGCCTCCGGCGAGGTCTCCGGGTGGAAGACGAGCTGGACGATGCCCGAGCGGTCGCGGAGGTCGATGAAGACGAGCCCGCCGTGATCGCGGCGGCGGTGCACCCAGCCGGCGACGCGGACCGTCTCCCCCACGCGCGCGGCGTCGAGCTCCCCCGCCCAGGCGTCGCGGTACGGGTTGGCGCGCGGCGGCCTCACAAAGGTGCCCGGCCGATGTGGTGCATCACGGTGCTCGTCTCCACCTCTTGCTGCTCCCCGGTCTCCATGTCCTTCAGCGACGTCCCCTCGTCGCCGAGGATGGCAACGTAGCGGGCACCCGCGCGGTCCGCCTGCTTGAGCTGGCCCTTGAGGCTGCGCCCGCCGAGCTCGACGCGAGCCGCGTGGCCGGCGCGGCGGGCGTCGGCGGCGAGACGGAAGGCCTCCTGCCGGTGCTCGGGCTTCGCGTAGGCGACGTAGAGGTAGAGCGGCGGCCGCGCGATCGGCGGCGGGCTGCCGGCCAGCAGCATCCGCTCGACGCCCGCCGCCCAGCCCATGCCGGGCGCGCCGGCGCCGCCGATCTGCTCCATCAGGCCGTCGTAGCGGCCCCCGCCGCCGACGCCCGACTGGGCGCCGAGCGCGTCGGAGGTGAACTCGAACACCGTGCGCGTGTAGTAGTCGAGCCCGCGCACGAGCGTCGGGTCGACCTCGTACGCCAGGCCGGCGGTCTCGAGCAGGCGGGTGACGGTCGCGAAGTGATCGCGGTCCTCGGGTGTGAGGCGGTCGAGCAGGAGCGGGGCGCCGCGCATGACCTCCTGCGTGCCGGGGTGGTCGGCGTCGAACGCGCGCAGCGGATTGACCTCGATCCGCTCGCGGACCTCTCGCGAGAGGCGGTCCTCGTGAGCGCGCAGGTATGCCTGGAGCTCGTCCCGGTACTGCACGCGCGTGTCCGGCGTGCCCAGGCTGGAGATCCGCAGCCGCAGGCCGCGCGCCGCGATCGCCTCGAGGATCTCGGCGAGCAGCAGGATCGCCTCGGCGTCCACGGCCGGGTCGTCGGACCCGATCGCCTCGGCGCCGAGCTGCCAGAACTGCCGGAAGCGGCCTTGCTGCGGGCGCTCGCGGCGGAAGTACGCGCCCAGGTACCAGAGCTTCACCGGCTGCGGGAGCTTGTGCATGCCGTGCTCGATGTAGGCGCGGCAGACCGGCGCGGTGCCCTCCGGGCGCAGCGTCAGCGCGTCCTCGGGGAACGTGTACATCTCCTTCTGGACGACGTCGGTCGACTCCCCCACGCCGCGCGCGAACAGCTCCGTCGCCTCGAAGATCGGCGTCTCGATGCGCGCGTAGCCGGCACGCTCGAGGACGCCGCGGGCGGTCGCCTCGAGCTGGTCGCGCGCGAGCGCGTCCTCCGGCAGCACGTCGTACGTGCCGCGAGGTGCCCGGATGCGATCGCTCACCTGGGTGCGAGCAGGAACGGGTTGGTGGCGCGCTCGCGGCCGAGCGTGGTCACGCCCATATGGCCGGGCAGGACCCGGGTGTCGTCGGGCAGTGTGTCGAGCAGCGTCGCGATCGACTCCATCAGCCGGTCGTGATCGCCTCCCGGCAGGTCGGTCCGGCCGATCGAGCCCTGGAAGAGCACGTCCCCCGACAGCAGCAGCTCGTGGTCGGGGATCGAGAACGACACGTGCCCGGGGCTGTGGCCGGGCGTGAAGAGCACGTCGATCTCGAGGCCGGCGAGCGTGAGGTGCTCTCCCCCCTCGATCGTCTCCTCCGGGTCGTGCGGCTCGTACGGTCCGTAGCCCGGGAAGACGTGCGAGTTGATGTCCTGCAGGATGAAGACCTCGGTGGCCGGGCAGTAGACCGGTGCGCCGGTGTGCCGGGCGAGCGCGGCGACGGCGCCGACGTGGTCGAAGTGCGTGTGCGTGAGCAGGATCGCCTCGACGGCGAAGCCGTCGAGCTCGCCGATCAGGCGGTCGGCCTCGTCGCCGGGGTCGACCACGATCGCCCGCGCGTCCTCGGCGAGCACCCAGCAGTTCTCCTGCAGCGGGCCGACCGTGAAGCCGCGCGCCTGCATCAGCCCTTGGACGGGCGCTTTGCGCGCTGCTGCGCGCGGCTGTAGACCCAGCGGTCCGTCAGGTAGGCGAGCGGCGTGTAGAGGAGCATCGCGAACAGCGCGAGGAGGATCGACGTGTCGAGCTTCGTCTCGCTCCCGAACAGGCCGATCCGGGTGAAGACGAACAGCAGCGCGGCCATCAGCCCGGCCTTCATGAACGCGCCCTTCCAGGTCGGCGGCCGGTTGCGCCGCGCTTCGAGCGAGCTCTGGCGCGTGGCCTTGCGCTGCTCGTCTGCGGTCGGCCGGCGGCCGGTGCGCCCGCGCGACTCGACGACTCCGGCGGCGTTCCCGCGATGCTTGGTCCGGCGCTTGCGCTTCGTCTGGGCCATGGTGACCTGTGAGGGTACCGCCTAGAGGAGCGGTGCTCCCCGCAGCGGAACGTCCGGCGGGAAGTCGGCGAACGCGGCCTCCGGAGCGGGTGCGATCAGCTCCGCGCCGGTGACGGGGGCGTGGCGCTGGACGGCGCGCACGACGTCCGCCGGGGTCGTGCGGCTGAGGTTCTCGATGTTGGTCGAGACCTGCACGACGTCCTGCTGCGGCAGGTGGAGACCGAGGGCGCGGACGCCGGGCAGCCCTTCGGCCCCGCCCTCGCGGATTGCCGCCGCCACGTCCTTGGCGGTCTCGAGCGTGGCCGCGAGCTCGACGTTGAAGGCGGCGAGCGGCGGGCGGGCGGCGACGAGCACCGCGCCGGCTGTCGGGTGGAGCCTGCGCGGGCCCGCGTGCGGCGCGAGCTCGCCGCTCTCGATGCGCCGCTGGAGCTGCCGCGGCCCGCCGCGGCGCAGGTCCGCGCGCGTGCGGCCGCCCGCGAGCGTGCCGTACAGGAAGACGGGCAGCTCGAGCTCGTGGGCGAGCCGGTCGGCCAGGATCAGCGCCTCCGCGATCGCGGCGCCACGCTGCTCTTCGCCGAGGTAGACGATCGGCGCGACGTCGATCGCTCCCACGCGCGGGTGCGCCCCGTCGTGGCGGCCGAGGTCGATCCTCGCGATCGTCTCGCGCGCGCCCGCCAGCACCCGCTCGGCCAGCTCGCCGGGCGCGCCGCGGAGCGTGAACACGGCCCGGTGGTGGTCGGGGTCGTGCGACGAGTGGATCAGGCCACGGCCGAAGGCGCTGGCGATCGCGTCGAGGGCCGCGACGTCGCGGCCCTCGGACACGTTGGGGACGGCGAGCAGCACGGGTGGGTGTCCTACCAGACGCCCACCCTGTTGCTCACGCGCCGACGGTCACGCGCGGGCGCATGCGCTCGCGGATCCGCTCGGCGAGCGAGGGGGTGCGCTCGTGAGCCACGATCCCGGCGGCGCGGGCGCGCATGTGCGCGAGCAGGTACGGCGCGCCGGGCACAGTGGCGTAGACGGTCCGGTTCTCCTCGATTGCGAGACCGGCGGCGACGACGCCGCTGATCTCGCCGACGAGGATCCGGCCCTCGGGCCAGTCCTTCTCGGTCGCCCAGCCGAGCCGCACGAGCTCGGGGACGTCGGCGAGTGAGGCGTCGCGGATCTTGAAGGCGTTGGCAGAGAGCATGGAGAGGGCTCCTAGGAGAGAGGTGCGTATCTGCCTGACGCCGTGGGCGCGGATCTATTCCACGCGTCCGGGCGCGCGCGGCGGGTGCCGGCGGTGAGCCGGCACCCGTGCGCGGAGGGTCTGGCGCTAGGCGGTCGCGCCGAGCCGCTGCCGGCGGCGGCCGTTCATGACGGCGACGCCGCTGGCGGCGAGCAGGGCGCCGGCGGCGCCGAGCCCGATCGACACGACGTCGATGCCCTCACCGCCGTCGGAGGCGGTGACGGTGCCCGACGGCTGCGACGCCGGCCGCACCGAAGCGGACTCGGCAGCCGAGGCGCCGGACCACTGGGTGCCGGTTCCCGGCTCGGTGCCGCGGGCGTCGGCGCCACGCAGGTCCTGCGTCTGTTCCGTGCCGGGCGTGTACGCGTCGATCGGCGCGGCCTGCGCGGCAGGGACGACGAGGGCGGCGGCCACCACGGAGGCGGCCAACGTACGGGTGATGCGCATGATGAGTGCTCCTGGGGAGTTGGACGGGGCGACCGCCACGTTGCCGCCCCCCGCTTGCAGCCCGCTTGCGATTCGCCAAAGCCCGGCTGCTGGCCTATTCCCGCGCGCGGATCACGCGCACCGAGGCCGCCCCCGTGCGCGCGAGCACCCACTCGTACTCGGCTCGTAGCCCGGCCTCGAGGTCGTGGGTGGGGGCAAAGCCGAGCTCCTCGTGCGCGCGCCGGATGTCGGCGGCCGTGTGGAGCACGTCGCCGGACTCGCGGCCGGCACGGCGCACGTCGAGCGGGCGGCCGGCGATCGACGCGAGCTGCTCGAGCGCGGCGTTGAGGCTCACCGGCGCGCCGCCGCCGACGTTGTAGGCGCGACCTGGCGCGCCGTCCGCCGTCGCGGCGGCCCGGAGCGCCCGCACGACATCCGCGACGTACGTGAAGTCGCGGCTCTGGCCCCCGTCGCCGAACAGCTCGATCGGACCGCCGCGCGCGACGGCCTCGCAGAAGCGCCGGAAGGCCATGTCGGGGCGCTGGCGGGGACCGTAGACGGTGAAGAAGCGCAGCGCCACGGTGTCGACGCCGTGGTTGACGTGGTAGACGCGGCACAGCTGCTCGCCCGCGAGCTTGGTCACGCCGTAGGGCGATAGCGGCCGTGGCGGCGCCTCCTCGTCGGTCGGCAGCCGCTCGGATTCGCCGTAGACCGACGAGGACGAGGCGTAGACGAGCCGGGCGCCGGGCCGAGTGCGGAGCGCCTCGAGCAGCCGTTGCGTGGCTTCGACGTTGTTGTGGACGAAGCGGTCGAACCGCCGCCCCCAGCTCGAGCGCACCCCGGGCTCGGCGGCGAGGTGGAAGACGGCGTCGCATCCGTCGAGCAGGGCTGCGACGTCCGCACCGGCGAGGTCGACGGCGTGCAGCGCGAAGGCCTCGTGGTCGCGTGCCCGGGCGAGGTTCGCGAGCTTCTCGGCGGTGGGGTAGTTGTCGGTGAAGCTGTCGACGCCGACCACCTCGTGGCCGTCGGCGAGCATCGCCTCGGCGAGGTGTGAACCGACGAATCCCGCGCAACCGGTGACGAGAACGCGCGAGCTAGCCACGGAGCTCCTCCGCCGCTGCGAGCATCGCCTCGACGCGGCCGGGCCAGTCGGGCAGCTGGCGCTGGAACGGGTGAGCAGTCCGAGCGAGGATTGCCGCCGAGAGGTGCCACTCGAGCGCCGCCGGCCGCCCGCCGTAGCCGTCGAGCAGCGGGTCGAGCACCTCGGCCACGGCGGCGAGGTCGCCGTCGCGCCCGCGCACCACGTCGGCGGCGTAGGTCGCGAGATCGAGCGCCGGCGCCGCCAGGCACATCTGGTCGAAGTCCACGACCGCGACCCGCTCGCCCACGAGCAGCTGGTCGACGTGGAAGTCGCCGTGGGCGGGCACGAGCGCGGAGACGGACGGCACGTCGCGGCGTAGGGACGCGACGAGCGCGTCGGCTCGGGGGCGTAGAGCGGGCAGCACGGCGCCGATCAGCTCCGCCTTGCGAGCGGCGGCGGCCAGGTGCCGCTCGGGCGGCGCCTCGATCAGACCGGACGCCGGCCCACCCTGCAGCTCTGCGGCGAGTGCCCCGGCGGTCGCGGCGACGTCGGCCGCCGACTCGGGCCGCCGACCCGCCACGAGGCGCTGTGCGATCAGCCGCAGCTCCGGCACCGCGGCGGCGAGCGTCCCGGTGCGCAGCGGTCCGGCGCCCGCGGTGCGCAGCCCCGCAAGTGCCGCCTCGAACTGGCGCGACGCGCCGTAGGCCTTCAGCACGAGCCCGTTCGCCCGCAGCACGGCGCGGCCGCGCGGCTTGTAGCCGACGAGCTCGGGCTCCGCGCCGAGCGGCGTCCCGAGCCGGCGCTCGAGCTCGCCGCGCTCCTCGGCGAGCGCGGGTAGCTTCGGGTCGAACGGCAGCCACGTCACCAGCGCGCCGAGCGCGCCGTCGAAGTGGGCGGGCGCCGCCGAGCGGCGCTCCGCCTTGCGCGCGAGCGCTGCGTGGCTCGGGCGGCCGATCCGCTCCTCGAGGTCGACGCCGACGATGCTCGTCGCGACGGCGTCGCGCTCCCGGCCGTCGACGACCGCGCGGTAGTGCACCGCCACCGTGTCGTGAGGCTTGTAGACGACGCGGGCGACCTCCACGTCGCCGAGCCGGTCGCCGCTCCCGAGGGCACGCGCGATCAGCGCCCGCCGCTCCTGCGGGTCGAGCAGCCGCTCGAGCGGCAGCGTGCGCTCGCGCACGCGCGGCGCGCGTACGATCGCGCCGCCGGCGAGCTCGACGACGCGGTCGGCTGTGCGCGCGAGCCGCGGAGCGTGGGTGATGAGGATCGTCGTGCGCCCGCGCATCAGCTCCTGCAGGCCGTCGAGCACCGCGGCCTCGCTGTCGGCGTCGAGCCCCGTCGTCGGCTCGTCGAGCACGAGCACCGGCGGGTCGCGCAGCAGGGTGCGAGCGATCCCGATGCGCTGCCGCTGGCCGCCTGAGAGGGCCACGCCCTGGGGGCCGAGGTCCGTGTCGTAGCCGAGCGGCAGCGCGCAGATGAACTCGTGCGCCGCGGTTGCGCGCGCCGCCGCGATCACCTCGTCGCGCGTCGCGTCGACGGCGTAGGCGATGTTCTCGTGCACCGTGCCGCTGAACAGGACCGTGTCCTGCAGCACGACCGCGACCTGCTCGCGCCACCATTCGAGCGCGCAGTCGCGAGCGTCGCGCCCGTCAAGCAGCACGCGCCCGGCCGTCGGGTCGAAGAGGCGCGCGACGAGCGCGCCGAGCGTCGACTTGCCGGCGCCCGACGGGCCCATCAACGCGAGCCGCTCGCCCGGCCGCACGCGCAGCGACAGCCCGGCGAGCACGGGCCGGTCCGGTCCGTAGCCGAACGACACGTCCTCCAGCGCCAGCTCGCCGGCAGCGCGCCCGCCGCGGTGGGCGCCGGGCGGCTCGGGCAGCACATCGTCGGCGGCCAGCAGCTCGGCGATCCGGTCGGCCTTCGCCAGCGCCGCCGAGACCTTCGTCAGCTCG
Organism: uncultured Solirubrobacteraceae bacterium; assembly: GCA_963838655.1. GTDB lineage: Bacteria > Actinomycetota > Thermoleophilia > Solirubrobacterales > Solirubrobacteraceae > DASSUW01. The sequence goes on along the minus strand of CAWIRW010000006.1, from coordinate 8,574 downwards.
CGCGCGAAGCTGCGCATCGGGCCCTGGGCCTTGCGCGTGTAGCTCGCGAACACGAGCAGCTCGCCCGCGCTGATCGCCCCCTGGGAGACGCGGACCGCGCCGAGCACGAGCACGAGCGCGGTGGCGACCGCGCGCACAGCGCCGACGAGCCCGTCGAACCGCGCCTGCAGCCGCGCGACCTCGACGCCTGATGCGAGCCGCAGCTCCGAGCCCTCGCGCACGCGCCGGCTCTCGTAGCCCTCGGAGCCGAATGCCTTGACCACCGCCATCGCCGACAGGGCCTCCGACGCGATCGACGCGATGTGCCCCTCCTGCGTGCGCCGCAGCCGCGCCTGCGAGCGCACGCGCCGTCGGTAGACGTAGCTGAGCGCCGCCGTCACCGGCGCGGTGGAGAGCGCCACCGCCGCCAGCACAGGGTCGATCACGAGCAGCACGGCGGCCATCCCGACCGACAGCAGGCCGGCCTGGACCATCGACCCGAGCGACTGCGAGAACAGGTCTCCCATCGCGTTGACGTCGCCGGTCACGCGCGTGACGAGGTCGCCCTTCTCGCTTCGCTGGTGGAAGCCCAGCGACAGCCGCTGCAGGTGCTCGTACACGCGCACGCGCAGGTCGTGGCTGATGCGCTCGCCGGCTGCCTGCAGCTTCAGGTCGGACGCGTACTGCGCGCCGGCCTCGATGATCGCGATCGCCAGCACCGCGGCGGCGAGGGCAGTGAGCAGTCGCAGGTCGCCGGCGTCGAGCGTGAACGGGACGCTGCGCTGCGCGAGCAGGCGATCGACGACGAGGGCGAGCGGCCACGGCTTGGCGAGGTTGGCGGCGGCCAGCGCCACCGTCGCGACGCCGGCCCCGGCCAGCGCGCGCCATCGGCGCGCCACGTGCGGGCGCAGCATGCGCGTCGCGGGGCTCATGCCCGCCCCGCCACGGCCGGCGAACGGTGCACGGCCACGAGCTCGGCCAGCAGGCGCCCGGCGCGCCCGGCGCCGTCGAGGTCGACGACCGCCGGGCGCGGCTCGAACGTGAGCAGCCGGCGCAGCTCGCGGGCGAGCGTCGCTGCGGTCGAGCTGGTCAGGCGCCAGCACGCGGACCGCGCCCAGGCGCTCGAGGCGCCGCGCCCGGCGGAGCTGCTCGTCCTCCTCCGGCGTCGCGTACGGCACGATCAGGCCCGGCACGCCGGAGCGCAGCACCTCGAGCGCGGTGTTGTAGCCGCCCTGGCTGACCGACGCGCGGGCGGCGCGCAGCTCAGCGCCGAGGTCCGGCACCGTGCGCCGCAACTCGACGTCCGGGCCCGCCAGCGCGCGCACGCGCTGCCACGCCTCCTGGGGCATCAGCGGCCCGCCGATCAGCCGCAGCGGGACCCCCGCCGCGGGCTGCGCCTCGGCGGCGGCGTGCAGCAACGGCTCGCCGACAAGACCGCCGCCGACCGACACCACGACGTGCCGGCCGTGCGGCACCAACGGTGCGGCGCCGTCGCGGACGACGAAGCCCGTGTAGAGGATCGGGACGCGCAGCCGCCGGCGCGGCGCGAACGTCTCCTCGAGGCGAGCGAAGCGCGGGTCGCTGTGCACGAGCACGACGTCGAGGTGCTCGTTGGCGAGTCCCGCCGCCCGGTCGTCGTGCGCGTGCTGGTCGGGGCGAGCGCTGACGAGCAGGTCGCGCACGCTGGACGCCGTGAGCGCGCCGTCGGCCCGCGCGGCCGCGAGCAGCGGCACGACCTCGCGCGCGAACTTCGCCCGCCCGAACGGGAACAGCTCGACCACGACCGCCGCCGGCCGCAGCGTGCGGTACGCCGCCAGGATCCGCTTCCGGCGCACGGTCCACGCGTCCTCGACCGAGTAGCGCGCGTCGTGGCTGACGAAGCGGCCCGCGGCCCCGACGCCGAGCGGCGGCAGCGCCAGCACCTGGACGCCGGCCGGCGGCCGGATGCCGTCGGGGAGCGCGCCGCCGCACACCAGCACGACGCGGAAGTACCGCGAGAGCGCGGCGCACAGCGTGTACGAGCGCATCAGGTGGCCGAGCCCGACGGAGTGCTGGCAGTACCACAGGAGCGGCGGCCGGTCGCTCATGGCACGAGCTCCCGCGCCGCGAGCAGGAGCGCCTCCAGGCGCGCGAGCAGCCCGGGGCGCACGCGACCGACGGCCGGCACCGCGATCCGCGCGAGCACGCACGCGGCGGTGTGCCAGCGCAGCGACGCATCGGACGGCACGCTGCCGGCCTTCGCGTAGCCGTCGAGAAGCGAGGCGGCGAGTGCCGCGTGACCCGCCGGCTCGAGCCCCGCCTGCACCCGCGCGGCGTGCAGCCCGGCGAGCACGAAGCCGAGGTCGGCCGCGGCCGGCCCGGCGCTGACGTCCTCGAGGTCGACCAGGCCGATGCGGTGTCCAGCGAGCAGCGCGTTGCGCAGGTTCGCGTCGCCGTGCAGGTGGACCGGCTGCTCCCGCTCGCCCGAGCCCATTCGCAGGGCTTCGAGCAGGCGCGCGGCCGGTCCCCGGCAGTCCGGCCGCACGCGCCCGATCAGGTCGGCGGCCGCCGCGAGTCGCTCCGGGTCGAGCCGGTCGAAGCGCCGTGACGGGAGCGGGCGGACGGCGTGCAGGGTCGCGAGCGCGGCTCCGAGCGCGTGCAGGGCGGGCACGAGCTCGGCCGCGGAGAGACCGTCCAGCCGGCGCCCCGGGAGCGGCTCGAGCACGAGCGCGCCGTCAGCCGGCGAGGCCGCGAGCACGCGCGGCACGCGCAGGTGCGGATCGGCCGGGCTGACCCCGCTCGCCGCGGCCTGCACGCTGGCGAGCTCCCGCGCCGCGGCGTCCCAGTGCGCCTTCACGTACGCGACCACCCGGCCGCCGGCGTCCAGGCACGCGGCGGTCGCCGCCCGCTCCGGCGCGTACGCCACCAGCCGCGTGCGGACGACGGGCTGGCCGACGAGCCGGTCGAGCGCGTCCGAGCGGCCGGCGAGCAGCCGCAGCCCGGCGAGCCGGCGGTCGTTCGGGAACGTCCAGAACACGGTGTCCAGCTCCGGCGCATGCAGCACCGGCGGCGACCCGTCGCCGTTGGGCGCGGCTGCGGCGGCGGCGCGGCGGTAGACGCTCGCGCTGCGGCCGCGGAAGGTGCGTCCGGCGACGGTGTGCGACACCCCGCCGGCCTCGATCCGGTAGACGACGCGCAGGCTCTCGCCGACGCGATACTTCGCGTTCATGCGCTCGCACGCGTCGGCCGCGGCGCCGGTCAGTCGCGGGCCGAGCAGCGCGGCCATCCGCGAGGCGTCGAGCAGCGCGTCGCGCATCGGCAGCGCGGGGTCGGGCGCCAGCAGAGCCCTCACGCGCGCCTCCATGCCTCGAGCGCGCCGGGCGGGACCGACTCGCCGGGCGCGAGCAGCGTGACGAAGCGCGCGCTCGTCCCGTGCGCGACGGCGCTGACGACCGGCGCGTCGAGCCGCTGCCCGTAGCGTGGCGCCACCCAGCCGGGCTCGAGCGCGACGGTCTCGGCGCCGCGGATCAGCATGGTCAGCCCCGGGGCGGTCACCGTCGCGCCGTCGACGCGCGCGGCGCCCTGCGCCTCGGGCGCGAGATGGAAGCGGAGGTCGAACGCGTGCTCGCGCTCGCCGTCGAGCCGGTCCTCGACGATCCAGTAGCGGTCGTCGACGAACGCGATCCGGCGCCGGTGGACGACCTCGTACGCAGGGCTGACGGCCTCGCCGGCGATCACGTCGAGCCCGGGCGACGTGCGTCGTTCGAGCAGCCGTCCATGCGCGACGGCGCCGAGCGGGCGGCCGCGGCTGTAGGGCGTCTGGTCGAGCCCGTCGACGCAGACGGTGTTGTGGGCCGCCGTGCCGCGGAACCAGCGACGCAGGTTCGGCGGCTCCTCCGAGTAGCTGCCGCGCCCGGGATCGACGACCAGCGCGCGCCCGCCGGCGTGCGCCTCGAAGCTCAGCAGGTCGTAGTGGCCGTGCCCGCCGTCGCCCAGCGGCCCGCAGTCGAAGATCAGGTAGCGGGCCTCGGGCCCCCATTCGCTGCGCTGCACGAAGTAGCCGCCTTCGAGGAAGCTCGCGTGGCGGCGCGCGGGCGTCCGCCCGGCGCGCCCGCGCGAGCCGACGAAGCGCAGCTCGTCGTCCGCGAGCAGATCCGCGGCGTGGATGAGCAGGCGGCCGTAGTCGCCGCTGTCGGCGTCCGACAGGGCCGGGATCGTCCCGTCCGGGCGCGTGCAGTGGGCGAGGAACGCGCATGCGCGGGCGAGTCGGCCGTCGAACCCGGGCGGCATCTCGATGCCGTAGCGACGGGCGTTCTCGCGGGCGCCGACGAGCGAGCGCAGCGCGATCGCGTGGTAGTGGGTCGAGGCCTCCCGGTGCACGCCGTCGGGGCGAAAATCGGTCGTCAGGTTGCGGTCGAGCTCGGTCACGGCGAGCTCGAGCAGCCCGTCGCGGTCGAGCTCCGGCAGGGCGAGCGCGGCGATCAGCAGCGCGTAGAGCTCGAGCGTGCGGTGGTTGCGCTCAGGCGTGAGCGTCGCGCGGACGTGCTCGACCTGCTCGACGAGGCTGGCGAAGAGACGATTCGCGTGGTGCTCCCCGGGGACGAGGCGCTGCCACGTGTAGATCCAGTTGAGGATCCGCCGGGCGGTCACCTCGGCGGGGTCGTGATCGGCCGGGACCTGCCGGATCCACGACGCGCTGAGCGCCTCCCACGCGCGTGTGAAGCGCGGGTCGCCGGTCTCGGCGGCGGCGTGCGCGAGATCGAGCCCCCAGGCGAACTTCACCCACTCGATCCGCCACTCCTCGTCCGCGGGCAGGCTCGCGCCGAGCCAGTCGGGATCGGTGCCGAGCGCGCGCGTCTCGCCCGCGACGGTGAAGCGCCCGGCGCAGACCGCGTCGGCGACCGCGCGGCTGCGGTGCTCGTGCTCGGTCACGCACAGCACGGGCCGCGGGCGGCGGACGATCACGCTCGTCACGCGCGCACCGCCGCGTGGAACAGCTCGGCGAGCCGGCTCGCCTGGCTCGTGCCGTCGAAGCGGCGCGCGACGGTGTCGCGCGCCTCCCGGGCCAGGCGGTCCGACAGCGCGCGGTCACCGTGCAGGCGCAGCAGCGTCGCGGCCAGCTCCTCGGGGTCCTCGGGCGCGACGAGCAGCCCGTTGACGTCGTGCTGGACGAGCTCGGGGATGCCGGAGACGGCGCTCGCGATCACCGGCGTCCCTGCCGCCATCGCTTCGACGAGGACGTTCGGGATCCCGTCGCGATCGTCGGGCAGCAGGCGGCTCGGCATGCAGAGGGCGCTCGCGCGGCGGTACTCGCTCAGCAGCTCGCTCTGTGTCATCGGCCCGCGGAGCCGAACGTGGCGGGTCAGCCCGTGGCTGGCGATGCGCTCGCGCACGGCGGCCGAGTGCTTGTCCTCCTGGCCGACGATCGCGGCCTCGAAGGCGATGCCGCGGCGGCGCAGCACGGCGCACGCGTCGACGAGCACGTCGAAGCCCTTCTTGGCCACGATGCGGCCGACGGCGAGGATCCGCAGCCGGTCGCGGTCGGCGGGCGCGGTCGCCCCGTCGTCCTTGAGGAGCCGGGCGAAGTCGGCGTTCAGGCCGTGATAGACGAGGTGGACGTCGGCCTCGGGCGCGATCGCCTTCAGGTGCCGGACGTTCGCGTCGGTGCAGGTGACGACGAAGCGCGCCGCGAGCAGCTTGCGGCGCAGCCAGCCCTTGGGGTTGAGGTGCTCGGCGTAGATGTCCCGCGCGTGGCCGGTGAACGAGAACGGCAGGCCCACGATCCGTGCGGCGTGCCAGGCGATCGTCGTCGTGCCGTGGGCGAAGTGCGCATGGAGGTGGCGGACCTCAGGCGCGGCGAGCAGGCGGTCCGCGAGCGCGATCGCCTGGAGCAGCTCCTTCACGTAGACCTTGCGCGGTCCCGACAGCGGGGTGCGACGGTCGCGCAGGGCCTGCGCGAGCGTGGTGGCGACGGTCTTTGGCGAGGCTTGTCGGGCGTCGGCGCGCCACGCGACCGAGCGACGGCATGAACGGCGCGAGCTCGGCGCGTCGCCAGCGGTGGAGCGGTGCGGTCAGCGACGAGGCGTCGGGGAGATGCTCCGGGCGGGCCCGGATGGCGTCCACGACCGGGTGGCGGAGGTCGCGCTCCCGTGCCTCGATCGGCTTGACGACGAACAGGCGAACCGGCACGCCGGCCTGCTCGACGCGCAGCAGCTCGCTCGCGATGAACGTCTCGGAGACGCGCGGGAAGCCCATGAGGACGTAGCCGACGCTCGGAACCGGGGGTGCCATGCGCTGCTGCGACACACCCGTGGGGCGATGTGTGACAAATCTGTGAACGCGGGCGTCTGTCGCGAACCGATCTGTGACATCTGCGCTGGTGGATGTGTCTGGCGCGTATGGGCTCGTGGCTCGATCCCGTGGCGCAGGCGCTCGATGCGGCGCCCGCTCCCGTCGCGTTCTTCTTCCGCGACGACGACGCCGGCTGGAGCGACGGGCGGCTGCTGGCGCTGCTCGACGCGTTCGCCGCGCGATCGCTCCCGGTCGATCTCGCCGTGATCCCGCTGGCGTTGGGGCCGGGGCTCGCGAACGAGCTGCGGGCGCGACCGGCGGTGCGGCTGCACCAGCACGGCCTCGCGCACGTCAACCACGAGCGCTCAGGGCGCAAGTGCGAGTTCGGCGCTGCGCGCGACGCGGCGACCCAGCGACGCGACATCGCCGACGGGCGGGCGCGCCTGGAGGCACTCCTCGGCGAGGGCGTGGACCCGATCTTCACGCCGCCGTGGAACCGGTGTACGCGCCACACCGGCCGCTGTCTGGTCGAGCTGGGCTTCGCGGCGCTGTCACGCGAGGCGCGCGCCGCACCGCTCGGTGTGCCCGGCCTGCGCGAGCTGCCGGTCAGCGTCGACTGGTTCGCCCATCGTCACGGCAGGCGGATCGGGGTTCGCGAGCTCGGCGAACGCGTCGCGCGTGTGGTCGGCTCGGGCGAACCGGTGGGAGTGATGTTCCACCACGCGCTGATGGACGCCGCCGAGCGACGCCGAGCGAGCGAGTTGCTCGCCTTGGCCGCGGACCACGAGCGCGCCCGGGCGACGCCGATGCTGGACCTGATCGCCGCAGCCGCGTCAGTCTCCGGACCCACCTGAGCCCGAAGACTCGCCACCAGCTTGCAGACGACGGATCGCCCCCACTCCCGGACGAGCCACTCCCGGACGAGTCACTGCCGGACGAGCCGCTCCCCGAGGACCCACTGCCCGACGACGTGGCGCCGGACGACCCACTGCCCGACGACGCCACTGCCCGACGAGCCACTGCCCGACGACCCACTGCCCGACGACGCCGCTCCCGGACGACCCACTGCCCGACGACCCACTCCCGGACGACCCACTGCCCGACGACCCGCTCCCCGACGAGCCGCTCCCCGACGACCCACTCCCGGACGAGCCGCTCCCCGACGACCCGCTGCCCGACGAGCCGCTGCCCGACGAGCCGCTCTCCGATCCGCCGCCGGAAGAGCCGGACTTCGGCGAGTCGCGACCGGCTCGGTCCGAGCCGCTTCGCGTGACCGGGGCGGTCCGAAGGCGCGCGGAGTCGGGTCGAGCGCGGACGGGCTCGATCGCGCGCGGCCCCGCGGCATCGGCCCGGACCTCACGGCCGGAACGCGGCTCGGCGTCGCGGCTGACCGCGCCCACCGCGCCGCCACCGGCGGCGCCGGCGAGGGCGGCGGCGACAGCGACCTTGACGACCGCGCCGCCACCGGCGCTCGAGGCGAGCTCGGCGGCATCCGAGCCCCACGGCAGCAGCCGCAGCACCGGCGTGGGCACGACGGCGGCGGCGGCCGCACGCACGGTCCGCCGAGCACGATGCGCGAGCTGGCGGACCGAGCCCGCGCTCATTCTCAGATCGGTCGCGATCCGCTCATGGCTGTCACCGTCGAGCGCGTGCCGGACGATCACCTCGCGCTGCCTCGACGGAAGTGCCGCAACTGCACCGACCACGCGTCGCAGCTGCTCGCGCTCCTGAAACACCTCGTCCGGGCGCCGGACACCATCGAGGCTCTCGGGCAGCCGCTCCAACGCGCCCTGCGGATCGCGGGCAACGTTGAGCGCGGCGTTGTGCGCGACGCGGTACAGCCACGGTCGGAGCGCCACCGGCGCAGCGGCCTCGCCCCGGACCAGCGCCGCATGGGCATTGATGAACGTCTGCTGTAGCGCGTCCTCGGCAGCGGACGGCGGAAGGAAGCCGCGGCAGTATCGGAGCAGCGGCGCCCGATACCGCTCGACGATGGCGGCGAACGCATGCGCATCCCCCGCCCGGGCGAGCGCGACGAGCCGCTCATCAGATGCCTCGAGCAGCAAGCGCAGACCCGCGCGCCCGGTGAGCTCCCGGCGCGAAGCAGTCCTTCGCGGCACGCGTTCCGAACCCGCCAACCCCTCGCCTCCTCTCCAACCTCTCACGGGGAGCTACGCAGGCGAGGCGCGCCGGGTTCGGCCAAACTGAACCCAAGCTGAGGCGCCCCCGGCCCAGCACCGATCGCTACTGTTGATCCGCCTCCCGCCGGAGTAGCTCAGTCGGTTAGAGCAGCGGAATCATAATCCGCGTGTCGGGGGTTCGAGT